>KI912045.1:324703-326047 GCA_000517005.1 Microvirga lupini
CGGCGCACGCCGAATGGAGCCGACATGTCCGAGATGTTCTCTCTTCAGAAAGACAAGATCCGCGTTCTTTTGCTCGAGGGGGTGAACGACAGTGCCGTCGAGCTGATCAGGGGTGCCGGCTATACGAACCTGACCTATCTCAAGACGGCCCTCGACGAGGATCAGCTGATCGAGGCGTTGCAGGGGGTCCATCTGCTCGGAATCCGCTCCCGGACGCAGCTGACGAGCAAGGTCCTGGAGGCCGCGAACAGGCTGATCGCCGTCGGCTGCTTCAGCGTCGGCACGAACCAGGTCGACCTGGAAGCGGCACGGCACGCAGGCATTCCCGTCTTCAACGCTCCCTTCTCCAACACCCGAAGCGTGGCCGAACTGGTGATCGGCGAAATCGTCATGCTGCTGCGGCGGACGTTTCCTAAATCCACTGCCGCTCATGCCGGGCAATGGGACAAATCCGCCATCGACAGCCATGAGGTCCGCGGCAAGACGCTCGGCATCGTCGGCTATGGCAATATCGGTTCACAGCTCTCCTATCTGGCCGAGGCCATGGGCATGCGGGTCATCTTCTTCGACCAGACCGACAAGCTTCGGCACGGCAATACGGAGCCCGCCGACAGCCTGCACGCCCTGCTGAACCAGAGCGATGTGGTCAGCCTGCACGTTCCCGAGACGCCGGCCACTCACGGCATGATCGGCAAGGCCGAGATCGCGGCGATGAAGAAGGGCGCCTATCTCATCAACAACAGCCGCGGCACGGTCGTCGATCTCGATGCGCTCGCCGAAGCTCTGAGAAGCGGCCATCTGCGTGGCGCAGCCGTGGACGTGTTCCCCGTCGAGCCCGCTTCGAACAAGGAGCCGTTCGTTACTCCGTTGCAGGGGCTTGCCAACGTTATTCTGACACCGCATATCGGCGGATCGACCGAAGAGGCGCAGGAGCGCATCGGCGCCGAGGTTGCGAAGAAGCTTGTCGAATATTCCGATGTCGGCACGACGGTCGGAGCCGTCAACTTTCCGCAGGTTCAGCTCCCGTCCCGAGCCACCGGCACACGCTACATCCATGTGCATCGGAACGTGCCCGGCATTCTCGGCCGCCTCAACAATGCCTTCTCGCAGCGTGGCCTCAACATCACGGGTCAGCATCTGCAGACGGATGGCGAGATTGGTTATGTCGTGATCGAGGCGGAAGGATTGCCCGAGCAAAGCCGAGAAACCCTCGATGAGATCCGCGCCCTGGAAGGAACCATTCGGGCACGGCTGCTCTACGCAAGAGGATAACCTGTCTCGTTCGCCCAAGAGCTTCCTGAAGCATTTGCGCGGAAGTCATGATACCGTCGGGCACCTTCCTCC
>KI912045.1:326147-326838 GCA_000517005.1 Microvirga lupini
TCCGAGGAGACCAGGCTGGTGGGAGCAGACGTGAGAACGTGATAGCCGATGTTCAGGTGAAGTTGCGTCGTTTCTTGCGGCAGGCGGTGTCCAAAATCACCCGTACAGTGGGCCTGCCCAGGGTTGTCTCGGACGACGCCGAGGCGGTGCTTGGTCAACCGGCTTCCACGAATGTCGACACTCATCCGAAGGAAACGGATCGCCTATCATCCGCCCTGCTCTCCGTCAGCGAGTCGCTCAGGCACCAGGTTTCCGACGACTATCAGCCCCTCGCCCCCTCAAACATTGCAGATTTGGGACGCCTGACCGACATGAACGCTTCCGTGGATACCCTGGCCGAACAGATGCTAACCCTGGTGGAAATCGTTTCGGCCCAGGAAAGGGACATCAAGGCGCTCAAGGAACAATGCCGCCGGCTCGAGGAGCACGATCAGGCCATCGCCGTCGCCTTCTCGACCTTCTTCCACGTTCTGTCGGCAGGCCGCGTCGCCAAGCTGAGCGAGATCGCCAATATTCTGAACAACATCATCAAGATCGCTGAACAGGAGGGCCGTCCGCCCGCGTCCATCAAGTTCCTGCAGGATCTTGCCGGCATGCTTCCCGACGATCAGCGCTAAAGAATAATGAAACGCTCGCCGAGCGAGCAAAGCGTCCCCCGGCATGATGGAAATCGGCTCCATGGTTAACTCTG
>KI912045.1:326938-347358 GCA_000517005.1 Microvirga lupini
ACGAACATACGGTCTGCCCGTTAACCATGCTGCTTCACCTTGAGGAAACTGCCATATTGGAGCTGCCGGACATTTCGACCTGAGGCTTTCGGTTCATCCACCCGGCCATTCGTGACCGCAGCACCAGAGGCGAAGGAAGCTGTTGATGTCGACGGACAGGGCTGAGGCTGCGGTCGAAATTGCGATCGCCAAGCATGTTGCGAATTCCTTTCAGCGGATCAGTCGGGACAGAAAGGCTGACGCTGTCGTCGTGCAGGTTCGCAACCGCATCACGGACAGCTTTCAGCCCAGCGATTTCCAGACCGAGCAGGACAACCATCCGCCTGCACTCGTGGCCTTTTACCGCCGCATCGCGGCAGCTTTCGCTCCGATTGCGCGAGAGCCCGAAACGCTGGAAAGAGCATCGCGTCTCGCCGACATCAAAGGCTCTCTTGAGAACCTGCGCAGCGCTCTGCCAACCATGGCGCGGAGGTCCAGGCTCGACCATGCCAGATCCGATCTGCTGATCGAACGGCAGCAATTGCTCGTGAAGAATGAATTGACGGAAGGCTTCGGACGGATCGAGGCCTGGATCCTCTCCATCGCGTTTCTGGGTCTGGTTCTCCTGGATGCGATCAGTCTCCTCTGGGCCCTGCCCCTTCTCGGTCTCAGCATCGGCAGAGCATGGTATCTCGACAGGCAATGCAGGAACCGCCTCAGGAAGATCACTGAGATCGATGCTCTGATCGCCCGCATCGAGCGAGGATCCTGATCGACGATAGTCGGCTTAGGCCCGAGGCGGGAGGAGAGCATCGCGCACGGCCTGCCAGCTTTCCTTGTCCGGTGCACTGATGAGACCGCCGCCGCGATTGACGGGCTGGTAAGGCGAACCGTCGAAATGCGCCGTGTAACCGCCGGCCTCGCGATGGATCAGCCAGCCTGCGGCGTGATCCCATGGCATCACGCTCGACGAGAACGAGAAGTGAAGGTGACCGGCCGCAATCTGACGATAGGTATGCGCCGCGCAGCGGAGATCGGCCGCCATCGCAACCTTCGGCAGATTGCCCGTCACCACGGGACGAAGGTCCTCAGGCAGATACCGCCAGGAAACGTTGCCTGCCATACGCGACAAGGGCACCGGCGAAGCAACGTGCAGCGGGCTGGTGCTGCCGTCCGGGCGCTGGATCCAGGCCCCTTCTCCGCGAACGGCCATGGACCAATCGTCCGAGATTGGATCCAGGATCACGCCGCTGACAATCTCGCCTTTGATCACCACGGCGGCCATCACGCCGAAGAGCGGCAGACCGGAGGCGAAATTCAAGGTACCGTCGACAGGATCAAGGATGAAAGCCAGATCGGCCTCCCCGAGTCCGTCGAGCAGGCTCGCATTGTGGCTGACGCCCTCCTCGCCGACGACCAGTGCTCCCGGAAACCGGCGCAGAAGTTCGGCCTCGATGACGCGCTCGGCGGCCTCATCCGCATCCGTCACGAGGTCGAGCTGCGAGGACTTCGCCCGGATGGCATCAGAGGACAGATTCCGGAATCGCGGCAGGATCTCGGCTTGAGCCGCCGTCCTGAGAATCTCCGCGACAGTGAGTGCATCGGCTCGGGTGAAGGTCATGAGCTTGTGGTGTCCTGCTTCTCGGCGACCTATCAGATCATCTCAAGCGGGCGCTTGCGCTTGGGCGGAGGAAACTCCGCGTCGATGGCCTCAAGATCCTCCGGACTGAGCCGGATCTCAAGCGCCCGACGATTGTCCCGCACATGATCCGGGCTCGAGGCCTTCGGAATCGCGATCACTGCAGGCTTCTGAAGAAGCCAGGCCAAGGCAATCTGGAACGGGCTTGCTCCATGCCTCTGTCCGATCCCCTGCAGAACACCGCCACGCGGGAGCCTGCCCTGTTCGATTGGGCTGTAGGCCATGAGCGGCATGCGATGCTCGGCCATCCATGGGATCAGATCGAATTCCGGCCCTCTCCGGGTCACGTTGTAGAGCACCTGGTTGGTGACACAGCTCTCTCCTTCAGGAATCTGAACTAGCTCCTTCATGTCGTCGATATCGAAGTTGCTGACGCCCCAATGGCGGATCTTGCCGGACCGGCGAAGCTCCTCAAAACCGGCAATCGTCTCCTCCAGCGGCACGCTCCCGCGCCAATGCAGGAGATAAAGATCCAATCGATCCGTCTTCAGGCGCTTGAGACTGCGCTCGCAGGCCTGCACGACACCCTGGCGGCTCGCGTTGTGGGGATAAACTTTGCTCACGAGGAAAAGCCGGTCGCGCTGTTCCGCGAGAGCTTCGGCGACAAGTTCCTCCGCGGCCCCTTCTCCATACATTTCGGCGGTGTCGATCAGTGTCATGCCAAGTTCGACGCCAAGGCGAAGCGCCTCGATCTCATGCTTCCGGCGGCTGGCCGTCTCGGCCATCTGCCAGGTTCCCTGCCCGAGAGCTGGAATGGTCTCGCCATCTGGCAATGTAACCTTCAGGCTCATGTCTCAACCTCCATCCGAGAGGCGACGCCCGCTCAGGATCCACACAATTATCGACGGAGAATGACAGCGCGGTCAGTGCAAAGCACTTGCCGCAGCCCCTTGATGACTACTGCAGGCGGGGGCCCTTCATGAAGCGTCCCCGATCGGCGGACCGGATCGTCACATCGAACATATCCCCCTCCCGCTCGAGGGTCAGGGGGACATCGACGCCCGCGGCACCCAGAGCCCAGATGGCGCGATAGAATTCCGCCAGCGACGTCACCGGTTGGCCGGCAACCGCGTGAACCTGATCTCCAGCGCGCAGGCCTGCGCGTTGCGCCGGCGCATCCCCAGCCAATCCAATGATCGTGATCTGGTCGTCCTCAGCCTCTGCCACATAGAATCCGAGCCAGGGTCTCGGCCGGCTCTTGGTCCGCCCAAGGGTCAGGAGATCGTCCAGGATCGGCTTCAGGAGGTCGATCGGTACGCTCATGTTGAGCGGCACCACGGTGCCGCCGGAAGCCTGATGCTGGAGCTGGAGCGAACCGATGCCGACCAGATTCCCACGCGGCCCGATCAAGGCCGTTCCTCCCCAATTGGGATGAGCCGGCGCGGTGAAGATGGCCGGATCGATCAGATATTCCCAATAGCCCGCGAATTCCTGGCAGGCGACGACTTGTGCCGCGAGAGAATGCCTCTGCCCTCCGCTGCCCCCGACCACGACCTGATCACCAGGTTCCAGATGGCGGGAATCCCCTAAGGCCAGCACCGGCACGCCCAGGGGCTCGAGCGCCTGCACCAATCCGAAACCGCTCTCATAATCGTAGGCGAGCACATGGGCCTGCACGACCCGGCCCTTGTTGGTGGTCAGCCAGACTTCCTCGGCCTCGGCAATCAGGTAGCCGATGGTGACGACAAGGCCGTCATCCCGGATGACGACCCCCTGTCCAGCCCGTTCCGTCCCGAGCGTCTCGGCCGTGAAGGCGTCATCGGGCACCCGTGCCCTAAGGGAAACCACAGCGGCCAGAGCATTCTTGAGGTCGTAGCCGAGGGTTCTCGGATCGGGCTGGTACTCAGGAGGGATTTCCCATTCATCGGGTGATTGCATGAAAAGCTCCTCAGGCCCCCGGCGGAGAGCCTGCACCCATTCAAGATGGCAGGAAACGCGACGCCTTCAACAGGCCTCCCCCTTTTGGCGCACAAAAAGCCGTGATGTGGCAATGAGCCCGGCAAGAGCCTCCGGGCGTCTCACGTGTGCCTAAGGCGCAATAGCGGAGCGCAGCCAAGCCCCCCGAAGGCAGACGGTTCGTTACGCTGCTTCGAGGGATTTCGCCGGAGCTATGTTACGGCCCTCAACCCAGATCTGTTCCTGCTTCTTTTCGAGCATGCGCAGGGCATGCCGGGCATAGAGACGAAACTCGTGCTTCAGGATCCGCGACGCGGTTTCCCAAACTCCGGTTTCATGCCGAGCGACAAAGAATGCACGAGCGATGTGCTCGATTTCCTGGTCCGTCTGATCCACCTGTGCCCCCACACAGAAGCCCCACGGCTCCGTCAAATGACCCGGAATGCAGTTCCGGCATCAACTGTTGGCAAGGTGTCTGATTTGCGGAGTCGTGTCTGTACCCAAAAAGACACGATTCCGCAGCAAATCCAGTTCCGTCGACTTTATAGGGGCAGACAGGACCAGTCCGTCAGCTTCAACATGAATCTGGACAAGGCTGAGAGCGGTCAAACGCTCCCTGCCGCTTTCTTCAGGCCGCCCTCGCCGTCGCGAGGAACTGGTCGATGTCCTGTCTCAGGCGCTGGAGCTGTTGATCCAAGGTATGCTTGGCGCTCGAGACGTGCTGCGCCGCAGCTGCCGCGGAGGCTGTCGATTCGGTCAGAGCCTCGATGCTCCGGACAACGGCATGGGTATGATCGGTGGTCTGGTTGACGTTCGCGGCGATTTCCGATGTCACCGCAGCCTGTTCCTCGACCGCAGCGGCTATTGCCGTGGCAATACCGCTCAGCCCCTCCATGATGCGGCCGATATTGTCGATATCGGACACGCTCCGCTGTGTGGCTTCCTGGATCGCGCCGATCCGTGAGCCGATCTCTGTCGTAGCCTTGGCGGTTTGGTTGGCGAGGGTTTTGACCTCCTGTGCCACGACGGCAAAGCCCTTGCCCATCTCTCCGGCACGGGCCGCCTCGATCGTGGCGTTCAGTGCGAGCAGATTGGTTTGGGCCGCAATCCGCTCGATCAGATCGACCACATCTCCGATCTGCTTGGCCTGCTCGGCCAATCCGGTGACGGATTCCTTCGTGCGCTGGGAGCTCTCCAGGGCATGCCGCGCGACGTCCGCCGAGCGGCTGGCCTGCTGCCCGATCTCACGAACGGATGAGGCCAACTGCTCCGTCGCGGCCGCCCCCGATTGCATGTTCGCAGCCGTCTGCTCGGCCGCCGTCGTAACCTGAATGGCAAGGCTGCTGGCGCTCCCGGTTGCCTCATCGAGCACCGTCGCACTCTCGGACAGGGCACCGCTCGCCTGCCCCGAGATCTGCAGGCTCTCCTGCACCGCATCGGAGAAGGAGGCGACAGCCTGCGACAGCGCTTCACCCTTTTTCTGGCGGTCCCGGACGAAGGCCTCCTGGTACACGGAAATCGCAAAGTCCATGTCCAGCATGACCGCTCGGTTCACCACTGTCAGCTTCCGGGCGAGCGCCGCTCCGTTGAAACGATGCTTCTTCGAAAGCGCACTGATCAGTTCATTCACAATGAAGGCATAGCCTCCGATATACCAGCGAGGCTCCAGGCCGATCTTGTTGTGAATGAGACCGATGCGCCGGATGCCTTCCACATAGGCTAGATCGAAGCTGCCGCTGAAAAGCCTGCCCCAGTGCTGCATCTGGGCGGAAATGAGCCGGGATTGCTGCGTCCCGATCAATTTGGACAGCTGCGGCTGCCGATGCATATGCGCATAAAACCGCTCGAGGATGTTCGGCAACTCAGGGGCTATGTCCTTCCACACAGATTGAAGATCTCGGCAAACCTCGCCATCGATGCCCAGAAACTTGAGCCGCTCAGCAAGCATTGAAGCGTTTTGCAAAGTTCTCTCCCAGACTCAAAACCAGGGGAGACCTCTATGGCGTCAGGCTTGGGCGAGGCTTGCCGGGCCGCTGCCTCGGCCAAACTGCTGAACGATAAGCTTGCGTCATTTTGTACCGATCCTGGCTGCAACCAGTCCCCAGGCTGTGCGTTAACCTAGACAGTTTGCGGGGCTCTTCGATGCTTGATAACATTGCAAACCATCCCAATTCAGCCCAGCCGGGTTCCCTGGCGTTGCCGGTGCGGCATAACGTGCCGCCGCTCCCCCATTCGGTGCAGGAACATCTCGGACAGATGCTGAGAGCCGATTATTATGAGCGGGCAGAGAAGCCGCGGTACCTCGGCGATCCTGCTCTTCCGCTCGAATTCGACCCCTATCTCTATCGTCTCGAGCAGAAAGAGCGGGCTCTCCGGATCATGCGGGTTCGGGAACAGGGTGCTCGGGCTGTTGCCGAGGCCCTCTCAAATCTCAATCTCTAAAGCACGATCCGCGAAAAACTGAGCCTGCTCTTCTTCTGACGCGCACCGGCCGTTGGGAGTGCAGGTTCAGCTCGCGTTCAATGTCCATGGTTCAGAAAGCCTGAGCCTGAGGAAGATTCCGGCCTCTCCTCCGAGGCCTTCTTGGAACTTCCCTCGACGATGGATACTTCGAAGGGCATGACACACGAAAGCGGAAGAGCCGTTCTGAGGCAGGCGTTCCGACGCCTGGAACATGAGGTGCCGGGCAAGGTCGCCCGAGTCCTGCGCGGCCTCCGCCATCCCGACTCGCGATGGGTCCGAATACCGATGGGCATCCTCCTGATCCTTGGCGGGATCTTCGCGATCCTGCCTTTTCTGGGATTATGGATGCTTCCATTAGGCCTTCTCTTGATCGCCTATGACATACCCCTATTGCAGAAGCCCATAGGCAGGTTCACGCTATGGGCAATCGATAAATGGACTTCTTTCAGACAGCGCTTCTTTCCGGATCGGACTCGGGAGTGAGATCTCCTCAACGGCCCGATGCCTGCATCGCCCGAGGAAGCGCCGATCACGTCGGAACGACGCCACCAAGTTCGTCTTCGATGTAGATGGAGATGATCTCGTCAAAGCTGGTCTCGGCGCGAAAGCCTAGGCTTTCAGCGCGGCTGGCATCAAAGCGGCGGGGCCATCCCTCGACGAAACGTATGATGGTGGGATCGAGCTCATGACGAATTCTGGCAACGGCCTGCTCGCCGGCGATGCGCCGCAGCGCCTCGATCTGCTCGCCGACGGTGACCGACACGCTCGGCATCGTCAGATTGCGACGCGGGCCAATCCTTGACGTATCCATGGTCGCCGCATGGACAAGGAAATTGACGGCGGATCGCGGCGAGGCATGAGCGTGGCGAACGTCCATCGAGACCGGCAAAACCGTCTCCTGACCGTTCAGCGGCTCGCGGATAATGCTTGAGAAAAAGCCCGATGCCGCCTTGTTGGGCTTTCCTGGGCGGACGCAGATGGTCGGAAGCCGGATCCCCACGCCATCGAAAAATCCGCGGCGCGTGTAGTCGGCCAGCAGCAGCTCGCCCATGGCCTTCTGCGTGCCATAGCTCGTGAGCGGCGTCAGAAAGAACTCATCCCCGATCGCATCCGGGAACGGAGCGCCGAAAACCGCGATGGAGGACGTAAAGACAAGTCGCGGCTCGTATCCATCACCAATGGCGCGGACGGCATCGAACAGAAACCGGGTACCGTCGAGATTGATCCTGTATCCCTTCTCGAAGTCGGCCTCCGCCTCGCCGGAAACGATGGCGGCCAGGTGGAAGATGACATCGGGGCGACTTGCAACCAGCTTCTCGGCATCCCCGGGACTGGAGAAATCGGATGTCAACGTATCGACGGCGAAGGGCGCTTGAGGACGCTCGGGCTCAACCACATCATGCAGGACAAGACGCGTGATCGCCTCTCCTCCCAACCGCCCTTCCTTTGCCAGGCGTTCTGTAAGCTTGCGGCCGACCATCCCGGCCGCTCCGAGAATGAGGATCTGCATCGGTCAACAATCTTTCTGAATCGTACCCCGCCGGTCTCAAAGGACGTCTAGGGAGAAGAGAATGGGTGGCTGCGCCGTTCGATCCTCGAACTCATCGAACGGCGCAGTTCTAATCAGGGCAACAGATTTACTTTTGCCGCACCTTATCCAGCTCTGCCTGCATCAACTTAACCGTCTCAGGGCCTATGGTTGAAGCATGCTTCTCCCAGACCGATTTCGCCTGCTCACGCATGCGATTGGCCTCCTGGGTATTCAGCTCGTTAACAACGACGCCTTCGCCCTTGATCTTGTTGAGGGAGGCTTGCGACAGCTCGCGGGAAACCTTGCGTTGTTCATCGCGAGCGACGACGGCACAATCCCGCAGAGCTGTTTGCTCATCCTTCGACAAGCCGTCCCACAGCTTCTTGGAGTAGAGAACGAGGAACGGCGTATAGGCGTGACGGGTCACGGAAAGGTACTTTTGGACCTCGTAGAACTTGGAGGTGTCGATGGTCACGAACGGGTTTTCCTGACCGTCGATGGCTTTGGTTTCCAGAGCCGTGAAGACCTCACCGAACGCCATCGGCACGGCATTGGCGCCCATGTTCTTGAACGTGTCGAGGAACACGTTGTTCTGCATGACGCGAACCTTCAATCCCTTGAAGTCCTCCCACTTCTCGACGGGACGACGCGAGTTGGTGAGGTTGCGGAAGCCGTTCTCCCAATAGGCCAGATTGACGAGCCCGACCGTTTCGAGCTTGCCATCGATGTACTTCCCGAAAGCGCCGTCGAGAACGGTGTCAGCTTCCTTCTCGTTGGCGAACAGGAACGGCAAATCGAAAACACCGAGATCGGGCAGAATGCCGATGAGCGGTGAGCTCGAAGTGACGACCATTTCCTGAGTGCCGGAGCGAAGTGCCTGCGTGGCCTGGAGATCGCCGCCCAGGGCATTGCCCCAGAAGCCCTGCACCTTCAGCTTGCCCCCGGACTTGTCGGCGAGGCATGCCCGGAATTTCTCAACGCCCTTTCCATTGGGGTGATCTTCGTTCACGCCATTGGAGAGGCGGATATTGCGCTCCGTGAACTGGGCATAGGCCGGAACGGCCGCCATCACGGTTGCTGCGATGCCTGCAGCAAGAGCGAATTTGAAAGCTTTCATAGTTGTTTCCTCTCTCTTTTATTTTCAGCCGGCTCACCGTCCGCGCAGCCAGGCCAAAGGCACTGTGACCAGTTCGGGGAAGATGATGAGCAGGATGAGCACGATAAGCTGGGCGATCAGGAACGGATTCACGCCTCGAATGACAGCCCCCATGGGCACACGGGCGACACCGCTCACGACGTTGAGCACGATTCCCACCGGAGGCGTGATCAACCCGATGGCGTTGTTGATGATGAACAGCACGCCGAAATAGACCGGATCGATGCCAGCCTGCTTGACGATCGGCATGAGCACCGGCGTCAGGATCAGAACCGTCGGCGAGAAATCCAAAGCGGTTCCGACGATGACGACCAGGAACATCAGGGCGAACATGAGCAGGGTCTTGTTACCCATCAGGGGCTGGATGAGTCCGCTGATTTCACCCGGTATATTCGCCTGAGTGATGAGCCAGGCGGAAACGAGCGCCGCTGCGACGAGGAACATCACCACGGCCGTCGTCTTCGCGGCCGTGAGGAAGACGCCGTACAGCATCGAGGGTTTCAGCTCGCGATAGACGAACATGCCGATAAAGAGCGCATAGACGGCAGCCAGAACAGCCGCTTCGGTCGGGGTCACGATGCCCCATTTGATGCCGCCCAGGATCATCACAGGCATGAGAAGGGCATAGAAACCATCAATGAAGGCTTTGCCGCGCTCACGCATAGTCGTGCGAGGTGTTGTTTGCAGCTTATCTTTCCGACTTACGATAGCCCACGCGACGACAAGCGAGAGTCCCATCATCAGACCCGGCACGACCCCAGCCAAAAACAGCTGCGATATCGAAACGTTGGCCGCGACACCAAAGATGATAAAGCCGATCGACGGCGGAATCACCGGAGCGATGATTCCGCCCGCAGCGATGAGGCCGGCAGAGCGTGGAATGTCGTAACCGGCATTCCGCATCATAGGGATCAGAATGGCCGCGAGAGCGGCCGTATCCGCCGCGGCTGAACCGGACAACGCAGCGAGAATGAGCGCGGCCACAATCGCGACATAACCGAGGCCGCCATGAATGTGCCCGAGACAAGCCAAAGCGAAATTGACGATGCGCTTCGACAGGCCGCCGACATTCATCAGCTCGCCGGCCAGCAGGAAGAAAGGAACGGCCAGAAGCTGAAAGTTATCGGCGCCGATAATCATGTTCTGAGCTACGATCTGGCTATCGAAATTGCCGAGCCAGAGCATGAGTGCCAGAGCGCAAACGATGAGCGCAAAGGCAATCGGCATTCCGAGCGCCATGGCTCCGAGGAGCGAAGTGAGGAAGACGAGAATTGTCACTCGAGACGCTCCCTCAGAGCATGGGCTTCATCATCACTATAGTCGCCGGCGAAGGCCTTGAGCTCATGCTCGCTCACGCGGCCAGTGACGACACGCAGGATCCTAAGCGCAGCCATTACCCCCAAACCGATGCTTGTGAAGTACCCTACCCCGTAGACCCAGAGCATCGAGATCTCGGTGATGGGCGCGTAATTCGTGGCGTTGATCTCCGCCTGCTGCCAGGTTCCCCAGAAGAAGACGGCGCAGCAGCCGATGACGAACAGGTCGGACAGGACCATGCAGACCTTGCGGCCGTTGTCACCAAGCCGGGCGACCAGCGTTTCGACACCCAGATGGGCATTCTCGCGACCGACCACGACGGCACCGATGAAGGTAAGCCAGACGAAGAAGAAGCGAGAAAGTTCTTCCGAAACGTCGATCCCGGTGTCGAAAAGATAGCGTAGCACGACATTGCCGAAGACCATGACGACCATGGCGGCCAGCAGAAGAACCAGCAGCCCTTCCAAGCCTTTGAAGAAGAAGGAAATTATCCTGCTCACATTCTCTCCCTGCCTTGAACACCCTTCTCGGCGCTCTTTATTCTGTTCGCTCCCAATGACTCTTCAAGTCCGGGTGGGTCAAACTTGTTACCCGATCTAAGGCCCAGCTCTATGGGGTGTCAATTCAACCGACAGAGCTGATCCAAAGACAAACGCCCAAGAGTGATGCCGGGCATCACGCTCGGCTGCAGCCTCGGGCTCCTTTTTCCGACGAGAGCAGGATCAATGCTGGTTTCAAGACCGCCGTCAGGAGATTTATGGGGACGAACTGGCACGCAATTGAATTTGCACCTCTGTTTCAGATTAGACTTATGAATACCTGCTCGTGCGAACCTTTTTCGTGGATATCATCGAAACGCCAGCTTCGATCCTACCCGCGAGAAGAATGGCCCCTTCCGACCCTGCCGAAATCAACAAGAGCGTAGCCGCAGCGAGGATCCCATGAAGATCACAGGCATCGAAACAATCCGTCTCCAGGAATTTGCAAACATCGTCTGGGTCCGCCTCCACACGGACGAGGGGCTCATCGGCCTTGGCGAAACCTTCATGGGCGCAGCGGCCGTCGAAGCATATATTCACGAGACTGTCGCGGCCAAGCTGATCGGGCGCGACCCTCTTCAGATCGAAGGCATCAACCGCGATCTTCAGAACTATCTCGGCTGGCGTTCCGCAGGTGTCGAGACACGCGGCAACTCGGCCATCGATATCGCCTTGTGGGATCTCTTCGGCAAAGCTCATGGCAAGCCTGTCTGCGACATGCTGGGAGGCCGCTCGCGAGACAGGATCCGGGTCTACAACACCTGCGCCGGCTGTCGGTACATTCGCGACAGCCGCGCCCAGAAAGTCGCCAACTGGGGCGTCGGAGATGCCGAAGGTGCCTACGAAGACCTGGACGCGTTCCTGCACCGTGCCGACGATCTCGCTCACTCCCTCCTGGAACAAGGCATCACCGGGATGAAGATCTGGCCCTTCGATGTCGCCGCCGAGCGCAGTCATGGGTACGATATCTCGCCTGATGAACTCCGGACGGCGCTCGAGCCCTTCGCCAAGATCCGCAAAGCCGTGGGCGACAAGATGGACATCATGGTCGAGTTCCACTCCCTGTGGAGCCTGCCGATGGCGAAGAAGCTCGCCTCCGCGCTCGCCGAGTTCGAGACCTATTGGCACGAGGACCCATTCCGCCTCGACAATATCGGCGACCTCAAGGAATACGCGCAGCACTCAAAGGCCTGGGTCTGTGCCTCGGAGACCCTGTCCTACACCCACGCCTTCCGGGAATATCTCGAAACCGGCGTTGCGGGTGTGGCCATGCTCGACCTGTCCTGGTGCGGCGGCTTGACGGAGGCGCGCAAGATCGCGGCGCTGGCGGAGGCCTGGCATGTTCCCGTCGCGCCCCATGACTGCACGGGGCCCGTGGTCTATGCCGCGTCCTGTCACTTCTCCCTCCATGCGCGCAATGCCTTGATTCAGGAGAGCGTCCGGGCCTTTTACACCGGCTGGTATACGGAACTCGTGACGGACTTGCCGACGGTGGCAAGCGGAGAGGTCACGGTGAATATGAAGCCAGGGCTCGGGCTTGAATTGCTGCCGGACCTCTGGAAGCGGCCGGACGCCATCATACGGCTGACCACGGAACCATAGTAAGCAGTGCGTCAAGCACGAATTCCTCTTTTAGGCCGCTACCGTTTTAGAGTTTGAGCTAGAATACGATGAGCAATGTGATTGATGCGCTTGTTGCAGCCCTGGGACCTCAGGTCCGCACCGGCCCCGACATTCCCTCCCGCAATCATGCCGATGCCAGCGGCCTCCAGCCTACGGCTCCTCAAGCCTTGATTCTGCCGCAGACCACGGAAGATGTCTCAACGGCCCTGAGGATCTGCCACGAGCATCGCCAACCCGTCGTGACGCAAGGCGGCCTGACTGGGCTTGCGGGCGGCGCTCACCCGCAAGCGGGAGAGATCGCGCTTTCTCTGGAACGGATGAACGGGATCGAAGAGATCGACGCGGCGAGCGCGACCCTTACAGCCCTGGCCGGAACTCCGCTCGCGGTCGTGCAACAGGCAGCGGACGAGGCAAGTTTCCTGTGCGGGATCGATCTTGGAGCGCGCGGAACCTGCACGATCGGCGGCAACCTCGCGACCAATGCCGGCGGCAACCAGGTGGTTCGTTACGGCATGGCCCGACGCAACACCCTTGGCCTCGAAGTCGTCCTTGCGGATGGCACCGTGGTGCGCTCGCTCAACAAGATGCTGAAGAACAATGCCGGATATGATTGGACGCAGCTCTTCATCGGCAGCGAGGGAACGCTCGGCGTCATCACGCGGGCGGTGATCAGCCTGCATTCCAAGCCTCAGGGGCTTCAGACGGCTCTCTGTGCCGTCAGCAGCTTTGGGGACGCTCTCGTCGTCTTGCGCCGGTTCCAGCAGATTCATCCCGGGCGCCTGCTGGTCTTCGAGGCCATGTGGCGGGAATTCATGACGGTTGCGACCAGGATCTGCGGTCTGACGCCTGTTTTCGAGACGGAGCACGACGTGACGCTGCTGATCGAGGCCGATATGGGAGCGGATCCAGCAGGAACCGAAGCCTTTTCCCTCCTCCTCAGTGAGTTCTACGAGCAGGATCTCATCAAGGATGCGCTGGTTGCTCAGTCCAGAGCCGACAGAAACCGGTTCTGGTCCTATCGGGAAACGCCCTACGAATATGGACGCTTTCTGCCGGAGGAAATCCGCTTCGACGTCAGCGTGCCCCTGAACCGCATGACGGAAGCGGTCGCCCATCTGCGCCAGGAAATGCCGAAGCGATGGCCGGATGCCGTTTACGTCGTCTTCGGACATGTGGCCGACAGCAACATCCACATCAACGTGGCACATCGTGACATGAGCGATGACATCAAGAAGGGTATCCAGGGCCTCGTCTATGATCTCGTCTCAAGGCTCGGCGGCTCGATCTCCGCAGAGCATGGGATCGGGCGTATCAAGCGTCCCTATCTTTCTTTGAGCCGGACGGAATCCGAACTCGCCTTGATGACCAAGATGAAGCAGATACTTGATCCGGCCGGAATCCTCAATCCAGGCCGCATTCTCTAAAGGTTGTATCAGCTCATTCAGGATTTGAGGATGAATGTGAACATTGCAGGTCTCTTCGATCTTTCGGGACGCATCGCCCTTGTGACGGGATCGAGCACAGGCATCGGCTTTGCTCTTGCACTCGGCCTGGGGCGAGCCGGAGCACACGTGGTTCTGAACGGCCGACAGCCGGACAGGGTCGCCGATGCGGCACAGAAGCTTCGAGATGAAGGCTCGTCGGTCCTCGAGATGCCTTTCGATGTGACGGACAGCACCGCCGTCAGGGCCGCGATCGAACAGATCGAAGGCAGTATCGGCCCAATCGATATCCTGATCAACAATGCGGGAATGCAGCGCCGCGGTCCTCTTGAGGATTATCCGGAGGAAACCTGGCACGAATTGATGACGACGAATGTCGACAGCGTCTTCTATGTGAGCCAAGCGGTCGCCCGAAAGATGATCCCGCGCGGACGGGGAAAGATCATCAACATCTGCTCGGTTCAAAGCGAGCTGGGACGTCCTTCGATCGCGCCCTACACGGCAACGAAGGGAGCTGTGAAGATGTTGACGAAAGGCATGGCGATCGATTGGGGCTAATACGGTCTTCAGGTCAATGGCATCGGGCCGGGTTATTTCAAGACGGAACTCAATCAGGCCCTGGTGGATGACAAAGCCTTTTCCGATTGGCTTATTGCTCGCACCCCTTCCCGCCGCTGGGGCGAACTGGAAGATCTCATCGGTGCCGCAATCTTTCTTGCCTCGGATGCCTCCAGCTTCGTCAACGGGCAGATCATCTATGTCGATGGAGGCGTGACGGCCTCTCTCTGAATCCGCCTAGAAACCCATCCTTAATGGTTGGCGTCATAAATCGTCATTTATGGTTACCATCTCCGTTCAGGACGGTTAGCAACGGCACCTGTGATTTGCCAGAAAGCGACTTGGGAGGTGCTTCATGCCCCACGGAGCGTACTGCGTTGCATTTAAGCACAATCGTTGGACGGTTTCTCAATTCGGTCGAGATCTCGGCTCATTCTATTTTCGCGCGAAGGCTCTGAAATTTGCTGTTGAGTCAGCCTGCTGGTCGTCCATGTCGAACCCTCCGACCGTCTTTGTCCTGGACCGGACTGGTGACTTCTATACGGCTTGGTGCGGCGACAGGGACAGCCTCTGTACAGAGTCATAACCTTACTCTCGACGCTCGTTGATGAATGAACCGGGCAGGCCCTCTCGACTTCTCTGCCAGAATTGCAGCCTGGCTACGCAACAGCTGCAGCCTGCCTGATCGTCTCACTTTCAAACTCGACCCTCTGCTGCGACTTCATCAGCGATTGGATCTTTTCCGCAAGATCCGTTGCCCGATAAGGTTTGTAGAGGAGATTGAGATTCTCAAGCTGGTCTTCTCCGTCGAAATACCCGGTGGTCAGAAGTACCTGGATGTCCGGCTGCTCGCGCTGAATGAGCCGGGCCAAGTCTATGCCGCTGAGTTCCCCCGGCATCCTGACATCGGAGAGAACGAGCGTGATATCTTTCTTCGTCTTCAGAAGCCGAGCGGCTTCATCACCGGTTTCAGCCTCCAACACTTTGAAGCCGAGGGAATGAAGAGTTGAGAGCGCCACCTGACGAACGGCCGGATTGTCCTCAACCACAAGCACCGTGCGCCCCTCTCCGAAGGGGTGAGCAACGGCTGACTGGCTATCCGGCACGCTTTCTGCAGCCTCGTGAGAGCGAGGAAGGAAGATGCGGATGGTCGTGCCCGCATTCGGCGCGCTTTCAACCTCCACATGGCCATGGCATTGCTGCACGAAACCATAGACCATGCTGAGGCCCAAACCGGTGCCTTTACCGCTTTCCTTGGTGGTAAAGAAAGGCTCGAAGACCTTCTCCAGCACCTCAGGCGGCATGCCGATTCCTGTATCGCTCACCGAGATCACGACGAATTCACCGCTGGGAGCAGATTTGCCCTCTTCCACCACTTGGTTTTCGACACTGATCGTCAGATCGCCGCCCTCGGGCATCGCATCACGGGCATTGACCGCGAGATTGAGAAGCGCCGCCTCGAACTGAGCCCGGTCGACCTGGATCGGCCATATACCCTCGCCAGAACGGAAGCTCGCATTGATATGCTCGCCAAGGGTTCTGCGCATCAGCTCCAGAAGGCCAGGCATCAGGCTCGTGACATCGACTGTCGAAACCTGCAGGGCTTGGCGTCGCGAGAAGGTCAGGAGCCTATAGGTAAGATCGGCGCAGTGCTGGGCACTGTCCAGGGCCATTCGTACCCGTCGCTCGGCCTTTTCATTGCCCTGGATGGATTTCTTCAAGAGATCGAGATTGCCGATCACGACACTCAGCATGTTGTTGAAATCATGCGCGATCCCACCCGTGAGGTGGCCAACAGCTTCAAGTTTGCTGGCGTGGAGCAGGTTCTGCTCCATCTGCTTGCTCTCGGTGATATCGAACCACATCCCGAAGAACTCGCGCGGACGTCCCTCCTCATCCCGCATGAGAACCGTCTGATCGAGAAAGTGCCTTTCGACACCGTCGGCGCAACGCCACCGATATTCGAGATTGACGGAACCCTCTTCCTCCAGCCGCTTCAATTGGGCCAGGACACGCTCCTGATCCTCCGGATTGATCCGAGAGGACCAGAAATCTGGCCGCTCAAGGAAGGCGGCCGGACGAAACCCGGTGATGCGCTCGATGCTCTCATTGGTGAAATGGAGTTGCCGATGATCCTCCTCGACTGAGGCTGTGTAAAGCGCTATCGGCAGCGCCTGCAGAACGATCGATTGATGCTCCTCCCGGCGCCGCAGCGCCTGCTCCGCCTTTAATTTCTCGCTGCGGACATGAAGGTTGTCCATCAGCAGGCGGCGCTCCTGCTCCGCCTGCCGGCGGATCTCCTCCGTCTTGCGGTAAAGATCGACGAAGATGTCGACCTTGGATTTGAGGATCAAGGGCTCGATGGGTTTGAAGACGTAGTCGACAGCCCCCGCCGAGTATCCCTTGAAGACGTGCATGTCGTCCTTGTTGAACGCCGTCAGGAACAGGATCGGCACGCGTGAAGAACGCGGTCGATTCCTGATCAGGCTTGCAACCTCATATCCGTCGAGCCTGGGCATTTGCACGTCGAGGAGAATGACGGCGAAGTCATCCATCAAAACGTGGCGCAGGGCTCCCTCACCGGAATCTGCAGTTACGACTTCTACGCCGGGAGACCGGAGCACCTCCTGGACCGCAATAAGATTTCTCGGGTCGTCATCGACCACCAGAATCTTAGCCGGGATCGGATCTGACGGAGAGCGGGCTGATACCAGATGAAAATCATCCGATCTCGGGCCCATTTCCCCTCGCCTCACGTCGTCCGTCATGAGTTCAACCCGGTCTCTGCTCCACCATTGGGAGCAACTTTCCCATCTGGGATATATGTGCTCCGACTGAGTTGAACGCGCAAGACGGCCAGAAGTTGATCCACATCCACAGGTTTCGACACATAGTCGGTCGCACCTGCTTCGAGACACTTCTCGCGATCCCCCTTCATGGCCTTTGCTGTCACCGCGACCAGAGGGAGGTCACGATAGCGCGGGATGTTCCGGATTTCCCGCATAGTCTCGTAACCATCCATCTCCGGCATCATGATGTCGACCAAGGCCACATCGACATCGGGGTTGGCTTGGAGCTTCTCGATGCCTTCAAGGCCATTCTCGGCGAAGATGACCGAGATCCCATGCTGCTCGAGCGCACTCGTCAGCGAAAAGATGTTGCGCATGTCATCGTCGATGATCAGGACCTTCCGACCATCGAGCGAATCGTCGGCCCGCCGCTCGACAATGATGTGCTTTTCCTCGGGAATGGCACTGATCGCCCGGTGGAGGAACAGAGCCGTGTCATTGAGAAGGCGCTCGGACGAGCCCTCGCCTTTGACGATAAGCGTCGCAGCAATGCTCTGCAGCCGACGCTCCTCGGCCTTCGTCAGATCCTGCCCCGTATAGATGACGACCGGCAGTTCCTCACCGCCTTTCGTCTTGCGGATGCGCTCGATGAGTTCCGCTCCGGGAAGATCCGGCAGCCCCAGATCGATAACGGCGCAATCGAACTGCCGTGCCTGGATGACCTCCAGGGCACTCTCGGCCGTTCCCACAGCCGTCACATCGACCTGTTCGCTCTTCATGAGTTCGGACAGACTCATGCGCTGATTGTCGTCGTCCTCGACGAGAAGCAGCTTCTTCACGGGCCGATCGATGAACTCCTTCGTGCGGTTGAGCGCCCCCATGAGGGCCTCCCGGTCGACGGGCTTTTCCAGGAAACCGAAGGCGCCCGCCTTGAGACCGCGCTTCTTCTGGTCATCGACCGAAATGACATGGATAGGCACATGGCGGGTGCGCGGGTCATGCTTCAGCAAGTCCAGGAGCGCCCAGCCGTCCATATCGGGAAGACCGATATCGAGAGTGATCGCATGAGGCTTGTAGCGATGCGCGAGAGCAAGCGCCGAAGCACCATCCATGGCGATCAGCCCCCTGAAGCCCTCCTCACGGGCGAGTTCCAGCAGTACCGAGGCGAACATGGCATCGTCCTCGATGATCAGGACGACGCGATCTCCGTTCGTGATCGCGTGGCGATCATCCAGGGAAGCCGAGAGGGCCATCGCGGCCGATGGCTGACGGATCATCGATCCCGTCGAATCGTCGGAAGTGGCGTACTGCCCTGCACCGTTGCCGTTTGGCCTGATGGAGGCTTCTGCTCCGGCAGTCCCGTGACTTGCAGGAGGTTCGACCGGTACGAAGAGCGTGAAGGTTGAGCCGCTTCCGGGCGTGCTCGAGACCACGATTTCGCCACCGAGCAGACGGGCGATTTCGCGACTGATCGACAGGCCCAGACCGGTCCCACCGTACTTCCGGCTCGTCGTGCCATCCGCCTGCTGGAAGGCCTCGAAGATGATGCGTTGCTTCTCTTCCGGGATGCCGATACCGGTATCCGTTACCGACATGGCGATCCACTGGCTGCCGGCCCGCAGCGGCGTTCCCTCGGCCGAGCCGATCTGGAGCGTCACGCCTCCGCGTTCCGTGAACTTGAAGGCGTTCGACAGCAGGTTGCGCAGCACTTGCTGCAACCGTTTCGAATCCGTCCTGATGGCCGGTGGCAGTTTCGGATCGACCTCCACATGGAAGTCGAGTTTTCTTTCCTCGGCAACCTGGCGGAACGTGCGATCCATATTGTCGACGAGATCCTTGAAGGCGACGCTCGACACTTCCAGGCTAACGGTACCGGACTCGATCTTCGACAGATCCAGAATATCGTTGATGAGCGCGAGGAGGTCGGAGCCGGCCGCGTGGATCGTCTTGGCGAACTCCCTCTGCTTGTCGGTCAGATTGCCGTCCGAATTCTCGGTCAACAGCTTCGAAAGGATCAGAAGCGAATTCAGAGGCGTCCTCAACTCGTGGCTCATATTGGCCAGGAATTGCGACTTGTAGCGCGACGTCAGCGAGAGCTGTTCGGCCTTCTCTTCCAGGGCCGTCTTTGCAACGGACACCTCCTGGTTCTTCGCCTCGACCTCTGTCTTCTGGAGTTCGAGCAGCCGCGCCTTGTCTTCAAGTTCCTCGTTCGTCTTCTGCAGCGCCTCCTGTTGCTGCCGCAGGAGCTCCTCGGACTGGCGCAGGGTGGCGGCTTGCTGTTCCAGCCGGTCGTTGGTGTTTCTCAATTCCTCCTGCTGGCTCTGCAGTTCGGACGTCAGAAGCTGCGACTGCTTGAGAAGACCCTCCGTTCGCATGTTCGCGGCAATGGTATTGAGAACGATACCGATCGATTCCGTGAGCTGCTCGAGGAAGGATTGGTGAGTTTCAGAGAAGCGGCTGAACGAGGCAAGCTCGATTACTGCCTTGACCTCCTGCTCGAACAGGACCGGAAGCACGATGATGTTGAGTGGCGGAGCCTCGCCGAGAGCCGAGCTGATGGTGATGTAGTCACCCGGCACGTTGGTGAGGAGGATGCGCTTCTTCTCGTAGGCGACCTGTCCGACCAGACCTTCGCGCAGGCGGAAGCGATTGTTGAGGTGCTTTCTCTCCGTGAAGGCATAGGAGGCGACCATCTCCAGCATGGGCTCGCTGCCATCGGTCTCGACCGTATAGAAGACGCCCTGCTGCGCATTCACGAGCGGAGCGATCTCCGACAGGATCATGTTGGATACGGTGGTGAGATCGCGTTCGCCCTGCAGCATGCGGGTGAACTTGGCGAGGTTGGTCTTCAGCCAATCCTGCTCCGCATTCTTGAGAGTCGTATCGCGCAGATTGCGGATCATCTCGTTGACGTTGTCCTTGAGCGAGGCGAGCTCGCCCGAGGCCTCCACCGAAATCGACCTTGTCAGATCACCCTTGGTCACGGCGGTGGCCACATCGGCGATGGCTCGCACCTGCGTGGTCAGGTTGGCGGCGAGCTGGTTCACGTTATCCGTGAGATCGCGCCACAGACCCGCGGCGCCGGGCACTCTCGCCTGTCCGCCGAGCTTGCCTTCCACACCCACCTCACGGGCAACGTTCGTCACCTGATCGGCAAATGTTGCAAGGGTATCGATCATCTCGTTGATGGTTTCAGCCAGCGCCGCGATCTCGCCCTTGGCATCCACGGTCAGCTTGCGCTTGAGATCGCCCTCCGCGACGGCGGTCACGACGCTGGCGATGCCGCGCACCTGTCCAGTGAGGTTGTTCGCCATCGTGTTCACGTTGTCGGTCAGATCTTTCCAGGTGCCGGCTACGCCGCGAACCTGCGCCTGTCCGCCGAGCTTGCCCTCGATGCCGACCTCACGGGCCACGCGCGTCACTTCCGA
>KI912045.1:347458-347621 GCA_000517005.1 Microvirga lupini
AGGAATTGAGCTGATCGACCATCGTGTTGATGGTCGATTTCAGCTCCAGGATCTCGCCTTCGACGGCCACGGTAATCTTTTTCGACAAGTCACCGTTCGCTACGGCCGTGGTGACCTCGGCGATGTTGCGCACCTGTCCAGTCAGATTGGCCGCCATCATGTT
>KI912045.1:347721-347889 GCA_000517005.1 Microvirga lupini
GGCGAAGGAGTTGAGCTGGTCCACCATGGTGTTGATGGTCGATTTCAGCTCCAGGATCTCGCCGCGCACTTCCACGGTGATCTTCTTCGACAGGTCGCCGTTCGCGACGGCAGTCGTCACTTCCGCGATGTTACGAACCTGTGCGGTGAGGTTCGAGCCCATCATGTT
>KI912045.1:347989-348272 GCA_000517005.1 Microvirga lupini
CTTCGCCTGCGAAGGAATTGAGCTGGTCCACCATGGTGTTGATCGTGGATTTGAGCTCCAGAATTTCACCGCGCACATCCACGGTGATCTTCTTGGAGAGATCACCATTCGCGACCGCGGTCGTCACTTCGGCGATGTTACGGACCTGGCCGGTGAGGTTCGCGGCCATCAGATTTACGTTGTCGGTGAGATCCTTCCAGATTCCGGCAACACCCTCCACCCGGGCTTGACCACCGAGCTTGCCTTCCGAACCCACCTCCTTTGCAACACGCGTCACCTCGCC
>KI912045.1:348372-348473 GCA_000517005.1 Microvirga lupini
GACGTTGTCGGTGAGGTCCTTCCACACGCCGCCGACGCCGCGCACCTGCGCCTGACCACCGAGCTTACCCTCGGTGCCCACTTCGCGCGCCACACGCGTCA
>KI912045.1:348573-380740 GCA_000517005.1 Microvirga lupini
CACATTCTCAGTCAGATCGCGCCATACGCCGCCGACGCCTTCGACCTGCGCCTGTCCGCCGAGCTTGCCCTCGGAACCCACCTCTTTCGCGACGCGGGTCACCTCGGAGGCGAAGGAATTGAGCTGGTCCACCATGGTATTGATGGTGGACTTGAGAGCCAGAATCTCACCCTTCACGTCGACGGTGATCTTCTTCGACAGGTCGCCCCGGGCGACGGCGGTCGTGACCTCGGCGATATTGCGCACCTGGCCGGTCAGGTTGGCAGCCATCATGTTCACGTTGTCGGTCAGGTCCTTCCAGACGCCGCCAACCCCGCGCACCTGTGCCTGTCCGCCGAGCTTACCCTCGGAGCCGACTTCCTTTGCGACTCGCGTCACCTCGGAAGCGAAGGAATTGAGCTGATCCACCATGGTGTTGATGGTGTCCTTCAGCTCCAGAATCTCACCCTTCACGTCGACGGTGATTTTCTTCGACAAGTCGCCGTTCGCGACTGCGGTCGTCACTTCAGCAATGTTGCGCACCTGACCCGTGAGATTCGCGGCCATCAGGTTCACGTTCTCAGTCAGGTCCTTCCAGGTGCCGGCAACGCCCTTGACCTTCGCCTGCCCGCCGAGTTTTCCTTCCGAACCCACCTCGCGCGCCACACGGGTCACCTCCGAGGCGAAGCTGCCGAGTTGCCCCACCATGGTGTTGACCACTTTGCCGATGCGCAGGAACTCGCCGCGCAGAGGACGCCCGTCCGTCGCGAGATCGATCGTCTGGCTTAAGTCACCCTTCGCGACGGCGCCGATGACCCGCGCCACCTCGACGGTCGGCTGGACAATGTCGCCGATCATGGCATTGACGGAGTTAACGCACTCGCTCCAGCATCCGGTCGCCCCTGTCAGCCGCCCGCGTTCCTCGATCCGCCCCTCTTTGCCGACAACCTTCGCGACGCGCTCCAGCTCTTGCGCGAGGCCGTGGTTCAGATCCGCGATATCGTTGAAAGCTTCTGCGATCTCGCCATCGATGCCAGTCAGATCCGACGGCAGACGGGCTGAAAAATCGCCTTTTCTGAAGGCACGCAATGTCTTGAGAAGCAGCTTGGGATCAAGCTGCGAAGTGGCAGATTCGACTTGTGACATAAGGCCCCCCGTTAGACCGTCTCAGGCTTACTCTCACCTGGACCCCCATGTGCCGACATCCCAAAAGCTACTTTGTTCGTCTTCAGATGGAATTCGACCCTGTTTAACGCTTTTCAAGAGCCAAAGTTCCGGGACGGGAGGAAGTTTGCGGCGGCTCGGTTAATGAGGACATTGTATCATTTTCGCAGCGCACTTGGACTGGCGCTCGCTAAACCTGCCTCTATCTCTCCCATGGAGAGGATCAGGCAAGGAAAACTGATCAAGCCACAAACGATCATGTTGCGGCTTGAGCTATAAACATGGATCGCACGCCTTAGACTTTAGGCTAGACGAAATCTTCACGCATGGGGGTGAAGACATCGAGAAGCACACCAGCTTCTATGGCGACAGCACCATGGACCGCATTGGGAGAGACAAGGAAGCTGTCGCCCTGTTTGAGACGTTCGGTGCGACCGGCGATGGTGATGTCGAAGACGCCTGCCTCGACAAGGCTGCACTGGATATGGGGATGCGAATGAGGTGTGCCGACGGCCCCGGCCTGGAAGGCCACGCGCACCATCATCACCTCTGAATTATAGGTGAGAATTTTGCGGCGTATGCCCTCGCCTGCCGGCTCCCAATCGATGCTGCTGTCGAAGGCAAAAGGTTGGTTGATGCGGTTCATGATTCCTCCAGGACGTTTTCAGCGCGCCAGCCATCCACCGTCCACCGGCAGAACGATGCCGTGGATGTAGTTTGCAGCCGGCGACGCCAGGAAGACGGCAGCGCCGCCGAGATCCGTCGGATCGCCCCAGCGTCCGGCCGGGATTCGCCCGAGAATTTCGCTGCTTCGATTCGGATCGTTGCGCAGCGCCTCGGTGTTGTTGGTCACGAAGTAGCCCGGCGCGATGGCGTTCACATTGATGCCCTTCGCCGCCCACTCGCAGGCGAGAAGCCGTGTGAGGCCTGCCAACCCGCTCTTGCTCGCAGTATAGGACGGAATGCGAATACCGCCTTGAAACGAGAGGAGTGAGGCGATGTTGATGATCTTGCCGCCCCTCTCGTCCGCCAGCATCGTCCGTGCCACCGCCTGAGACAGGAAGAAGGTGGACTTGAGATTGACGTTCATCACGTCGTCCCAATCCTTCTCCGTGAACGCGATGGCATCGGCACGGCGGATGATCCCGGCATTGTTGACGAGGATGTCGATCCGGCCGCTGACCGCTGTCGCTTCCGCGACAATGTGCTCGATCGGTTCGAGACTCGACAGATCCGCCTGTACGCTGTGGAACTTGGCGCCTGCGTCGCGACACAGCCGCTCGGTCTCGTCCATGGACGAGCGGCCGACGGCTACGATCGAGGCTCCGGCTTGTGCCAGCGCCACCGCAATCGCCTGACCAAGCCCGGTATTCGCTCCGGTCACGATGGCAGTCTTGCCGGTGAGATCAAAGGAAAACGTCATCGCAGCAGCCTCACCGCAACGCATCCATGGGCACCATGTCCATGTCGGTAAAGTCCTGGTTGTCGCCGCCCATGGCCCAGACGAAGGTGTAGTTGCTGGTGCCGACACCAGAATGAATCGACCAGCCGGGGGAGAGGATCGCCTGCTCGTTGGCGACCACGAGATGCTTCGTCTCATCGGGCTCGCCCATGAAATGGAACACGCGCGTGTCGGGCTGCATGTCGAAATAGACATAGACCTCCGAGCGGCGGTCATGCACATGGGCCGGCATGGTGTTCCACATGCTGCCCGGCTTCAGCTGCGTCATGCCGAGGACGAGCTGGGCCGAGCGGCACACTTCCGGATGGATCATCTGGAAGATCGTGCGGACGTTTCCGTTCGCGGCATCTCCCAGATCGACCCGTCGGGCGCGATCGAGACCGATCTTCACCGTCTCGAAGCGGGCATGAGCCGGTGTGCTGACGAGGTAGAATTTCGCCGGGCTGCTTTCGTCGAGGCTCTCGAAGCGGACTTCCTTCGTGCCCATGGCGACGTAGAGGGCATCTCGGGGCTCGAGATTGTGAACCTCTCCATCCGTATGAACGCGCCCGCGGCCGCCGAGATTGACGACGCCGAGCTCGCGCCGATCCAGAAAATTGGGCGAGCCGATCTGCTTGTGCGATTCCAGCTTGATCGCCCCGGAGGTAGGCGTCACGCCGCCAACCACCAGCCTGTCGATATGGCTGTAGGTCAGCTTGACTTCGCCGGGAACGAACAGCGTCTCGATCAGGAAATGGCGACGCAGTTCCGCCGTGCTGAAATGGCGGACGGCTTCAGGATGGCATACCTGCCGGATTTCGATGGTCATCATTATCTCTTGAATGTGGTGAATCAGCGGAACAGGGCCGGAAGCCAGAGCGACAGGCCGGGGATATAGGTGACGAGCAGCAGCACGAAGATGCTTGCGCCCAGGAAGGGCCAGATCGTCTTCATGGCCTCGCCGATAGTGATCTTCCCGACTGCGCATCCGACGAAGAGCACCGAGCCAACGGGCGGCGTGTTGAGGCCGATGCCGGCATTCAGGATCAGGATCACGCCGAAATGCACCGGATCGATGCCGAAGGCCTTGATCACGGGCAGGAAGATAGGCGTGCAGATGATGATCATCGGAGCCATGTCCATGAAGGTGCCGAGCACCAGCAGGATCACGTTGATGAGCAGGAGCACGACGAACGGGTTGTCCGACACGGTCCTCATCAGCTCGATAGTCGCCTGCGGCACCTGCAGGAAGGCCATGAGCCAGCCGAAGGCGCTGGCCGTGCCGATGACGAGCAGGACCATGGCGGTGGTCCGTACGGCACCGAGCGTCGCCTCGACGAAGCTTTCCCAGTTCATCTCGCGATAGACGAAGAGCGTGACAAGCAGGGCATAGACAACGGCGATGCACGAGCTCTCCGTCGCCGTGAAGATCCCTGAGCGAACGCCGCCGAAGATGATGAAGATCAGCAGGATGCCCGGCACGGCCGAGACGAAGAAATAGGCCAGCATCCGGAAACCCGGGAACGGATCGGCCGGATAACCGCGACGCACGGCGACCACATAGGCCGTGATCATCAGCGCCGCCGCCAGAAGAAATCCCGGAACGATACCAGCCGTGAACAGATCAGCCACCGAGATCGTGCCGCCAGCCGCGATCGAATAGATGATCATGTTGTGGGACGGCGGGATCAGAAGCGCGATGATAGCGGCGTTCACCGTGACGTTGACACTGTAATCCTTGGCATAACCGCGCTTCTCCATCTGCGGGATCATGATGCCGCCGATAGCGGAGGCATCCGCGATCGCCGAGCCTGAAATGCCGCCGAAGAGCGTCGAGGCGACGACATTCACCTGCCCGAGGCCACCCCGCAGATGGCCGACGAAACCGGCAGCAAGCCGGATCAGGCGGTCGGCAATGCCGCCGCGCATCATGAGATCGCCCGCATAGATGAAGAACGGAATCGCCATCATGGCAAAGGCGTTCATGCCGGAATTGATCTGCTGGAACACAACGACCGGCGGAAGCTGCATGTAGAGCACGGTCGCCAGCGATGCGATTCCTAGGCAGAACGCAACCGGCGTCCCGATGATCAGAAGAAGCGTGAAGACGCCGAAGAGGACCCAGATCTCCATTGACTTAATCCTTCACTGCAACGAGATGAGGCTCGTCCACGCGCACCATCGGTGCTTCTTCACCAGCAAGCAGGAGACGAACGAGTTTTTCCAAAGCGAAGAGAGCAATCAGGACGCCGCCGACGGCGAGGGGCACGTAATCGAATCCCTGCGGGATCGGAAGGCCGGGCATTGCAGCGGACCAGGTCTCCACTGCCAGCGCCGTGCCGTACCACGCCATGGCGCCACCAAAGATCATCACCAGCACTTCGGTCACGGCGAGCATGGCTTGGCGCAGGCCATGCGGTGCATAATGAAGGGCGATCTCGAAACCGAGATGATTGCCGTCGCGCACACCGACGGCTGAGCCTAAAAGGATGAACCAGCTCATGAGGAGCAGGGAGGCAGGCTCCGTCCAGCTCGGGGACTGGTTCAGCACATAACGGCCGAACACCTGCCAGGCGACAAACACAGTCATGAGGATGAGGCCGATCCCGGCAATCCAAAGTGCCGCTCGGTTCACGACGGCGAGGACGCGGGATAGCGCGGCAAGTTCAGCGCGCATCGGTAAAGGTCTCCGGTATGGAAAGAGACGGACCGGCCTGAGCCGGTCCGGAGCAGCATGGGCCTGACGAGGCTCAGTTCATCGCCTGGATGCGGGAGACAAGCTCCTTCACCCTCGCATCCTTGGCGTATTTCTCGTAAACGGGCTTCATGGCGTCGATGAAGGGCTGCTTGTCGACATTGTTGATCTGGCTACCGCTCGCGCGGATCTTCTTCTCCGCCTCCTTCTCGCGGGCCTCCCAGAGCTCGCGCATCTTCACGACGGATTCCTTCGCCGTTTCGCGCACTGCCTTCTGGTCTTCAGGCGAGAGCTTGTCGAAGCTCTTCTTCGACATCACCAGCACTTCCGGCGACATGGAATGCTCGGTGAGCGAATAGAACTTCGCCACCTCGAAATGGCGGAAGGAATCATAGCTCGGCCAGTTGTTCTCGGCTCCGTCCACGACGCCCGTCTGGAGGGCGGAATAGACCTCGCCCGGAGGCATCGGCGTCGCATTGGCGCCGAGTGCATTGACCATGTCGAGGAAGAGATCCGACTGGATCACGCGCACCTTCATGCCTTTGAGATCGGCAGGCGTGTTGATGGGGCGCTTCGAGTTATAGAAGGAGCGCGCGCCTGAATCGTAGAAGGCCAGCGCCACGAGACCATGAGGCTCGAAGGCCTTCAGGATCTGATCGCCGACGGGTCCATCCATGGTCTTGCGCATATGGTCGACCGACCGGAAGATGAAGGGCAGCGACGGGACCAATGTCTCTGGAATGAGATTGTTGAACGGACCCAGATTGATCCGGTTCAGGTCGATCACGCCGAAACGGGTCTGCTCGATCGTATCCTTCTCCTGACCCAGCTGAGCGGAGTGGAAGACCTGTACCTTGTACCGGCCGTTGGTCTTCTTCTCGAGAAGGGAGCCGAAATACTTCACGGCTTCGACGGTGGGGTATCCATCCGGGTGGATATCGGCCGAGCGCAGTACCGTTTGGGCGCCTGCTGTGCCACTCATAAGAGCCGCCAACACGCCAAGAGCAGTTGCGGCGAGGGTTCTCCTGGTGAACATCATCTTCCTCCTTAGGCTTCCTCAAGTGCTTTTTTGTTTCAAACCAAGCCTTTGGCAGGCTTGTCCTGTGCCCCGAGCCCATGCGACCCATCAGGACGGGACCAGACGCTGCTTGCTGCGGCTTACCTGGTCGACGATTGTATGGTAGTATGCACTTATATATTACGCAACCCGCCAAAAGAATGAGATTGCCGTGAACACGCCCTTCCCTGTCGGCCAAGGATCAGCAGCCCAACGCATCGAGAACGAGTTGCGACGCCTGATCATTGCCCTGGAGCTCCCACCCGGGAGTCGGCTCTCTGAGCAGGACATCGCCGAGCGCCATGGGGTCTCGCGCCAGCCGGTTCGTGAGGCATTGATCGGTTTGGCGAGAACAAGGCTGGTGGAGATCCAGCCCCAGCGCGGCACCACGGTCGTCAAGATCTCTGTCCGCAAGATGATGGAGGCCCGGTTCGTCCGGGAAGCGATCGAGACGGCCGTCGTGCGCCGCGCCTGCTCGTCCTTCGATCAGCAGAGCCGCGAGCGGATCAACGATCTTCTCGAGATGCAGGAGCAGGCGGCCCGGCGGAACGATCACGATGCCTTCCAGCGTTACGATGAGCTGTTCCACATCGCGTTGGCCGAAGGCGCCGGGTGCCCTCTGGCCTGGGAGGCCGTTCAGGATATTAAGGCCCATATGGACCGGGTGTGTCAGCTGACGCTCCCCAGCCCGGAGGCCATGCTGCCCCTGATCGATCAGCATCGCGCCATCGTGACGGCCATCGACAACCGGGACGAGGACGCCGCGGCCGAGGCCATGCGCCGGCATCTCACCGAGATCCTGCGCGCCCTGCCCCGCGTCGAGGCTGAGAATCCGGAACTCTTCAGTTCCTGAGCCCCCTCGCCTGTCAGGACGGCATCGCGAAAGCCGTTGCCCTTGGTAGGACGTTGCGCTCTCATGGTGGTTGCCGCACCGGCACTCGGTGCGGCCAACGACATCAATCATCCAGGGAGCCGCAATGTCATTCCTCTCCAGCACAACGCGCCGATCCGTGCTCGGCCTTGCCCTGAGTGCCTCAATCAGCCTGGTCACAGGAGCCGCGTGGTCCCAGTCGGCAAGCTATCCCTCCCGGCCCGTGCGCCTCATTGTGCCGTTCGCGCCCGGCGGCACCACCGACATCTTTGCCCGCCTCATCGGGGAGAAGCTGTCTCAATCCCTCGGACAGCAATTCATCATCGAGAACCGCGGCGGAGCAGGCGGCAATATCGGAACCGATGCGGTCGCCAAGGCGGATCCCGATGGTTATACCCTCGTGATGGGAACCGTCGGCACCCATGCCATCAATCCGAGCCTCTACGCCAAGATGCCGTATGATGCGCTCAACGATTTCGCACCGGTCGCCTTCGTGGCCGGCGTGCCGAATCTGATGGTGGTCAGCCCCAAGAAGGTGAAAGCGACCAATGTTCAGGAATTCATTGCCGAGGCCAAGGCGGCGTCGGGCAAGATGACGATGGCGTCCTCCGGCAACGGCACCTCCATTCATCTGTCGGGAGAGCTCTTCAAGCAGATGACCGGCATCGAGATGCCGCATGTTCCCTATCGCGGCAGCGGACCGGCCGTGAACGATCTGATCGGCGGTCAGGTAGACGTGATGTTCGACAACCTGCCCTCCTCCATCGAGCAGGTGCGAAGCGGGAACCTGCGGGCGCTCGCGGTCACCTCGTCCAAACGCTCGCCCGCCATTCCGGACAAGCCGACTCTCGCCGAGGCTGGGTTGCCCGGATTCGAGGCTTCGAGCTGGTTTGCCCTGTTCGCCCCGAAGGGGACACCACCTGAGATCACGTCCAAACTGAACCAGGAAGTGCGCAAAGCCCTGGAGACGCCGGAACTGCAGAAGCGCTTTGCCGATCTTGGCGGCGAGATCAAGCCGATGAGCCCGGACGAACTGATGGCCTATGTGAAAGCCGAGCATGAGAAATGGGCGAAGGTCGTGAAAACCTCAGGCGCCAAGATCGATTGATATGACAAGCGGAAGGCGCCTTGAGGCGCCTCTCCCTTATCGCCTAATACTCCAGCTCGAATCCCAGCCCGACGGAGCTGCCGCCTTCGGCATTGATCTCGCCCTGGGCCTTGAGCCGCCGCGTCAGATCGATATCGACCGTCACGCCGCTCTCCTCGGGCTGAGCACCGGCCTTCACACCGACCCGCACATTGTCACTGATATAGCGCGAGACGCCCACTCCCGGTCCGCCGCTGGCACCGACGGTGATGTCGAGGCTGTCGACGCCGAGAGAACGCCGCAATTGCTCGAACGCATCATTGTCGGAGCCCCCGGAGAGCTGCGCCACGGCCTGCGCGAGCTGCAGCGCCTGCCCGGCCGACAGTCCGCCTGAGGGCCTCTGGAACAGGATGCGGGAGAGAACCTCGTCCTGCGGCAGGTCGGGATCGGAGCTGAACGTGAACTCGGGGCTTGAGGCCGGTCCCGTCACGCCGATGCGTGCGGTGACGTCTCCTGCCTGTGTCTCCGCCAGGAAATCGAGCGATGGCGTAAGATCGCCGGTAAAGTCCAGCCGCCCGCGCACGAACTCGAGCCTTTGACCCAAAAGGTCGAAGCGCCCGCGCCGGAGTTCGAAGGCGCCGATGGCGATGGGATCCTGGGTCGTACCCTGGAGCCGGAGATCGCCACCGAGTTCGGCATTGATGCCGCGCCCTCGCACGAAGATACGGTTTTGCGCCGTCAGCGTCAGATCGAGTTCGGCCCGGAACGGCGTACCTCTCGCGGAAGCGGATTGTCGCCGCTGCGCGAGAGCAAGCCGCGCCGCAGCAGTCGGCGTCGGCCGCACATGCCTGGTTCCGGGAAGCGGCCTCAAGATGGTGGGCAGCCGGTCGGGCACGGAGACGTTCATCGAGATGATGTTGACGCTGCCCGCCGCCCGCGGGCTGCTCAGAAGTGGACCTGAAAGGGTCAGATCCAGATCGGCGGTCGCGTCAATGGTCTCGTTGGAGACGAGCTGGGCGCGGCTGCCCGTGATCCGGATCTCGCCGGGCAATCCCGCGGCCGGATCGATCGTCACCTGACCTCTGGCGGCCAGGGATCCGCCGCTCGGTGTCTGCGCAGTGAGGCTCTCGATGGTGAGCACCTGCCCGCGCGCGACGAATCGTCCCGCAATGCCGCTCAGCCGGACGCCCTGGAGCGAGTCGATGAAGCTGCCATTCGCGAGCGTGACGGTGCCCTCGATGCGCGGATTCGCAAACGTGCCGGCAATTGACAGGTCGAGATTGGCAGCTCCTGTCAGACGTTGACCAGATGCGGATAGGAAGGAGTTCGTTATGGCAAGATCGGTCCGCCCCGCTACCCTGAGCGCCAGCTCCTCTGCCGGGTTGAGAGGAACACTTCCCAAGACTTGCAGGTTTCCGCCTCGTCCGATGGCAATCCTTGCATCGATGCCGGCCCGCTGATCGGCAAGTCGCCCTTGGGCTTCGATATTGAGCGCAGGTAAGCCGGCCCGGCGCGTCTCCGCCGTGGCGAGACCTGTCACGTTGATGCGGTAGCTTCCGGTTGGGCTTTCCACCGTTCCACCGATGGTAGCATTTCCGTTGACTGTGCCGGCAAGGCCGAGATTGGGCACCACGATATCGGCAACCTGCAGCGGCAGGCTGCGGACATCGACGGTAAGATCCAGCCTGTCAGCAATCGTGCCGTTGACGGTGATCCGCCCCTGATCCGCAGCAATCACAAGATTGGACAGGGTGACGGCGCCATTCTGCAGCGTGATGGCTGCCGGTTGAGCCAGAGCCAGACGCCTGCCACCGCGACGCGCGGTGAAGCTCGCAAGCTCGATCCGTGTCGCATCGCCCGGGACGAGGCGACCCTGTGCATCGAGGTTGAATCCCTGCCCGACCGCTGATGCGGTAAATTGAGAGGCCGCAGGCGTACCGTCTGCCACGAAGCGCACAGTCCTGTAGGTCTGGCCGCCCGCTGTCAGCGCCTCGGCAGAGACGTTACCGTCGATCATGGGACGGCGGTAAAGATCCTGAATGGTGAGCCTGGCATCGAAGTCCCTCACCGACACGTCCGCTACGGCAAAGCGCGCGCCTCGTGCCGTGATCTCCGCATTCTGGCCGCCATCACGTGCAGTGAGCGAGACAACGGCATCAAGTGCGCCATCGAGCTTCGTCAGCACGAGCGGAGAGAGATCATCGAAGTTGCTGCCGGACAGGGAAATTTCACCCTGCGCCAAGTTGTCGGCGCCGAGCCTGAGATTCCCGTTGAGAGCCACAGAGCCGATATCGATGTCGAGCCGATCCAGGAGCCACCCGTCCTCCTGGGGCCTTGCGAGGTGAAGGGAGCCTGTTGCCGGCTTCCCGTCCACCTGTCCATCGAGCGTGAGAGCCGCATCGAGCGCTCCCGTCACGTCCTTGGCATCAAGACTGATCGCAAGACTCGGAATGGACCGATTCAGGGCTCGCACGTCGGTGAGCGTTGCAACGCCCCTCACGTCCGGCCGTTCCAGAGAACCTGCGAGACGGGCCATGACATGCGCCCGACCGGCGGTCACTCGGGGATCCACATGCCTCAATTCGTCGATGGTGACGTCAAGGCCCAGATCGGCCGCGGATTGCGTGGCACGCCCATCGACACGGGCATCGAGATGCGCCCCATCGATGCGGAAATTCTCAAAGGCGAAACCATTGGGGATGCGCCGCATCGTGCCAGCGGCCATGACCGATCGCCCGAGTAGTCCATCGACTGCCGGCGTTCCCGTCGAAAGCTCCCGCAATCGGGCATCGATGACAGCCGCCATGTCGTATCGGCGCGGATTGCCTGACAATCGTGCCGTCAGGGTTGCGGAACCCTGCAGCGGTCGGCCTGCGATACCTGAGAAGGATGCCAGCGCCGGGATGTTGGCATCGAGCGTGCCATCGAGAACATTGCTCCCCACTTGTCCCGTGTAGCTTGCCCGCGCCGTGGAGGTCTCGATGCGCGCCGTCTCGACATTCGCGACACCGTCGAGGCCGAAGGAGCCACGCGACGTGATCGAAAGAGTAGGCCCGATCGCCCGGGCGAGCGCCCGGTCGGCAGGTCGGATCCCCCCGGCATTGGCATCAACGGCAAAGGCAAACTGGTTGGGAGGCGTTGCGCCGTCCACCGGATTCATGGTCACACTGGCCGTAAGCGTGTCCAGGCTCCCCTGCGGCAATCTGATCTCGGCGGCATAGAGCAGGCCGTTGATGCGCGGCGCCGTCAATGGCCCCTGCACGGTGCCGTCGAAATTGAGCCGGGCGATCTCCGCCTCTCCCGCTCGCGTTTTCGTGCCGTCGGTCGGCAAGGCGCGGGCGCTGAGCGTCAGGTCGAGAACCTGGCCGGAGCTGACGGTTCCGGTCAGATCGAAGCGAGCAACGTTCGACGTGATGCGGACCGGCTGGAAGCGCAGGCTGCTGTCATCGCCGACGGTCACATTGCCGACGAGTTGAGTGGTTCCGCTGAAGACCGGGGCAGCCGGCGCGGGCAGCAATCCCTCGATACGGGCTGCGAGATCCAGGTTCACGTCGTAGGCGGCGGTGGCGCGCCTGACGGTCGCCGTTCCCGCAGCGCCAATCGTCGGCCCAGCGGAGAAGTCGAGCCGTGCCGCGAAGTCGCTGAGGGGGCCCTGACCGGCCACTTTCAGATCGACCGGCGGAAGTCCGGGCAGATCCATAAGCCGGGCAGCGATGCCGCCTGCAGGTTCCTGATGTGTGAGGTCGAGGGCGAGACGGTTCGTCTGCGGCACGTAGGTGAGATCGATCGAAAGCCGCCCCGGAGCATCAAGACGGTGCGCCTCGAAGGTTAGATCGAGCCCTTCGGACGGATCGCCAAGTTGGGCGGAACCCGCCGCCGAGAGCCGTGCCTGTGTGCCGAGCACCGGCTGACCAAGAGTGAGCTCCTGCAGGGCGAGGCGATCGACGATGACCCGGACCGGCAGCTCGGGCAGGATCGGCTCGTCGGAGACAGGGGCGTCCTCCTCGGCCGGCAGCGGCCTGCGCAGAACCTGAAGGCGGTCGATGGTGAGCTCATCGACCTGAAGGCGCCCCCGCAGCAGAGCCGTACGGCTCCAGACCAGGCGGGCGCGATCGAGGTTGAGCCAGACGCCATCCTGGTCGGCAATGCGTACATCGCGGATGACCGCATTTGATGAAAGCGCCCCCTCGATGCTTCCGATGGTGACGCGCGTGGTCGGAGTCGACAGGAGGCGCGAGATCAGATTGGCCAGAACACCTTGGTCGCTCTGCGCCTGACTCGGGCGACCAGCCACCAGCCAGAAAGCTGCAAAGGCCAGGACGACGATGATCGATACGAGAGCGAGGGAGCGGATTGGCTTGCTCATCAGAAGGCCTGCCCGATTCCGACATAGATGGCGTAAGAGGGATCGCCGGGTCCCGGATTGACCGGGATCGCGACATCCAGGCGGATGGGGCCAATGGCCGTGTAGTAGCGCAGGCCCAGGCCTGCCGCGACGCGGATGGTCTCGTCGAAATCCGGGAAGCTCGACTCGAAGGCAGTGCCGGCATCCACGAAGGGCACGATCCCGATGGTATTGGTGATCTTGATGCGCGCCTCGAGGGAGGCTTCGAGCAGGCTCCGGCCACCGATCGGCTCGCCGAGGAAGGTCGGTCCGAGCGTCCTGTAGCGGTAGCCGCGCACCGAGCCGCCGCCGCCGGCGAAGAAACGCCGATTGGCCGGGATCTCATCGAGATCCGCACCGACGATCGAACCCAGACCAACACGGCCGGCAAGGATGTAGCGAGCCTCTTCGTCGAGAGAGTAGTACGCGGAGGCCGTTCCCTTCGCGATCGTCATGGGCACCGAGGAACCAAGGAACTCCGGGTAAGGCGCCACGGAGGCCAGCACCCGGATGCCCTGCGTGGGATTGAGGGGATTGTCGGTCGAGTCGTAGCTGAGGGAGACAGGCAGACCGACGAGCGTGTAATCGATCTGCCCAAGGACATCCGTCGTCTGCCCCTTCTCGTATTCGATACCACCTTGGATCGAGAACTTGTCGCTGAAGCGGTGACGGATACTGGTGCTCGCGTTGACGAGGCGGCTCGTATAGCCTTCCGTCCTGTCGCGTTCGACGAGGCCGTCGACCAGCCAATCATTGCGGGTCCCCCAGAGAGCAGGCTTCAGGAAACTCGCGCGAAACCTCCCTCCGAGATTGTCCCAGGTGAAATCCTGGTTCCGGTCGGGCTGGCCGCCGTCCTCGGTGAGATAGAAGATGCTGCCTTCCAGTCTCAACCGCTCGGCGCCGCCGAACAGGTTCCGGTGCGCCCAGTAGGCCCGCACCGCTGGCCCATCGGTCGTCGAATACTGAACCGAAGCCCCGATCACCCGCTGCGGACGCTCGGTCAGCTCGACGAACAGAGGTAGGTTGCCATAGGCATCCAAGGCCTCACCTTCACGGATGCGCACTGAAGACAGAGCCTCGATCTGGGAGATCGACTTGCGCATGGATGCGAGTTCCGCGGGCGAATAAGGGTCGCCCGGCTCCGTATAGATGAAGGAGCGCACCACAGCCGGATTGACATTCTCCGCCCCCTGGATCGAAATCGCCCCAATCCCCGCCCGAGGCCCAGGATCGACACTCAGACTCACATCCATCACCTGGGCCGGATGAAACACCACGGGATCCTGCCGCCGGACTTTGGCGAAAGGATGCGACTGGGACCGGAAGTGATCGACGATCCGCGCCTCAGCGGCGACGATGTCGGCGGAGCGCGCCGGATCTCCAGGCTTGATCTGCACGACCCGGGGCGGAAGCTCGCGGGGTGGGAAGGGGCGACCTGTTCTCGTATCCAGAACGGCAACATCCCTCAAGGCGAATTGCGGACCCGGATCCGCGATGATCTGGATAGGAACGAGGGCTCGCGCGAGATAGCCTGAGGCTGCCCGGGTCGCGGCCTCCCTGCGGGAGGCCTGCAGCACCATCGGAACGCCGGCAACATTGATCGTGATACGGGCGTTGTAGTACCCGGCTCCCCAGAGTGCATCGATCAGGCGAGGCAGATCGGCCTCGGCCCGGCTGACGAGAGCCGCGGCATCGGGGGGAGGATCCGATTGCAGGCTTTGCAGGGTCGAGGCGTCTTTCAGGGTTTGCTTCAGGTCGCTGTCGTCGCCACCCACCACGATGTCGAGGGAATAAGGCAGGGCCCGCGGACTTGGAGGCGGTGGCGCATCGCGCCCTCCACGGAGCCATCCAAAGAGATCAAGTGCAACGGCAGGCGCCATCGGCAGCCCACTGAACAGAACGCCTACAAGAACGGGGAATACGATCCGTCGTTTGTTACTCAGGCACCGCAATTGAGGCACGATCTCCCTGGTCAGCGGACCAATACTGTCTGGTCTTGCAGCCGATCTCGCCCAGCCGATGGCCCGGCCCCGATCAGTTCAGTTTATCGAGAGGCACCTAACCACAGTTTCCCCAACGGCAAAACCCTGGCCGCTTGTTTTTGGGTTGATAGTTGATGAAAGATCACAGGGGAGGCCAAGGAAAATATACTTCCAATAGAAGACCCCAAACACCCGAAATAGCGGCCCCTTCCCGAACATTACGCCAAGAAAGTCAATAACATTCTATCCCGTCACAACATCATCTGGACTGACAATTGCTCAGTTTCATCAAATGTGGCAAAATTGAGAACTAAGCCTCATCATCAAGCCATCCACCTTAATCTATGCCTCTCTGGCGACTGATAGCCAAGGCTCATTGACCAACCGCCCCGCCGGGTGTAATTTTTCGTTCCAGAGATTGGCTTATTCCAAGTTGCTTTAATGTAGAGCGACTAATATCAAGCCGGTTTTGCTTACAAGTTTGTTTTGGTTGAATCCTCTTGTAGAGTTTACCGACCAAAAACAATGTAATGGCGTGCAAGAGTTATTGCCTTCTGCTTCAGATCCAAGGCCTCTCACGGCAAGGATGGGTAAGGAATGGCTGTAGCGCTCATATTGGTTCTGGTAGCTGTCGGCTCGGTTGTGTTCCACCTCGTCAGCCCCTGGTGGTGGACTCCGATCGCTTCGAACTGGCGCTATATCGATAGCACGCTCATCATCACCTTCTGGATCACCGGTGCCGTCTTCGTCGCCATCGTTCTCTTCATGGCCTACTGCGTCTATCGGTTCCGCCATCAGGCGGGCCGGCAAGCCCATTACGAGCCTGAGAACAAAAAGCTCGAATGGTGGCTGACAATCGTCACAGGCGTCGGCGTTGCCGCCATGCTGGCGCCTGGGCTGTTCGTCTGGCAGCAGTTCATCACGGTCCCAGAGGATGCGACCGACATCGAAATCTTCGGACAGCAATGGCAATGGAGCTTCCGCCTTCCGGGAGCGGATGGCCAACTGGCCACCTCGGGCGTGCATCTGATCAGTCCCGACAATCCGCTCGGACTGAACAAGGACGATCCGAAATCCCAGGACGATGTCGTCATCGAAGGCGGTGAGCTGCGCCTACCGGTCGGCAAACCGGTCAAGGCGCTCCTGCGCTCGGCCGATGTTCTTCACAACTTCTATGTGCCGGAGTTCCGCGCGAAGATGGATCTGGTGCCGGGACAGGTCTCCTACATCTGGTTCACGCCGACGCGAACGGGAACATTCGATATTTTGTGCGCCGAGCTCTGCGGCGTCGGTCACTCGCAGATGCGCGGCAAGGTCATCGTTCAGGAAGAAAGCGAATATCAGGCATGGCTGCAGGACCAGGTCGCGCGAAATTTCGCGCGCCTCGCGCCTGCGGCCAACTGAAGAGGGAACGGAATCCGCCGAGGAGAGAATCCTGATGGTCGATGTCCCACTTGGTCCGGCTGGAGCCGTTGCACCGGCCGATGTCGAAGATGTCGAGCTTTATCACCCCCATAGCTGGGTGACGAAGTACGTCTTCAGCCAGGATGCGAAGTTCATCGCGATCCAGTATTCGTTTGTCGCTCTCGCAGTGGGACTGATCGCCCTCGTGTTGTCGTGGCTGATGCGGCTGCAGCTCGGCTTTCCCGGCGTGTTCTCCTTCATCGATGCCAATGCTTATTACCAGTTCATCACCATGCATGGCATGATGATGGTGGTTTACGTGTTGACTGCCTTGTTCCTGGGAGGTTTCGGCAACTACCTCATCCCGCTGATGGTCGGCGCGCGCGACATGGTCTTTCCCTATGTCAACATGCTGAGCTTCTGGGTCTATCTGCTCGCCGTTCTGGTTCTCGTCGCCAGCTTCTTCGCGCCGGGCGGTCCCACAGGCGCCGGCTGGACGCTGTATCCGCCGCAGGCCATTCTCTCAGGCACGCCCGGAGGGCAGGATTGGGGCATCATCCTGATGCTCGTCTCCCTGATGATCTTCATCATCGGCTTTACTATGGGCGGCCTGAATTATGTAGTGACGGTGCTGCAGGCGCGCGCGCGCGGCATGACGCTCATGCGCATGCCCCTCACCGTCTGGGGGATCTTCACGGCGAGTTTCATGGCTTTGCTGGCCTTCCCCGCGCTGTTCGTCGGCGCCGTGATGATGCTCTTCGACAGGATCTTCGGGACGAGCTTCTTTATGCCGGCCATCGTCGAGATGGGCCAACCGCTGGATCGCAACGGCGGCTCTCCCCTCCTCTTCCAGCACCTGTTCTGGTTCTTCGGGCATCCGGAAGTCTATATCGTCGCCCTGCCTGCCTTCGGCATCGTCTCTGACCTGATCAGCACCCATGCACGCCGCAACATCTTCGGCTACCGCATGATGGTCTGGGCGCTGCTCGCCATCGGCGCTCTGAGCTTCGTCGTCTGGGCCCACCACATGTATGTGAGCGGCATGAATCCCTATTTCGGGTTCTTCTTCGCCACGACCACACTGATCATCGCCGTGCCGACGGCGATCAAGGTCTATAACTGGATCCTCACGCTCTGGCGCGGCAACATCCATCTCACCGTCCCGATGCTCTTTGCCCTTGCCTTCATCGTCACCTTCGTGAATGGCGGGCTCACAGGCCTGTTCCTCGGCAATGTGGTGGTGGACGTGCCGCTCTCGGACACGATGTTCGTCGTCGCGCATTTCCATATGGTCATGGGCGTGGCCCCGATCCTCGTGATCTTCGGGGCGATCTATCACTGGTATCCGAAGGTGACCGGACGCATGCTGAACGACACGCTCGGCAAGCTCCACTTCTGGGTCACGTTTCTCGGAGCCTATGCGATCTTCTTTCCCATGCATTATCTGGGGCTGATGGGCATTCCGCGGCGCTATCATGACATCGCCGACATGTCCTTCGTTCCCCCATCGGCCCATACGCTCAACGCCTTCATCACCATCGCAGCCCTGATCGTCGGCGCGACGCAACTCGTCTTCGTCTTCAATCTCTTCTGGAGCCTGCGCCATGGCAGGCTGTCCGGCGGCAACCCCTGGCGGGCTACCACGCTGGAATGGCAGACGCCGGAAACACCTCCACCCCACGGCAACTGGGGCAAGGACCTGCCGGTCGTGTATCGGTGGGCCTACGATTACAGCGTTCCGGGGGCCGATCAGGATTTCCTGCCGCAGAACCAGCCGGGGATCACGCGAACAGCGCCAGGATTGTCCCATGGGTAGCATCCTGCTGTTCCTGAGTGTTCTGGCCGTCATCGGCGCCTGGTGGCTCTCGCGACAGGGACTGGCTGCCAAGCCTTGGCTGGAACAGGGCGCGACGGCCGCCTTGTCGCAGGCCAATGCGACGCGCATCCCCGCGTCCAGGATTGGACTGCGTGTTTTCCTCGCTGTGGCCGGATCCCTGTTCGCGCTTTTCATCAGCGCCTACGCAATGCGCATGCAATTGCCCGACTGGCGCGCATTGCCGGTGCCGGCCATCCTATGGCTCAACACGGCGATTCTCGGCTTGAGCAGCCTCGCCCTTCACGGTGTGAAACGTGCGGCTGCGCGGGAAGAGATGCCCGAGTTGAGGCTCGGTCTCCTCGCAGCAGGCATATCCGCTTTGGCGTTTCTCTCCGGCCAGCTTCTGGCGTGGCGGCAACTGAGCAATGAGGGTTACTTTCTGGCCACCAATCCGGCCAGCGATTTCTTCTATATCCTGACGGGGCTGCACGGCCTTCATCTCCTCGGCGGCCTCGTGGCGCTGGGCAGGACGACCGAGAGGGCATGGCGCGAAACGGTCACGGAGCGTGTGCGCCTGTCTGTGGAGCTCTGCGCCACCTATTGGCACTTCATGCTTCTCGTCTGGCTCATCCTTCTCAGCGTACTGACCGGCTGGGCGGGCGAGTTCGTGGATATCTGTCGGCAATTGCTGACATAGGAGGAGTTGCGCATGGCGGAGCAAGCTGTGACGGAGTTGAGGGCGACCCATACAGAGGCTTCGGGCCTGCGCAGCATCGCGACCGACTTTTCCTCGGACAGGCAGGCCTTCAGGAACGTGTCCTGGGGCAAGGCCATGATGTGGATATTTCTCCTCAGCGATACCTTCGTCTTCAGCTGCTTCCTGATCTCCTACATGACGGCGCGCATGTCCACGACCGTGCCGTGGCCGAATCCGAGCGAGGTCTTCGCCCTCACCATCGGTGGCGTCACACTTCCCCTGATCCTGATCGCAATCATGACCTTCGTCCTGATCAGCAGCAGTGGGACGATGGCGATGGCCGTGAATTTCGGCTATCGCCGAGACCGCAAGAAAACGGCGATCCTGATGCTGGTGACTGCCCTCCTCGGCGCCACTTTCGTCGGCATGCAGGCCTTTGAATGGACCAAACTGATCCATGAGGGCGTCCGCCCCTGGGCCAATCCCTGGGGTGCGGCCCAGTTCGGCTCGTCGTTCTTCATGATCACCGGCTTCCACGGTACCCATGTGAGCTTCGGCGTGCTGTTCCTTCTCATCATCGCGCGGAAGGTCTGGCGGGGCGATTTCGACCATGAGCGGCGCGGCTTCTTCACCAGCCGGAAGGGGCGCTACGAATCCGTCGAGATCATGGGCCTCTATTGGCACTTCGTCGATCTGGTCTGGGTCTTCATCTTCGCCTTCTTCTATCTTTGGTAAGAGACACGCCATGGCACAAGCAGCAGCACATGCGCAGGGACAGCAGCACCCGATCAAGCTTTACCTGGTCGTCTGGGCCTGGCTGTTCATCCTGAGCGCCTGCTCGTATTTTGTCGATTATTTCCAGCTCCAGGGGCTGCTCAGATATTCCCTTATTCTTCTCTTCATGATGCTGAAGGCTGGCCTCATCGTCGCCGTCTTCATGCACATGGCCTGGGAGCGCCTGTCGCTGGTCTATGCCATCCTGGTGCCGATCAGCGCCGTGCTGGTGTTCGTGGCGATTATGGTTCTCGAAGCGGATTACACGCTCCTGTCCAGGGTCATATTCTTCGGATCCGGTTCCTGAACAGCATGAAGGCGGCCCGATGAGGGGGCCGCCTCCGGATCTCTTCTGAGCTTCGGTTACCTCACAGGATGAGCCTCGTCAGGGTGCGGAGGCTCCACGACCCGGCGATAGAGATGCCAGGTCGCGTGCCCGAGCACCGGCATCACGATGGCAAGCCCGACGAAGAGCGGAATGGATCCGATGAGGAGCGCCGCCGCGACGATAAGGCCCCACAGCGCCATGGTGAGCGGATTCATCGCCACTGCCTTGACTGAGGTAAAAACGGCCACGGCCACACCGACATCGCGGTCGAGGAGAAGCGGGAACGAAATCACGCTGATGCTCAGCACCGCCACGGCGAAGACGAAACCGATGATGTTGCCGAGAACGATCAATCGCATGCCCTCCGACGTCGTGAGAACCTGATTGACGAGCTGTGCAAAGGATGCCGGCACCTCGTAGCCGAAGATTGACTGATACAGAAGGCGGGCCGTCGTCAGCCAGGTCAGGAAGATGACCAACAGGAGAATGCCAAGCGCGATGATCGATGGGATCGAGGGTGACTTCAGAACGTTGAACGCGTCCTGCCAGGAGACCGGCAGGCCAAGCTCCCGCCGCCGGCTGATCTCATAAAGGCCGATGCCTGCGAACGGGCCGATCAGCGCGAAGCCCGAGGCCAATGGATAGAGGAGAGGCAGCGCGTTGTTGCTGAAGGTGAGCGCAGCAAGGCATACGCCGACGACAGGATAGATCAGCCCGAGAAAACCAGGTGGGACGGCATGGCCCAGAAATCATCGAACCCCTTCGCCAGGGCTTCTTTCAAATCGGCAGGTGTGATCTTTCTGACGACCGGATGTGCCGGAGCTTCGCTTGCACCGGCAACAATATGAAAATTGGCCATAATCGCTCCTCCAGGGCTGAACCTTGGCAGTTGAGATCACGGCCATGCGTGCGTCATCAATGGGTCACGCATAACCGTAACCTATGCCTTGAGTATACGCCGGAACGATCTGGCTGTCGCCCCGGATTAGGGCAGGATGCATCAAAGCCCAATCCGGAGACAACAAGCCCATGCAAGATGCCTAGCGTGCAAAGGCCGCCAGGATCCGGGCCCATGAGCGAATGCCATGGTGGAAGCTTGACAGATTGTACTTCTCGTTCGGCGAATGTACCCGGTTATCGAAGCGCGCGAAGCCCACCATGAGCGCATCCATGCCGAGCATGCGCTTGAAATCGCCGACAATCGGAATGGAGCCGCCTGTGCCGGCCAGTGCCGCCTCGCGGCCCCACTCCTCCGTGAGGGCATCCAGGGTCGGCTTGAGCCATGGTCCATCCAGCGGCAGACTGAGCGCCGGGCTGCCGCCATGCTCCTTGAACGTCACGGTGCAATCCGCCGGAATGCGGGCCTCAACGTGGGCACGGAAGGCTTCCCGGACCTTGGCAGGATCCTGCCCCGTCACAAGGCGGAAGGAAACCTTGGCCGAAGCCTTCGACGGAATGACCGTCTTGAAACCCTCGCCCGTATACCCGCCGACGATCCCGTTGACTTCACAGGTAGGCCGAGCCCAGATCTGCTCTAGAACGCTGCGCCCCTTTTCACCGGCCGGGATGCTCAAGCCCACCTGCCCGAGGAACCCGGCTTCATCGAACGGCAGACGGCTCCATTGCTCCTTCACCGCAGCGGGAAGTTCCTGCACGCCGTCATAGAAGCCCGGCAGAGTGATGCGCCCTTCTCCATCGCGCAGCGTGGCGAGGATCTCGGTCAGAACATGAATCGGGTTGCGGGCTGCCGAACCGAACATGCCGGAATGAAGATCCCGGTTGGCACAGGTGACTTCCACCTCCTCCCCGACCAAACCGCGCAGCATGGTGGTCACGGCCGGAGTATCGTTGTCCCACATGTCGGTGTCGCAGACGAGCGCGATATCGGCCGACAGCTCATCCCGGTTGGCTTCGAGGAAGGGCTTGAGGCTCGGGCTGCCGGATTCCTCTTCCCCCTCCAGCAGGATCGAAACTCGGGTCGGCAACTCTCCGGAAACAGCCTTCCAGGCCCTGCAGGCTTCGATGAAAGTCATCAAGGCGCCCTTATCGTCCGACGCACCCCGCGCGACGATCCAGGTATCGCCGTTGGGCGCCGCCACAAGGGTCGGCTCGAAGGGTGGCGTGTTCCACAGCTCGATGGGATCAACAGGCTGCACATCGTAATGGCCGTAGAACAGCACGTGCGGGCCCTTGGCAGCCTGGACCTGATGGCCCACAACCATGGGATGGCCCTGCGTCGTACGGGCCGAAGCCTCGAAGCCCAGCTCACTCAGTTCCCTGGCTAACCATTCCGCCGCCCGACGGCACTCTTCCTTGTAGGCGGGATCCGTCGAGATGCTGGGGATGCGGATAAGTTCGAAAAGACGCTCAAGGCTCTTGTCCAGATCGGCATCGATACGGTCGAGAACGGCAGGAAGATGATCTGTCACAGGAAGTTCCTCTTTGCTCGCCGCGAAGAAACGGCGATAGGACACATATGCAAGGCGGGGGCGCAGTGTATTTACCGTGTCCTCCGTGCCCGCAAAAGGGAAATCATCACCTCCAAGCGAATGGCACCCCTCCTCCCAAGCGTTTGCTAGAATGCCGTCAGGATGGTCAGATAGATCATCATAGCGAAACAGGTCTGAGCACGATGGACCGGATTGATGAGATTGGGCGCTGGCTGGTCGACCAAGCACCCCACGGAAATGTGAAGGATCTGTTTGCGGGCTTCTGCCGCGAGATCGTCCAGACTGGCTTGCCGGTCTGGCGCGCATCCCTCGGATTGGAGGTTCTGCACCCGGAAGTCAGTGGCTGGCAACATATTTGGATGGACGAGAGCCTCTCCGTGCGGGAATCTGATCGTGCGGCGGCAGCATCATCACCATCGTATCTCAACAGCCCGACCCGCATCGTGGACGAAACGGGTAAACCGTTCCGCCGCAGACTTGACGCGCCCTGCCCCGATATGCCGCTTCTCGACGAGCTGAGACTATCCGGCGCAACGGATTACATCATGTATCCGTTGCCCTTCCTGGATCAGACCCGCACGGCCGCCATCTCCTTTGCCACGAGAGATGTGAACGGATTCGATCCTTCCGCCATCCACAGCCTGGAACGTGCCGCAAAGTTGGTGAGCCCCTATCTGGAGCGTCATGTCCTGCGCCGTATCGCCATTGATCTTCTCGACACCTATGTGGGACCGCGGACGGGCCAGCGCATCATCGAAGGCCGGGTAGATCGCGGTGCGGTGGAACTCATCGAAGCGGCGATCTGGTTCACCGATCTTCGCGGTTTCACCCATCGGTCGGAACACTCGCCGATTCCCGACGTGCTGGCCGATCTGAATTCATGGTTCGGGATCATCGGGGAAGTGGTCGAGGCACATGGTGGTGAGGTGCTCAAGTTCGTCGGCGATTCCGTATTGGCGATCTTTCCCACGTCTTGCGAGCAGAACAGCATGTCCGCCTGCCGGAACGCTCTTGCAGCCGCTCAGGAGTTTTGTCTGAGAACGGATGCAGAAAACGAGCTTCGCAGACCGGCCGGTCGTGCACCGCTGACGCATGGCCTCGCCCTGCATTTTGGAGAAGTCGCCTATGGCAATGTGGGCGCCCCTCACCGGCTCGATTTTACGGTCATTGGTCCAGCCGTAAACCGCGCAAGCAGGCTTCTGGATCTGGCGAAGAAGCTTGATCGAAAAGTGGTTGTGTCACGGGTCTTTGCCCGGGAAGTCGATCAACCACTCGCCGATCTCGGTCGCCATCATTTGCGGGGCGTTGATCGTCCTCAGCAAGTTTTCGCTCCGCTTGAATAAGGATAGGCCGTACGTGTCACATCCATCCCCTGCGGCTTTGCAGGATGAAATCAGGAGGATCTCCCATTGGCCGATTGGAATGCGGGACAATACCTGAAGTTTGAGGATGAGCGCACTCGGCCATCCATCGATCTGCTCAGGCGTGTGCCCTTGGAAAAAGTCATGAACTGCGTCGATATCGGAAGCGGTCCCGGGAACAGCACGGAGCTGATCATCCAACGCTATCCGGCAGCGCGTGTCCTCGGACTCGACAACTCGCCAGACATGCTCGCCAAGGCACGGAACCGCTTGCCGGATCTGCAATTCGAGGAAGCTGACATCGCGAACTGGCAGACGGACGAGCGTTTCGATCTGATCTTCGCCAACGCGGTCCTGCAATGGCTTCCCGGCCATCCTGGTCTTCTCAAGCGCCTTGCTTCCTTCTTGAAGGACGGGGGCTGCCTTGCCGTTCAGATGCCGAACAATCTGAACGAGCCCTCCCATCGGCTCATGAAACAGGTTGCGCAGGAAGGCCCCTGGGCCGAGAAGCTGTCCTCCGCCACCAAGGCAAGAGAGACGATCGGATCGTTCGAGGATTATTACACGTGGCTGCAGCAGGCCGGATGCTCGGTCGATATCTGGCAAACGACCTATGTTCATCCCCTCGATGGCGCCGAGGCGATCGTAGAGTGGTTCAAGAGCACGGGGCTGAAGCCCTATATCGATCCGCTCTCGCTTGAGGAACGCTCTGAGTATCTGCGGCGATACCAGGCGGCAATCGCGCAGGCATATCCTGTTCAACGAGATGGAAAGGTCCTCCTTCGCTTTCCGCGCCTCTTCTTCATTGCACAGCGTCAATAAATCGAGGATCCATGGAAGCTTCGAGGCTCTGAAGCATCCAAAGCCGGTGCGGCTTAGGACCGAGGCTCAGCCTTCTCTAGAACTTCGATGGCCTTCATAGTATAACCCTTCAAAATCTGTATGCCTTTCAAGATGACGACCGATCCTTTTGCGACGGAGTTACATCATGGCATGGGAGCGGGCAGGTCGTCGGGTGATCGCCCTTGCAACTGTCGGGCACATTCTGCCTGCCTTACTTGCCTGTTTTCTTCTTTCGGATAGGGCCGCAGCGCAGAATGTCGGATGCGTGGTGCAGACTGCGGCGGCTCCTCAGAGGCAGGTTCTGCGTTGCCGTGACGGGCTGACTATCGAGGCCGAAGCAGGAGTCGACTACAATCTCGTCGACAGGAACGGAGATAGCCAGCCTGATGCGGTCAGCCTGCGGAACCGCGCCATTCTCATCGACGCACCGACGCGATCCGGCGGGCAAGGCTTCGAGGTCTTGACCCCTCAGGCCATCGCAGCCGTGCGCGGCACCCAATGGGCCGTGGACGTCGCTGGAGGCAAGACAGGCGTTTTCGTGGTGACCGGGCGGGTATCCGTCAGGCGGGTGGGTAGTGGCACCGGCAGCGTCGCCCTCGGTCCCGGCGAAGGTGTTGATGTGGAACCAGGGACGGCGCCTCTGGTCGTCAGACGGTGGCCCGCCGCGCGCGCATCCGCTCTCCTGGCGCGCTTCGGGCGATAGCATCCGGATGGGCTGGCGCCACGTCTCCACCCTGATCGCCGTGATACTGGCCGGCCTCTGGGGTGCCGGGCTCGCGCTGTCGCATTGGCAAGGCCGCACGTCCTTTCTCGACCGCGTGGAAGCACCTCTGACCGACTTGCGCTTTCTAATTCAGGGCCCGCGCCCGGCTCCGGATATAGTCACCATCATTGCCATCGACGATCAGACAGTTCGCGAGACCGGATCCTATCCCCTGTCCAGAGACACCATGGCTCGCTTGGTTTCAGCGCTGGCGCGCATGAAACCGAAAGTGATCGCACTCGACATCCTGTTCATCGATCCAGGCCCTGCGGAGGGCGATCTTGCTCTCACGGATGCCCTTCGCAAGACGCCAAGCGTCCTTGCCGCTGCCGGCCTGTTCAGGCGCGGCGCACAAAGTTCACCCGAACCAATGGATGACGGCGTTGAGGGCCTTCCTATCGCGCAAAGTCTACTTCTGCCGCTTGAATCACTGGCCAGTGCCGCAGCTCTCGGAGTCGTCAACATTGCCACGGACGCATCGGGTGTTCCGCGGCATGTTCCTCTCCTGCTGCGGGCAGACAGTCGGATCATGCCCTCTTTTCCGCTGCGGGCCGCCTCCATTGCCATGGGCCGCGATCCTGTTCTTCGCCCGGACGGCATCGATATCGATCGCATATCGACGAGCACCGAAAGAGGATATGCTCTGCCCCTTCGCTTCTACGGCCCTGGCGGCACCGTTCGCACGATCAGTGCGAGTCAGATCCTGAACGGCGATGCCGTGGACGATACGGTTCGTGACAAGGTGGTCGTGGTCGGCGCGACGGTGACGGGCGGTGGCGACACCTTTCCGACCCCCTTCGATCCTGTTCTCCCGGGTGTCGAGGTTTTGGCGACAGCCATCACTCACCTGATGGCAGGCGATGGGCTCGTGCGGGACCGGCATGTGCGTCTTATCGATGCCATCATAGCTGTCATTCTACCGATCCTTTTCGTTCTTCTTCTCTCCTGGCATCGCAGTATCTGGGGACTGGCCCTTATTGCCGGCATCCTCATCTCATGGATCGGGATAACTGCCGTGGCATTCATGCACGGCATCTGGCTCAGCGCTGCTCTGCCGCTTGCAGCGGCAGTACCACCGGTTATTCTCTTTGGAGCCGCACGGCTCTGGCTCGACCGCAGCCGGGCGGAGCGCCTCAGCGTGCAGAGCAGAACACTGCAGAGATTTCAGCCCCCGAGCTTGGCCGAGCGGCTGACGAAAGATCCGACCTTTCTCATAAAACCTGTCCGCCAACAGGCTGCACTGATCTTCATCGATCTGTCGGGGTTCACAGGACTGACCGAAATCCTTCCCCTCGATGAAGTACGTGAGATTCTTCGAAGCTTCCACACCCTTGTCGATCAGGAACCGTACCGCAACGAGGGAATTGTCGCCAGTTTCATGGGAGATGGCGCCATGATCCTGTTCGGGCTTCCGGAACCCTCTCCTCGGGATGCCGGTCATGCCTTGGCAGCCTGCATTGCGCTTTGTACGCGCATGGAGAGTTGGCTTGCGGCACTGCCGGAGCCGATAGCGTCGCGTATCGGCTTCAAGATCGGCGCCCACTACGGAAGGATCATCGCATCACGGCTCGGCGGTGAGAGCCACCAGCACATCACCGCGACCGGCGACACGGTCAATGTCGCAAGCCGGTTGATGGAAGTGGCAGCCTCTCATCATGTCGATCTTGCTTTGAGCGATGCCCTCTACCAAGCGGCGGGTCCAGAGCGCTCAGTTCTTGAATCCGGAATTCTCGAAGGACCATTCGCCACGTCGATTCGCGGCCGAGCAGGCTCAATCGCAGTCTGGTTCTGGAAGAGAAACTCATCCCAGAAAACTGATGCGGAAGGGCTCTGATGAGATCCACCAGAGCCCTTTCGCACGATCGACATTCGATGCTGCGAGATCAGAGTTGATCGGGGGCAGGCATGTTCGTGCCAAACCAGTTTTTCTGCATCAGCGTCTGCGCTTCCTCGACGGTTTTCTGATCACCGCGTGCCTTTGCAGCGAGAAGCAATCCTGCAGCAGCCCAGCCGTTGTTCGGCGAGCGCTGGAGCGCGGCACGGAAAGCATCCTCCGCCTCCGCCGCTTTTCCCTGAGCCATCAGCGCCGCCCCGAGCGACTGGTGCACCGGATAGTACCAGTATGGCGGCTCCATATAGGGGAGCCGATCCTGGATGGTGGCGGCCTCCGCGAACAATGTGGCAGCCTTGGCCTGATCTCCCGCGGCCTGCGCGATCCGAGCCTCGATCTCGCGTGCGGCAATGGTCATCACGTCCGGTCCGGGCACACCGGCATCGGGCAAGGCCGTGATCTCCGGCCTTTTTGCCAAGGTGTCGATGGCGGCCGCTTCGGCGCGAGCTTCATCCGCACGCCCGAGGCGGGCCAGAGCAACGCCACGGGCATAATGCCATGCCGCTTCGACAAACGGAAAATCTCCCGGCGGCTTCGGAAGAGCCAGCACATCTTCAGGCTTCGAGAAAAGAGCATGAGCGTTGTATGGCGCAGCAGCGATTGGCTGCGTCCAGGGAACCTCACGCTTGGCCCGGTCCGAGATGATGCCTGAGAGCTTCTGCGCAGCCTCGATGGCTGTCCCTCCGTCTCCTCCCGTCAGGGCCGAGACCATGACGAAATGGACATTATGGGCGTAGTAGGCTTCGGAATAGAGAAGGCTCGCCCCTCCCTGCTTCAGGAACGCTTCATCGGCCGCCGCCGCACGCACATTGGCATCGAGGCTCTCGCGCCAACGTCCGAGGCGATACCAGATATGGCTTGGCATATGTACCAGATGCCCCGCGCCTGGGATCAGCTGTTCCAGTCGCGCCGCATGCGGTGCGGCCCGCTCCGGATGGTCGGACGCCTCGACCGCATGAATGTAGAGGTGGATGGCGCCGGGATGATTGGGGTTTGCCTCCAGGGGACCGAGCTGCCGCGTTCCGAGAACGCCTTCGATCAGCTCGACGATCCTCTCCGTCTTTCCTTTCGGCGTTTTTCCCGCGTCCGCCCAGTAATCCCAGGGCGTGAGGTTCATGAGAGCATCGGCTGTGAGCAACGCCACATGAGCATTCTGCGGGAAACGGGCCTGCACCGCCTCAATCGCATCCGCATAAGCCTGATCTAAGGCTTTGCGATCGGCATTAGGATCGGGCGAATGCCGCTTCGAGAGCGCCTCCACCAGGGCAATCTGCAGGTCGCCGCCGTCCGGCGCGAGGCTCCGTGCCTTCTCGAGTACGACAAGAGCACGCGCATTCGCATCAGCATCCATTGGATAGTTGATATGCGGGCCAAGGACCCAAGCCTCACCCCACAGGCACATGGCGCAGCTTGGATCGAGCTCCTGCGCAGCCCGGAAGGCACGCGCCGCCTCCGCATGATTGAAGCCCCAACCCAACCGGTATCCCTGATCGAAGTAGGCCTGCCCTTGCCCGTTCCGGTCTTTGGCCACGGCCCAGGAAAGCTGGCCCAGGTTGTCGTAAAGGGGTGGCTTTTCCTCCGAGCGCGGTGCCGCGGCTCCCCGCGGCAGGTCACGGCTGTAGGAGCCGAGCTCCGTACGCTTGGGCCGAGCTTCCTGCGGCTGCGATTGGAGTTGCGCGACGCTCATATGATGCCCTGAACCATGCTGGCTCGGCTTCTGCAGGGCGTGCAGCATCCGCACGCGCGGGCTGTCATGGTTTCCGAGCGGACAGGCATCGGCAGGACTTGTCGAGAGGACTGCTAGGACCGCTGTTGCCGAGAGGAGAACGGATCTCGCCGAGAGACGGCAGCGCTGAGCGATGAAGGTCGTCATGAGCACAGATTCCCAGAATGTTGGAAGAGTGGAAGCACCCGCAGGCGCGATCTTCCGGCGCCGGGCGGCGGACGCAGCAAACTCAGCTTGATTGTGCCCTGAAGTTTACTTGCTCAGAAGAGGCGATCATGACAACGTGAGGGGGCAAAACTGCCAAGGAGACGCGCCGATGCTCCATGTGGTCGTTCTGTTCCTGAATGGTGGATGCGCCTCGACGGCTCTTCTCCCGATGGAAATCTTCCGCAATGCCGGCGTCCTTTGGAATCTTTTGAGCGGCAGAGCACCGGAACCACGTTTTCGTGTCACAACGGCATCACTCGGGGGTGGCCCCGCCGTCACGGATCAGCTGGTTTCGCTTCTCCCCTCATGTGCCGTCGAGAATGTGGAACAGCCTGATATCGTCTTCGTGCCGGCAGGCGGATTGCCGCTCGATACAATGATGCAGTCGGGCTATTCCATCGACGCCGTCATCGGGTGCAATGCCGCCATCATCCCCTGGCTGAAGACCTGGGCTACGGCCGGTGTAAAGATTGCAGGTGTCTGTTCGGGTGTTGCTCTGCTGGCCGAGGCAGGATTGCTCGATGGAAAGCGCGCTACAACGCATTGGGGATTGACTGACGTCTACCGCAAGCGTTTTCCCCATGTGGACTGGCAGCCGGACTACCTTATCACCGATGCCGGAGATGTTGCCTGCAGCGGAGGCATCAACTCAGCCGCGGATTTGAGCCTTTATCTGGTCGAGAGGTTCGCAGGCCGCGAAATTGCCTTGGAATGTGCAAAGACCCTGCTGATCGAGATGCCACGCACATGGCAGGTCATGTTCGCCGATGTCATGCTGCGCAAGGACCATAATGATGGAAACATCCAACGTGCGCAGGACTGGGTGCACAGGCACTTTCGACAACCTATCGGGGTAGATGCCATGGCCGCGAGGGTGGGAATGAGTCCTCGCAATTTCGTCCGCCGTTTCAAGGACGCGACAGGACATACCCCTCTGAGCTACATCCACACAATCCGCATGACCATGGCCAAGAGATTATTGGAGGATGGGCAGCAGACCATCCAGGAAGTGAGTCAGGCTGTCGGCTATGAGGACGTGATTTTCTTCCGAGATCTTTTCAGACGTCATACGGGCATATGTCCGACGGAATATCGAACCCGCTTCGGAACACCACCCATCACCAACCCTGTCAATCGGCGCGGCTCTCGCATTGAGGTTCCGGCAAGACCCTCATGATAAAGGCGACAGGCCGCGCCCTCGTTTTACTGCAGGATCAAACACGCTTCGATCAGGCGCTTTGCTCTTCAGTCGAGCGCTCTATCCGGATCGAACGCCTTCTCTCGCGACGCAGACGTTTCATCAGAGCAATAGATGCAACCATCGTGCGTTCAAGCTCAGACAGAATGGTGTTCGTGTCCACAGCGTGCGTTAGGTTCTTTCGTTCCAATTTCATCAGTAGCCTATTTCGCTTTTTACAATGTACCAACTGAATTGTTCTTCAAGCTAAGCGTCGCAGTGCGGCTGCAATATGGCAGGCTAAGGATGAGGTCCGATCGCTGATCTCGCTATAACGAGTTAATACTCATCGAATGATCTAACGATACATCGATATCAAAGTTTTAAACATATCAAAGTTTTAAACTTGGAGGCGCTCCTCTGTCACCGGTCCACATCGTGCGCTCGACAGCGAGCCTCCACCCGGCCAGAGCACGATTGCGAACTTCCATTTCCATTTTCGGCTCGAACCGGTGATCGACACGCCAGCTACTCGCGAAACCCTGTTGATCGGGCCACACTCCAGCTCCGCAACCAGCAAGCCAAGCCGCTCCCAAAGCGGTCGTTTCAAGGACGACCGGCCTGTCGACGGGGCTGTTGAGGATGTCCGCAAGACGCTGCATCGTCCAATCACTCGCAACCATTCCGCCGTCCACACGCAGAACGGTATCGGCACCAGCAGGCCAATCCTGTCGCATCGCATCGAGAAGATCCCGCGTCTGGAAGCAGACGGATTCCAACGCGGCCCTGGCGATCTCGTTCGGGCCGGTGTTCCGCGTGAGTCCATAAAGCGCTCCGCGTGCATCGGGCTGCCACCATGGCGCTCCCAGACCCGTGAAGGCAGGAACGAGGTAAACCTCCTGCTGCGGATCTGCCTGCGCGGCCAGTGATCCGGATTGATCCGCGCGCTGAAGGATTCCAAGACCATCTCGCAGCCATTGCACGGCCGCCCCTGCGATGAAGATCGATCCTTCGAGGGCATAGGTCGTCTGCCCGTGAATACGATAGGCAACCGTGGTCAGGAGCCGGTTCTTCGACGGCACTCGCTCGTGCCCCGTATTCAGCAATGCAAAGCAGCCGGTGCCGTAGGTGGATTTCATCATGCTGGGTTTGAAGCACGCTTGGCCCACGGTGGCGGCCTGCTGGTCGCCGGCAACACCCCGGATGGCTATCGAGACGCCGAAAAGGCTCGGATCTGTCGCACCGAAATCATCGATGCAATCCTTGATCTCCGGCAGCATGGCGCGAGGCACATGCAACAGGCGCAAGAGATCCTCATCCCACTCACCCGTATCGATATTGTACAGCATGGTTCGAGACGCGTTGGTCGCATCGGTCACATGCTGTTTTCCGCCGGTCAAGTGCCAAAGGAGCCAGGTATCCACTGTACCGAAAGCAAGCTCGCCCTTCTCTGCACGAGTGCGCGCTCCTTCCACATGATCGAGAATCCAGGCGATCTTCGTGGCTGAGAAATAGGAATCGGCAAGAAGGCCCGTTCGCTCGACAATCAACCCCTCCGAGCCGTCAGCCTTCAGTTGTGCGCAGAGATCCGCGGTGCGTCGATCCTGCCAGACGATGGCATTGTGAATGGCGCGCCCTGTCTTGCGATCCCAAACGATGGCTGTTTCACGCTGGTTGGTGATGCCGATCGCCGCGATATCCGAAGCGGCAAGTCCTGCATCCGCGAGTGCAGCCCGCATCGTCTCCACGATTGTGCGCCAGAGATCGTCCGGATCGTGTTCGACCCAACCTGGCTTCGGAAAGTGCTGAGGGAATTCGCGCTGGGCAAGACCACGAATCCTGTATGCTCCATCGAACACGATGGCGCGCGACGAAGTGGTGCCTTGGTCGAGTGCCAGCACGAAATCAGCCACGTCATCCTCCTCTGATCATGTAGCTAGAGCACTTTTCGGCGATGTAGATCCGGTTCGCCGTCAAAAAATTCGGCGAACCAAGAAGAGAGATGATTCCACGCAAATGGAAACAGCTCTAGGTATCTCACAGACCTGCGAGGTTGATGTATTTGATTTC
>KI912045.1:380840-410532 GCA_000517005.1 Microvirga lupini
AGGCCGTATCGATGGCCTGCCTTGCCGCCTCGGGGCCGAGATCCGGCACCTCGAGGATCAGCGCGCCGTTGTAAGGATCGGTGACCGCAATGGTCTTCCCGTCCGGCGCCTCGATCCACTCGCCCGCCACATAGGCCCGAGACACCAGTAGTGACGGATCCTTCAGGGCCAGCATGGTGCGGGCGGCAGGCTGCGCATGAACAGTCATCTTAAGGCTCCCAAAAGGTGGATGACGGCAGGCGCACCAAGCGATAGGCCTGACAGGAACAGAAGAACGAACACGATGCGGCGCATCGTGGCGGGTGAAATGGGAGGAGGCCACCGGCGGGCCGCGTAGGTCGCGCCCATGATCGCCGGAATGGCGAGAAGGCCGCTCAAGGTCGAAGCCGCTGGGAGGTCCCCGGACGCGATCACAAGGCCGATACGGAAGACGGCGTTGAGCGCGAACACCGTCACCAGGGTTTCCCGAATTTTGACCAGCGGCATGGGCTGACGATAGAAGTGATAGACGAGCGGTGGGCCTGCGGTGGAGAACATGCCGCCCATCACGCCCGCGATGGCGCCGAAAAACAGAAACGATCCATCGCTGGATTGCTTGGCCAACGGTTCGAGCTTCCGGGCAAGCTGCAGGCTCGAGACGATGATCACGAGACCGAGGATCAGGCGCAGAAGATCGGCACGGGTTCCGGCAAGCCATTCCAGCAGCCAGTAGCCCACGAAGAGCATCGGGATGCTCGCTGCCATGACAATGACGAACTCCCGCCACGCCACATCGCGCCAGCCCTTCATAAGCATCTGCGTGGCATTCACGAGGGTCAGGACGCTCACAATCATCGCAGCATCCGGCAGTGACAGAAGACCTGTGAGCCCCACGCCGCCCATCGTGATGAGACCGAAAGCAAATCCCGTTAGAGTCTGGGCGTAGGCGGCTGCACCCGCCAGCACCAGGAAGGCCAGGAGCACCCCGCCGGACATGTCTCAGAGATTCCTCAATCCGGCGAACAGATCTGCGAATTCAGAACCCACGCGATAGAACACCGGGGACTGGCCGAAAGGCGCTTCAACCGTCACCTCCTGTCCACCGACGAAGGAGCGATCCGACCAGACATGCACCCAATCGGCTCCTTCCGGGAGATACGTGCTCCACTCGGCTTTGCCGGCCTGCCAGACGGGCGCAACGAGTAGATCTGGCCCATACAGATAGGCATCTTGGATCGTGTAGGTGTGTGCATCTTCCTCGAAATGGAGAAACAGGGGTCGCTGCACAGGGAGGCCACGTGTCGAAGCCTCCACCACGAGAGATTTCAGGTATGGAGCGAGGTGGACATAAATCCGTGTCATCCGCGCGAAATGAGAGAGCACCTCGGCATTCTGATCGATCTGCAGGTTATCTCGCGGACGATTGCCCTCATGCGTGCGCATGACCGGCGTGAACGCCGCCATCTCGGCCCAGCGCATGATGAGTTCGGCGGTGCGGACATTGCCGAAGAGGCTCGTATAACCACCGATATCGGAATGGTGATAGGCATTCCCGAGCAGACCGGATGACAGTGCGCCTGAGATCACCGTCACGAGGCCGTCATGACGGCTGAAATCGACAGACTGATCACCTCCCCACAGTAGCGGGCAGTGCTTCTGAACGCCCGTGAACCCGGCGCGCATGAAGAAGAGGGCTGCGCCGGTCCTGCCGCGGCTCTCGACAGCACGGGCGTTCACCTCGGCCCAGATGGTCGGCCAGGCATTGTGCATCAACTTGGCATCGACGCCGTTGGAAAGTTTCACATCGATCGGCAGATATTCTCCGAAATCAGCCATCCAGCCGGAGAGCCCGTAGTCCAGCATGTTCTGGCCGATCACACGCTCGGCAAACCACTCGACGGCCTCCGGATTGGTGAAATCGACGACACCGCAGTCGAACTCGCCGAAATCGACAAGAGCCGTTTTTCCTGCCTCGTCCTTCGCAAAGTAACCTGCGGCCTCAGCTTCCGGGAACAGGCTTCCGTCCACGGCGAGATAAGGATTCACATAGCCGAGGAAGCGGATGCCCCGATCCTCCAATTCGGCGATGCGATGACGCAAAGCCGGATAGCGCTCCTCGTTTGCCTTCCAGTCCCAGAACAGGCGAGCGCCGAAGGAGGTGTGGCGTAGACCGACCCAGTCCTCGCACCAGAGACCGGACACTTTCGCGCCGGCCGCGATGATCGTTTCAAGCCGGTCGAAGGAATTGGCACCATCCTTCAACCCAATGATCGCACCGCCATAAACCCAATCGGGCAAGGGCGGTTGACGGCCGAAACGCTCCGACATCGCCTCGACGAGCGACAAGAAAGTGGGCCGCGCCGTCAGCTCGATTCTTTCGGGCACCGCCCAGATCTCGATCTCGTGAAAGTCGTCCCGACGAAAATCGAAGACCGAATAGGCTGTCGTCTCCACATGCAGCGCATAGCGCCGGGAGGAGAGATAAGTAGGCTGCGGGTAATTGGTATTCCAATAATCGCCACCGGATTTGCCGGTGACATCCGCCTTGAAGGTGATCTCCGTCGTCTTGTCACGTCCCACACCCGGCTCGGACGTCCAGAGTGGAAAGCGGCGGCCGCGCATGTCGAAATACGACATCTGCTCGCCGCCACCCCAGACATGCTCGCCCTTCTCGGCCGGAACGCGCAGCCAGACCCGATTGATGGAGGCATCCTCCGCCCTGAAGGCGATCACGCCGTTCCCGTCATCACCCGACACATCGAGTCTCACTCGCACAGGCTGTCCTGGAGCCGCAGAGAAGGCGATCGTGGAACCCGATACAGCCGCGTGATGAAGCGGGGTGCGCTCGATCACATAATCCTCGATGTCGAAATTGCCGCGATACATGTCCATACGCGCCTCGCCATGGCCGACGAAGAGGCAAGGCGCATCGCTGCGATGACGCAGGAGGATTCTGCCGTTGAGAATGACGTCAAATCCGTTGGAAGCGATCTGGATCTGCATGGGGCAATCTCAATTCTGTGTCAGGCCGGCATCGACGATGAAATTCGCGCCGGTGCAGCCGCCGCTCTCGTCGGAGCCTAAGAAAAGAGCCATCTTGGCGACATGGCTGGCATCGAGCCGGAATTTCAGGGCTTGAAGATCGAGGAACTGCTGATTCAACTCCGGCGTCAGCCAGAGCTTTTCTTGGCGTTCCGTGAGGATTGCACCAGGCACGATGCAATTCACTCTGATGCCCGAAGGACCAAGCTCGCGTGCGAGCGTACGGGTCATGCCGCTGATCGCAGCCTTTGCCGTCGTATAGCCGATCATCCCGGGGCGACCGCGCATCCAGGAAATGGACCCGAGCATGATGATTGATCCCCTCCCTGCCTTCGCCATGCCTTTGGCGACCGCTTGGGTGGCGAAGAACTGGTGGTCGAGGTTGAGGGCCAGGGCCCGGCGCCAGTATTCCGGCTCGACCTCCGCCATGTCGTGCCGGTCGTCCTTGCCGGCATTGTTGACGAGGACGTTGACACCTCCGTGAGCGCTCTCAATGCGCGCGAGGACGTCACGCAGGGCGGGAATATCGGTTACGTCACAGAAATGGAAGGAGGCGCCGGTCGCCGAGGCCACTGCTTCACCGAGTTCCCGGTTGATATCGATGAACGACACCCGCGAGCCCTGCGCGACGAAGGCCCTCACCATTTCTTCGCCGATGCCCGATGCGCCACCCGTAATGACGACGGAGCGGCCTTCAAGGGAGCGGTATTGAACACTTGTATAATCGAAGGGCATCGGAGCCTCAGGCGCTAAGCGGCAGGGTCGAAACGATATTCGGGCAGACCGGGAACATCGACCCGCATGGAGAACAGGCTGCCGGAATGCGGCAGACAGCCGAGTTCTTCGGGCGAGCGACCTGTGCGGGCTGATGTAATATAGAGCGTCTTCAGATCGGGCCCGCCGAAACACACCATGGTGGGGCAGCGGGCCGGAACGGGAAATTCCGCCAAAAGACGTCCGTCCGGGGCATAGCGCTGAACGCGGCCCCCCTCGAACAGAGCCGTCCAGTAACATCCTTCGGCATCGATCGCCGCACCGTCGGGACGGCCCCTGTCCGTCTCCGTGGGCTGGAGACGCACGAACAAAGCCTTGTCCGTCGCCTCGCCGGTCGCCGGGTCATAGGCATAGCGCCACACGGTGAAGGTCGGCGTGTCCGAATGATAAAGAGTGCGTCCATCGGGCGAGAAAGCAACTCCATTCGAGGTCAGCAGCCCGCCGGCAAGCGTTGCCAGCCCGCGCCGATCATAGCGATAGAGATGCGCCTTGCCGCCCTCCTTCGGCTCGTCGATGGTCCCAGCGAGAAACCGGCCCGCCGGGTCGATGCGCCCGTCGTTGAAGCGGCTCGTGCGCTGGTCCTCCGGATTATCGACGATCTTAGCCTCGCGATTGCCCTGCGCATCCATGAGCCAGAGACCTGAGCGGAATCCTGCGATGAAGCCGCCACCCTTCCTGAATCCGATGCATCCGATTTCCTCAGGCATCGGGATGATCGCATGCTCTTCCGCATCGGGCTTGAAACGGTGAAGCGCTTTGCCCTTAATATCGACGAAGTACAGGGCCTGCGCGTCGACATCCCAGATGGGACATTCGCCGAGTTCAGCCCGGATATCGAGGGTAACCTTCATCGGCATCTCACAACCTCAATAAGCTGCAGCTGGGGTGCTCGCTGGGGCAGGTTGATCGCGCAACACCCCGAGCCAATCCGCGGCACGGCCTGTCATCATGGCAATGTCCGACGCGATGGCGGCGAAGTCATAGCCATATCCGATGAAGCGGCGCACCATATCGGGATTGGGACCGACGATGCCGACCGGTTTGCCCGCTGCATGGCAGTCCTTCGCCGCCTTCTCGATGAGAGCCTGCACCTCCGGATGAGCGATATTGCCGATATACCCCATGGAAGCGGAAAGATCGCCCGGCCCGACGAACAAGGCATCGACGCCCGGCACAGCGGCGATCTCCGGCAGGCGCTCGATGGCCTCCGGGGTCTCCAGTTGCACGATGACAGCTACTTGATCGTTCGCCCGCTTCAGGTAGTCGGCCGCGCGGCCAAAACGCGACCCGCGGTGAACGGCTGCCACACCGCGCACGCCCTCAGGTGGATACTTTGCGAATGATACGGCCTGACGGGCCTCATCCGCATTCTGCACGAAGGGCAGCATGATCGTCTGCGCACCGGCATCGAGGGCCCGCTTCACGAGCACCTGATCGTTCCACGCCAAGCGCACCACCGCATCGGCCGGCGTGCAGCCGATGGCACGCAGAATCTGAGCGAGGTCCGAGATCTCGATCGGCACATGCTCCATATCCACCACGAGGAAGTCGAAGCCGGTATAACCCATGGCCTCGGCGGTCGACGGCGCAGCCGCCATCAGCCATGTTCCCAGCGGCGGGCGAGGCCCCTCGCCTTTCAGCCAGAGCTTGAAGCGGTTCTCGATGTCGATCATGGCATCCTCAAAAAATCGAAGGCTCGGTCACGGAGCCGGGAGCGCTCAGGAAATCGAAGTCGCAACCTTCATCGGCCTGCGAGACATGACGCTGGTAGAGCGCAGCGAAGGAGCGTTCATAGATGGGCGCCGTCGGCTTCCAGGCAGCGCGGCGCCGCGCGAGTTCGGTCTCATCGACACGCATGTCGAGCCGTCCAGCCTCCACATCGAGCTCGACCAGATCGCCCGTTTTGAGGAGGGCGAGAGGTCCGCCCACGGCGGCCTCGGGCGCCACATGGAGAATGCATGTGCCGTAATGGGTGCCGCTCATACGCCCGTCGCAGATGCGCACCATGTCGCGCACGCCCTTCTTCAGCAATTTCTTCGGGATCGGCAGATTGCCCCATTCCGGCATGCCGGGAGCACCGACCGGGCCCGCATTGCGGAGCACGATCACGGTATCCTCAGTGATATCGAGATCGGGATCGTCAATAGTCCGGTTCATTTCGGCCGGGCTGTCGAAGACGATGGCAGGACCGATATGCTTGAGGAACTTCGGATTGGCCGCGGAGGATTTCATGACCGCGCCGTTGGGCGCAAGATTGCCGCGAAGGACGGCAAGAGTCTTTCCGCGAGAGAGAGGCACGATGGGATTGTCCTCGCCGCGGATCACATCGTCGTTCCAGCATTCCGCATTGGCGATATTGTCTCCGAGCGTACGCCCATTGACGGTCATCGCACCGCGATCGAGATGCTTCTCCAGCTTCTTCAGGAGCACCAGCAACCCGCCCGCGAAGTAGAAATCCTCCATCAGGTATTCGCCCGAAGGGAAAAGGTTGGCGCAGACCGGAATCTTTCCGGCCATATCGGACATGTCGTCGAGGGTGAGATCGATCCCGACGCGTCGAGCCATGGCAATCAGATGCACGGCGGCATTGGTGGAGCCGCCGAGCGCCATATAGGCTACGAGTCCATTGCGGAAGCTCTTCGCGTCCAGGAAACGGGACGGTTTCCAATCCTCCCAGATCATCTCGACGATCTGCTCGCCGCACGCCGAAGCCATGCGCGGATGACCGCTATCCGCAGCGGGAATCGAAGATGCGCCCGGAAGCGTCAGGCCCATGGCATCCACGATGGAGGTCATGGTCGAGGCCGTGCCCATGGTGTTGCAGGTGCCGATGGATCGCGTCATCCGGCTTTCGAGATCGACCCAGTCGGCTTGCGTGATATTGCCTGCGCGAAGCTCGTCCCAGTACTTCTTGGTATGCGTACCGGCCCCGGTCTTCTGACCACGCCATTGGCCGTTCGACATGGGGCCAGCCGGACAATAGATCACTGGCAGATCCATGCTGATCGCTCCCATGAGCAAGCCGGGTGTGGACTTGTCGCAGCCACCAAGCAGCACCGCGCCGTCGATGGGATGGGACCGCAAAAGCTCCTCTACTTCCATGGCAAGGAAGTTGCGATAGAGCATGGTGGTGGGCTTGACCATCACTTCGCCGACGGAAAGTGCCGGCAGTTCCACCGGATAGCCCCCCGCCTGCCAGACACCGCGTTTCACGGCCTCAGCACGGTCACGCAGATGCGAGTGGCACGGGCTCAGCTCGCTCCATGTGTTGATGATGCCAACAACGGGCTTGCCGAGAAACTCCTCGCGGCGCAGACCCATCTGCTGCGTCCGCTGACGGTGTGCGAAGCCGCGCATGTCCTCGGAGGCATACCAGCGCTGGCTGCGCAGTTCTCCGATCGATCGGCGTGTCATCGAATGTCCCTCACCCTTTGATGCCGCCGGAGGTCAGGCCGGAAACGACCCGCTCCTGGAAGATCACGATCAGGATCGCGACCGGAACGATGCCGACCACGAGCGCAGCGGAGATCACAGGCCAGGGGAAGGCAAACTCACCTTGATAGAGCGTGATGCCGACCGGCAGCGTGCGAAGCTGCGGGTTCGAGTTGAACGAGAGAGCAAGCAGGAACTCGTCCCAAGCGTTCACGAAGGCGAGAATGCCTGCCGTGAAAACTCCCGGTGCCGAGAGCGGCACGACGACCTTGAAGAGCGCGCCGATTCGGGTGCAGCCGTCGATCATGGCCGAATTCTCCAGATCGCGCGGAATCCCTTCGAAGAACGAGACCAGGATCAAGGTGCAGACCGGCAGGCTCAGCACCGTATAGGGCAGGATCAGGGCGATCCATGTGTTGAGGATGCCGAGCGCCCGCATGATCTCGAAGAGCGGCACGAGCAGCGTCACGAGAGGAAAGGTCGAAACAGCGATGATGGCCGACAGAATGAGATCTCTGCCCCGGATCTGCAGGCGCGATAGAGCATAGGCCGCAAGAACGGATATGAAGAGCGTGAGCGCCGTCGAGAGGACCGCTACCATGAAGCTGTTAAAGAGGAACAGCAGAAGCGGCTGATCCGTGAACGCGCGCAGGTAATTCGCCATTGTCGGCGCATGAGGCAGCCAGGTGATAGGCTTTGCCATCAGCTCGCCCTCGGTCTTCAGAGAAGTGAACAGGATCCAGAGCGCGGGGAAGATGCCGTTCACGACGAGGATCAGCCCGATCAGGATGCGCAAGGGCGTTCCCGACAGAAACGAGTGGTTGGTTGCGGTCTCGGTTGTCATGGTTGTCACCCCTTGGCCCGGATCATGCGCAGGTAGACGACGGTCACGCACATGGAGAGCGCGAACATCACGACGGCCAGCGCAGAGCCGTAGCCGAGATCGAGGAAGTCGACTGTGTTCTGGTGGATGTACATGGCGAGTGTCGCCGTAGAGGTGCCGGGGCCGCCACGCGTCATGGTGAACGGGATATCGAAGGTCTGCAGGGCCGTGATGGTGCGGAAGATCAGCGCTACGACGATGGAAGGCTTGAGCAGCGGAAGCGTGATCTCGAAGAACTGCCGAAGCCGACCGGCTCCATCGACCTCCGCGGCCTCATAGAGCGAGCGCGGAATGGTCTGCAGGCCCGCCAGGATGATGAGCGCCATGAAGGACGAGGTCTTCCAGATGATCGTCAGGCAAATGGCAGCGAAGGCCCAGTTGGCGGAGTTGAACCAGATCACGCCCTCGATGCCGACGCGGCGCAGCACAGCGTTCACGACGCCGTATTCGGAATGGAAGAACCAGGCGAAGATCAGACCAGCAAAGGAGAGTGGCAGCGCCCACGGGATGAGCAGAGACAGGCGGATCGACCATTTCGTCTTGAACGGCAGGTTCGCCATGAGGGCGAGAGCCAGTCCCACCACCAAGGCACCGGGAACGGTGATGAGAGTGATGAGAACCGTGTTCCAGGTGGTCTCCCAGAACACCGGATCCTCAAGCATGAGGACGTAATTTTCGAGACCGGCAAAGCTCGCCGGCACACCCGATGTCAGGGAGAGATTCTGGAAGCTCGTCCAGATTAGGCGACAGACCGGATAGACGATGATGAGCGAGAGCAGCAAGGCCGCCGGCATCAGAAGAAGCGCGGCCAGGGTGCGCTCGCTCGGATCGAGAAAGCGGGTCCACCATTTCGTCGCGCTCTCGCTTGTGGCCGGGATGCCGCTCGTTTCGCTGACCGTTGCCATCGCCATGGTCCTACCCTGGATCGGTTCTCGACAGGCGCCCATGGGCGCCTGTCCGCTTGAGGAGAGAGGGGGAAGCTCAGCGCAGGACGCGGCGCAAGCGACCTTCCATCTGGTCAGCCCCCTGCTCCGGGGTCACCGTGCCGGCGAGAACCGCATTGACCGTGGTGCGGATGATCTCGCTCACCTCGTTGTAGCGAGGCGTCACGGGACGGGCCTTTGCGGTTTCGACCACCGGACGGGCATTAGCGAACCACGGAACCGCCTTCGTCACATCCGCATCCGTGTAGACCTCCGGGAATTGCGGCAGCAGAGCACCGTTGATCGCCATGAATTCGGAGACTTCCGGGCTCGACAGGTACTGAACGAGCTTCTGAGCCTCGGCCTTGTTGTTGGAATAGGCCGACACGCCCCATTCCCAGCCACCGAGGCAGGAGGCAGCCTCGCCGCCCTGCACGGCCGGCAGCTTCACGACACCGACCTTGTCCTTCACGGCGGACTCGGCACCGTTGAAGTGGTTCCAAGCGTAGGACCAGTTGACGGCGAACAGAACGTTGCCGGCCTGGAACTCCTTGCGGGTATCATCGGTCGCCACCTCGGAAATGTTCTTCTTGGCAACGCCCTGATCGACGAAGCCCTTCCAAAGGGCGAGAGACTTCACGGCCGCTTCCTTGTCGAACGAGAGCTTGCCGTTGGAAACGAGCTGCTTGCCCATGCTCCAGTACGGCAGAAGGAAGGTGCAGACGGCACCTTCGATGGCCTTGCCCTGGAAGGACAGACCCTGGAGGTTCGGGTTGTTCTCTGCGCCGAGCACCTTCTTGGAGGCCGCAGCAAGCTCGTCCCATGTCTTCGGCGGCTGAATGCCGTGCTTCTCCAGCAGGTCCTTGCGATAATAGAGGAACATGGCGTCGGCGAAAGCCGGCAGGGCCACGATCTTGCCATCCACCGTGTTCGCTTCCGCATAGGCCGGGAGATAGCGCTTCATGAAGGCGTCGGCATCTTTGCCGATGACATCGTTGAAGGAGACGGTCCAGCCGGCCGCTGCATATTGCGCCGGGCGGATCACATCAAGGATCATGACGTCAAGAGACGTATCCTTCGCGGTCATGATGGTGTTGAGATACTGGGCCTGGGCCTCGGACGTGTTGCCGCCGCTCTCAATGGTCACCTTCACGTTCGGGTTCTTGGTCTCGTAAGTATCGAAGGCCTTGCGCCACACATCCGGCTGGTGCTGGCTGGAGATGAAGACACGCAGATTGGCCTGGGCCATGGCGGCGGATGCCGACAGGGTCATGGCTGCGCCCGCAAGCAGCAGCGTCATCGTTTTCTTCAGGGTCATCGTTTCCTCCGTCTTCATTGATGGATGGCGCTTCGGTGCCATCGTCTTCCTTGTTGAGAGCCGATCAGTTGATGGCCCGCTCCGTTGCCGCATCGAACAGGTGGATCCGCGACGGATCGACACCGATGGAGAGGGACTCGCCCGGCCCGGGACGCATATCCGGAGCGACGCGAGCCGTGAGGGTGGACGAGCCTAGGGCGAAATGGATGAGCGTATCGGAGCCGAGAGGCTCGACCACTTGGACACGGCCCGACAAAGCATGTCCCTGGCCAGCCGGAACAAAATGCTCCGGACGGATGCCGACGGTGACCTCACGACCTTCGAGGCCGTTCGTCCTGCCAGCACTGTTCCGATGCAGAGGAATGGTCGCTCCGCCGTCGAGCACGATTTCGCCGCTGCGGATCGCCCCCTTGGCGAAGTTCATCGCAGGCGATCCGATGAAGCCGCCGACAAAGACGCTTGCCGGATTGTTGTAGACCTCGTCGGGCGTGCCGACCTGCTCGATCTCGCCGCCTTTCAGGATCACGATCCGGTCGGCCAGCGTCATCGCCTCCACCTGATCGTGCGTCACGTAGATGATGGTCGTGCCCACGGCCTGATGAAGCCGCTTGATCTCCGTACGGACCTGACCGCGCAGCTTGGCATCGAGGTTGGAAAGCGGTTCATCAAAGAGGAAAACCTGTGGCCGACGCACGATGGCGCGCCCCATCGCGACGCGCTGACGCTGACCGCCCGAGAGCTGGCTCGGCTTGCGGTCGAGAAGCTGCCCGATCCCGAGCATCTCGGCCGCTTGAGCGATGCGCGTCTTAATCTCCGCCGCGCCGACACCCCGCACCTTCAGGCTGAAGGCCATGTTCTCGTAGACGGTCTTGTGCGGATAGAGCGCGTAATCCTGGAACACCATGGCAATGTCGCGCTCGCGGGGAGGCAGCTTGTTCACCACCCTCTCGCCGATGCGGATTTCGCCCCCGCTAACGCTCTCGAGACCTGCCAGCATCCGCAGGGTCGTCGACTTGCCGCATCCGGACGGACCGACAAGAACCACGAATTCCTTGTCGCCGATCTCAAGGTCGATGCCCTTCACGATGCGGAGCGGGCCATAATTCTTTTCAAGCTTACGGAAGCTAACCAACGACATGCTCCCTCCCTGTTGCTCTGCCCATTCAGCGATGGGCGCCAGCCGGGTACATGGACCGAAGCCAAAGGGTCGCCCGGCGATTGCATTCATCATAGCGCTACGATTTTTTCAAACAACTGCGATCAGATCGGGCAGAATTATACTTTAGGCCAACTCTAGATAGGATTTCACCCCTGGAAAGGTGTTCAAAGAGTCTTTAAACTCCACTCACTGGCCTATTGTAGCGCTACGAATTATGAGGTGATGAGTGGACGCTGGTGGCGATTCGATGCAGGTTCGCGGAACGCGCAAACGGCGCAAGATGCAGCGTGTCACCATGATGGACGTGGCCAAGCTTGCTCAGGTCTCGCCGTCCACGGTCTCGCTTTATCTTCGCAAGCCGGGAGCCGTCTCTCCGTCGGCCGGGCAGGAAATCGCCCGCGCTATCGGGACGCTGGGATACGTGCCGAATCTGGTGGCCGGCGGGCTGGCCGCCGCTTCCTCGAAGGTCGTCAGCATCATCGTGCCCTCGATCCGCAACGCCTTCTTCGCCGAGACCGTCTCGACGCTCCAGTCGGAACTCGCTGCCGAAGGGTTGCAGGTGCTCCTTGGCCACAGCGAATATGGAGAGGAACAGGAGGAGGCTCTGGTTCGCACCGCCCTCTCATGGGCTCCCGCCGCCGTCGTGCTCACGGGTCTTTCGCACAGCGCGGGAACACGCAAGCTTCTGAGGGCAAGCGGAGTGCCGGTCGTCGAGATGTGGGAACTCGGCGGAGAGCCCATCGACATGGCTGTGGGTTTTTCCCATCCGCAGGTGGGTGCTTCGGCCGCGCGTCACCTGTTGTCGAAGGGAAGACGAGCCCTCGCCTTCCTCGGCGCACGTATGCAGGAGGATCATCGCGCTGCCCGGCGTGCCAGCGGCTTCGAGGAAGCCGGCCGGAACGGAGGAGCGCAATCCTGCGAGATCATCAATCATCCGGGCGCAGCGACGGTCGAAGCCGGGGCCATCCTTCTCAACCGCGCTCTCGAACGCAATCCCAATCTCAATGGCCTTGCATTCTCGAATGACCTGCTCGCACTGGGCGCCCTCTTCGAGTGCCAGCGTCAGGGCATCGCCATTCCGGACAGGATCGCTCTCATCGGCTTCGGCGACCTGGACTTCAGCGCCTCGTGCATCCCTTCTCTCACGACGATCCGCCCCTCCGGCGACCTGATCGGCAAAGAGGTTGCCCGACTCATCCTCAATCGCATCCACGATGCGGCGCCTGAAGAGGCGCAGCGCATCATCGATACGGGCCATGTGCTGATCGAGCGGCGGAGCACTTAGCGCAGCGTTGGGTACGATCCGCCAAGGCATTTCGCAAAACCAAAACCAGCTACACTACCCCAATCCCGTTAGCTCATCGCATATCGGTTCCACTCGGCGCAATACCGCTGGAAGCCTTCGGGGAGTTGATGGGAGGAAGCTGCTTGTCCTACCTGAAGCGAGTTTGCGGCTGAAGCCTCGAGCGCGAGAAGGGCCGCACCAACGCTCGTTCCGGTCGAGCTGGACACAGAAGTGACCGGGCGACCAATTGCCTTCGACAGCGCCTCCGCATAGAGAGCATTACGCGCAAACGGCCCTTCCACGATGATCGGACCTGCCGCGCGGGTCAGGTCGAGACACGCCTTCGTCATCAGAGATGCGTAGAGCGAAGCCGCAACATAAGTTTCGTCCGCATTCAATTCGTCCGAGGCATTGACGAGCCGATGCTCGGCACCGGGGAATGGTCCGCATCCCGGTACTACGCTCGGCGTCAGGAAGATCTGCTTCTCTACGACACGACGGACGGCTTCCGGCGTCGCCGTTCCCTGCCCTCTCGTCAGCAACTCGAATTCGCGCCCTCCCATGAAGCGTGCGGAAGGCACGGCACGGCCAAGAGCATCCACATTGGCGAGGGTGTCACGGTTCGCATCGAGACGATCGAGATCTCCGCCAACCGCGAAGATCACGACCCATGTGCCTGTCGAGACCACAGCAAATGGTGCTTCGTGTCGACCGAGATGGGACAGAAGCGAAGCATTCGAGTCGTGAATGCCGCAAAACACCGGAACGGGCCGGGCAAGCCCAATTTTTGCGGCAATCTCCTCCGTCACATAGCCCAGACGACCAGAAGGCTTCCGGACGGGGGCCAGCTTGTCGGCAATTCCGAGCCTCTCGACAAGAGAGGAGAAGCCCCCTTGCCTTGGTCTCCAGAGATCGGTGTGACAGCCCAGCGACGTCACCTCCGTGGCAGCATGCCCCGTCAACCTCCAACCCCAATATTGTGGGTAGGTGACGATGGTTTGCACATTCCTGAATGCTTCCGGAAAAGCCGTTTTCTGATAGTGGAGCTGCGCTCCGAGATTCAGACCTCCGGGCAGGCGCGGCGAGAATGTCTCCGAAAAAGACGGTCTGATCTCGTCATACTCGGCCTCGATCTCTGCCGGATAGCGGAACTCGTAATCAAGGACGGGCAGCGCCAAACCCTCTGCCTCTAAAAGCGCCCCGCTCGCGCCGTGGGCGGTGATAGAAATGGCATCGAACCCGAACTCCCCGTTGAGCTCCTTCAGGGATTGCAGGAAGAACGCGAAAATCCCATCCACATCGAAATGCGGATAGGGCCCACCAGTGAGCACCTGATTGGGGCGTGTACGGGCGGCTATCTCACGTCTTGCCTCGGCATCAACGATGACGGCTTTCACATTGGTCTTGCCGACATCGAGCACTGCGACTTTCATGAGATCATGCCATATGGAAGACAGTGACAAGCGGTTTATCGACCGGCGAATTGTCGGGATTCGTCGCCATGATGTCGGCCATATGGGCCCACCATCGCTTCATCACCGGATGGCTCGGCAGATCCGCCATACGGTGATCCGATCTTCGCCATAAAACCCCGAACAATATGCCTGTCTCCCGGTCGAGATGGATCGAATAATCCTCGACGCCTGCCTCCCTCAGAAGCTCGACTAGTTCGGGCCAGATCTCGTCATGACGGCGGCGATACTCCTCCTCCATGCCCGGATTGAGCTGCATCTTGAAGGCGTATTTTTCCTTTGCGCTCATGCTGTGGCCTTTGAACGGATGCGACGGAAGACGATCGGCAAGGCGATCACGAGGATCAGCAGCAGGCCGATGAAGATCGACATGACGATGCCGGGAACATTGAGAAGTCCGAGGCCGAAGGTCACGAGACCCATGACGATGGCGGCCAGCACGACACCCGGGATTGTACCCGAGCCGCCGAGAATGCTGACGCCGCCGAGCACCGCCATGGTGACCACCTCAAGCTCCCATCCAGCCGCGATGGTGTGACGCGTCGAGCCCAATCGCGACGTGAGGCAAATGGCGGCGAACCCACTCATGAGGCCTGTCATCAGAAAGAGGATGAATTTGGTGCGCTGGACCGGGATTCCGGAGAACTGCGCCGCAAAGGCATTGTTGCCGATGGCGTAGATCCGACGCCCGAAAGCGGTCCAGTGGAGCAGAACGCCGAAGGCGACAGCGAGTAAGACGAAAGCCACCATCTCGAAAGTGACGACCTCGAACCCCGGTAGCGTCGGCCACCAGGAAAAATCCGACATGTAGCCCTGCCCGAACCAGGCAAAGCTCGACGGATAGCCGCCATAGGCCTGATCACCGAGCACGATCTGAGCGATGCCGCGAAACAGGCTCATGGTGCCGATGGTTACGACGATGGAGGGAAGACCGATGCGCGCTACCAGAACCCCATTGAATGCTCCGCAGAGCAGCCCGACGCCAAGCCCGATCCCGACGAGAGCCGGCGTCTGAAAGCCGGCTTGCGCGGCCGCTCCCATGGCCGTCGATGCCAATGCAATGATCGCGGCGACCGAGAGATCGATCTCGCCCGAGATAATCAGCAATGTCATCGCAAAGGTGATCATCGCCTTTTCGGTGAAGTTATAGGTGGCGTCCGACAGGTTCCACAGATCGAGGAAGTGCGGAGATGCCAGCGAGTTCGCGATGAAGATCGCGATGGCGACCGCGGCAAGCAGGGCCTCCCAACTGCCGAGAATTCGCCCGGCCGGCGTCGAGAGCTTGTCAGGGATATGCCGCGTCGGCTGTTTCTCGAGAGTGAGCATGCTCATGCGGCTGCTCCTTCGGCCGGTGCGTCAGCCACGGTCGGACTGCGCTTCACGGCATCACGAAGAATGAGACGGCCCTTCCGCTTCTCCTGTCGCGCATTGAAGAGAACCGCGACGATGATCACAAAACCGGAAATGGCCATCTGCCAGAATGGAGAGATGTTGATCACCGGCAATGCATTCTTGATCACGCCGAGGAATAGTGCACCCAGGATTGCCCCTCCGACGGATCCGATTCCCCCAAGGGTCGAAATGCCGCCGATCACACAGGCCGCGACCGTATCGAGCTCGAACCCTGCGGCGATATCCACATAGGCAACCGCATAGCGGGATACCCAGAGATAGCCGCAGAGGCCCGCCAGTGCGCCCGACAGCACGAAGGCGAAGAAGCGCGTACGCCCGACATCGATTCCTGCATAGAGCGCCGCCGTCGGATTGCCGCCTGCTGCGTAGAGGGCGCGTCCGAACACCGTTCGTGTAAAAACCAGACTGATGATCGCGATCACGAGGATGGCGGTCCAGCCGAGCAAGGGAAGTCCGAGCACGGATACTCGCGGCGTATTGAGGAAGGCCGGCGTCATCTGGGTCTGGTTGACCCAAGCCCCTCCTGAGAGCACGAAGGCCATGCCGCGGTAGATCGTAAGGGTGCCGAGCGTTGCCACGATGGAAGGAATGCCGATCTTCCAGACCATGAAGCCGTTGATCGCGCCCAGGAACGCTCCGATAGTCATGGCCATCACGATGAGAAGAGGCAGCGGGATCTGCGGATAGGCTGCATTCAACATGGCGATGGCCATGCCGGTAAAAGACAGATTCGCGGCCACGGACAGGTCGATGGACTTGGTGAGGATCACGGCCATCTGGCCAAGCGCCAGGATCATCAGAATGGATGTATCGTTGAAGATGTTGGCAAGGCTCTCCGGCGAGGCGAAGCCCGGCGCGCGGTACGAAAAGATCGCGATCAGGACGATGATGATCGCCACCAGCAGGAGTTCACGATATTTCAGGATTCGGCTCATCTTCGGTTCCAGATTCCTTGTCCTGCCAAGTCAGATGTTGCCCGTGGCTGCCCGCACGAGCATCTCGGCATCGAGACCGTCACGATCCCACAGGCCGGCCATCCGGCCCTCACGCATCACCAACACCCGGTCGGACATCCCCAGGATCTCAGGCAGTTCGGACGAGACCATGATCACGCTCAGCCCCTCGCCTGCGAGTTCGCTCATGAAGGCGTGCACCGCCGCCTTGGAGCCGATGTCGATGCCTTTGGTGGGCTCATCCAGGATGATGACCTTCGGCCTGGTGGCGAGCCACTTTCCGATCACGACCTTCTGCTGATTACCGCCCGACAGAGTGCCGACGGGAACCGAGAGTGCTGCGGCACGAAGGTCCAGCCGCTCGGCGTATCGCCGGGCCAGGGCGAACTCCTCCGCCTGCTGCAGGAATCCTGCCCTGGTCGTCCTGCCCAGCGTCGCCATAGAAATGTTCTGGAAGATCGGCATCTGCAGCACGGCGCCGTGGCGGCCGCGCTCCTCGGGCACATAGACTATGCCGGCTGCGATAGCGTCCGCCGGAGACCGGATATCGATCCGGCGCCCCTCCAGTTCCAGGCTGCCCGCGCTCGGCCGAGTGATGCCGAACAGAGCCTGACAGAATTCCGAGCGCCCTGCTCCGACCAGACCGTAGAGACCCAGGATTTCTCCGCGCCGCAGGTCGAAAGAGATATCGTTGAACTCCGTCGGGTGCGAGTAGCCCGAGACCTTGAGAACCGTGTTCCCAATCGCCACATCGGCTTTCGGAAAAACATGGTCGACGGAGCGACCGACCATCATGCGCACGATCTCGTCCTGTCCAGTCTGTGACAGCAGCCCGGAACCGATGGAGCGACCGTCGCGGAACACCACGAACCGTTCGGCGATCTGATAAACCTCCTCGAATTTGTGGCTGATGAAGAGGATGGCCTTGCCTTGCTTCTTCAGCCGCTCGATGATCCGGAAGAGGTCTTCCACCTCCCTGTAGGAGAGCGCCGCGGTCGGTTCGTCCATGATGACCACGCGTGCCTCGACGGACAACGCGCGTGCGATGGCAACCAGATGCCGGTGCGCGATCGAGAGGTCCTTCAGACGGGTATAGGGACTGATCGGCGCATCGATGGAAGTGAGCAGGGCCGCGGCGCGCGCGTTCATGGCCCCCCAGTTGACGAGCCCCAACCGGTTTCTCGGCGCGTGGCCGAGAAAGATGTTTTCGGCGACGGAGAGCTCATCGAACAGCACGGTTTCCTGATGGATCGCCGTGATGCCGCTGCGGATCGCAGCCTCGGCATTGGCGAAATGCACGGAGCCGCCAGCGACGATGATCTCACCGCCATCGGGTTGATAAATCCCTGTCATGATCTTGACGAGCGTCGACTTGCCCGCGCCATTCTCGCCGATCAGCGCCGTCACCGTTCCCGGATAGAGCGTGACGTCGACATGATCGAGCGCCTTGACTCCCGGAAACGACTTGGAAATGCCACGTATCTCCAGAAGCGGAGTCTGGATCTCGTGAACCGCTTGAACCACGGACATGGGAAACCCTGCCAAGTGCCGATGAGAGCAAGGAGGGCACGGCTTTAACGCGCCCTCTTTCCGAATGGGTTCGCGATCTCAGAAGATCTTGGCGAACTCGTCGACGTTGCCCTTGTTATATACGAAGGGGTCGGCCATGGCGGCTTCGCCGTTCTCGCCGATCTTGATCTTGCCCATGCGGCCGGCATTGATCTCGGAGCCAGGCTTGCCGTCGGTTTCTCCTTTGACGAGGCGATTGGCGATCTGCGTGGCGGAATAGCCGAGATCGATCGGGTTCCAGATGGCGAATTCCTTCGTCGCGCCAGAATGGACGGCACCGGCCATCTCGGAGGGAAGTCCGAGACCCGTCACATAGACCTGCCCGATCTTGCCCGCGTCCTTCACCACCTGCGAGGCAGCAAGCACGCCGACCGTCGTCGGAGCAACGATCACCTTCACATTCGGATGGGACTTCAGCAGGCCCTGAGCCTCACGGTAGCTCTTATCGGCCAGATCGTCGCCATAGACCGTGGTGACGAGATTCAGCCCGGGATATTTCGGGAGCTGCTTCTTCATCTCGGCGATCCAGGTGTTCTGGTTGGTCGAGGTAGAAGTCGCAGACAGGATCGCGAAATCGCCCTTGCCGTCAGGAAGATGGGATGCCGCGAGCTTCAGGCACATGTTGCCGATCAGCTCGTTCGACGACGGGTTGAGATGCACGATCCGTCCATCCTTGCCGACGGCGGAATCCCAGGAGATCACCTTGATGCCGCGCTGCGCTGCTCTTTTCAGAGCCGGCACGACGGCATCGGGGTCGTTGGCCGAGATCGCGATTGCATCGACGCGTTGCGCGATGAGGGCGTTGATGACCTCGATCTGTCCTTCGGCGGTCGTGCTGGTCGGTCCGGTATAGATCACCTCGACGCCACCGAGCTCCTTCGCGGCTTCTTGAGCGCCCTTGTTGGCTGCCTCGAAGAAGCCGTTGCCGAGCGACTTTGCGACGAGACCGATCTTCACATTCTGCGCACTCGCCGAACCGGCGAAGAGAGCCAGACCCAATGCCGTGCCGAGGGCAAGCTTCGCAAATACTTTCATGTTCTTCCTCCCGTTTCAAAGCACCTCTCGCCGGCTCTCAGGCCGCCGATGAGGATTCCACCGTCTGATCGGCCGCCGTCGTTCCGGCGATGATCAGCTTGATCCCCGCATTCTCGATCATGGTCCTGGCCGAATCCGGGATGGCGTCATCGGTGATCAGCGTCGAGACACGATCGAGGGGACAGAGAATGAGGCTGGAGCGGCGCTGGAATTTGGTGGAATCCACCATTAGAACCAGCTCGTCGGCCTGATTGATCAGCTTCTGCTCGGCCTGGATGATTAGAGCATCCTGTTCCATGACGCCGAGCGCACCGACGCCCTGGGCGCCCATGAACATCCGACGGGCATAGAAATTGCGCGTCACGTCATTCTCGAACGGCGAGAGAATGATGCTCTGGTCACGATAGATCGAGCCGCCCGGCAGCATCACCTGGTTCTTGGAATGCTTCACGAGATGCTCGGCGATGGCGAATGAATTCGTGAAAACCTGTAGCCGCCGACCGGTCAGGTAATGCACCATCTGGAAAGTCGTGGTGCCGCCATTGATGATGATAGCATCCCCCTCCGTGCACAACGCCACGGCCTCACGGGCGATAGCCCGCTTCTTGGCGATGTTCTCGCCTTCCGAGACACGAAATGGCTTAGCGGCAAGGCTGCCGATCTGGGCCGGGTGGAGGGCCTCCGCCCCGCCGCGCACGCGGCGCAGGCGCCCCTGAACGTGCAGGGCTGCGATATCGCGACGGATCGTGGCTTCCGACGCGGAAGTCAGTTCCACGAGATCCTGGACTGTCGCGACCGGCTTCTCCTGGACGGCGCTCAGGATGATCCGGTGCCTTTCACGTTCGTGCATGGTTCCTCAACAGGCAGATCAACAATGATCGGAAGGATCGAGTACCTTTCAGGTTCACGCAAGTTCCGGCTTAGACTGCTCACCCAAACGATCACAGTCAATCAATATTGACATACCACCTTCGTATTATGATCATTAATGATCAAATTTGATCGTTTTTGGTTGACAACATCCGAGGCTGCCGCCACCTTTCGGCTCAAATCCGGGCATCTGTGCCCTCACGCGCAGTCAGGAGGAAACCGTGGACACCGCGACCCAAGCCGTCAAACTCCTTGAGAACCACTGGGATGACGCGAAGGCAGCCGTCCTCGACGAGCCGGGCCTGCTGCTCTACCGCTCCAATCTGCTGGGTGCCGACAAGCGGATCACCAATTACGGCGGCGGCAATACATCGGCCAAGGTGATCGAAACCGATCCGTTGACGGGCGAGAAGGTCGAGGTGCTCTGGGTCAAGGGCTCCGGCGGCGACGTGGGCACGATCAAGCTCGACGGTTTCGCGACGCTTTATATGGACAAGCTGCGATCGCTGAAGAACATCTACAAAGGCGTCGAGGACGAGGACCGCATGGTCGGCTTCATGCCCCATGCCACCTTTAACCTCAACACGCGGGCGGCCTCCATCGACACGCCGCTCCACGGCTTTCTTCCCTACAAGCATGTCGATCACATGCACCCCGATGCGATCATCGCGATTGCCGCATCCAAGAACTCCCGCGAACTGACCAAGGAGATCTTCGGCGACGAGATCGGATGGCTGCCCTGGCGCCGCCCCGGCTTCCAGCTGGGCCTCGATCTCGAAGCTTTCGCCAGGGCCAATCCCAACGCCAGAGGCGTGGTGCTCGAAAGCCACGGCCTCTTCACCTGGGCCGACAACGCCAAGAACTGTTACGAGCTGACCCTCCGCATCATCAATCAGGCCATCAAGTGGTTTGCCGAGAAAACCGCAGGCAAGCCGGCTTTCGGCGGCGCCGTGGCGTCCAGCCTTTCCCGTGACGAGCGCCGCAAGATCGCCGCGCGCCTGATGCCGGAGATCCGCGGCAAGATCGGCCAAGCGGAGCGCAAGCTCGGTCACTTCGACGATCAGGATGCGGTACTTGAATTCGTCAATTCGGCAAACCTGAAGCCCCTCGCCCAGCTCGGCACCAGCTGCCCCGACCACTTCCTGCGCACGAAGATCCGTCCGCTCGTCCTTGACTTCGACTCGAAGGCGCCGGACGTCGATGCGGTGCTCGCCAACCTCGAAGCAGCCCTGGAAGCCTACCGCGCCGATTACACGCGCTACTACGAGCAGTGCAAGCACCCGAACAGCCCGAAGATGCGCGATCCCAACCCGGTGATCTTCCTGATCCCCGGTGTCGGCATGCTGTCCTTCGGACGCGACAAGGCGACGGCGCGCATTGCGAGCGAGTTCTATGTCAATGCCATCAACGTGATGCGCGGCGCCTCCTCGGTGTCCGAGTACCAGGGCCTTCCCGAGCAGGAAGCCTTCGACATCGAGTACTGGCTGCTCGAGGAAGCCAAGCTCCAGCGCATGCCCAAGCCGAAGAGCCTCGCCGGTCGCGTGGCCTTCATCACCGGCGGCGCCGGCGGCATCGGCCGGGCCACGGCCGAACGGCTGGTCGGCGAAGGCGCCTGCGTGGTGCTCGCGGATATCGATCAGGAATCGCTTGCCACGACGGTGGAGGATTTCTCCAAGCGCTTCGGACAGGATGCGGTGCGCGGCGTGAAGCTCAATGTCACGAGCGAACCGGAAGTCCTGTCCTCCTTCGTCGAGGCCAGCGTCGAGTTCGGTGGCATCGACATCCTGGTGTCCAATGCCGGCATCGCCTCCTCGGCTCCCGTGGAGGAGACCGACCTGGCGATGTGGAACCGCAACATCGAGATTCTCGCGACGGGCTATTTCCTCGTCTCCCGGGAAGCCTTCCGCCTGTTCCGGCGCCAGAAGCTCGGCGGCAATGTCGTCTTCGTCTCGTCGAAGAACGGTCTCGCCTCTTCGCCCAATGCCTCGGCCTATTGCACCGCCAAGGCTGCTGAAATTCATCTCGCCCGCTGCCTGGCGCTGGAGGGAGCCGAAGCCGGCATTCGCGTGAACACGGTCAATCCGGATGCGGTGCTGCGTGGCTCGAAGATCTGGACAGGCGAATGGCGCGAGCAGCGCGCCGCTTCGTCGAAGCTCGCCGTCGACGAGCTGGAGGAGCATTACCGCAAGCGCTCCCTGTTGAAGCTGAACGTGTTCCCGGAAGACATTGCGGAGGCGATCTACTTCCTCGCCTCCGATCTATCCGCGAAATCGACCGGCAACATCATCAATGTGGATGCAGGCAACGCAACATCGTTCACGCGATAAGGCCTACCCAGGGAGGACGCCATGACCGAACAACGGATTGCGGGAGAGATCGTCTCCGTCGACAACGAGAAGCACATGAGTGCCTTGAGGGCGGATTACGATGCTCTGGGTGCCAAGCTCGCGCGTGACGGCATCGACATCGATGCCGTCACCGGCAAGGTTGCGCAGTTCTTCGTGGCGGTCCCCTCCTGGGGCGTCGGCACAGGCGGCACGCGGTTCGCACGCTTTCCCGGAATCGGCGAGCCGCGCAACATCTTCGACAAGCTCGACGATTGCGCCGTGATCCATCAGCTCACCCGCGCGACGCCGACCGTCTCGTTGCATATTCCGTGGGACAAGTTCGACGACCCAAGACGGCTCAAAGCACATGGCGATGCACTGGGGCTTGGCTTCGACGCCATGAACTCCAACACCTTCTCCGATGCGCCGGGGCAGGAGAAGAGCTACAAGTTCGGTTCCCTGAGCCACACCGATGCGGCGACGCGCCAGCAGGCCATCGAACACAATATCGAGTGCATCGAGATCGGTGAGGCGATCGGCTCCAAGGCGTTGACGGTATGGATCGGCGACGGCTCGAACTTTCCAGGGCAGACGAACTTCACCCGAAGCTTCGAGCGCTATCTCGAATCCATGAAGGCCATCTACAAGCGTTTGCCGGAGGACTGGCGCATCTTCTCCGAGCACAAGATGTACGAGCCGGCCTTCTATTCGACCGTCGTGCAGGATTGGGGCACCAACTACCTGATCGCGACGGAACTCGGTGAGAAAGCCTATTGCCTCGTCGATCTCGGTCACCATGCGCCGAACGTCAATATCGAGATGATCGTCGCCCGGCTGATTCAGTTCAGGAAGCTCGGCGGATTCCACTTCAACGATTCGAAATATGGCGACGACGATCTCGACACGGGTGCCATCGATCCTCATCGCCTTTTCCTTGTCTTCAACGAACTGGTCGATGCCGAACACCGCCAGGCCGAGAGCTTTCACCCAGCCCATATGATCGATCAGTCGCATAACGTGACCGACCCGATTGAGAGCCTGATCCGCAGCGCCAATGAAATCCGCCGCGCCTATGCCCAAGCGCTTCTCGTGAACCGCAAGACCCTCGAAAGCTATCAGGACGACAACGACGCTCTCATGGCCTCGGAAACTCTCAAGGCGGCCTACCGCACCGATGTCGAGCCGATTCTGGCGATGGCGCGCCTGCAGGCCGGCGGCGCTATCGATCCAATCGCGGCGTACCGCGCCAGCGGCTACCGCCAAGCGGTCGCGAAGGAGCGTCCCGCCGTGGCAGGAGGCGGCGGCGGTATCGTTTGATACCGCCTTTGCGCAGTCACAGATCCGTGTGCAGCTTTGCCATAAGGCCGGCAAGTTAGGTGCAAGTCCACAATTTGAATGCAAAATGACCGGTCCCAGTCCACACTTGCACCAGCATATCTTTTTCTGAGCGATCGTTTTTTGCGGAGAATTTGGTGGGTGTGCAAGGATTCGAACCTTGGACCCGCTGATTAAGAGTAAGCGGTAATTACGCATCAGGGCGTAACACGTCATCACGCTGACTTTACTCAATAGGCTGAAAAATAAGGTGTTCTCTGCTTGCTGCCTCTCGGTCGCTAACATAGAATCACGTCTCATAACATCAATTTCTGTTACCTGAGCGTTACCTGGAGCCATGCCGAAGACGCGCCTCACTGCCGCTGGCGTCGAGCGCCTCAGATCTCCCGAGGCAGGTCAGATCGAGTATTTCGACACGCACCTGCCCGCCTTCGGGCTGCGCATCTCTTCTTCCGGCACCAAGGCCTGGTTCGTCATGACCAGGGTGAGCGGCAAGCTCATCCGCATCACCCTGGGCCGATATCCGACCCTCTCCCTTGCCGAGGCCCGAGACGCCGCCCGGCAGGCCATCGAACAGGCCAAGGCAGGGAACGATCCGCGTGAGGTCCAAGCCGAGGCACGACGGCAGAAAGAGCAAGAACGGCGGACCACCTTCGGCGGCATTGCCGAGCTGTTCATGCAAAGGCATGTCGGGCGGAACCTGCGCCCGAACACCGCCCGCGAGTACCGCCGCATCCTGCAGGGGCCAGACACACAGCGGTGGCAGCCCCGCCCGATCAGCTCGATCACGAAAGCGGATGTTGTCGACCTGCTGCATCGGATTGAGGCGCGGGGGTCTCCGGCTGCCGCAAACCGCGCTCTGGCTTATCTCTCCAAGTTCTTCAACTGGTGCCTTGAGCAGGATCAGCTCACGGCCAGTCCCGCCGCACGGGTACGAGCCCTCACCTCCACGCGCTCTCGCGAGCGCGTCCTCTCGCCTGAGGAGTTGGCTTGGGTCTGGAAGGGGCTGGACGGCTGGACGAGTACATTTGCAGCTCTGTTCAAGATCCTGCTCCTGACCGGCCAGAGGCGTGCCGAAGTAGGCGGTATGCGCTGGGCCGAGTTGCGGGACGTTGGGACGGGCCGAGCCGTATGGGAATTACCGGCCACCCGAACCAAGAACCGGCAGGCGCATCTGGTGCCACTCGCGCCGGAAGTGCAAGACATCCTCTCGGGACTACCGCGCATCGGACCATTGGTTTTTACCAGCCGGAGCGAGAGGTCGATCTCAGGCTTCAGCAAGGCGAAGGCCGTTCTCGATGAGCGGATAACGGCACTGCGGGGTAAGGCGGGGCTCGTCCCCCTGCCTGCTTGGACGCTGCACAACCTACGCCGGACAATGGTCACTATGATGAACGAGCGGCTCGGGATTGCGCCGCATATCGTCGAGGCCGTGGTCAATCATATCAGCGGTCCTTCAAAGCGGGGCGTTGCGGGCGTCTATAACAGGGCATTGTACCTTGATGAACGACAGCGGGCGTTGGAAGCCTGGGCAGCCTTCGTCATACGCCAAGGATCGGGCCATGATCGGCGATTGTGAACTGAACGACGAGACGAATCAGCGGCTCTTGTTGGAGCTATGCGAAGTAATCGACCAGCTTGCGGCGATTGGTCGTGACTTTGAACAAGCGACTACCGATGATGGCAAGCAGCAGAACGCGCTCGCCTATCTACACGCCTTTGTCGCCTACCTGGAGCATCTGCGCGTCGGAAGAGTCCTCGATGGGGAGACGCTCATGCCGGCGCTCGCCGTGCCACAGACGCTTGTTGCCGACATCGAGAATATCCGCAAGAGGCGACGGACTGTGTTTCTGGAGCGCCCCAAGGGGAAGACGGGACGCCCTCCGGAACCACTTCAGCACGAGGTCGCCCTTGCGTGGGCCTCTGCGGCCATCGACTATCTTGTCGAGGAAGAGAGTCGGGGAGAGCCAGCGGCGGCCGGTCACGTCATGCGGACGATCAAGCATCAAAAGCTCGCCCTGCACCGGGCCTCGTCCAACAGCCTCCTGAACTTTCGGGCAGATATCAGGTCCGGGCGACGCGATCCCGAGATTAAAAACCAGTACCACGAGGCCAGGGAAATTATCTGGAAGGTCGCCGCTTCAAAGGGCTTCGACGCGGCGCTGAAGCACGTCCTGTACGTGATCGGCAGGGTCTGCGGAAAGAAGCAGACCCTGCCGAAAGAAGTAAAGAAGTGTAGAAAAACGCGTTTTTTAACACTCAGCTCTCAACCAAGTTCACGGCATAGCCTAACAAGGAGATGCTTGTGACATCATCTGCTGACAAAACTAACGGGGATCGTCCTGACCGACTGGTAGGACGCCGTGAGGTGCGGCGTCGCTTCCCGGTCTCCGATATGACTATTTGGCGCTGGGAAAAGGACGGTCTCTTTCCACAGCACATCACCATCGGCGGGCTGAACTTTTGGCGTGATGCGGACCTGCGCGCTGTCGAGCGCGGGGATTACGTCCAGTCTGCCGAGGCTGCCGATACCTCCGAGGATAACTCCTCCGTTGCTGCAGCCGGAGCCGTGTAGTGAACCACAAGGCAAACCCGGCGCAGGGCAGCCAGGCCCTGGCCGGGTTCCGGAGCAGACCTTGCGTGGTGGCGGATCGCGACGGATTTGATAGCACGGATAGGGCGGCAGTTGAATGGGTCCGCCGCCGCCTCCGGATCTCGGATGCTCACGCCAAAGTCATCGTCTCTCTCGCGGGTCTCGGCCCAAGGGAGGACCGCCGATGACGACTGTTTTCTCCCTCATCTCCGACAAACGCATCGAGGAGACTTTTTACTCCAGACACCCGCTGCTATCTCGGGAAGTAGAGGAGTTAGAGCTGCTCGGCATCCCGCCCGATACTCTCGCAGGGCCTATTCCTGTGGGTGCCGCGTATGTGATCTTCGATGAACACGGTTTGAGTTCGAGCGCCATACCGGCCACGGCACGGAAGGCACGCGGGTATTCATCTTCCTCGTCACCGATCACCAAGGCGTCGCCCGCGATATTATCGCGTGGGCACCGCAACTCTGCAAACTGACGACATGGCTCGGGCGAGCATGGGCACTCGGCGAAGAGATGGTCTTCGCTCCGCGCCTGACCGAGCACGGAGCCTTGCCTGTGCACCGCTCACCTGTCGGCTGGCTGCAAGCCCGCCGCGAGGGCATCTGCCTCGTGCGCCCGCAGGCGGCTGCGCATTGACTCTGTGATGCCGGTCCCCTCCTTGCTGAAGATGAAGCGCATGGCGACGAGCTGGATCGAATCCTGACCCGCCCCGCGCCGGGCATCCTTATTCCCTCACAATTCAAGAAGGCGTCCTAGAATGGACCAGTATACCGACTATGTTGACCTGAAAGTCCTTCGCGCCCGCACGCAGGCGAACGATGATGCGCCCGAGGGCAACATATGGCCTGAACCCGACCTGAGCTTGCTTGGCACCGGCCGGAGGCCTGCGCCGCCGTTCCTATCGAGCATTCTAGGCGGCTTCTGGCGGGACTGGGTCGAGCAGCGCGCGCGCGGTGCTTCCGCCCCAATCGATTACGTCGCCACGAGCCTCCTGGTAATAGCGGGCGCGCTTCTGGCCAATGTGCGCCGCCCAAGTGCAGGCGCAGAGTGGTCGGAACCGACGCATCTTTGGATCGGCAACGTTGGTTCGCCGTCTGCCGGAAAGTCGCCAGGCATGAGCGCTCCGTTGCGCCTGCTGTATTCCGTCGAGAGTTGCTGGGCTGCCGACTTTCAGCAGCAGCTTCGCGATTTCGAGATGAAGCGCGAGGCCGCCGAAGCGCGGCGCGAGGAATGGAAGGCCGAGGTCAAGGCTGCGGTGAAGGGCGGGAGCCCTCCGCCAATTGTGCCCGCCGAGGCCGTTATCCCCGATGCACCGACACGCCCTCGCGTCCAGGTGACCGATGCAACAATCGAGAGGCTGGCGGTTCTCGCTGCTGCCTTGCCGCGCGGCTTGCTCCAGGTCCGCGATGAGCTATCGGGGCTGCTCGGGTCGTTCGACCGATACGGTGGGAACGGAGGCGACCGCGCCTTCTACCTGCAAGCTTATATTGGGCAATCCTACACCGTCGACCGGATGAAAAATCCCGAACCAGTGCGCATCCGGCATCTCTCGATTGGAGTGCTTGGTGGCATCCAGCCAGACCGCCTTGCAGTCATTGTCGAGGGCGATGACGACGGCCTCGCAGCGCGCTTTCTGTGGAGGTGGCCTGACGCATTGCCGGAGTTCAAGCTGGCGCGTGAGCTGGCCGACAATCGGGCTGCGGAGGCTGCAATTGCGCGCCTCGCCGATCTGACGATGGGCATCGATGCCCACAGCGATCCGGTACCGGTGATCGTCCCGTTGACGAGCGCAGCCGAGGACGCATTGGAGGAGTTCGCCTGCGATATGAACGCCCGCGCCGACGAGGCTGCCGGTGGCTATGCAGGCGCGCTTGGCAAGGCTCGCGGCCAAGCGCTGCGACTGGCGGCGATCCTCGAATTCCTCTGGTGGGCTGGCGGCGGCGGCCCGGAACCGGCAGAGATTTCCAAACGGGCCATGCTCGCTGCCTGCGGCCTTGTTGACGGCTATTTCATCCCCATGGCGGAGCGGGTCTTCAACGACGCACGACTGCCTGTGGCGGAGCGAAACGCCATGGCACTTGCCCGCTACCTTCGCAGAGAGCACTTGCACGACTTCAACGCCCGCGCCGCGCGGGCGAAACTGGGTGGCGCTCTTCGCGAGGCTGCAGCGATGGCAGCTGCCTGTGAGCACCTCACTGAGGCCGGTCTGATCAGGGAAAGGTTTACGAGAGCTGGCGACACGGCCGGACGCAAGGCTCTCAACTACGAAGTCAATCCGGTCGTGTTCAATGGGAGCTTGCGATGACGAGCAAGTGGCTGGAGCGCGCGCTTGCAGGGCAGCAAGGCGGCCCAGTAACGGGAGGTTCCACCGTCTTTGAGCGCGTGGGTGTGGAGAGTTGCTCCGTTAGCTTCGATAGCTCCAATAGGCCCTCAGACAGCGCGGTGTGTGGTGCTCCGTTAGCGCCAAAAGCGCCGATAGCCTCCTGCGCCACACCTATCGAAGCTAACGGAGCTATCGGAGCAGAGTGGCAAATCAATATCGAAGAGCGGGCGGCAATGGCAGAAATGGAGGGCGGTGTCCCGCCCGTCTTCTCGCTCGCGTTTGCAGCCTTTCAGATGGGTTGCCCAGCAAGCTCCTCAGTCGCAGGGTGGCAGCGGGCGGTGGACGATGCGGGCTGCTTCCTCGACCACAATGGACACAAGGCTGCGACGCTCGGCTGGTTGGCCACTGATCTGTTCGCTGCCGATGGTCTTGCCTGGGCCTTGGAGGGCGCGGCTGTCGTCAAAATCACGGCGGCGGCCGCGACGCTGTCAGATGGGCGGGTTTTCAGGCGGTGCGATGGACGTTCATCGGTATGAGTGGGCGGCCTCGACCGTCCCCGAGTGGAAGAAAGTGCACTCGGAATTTTCGAATACCGCTTAAATCGCATGCCGAGGCCGCCGACGGCTTTTGAGCGCCTACTGGCAGGATCTTGCCGTCAGCAGGAAACCGCACTTGGAGGGCTTCCTGCGGCTTGCGTTTAAACGCAAGCATGAGCGGCCCGACTGGCGGCGCCATACCGAGGCGATGGCATGAAGGAGCGAAGAGAGGGTTGAAGTGGGCTGGCAGGGAGGACAGGACTTGAACGCTGCACCTCCGGGTCTGGATCCCGGCGCTCTGACGTTGAGCTACCCCCCTATATGATCAAGTATTGGATCACGGAACCGTGAGCGCAATTGTTCTGAGGGGGTAAACAGCTGCGTCGACATCGTCATCTCCGAGGATGGACGGGGACGCAGCGTCTATGAGCGCCGCAGAGCGGCAAATAAACCTACAGGTAGCAA
>KI912045.1:410632-411002 GCA_000517005.1 Microvirga lupini
TTCAATACAGGCCTGTGAGGCGGCAGAAGGGGCGTTCGGGCCGAGTGGTCACATCAGGAAGGGATGGATGAGGCCGCAATAAGGGAACCAATGTGACGCAACAGCGAAAAACTGCGCGCCTCGCCCAGCTTTAGCTCAATCAGGACAGCTACCGCCAGACCAAGAAACTATAGCCGAGTGCGGACCTCACGTGATCTGAGGATCCTACCGAAGGGAACTTTCAGGTCCGGCCTTTGCTGATCAAGCAGGAAGAGAGGCCGGCAACGCCACCATCCGGCCCCTCCACGCTTGGCCTCGAACACCAAGGGGAATGCCGCATCTCCAGCCACGTAATCATCGCCCCCTTAATTCGGTGCATTGTCCCCGCACA
>KI912045.1:411102-411343 GCA_000517005.1 Microvirga lupini
CAACGTTCACTAAGCCTGGCCATTCAATATACCCAACAAGTATTAAATTTCTATTTTTGTATTGATCGTAAGTAATAAGTTTCTCACAAGTTAGGCTTCTGAAATTCGCCGTCACGAATATCATCTCCTAGTAGGATTTCATATCAAATACCAACCGCGAATCGTCTTCTTACGATCGGATAGTCCTGACAAACCCTTCCTAACCATGAGGCCCGCCTCGGGAGCAGAGACACATTGAGGC
>KI912045.1:411443-411726 GCA_000517005.1 Microvirga lupini
CTCTCGAGCCTCGCTCGGGCGGGGCAATGGTCGTGTCTTTGCTCGTTGCGCCACCATCAACCACAGCCCAGCCACGCGACGCGCAACAGGTCGCGTTGGACGATTTCGCCGCGGCAACCCTGCTGATCAGCAAATGCTTCTCCTGGCAGCTTGATCTGAACGAAGCCGAAAAGCGGTTTTCAGAGCTCAATCTCCAACCGCGTCTATGGCGCGCCGGTGGACGACACTTCTCCTTCTTCAGGGAACGTCTGTCGTACTACTCAACCCTGGTATCCAAGATGTC
>KI912045.1:411826-412460 GCA_000517005.1 Microvirga lupini
TTTTTTATCGTGCTGTCCTCAACAGAGTTTCGGGGAGCCAGTATGGACCGAATGGCCTGCTTTCATTCGACTCTGGCCGCCTTCGGGCCCCTGGATCCCGACCAGGCTACAATCTAGGGAAACGTAGCGGCTATATACCTTGGCCTTGGAGAAGGATCGAGTTCTGCTCCAGAGCTACCCGCGCGAGCGGAACATCTCATCCGCCCAGAGATCGTATACGTGCTGAATGGCGAGATAGGTTTCGTAGGCCCGATCGTACTGGCGGGCTGCCGTGAAACGCTCTCTCAGGGCGTGCAGGTACTCAAGCCGATGGGTCCACTGGGTTTTTCTCTCGTGTGACATGATCCCCTCCAGTCAAGGGATATCAGCACCTAACTTTAACCCTCCTGCCGGAATAAATTCGAAATAAAGGGTATAATCCTAGCGGCGCACCGGGATCAACTCTCTGAAAGCAGCGCGCTCTTCGACCTCTAACACCGGGCGGGACCGGTTGCCAAAGCGCGACGCCCGGACAGTCACAGTCGGGGTGCGGAACAAACACGCCCAGCACGTGCCGACGATGGTGAAGGAGATCAGGTGAGAGCACCCCGCGTGAGGCTCATGGTTTCAGAACGCCATTACGCGCAAAATCGCA
>KI912045.1:412560-414406 GCA_000517005.1 Microvirga lupini
ACTGCTGGCTGACCCGTCTATTACTCGAAAGAGTAACGCACTGGGTCGATGGGCACTCCCGTAAGAACTTCGGCGGACCGAAGAAGTTAAAGCTGATCTACAGTACTCGGGGCGGGCTGTCCGATTCTCAGCTCAACGCTTACTTCGAACCACTAAAGATGAAAAGCATCGGAGGCGATACCTTCCTGCCGCTAGGTGACCTGTATTGGGACGTGCTCAGCCGAAGGCAGGTTGAAATCCGCCCCCATTATGAGCTTGGTGGCCTCCAATTGGCTGATGCAGTCGCGAGCACCTTCTTCAAGGCTTGCGATAAGTACGACACCGGCGCTTGTGATCCGGAATTTGCAAAGCTGCTCGCTCCCAGAATGGCGAGGGTAGAAGACAGCGGACGAACACAAATTTCGGGCTATGGCCTTAAACTGATGCCTAGCTTCAAGAAGGCGAAGCTGGAGCCCGATCAGCAGGAGATATTCCGTTTCTACGGCTACCCGGCTCAGTGGTGGGACCCGAACTCGTCTAATCCGAAAGCCGTTAGCCCAGCGTCCAAGTGCTGAGCGTCTTCACGGACGCCCTGGGACTGAAACCCAGAGCCCGAGATCGGCATCCCACCCTGAGAACGGTATGCGAACAGCTAAGTTCCGTCAACGACGGCGACGTCTGTAATCCGCAATGGCTAGGTAACGAGCCTTAGCCCCTGACCGGGTGGGTGGGCATCGTCGCCCGGTGCTCGAGCCGCATGAGGACCTGCTCCGCAGTCTGGTCGCGGCCAAGTCCAGCATCACGCTCTCCGAGATCCAAGCTGAGTTGAAAGCGCGTGGGATCGTGGTGGCGGCTCTCTCTACCATCCTGCTCGCCCTGCGCCGGCTCGGCCTGCGGCACAAAAAAAGACACTCCGGGCGGCCGAGCAGGACCGGCCCGATGTAGCGCGTGAACGCCAGCGCTGGCGGGTGTGGCAGCGCTACATGGATCCCACCCGCTTCGTGTTCCTGGACGAGACGGGCACCACCACCACGATGACGCGCCGCTATGGCTGGGGTCCCAAAGGCGAGCGAGTGGTGGATGCCACACCCTGGGCCACTGGAAGATCACGACCTTTGTGACGGGCCTGCGCGCCAGCGGCGTGATTGCCCCGATGGTGCTCGATGGCCCGATGACCGGTGAGGTGTTCCGCGCCTACGTCGAACAGGTGCTGGCTCCGGAGCTCTCGCCCGGTGATGTGGTCGTGCTCGACAACCTGGCAGCCCACAAGGTGGCGGGCGTCCGGGAGATGATCCAGGCGGCGGGAGCGGGTCTGCTGTTCCTGCCGGCTTATTCGCCTGATCTTAATCCCATTGAGATCGGACCAACGTGGAACCTCTGAACGTGAGGTTCCATTGACACCGCGACTGGGCCATCAGGCGCTGCGCGCCTTGGCCTTATGGGTGGCAACACGCCATGACCCCGCGATCGACCCCCATCCACTGGCAGGATCTTCCGCCCGACCGGCGCCGACGCCTGGTGGTGCTGATCTCCAACCTCATCCGCCAGTCTCTGGCCGCCACACAGGAGGCGGATCATGAGCCCGGAACCCAACATCCTCGCGCCGACCCTCTCCGACAAGATCCGGGCCCGCCACTGTGACCGCCAGGCGGTCGTCTATGTCCGCCAGTCCACCCTGCGGCAGATCGAGCACAACCGGGAATCCACCCGCCTGCAATATGCCCTGACCGATCGCGCCTGCCAGCTCGGCTGGCAGCCCGAGCAGATCGTGGTGATCGATGACGATCTCGGCCGCTCCGCCGCCTCGGCCCTCGACCGGCCCGGCTTCCAGCGCCTGGTGGCCGAGGTCGGCTTTGGCCACATCGGT
>KI912045.1:414506-415948 GCA_000517005.1 Microvirga lupini
GAATGAGAAACCGGAGACCCGCTGAGGGAGGCGACTAGCCCACGCGAGGGACACGTAATTTCCGAGAAGGCCGTTTATGGGACGGGGAGCAAACTTGGGGGCATTTGCCGCTGTCGAAGGATCACTATCCCTCGGGATGCTGCCTACTCAGAGTAGTCAGTGGACTCCCCCTTTTGACCTGCCACTTTTGTGCTTGCCTCGCTAGTTTTGCGGTTGCTCACTTCAAGGGGGAGGCGGCAATGCTCTCAACACACACCGAGCGCTTTGTTGTGTTCCAAGTTCAGAATGAGTGGTTGGTCACATACGGGGATCGCACTCAGATTTCGTACCCCACGCGTGAGGAAGCGGAAAATTCAGCCTTCAATGCCGCAGATGCCCTGGCCTCTCAAGGACGCGCCGTTTCTGTGCTCATCATGCCGGATGGACCAGATGCCAACGGACAATGTCCCATGATCCTCTCAGGGCATATCCCTCAGGCCAACCAGAACTAAAGTTCTTTACCCTTTCTAGTTTCGCGTAGAAGGCTGCCATAGCGGGCGATGAATGCTGCGAAGGCTGCTCCGAGGAGAGCGCCTGACGCCTTTACAAGGCCGTCTGGCAGGCGTCCATGGCGACCTGGAACGTAGTTCTGAACCACTTCAAGGAAGCCCACGATCCCGATCAGCAACAGGAGGACGTGGAGGCGGTATTTTGGGTACCCGAAGCAGAAAGCAGCTCCAATGACCGCAAAGGCCGCAAACCGCTCCAAGCTGACTGGTGCCTCTGTGACGGGCCGGAACTCAATTGGCGAGAGGGTAAAGACCGCGCTGGCGAAGAGGAGTAGCCATGCGACCCAGCGGAAGAAGACCGTAGGTGTCATGATGAGTGGTTTAGCCGATTGTGCCGCGTCTGCGCATGCCTCGTTTTGCGCCTCTAATGTCGTGTATGAGGCTGCGAAATTCCGATGAGGCTGTTTATTGAACGGCATTCCGCCGGATTAGATCGCCATCGTTACTCCCTCTTTACCTAAGATCATAAGTCTAGTGTCGGGGATTTTAACTCTACCTTTGAATATGATCCTTCCAGCGGCGGTCGCCAATCACTGGTTCCAAAGGGTCTCGGGTGCGCCACAACGAACAAGATCTGACTGAAAGGGAATATTACCTTCTCGGCAGCCTTGCGGAGCCGCCCCGTAGAAACAGGGACTTGCAGCGATATACGGCTGAGGCGGAGCGGCTCGTCCAGCGAGGATACCTGGAGAAGGTGGCGACTGGCGCGCCCGCTGGCAAGCAATTCTCCCTCTACAGGATCACCCACAAGGGCCGGGCGGCTTGGCAAGCCTACCGATTCACCGGTCCCTAAGCTAATAGAAGATTCGGGATGTTGCTCAGCATGGTCGGCGGTATCGGTGCGACGTCGGTGCGAATTTCCGAGAAGCGCATTTGTGGAACTGGTTTTGAAGG
>KI912045.1:416048-417348 GCA_000517005.1 Microvirga lupini
CGAGCCGTTCAACCCCACGGATACGCCTTCTGGTGATCTCTAATGCTAGGTAGCCTCGACTGAGCTGGACCGTGCCTAATGCGAGAGAATACCCATCAGCTACTGAAAGATCAGCCACATCACGATGGCAAGGGGACCACTGTGCCGAGTGCGAAGGATAGTGCGTTCTGAGTCATGACCATTGTCCTCGATGGTCCTTTATCGCATATCCCTGCGGGAGCTTTCTGTGAGTGTGCGCACACTCTCGCTTGCATCGATGCGAGCTTGCCTCAACGCCGCCTCGACCTGCTTGCTTCGAGCCTCCTGCAGGCGCTCCACCGTTGCCCTGATCTCCTCGGAAGCCCTCGTAGCCATACACTTCGTTGCCTCAGGTCGGCGGGCCGTTGTCCGCCTTGAACATGCGCTCGGCTTGCCAGGGCGGAACGCGAGGTGCGCCAGCCCGCGCTCTCCCGGCCGGGGAGTTATCGCTCCCAACTCAGGGACGGAACTGTGACTAGGTTCATCACCAGTTCGAGCCGCTACAGACTTCATCGAGGGCAGTCTAAGGAATACAACTCAAAGAAAGAGCGCCCCGGCATAGAACCGAAGTGCTTAAGTCAGGGAGGGACAAGGCATTCCCTAGATCTAACCTCGTCACTGCCGGATGATCGTGCGCCAGGTCACATAAGGCCCGTGTGATGCGGGCCACAGAAGAACGCGCGATTTCACACGATACTGGGATCCATCGGAGGAGGCTGCCATGACCCTCACCATCCATGATCCCGCTCCAGCCAGCAAGGCCCGATCTCGGCAACTGAGTTCGCCGAGGGGCGTCACTAGGAGATCAATATGACGCGATCCTTAGAACGACGAGTTGGATGCTGGGTCAATCAGGAATTGAGCCGCTGCCTGGAACGGCGCGGCGAAGCCTCTCTCAATTTCCGTCCCAAGAAGCAAGATAGATAGCTCGTATGTGCGAAAATCCAGATCAAGTGAGCCGCAATGCACCTTGCCGATGCTTGAGGCGAAGCGGCTGTGTTCCGGCAGGGCTGTAGACACTACAAACCGGAGGACATGTGATTGAGCCACGACAAGCTTTTGCCCATCCAGTCACGCAGCCAACTGCTCGGTCGGTGTCAAAGCTCTCTTGTGCCGCTTCTAAGTGCGGCAGCGTTCGTCTCTCTTCTCATCACGATATCACCAGTCGAAGCCCAGCCGCGTGACGCGCAGCAGGTTGCCTTCGATCGCTTTGTTGCCACGAGTGGGTACGAGGCCTTTCTCGGTCAATCACGCACCGGTCTACTGGTTCGGCTTCAAGGTT
>KI912045.1:417448-427376 GCA_000517005.1 Microvirga lupini
GCCGCGACTGGCATCAGCTGTTGGAGATGTGCGCCCTCTTCGACACCTTGATCGGCGATGCCGACGGGATCTCCGACCCCAGTCTCTACAACGATCGTCTGCTGCTGGGGCTGAAGGGCACCATGAGCGAGGCTGAGATCCACATTCTCAAGGCCCGCATGCTCGAGGGCCGCCGCGCCAAGGCACAGCGCGGCGAGTTGGTGCTGGGGCTTCCCCGCGGCTACGTGCTCAAGCCGTCCGGCGAGGTCGCGCTCGATCCCGACGAAGAGGTGCAGGAGATCATCCGTCTGGTCTTCGCGCTCTTTGAACGGCGACGGTCGGTGAGCGGTGTGCTGCGTTATCTCGTCGACCACGACATTCGCCTGCCGGATCGCATCCGCCGCGGGCCGCACAAGGGCGAGGTGCACTGGACCCGGCCCAACGGGCAGACGCTGCGCGACATGCTGCGCAACCCGCTCTATGCCGGAGCCTACGTCTATGGCCGGCGCACCTATGACGGCCGTTTGCGGCGGCCCGGCCAGCCGCACAGCGGCAAACGCTTCCTGCGCGATCCAAAGGCCTGGAAGGTTCTGCACCGCGGCACGCGTCCGGCCTACATTGATTGGGACACCTTTGAGCGGAACCAGGAGCAGATGGCAGCCAACCGCGCACGCCACACCGGCCTTCCCCGCGGCGGCCCCGCGCTGCTCGGCGGGCTGGTGGCCTGCGGGGTCTGTGGCCGGCGCATGTGCGTCACCTACAACGACGATGGCCGGGAGGCGCGCTAGGCCTGCAATCAGATGGCGGCGACCTACGGCGCGCCCCAGTGCCAGTCGATCAGTGCCCGCCCGGTGGATGAGCATGTCAGCGCCCTGATGCTGGAAGCGCTCTCGCCGTTGGCGATTGAGGTCAGTCTGCAGGTGGCCGAGGATCTCGAGCTGGAGCGCCAGCAACGCCGGCGGCACTGGAAGCAGAGGCTGGAACGGGCAATCTACGAGGCGGATCTGGCCCGCCGGCGCTATGAGGCGGTCGACCCGTCCAACCGCCTGGTCGCCCGCACCTTGGAGCGGGACTGGGAGACGGCGCTGACGACCCACCAGACGCTGGAGAGCGAGCACCAGCGGGTCCTGGCCGGCGAGCCGGAACGGCTGACGCCGCAGGAACAGGCGGCAGTGCTCCGCTTGGCCGAGGACATTCCGGCCCTGTGGAGCGCCGCATCCACGACGGCGCGCGACCGGCAGACGATCGCCCGGACCATGCTCGATCGGGTGGTGATCCATCTGCAGGGCGCGACCGAGCGGGCGGAGATTGCGTGCCACTGGGCTGGCGGCGTCATCACCCGGCATGAGGTGATCCGCTCGGTGCGGCGGTTCGAGCAACTGGCGAACTTTGACCAGTTGCTGGCACGGGCGGTGGCGTTGCGGACGGCCGGCGAGACGGCGAAGCAGATTGCAGCCCGCCTGAACGCGGAGGGCTTTCGGCCGGCCAAGCGCAGCGCCTTCAACGCTCCGATGATCCGGCGCCTGCTGCAGCGGCATGGGCATGGCACGACCCGGCCGAACTGGTCCGGGAAAGTGCCGCGTGCGGATGATGAGGAGATGACCCTGCAGGAGGGGGCCGACCAACTCGGGACCCATTGGCAGACGGTGTATGGCTGGCTGCGGCGAGGCACGCTCAAGGGCCGGCTGGCTCAGGTGGGCAAACAACGCATTTGGCTGGTGAACCTCGCGGATAGCCCCACAGCTCGCATCAAGGCATCAGACTGAACGTCAACAGGAAGCAGTCATTGAGAGGCATCATGGCAAAACGATTGAGCAGGTGTTTGCGAAACTCAAGGCACTCCTGCGCAAGGCTGCGGCGCGGACGAAAGAAGCTCTCTGGGCCACCATTGGCGAACTGCTCGGCAGCTTCCCGGCCGAGGAGTGCCAGAACTATCTCACCAACAGCGGCTATGAACCCGTGTAAGTCGAAAACGCTCTAGCCTTTAGATGAAGCAGTCGATCACCTGTAACCCCGAGCTTCGGTCTGGGTTTTATTTAGACGATCTCACCGGCCGCCGCCTATAACCCGCCCTCCAGTGAGCAAGCTCATCATCTGACGCTTCACACTTGCAGTTCCGCATGGTCGAAGACGTACGGGCCTGGACCAGGATGGTCACCCGATTACCATCGGTGTGATAGTTGTGCTTGATAATCGAGCTATGCAGACCTGAGATCGAGAGCGTGGCCCCGGCTAGGAATATCATCGGTGAACCTTGGCCAGTTCGGGCGAGAAGGCCGAGAGGGCTATTGGCACTAATGGCGCTATTGGCACGGCATTCATGAAGCAGGCTTCAAACCCATGAACTCTGCGGAAGTCGATGAGGAGCGGCAGGTCAGCATCGCAGCTCTTCACGCCATAACACGCCCAAGTGTTACCTCAGAGGTTACCTAACGGTGATCCGCCTCAGAGGGTACTTTGCCTAAGTCCTTGAAAGCATTGGTGGGTGTGCAAGGATTCGAACCTTGGACCCGCTGATTAAGAGTCAGCTGCTCTACCAACTGAGCTACACACCCGTCGCCGAAGCGAAATCAGCGGCGCGACGTCCGCTGAAGAGGCCGTGCGTGTAACAAACCGGGATGGTCCTGTCTAGCCCTATTTGACGAGGTTTTCCGTCCCAAGCCCAGGTTTCTGGCTGAGCCCGGCAGAAGGCCTTGCCATGCGGATCGAATTCTCTCCTTCAAGGGCACTTCCATCTGGGCATTTCATCTTTAGGCCCGGCAATCAAAGAGGATCGCGCCGGCTCCCCTTCCCGCTCAAGCTTGCGGGTTCGATAGCTGGAGACAGCTGAAAGTAAAAAGGCCCGCTGAGCGGGCCTTTTTCCGTTTCATCACTCCGCCGCGTGCTGGGCGTGCAGGCGTGCGCCGCGGCTCATGAGCTTGTTGAGGGCGCCGAGATAAGCCTGAGCGGAAGCCACCAGGGTGTCCGGATCGGCCGCCCGGGAGGTCACGCTGCGATTGTCGGCGGAGAGACGCACCGAGACCTCGGCCTGGGCGTCCGTGCCCTCGGTCACCGCATGAACTTGGTAGAGCTCCAGAACCGCCTCGTGGGGCACCAGGGCCTTGATGGCGTTGAACGTGGCATCCACCGGGCCGTTGCCCTCCTGCTCTTCGATGACGATCCTGTCGTCGACCTGGAGCCGCATGGTGGCCCGCTGGGGCCCGCGGGTTCCGGCCACGATATGGAGCGAGACCAGCTTGATGCGGTCGTGCGCCATGGCGATGTTCTGGTCGACCAGGGCCTCGATGTCCTCGTCATAGACGTGCTTCTTGCGGTCGGCGAGTTCCTTGAACCGCTCGAAAGCATCCTGGAACTGGTTGTCGGAGAGACTGTAGCCCAACTCCTCCAGTTTGTTGCGGAACGCTGCGCGGCCCGAATGCTTGCCCATGATCAGGGAGGTCTTGGACACGCCCACGCTCTCGGGCGTCATGATCTCGTAGGTCTGGGCGTTTTTCAGCATGCCGTCCTGATGGATACCGCTCTCGTGGGCGAAGGCGTTCCGGCCCACGATGGCTTTGTTGTATTGCACCGGAAAGGACGTGGCAGCCGATGCCAGCTTCGAGGCGCGGGTCAGCATGGTGCTCTCGATGCCGGTATCATAGGGCAACACGTCGCCGCGGGTGCGGATCGCCATGACGACCTCTTCGAGGGCCGCGTTGCCCGCCCGCTCGCCGATGCCGTTGATGGTGCACTCGATCTGCCGGGCGCCGCCCTCCAAGGCCGCCAGGGAATTGGCCACTGCGAGACCCAGATCGTTGTGGCAATGGGCGGAGAAGATGGCCTTGTCGGCATGTGGTACGCGCTCGCGGACGGCCCGGAACATGGCGCGGTATTCATCCGGGGTCGCATAGCCCACCGTGTCGGGCAGGTTGATGGTGGTGGCGCCGGCCTTGATGGCGGCTTCGACGCAGCGGCACAGGTAGTCGATGGGCGTGCGCGTCGCGTCCATGGCCGACCACTCGATGTCCTCGACCAAATTGCGTGCCTGGGTCACAGTCTTGGTGATGATCTCCAGAACTTCCTCTTCCGACTTGCGCATCTGGTGCGCCAGATGGATCGGCGAGGTGGAGACGAAGGTGTGGATGCGGGGACGGGCTGCATGGCGCACCGCCTCGCCGGCGCGGGCGATGTCGGCCGAGATGGCGCGGGCGAGGCCGGCGACGGTCGCCCGCTTCACCTGCTTAGCGATGAGGGAGACGGCCTCGAAGTCGCCATTGGAGGCGATGGGGAAGCCCGCCTCGATGATGTCGACCCCCATGGTGTCGAGCAGTTCCGCAACCTCGAGCTTCTCTTCCAAGGTCATGGTGGCGCCGGGGCATTGCTCGCCGTCACGCAGGGTGGTGTCGAAGATCAGAACGCGGTCCTTGGAGGAGCCGGATACGGAAGCGGTCATTATTCTAGTCCTTCTCGGAGAGGAGCGAGGCCTTGGAATGATCCTTGGCGCTCAAGGTTGTTCCTGCTGATCCAGAACCCCTGAGAGCCCAGGCGGCAACGCCCAGCCGACCCTCAGGGGCAGCTAAGGAGAAGGAGGCCAAGAAGACGCGCGCGATCGGCCGCGGGAGCGGGTCCGTCCATCCATGCGCTGGGGGAGCCGATGATCATCGCTGCCCAAATCCTCCTCGGCCGCGGGCATGAAGCCGCGAACAACGGGCCCGTTTGTAACGGGGCTTCGTCCGAATGGCAAGCCGTTGAAACAAATGAAAAGACAAAGCTCGACTATCGTATGGGTTATGGCTCGAGGCGCGGCAGGACTGGTCTTTCGGCAAACCGCCCTAAATCGGATCAAGCTTGGCCTTTATCCCTCGCCCTCGACGATCCAGGAGTGTTTTCATGAGAACAGCGATCCGCTCCCTGTGCCTAACGGGATTGCTGGCACTGCCGCTGGCCGCCTGCAATCAGTCCGCCTTGGCCCCTGCCCCCGCGAATACCGGCATCACGCCATCCGGCATCCGCATGCCGGAAGGATCAGGCTGCAGGGGCGAGATCGACCGATACCGCGCCGTGATGAGCAATGATCTTGCCATGGGACACGTGAACCAATCGGTCTATAACCAGGTCGACCGCGAGATCGGTCAAGCGGAGGCCGCTTGTGCCGGCGGACGCGATGCGGAGGCTGTGCGCATGGTCAATGCCTCGAAGTCCCGGCACGGCTATCGCTGATCGGCGCATCGGGTGGATCCTAAAGGTGCGCTCCACCTTTAGGTCGGATGCTCGAAGACCCAAGCAAAGAAGGATTGCAGGAACAGTGGCATCCGTTCCGGATCGATGTCCTGCTTCCCGCGGACGATCCGCACATCCTGCAGTTCGGGTTCGGGCTGGGCCGCAATGTTGGCGCGGATTCTCGCGGCGCCCTCCTCGGCCGTGACCGGCAGGGTCACCATCCGCAGGAGGGCGATGGTCGGCCAGCGCTGGACGATGATCCATTCGTCGTCCACATGGTAGTCGCCCTCGGAGAGCCCCGTCTCCTCGGCCAGTTCGCGCGTGAGGCTGGTGGCGAGATCGACCGTGCCATCCGGCCTCAGATCGGAAGGATCGGGCGTGCCCGCCGCGAAATACACGCGGCCCGCATTGGTCGTGCCGTTTCCCATGACCCCGCAGATGAAGGCCCCGTCGGAGCCGCGCAGCGCGCCCATGGCAAAGCCGTTGGCGATGGCGGGATCCGGATAGCCCTTGTCGATCCAGGCGACGAAATCGGCGTAGTCGACCTCGAAATAGATGTTGCGGCACAGATCCCACTCGAACGCGACATCCTGGAGCAGCAGCACCCGCCCATTGAACATCTGCGGCTTACCCGCCGTGCGGCGCTTCCAGTTCTCCGCGATGAATTTCCGGTTCTGCCTGGGCCAAGCCCAATCCAGCGGGCGACAGAACGCCTCGACGCAGGAGACGCGCCGGATCTGAGGCTCCCGGTTCACGACAGGATCTCGCCGCGGCTCACCATCACTGCGTTCCCGCCGATCTCCGCCGAGACAAGGGCTCCGCCCTTGATCGTCATCTGCAGGGAGATTTCACTCGGACGGCCCATCTCCACGCCCTGCTCGATGACGATGTTGTGCTCGCCGTCGCCCAGGGGCTCGCATTGCATGAGAGCGCCCGCGAAGGCGGCTGCCGCAGAGCCAGTCGCTGGGTCTTCGGCGACGCCCATGCCGGGGCCGTACATGCGCGCGCGGAACCTCAAGCCTTCTGCATCGGGAATTCGGGCATAGACATAGGCTGCCGGATGATCGCTGTCACCGAACGCCTTATCGAAGGCTTCCCCGTGCGGCCTGGAGCGTGCCAGCGCTTCGAGGGACGGGACCGGAACGAGATCGTAGGCCACGCCTGCCGAATGCCGGCTCGGGATGTGCTGACCGAAGCCGATCTCCGTCGGATCGAGACCAAGCGCCCAGGCGCAATCGGCGCTCTCCTTGCCCTCGCCCCAGACGAAGGGCAGCCGCGGCAGGCGAAACCGCGCCGTGCCGCTCGCTGCATCCTTCACCTCGACCACACAGGGAACGATGCCGACCTGTTCCTTCAGGCCGAAGGCGACGGCACCCTCGGTGCCATTCTGGTCGAGAAGCGCCAGCAACACCGCCGTTCCTACAGTCGGATGCCCCGCGAAGGGCAATTCACGGGCTGGCGTGAAGATGCGGATGTCGGCGCGCTGGCGCGGCTCCGACGAGGGGAAGACGAAGACCGTTTCGGAAAGATTGAACTCCTTCGCGATCCGCTGCATGCCCGCATCATCCAATCCTTCGGCCTCCAGAACGACAGCGAGAGGATTTCCGGCAAAGCTCTCGGATGTGAAGACGTCGAGGGTGACGAAGCGACGGGACATGCGGATCAGACCTCTGCGGGAGCCTTCGGGGATACGAGAACATCGATTCTTCAGCCCCGGATGAGGTACCGTCGGGCGTCCTCCTGTCAACCGGATGTGCAGTCGTCCCGGCAGAGGTGAAGTCCCGCTACGGCATGAATCTGAGTGTCTGGGCGAAGATTAACCCCCGTCTTCATCACCGGCCTCGTGCCGGTGATCCCGATTGGAAAAGCGCAGCGTTTCACATAATCGGGATGGCCGGGACAAGCCCGGCCATGACGGGAAATAGAGGTTCTCCTTTATCAGTCAGCCTCTCAGGATGAGGGCTTGGGGATGTGCCAATCTTGAACCAGATGCCGCCAGCATGGAGCTCTACTGGCAGCATCTTTGTGTTTAGCCCAGAGGCCTGCCGCCTTACATTGCCGCCTGCCGCACGAAGCGGTCGTTGAAGGTGGCGGCGAGATCAATCTTGGCATCCTTCAACTCGGGATCAAGCTGGCGCAGCATTTCGAGCACGCTCTGCATGCCGCTCATCTGAATGATGCCGTCGCGCGAATAGCTCTCGAGCGAGTTCTGCACGGCCTTGAGGTAGAGAGGCTTGTCTCCCAGGTAGTATTCCTCCGGCACCGTGGCGGCGATATCCTCAGGCTTTGCACTCTGAAGCCATTTCAGGCTATTCACGAAGGCGTTGACGAGACGCTGCGTGGTCTGCGGATTCTTCTCGATGAAGTCCTTCTTCGTATAGAGCGTCGCCGCCGGGTTCGAGCCGCCGAAGAGCGCGCGGGTTCCCGCTTCGGTGCGGGTATCGATGAGAACCTGGATGTCCCCATCGGCCTCGAGCTTGGCGATGACCGGGTCGAGATGGGAGATCACGTCGATCTCGCCCTTCTTCATGGCGGCTACGGCACTGGCACCGGAGCCGACGCCGATGATGGCCGCATCGGACGGCTTCAGGCCCGCCTTCACCATGGCGTATTGCGCGGTGAGCGCCGTCGAGGATCCCGGCGCAGTGACGCCGATCTTCAAGCCCTTGAAGTCGGCGGCCGACTTGATCTGCCCGGCCTTATCCTTCTTGACCGCGATCACGATCGCCGGGAAGCGGCCGAGTTCCGTGACGGCCACTACATCCTGCCCCTTGGCCTGCATGCGGATCGTGTGCTCGTAGGCGCCGGTCACCACGTCGACGGAGCCGCCGACGAGAGCCTGGAGCGACTTCGCGCCGCCGCCGAAATCGTTGATCTCGACCTCAATGCCCTGCTCCTTGAAGAAGCCCTTGCGCTCCGCGATGGTGAGCGGAAGGTAATAGAGCAGCGGCTTGCCGCCGACGCCGAGCGTCACTTTCGCCTTTTCCGGCGCTCCTTGGGCAAAGGCATTCGGACCCAAAGCCGCAGCCAGACCAAGCGCTCCTGCATTCTTCAGAAATGTACGGCGTTCCATGGCGTTTCTCCCTGTTTTGATGGGTGATTATGGACTCTAGGTTCGTGCGGCCAGTGATGTCTGCGGCCGCCAAACCAGGAAGCGGTTTTCGATCCTCGTCACGAGAAGGTCGATGAGGATGACGAAGACGGACAGGATCAGCATGCCGGCGAAGACGCCCGTCACGTCGAAGACGCTCTCGGCCTCGTGGATCTTGTAGCCGAGGCCAGCAGACGACCCGAGATACTCACCGACGACGGCACCCACGAGGGCGAAACCCACGGACGTGTGAAGCGACGAGAACACCCAGGTCAGCGCCGAAGGCCAATAGACGTGCCGGAGCAGCTGACGTTCGTTCATGCCGAGCATGCGCGCATTGGCGAGCACGACGGGCGAGACTTCGCGCACGCCCTGATACACGTTGAAGAACACGATGAAGAACACGAGCGTGAAACCGAGCGCCACCTTCGACCAGATGCCGAGGCCGAACCACAGCGCGAAGATCGGCGCGAGCACCACGCGCGGCAACGCATTCGCGGCTTTGATGTAAGGATCGAAAACCGCAGCCAGCAGTTCCTTCCGCGCGAAGAGGAACCCAAAAATGATGCCGCCGCCTGCGCCGATCAGGAAGGCCAGGATGGTCTCGACCAGCGTAATCCAGAGATGGCCCCAGATCTCTCCGCTGGCGAAGAGGGTCCAGCACCGTTTCAGAACGTCGAGCGGCGTCGAGAAGAAGAACTGGACCTGCTTGGGCGTTCCTGTGATCGGATAGACGGTGAGCACGTGCCACAGCAGGAGAAAGATCAGGCCAACGCCGATCTGGAGAACGGTCAGTTTCAGGCGCGGCATCACGTTCCCTCCCCCTGGCTGTAGGCCTTCTGAACCTCGACGCGCAGGCTCGCCCAGATCTCCTTGTGGATGTGGTGGAACGTAGGTTCCATGCGCACTTCCGCAATGTCGCGCGGTCGAGGCAACTCCACGGGAAAATCGCCGATGATCCCTGCAGCCGGGCCTGCCGACATCAGCACCACGCGATCGGCCAGAGCGATCGCCTCCTCGAGATCGTGCGTGACGAACATCACCGCCTTGCGATCCGCCGCCCACAGGCTCAACAGCAGATTGCCCATGATCTGCCGCGTCTGCGCATCGAGCGGCCCGAAGGGCTCGTCCATCAGAAGAATCTCGGGATCGCGGATCAGGACCTGGGCCAGGGCCACGCGCTTGCGCTGCCCGCCGGAGAGCATGTGCGGATAACGGTCGACGAAGGCCGAGAGGCCGACGCGCCCCAGCCAGTCTCTTGCACGCTGCAGAGCATCGCTGCGAGAGACACCCTTCGATTCGAGAGCGACGGCCACATTGTCGAGAGCCGTCTTCCACGGCATCAGCGCATCCTGCTGGAAGAGATAGCCGGCACGCAGATTAAGATTGGACAGATCGTTGCCGAAGATCCTGACCCAACCGGCCGAGGGCTTCAGCAGGCCGGCGGCCGCATTCAGGATCGTGGACTTGCCCGATCCCGTGGGGCCTACGATCGCCACGAACTCGCCCGGACGAACCGAGAGATCAATGCCGCTGACCGCCGTGTAACCACCCACTTTCGGCCCGAACGTGATGGCAACATCGTTGAGCGCCACCGCCGCAAGGGAGGTTGACTGATCCATTCCGATCCTCATGATCCCTCTTTCGGGCGGCATTCTA
>KI912045.1:427476-429916 GCA_000517005.1 Microvirga lupini
CTCTAGGACCGCCTGAAGAGGGATCGCAAGGCAGATCGGCTTCTCCCTTCGACCTATGCGCCTTTCACGCCGACATCGTCGGATCAGGCCCGCGGATCGGATTCGACTTAAACCTCGACCGCTTCGAAGCGGTGGGTGGGCGAGACGAACTCTTCCTGCGCCGCGATGGTCAGGATCTCGCGGGAGCCGGCCTCCTCCGTGCGCTTGAGCAGGCCGTAGACGGAGGCCGAGGCTTCGGCGAGCGCCTTCGGCGCCGAGCGCGAGCGGGCATAATGAACGAAGAAGAGCGCCGCGATGGCATCCCCTGCCCCGTTGACGGACAGCGACAGCTTCGGCGTGCGCACGCGCCAGAAGCGCGCCCCTTCACCGGCGATGAGATCGACGCTGTCGGCGGGCGTTTCCTTCGTCTCGACGGAGGTGATGAGCATGACCTTCGGACCCAATCCATGCACGATCGCTGCCGCCTGCTTCACGTCGTCCAAACTCTGCGTCATGAGCCCGGACAGATAATCGAGCTCGAACTGGTTCGGGGTGATGATGTCGGCGGCGGGCACGGCCTGCTCGCACATGAATTCCGGAATGCCCGGCCGCACAAACACACCCCGCCCCACGTCGCCGATCACGGGATCGCAGCAATAGAGGGCTTCCGGGTTGAGGGCGCGCACCCGCGCCACCGCCGCGAGAATTGCGTTGCCGATATCGGCGGAGCCCATATAGCCGGAGAGAACGCCATTGCAGCGATCGAGCACGCCCCGTTCCGCGATGCCCTCCACGAGATCTTCTATGGCGGGTCCGTCGAAGACGCGGCCCTTCCAGGAACCGTAGCCGGTATGGTTGGAGAACTGCACCGTATGAATGGGCCAGACCTCGACGCCGAGGCGCTGCATCGGAAAGACCGCGGAGGCGTTGCCCACGTGGCCGTAGGCGACATGGGATTGGATCGAGAGAACGTTCATGGCTCTGGCCCCTTTCGCTTATCGGTTAGCTCAACAACCGCCCCGCTTCAAATTGCCTGATGTGATATCATTCATCACAAAGGCAGTTGGTTCTTGGGACCGAGGGCCTTATTGCCTTGGCACGTAACGGCAGCAGGACGCTCACTGACCCAATGGATATCGAGTTTCTGAAGACCAGCATTGTGGAATTCGTGCAGACCCATCAGGCCTATGCGCCCCTGGTGCTCGGCCTCATGACCTTTGCCGAGTCGCTTGCCTTCGTGTCCCTGCTGCTGCCGACTACGGCGATTCTGATCACCGTCGGTTTCGTGCTGGCCGCGGCCGATATTCCCTTCTGGCAGATTTGGGCGGGAGCAGCCTGCGGCGCCTTTCTCGGAAACTGGGTCTCCTATGCCATCGGCCGGCGCTACAAGAAGGCCGCCTATGAGACCTGGCCCCTGTCGCGCAGCCCCAAGCTGATCGCGCGGGGAGAAGATTTCTTCCAGCGCTTCGGCCCCTGGGCTGTGTTTCTCGGACGCTTCATCGGTCCGATCCGCGCCATGATCGCCCTGATTGCCGGCATCTTCCTGATGCCGCCGCTGCTGTTCCAGGCGGCCAACATGGCATCGGCCTCCGCCTGGGCCTTCCTGATCCTCGGGCCCGGAGCGAGCCTCGTCCATCATCTGCCGTGATAGGGGGCAATCGCCGGGAACCTGGACTCCCGGGACTCATTAACCTCCATCACCGAAGGAGGTACCCATGGGCAAAGGCAAGATGAGCGGCGACAATTCCGCCGAAAGCAAGAAGCACCCCGGCACGCATATCCGCGGCTCGGGCGGCACCATGAAAAACCGCGTCGATCCCGGCAAGCAGGACAATAACAAGGCGCAGAACACGAAGGGTAATCAGCAGTAAGATCCAGCGGTTCACCCGATCCGTGAGCCGCCATTCCCCTCTGTTCCCAGAGGTGGCAGCCATGCGCCGTGATGTTAACAGAATTACTGTAACATCACGGATGCCTTGTTGTGACACTTCCTCCCTCTGGTTCTTCCGAGGAACTCGATTCCGTCGCGTTTGCCGCCAAGGCGATCAGTCCGCTGGGGATTTGCCTGCCGGCTGCGTGGTGGCCCACCGTCGGAGGCGCCGCGTCTCTCATCTTCGCAGTCTTCTGGATGATGGAAAGCTGGGAGAAGGCCGGGCCGCTGCGGGGCCCGAAAAAGGTGAACTACCTGACGCAGGATCTCGCCGGGCTCCTAGTGGTCCTTGTGTGTTCCTACGCCATCTACCAGTTCTGGAAGCCTCGCTCCGAAACCCTCGGCATCGTTCTCGCCCTCGCCGCAGCTGCTGCAGCCATGACGTTGCATCGCATGTGAGCGAAAGTTGTTTTTCCTTGTGAGGACTGATCTCGCCTCTTCGCAAGGCGGTATGTTTTGCAGGCTTGGCGCGGCGCCTCTCCCTCTCCCGCCCGGGAGAGGGGATGCGCACTCCGGTGTCATCCCCGGCGG
>KI912045.1:430016-432200 GCA_000517005.1 Microvirga lupini
GGACAAAATGCAGCGCAGATCCGGGATCGGGTGCAGGATGAGGCACAGTCTCACCTCTCCCAAAGGGAGAGGTCGCGCCGGAGGCGCGGGTGAGGGGTTACAGGTCTATCCGGAGAGCGCTCTCCCCCTCACCCTCGCTGCGCTCGACCTCTCCCCACCGGGGAGAGGTATGCGGGTGCCTTACTGGTCAAACGATCCCGGATCGCCTGCAGCGTCCGGGATGGCCGCGGGAGACAAGACGAGAACCACGACTCAAGGCTGATGGTGCCGGAAGAGGATCAGAGCACCTCAGAATCCAAAGCATCGTCCGGAACGAACGGCGCGCTCGCCCCCTGCCCTGCCTCTCTCAAGAAATTCTGAAAGCTTCGAGCGCGCCTGCCTCGATGCGCTCCCGCGTATGGCGGTAGCCGATGTCGACCACCTTCTCGAACTGCTCCCACCCTCGGAGCGGCACATCGGCAAGTGGCGGATGGATCACGAGGGCGGCGTGGGCGCGTGCCTTGAGGGTCTGAGCGTCGCTGGAAATCGTGGCCGAGCGGTAGAGCAGGCTGACGATGTCCGGAGCGTTGGTCGGCAGGCCGAGAATCCTGCGCAGGAGCGGGGTCTTCTTCTCCTCGTCGCCCGGAGACGTGAAGGTGACATCCCGTGCCACGTCGATGCCGAGCACCGGTCCCCTCTGCAGATCGGCCATGATGTCGGCCGGCAGGTTGTTCATCATGGCGCCATCGACGAGTACGCCCTCCGGCTCGACCACGGGCGGAAGCAGTCCGGGAATGGCAAGGCTCGCCCGCAGGGCGCGCCAGAGTGTCCCCTGACGATGCACATGGGTCGTTCCCGTCATCAGGTTCGACGAGACGCAGAAGAACGGCAGCCAGAGATCCTCGATGTTACGCTCGCCGAAATGCTCGATCAGCCGTGCATCGACCTTGAGCCCACGGATCAATGCGATGAGCGGCAGGGTATAGTCGTTCAGCGGCGGGTTGCGGACGAAGGCCTCCATCATGAGATCGCGCGCCTCGTCGAGGCCGATCTGAAGGGCGCAGACAGCCGCCATGACGGCGCCGATGCTGGTTCCACCGACGAGATCGATAGGAAAGCCGTGTTCATGCAGAGCCCGGATGGCACCAAGATGAGCAAAGCCCCGCGCTCCTCCCCCGGCCAAGACGAGGCCGATGGCTCGACCGCTCGAGGTGCGGATGAGCCGCTGCAGATCGGGCGGGTTTTTCTCGCGCACCTGGATGCGCTGATTGACGGGAAGCCGCCGCAACGACGGATGTGCCGGTGCGGGACGGGTGGCTTCCGGCTTTTGCAGCAGGACGAGATCGTGACGGCGCCAGGACGACACGGGACCGGTCAGCGCCTCGGCCTCGCAGGTCAGCGGCTCGCCCGGCCGTGCGAGCAGCACCACATGATCGGCGTGACGGATGCATCGCTCGGTCCAGGCGCCCGATGATTCCGGGGTGACGTAGATTACCCGCTCGCGGCTGGCCTCGAAGCGGGAGAACCAGGTCTCGTCCTCGTGGGCCGGCATCGCAGCGATCAGATCGACTCCCGGCCCATGACCGCGTCGCATCTCCGCGAGGAAGTCTTGCGCGAAATCCGCGACCGCCACGCCTTGCGTGACGGGAACGATGGCGAAGGTCGTGGGCGAGAAGGTAGCGGGCGCAAAGCGTGTCGCCGCACGAAGCCGATCGGCGAGCAGCTTCGAGAGATAGAGCATGACCGAAGGCCAGCGCTCGATCAGGCGCTCGAAATCCGCTCGGGCCAGCGTGAGCAGAACGGAATCCCGGAGAGCCGTAACGGTCGCCGAGCGAGGCGCGTTGGAGATGAGGGCCATCTCACCGATCGTCTCAGGCGGAGCAATTCGGGCGATGCGCCGCTGCTCGCCATGGCTCCCCTCCACCGACACACCAAGGGCGCCGGAGACGAGCATGTAAAGTGTATCCGCCGGATCGCCCTCCCGGAAGAGAACCTCGCCGCCCGGAAGGATGACGCGCTGAAGCTTTGACTGAAGCTCAGCACGCGCGGCCGGATCCAGGCCTGCCCAAAGCGGCAGGTCGAACTCCAGCAATTCTTCAAGCAGGCTCGTCGCGCCCATGGAATTCCGTAACGTCACTGTTACGGTGCCACTAGCGGGAATTCGTCAAACTGACAAATCCGCTTTTGGCGTAACGCTAGGTAACT
>KI912045.1:432300-446229 GCA_000517005.1 Microvirga lupini
AGAGCTGTTTCCACTTGCTTGGAATCATCTCTGTTCTTTGCTGTGCCGCATTTTTCGGCGAAACGGACCACTTCGCCGAAAAAAGCTCTAAGGCGGCGCGGACCGGCCGCGCCGCCCTGAAACAGCTTAGTTCCGGCTCTTGTCGACCAGAGCCTTTTCCTTGATCCACGGCATCATATCGCGCAGGCGGGCGCCGACATCCTCGATGGGATGCGCGGCATTGCGGGCGCGGGTCGCCTTGAAGGAGGTCTGGTTGACCTTGTTCTCGAGCATCCAGTCGCGGGTGAACTTGCCGCTCTGGATATCCTCCAGAACGCGCTTCATCTCGGCCTTCGTCTCGGCCGTGATGATGCGCGGGCCGGTGACGTATTCGCCGTACTCGGCCGTGTTGGAGATCGAGTAGTTCATGTTGGCGATGCCGCCCTCGTAGATGAGGTCGACGATCAGCTTCACCTCGTGGAGGCACTCGAAATAGGCCATCTCGGGGGCATAGCCCGCCTCGACCAGGGTCTCGAAGCCCGCCTTGATGAGCTCGACGAGACCGCCGCAGAGCACCACCTGCTCGCCGAAGAGGTCGGTCTCGCACTCTTCCTTGAAGGTGGTCTCGATGATGCCGGCGCGACCGCCGCCATTGGCGGAGGCATAGGAGAGCGCGATGTCATGGGCGTTGCCCGTGGCGTCCTGGTGGATCGCGATGAGGGTCGGCACGCCGCCGCCGCGCTGGTACTCTGAGCGCACCGTGTGGCCGGGGCCCTTCGGGGCGACCATGAGCACGTCGAGGTCCTTGCGGGGCTCGATCAGGTTGAAGTGGACGTTGAGGCCGTGGGCGAAGAGCAGCGCCGCGCCCTGCTTCATGTTGTCGTGCAGCTCGTTGCGGTAGATGTCCGCCTGCAGCTCGTCGGGAGTCAGCATCATGACCACGTCGGCCCACTTGGCGGCCTCGGCCACCTCCATGACCTTGAGGCCGGCCTTCTCGGCCTTGGCCGCGGAGGGCGAGCCCTTGCGAAGGGCCACGACGATGTCCTTCACGCCGGAATCGCGCAGGTTCAGGGTATGGGCATGGCCCTGGCTGCCGTAGCCGACGATGGCAACCTTCTTGCCCTTGATCAGATTGATGTCTGCGTCGCGATCGTAATAGACACGCATGGTCCTCAAGTCCCTTATCTCAAAGGGGGCTTTCCCCCGTCCTCGTAGCCGCTGCACCGTCCCGCCAGGGTCTGCGCAACATTTGTTTTATCAGGCGCCGCTTTTAGCGAATAAAACTGCGCTGACAAGTTGTTGTTTGTAGCAAAACTGCGGACCCTGCCTGCGCTGAGCGCAAGGCCTCGGCTATTTCTGTCTACAAACGATCCGAGCCCGGAGAGTTCAAACGGCTCCCCAATGCTCTAGATTGGTCTTGATCTTTTTGCCGAGAAGGACAACGCCGCATGCAGCGCCTTGCCACTCCTGACGAAGTCATCTCTTTCTGGCGCGAGGCCGGACCGGAGAAGTGGTTTTCGAAGGATGAGACCTTCGACCAAGCCTGCCGTGACCGCTTCCTGCCCACCTATGAGGCCGCAGCTAGAGGCGATCTCAACGAGTGGGAACTCACCCCTGAGGGCGCGCTCGCCGTCATTCTCCTCCTCGACCAGTTCCCCCGGAACATGTTCCGGGGCAAGCGCGAAACCTACAAAACCGACCCGGTCGCCCTGATGGTCGCCGACCGCGCCATCGAGCGCGGCTTCGACAGACAAGTGGAACCCGAGTTCCGCCGGTTCTTCTACCTGCCCTTCATGCACTCCGAGTCCTTGCGGCATCAGGAGCGCTCGGTGACCCTGAACGAGGCCCTCGGCGAGGAAGACTCCATCAAGTGGGCACGCCACCATCACGACATCATCGCCCGCTTCGGCCGCTTCCCCCATCGCAACGCCATCCTGGGCCGTGAGACAACGCCGGAGGAGGAAGCGTTCCTGAAGGAGAGCGACTTCAGAGGCTGAATCCTTACATGATCCCTTCCGCTCCGCGCGCCATGGCGGCAACGCCGGTGCGGGACACTTCCACGAGACCAACCGCCGTCATCAGCTTGATGAAGCGCTCGACCTCGTCTGTCGTGCCGGTGAGCTCATAGACGAAGGAGGTCAGCGTCGCATCGAGCGTGCGCGCCCCGAAGGCCGAGGCAAGACGCATCGCCTCCACCCGGTGATCGCCCTTGCCGACGACCTTCACGAGGCAAAGCTCGCGCTCGACGGCCTCGCCGGTGAGCGTGAGATCCACGACGCGGTGCACGGGCACGAGACGTTCCAACTGGCTCTTGATCTGCTGGATGATGCTGTCGGTGCCGGTCGTCACGATGGTGATGCGCGAGATATGCGCCTCGTGCTCCGTTTCGGTGACGGTCAGGCTCTCGATATTGTAGCCGCGGCCCGAAAAGAGGCCGGCGATGCGGGCAAGAACGCCCGGCTCGTTGTCGACCACGATGGCGAGCGTGTGCCGGTTCGTCGGCTCGACGCGGGTTGCATCGGGATAATGGGTTTTCATCTGAAGCATAGTCTGGTTTCCCGAATTCTGATTGGTATCAAGCCGCCTTGCGATAATTTTCGATTGCCTCCTCGTCGACCTCGTCGGCCGCGACGATCCATTCCTCCTTCAAGGCGGCCGAGCGCCATTCCCGGAAAGCAGGAAGGGACAGGATCCCATCCACATAGGCCCGCGTGGTGGCATCGAGCGCGATGGAATATGTCTCGAGACGCGTCACGAGCGGTGCGTACATGGCATCCGCTGCCGAAAATGAGCCGAAGAGGAACGGACCGCCGGCACCGAAGCGCTCGCGCGCCTGATGCACGATCTCGCTGAAGCGCGCGACATCGCGGGCAACGGCTTCGCCCCGATCCTTTTGTGCAAATTTCTTGCCGAGATTCATCGGACATGCGGAGCGCAGGGCCGAAAACCCGGCATGCATTTCCGCTGCAATCGAGCGCGCCATGGCGCGGGCCGTGCGATCCTCCGGCCACACGGGTGCACCATAGGCCTCGCCTACATATTCCGTGATGGCGATGGATTCCCACACGGTCGCATCGCCGTCGATCAGGATCGGCACTTTGCCGGCCGGCGAATGCTTGAGCACCTTCGCTTTCGTATCGGCTAAGTCGAGCGGAATGATGATCTCGTCGAACGCGATCCCAAGCTGCTTCATCAGCAGCCAGGGGCGCATCGACCAGGATGAATAGCACTTGTTGGCGATGACGAGGGTGGGCATGGTTCAGACCTTCCGCATCACACCAGCATCTTGCCCTTCTCGTCGATCACGGATCCGATATCGGCTCCGGTCTCGCCGAGATAATCGTTGAGCAGCATCTCGTTATGGGCTTTTCCTGAGGGGATCATCGGGAAGCAGTTCTCGGTCTTGTCGACGAGGCAGTCGAAGATGACTGGGCGGTTCACGTTGATCATCTCGAGGATCTTCGCATCGAGATCGCCGGGCTTGTCGCAGCGAATACCGACGCCGCCATAGGCTTCTGCGAGCTTCACGAAATCGGGCAGCGACTCGGAATAGCTGTGCGAGTAGCGTCCGCCGTGCAGCAACTCCTGCCACTGGCGCACCATGCCCATGTACTCGTTGTTGAGGATGAACACCTTGATCGGCAGATTGTACTGCAAAGCGGTCGACATTTCCTGCAACATCATCTGGATCGAGGCTTCGCCGGCAATGTCGATCACCAGTGCATCGGGATGCGCGAGCTGCGCGCCGACAGCGGCGGGCAAGCCATAGCCCATCGTGCCGTGGCCGCCCGAAGTCATCCAGCGGTTCGGCTCCTCGAACCTGAAGTACTGGGCCGCCCACATCTGGTGCTGCCCCACCTCGGTGGTGACGTAGGTCTCACGATCCTTGGTCAGTTCATAGAGACGCTGGATCGCGTATTGCGGCTTGATGGTCTCGGTGGAATTGCGGAAGGCGAGGCAGTTGCGGGCGCGCCAGCCGTCGATCTTGTTCCACCAATCCTTGAGCGCTGCCTTGTCGGGCTGCTGCGCATTCTGCCGCCACAGGCGCAGCAAATCTTCCAGCACGTGCGCGCAATCGCCGACAATCGGGATATCCACCTTCACGGTCTTGTTGATGGAGGACGGATCGATGTCCACGTGGATACGCTTCGAGAAGGGCGAGAAGGCGTCGAGGCGGCCGGTGATGCGATCATCGAAGCGCGCGCCGATATTGATCATCACGTCGCATTCATGCATTGCGAGATTGGCCTCGTAGGTGCCGTGCATACCCAGCATGCCGAGCCACTGCTTGTCGGAGGCCGGATATGCGCCGAGGCCCATCAGGGTCGAGGTAATGGGAAAGCCCGTGAGCCGCACGAGTTCGCGCAGCAGGGTCGAGGCATGAGGTCCCGAATTGATGACACCGCCGCCCGTATAGAACACCGGGCGCTTGGCGTTGGCCATCAGCTCCACAGCGGCGCGGATATGGTCCATGTCGCCTTTGACTGTCGGGCGGTAGGTCTTGTGCTGGTTGCTGAGGGGACGAGCATAGGAACCGGTCTTGAACTGAATGTCCTTCGGAAGATCGACCACGACCGGACCCGGACGGCCATTCTGCGCCACGTAGAATGCCTCATGCAGGACGCGCGGCAGATCCTCGATGGATTTGACCAGGTAGTTGTGCTTCGTGCAGTGGCGGGTGATGCCGACCGTGTCGCATTCCTGGAACGCATCGGAGCCGATGAGATGGGTCGGCACCTGGCCGGTGATGCAGACCAGCGGGATCGAATCCATCATCGCATCGGCAAGCCCCGTGATCGCGTTGGTGGCGCCGGGACCTGAGGTCACCAGCACCACGCCCGGCTTGCCGGAGGAGCGGGCATAGCCTTCCGCCGCATGCACCGCCCCCTGCTCGTGGCGGACGAGGACATGGCGAACCTTGTCCTGGTGGAAGAGGGCGTCGTAGACGGGAAGCACCGCGCCGCCCGGATAACCGAAGATATGCTCAACTCCCTGGTCCTGCAGGGCTCGGATCACCATTTCGGCTCCGGTCATCGTCTCGCTCATCTTAAGTGCTCCCTGGGATCTTTCGCATCGCTGTCTTGGAATTTGGGCAATAAAAAAGGCCCCTGAGGGGGCCTGTGCGCCATCGCCGGACCTGCGGGTCAATCCCGCTCCGTCGATGGCGCTCGTACTACGAGAATAAGCTTGCGCATGGAGGCAGCTCTCGGTTCAAAAGTTGCGCCGACGCTAAACGATCCGTTTCAGTCGGTCAAGCGGGGGCGACTTGGCTCACGACGGCTTAGCTTTTACTTTGAGCCCCCTATTTTAGTCGTATGACCATGACCGATACAATCTCCTCGACCAGCGCGCCCATGCAGAGCCTGCGCCTCACGGCCCGCGCCCTGCTCCTGGGCGACCGCCTCGATGTGGCAGGTCTGGAGCGCAGTGACGTGCTCTCCACCACGCCCCTCGCCTTCCGGGCCGGACAGGAGGGCTTCGTCGCCCTCTTCCGTTACGGCGTCGCTGTTCTCGTGGGCCTCACCCCGCTGGAGGAGGACGAGGTCATCCGCAGCCTGCGTCAGCGCATCCGGGGCGAGTTCGCCCGTCACGAGGAGGAGACCGCGATCATCGAGATCACGCCGGATCGGGACGACCAGATCCCGCCGGGAGGTCCGATCTACATCAAGCAGCTCTCCACCGAACGCCTGATCGTCATCGCCGATGCTTTGTCCAAGAGCGCAACCCTCGCCCGCGACGAGCGGGAGGCCGCCGCCGCCTTCGAACTGGTGGAACCGTCGGTCCGACACTTGGCCGAAAAGGGCCGACGCCCCCGGGATCGCCGCAGGATCCTCAAACAGGTCGGCCAAGCGCTCCTCGTCCGCCAGCGCATGTCGGGCGGCGTCGCCGTGGAGGAAAAGCCGGACGTCCTGTGGGACCGCCCGGACCTCGAGCGCCTCTATGCCCGCCTAGAGGACGAATACGAACTGAAGGAGCGCGCCACGGCGCTCCACCGCAAGCTCGAGGTGCTGGGCGATACCGCTCAGGCCCTGACCGACATCATCGACACCGAACGTTCCCTGCGCCTCGAACTGATCATCGTCCTGCTGATCGTGTTCGAGATTGTCATCACCTTCTACCAGATGTTCACGGGAGCTTCGGGGCATTGATCCGGGTCATCACGGCCTCGAAGCCCCGCTCCGGCTCGACCCACTGCCAGTCCGGCAATTGGTGGCGAAACCACGTGAACTGGCGCTTGGCATAGCGCCGCGTGTCGCCCTGCCCTTTGGCGATGGCCTCGTCGAGCGAGATCTCGCCGCGCAGATAGGCCAGAAGACCGGGAACACCGTGGGCCCGCATGGCGGGCAGCATGGGATCGAGGTTCCGCTCGCCCAGAACCCGCACCTCATCCAGCGCCCCTCGGTCCATCATGGCGAGGAAGCGCGCGTCGATGCGTCGGCGCAGTTCGTCCCGGTCCGGGACGAGGAAGAGCTTGACGACCAGACTATCGGCAAGAGGCCCCGGCTGGCGGGCTCCGTGGAAGGAGACGAGCGGCTGGCCGGTCGCGGTGAAGATTTCGAGAGCGCGCTGGACGCGCAAGCGGTCGGAGGGGCGTAAGGCTCGGGCCGTCTCGGGGTCGCGCTCCCACAGGAGGCGGTGGAGTTCGGGCGTTTCCAACCCCTCGCTCTCCCGGCGCACCTGCTCACGCACCTCCTCCGGAACGGGAGGCATGTCGGACAGCCCCTCTGTCAGGGCCTTGAAGTAGAGCCCGGTCCCGCCCACGAAGATCGGCAGCTTCCGGCCCTGGACCTCCCACAGGACTTGGACGGCATCGGCCATGTAGCGCCCGACGGAAAAGTTCACGGCGGCGTCCACATGGCCGTAGAGCCGGTGCGGTGCCTGAGCCTCCTCCTCGGGCGTAGGGCGGGCGGTGATGACCCGCAGGTCCCGGTAGACCTGCATGGAATCGGCATTGATCACCACGCCATCGAGTTCTTGAGCCAGTTTGATGCCCAATGCGGACTTGCCTGATGCGGTCGGCCCTGCGATGAGAACCGCGCCGATCTTGAACCCATCCAAAGCCAGGTCTCCCAATGGCGTCTTCCTCGAATTCCCTCGTTGCGACCCTCATCGCCAACCCGTCCCAACCGGTTCTCACGGACGAAGTCGTGGCGCGGGCCGCCGCCTCGCTCGGACATGAGACGGAACGCGCCATCCTGGCAAGGGGAATCGCCGCGGATCTGATCGTTCCAGGCACGGCCGAGGCGAAAGCTGTCGAATACACGCTGCGCCGAGCCCTGGATGGCCAACCCATCGATATCGTGGTGCAGCCTCTGGCGACCCGCCGCAAGCGCCTGTTCCTGGCGGATATGGATTCCACCATGATCGGTCAGGAATGCATCGACGAGTTGGCCGATTACGTCGGGTTGAAACGGGAAGTCTCCGAGATCACCGAACGTGCCATGCGCGGCGAGATCGCCTTCGAGCCTGCCCTGCGCGAGCGCGTGGCATTGCTCAAGAATCTGCCGGTCAACGTGGTCGACGAGATCATCGAGAAGCGCATCACCCTGACGCCCGGCGGCCGCGCCCTCGTCCAGACCATGCGCGCCAACGGGGCCTATGCCTGCCTCGTCTCGGGGGGCTTCACTCTGTTCACCGGCCCCATCGGGGCCAAGATCGGCTTCAACGAGCACCGCTCCAACCATCTGATCCTGGATGGCGAGAAGCTTACCGGCCAAGTCGAGGAGCCGATCCTGGGCCGCGAGGCGAAGCTCTCGACGCTCATCGAGCTGCGCACCCGTTTCGGCCTGGCACATCATGAGACCATGGCCGTCGGCGACGGCGCCAACGATCTCGCCATGCTTGAGGAAGCTGGGCTCGGAGCAGCGTTTCACGCAAAGCCTGCCGTAGCGGCAGCAGCTCATGCGCGGATCGACCACGCGGATCTGTCGGCGCTGCTTTATGTGCAGGGATATCGGGCGGAGGAGTTCGCCAGCGCTTAGACGCTTGCCTGAACCCGCCTGACGATCTCCGCCACCACCGCCGGATCGGCGACCGTCGACGTGTCACCGTGGTTCTCGTAATCGCCGGCAGCAATGCGCGTGAGGATGCGGCGCAGGATTTTTCCGGAGCGGTTCTTAGGGAGTTGCGGCGCCCATTCGATCCGGTCCGGAGTGGCAATCGGGCCGATGCGGGTGCGCACGACCTGGACGAGGTCGCGGCGGAGGTCGTCGCTCTCGGCAATGCCCTCTTTCAGCGTGACGAAGGCGAAGATACCCTGGCCCTTGATCTCATGCGGCATGCCCACCACCGCGGCCTCCGCCACGGAGGGATGCGAGGCCAAGGCGGATTCGACTTCCACGGTGCCGAGCCGGTGGCCGGAGACGTTGATCACGTCGTCCAGACGGCCGGTGATCCAGTAATAGCCGTCCGCATCGCGTCGCGCACCGTCACCGGTGAAGTAATAGCCCGGGAACGTGCTGAAATAGGTTTTCAGGAAGCGCTCGCGATCGCCGAGAATGGTTCGGGCCTGCCCCGGCCAGGAATCGGCGAAGCAGAGATTGCCACACCCTCGCCTTCGACGACGCTTCCGTCGCCGTTGAGCAGAGCGGGCCGAACGCCGAAGAACGGCTTCGTGGCCGAGCCCGGCTTCAGGTCCATGGCGCCTGGCAGCGGGCACAGGAGAACGGCGCCGGTCTCGGTCTGCCAATAGGTGTCGATGATCGGGCAGCGCCCGCCTCCGACCACCTCGTGGTATCAGAGCCAGGCTTCCGGATTGATAGGCTCGCCGACCGAGCCCATGACGCGCAGCGACGACAAATCGTGCTTGCGCACCGGCCCTTCTCCATCACGCATGAGCGAACGGATGGCGGTCGGCGCGGTGTAGAAGATGTTGACCTTGTAGGTCTCGATGATCTGCCACCAGCGGGAGGAATCCGGCCAGGTCGGAACGCCTTCGAACAGCACGATAGTGACGCCGTTCGCGAGCGGTCCGTAGATCAGGTAGGTATGGGCCGTCACCCAGCCCACATCCGCCGTGCAGAAATGGATGTCGCCCGGGTGATAATCGAACATCGCCCGGAAGCTCGCGGCCGCATGGACAAGATAGCCGCCGGTGGTGTGCAGCATGCCCTTCGGCTTGCCCGTCGAGCCCGAGGTATAGAGCACGAAGAGCGGATCCTCGGCGCCGACCTCGACCGGTGCGCACTCGACCGGGACTTCGGCGAGAGCCTCGTCGTACCAACGGTCGCGGCCGGCCGTCATGGGAACGTCCCGGCCCGTGCGGCGCACGACGAGGACATGCTCGACGAAGGGCAGGTTCTGCAGGGCCGCATCCGCGTTCTTCTTGAGGGGCACGTGCTTGCCCGCCCGCAGACCCTCATCGGCCGTGATCAGCACCCGTGAGCGGCAATCCTCGATCCGACCGGCCAGAGCGTCCGCCGAGAAGCCGCTGAAGACCACCGAGTGCACCGCGCCGATCCGGGCGCAGGCCAGCATGGCGGCAATGGCCTCCGGCACGACCGGCATATAGATGCTGACGAAGTCACCCTTCTTGACCCCGAGTTCCTTCAGGGCATTGGCCAAGCGGGAGACCTGCTGCTGCAGGTCCTTCCAGGTGACTCTCCGCGTGTCGCCAGGAGTGTCGCCCTCCCACAGGATCGCGGCATCGTCGCGCGCTCGCGGGCATGACGATCCAGGCAGTTGAAGGACGCGTTCAGCGTGCCGTCGGCAAACCATTCGATGGTCACGTCATCCGGCGCATAATGCGTGTTCTTCACTCTTGTGAAGGGCTTCACCCAGTCCAGAATCCGCGCCTGCTCGCGCCAGAAGCCCTCCGGATCGTCGAGGGAGCGCCGGTAGAGATCCTGATAAGCCTGCGCATCCACATGCGCGGTCGATTTCAGGGCGGCAGGAACGGGAAAGACGTGCTGGGTCATGGGCTCTGATCTGACGGGTCGGCTCGCAAGGAGCCCGCAATTCATGGCTGGACGGCGCCATCCATCCTCGGATCAGGCCGTTATGTCAACCATATTGTTCTTTATTCAGAACAAAGCGCGCAAAGAAAAGGGCGGCTCAGAGGCCGCCCCTTCTCATGCATCATGCCTGCCATCTTACTCGATTGACAGGGCGACAAACCGAACCTCGCCCTGGGCATTCGCTACCAGGAGCAGCGCCGATTTGCGGCCCTGGGCCTTCAGGTCGTCGATCTTCTTGGTCACGTCGGCGGGGCTCGTCACCGGCTCCTGATTGACTTCCACGATGACCTCGCCGGCCTGGATCCGCTTGTCGGAAGCCGACGAATTCGGATCGACGCGGGTGATGACCACGCCCTTCAGATCGTCCTTCAGGCTGAAGCGGCGGCGCAGCTCGTCCGTCATGCCGGACATGTTGAGGCCGAGCGCCTGACGGGTGGCCGTGGGCGGTTCGGTCGAAGGCTGCTGCAAGCTCGCCTGCTTCTCGGTGTCCTCGAGCCGGCCCAGGGTGACCTGCTTGGTCATTTCCTGGCCCTTGCGGACAATGGCCACATCGACGGCCTTGCCGACCGGGGTCGACGCCACGATCCGCGGCAGGTCGCGGGAATCCTTGACCTCCTTGCCGTCGAAGCGAACGATCACGTCGCCGACCTCGAGGCCGGCCGGCTTGGCAGGACCCTTCTCGTCGATGCCGGCAATCAGGGCGCCGCGCGCCGTGCCGAGGTTCAGAGCTTCCGCGGTCGCGTCGTCCACGTTCTGGATGCGCACGCCGAGCCAACCGCGACGGGTCTCGCCGAACTGGCGCAGCTGGTCGATCACCGGAACGGCCGTGGAAGCGGGAACCGCGAAGCCGATACCGACCGAGCCGCCCGTGGGGGAGAGAATGGCCGTGTTGATGCCGATGACCTCGCCGTTCATGTTGAAGAGCGGGCCGCCGGAATTGCCCTTGTTGATGGAGGCGTCGGTCTGGATGTAGTTGTCGTAGGGGCCGGACTCGATGTTGCGACCGCGAGCCGATACGATGCCCGCCGTGACGGAACCGCCGAGGCCGAAGGGATTGCCGATCGCCATCACCCAGTCACCGGGACGGATGGCGTCGGAATCGCCGAACTTCACCGCCTTGAGAGGCTTGTCGGTCTTCACCTTCAGGACGGCTAGGTCGACTTTCGAATCCTTGCCGACGATCTCGGCCTTCAGACGCGACCCGTCCGGGAAGATCACGCTGATGTCGTTGGCATCGCCGATCACATGGTTGTTCGTCACCACGATGCCCGACGGATCGATCACGAAACCGGAGCCGAGGGAGTTCGAGCTGCGTGGCCGCGAGGGACCGCTGTCGCCATTGCCGCCCTGACCGCGACGGTTGAAGAACTCCTCGAAGAGATCCTCGAAAGGAGTTCCAGGCGGCAGCTGAGGCAGGGTCCGGTTGCGGGTTTCGACGGTCGTCGAGGCCGAAATGTTGACCACCGCCGGGGTGACCTCCGCGGCCAGATCGGCAAAGGATTCAGGCGCGGAACGGGCATAGGCCGGCAGCGGCATGGCGGCCGTCGCGACAATGGTGAAGACCGCGAAGCAGGACGCGGCCAGCCGGCGCAGAGGATGCTGGGGCAGCGGCTTCTTGGAAGGCGCCAGCGCATTCGTGGCTGTGTTCATCGAAAACCCTCTCTCGGAGAATAGGCATATAGATTGGTATCGGGCCCCGCCATTCAAGCGGACATTGCGGCGGAAGCTTGGCCCGACTTTACCCGAACTGGCGCACCAGCCAGATCACCCCGAGTCCAATCAGCGCAGAGATGATCCCGACGATCCGCATCTGATCGCTCGGGCTGTGGGCCGCCTCGTACATGGCTCGGCGCAGGCCATCGGGGAACGCGGCAAACAAAATGCCCTCGACCGCGAGAGCGAGGCCGAGGGCTGCAATCAAGTCCATCATCAGGGCTTATTGGGCTGGAGCCGGCTGAGCCGGCGCTGGAGCGGGCTGGGTGGCGGCGCCCCCGCCATTCCTCCGACCAGCGGGATCGTTGAAATAACGGAAGAAATCGGAATCCGGGCTCAGCACGAGGCGGGTATCCCCACCCTTGAGGCCGGTTTCATAGGCTTGCATCGAGCGGAAGAAGGAGAAGAACTCCGGATCCTGACCGAAAGCCTCGGCCAGAATGCGGTTCCGGTTTGCATCGCCCTCACCGCGCAGTTCCTCGGCCCGCTGATTGGCCTCGGCCCGGATGATCGTGGCCTCGCGCTCGGCCTTGGCGCGGATGGTCTGCGCCTGTTGCTGACCATTGGCGCGAAGGTCCGCCGCCTCGCGCTCACGCTCGGTGCGCATGCGCTGATAGACGGCTTGGCTGTTGGCCGCGGGCAGATCGACGCGGGTGAGCCGCACGTCGATCATCTCGATGCCCAGGCTCGCGGCCTGCCGGTTCACATCGGTCTGGATGCGGTTCATCAGATCCGCACGCTCGGTGCGGACAATGGCATCGCGGGAGGCGCTCGCCAGGGTGTTGCGCATGGCCGAGTTGGTGAAGCTCTGCAGGCGCTGATTGGCCAGCTCGATATTGCTGACCGCCTGATAGAACCGCAGCGGATCGACGATCCGGTAGCGGGTGAAAGCGTCAACTTCCAGGTTTTGCCTGTCTGCCGAGAGAATGGTCTGAACCGGCAGATCGAGATCGAGCACGCGCTTCTCGAAGTAAGTCACGGCGTCGATCAGCGGCAACTTGAATTTCAGGCCCGGCTCCGAGATCGCGGATTGCACCGCACCGAAGCGCAGCACCAGCGCATACTGGGTCTGCTGCACGATGAAGACCGCGCTGTAGAGAACAATGGCCACAAGAGCCAGGGCAATCAGGAGAACCGTGCGAAGAGTAGTCCCGTTCATCGCGTGGCTCCCTGCGGGTTAGCGGCATTGCCCTGCGGCTGCGGGCGCTGGGTTTGCTGGGTGAGAGGCAGGAAGGGCACGACGCCCTGGCCGTTCTGGTCGACGATGATCTTGTCGACACCGCCGTAAACGCGCTCCATCGTCTCGAGGAAGATTCGCTCGCGGCTGATCTCCGGAGCCTTGCGGTATTCCTCAAAGACCTGGCGGAAACGGGCAGCCTGACCGGTGGCATCGGCCACCGACTGCTCGCGATAGGCCTCGGCCTGCTGCACCGTGCGGGCAGCCTCGCCTCGAGCTTCGGGAACGACGCGGCTGGCGAAGGCGCCGGCCTCGTTCTGGACGCGCACCGCATCCTGCTGGGCGGCGTTCACGTCGAAGAAGGCCTGCCGCACCTCGGACGGAGGCTGGGCCGCCTGGAGCTGAACCACGTTGATCAGCACGCCGGCGCCGTAGGCATCCAGGGCCTCCTGCATGATCTGCCGAACTTCCTGGGCCACGCTAGCCTGCTCGGTGGTCAGAATGGCCTGGATGTTGCGGCGGCCGATGACCTCGCGCATGGCACTCTCGGCCACCGACTTGATGGTGCCGTCGGGATTCTGGAGATTGAAGACGTAATCCTGTGGCCGCGCGGGATTGATCTGCCAGACTGCGTCGAAATCGATATCGACGATATTCTCGTCGGCGGTCAGCATCAGGCTTTCCTCGATCACGTCACGGGCGCGCCCCTGTCCTGTGGGCGTGGAGCGATAGCCCACTTCGACGCGCAGCTGAGCAGTGACGTTGGGCTTCTCCACCCGGCCGATCGGGTAAGGCAGGTTGTAGCGCAGACCCTCGCCCGAGGTTCCCGTAAACTTGCCGAAGATCATGTTGATGCCGACCTCGCTGGGCCGCACCGTATAGAAGCCGGTCAGAAGCCAAATGGCGATCACGCCCAGGACGAGGATGATCAGCCCCCTGCCGCCCATGGAGCCGCCGGGGATGAAATCCTTCAGGCGATCCTGGCTGCGGCGCAGGATATCCTCAAGGTCGGGGGGAGTTCCGTTCCCCTGCGGACCGGAGCCCCATGGGCTCTTTCCGCCTCCCGATCCGCCGCGTTGACCCCAGGGGCCGCCGCCGCCGCTT
>KI912045.1:446329-446991 GCA_000517005.1 Microvirga lupini
CCCCATGGGCTCTTTCCGCCTCCCGATCCGCCGCGTTGACCCCAGGGGCCGCCGCCGCCGCTTTGGTTACTCCAAGGCATAGGACGCCTTTCCTCACTCTTATAAGTCGGCCGAGACAGCCGCTGAAACTTCTAGACGGTTGTGGGTGTTGCCTCTTCCGCCTGTCAAGCCTGCGAATTGGGGATTGCAGGAAGCTTCGTCAACCATGGACAGGGTCAGGGACGCCTTTCGAGATCAATAAAGGTAAACGGATGCTCGTCATCGGGCCCTTTCGGATGGTCTTCCCGCCTCGTCTCGCGGAACTGTGACCGGTCGAAATCGGGAAAGACGGCATCGCCCTCCGGCGCAACCCGAACCTCCGTCAGGAATATGCTCTGAACGTGCGGCAGGGCCAGGGCATAGATTTCCGCCCCGCCCACGACGGCGACGGAATCCGCTCCCATCCGGGCCGCAAGCTCGGCTCCCTTGGCGACCGCCTCATCCCAGCTATGGGCCACGTGTACGCCCTCAGCGGCAAAACCGGCGTCCCGCGTCAGCACGATCGTCTCCCGGCCCGGCAGGGGCTTGCCGATGGATTCGAAGGTCTTACGCCCCATGATCATCGGCTTGCCCATGGTCAGCCTGCGGAAGCGTCCGAGATCAGTCTTGATGCGCCAGAGAAG
>KI912045.1:447091-475147 GCA_000517005.1 Microvirga lupini
ATGGTTGTCGCGCCCGATGACGCCGTTCTCGGCGACGGCGACGACGAGGATGAGGGGGATGGTCATTGTTGAAGCGGCACCGAGTTCTGTCTGATCCAAGTAGCCAGTTCTTCTTCAGAAACTTCGCCTGCTGCAAGCCTCAAAAAGGTCAAGACCGCCTCTTCATCGCTTGAGGTCAGCACTACCCCATTCTTCATTAGAAAAAGTTCCATCGCCACGTATGCAGTTCGCTTGTTGCCATCGAGAAATGGATGATTTCTTGCGATGCCATAGGCATAGGCCGCCGCCAGGAGAGCGACATCGGCCTCGCCATACTGGACCTTGAGTTCGGGTCTTGCGAGAGCGGAATCGAGCAATCCCTGATCGCGGATGCCCGAAATTCCACCATGCTCAGCCAGCTGAGCTGAGTGGATACTCAAGATCGTCGCTTTAGCGATCCAGCGATACGGACTCACTTGGCAAGTTCACGCAGGACGGCACGACGTTTGTGCATGATCTCTCGAGCAAGCTTCATATCGGCCTCAAAGTCCGCATCATAAGGCGACAGCTCAACACCGTTAGGCGTCTCCGTCACAAAAAGCTGATCGCCTTCCGTAACGCGAAGGCGCGACGCGACTTCCTTAGGCAGGACGACGCCAACCGAATTACCGATCTTGCGAACCTTCAAAGCAACCATGGGAGCCTCATTTGTAATAACAAAAGTTATCACTTCCCGCTTATTTAGGCAACATCTCAGCCTTCCGCCAGCCGCTTCAGGGCTTCTCCCGTCATCCGCTGCACGGTCCATTCCTCCATTGGGACCGCACCGATAGCGCGGTAGACCCTTAAGGCAGGCTCGTTCCAGTCGAGCACCCACCACTCAAGCCGGGTCAATCCTTCGTCGATGCAGCGGCGGGCGAGATGCCTCAGCAGCGCCTTTCCGATCCCCTTGGAGCGGAACGCCGGCCTGACGAAGAGATCTTCCAGGTAAATGCCGTGGCGGCCACGAAAGGTCGAGAAGTTGTAGAACCACAGGGCGAAGCCGACGGGTTCATCCTCCCATTCGGCGATACCTGCGAAGACCCGCGGGTTCGGGCCGAAAAGCGCCTTCGCGATATCGTCCTCGGTGGCATCGACCTCGTGCGCCAATCGCTCGTATTCGGCGAGTTCGCGGATGAAGCTGAAGACAACCGGAGCATCACGCTCTTCGGCTTTGCGGATGACGAGACTCATAGGGGCTGCTGTGTCGGAAGCGAGCCTGGCTGTCGAGCTTATTCGGCTTCGTCGTCGGCCTGAACGCGCCGTGGCGATCCCCACTCCTCCAGAACGGCGTTCATGTCGTCGAGCACGAAGAAGCGGGCGCTCTCCATATCGTAGCCGTCATCCAGCAGATCGTCGTAATCCGTCAGCCTGTGCCGGATATAGGCCGTGAGGGACAGCCACGCGGCCGTCTCGGGCGAGGCGGTGTGCAGGCCGCGGCTTCCCAGAGCATGATCGGTCACGGCCTCGAATTCATGCCGCGGAATGCGCGGCGCGAGAATGCGGACCGCGCTTTCGATGGCTTCGCGCCTGCTCATGTCACTTCAGACTGCGACGGGCGCCTTGATCGCCGGATGCGGATCGTAATCTTCGATGGCGATGTCGTCGTAAGTGAAATCGAAGAGCGAACGTACGGCCGGGTTGAGGCGCAGCTTCGGCAGCGCCCGCGGCTCGCGCGAGAGTTGGAGGCGCGCCTGCTCCAGATGATTGAGATAGAGATGTGCATCCCCGAAGGAATGGACGAAATCGCCGGGCTGCAGGCCCGTGGCCTGCGCCATCATATGCGTGAGCAGCGCATAGGACGCGATGTTGAAGGGAACCCCGAGGAACACGTCCGCCGAGCGCTGGTAGAGCTGACAGGAGAGCCGCCCTTCCGCGACATAGAACTGGAACAGGCAATGGCAGGGCGCGAGCGCCATCCTGTCGAGATCGGCCGGGTTCCAGGCGGAGACGATCAGGCGGCGGCTGTCGGGGTTGCGGCGGATCTCGTCGAGCACCCAGCGGATCTGGTCGACGGTGCCGCCGTCGGGCTTCGCCCAGGAGCGCCACTGCTTGCCGTAAACGGGGCCGAGATCACCGTTCTCGTCGGCCCACTCGTCCCAGATCGAAACACCGTTCTCCTTGAGGTAGCGGATATTGGTGTCGCCTTTCAGGAACCACAGCAGCTCGTGGATGATGGAACGCAGATGCAGCTTCTTCGTGGTGACGAGCGGAAAGCCCTGGCTGAGATCGAAACGCATCTGATGGCCGAAGACGGATATCGTCCCGGTTCCGGTGCGGTCGTCCTTGCGGACGCCTTCATCCATGATGCGGCGGATCAGATCGAGATAGGCTTGCATGCGGTGCTCCTCACCCAATCATAGGACAGCAGCTCCATTCCGCCGAGTCAGGACTTATCCATTTCTGTGAATCGGTTAACCCTTTGAAGGTGACAGTGGAACACGCGGAAAAAGCCGGTGTCTGTGCCACATTTTCATGGGTGTCTCAGTAGTCCCCACCCTTTCAAAATCCATCTGCGCCACCTATATTGGCAGTGTCGGTCGCGAGACCGACTATGGCGATAAACGGCCATCGGAATAAACCCATCGGACCCGGGGGCGGTACCCGGCGCCTCCACCAAAGCTCAGGCCACGCTTGGGTTTCGGCGGGGGCGAAATAGGATCGACGAGGGCGTAAAGGGTGGACTTTCGCTCGGCATGGTTCCGCCGTTATCGGGCCGAATCTATAGTTGCCAACGACAACTATGCTCCGGTTGCAGTGGCTGCGTAAGCGGTCCCTAAAGCCGAATCAAAGCCCTTGCGGTTAGCACCGTAAGGCGGGGTCCGGAGGCACCTGGCAACAGAAGCCTCCACTTTTGTTTCTGCAAGGGCTCGCTTATGGCCGGTGGTAAAGATCTGATCCGCTACGATCTTCTGGTGCAGGACGCGCTGAAGGGCGTCGTGCGCAAGGTGTTGATCGATTGCAAGGACGGACTTCCGGGCGAGCACCATTTCTACATCTCCTTCCAGACGGATTTTCCCGGCGTTCGCCTCTCGAACCGCCTGCGCGAAAAATATCCTCAGGAGATGACCATCGTCCTCCAGCACCAGTTCTGGGACCTCAACGTCACCGAGCATACCTTCGAGGTCGGGCTGTCCTTTTCCGGCATCCCGGAGCGGCTGCTGATCCCCTTCGATGCGCTGACCGGTTTCTTCGATCCCTCCGTCCAGTTCGGACTCAAGTTCGACAGCCAGGACGAGGGTGAGGAGGAAGAGACCGAGGAGGCCCCCGCGCCGCAGCCCATTCGCGGCAGCGCCTCCGAGCCGGTCGAGCTGAAGCAGCCCCGCAAGCCCCAGCCTGCGGCGGACAAGAAGCCTGCGCCCGAGAAGGCTCCCGCGGCAAAGGCCGAGTCCGAGACCACGGACGAGGACGACAAGGCCGAAACGTCGGAGCCCGGCGCTCCGGGCAGCGCCGAGGTCGTCAGCCTCGACGCCTTCCGCAAGAAGAACTAAATCCTTCCCACTGCCTCAATTCAGGCTGTCGCCGGCGCCTTCTGTGGAACGCGCTGCGTCAGACGCATGGGCAATCCGCCCCGCGGCCTCAAGGTGATCCGCTGCACGGGCGTGACCTCGTGCCCTTCCAGCAGATCGAGCCGCACGGTGCGGGCGATGGTTGCCAGGACGATCACGGCCTCCTGCAGGGAGAAGCTCGCGCCGATGCAGACCCGAGGTCCAGCCCCGAACGGCAGATAGGCGAACCGGTCGATCCGGCCGCGGTTCTCGGGCAGGAAGCGTTCGGGCCGGAAGACGTCCGGCTCGTCCCAGAGCCTCTTGTGGCGGTGAAGCACATAAGGCGCGATCGCCACCATCGAGTCCGCCGGGATCTCCAGCTCCCCGATCCGATCATCGTTGATGGCAGTGCGGCTCATGTAAGGCGCGGGCGGATAGAGGCGGATCGCCTCGTCGATGACGGCACGCGTGTAGACGAGCTTTTCCAGGTGGTGGGGCTCCAGCGGCCCCTGCCCCAGCACCTCGTCCACCTCCCGCTCCACATGGGCACGGGCCCGCTCGTCCTGGGACAGGAGATAAAGCGACCAGGACAGGGCGTTGGCCGTCGTCTCGTGACCCGCTCCGATGAAGGTGACGATGTTGGTCCGCACCGCGATATCGCTCAGGCCCTTGCCGGTCTCAGGGTCCGCGGCCTCCAGGAGCAGGGTCAGCAGGTCGCGGGGCGCCGGCTCGCCGCGGGCGAGCAAGGCCTTTCGCGCATCGATCAGTTCGTTCACCGTCTCCTCGAAGAACCGGATCGACGGCCTCGCGCGCAGGCGCCCGATCCGTGGCACCCAATCGGGAAACCCGAAGATGTCGAGTGGGTCGACCCTCCCTAAGCTGTTGAAGTAGCGGGTGATGGCACGCCCGAGGGCATCGGGATCCTTCGGTACGCCATGGGTGAAGATCGTCCGCTCCAGCACGTCGAGGGTGACGCGGGTCATTTCGAGGGAGGCATCGACCACGCGGCCCTCCGGACGGCGCTGCCAGCGCCTCACGAGACGCTCGGCCGCCTCGACCATGGCCGGAAAGAAGCTGCCCACATGGCGCGGGGTGAAGAGCGGCGCGATGGTGCGGCGCTGGAGCCGCCATTCGTCGCCCTCCGCCGTGACGAGCCCCCGCCCGAGCCCCGGGGCCAAAATCCGAAGCTGCAGATCGTCCTTCCGGTAATTGGCGGCGTTGTCCACGAGGATGTGGCGGATGATTGCGGGATCGTTCACCACGGTCATGCGACCGAGGGCCCCCTCGCCCGTGATGATCGGCTCCTCGAAATGCGCCTCCATCCAGGTGTTCAGGGGGTTCTCGCGCACCGCTCTTAAGAAAGCCACCATGCCGAGCGGCTCGGTGCGGGGCTTCGGATGAGGCGGGCGGAATATTGGGGCTTCCAGGGCGTCGCTCATGCGATTTTACAAGGCCTCCATGCGCGTTCGCAGTTGCGAGCGCCACCATTTGAGATAAGAACACGCAACTCCATCGAAAGAGGTCAGGATGTCGCCTTCAACCCGCATCGAAACAGATACCTTCGGCCCCATCGACGTTCCCGCCGACAGGCTCTGGGGCGCCCAGACGCAGCGCTCGCTCCAGAACTTCCGCATCGGGACGGACCGGATGCCGATTCCCCTGGTCCATGCGCTGGCCATCGTGAAGCAGGCCGCTGCCCTCGTGAACAAGGATCTCGGCAAGCTGGAGCCGCGTCTCGCCGATGCGATTGTAAGCGCCGCCGCCGATGTGGTGCAGGGCAAGTATGATGACGAGTTTCCGCTCGTGGTCTACCAGACGGGCTCGGGCACCCAGTCCAACATGAACATGAACGAGGTTCTCTCGAACCTCGCCATCGAGCGCCTCGGCGGCGAGCGCGGCAGCAAGAAGCCGGTTCATCCGAACGATCACGTAAATATGGGCCAGTCGTCGAACGACTCGTTCCCGACCGCCATGCACATCGCAGTCGCCCGCGAGGTCCACGACCGGCTGATCCCCGCCCTCAAGCACCTGCACAAGGCCCTGAACGAGAAGGCGGAGGCCTTCAAGGACATCGTGAAGATCGGCCGCACCCACCTGCAGGATGCAACCCCCGTCACCCTCGGCCAGGAATTCTCCGGCTATGCCGCCCAGGTGCAACTCGGCATCGCCCGCATCGAGCAGACGCTTCCCGGCATCTATGCCCTCGCCCAGGGCGGCACGGCCGTCGGCACGGGTCTGAACGCCCATCCCGAATTCGCGGATCGCTTCGCCTCGAAGGTGGTGGAGCTCACCGCCCTGCCCTTCACCTCGGCGCACAACAAGTTCGAGGCCCTCGCGTCCAACGATGCTCTCGTCTACACGCACGGCGCGCTGGCGAGCCTCGCCGCCGGCCTGTTCAAGATCGCCAACGACATCCGCCTGATGGGTTCGGGCCCCCGCTCGGGCATCGGCGAGATCTCGCTGCCCGAGAACGAGCCCGGCTCGTCCATCATGCCCGGCAAGGTCAACCCGACCCAGGCCGAGGCCATGACGATGCTGTGCTGCCAGGTGGCCGGCAACCAGACCACCGTGACCTTCGCTGGCAGCCAGGGCCATTTCGAGCTCAACGTGTTCAAGCCGGTGATCGTCAATGCCATGCTGCAGTCGATCCGCCTGCTGGCGGATGGCGCGATCAGCTTCACGGCCAACTGCGTCGTCGGCATCGAGCCGAACAGGGAACGCCTCAACGAGCTGATGCAACGCTCGCTGATGCTCGTGACGGCGCTGGCTCCGTCCATCGGCTACGACAAGGCGGCCGCCATCGCCAAGGCCGCGCACAAGAACGGAACGACCTTGAAGGAAGAGGCTCTCAAGGCCGGCGTGGCGGAAGACCACTTCCACGCCGTCGTTCGTCCCGAGACGATGCTTCAGCCGGGCGAATAAGGTAAAACAAGCGCCATGGCTGAGATCATCAATCTGCGCCAGGCGCGCAAGCAAAAGGCGCGGGCCGAGGAAGAGGCCCGCGCCAACGAAAACCGCATCGCATTCGGCCGCACCAAGGTCGAGAAGAACCTGAGACAAGCCGAGGAGGACCTGGCGAAGAGCCGCCTCGACTCGCACAAGCGCGACGACAGCGAGAAGCCGTGAATGGGCTTCGGCATCGTCAAGCGCTCCGTCTCCATCGCCGGTCACCGGACGAGCATTTCCCTTGAAGAGCCCTTCTGGGAGGGCCTACGAGAGATCGCGGAACGGGACAGGATGTCCATTCAGGCACTGATCGGACGCATCGATGCGGAACGAGGCGAACAGAACCTCTCCTCCGCGATCCGGGTTTTCGTGCTCACCGATTTGCGCAGCCGGTTGAGCACGTCGCCAGCGAACAGCACGACTTCACTTTAGGCGCGGCCCGCGCGACCGTTCATGACCCCACAACGTCATCACCGGCCTTGTGCTGGTGATCTCGATGGATCGAAGTGCAGCGCCTCTCCGGATTGGGATGGCCGGGACAGGCCCGGCCATGACGTGGAAGGGGTACAGTCGTGTCATTCCCGGCAGGAGCGCAGCGGAGGGGTAGGGAATCCATAACTGCCGCGCCTCATCAATGAATTCCCTTCCCGGCCTGCGGCCGCCGGGGATGACACCTGTGACGGTCTCCCCTCTCCCGCACGGGAGAGGGAGGATCGCACCATTAGGCAGCAAAGGCCACTGATCGTCACTCAACCCACTGATAACTCGCTTTTATTTCAACGGCTCATAAGGTGTGATTAGGCGAGAGTCTGCTTGTGTGCGTGACGGGCCGGAAAGAGAGCTTCTTATAATTGGTCACGGCGGCAGGTGGGTGGCCGGATTGTAGCCCACCTCATTTCCACTTACCCTCGGCGGCTTCCAAGGAGGTAGCGAGGAGCAGTTCCCGTATGGCGAGGCTCGTTTTTGCATTGAATCAGTCGCTGGACGGCTATGTCGACCACATGGCATTTGCGCCTGATCCTGCGCTTTTTCGTCATTTCATCGACGACGTGCGCGGCTTGACCGGTACCGTGTACGGTCGCCGTATGTACGAAACGATGCGGTATTGGGACGAGGATCATCCCGAGTGGGGCGAGGCCGAGCGTGACTATGCGGCGGCGTGGCGGAGCCAACCGAAGTGGGTCGTGTCGCGCTCGTTGAAGTCGGTTGGCCCAAACGCCACTCTTGTCAAGGATGATGTAGAGGCGGCGATACGCGGGCTGAAAGCTCAGCTCGATGGGGAGATTGAAGTTTCCGGACCAGAGTTAGCGGGAAGTCTGACCGACCTGGGCCTTGTCGACGAGTATCGATTGTACCTCCATCCCATTGTGCTCGGCGGCGGCAAGCCGTTCTTCGCCGGGCCGCGCGCCCAACTGCGCCTCGTGGCGAGCGATCGTATCGGCGAGGACGTGATCAGGTTGACATACGTTCCAGTATAGTCACGGAGAATCGCCTGACGGGCCGCTGAAGAGGTGGCTTGTGTGATCGACGACGGCAGTCTTTGGTAAGGAATCAGGTCTGGTGTTTTTTGCTACCGAATGGCGGAGGATCGTGCCACCTTCGCAATCGCTCTCCCAGTCACACCACCCCCACCCCTGCCCCTCCCCGCAAGGGAGAGGGAGAAAGCAGCGCGGGCTTCCGTAAAACCCAACCCCTACCGCGTCGGCGGAGTCCCATAGACCGATGGTGGCGGGCCGATCTGGACCGGCGGGCTCAAGGGCGGCACGGAGGTCGGCGCCGGGGCTGCCTCAGGTTCTTCCTCCGGCTGGTTCTGCTGCTCCGATTGCAGCCGCTCAGCCTCGCGGCGCGCGCGCTCGGCCTCGGCCCGGGCCCGAGCCTGGCGGAGCGCCTCCTCCTCGGCAGCCTTGGCTCTCTGCCGCTCTGCCTCCCGCTGCGCGTCGATCTGGCGCTGGCGCTCGGCTGCGGCTCGCTCGAAGGCTTCGATCTTTTCCAGCTCGCGCTTGAGCACGATGGCGGCGAGCCCGTTGCGGAACGGGCCGGCATCGACCTGGCGAACGGGAGCCGACAGGGAGCCCTGCCAGTTCAGGCCGACCGAGGGCGGAGCACCGACCCATTCGGGCGGCGATGCCTTGGCGGTGAGCGCCCCGCGCGCATCGAGCTGCAGGGTCTTCAGATCGTAGGTAACGGCGCCCTGCCAAATCGCCGCTCCGCTCTCGGCCACGAAAGGCGACAGGCGCAGCAGGCCGCCGACGAGCGCGGCCGAGGTCTTGACCGGCGCGGCGTTGAAGGGCCCGCGTCCGAGTTCAATCCCCAGGATCGCTTCCGCCTTACCCTCGGCCAGGGGGTCGTTCTCGGCGAGAGCCCGCTTGAGAGCCCTGTCCAATACGGACGGATCGGCCGCGGGAAGGCGAAGATTCGTGACCTGCCAGTCGCCGGCACCGCCGAGATTGGCTACGAGCTCGGACGGGCTTGCGCCCGCCGTTCCGAACCGGAGCGGGCCGGACAGAACGGCCTCGAACGGCGAGGATCCGACAAGGGCCCACAGGGGGACCTTCTCCAGGGCACCCTCGCCGACGAGGGTTGCAGTCCCTGCCTGCCGAGTGATGGTGGTCGAGCCCGTGATCCGTCCGGAGCCGATGGTGGCGTCGAAATTGCGGAGGGAGATGCCGTCCGATTGCGCCCCGACGACGAAGGAGGCGCGGCTCGCCTGAAGGCCGCGGCCCAGATCGAGCGTCCCGACCCGGAAGGTCACCTGCCCGCCGGTGACGAGGCGGCTGCTTTGGCCAAAACGTGCCGTGGACCAGATGGCCGTGGCACTCTGATCACCCGGCACGTTGAGCGACAGAGCCGCCACCAGCCATGGCAGGGATAGCCGCCCGAGAGACACCTCGCCGCTGATCTCCGAACGGGAAACCGCAACAAGACGCGCCTGCACATTGTCGTTCGAGACCTTGCCGTTGATGTCGAGCAGGGTCGCTCCCCGCTCCCGGCCCAGGGTCACGCGCCCGTTGACGGGCATCGGCGGAGCAACACCGGCACCATCGCCCAGGAGCAGCAGAAAGGGAGTGATGTCCGGCGTCGAGACTTCGACCTCGCCGCTATCCACCACGTCGTCCGCCTCGCTCAGGGCGAAGGGCCGTGTCGTCGCCACTCTGACGCCGGCAAGGTCACCCGCGAGGGTGACGTTGAACACTCCGGACCCGACCCGGACCCCACGCAGATCGATCCTGGAAGGCCGATTGAGCCCGGCCATGTTCGCCCGATTGACCCAACGTCCCGTATTGTCGGCCGACAGTTCGATGGTGAGGCTCTCGGTCCGCCCATCGACCGACTCGACCTGCCCTTCGAACGGTCCTCCGGCCACGCGCCCCTTCGCGGTCGTGCGCAGCCGAAGCTCGGTCGAGCCGGGAGCCGGCGCGACGCGCTCCGACGTGACATCGAGATCGAGCGCGCCCTCGCGCACGAAAGTGGGGACGAGCTTGGAGATTCCGCCGATCCAGACGCTCCCCAGCAGGTCGACCAGAGGATTGGCACGCTGGGCGGTGACCTTGCCGATGATCTGCCCCGAGCCGTCGGGAGCGATGCGCCCCCGCACCCGGGCATTGGCGCCGGCGAGATCGACGATGTCGAGCGTTTCGACGAGAAGCGCCGGTCCGTCGGACAGGATCCGGGCCGAGATCCGGCCGGTGGGTGGGCTTTTGCCGGCGCTGACCCCGCGCGCATCCAGGATGAAGCCGACATCGAGATTTTCCGTGGCCTGGAAGACGCTCGACACCTGCGGCAGGTCGTCGAGGTTCAGGCCCTGGATCGCGACCTGGGCTTCCAGCTTGCCGCGCTCATTGGCCTCCGGGGCGGTGTAACGGGCATTCCCGGTCAGGACAGACTCACCGGTCTTCAGCCGCAGACGGTTGAAGGACAGGACGGGATTCGAGAAGGCGATTTCCGACGAGGCTTCGACCGGGCGCCCATCGAGCACCCTGAGCAGAGGCGAATTAAGGCCGATGCGGGCGAGATAGCGCGCCAGGCGGTCGGACGCGGTGGAGGCCAGGGCCACCTTGCCGTTGATGCCGCCCCTGGTGGTCAGGCCGAGCTGCCCCTCGAGCGCGACCCGCGTCTCGCCCGGAGCATTGAACTCGATCCGGTCGAGGGTCGCCCGGCCCGTGTCGAGGGACAGGCGCAGAACGGCATTCGACAGGTCCTCCTGGCCCAGGCCGATGCTGTCGATCTTGAGATCGAGATCGATCGGCACCCGGATCAGCGGGAGGGACCATTGCGCGAGCCTGCTCTTAAAATCCTGCCCGCTGCCGGACAGGATGAAGCTGTCCGCATCGAGCCGACGGCCTTCGAGCTTCAGGGAGATGCGTGGATCGTTGAGCCCGATCCGGCCCTCCCCGGTCATGCGCAGGCTCGCCCCGCCCTCCCCGGCCTCCAGGCTGACCGGGTTGAGTTCGACGGCGCCCGGCACCGTCTTGAACTCGGTCTCGACCGCGATGGGGATCGGAATGCCTGCAGCCGCAATCTGAGCCGGAGGGCCGAACAGGATCTTGGCCTTGCCGGAGATCTGCGGCGTCGCGGCCTCGCCGGTTCCTTCGTTCAGCCCGAGCCGGGCATCGAGATCGAAGCGGGGGTAGATGTCGCCTCCGCCCGAGAGCTTGACCTGAACGCTCTTGTCCTCGGCCAGTTCTCCCGTGACCAGGCGAAAGGGCATCCCGGCCGTCGTTCCCTCGACCCGCCAGGGCCCGATCAGCTTCTGGCCCTCGATGGAGACATTCTCGGCAAAGGCCTGGTTCGTGCGCCCCGTGCTCGCGCTCTGTGTCGTGAGGAGAAGCTGGGCCACGGTGAGGTTCTCGATGGCCCATTCGCGGGCGCGGCCGCTGCCCGACACCAGATCCGGCGGCAGGCGCCATTCGCCGTCGCCGGAAACCGGAATGTGTATGTCGGCCCGCCCCACCCGCGTTTCCGTAAACCGCACCTCCCCCCGAAGCAGAGGTGTCAGGGCCACCTCGGCACGGATGCCGTCGGCGGTCAGAACCGGGGAATCCGGAGTCTTGCCGCCGAGCCTGATGCGGTCGAGGATCACCCTGGGGGCAGGCAGCAGTCGGATGCTGATATCGCCTTCGGTCCGGGCCTCCGTGCCGGATGCGCGCGCGATCATGCGGTCGATCGCGTCGCGATGAGCCTCCCAATTGACGAAGGGAGGCGCCGCCACGGCAATCGCCAGGATCAGGATCACGATGGATGCGATGATCGTCAGGATATCGCGCAAGAGGCCGCCTTTTCTCCGTTACAGTGACACGTCCTTACCTCATGACGCCCAGGTCCGGGAGCGCTGTTCGATGTGTTCCACTGTCAAAGCGCAACGATCTTGCCCGGATTCATGATGTTGTGAGGATCGATCGCCTGTTTCAAGACGCGCATGAGGTTGAGCGCGGCCGGCCCATGCTCCACTTCCAGGTACTTCATCTTCTTCTGGCCCACCCCGTGCTCGCCCGTGCAGGTGCCCTCCATGGCGACCGTCCGCCGCACCAGCCGGTCGACGAAGGCTTCGCAGGCCTCGATTTCCGCCGGATCATCCGTGTTCACGAGGGGCTGAACGTGAAAGTTTCCGTCGCCCACATGGCCGACGATGGGAGCCACAAGGCCACTTTCCAGGATGTCCTGCTTGGTGGCGTCGACACATTCGGCAAGACGCGAAATCGGCACACAGACATCGGTCGCCACCGATTGCGCGCCGGGCCGCAGGCCCTTGGCCGCCCAATAGGCATCGTGCCGAGCCTGCCAGAGGCGCGAGCGCTCCTCCGGCTTCGTGGCCCACTCGAATGGTCCGCCGCTGAACTCGGCCGCGATCTCGCCGAAGCGCTCGGCCTGCTCCTGCACCCCGGCGTCAGAACCGTGGAATTCCAGGAGCAGCAGCGGGCTCTCCGGCAGGGTCAGCTTGGAGTGAAGGTTGACCGCCCTCACCTGCACTTCGTCGAGCAGTTCGATCCGCGCCACCGGGATGCCGGTCTGGATCGTCATGATCACTGCATCGCAGGCCGCCTTCACGGACAGGAATGGACAGATGCCGGCCGAGATCGCTTCCGGGATGCCGTGAAGCTTCAGGGTGATCTCGGTGACGATGCCGAGCGTTCCCTCCGAGCCGACGAGGAGGCGGGTCAGGTCATAGCCCGCCGAGCTTTTCTTGGCCCGGCTCGCCGTCTTCACGATCTCGCCATTGGGCAGCACGACGGTCAGCGCGAGCACTGCGTCCTTCATGGTCCCGTAGCGGACCGCGTTGGTGCCGGACGCGCGCGTCGCGACCATGCCGCCGATGGAGGCGTCAGCACCCGGATCGATGGGGAAGAACAGGCCCTTGTCCCGCAGGTACTCGTTCAGCTCCTTGCGGGTCACGCCCGCCTCGACCACGCAGTCCAGATCCTCGTCATGGACCGCGATGATGCGCTTCATCAGGCTGAGATCAATGGAAACTCCGCCATAGGGAGCATTGATATGTCCTTCCAGAGACGTGCCAGTGCCATAGGGGATGACCGGGACCCCATGCGCGGCGCAGAGTTTCACGATTTCCGACACTTCCTCCGTCGTCCGTGGATAGACCACGATGTCCGGCGGCTGGTTCTTTACCCAGGTGAGCGTATGCCCATGCTGCTCGCGCACGGCAGGCGAGGTCGCGACCCGTTCGCCGAAGCGCTGGGAGAGTTCGGACGACAGGGCAGCGATGGAGGCATCCGTGGCTTTCTGACGGGCGGTCGCGTGGAGGGCATTCATGGAGGCTTCAGATCCGGTTGTGATGCTCATTCCACCCATAGCTACCAGAACCGTTGCAAAGGCAACACTCCGGATGAGAAAGATGCCATCCCCCTCATGCGCAGGCCGCATGAATGTGCTAACATTCCTGACTTTCGTGGAGAAGGACGTTCATCCGAGCGGCATCGAGGGACGAAACTGATCATGGAAAAGCGGACCCCCGTCTTTTTCTTTGCCCCCTTCGTGTCCTCGACGATGCGGGTCGAACCCGCTTGGATCGACTATAACGGCCACATGAACATGGCCTACTACCATGTGCTCTTCGACAGAGCCGTGGAGGAAGGTTTCAGCCTGGTGGGACTGGGCCACGATTACCTGGAAATGCGTCAGGCGTCCTTCTTCGCGGCCGAGGTTCACACCGTCTACAAGCGCGAATTGACAATGCACGACCGGGTGCGCGTCACGCTCCAGCTCGTCGATTTCGACGAAAAGCGCATCCACTATTATCTCGAAATCCGCCACGCCACGGAGGGCTGGGTAGCCGCGTCGATGGAAGGCCTGTCCCTTCATGTGGACATGGAAACCAGAAAAGTCTGTCCCTTCCCGGACGATATCGCCGCCAATCTCGCCGTGATGAAGACCACCCATGCCCGCCTGACGCGGCCCGAGGCCCTGGGTCGCGTCATCGGCATTCCGCACAAGGCCGAGATCCAGGACGCCTTATCGGCCTCGGGCACCCGCCATTAGCAAACTCTCCCCCGCCCGCAGCCCGTGCGCGGCATCGGAGGGAGGTATCGAGGAGCGAAAAGACGGTCCCGTTCGACATTCTGCCGGATCTGGTTGCTTTTGCTCTGAATATCCTGCTCGACGCCTAGGATCCGTTGATCCTGCTGGATCCGCCGATTGATCGCGTCCGTGTTCCGCTCCGCGGGGCTGGTACGCGGCAGGCGCGTCTGGGCCTCGACCGACGCAACCAAAGGCAGGGCAAGGCTTGAGACGATGGCAAAGGCCACCATGAAACGCATGGCACATTCCTCTTCGGGCCTACAATACCCATATGGCAAGGGAATTCCTTTACGACAATGAGATTGAAGCCTGGAAGTTCGAGCCTGCGGCAGGATCGACAGGACTTCGGGCTCGACGCCGTTCGCCTTTTGATCCATGGTCCCGCCGATGAATCAGTCCGACCCCAGACCCGATCCGCAGGACAGCCTTGCCCATGAGCCGGCGTCCGGCTCCCTGAGTGCCCGCGCCCGTGCGGCCGTTGCGCCGCAATCACCCTATTTGAACGGCCTGAACCCGGAGCAGCGTGCTGCTGTCGAGGCCACGGAAGGGCCGGTTCTCGTGCTGGCGGGTGCCGGCACCGGCAAGACCCGCGTGCTCACCACCCGGATCGCGCACCTGATCGCCACCGGCAAAGCCTATCCGTCCCAGATCCTCGCCGTGACCTTCACCAACAAGGCGGCGCGGGAGATGCGCGAGCGCATCACATCCGTCATCGGTCCCGTGGCCGAGGGCATGCAGTGGCTCGGCACCTTCCACTCGATCGGCACCAAGATCCTGCGGCGCCATGCGGAGCTCGTCGGCCTGCGGTCCGACTTCACCATACTGGGCACCGACGATCAGCTGCGCCTGATGAAGCAGGTGATCGAGGCGGAGGGCATCGACGAGAAGCGCTGGCCCGCGCGCCAGCTCGCCGGCCACATCGACGGCTGGAAGAACCGAGGCCTCGGACCCGATCAGGTGCCGGCCGGCGAGGCCGGCGCCTTCGCCAACGGCAAGGGCGGACGGCTCTACCGGGCCTACCAGGAACGGCTGAAGGTTTTGAACGCCGTCGATTTCGGCGACCTGCTGCTCGAATGCCTGCGCCTGTGGCGCGAGCACCCGGACATTCTGGAGCAGTACCAGAACCGCTTCTGCTACATGCTGGTGGACGAATACCAGGACACCAACGTCGCCCAGTATCTCTGGTTGAGGCTCCTCGCTCAGGCACGCAAGAACCTGTGCTGTGTCGGCGACGACGACCAGTCGATCTATGGCTGGCGCGGCGCCGAGGTCGACAACATCCTGCGCTTCGAACACGACTTTCCCGGCGCGACCGTAATCCGCCTGGAGCGCAATTACCGCTCGACCGGCCACATCCTCTCGGCCGCCTCCGGCCTCATCGCCAAGAACCAGGGCCGGCTCGGCAAGACCCTGCGCACCGAGGACGAGCCGGGCGAGAAGGTGACGATCACCGGCGCCTGGGACTCCGAAGACGAGGCACGCCTCATCGGCGAGGAAATCGAGGCGCTGCATGCCAAGAAGCACCCGCTTTCCGAGATCGCCATCCTGGTGCGCATCTCCGCCCAGATGCGCGAGATCGAAGACCGGCTCGTGACGCTCGGCGTGCCCTATCGCGTCATCGGCGGCCCGCGCTTCTACGAGCGCGCGGAAATTCGCGACGCGCTGGCTTACTTGCGCGTCGTCAACCAGCCGGCGGACGATCTCGCCTTCGAGCGGATCGTGAACGTGCCCAAGCGCGGCCTTGGCGATGCGACGATCCAGGTGCTGCACAACTATGCCCGTGCGGCGCGCGTGCCGCTGATGGAGGCCACGCGCTTCATTGTCGAGACCGACGAGCTGAAGCCCAAGCCCCGCGCCACGTTGCGCGATCTCCTGATCTCCTTCGGCCGCTGGTCGAAGCTGTCGGAGACCATGACGCAGTCGGAAGTCGCGCAGACGGTGCTGGAGGAATCCGGCTATACCGACATGTGGCAGAAGGACAAATCGGCCGATGCGGCGGGACGCCTGGAGAACCTCAAGGAGCTCGTGCGCTCCATGGAGGAATTCCCGGACCTGCAGAGCTTCCTCGAGCATGTCTCTCTGGTGATGGAAGCCAACGAGAGCGACACCGCCGAGCGCGTGAGCCTGATGACGCTTCATGCAGCAAAAGGCCTGGAATTCGATACCGTGTTCCTGCCCGGTTGGGAGGAAGGCCTGTTCCCGAACCAGCGCGCTCTCGACGAGAGCGGCCGTGCCGGCCTCGAGGAAGAGCGCCGCCTCGCCCATGTGGGCCTCACCCGCGCGCGGCGACGCGCCAAGATCTATTTTGCCTCCAACCGGCGCATCCACGGCCTGTGGAATTCGACCGTCCCGAGCCGCTTCATCGACGACCTGCCGGAGACGAACGTGGAGATCGTCGAGGCGCCCGCGAACTTCTCCTATGGTGGCTATGGCGGCGGCTCGCGCTTCGACCGCATGCAGCCCTTCAGCGGCTCCTCCTATCAGACTCCCGGCTGGCAGCGCGCCCGGGCCCACCGCGCCTCGACTGAAGATGGCGGCTACTCCGCCCGCCGCACCAGTGACAGGCGCGGGCCGATGCTGATCGAGGGCGAACTGGTGGCGAAATCCACCGGCGGCTCGGGCTTTTCGGTGGGCGGACGCGTACTGCACACCAAGTTTGGTCCCGGTACTATCGAAGCTGTGGATGGGAACAAGCTCACGGTCGAGTTCGACAAGGCCGGGCGCAAGATGGTGCTGGACAGCTTCGTCGAGGCGTTGGGGTGAATGGCGCCTTCGTCATCCCAGCCCCGTGCCGGTGATCCCGATCAGAGACGCAGTACCTTTCTGAGGTGAGATGGCCGGGACAAGCCCGGCCATGACATGATGTCGAGTTTGGTGCTCGCAGCGATCACTCCGCAGCAATCGGCGGAACGGGCGTAGGCGGTGTACCGTAGGTCCGCGGATCGACCGGGTTGAGCTGACCTTCGTCTTCCGTGTAGGCCGGCGGGCGATCCACATAAGTGAAGGTGCCCTTCCCGTCCGGCGCAAGTCCTTGAGCCCACCGTCCCTGCTGGCTTTCCATGCCTTCGGAGTGGTTCAGGAACTGATAGGCGACCTCGCTCTTCTCCAGATCCTGCGGGAAGTTGGACGGGACCGGCGTTTCTTCGAGCCCATCCTCCTCGAGTTCGCGAATGGCAGCGAGCCACTGGTTCTGGTGCATGGTGTCGCGCGCGATCAGGAAGGACAGCATGTCTCGCACCCCGGGATCGTTCGTCATATTGTAAAGCCGGCTGACCTGAAGGCGGCCCTGGCTCTCTGCCGTCACGTTGAAGCGGAAATCGGCAAGCAGGTTGCCGCTCGCGATGGTGTAAGCTGAGGTCCAGGGATTGCCCGCGCTGTCATTCGGGCGGGCGCCGAGACCGGCAACGATGTAGTGCTGAGGATTCATACCAGCGACGATGGCATCCTCCACCCGGGCACCCCCCATCACGGCTCCGACCACGGAGTTCTTGGCCATATCCTCCTGCTGTTCCACCGGCGAGGTTTCGAGCAGGCGCGCGATCATGGTGGCGAGCATCTCGACGTGGCCGATCTCCTCGGTGCCGATATCCATGATCATGTCCTTGTATTTCTGCGGACCGCGGCAGTTCCAGCCCTGGAACAGATAGGTCATCATCACGCTGATCTCGCCCCATTGGCCGCCGAGGGGCTCCTGAAGCATCTTGGCAAAAAGCGGGTCGGGTTTGTCCGGCTTGGCCTGATAAGCCAGTTGCCGCTGACGGAAGAACATCGGCTGCTCCTGTTCGATGGATTGCATGGCGGCTCTCGGCCCCACGAGAGCCAGCCTTCCAACAAGAGCGATTCCTGGTTGTTCCCGTATGGGGCTGTCTTTCCTGAACTTTAGACCAATTCTGATTTGAACGCTTAACCTCTAGCCACCTGCGCGTAACTGTGGAACCATCCGCACCCAACCAACCCACTCAAGAGATGCCCATGTTCCCCTTGTCCCACATGCTGAAATCATTCGTCCGCGCGGGCACGCTGAAGGTGGTCGATGCGGAGGGCGGCGTGCACGTCTTCGGCGGGGAAAGGCCCGGACCGAATGTCACCATGAGGCTCACGGACCGCTCGCTCTATCACAAGCTCTTCCTCAATCCGGAGCTGCATGCGGGCGAAGCCTATATGGATGGGCGCATGAGCTTCGAGGATGGCTCCACTCTAAGAGACTTCCTCAACCTCTTCTCGATGAATCGCTCGACCCTGGCGAACTACCCGCTTCAGAATGTGCTCAAGCGCGTCTCGCGCACCGTGAAGCGGTTTCAGCAGGCGAACCCGGTCGGCAAGGCGCAACAGAACGTGGCGCATCACTACGATCTCGGGAACGATTTCTACAAGCTCTTCCTCGACAAGGGCATGCAATATTCCTGCGCCTACTTCATCAACGATGACGACACCCTGGAAGAGGCACAGCAGAACAAACTTCGTCTCATCGCCTCGAAGCTACGGCTCAGGCCGGGCCTGAAGATCCTCGACATCGGCAGCGGCTGGGGCGATCTCGCGCTCTATCTCGCGGCGATGGAGGATGTGGACGTCACGGGTGTCACGCTGTCGAAGGAGCAGTACGAGCTCTCAAACGAGAAGGCGCGGCGTGCAGGCCTGTCGGACCGCGTGCGCTTCGAGCTGCTCGACTATCGCAAGATGGATCGCCGCTTCGACCGCATCGTGTCGGTCGGCATGTTCGAGCATGTGGGCGTGCACCATTACGGCGAGTTCTTCGCCAAGATCAACGCCCTGCTCGACGATGACGGCCTCATGGTGCTGCACTCCATCGGCAAGATGAGCCCGCCCGGCACTGCAAGCCCATGGCTCAGAAAATACATCTTCCCCGGAGCCTACTCCCCTGCCCTGTCGGAAGTGTTTCCCGTTGTCGAGCAGAACCAATTGTGGGTGACCGATCTCGAATTCCTGCGCCTTCATTATGCGAAGACGCTCAACCATTGGCACCGGCGCTTCGAGGCCAACCGCGAGAAGATTGCGGCGATGTACGACGAACGCTTCTGCCGGATGTTCGAGTTCTACCTCATCAGCGCCGAGACCATGTTCACGACCGGCAGCCAGCTCGTGTTTCACATGCAACTGGCTCGCAAGCGCGATGCCGCACCCATCGTGCGCGACTACGTCACGGATGCGCAGCGCGAATACAAGCTCAAGGAAGGTGAACGGCTCAAGGTTCTCGAAGGAGCCAAGTCGCTGACGCCGACCTGAGGATGGCGTCAGCGACCTGCGTTCTGGCTCAGGTCAGGGTCTCGTAATCCTTGTTCGCCAGTCCTTCATGGGAGTGACGGGTCGGCAACTTTCCCTGCGGCTGCTTCTTGAAATGCGAGGATGCCATGGAGCCGACAGCTCCTTTCGCGATCGTCACGCCGCCATCGACAGCATAGAGCGCTCCAGTGACGTAGCTCGCTTCATCCGACGCAAGAAAGCAGAAGACGTTCGCCACCTCTTCCGGCGTGCCGCGCCGGCCCATCGGCGTTGCATCGATCATCATGGATTCCATCTGGCGGTCCATCGGCCCGCTCGACTTATGGGTCCAGGCCGTATCGATCGGGCCCGGGCAGACGCAATTGGCCCGCACGCCATGAGCGGCCTGCTCCACGGCGACACCTCGCATGAAGGAGTGGATAAAGGCTTTCGTGCCGCCATACATCGTGTTCTTGGCAATGCCGATCATGCCGGCCTCAGAACCGGTGGAGATGATGTTGCCGTAGGTCTTCTGCAGGTGCGGCAGTGCGAACTTGGTCATCAGGAACACGGAACGGACATTCGACCGAAGTGTCTCGTCGAATTTATCAATGGGATAGTCCTGCGTTTCGGCTGCCGCCAGAAACACGCCCGCATTGTTGACGAGGATGTCGAGGCGGCCATAGGCGCTGACGCAGGTTTCAACGGCCGCTTGAGCATGCCGCTCCTCCGCGATGTCGCCGAGGTAGATCTCCGCGAAGCCGCCGGCTCCATTGATCGTGCGGGCGACATCTTCCACGGGATCGTCCGGCAGCCCGACAAGAAGAAGGCGCGCGCCCTCCTGGGCGAATTTGAGCGCAATGGCTTCACCGATACCGGTACCGGCACCCGTCACGATGGCAACCTTGTCGAAAAGACGTCCGGGCATGGGGATCTCCTGGAAAGGGAACAAGCGCAGCCGTTACCCATAGGCCGCAACAGACATCAGGCGAGGGCACAACGGAACGCCACCCTGACGGTTCCAGAAAAGACCCGATCTCACGGACAGGTGACCTCCGGCACGAGGGGTGGTAAGGCGAGGTCATGCTTGAAGGTCTGCACCCCAACCGCCCCACCCACTGTCTTCCGCATCACCACGGATGAGCGCTCTGCGCGCGCCATGACCGATATGATCGGAGAGATTTTCGACCCGGCCGAAACGGCCGTTGCCTCCTTCGAGACGGAGGATGGCGGACCGTGGATGCTCGAGGCCTATTTCGCCCATCAGCCTGATGAGGCCGCGATCCGGGACCTGTTGCGCCCCATCGTCGGGGCCGAGGCGGACAAGGGCATCTTCCTTCCCCTTGAGCAGAAGGATTGGGTGAAGGCTTCGCTGGAGGGCCTCAAGCCTGTCCGGGCAAGCCGCATCTTCGTCCACGGCTCTCACGATCGTCACGAGCGTCGCCCCAGCGACACTACCATCGAGATCGAGGCGGGGCTCGCCTTCGGCACGGGCCATCACGGCACGACCAAGGGCTGCCTGCTTGCTTTCGTGGATGAGTTGAAGACGCGCACGCCCCGCCATGTGCTCGATGTGGGCACCGGCACGGGCATCCTGGCCTTTGCCGCAGCGAAGATTCTGAAGCGGCCCGTCGTAGCCGGCGACATCGATCCGGAAGCGGTGCGCGTGGCGCGCGAGAATGCGCGGCTCAATGGGATCGGCGCTTTCATGAAGCTCTATGTGGGCCCGGGCATCCGCCACGCCGAGGCTGATCGCGCAGACCATTTTGACTTGGTCTTCGCCAATATCCTGGCCAGGCCCCTGCGGATGCTGGCGCCGTCGCTGGCGCGTGTGGCGAGCCGGGACGGGACGATCATTCTCTCAGGCCTGCTGGCCCGAGACGTTCCCGGAGTTCTGTCAGCTTATGCCCATCAGGGCTGGTATCTGCAGCGCCGCTACGACCTCGACGGCTGGGCGGCGCTGGTGTTGAAGCGGGGCAACGCTCGTCCGCTGTCCCGCTCGTAGTCGGTCTTACTCGGTCAGAACGCCCGGATAGCGCTTGGCAAGTTCACGGCGCAGCTTGAGCGTCTCAGCCCAGACCTCGCAGATGGCCTTCATGGCAGTGATGATGATCATGGTATCGTCTCGCTTTAAAAGGTGTTGGTCAGATTTTGGCGGGCAACAGGTCGGCTTGATCGAGGAACAGGGCTGAATGGTCCTGCCGGCGGCTCAGGTCCTGAATGAACGCCTCGTGGCGGCGCAATTCCAGCGCGGCGCTCCTCGCGCGGCTTTCAACCAGAGCATCGAAAAGGCGCGTCGCAATTCGCGAAAGCCTGGACGGCTTGTCAGGGGTACCAACGAGGGCAGTCGAAAAAACAGCTGTGATCATGGGCTCATCTCCAACAGATGGTGCTGAGACCCTTCAGCGTTCCTCTGTTATCGTTGTCAGGAAGATAAGCTCGGTCCGACTTTAGTTGAAGTCACAAGATCACATGCGCGCCATGCACCTATCGCAGAGCATTGTCATAGAAGGTTATCTTCTAGGCACACGGCGCATATTTCTTGTACGAGATGCTCGAAGTTGCGGCGGATCCCGCCACGGCATCGGAGCTGCGGCCTCCTGCCTTCCATCCAGTGCACCGTGCCTTAAAAGTGCGTTTCACTTTTAGGACCGATGCTCTAGCGTGCCGCCCTCATCATTTGCGACCTTCGGTGCTTTCTTCCATGGCTCAGTTCCAGTTCTTCGACGACACGACCTCTCCCGCTCAAGGGCCGAAGCACATCGCCAAGCTCCGAGCCGAGCTAGCCCGGCGTGGCTTCGATGGCTTCATCGTTCCCCGCGCCGACGAGCACCAGGGGGAATATGTCCCGAAGAGCGCCGAGCGCCTGGCGTGGCTCACCGGCTTCACGGGTTCCGCGGCACGGCCATCATCCTCCAGAATGAAGCCGCCCTCGTGGTGGACGGGCGCTATACGGTCCAGGCTGCCGAACAGGTCGACACCTCCGTCATCACACCGGTTCAGCTGGCCAGCTCCACCCCGGAGAATTGGATCGCCGATCACCTGCCTCAGGGCGGCACCCTGGCCTACGATCCTTGGCTCCACACGAACGACGACCTGAAAAAGCTCGAACGGGCAGTGAACCGCGCCAGCGGGAAGCTCTGTCCCGTCGACATCAACCTGGTCGACGTGATCTGGATCGACCGCCCGGCTCCGCCGCAGGCTCCCGTGCGGCCGCATCCGCTCGAATATGCAGGCGAGGCCGCGTCCGCCAAGCTGGAGCGCATCCGCAAGAAAATGGTGGAGGCAAAGCTCGACGCTCTGGTCATCTCCGATCCGCACAATCTCGCCTGGGCCTTCAACCTGCGCGGCGGCGATGTGGGGCATACGCCCCTACCCCTCGGCTATGCCATCCTTCCCAAGGAGGGTCGCGCCAGCCTCTTCTTCGATCCGGCGAAGGTGACGAACGAGGCCGGTGCGGCAGTGGGCGATCTCGCGGATTTCGCCCCCATCGCCACCTTCCAGAGCGCTCTCGATACTCTGGGTCAGACAGGCGGCAAGATCCGCATCGATTCCGCCACCGGCGCAGTCGCCCTCATCCGGCGCATCGAGGCGGCCGGCGGCACGGTCGATGTCGGAGCCGATCCGATCGCCCTGATGAAAGCGGTCAAGAACGAGGCCGAGATCGCAGGCTCGCATGCCGCGCATCTGCGCGACGGCGTGGCGGTGGCCCGGTTCCTGGCCTGGCTCGACCGCGAGGCTCCGTCGGGCAGGCTGACGGAAATCGACGCTGTCGAGGCGCTGGAGGCCTTCCGCATCGAGACGGGCGCTTTGAAGAATGTCTCCTTCCCAAGCATCTCGGGCGCAGGTCCCAATGCCGCCCTGCCCCATTACCGCGTCACGAGCTCGAGCAATCGACCCATCGCGATGAATCAGATCTTCCTGATCGATTCCGGGGCGCAATACGAGGACGGCACCACGGATATCACCCGCACGATCATCGTGGGCGAGCCGAATGCGGAGATGAAGGACCGCTTCACCCGTGTCCTCAAGGGCCACATCGCCATCGCGCAGGCCGTGTTTCCGAAGGGCACGACGGGCGCACAGATCGATGCCTTCGCCCGCAAGCCGCTGTGGGAGGCAGGGCTCGATTTCGACCACGGCACGGGCCACGGCATCGGCAGCTATCTCTCGGTGCACGAGGGTCCGCAGCGCATCGCCAAGACCGGGCACACGCCGCTGGAAGTGGGCATGATGCTGTCCAACGAGCCGGGCTTCTACAAGCCCGGGGCCTACGGCATCCGCATCGAAAACCTGATCCTCGTGGAGCCGCGCATGATCCCCGGCGGCGACCGCGAAATGATGGGCTTCGAGACGCTGACCTTCACGCCCATCGACCTGCGCCTCGTCGAGCCCGCCATCATGACCGCCGACGAGATCGCGTGGCTCAACGCCTACCACGCGGCGGTGCGGGAAAAGATCGGGCCGAAACTCGATGCCGAGACGCGGGTGTGGCTCGAGGACGCGACGCGGGCGATCGGCTAAACCAGGCTCCGCAACACCACAACGGCGATCACGCCGACCGCCACCGTTCCGAGCAGCGGAAGCCTGAACGCTGCCACGGCCGTGATCGCCGCCGCGATGGCTTCCGCCCATCCGGTGGTGAGCGCAGTCGGTGCAATGACGGCGACCAGCACCGCCGGCGGAATGGCGTCGAAGGCGGCCTTGGCGCGGCCCGTGAGCACGAGGCGGTCGGCCACGAAGAGGCCTGCGATGCGGGTGAAGTAGGTCACGACTGCCATGGCGAGGATGGCAAGCAGGGTCGTCGTATCGAGGCTCATGAGCGCGCCTCCTCGGGAGCGGCAAGATAGGCGGCAGCGATGCCGGCAAGCGCACCCGAGGCCACATGCCAGGGCGCGCCAATGAAGTGATGCACGAGGGCCGCGACGCCAGCACTGCCCGCAACCGTGACGAGGGTCACCCGGCTGCGTCCGAAGCCGGCAACGAGGCCGATGAACAGGGCCGTGAATGCGAAATCCGCGCCGATACGTGCCGGGTCGCCGAGGAACGAGCCGAGAATGGCTCCGATGGTCGAGGAGAGGGTCCAGTTCGCCCACAACACGACGCCCATGACGGCCCAATAAGCGGTCGTGACCGGCCGGTCCAGCGCGCGGCGTTCGGACAGAGCCCAGGCCTCGTCGGTCAGAAAGAAAAACGATAGAAATTTCTGGACCCGCGACATCCGCACCTTGGGCGACAGGGATGCCCCCATCAGCACATGGCGCGCATTGATCAGCAGCGTCGCGAAGGCGAGCGTCAGAATGGGTGCGGGATGGATCCAGGTCTCGATGGCGGCGAATTGCGCCCCGCCGGCGAAGACCAGCGCCGACATGAGCCCGACCTCGAAGGGCGACATGCCCTTCGCCGCAGCCACGGCGCCGAAGAGGAGACCGATGGGAACGGCCGCTACGGCGACCGGCGCAATGTCGCGCAGGCCTGCCTGGATTTCGCGGCGATAAGTGTGGGTAAAGGGATTTGCTTGATCCATGACCATGCTCGTTTTCCCGCCTTATGCAGGACGGATCGCAAGCCGTCTTGGATGAAAGTGCGGTTTTAAGCAGCCCGATAGGCGCCGGGCGTTACGCCCATGCGGGCCTTGAAGACGCGGTTGAGGTGGCTCTGGTCGAAGAAGCCGCAGGCAGCGGCCACGTCGCCGGGCGCCTGCCCCTGGCTCAACAATTTCGTGGCCGCCCGGAAGCGCCGGTCGAGAAGATAGGCATGGGGCGTCAGGCCGGTTTCCTTGGCGAAGGCGCGGATGAAATGGCTGCGGGACAGCCCCGCCATGGCCGCGAGATCGGCAAGGTCCGCCTCCTCGCTCATGTGAGCGTCGAGATAATCCCGCACCCGCAGGATGTTCTTCGAGCCGTAACGCAGGGTCGGCAGGGCATCGAGATCGGCCCAACGGGCAATCAGGCGGCTCAGGAAACCAATGAGCCGGGTGTCCTGCTCCATCTCGGAGGTCCAGCTTTCGTCCCGGCAGAGGCAGGCATGGAGCCTGACCTGGGCCTGGAAAAGCTCGGGATCGTTGATCACGGAATACGGGAACCAGGGGGCGCGGGAGAGCGGCCGCCCGGCCACGTCCTCGGCGATCTCCTGCATCAGCTCGGATGACGGATAGAAGGTGCGGTACTCGAACCCTCCGCCATAGGGCTCCCCGTCATGGATCTCGTCCTGGCAGACGACGGCCACGGACCCTGCCGGAGCGTAATGCTGCTCGCCGCGATGGAAGAAGGTTTCGCAGCCTGCCAGAACCGCCGCGATGGCATAGGTATCGTGGCTGTGGCGGGCATAGGCATGACGGCGGAAGGTCGCGCGCAGGCAGTCGAGGTCGCGATAGCGCGGCACTCGCCAGAAATGCGTCACGTCGCCCGCTCCGACCTGATCAGGATCGAGCGAGACCTCGGGGGTGATCACCGTCATGGGGCCACCATGCCACATCAGGATGCACAAGTCTTGGACAGAAGTCTCACCCCCGCCCAACGAGGGCGAACCAGCCGTCCTCGTCCATGACCTGAAGTCCGAGCTCAGCCGCCTTGGTGAGCTTCGAGCCCGCGCCGGGACCGGCCACCACGATGTCCGTCTTCTTGGACACGGAGCCCGCGACCTTGGCCCCGAGCCGCTCGGCCATGGCCTTGGCCTCCTCGCGGGTCATCTGCTCGAGGGACCCGGTGAACACCACGGTCTTGCCCGCCACGGGAGAGTTCGTGGAAGCCGACGTCTCCATCGGCTCGACCGTCACTTCGCCCAGAAGCGCATCGAGCATCTCCTCGTTGTGCGCCTCCTTGAAGAACTCGACGACCGCTTCCGCCACGACGGGCCCGATGCCGCCGATGGCGGTCAATTCAGCATGCGCGTCCGATGCCGGATCGGCCGCTTCCTTCGCCGTCTCGCGCAAATGCTCGAAGGTGCCGAAATGGCGCGCCAGCAACCGTGCCGAAGTCTCGCCGATATGCGGAATGCCGAGCGCGAAGATGAAGCGGTAGAGCGCAATCGAACGACGCGCCTCGATGGCAGAAAACAGGTTCTTGACGCTCGTCTCGCCCCAGCCTTCCCGGTTCTCCAGACGCTTCAGGCTGCGCGCATTGCGGGCCTGCAGCGTGAAGATATCCTGCGGACGCTGGACGAGTCCTTCCTCATAGAATTCATCGATGCGCTGCCCGCCCATGCCCTCGATGTCGAAGGCGTTGCGCGACACGAAATGCTTCAGGCGCTCGCGGGCCTGCGCCGGGCAGATGAGGCCGCCGGTGCAGCGGCGCACCGCATCCTCCTTGCCGGTGCGCGGATTGACCTCGCGCACCGCATGGCTGCCGCAGGCCGGGCATGTGGTCGGAAACTCGTATGGCTTCGCGTCGGCGGGGCGCTTCTCCAGCACCACGTCGAGCACCTTCGGGATCACGTCGCCGGCCCGGTTGATGACGACCGTATCGCCGATGCGGATGTCGACGCCGTTGCGGATCTTCTCGCCGTTGCCGCCGATGCCTTTGATGTAATCCTCGTTGTGCAGGGTGGCATTCGACACGACGACGCCGCCGACAGTGACGGGCTTCAGCCGCGCGATGGGATTGAGCGAGCCGGTGCGGCCCACATTGATCTCGATGCCTTCCAGCACCGTCACGGCTTTCTGCGCCGGGAACTTGTGCGCCAGCGCCCAGCGCGGCGAGCGTGACACGAAGCCGAGACGCTGCTGCAGGCTCAACTCGTCCACCTTGTAGACGACGCCGTCGATGTCGTAGCCGAGATTGGCGCGGTCGGTCTCGATGGCATGATAGTGCTCCAGCATCTCGGCAACGCTCGTGCAGCGGCGCGTGAGCGGATTGACCTTGAGTCCGAAGCTCTTGAAGCACTCCATCATGCCGTGTTGCGTATTCGCCGGCATCTGGCTCACCTCGCCCCAGGCATAGGCGAAGAACCGCAAGGGACGCGAGGCGGTGATCGACGGATCGAGCTGGCGCAGACTGCCCGCCGCCGCGTTACGCGGATTGGCGAAGAGCGCCTTTCCGGCCGCCTCCTGGCGCGCGTTGATGGCGGCGAAATCCTCGTGCGAGAGATAGACTTCACCGCGCACCTCGAAGACGTCGGGAACGTCCGAACCCTTGAGCCGGTGCGGAATGTCGCCCACCGTGCGGGCGTTGTTCGTCACGTCCTCGCCCACCGCGCCGTCGCCGCGGGTGGCGGCGGAAACAAGCCGGCCGTTCTCGTACCGGAGGCTGAGCGACAGGCCGTCGATCTTCGGCTCGGCCGTGAAGGCGAGCGGCGCATCGGCCTTCCACTGCAGGAAGCGGCGAATGCGCTCGACGAATTCCTCCACCTCCTCGTCCCCAAAGGCGTTGGCGAGCGAGAGCATCGGCGCCCGGTGGCGGATCTTGCCGAACTTTTCCGACACCTTTGAGCCGACCTTCTGGGTCAGGCTCTCGGGCGTCTTCAGCTCGGGGAACTGATCCTCCAGGGCCTCGTAGCGTTGGCGCAGAGCATCGTATTCGGCATCCGAGATGCTCGGCGCGTCCTCCTCGTAATAGCGCCTGTCATGCTCCTTGATCTCGGCGCCGAGCGCCTCGTGCTCGATTCGCGCTTCGTCGGGCGTCAGGTGGTCGACGGGCTTTTGCGAGGAGGTGCTGTGTGGGGGCATGGTCGAATCGTACATGAGGGTGCTTGAACCATAGCGCTCCGGGACGGAGTCTCCAGGGGTGGTTGCGGGTGGTGCACGGGATTCAGGCATTCAGCCTCCATGTCGTCACCGGCTCCGGACCGGTGAACCGGTCCTATTCCCGTTGTTCTCCCGGACGGCGCGAGCCGATCCGCGGGCGTGTGCAGGCTG
>KI912045.1:475247-475374 GCA_000517005.1 Microvirga lupini
GGTGGAGAGCCGGACGGCGCCTCGCACGCGGGATTTTTAGGTGGACTTGGACCAGCGCAGGGCTGCCAAGGGCCTCCGGCTCCGCCGGCTGCGGGACCGGCGGGCAGGCCCGCTCCCTGCCCCACTT
>KI912045.1:475474-475580 GCA_000517005.1 Microvirga lupini
ATGAGGAGCGCTGCGCTCTTCACATCGGGATGGCCGGGACAGGCCCGGCCACGACACGGAGGGTGTGACAGGGGCAGTGTCATTCCCGGCCGGAGCGGCAGCGAGG
>KI912045.1:475680-509321 GCA_000517005.1 Microvirga lupini
CTGGCACACGCCATTCCATGGAACTCCTTCCCGCACGTCGTGTACCGGGAATGACACCCGCGGCGTCCCCTTTTCCGGACGAGAGGAAGAAGTTTCTTGACCTTACTGCGACGCCCCAGCCTTTGATCGCGATAGACCGTTCAGCGCGCCGCGCAGATTGTCCGGATCGAGCCCGGACATGCCGGCCTCGATGGCGTCATGGAGGTCGCGCCAGATCGGGATGGCGGAGGCCAGGACCTCCCTGCCCTTGTCGGTGAGACGCAGCAGGCGGTTGCGGCGGTCGTCGGGATCCTTGGCGATGGCCACGAGGCCGTCGCGCTCCAATGGCTTCAGGGCGGCGGTCAGGGTGGTCCGGTCCATGGCCAGAAGCTGCGCCACCGGCGCGATCGATGGCGGCACGGGACGGTTGAGCGCGTTCAGCAGCGAGAATTGCCCGGATGTGAGTCCGACCGGCCGCAACGCATCGTCGAACAGGCGCGACAGCGTGCGGGCGGCGCGCTGGACATGCAGGCACAGGCAGGTGTCGCGCACCAGATGAGTTGTCTCGAAGGGAACATCTCGGGGGTTTGACATGAGCCAATTACGTTGATATCAACTTATTTGTCAAGAAGGATAGGCGCCTAAGCGCCGCACGATCGAACTCTACTGCCGAACAATCCAAGGGAGATACGCGATGAAGTATGTCGATGGCTTCGTGCTCGCCGTGCCGGCGGACAAGAAGGAAGTCTACCGCAAGCACGCCGCCGAGGCCGCGCCGCTGTTCAAGGAATTCGGCGCGACCCGGATGGTCGAATGCTGGGGCGACGACGTGCCGGACGGCAAGCTCACGGATTTCCGCCGGGCCGTGGACGCTAAGGACGACGAGGTCGTGGTGTTCAGCTGGATCGAATATCCCTCGAAGGAAGTCCGCGACGCCGCGAACCAGAAGATCATGACCGATCCGCGCATGCAGGCGATGGGCGAGCAGATGCCCTTCGACGGCAAGCGCATGATCTTCGGCGGCTTCATGCCGATCCTCGATGTTTGAGGTGCAGCATGGCCAATCAGCACGGCGATTTCATCTGGTATGAGCTTCTGACGAAAGATGCCGACGCAGCCGCGCACTTCTACGGCGCGGTCGTCAGGTGGCAGGTGCGCGCGGCGGAAGGCTCCGATCGCGGATACAGAATCTTCGCGATCCGCGGCGAGGATGTCGGCGGGCTGATGCCCCTTCCGCCGGGTGCCGAGAGCGCGGGCATGCGTCCAACCTGGCTCGGCTATGTCGGCGTCGACGATGTCGACAGAACGGCCGCCGAGATCGTTCAAGCCGGAGGCACCCAGCACATGCCGCCGACCGATATTCCCGGCGTCGGCCGCTTCGCGATGCTCGCGGATCCGCAAGGGATCACGTTCTACGTAATGCGCGGCGCGATGGACGGCACGAGCACGGCATTCGACCAGAACCAGTCCGGTCATTGCAACTGGAACGAGCTCGCCACCACCGATCCGGCGGCGGCGCTCGCCTTCTACAAGGCCCGCTTCGGCTGGGAGAAGGGCGACGCCATGCCGATGGGCGAAATGGGCGATTATCAGTTCATCACCCATCGCGGCCAGACCATCGGCGCCGTGATGAAGCGCGTGCCGGACGGGCCGCCGCCGGCCTGGAATTTCTACTTCGGCGTCGAGGACATCGATGTTGCAGCAAAGGCCGTATCCGGGAATGGAGGCACGATCCATTACGGACCGGCCGAAGTGCCGGGTGGCGTCTTCATCATCGTCGCCAGCGATCCGCAGGAGGCCATGTTCGGCCTCGTCGGCCCGCGCAAATCATGAGCCTCAGGAGGCAATGCCATGAACATCCATGTTTCGGCCTTCCGATGGGTTCCGCCATTTGCCCAGGGCTATGTCCGCGATCTTCGGGTGCGCTGGGCCCTCGAGGAGGCAGACCTTCCCTATGAGGCGACCTTGATCGATCCCGAGATCCAGGCTTCCGAGGCCTATCGGGAATGGCAGCCCTTCGGCCAGGTTCCCGCCTACAGGGACGACGCGGTCGAGATCTTCGAATCCGGTGCGATCGTGCTGTATCTGGCGGCACGATCCGAGGCGCTCGCGCCGGTGGACGAAGCAGGCCGTGCCCGCGTGACGACCTGGGTGATTGCCGCGTTGAACTCGGTCGAGCCGCATGTGCAGAACCTGGTTCAGCTCGACGTCTTCCATGCCGGCGAGGCCTGGACGAAGGAGCGCCGTCCGCAGGCCGAGGCCATGCTGTGCAAGCGCCTCGCAGCCCTCAGCACCTGGCTCGGCGAGCGGGACTATCTCGAGGATCGTTTCACGGCCGGCGATCTGATGATGAGCATGGTTCTGCGCGAGCTTGTCGAAACAAGACTGCTGGAGCGCTATGCCAATCTGGGGGCCTATGTCCGGCGCTGCACCGACCGGCCGGCCTTCAAGCGCGCCCTGGAAGCTCAGTTGCAGCCTTTCCGGGAGAGCGCACCGGCGACAATCTAGTCGGAGCATGCGGACGAAAACCTGATTCAGGAACTCGACACGGAGTCTCCCATGCCCGACAATCTTGTTCCCGCCGAAGAACTCGCGCGCCGCTCGCCGGTGCGCTTTCCGAACGAGAGCGCCGAATACCGCGCCGCCCGCACGGCTCTGCTGGCGGAGGAGATCGAGTTGCGCCGCCACCTGGAGCGCGTGGCGGCCCAGCGCCGCGCCCTGCCGCCCGGCGGTGCGGTGACCGGCGACTATCGCTTCGAAGGCGAGACCGGTCCCGCGAGCTTCGCCGACCTCTTCGGCGACAAGCAGTCGCTCGCCGTCTACAGCTACATGTTCGGCCCGCAGCGGGAGCGCCCCTGCCCCATGTGCACCAACCTGCTCGGGGCGCTCGAAGGCAATGCCGCCGACATCCAGCAGCGCATGGCGCTCGCCGTCGTGGCCCGCTCGCCGATCGAGCGGCTGATCGCCTGGAAGAAGGAGCGTGGCTGGAAAGACCTGAAGCTCTATACCGATCTCAACGGCAACTACTCCCGCGATTACCACGGGGTGCTGCCGGACGGGTCGGAAGTCCCGAGCTTCAACGTCTTCACCCGGCGCGACGGAACCATCCGTCATTTCTGGAGCGGCGAGATGACCGGCGATTCCGCCGATCCCGGCCAGGATCCCCGCGGCGCCCCGGATCTCGCGCCCCTGTGGAACGTGCTCGACATGACGCCCGAAGGACGCGGCACGGATTGGTATCCGAAGTTGAGCTACGGGCCTTGATGGGGTGAGATTTTACCGTCATGGCCGGCCTTGTGCCGGCCATCTCGATAAGGAAGAACGCAGCGCTTCACACCATCAGGGTCACCGGCACAAGACCGGTGATGACATAGAGGGAGGCGTAAAAGGGTCGTTCTTGTCGGGCCGCAGACGTTAATGCGCGGCCGCTTCCAGCAGTCGCGCCGCAGCCGCGCGGGCTTCTTCGGTGATCGTCGCGCCGGCGAGCATGCGGGCGATCTCCTCGCGGCGGGGCGTCGCTTCGAGCGGGATCACGCGGGTGGCGACCCGATCCTCGGCTCCGCGCACGCCTTCCTTGGCGATGAGGAAATGGGTGCCGGCCTTGGCGGCCACCTGCGGCGCGTGGGTGACGGCCATGACCTGCACCTTCTGCGCCAAGCGCGCGAGACGCTGGCCGATGGCGTCCGCCACCGCGCCGCCGACGCCGGTGTCGATTTCATCGAAGACCAGGGTCGGAGCCGAGCCCTTGTCCGCTAGCACGACCTTCAGAGCCAGCATGAAACGGGACAGCTCGCCACCCGAGGCCACCTTCATTAGGGGGCCGGGACGGGTGCCGGGATTGGTCTGAGCCCAGAACTCCACGCGTTCGAAACCGGCGGGATCCCGGCTGGTCTCGTCGATCTGGATGTCCGTGATGAACCGGGCCCGCTCCAGCTTGAGGGGCGGCAGTTCGGCTTGGACGGCGGCATTGAGCGCCTGCGCGGCCTTCTTCCGACCCGCGGAGAGCGCCTTGGCAGCCTTCACATAGGCCTCGTCGGCTTCCTTCAGAGCCTTCTCCAGCGCACCGAGCTGCTCCTCGCCCGCATCGATAGCCGCGACGTCTTCCTCGAAGCGCTGGCGCAGGGCGGCGAGTTCGTCGGCAGGAACGTCATACTTGCGGGCAGCGGCGCGCAGGGCGAAGAGACGCTCCTCCGTCTGCTCCAGCTCGCGGGGATCGTATTCGGTGGCGCGGATCGCCTCTTCGAGGGCCGCCCTCGCCTCGTCGATGGCGACGAGCGCGGCGTCGAGAGCCTTCACGCTGGGTTCGACGAGGGTCGGCGCCTGGGCGCCGCGGCGCTCGAGCTTGCGCACGGCGGCCGAGAGTTCGTTGACCGGTGACGTGTTGCCGGCGACGACCTCATAGGCCTCGTTGAGGTCCTGGGCCACCTTCTCCGATTGCATCATGACCACGCGGCGCTCGGCGAGCGTCTCCTCCTCGCCTCCTTGAGGATTGAGCGTGGTCAGCTCCTCGACCGCATGGCGCAGGAAATCGGCCTCCTTGCGGGCTTTCTCGATGCGGCTGCGATGCTCATGCAGGGCATGGCGCGCCTCGCGGACCCGGCGCGAGGCCTCGGCCACGGCCTGGATCTCACCCGACAGCCCCCCGAAGGCGTCGAGGATCGCCCGGTGCGTGGCCGGATCCACCAGGGCGCGGTCGTCGTGCTGGCCGTGGATCTCGACCAGCGTCGCGCCGATGGCCTTGAGCACCTGCACGCTGACCGGCTGGTCATTGACGAAGGCGCGGGTGCGCCCGTCCGACACCTGGACGCGGCGCAGGATCAGATCGCCGTCGACATCGATATCGGCCTCCGCGGCGATGCGGCGGGCCGGATGGTCGAGGGGACAGTCGAAGACGGCCGTGACCTGACCCTGGCTCTCGCCGTGGCGCACGAGGCCGCCATCGCCGCGACCGCCGAGGGCCAGGGCGAAAGCATCGAGCAGGATGGATTTGCCAGCGCCCGTCTCACCCGTGAGGACGCTCAGCCCCTCATGGAAGTGAAGCTCAAGCCTGTCGATGAGGACGATATTGCGGATCGCCAACTGGATGAGCATGGATGGTGAGGCTTAGCCCGTGCGCTGACTGACCTGGGGAACGCCGCGGAAAGCCTTGCTGATCCAGGACTGGGAATCCTCGCGCGGCTCGACGCCGCCCTTGGTCAGCAGGGCGTGGGCGTCCTTGTACCAGGGACTGTCAGGGAAGTTGTGGCCGAGAACGGCGGCGGCGGTCTGCGCCTCGCTGACGATGCCCATGGCCATGTAGGCTTCGGTGAGACGCTCGAGGGCCTCTTCCACGTGGCGGGTCGTCTGGTAGCGTGCAACCACATTGCGGAAGCGGTTGATGGCGCCCGCATAGTTGCGCTTCTGCAGATAGAAGCGGCCGACCTCCAGTTCCTTGCCGGCGAGCTGATCGCTGGCGACCTGGAGCTTCTTCCTGGCGTCCGCCACGTACTCGGAGTTCGGATAGCGCTGGATCAGCTCCTGCAGCGCCAGGATGGCGCGCTCGGACTTTTCCTGATCGCGGGTGATATCCGGGATCTGGTCGTAATAGGACGACGCCATCAGATACTGGGCATAGGCCGCATCGGACGTGTTGGGATAGCTTTGAAGATAGCGCCTGGAAGCCGTGATGGATTCCTCATAGAAGCCGCCCTCGTAATTGGCATAGGCCTCCATGATCAGCCCTTTGCGGGCCCATTCCGTGTAGGGGTACTGCTTGTCGAGGCTGCTGAATTTCTTCACCGCGCCGTCGAAGTCGCCCTTCTGCACCCGGGCGAGACCATCGTTGTAGATCTCCTCTGCCGGGGCATTCGAGACGATCTCGGGCTTGTAGGTCTCGCTCTTGTCGAACGGATTCAGCGACGAAAGGGATTCGCAACCGGCGAGCCCCAAGGCGCAGACCCCGAGGATCAGAGCGCGGCCAGTCGCGCCTTTCATACCTGAATAAGCCTTCGCGAACGACATGCCTCGCGGTCCTCCAAAAATCGTGCCCGATGTTTTAACGATGCACCGAGCGTTCTTAGCCTAAGCATAGGGGCAGAGCCAAGCCCATACGTGAGCGCATCGTGCGGAAAAGTGGATCCGGTTTTCCGCACCGGACGATGCGCCCGTCAAGGTCAGGAGCATCGGAAGAAGCCCAAAAGTGCATTTCGCCTTTGGGTCCAATGCTCAGTTTTACCCAACAGGAATTAAGAAAGCCTGCATGGAATCATGCGGCCAATGGGCGCTTGCTGCCTGGAGCGGAGAAAAGGCCGCCGGAAGCCGCCTTAGTGCATCTCTGGGGCGAGAACCGAAGCCGCCACGCTGCCGATATCGGCATAGCCCGTCTCGCGACGCGGAACGGCGTCCACGATGGCATAGTTGGAGCGGCTCGAGAACAGAGCCTCGAGCACCGAGAAATTCATGCGGTGGCCGCCGCAATAGGAGCGGTAGGTGCCGAGCAGCGGCAGTCCGGCGAGGGACAGGTCGCCGACCGCATCGAGCAGCTTGTGACGGACGAACTCGTCCGCATAGCGCAGGCCCTCGGGGTTCATGATGCCGTCGTCACCGATGGCGACCGTATTCTCGAGGGAGGCGCCCAGGGCGAAGCCAGCGCTCCAGAGCTTCTCCACATCGCGCATGAACCCGAAGGTGCGGGCGCGGGAGATCTCGCGGCGGAAGACGGAGGGCGAAAGGTCGACGACCTTGCGCTGGCGGCCGATCACCGGGGTGGGGAAATCGATCTCCACGTCCAGGCGGAAGGCGCGGTCGTTGGGAAGAAGCTCGGCGAAGGCCTTGCCCTGCGTGACGCGGACGGGCTTGAGCACCTTGAGGTAACGGCGGGTGACGCCCTGAACGGCGATGCCGACCTGGTCGATGGCATCGATGAAGGGAGCCGAGCTGCCGTCCAGAATCGGAACCTCCGGCCCGTCGATCTCGACGAGGACGTTGTCGATGCCGAGGCCGGACAGAGCCGCCATGAGGTGTTCGATGGTGGCGACCGCGCCCGTGTCGCGGTCGCCAATCACCGTGCAGAGCTCGGTGGCGGTCACCGCCAAATGCCGAGCGTCGATCAGTCGGTCCAGGCCGCCCGGTAGGCCGGTGCGCAGGAAAGCAATGCCATGGTTCGCTTCAGCCGGATGAAGGATCATCTTCACTTCATCCCCGGAGTGAACTCCGGTTCCAACGAGGGTCACGGCGGCGCGAAGCGTGGTTTGCTGGCTTTGCTTCATTATTCCTGAACCTCAACTACCCTTGTCGCCAAACTGAGCCCATTTCGCCGGGGAAGTTGCATTTGCTGCGTTGTGCTTCCGACCGGCAGGCTTCTCATTAGCGCTGCCCCTTAAACGTGGAGGCACCTTAGTCCTGCTGTCAGGCTAGGCCAAATCACGCTTTCTTACTTTGTGTTACAATTTGGATAACTCGCAAGTCATTGATGTTAATGATCTTTTAACAAAGAAGGCTCCCAGCCGGGCATGGCTGGGAGCCTTTTGTAACAGCTCTTACAGGGGTGTCAGGTCAAATCAGTTGGCCTGACGCCGCAGGAAAGCGGGAATCTCCAGCTGGTCGTCCTCCGACTGAGCCCGGGGAGCCGGAGCCATCGGGGCCTGAGGAGCACGCTGGGCCTGGGGCGGCACGGGCCGGCGGGCGTACTCAGCATGGACCGAGGACATGGGCTGGCGCGGCGCTTCCTGGCGCGGCTCGGCCGGAGCGTGCTGGGGCTCCTCGCGGCGGCCGAAGCCGATGGTCGCGAGGCGCTGGATCAGCGACGGCTTGTGCTCGTGAGCGGGCTCCTCGCCGCGGCTGGCGCGGATCTGATTCTGCGCCGGCATCGGCAGCTCGTCGATTCGCGGCATCCGGGCCGGACGCATGGCCCGCTCCGCCTGCGGCGGGATGAAGGCGCCCTGCTCCACCGGCTCTTCATAGACCGGCTGCTGCGGAGCCGGAGCCTCGTAGGCAACCGCCTGGCGAGGCTGAGCCGGCGTGAGGACCACGTCGTCGCGAATCACAGGCTGCGGAGCGGGCTCGACCGGCTGGGCCGCGGCGATGGGAGCCGGAGCCGCAACGGGGGCCGAAGCCAGAGCGGGTGTGCTCTGGGTCAGGATCGGAGCCGCCTTCACCGGTTCGGCTTGGGCGGCGGAGCGAAAGGTCGGCGCAACCTGGGTGGACGTGGCGCGGGCGCGGGCCTCGGCACGCAGGCGCTCGGCCACCTCGGAGATCCGCTGCTCGGTGGCCGTCAGGTCGCCGCCGCTCTCCAGCATGGCGTGATCGATGCCGGTTGCCACGACGGAGACGCGGATGATGCCTTCCAGGCTCTCGTCGAAGGTCGCGCCGAGGATGATGTTGGCATCCTGGTCCACCTCCTCGCGGATGCGGGTCGCGGCTTCGTCGAGCTCGTAGAGGGTGAGATCGTTGCCGCCGGTGATCGAGATGAGCAGGCCGCGCGCGCCCTTCATCGACACATCGTCGAGGAGAGGATTCGCGATGGCCGCTTCAGCCGCGCGGATGGCGCGCTTCTCGCCGGAAGCCTCGCCCGTGCCCATCATGGCCTTGCCCATGCCGCGCATGACGGAGCGCACGTCGGCGAAGTCGAGGTTGATGAGGCCTTCCTTCACCATCAGGTCGGTGATGCAGGCGACGCCGGAATAGAGCACCTGGTCGGCCATGGCGAAGGCGTCCGCGAAGGTCGTCTTCTCGGTGGCGACGCGGAACAGGTTCTGGTTCGGAATCACGATGAGCGTGTCGACCGCCTGCTGCAGCTCGTTGATGCCGGCTTCCGCCAGACGCATGCGGCGCACGCCTTCGAACTGGAACGGCTTGGTGACGACGCCGACGGTCAGTATACCGAGTTCGCGGGCCGCGCGGGCCACGACGGGAGCCGCGCCTGTACCGGTGCCGCCGCCCATGCCGGCGGTGATAAACACCATGTGAGAGCCGGCGAGCTGATCGCGGATCTCGTCGATCACCTCTTCGGCCGCCGCGCGGCCGACTTCCGGCTGCGAACCGGCGCCGAGGCCTTCCGTGACCTGGATGCCCATCTGGATCACGCGCTGTGCCTTGGAGGAGGCCAGAGCCTGGGCATCAGTGTTCGACACCACGAACTCGACGCCCTCGAGACCCGATTCAATCATATTGTTCACGGCATTTCCGCCGGCGCCGCCGACGCCGAAAACCGTGATATGCGGCTTGAGTTCCCGGATGTCCGGAGCTTGCTGATTGATAGCCATGACCTGTGCCTCTTCTGGCCTTATACTGATGAGCGTTTGGCGGACGCTGACCCTTGTTGACTTGAACTCTTCACGATGGCCCGCCGCGCCAACGCGTTACTCGGTTTAAAAACTCTCGCGGATCCACCGGCCCACTCGCGAGAAGTAGCCGTCGGTCCCCGTACTCTGAAACAAGCCGCTGGAACGCGGCTCGAAATACTCGATGTGCGCCACCTGCGGATAAACCAGGAGGCCGACCACCGCCGAAAAGGCGGGGCCCTTTGCCGCTTCAGGCAGACCTTTGATGCCGAGCGGACGCCCGACACGAACCTGGCCCTGCAAGATTCGGCGTGCCGTTTCCGGCAGCCCGACGAGCTGGCTTGCGCCGCCCGTCAGCACGACCCGCCGTCCGGCCTGGGCCGCAAAGCCCGCGCCTTTCAACCGATCGCGCACGAGTTCGAGAACTTCCTCGACCCGCGGCTTGATGATGCGAACGAGGTGCGACTTCGGCAGATGATTCGGAACGTCCCGTTCGTCCTCATCGACCTGCGGCACCGCGATCATGTCCCGGTCATCCGCGCTCGATGTGATCGCGGAGCCGTAGAGAGTCTTGAGCCGCTCGGCGGCGGACACGCGCGTCGTGAGACCGCGCGCGATGTCCATGGTCACATGATGACCGCCGACCGCGATGGCATCGGTATGCACCAGATGCCCGTTGGAGAAGATGCCGACGCTCGTGGTGCCACCACCCATATCGACCACGGCGCAGCCCATATCGGCCTCGTCGTCGATGAGAGCGGAGAGACCGGCCGCATAGGGCGTTGCGATCACGGCCTCGACGCCGAGATGGCAACGCTCGACCGCAAGCATCAGGTTGCGTGCGGCAGCCGCTTCGGACGTGACCACATGCAGGTCCGCACCGAGGCGCTCGCCGATCATGCCGGCGGGATCGACGATGTGATGCTGTTGATCGAGCGAGAAGCCGGTCGGCAGAGCGTGAAGAACGGTCCGACCGCGACGCAGATCGTAGCTCGACGCGGCGTCGAGCACGCGATGAACGTCACCGGAGCTGACCGCGCCGCGCACGGGGATATGCGCTTCGAAATGCTCCGAGGCGAGACGGCCGCCGGTGAGGTTGACGATCACCGACTGGATCTCGACCTTCGCCATGCGCTCGGCGGCATGGACCGCCTGACGGATCGCGGATTCAGCCGCTTCGAGATCGACGACCACGCCGCCCTTGAGCCCCATGGAGCGCTGATGCCCGATGCCGAGAATGCGCGCCACATGGGTGCGGCTGCGCAACGATTCGACCTCGTCGGCCGGCTTCAGTTCCGCCACGACGCAGACGACCTTGCTCGTGCCCACATCCAGGACCGAGAGGATGGCGCTCTTGCGCGCGGAAAGCGGCTTCAAGCGTGGCGTCAAACCGTGACCCGAGAGACTCATGTATCGATCCCCCTGCCGCGCATTGGTTTTTTCTTGAGCGCCTCGGCGCGGGCCAGGGCTGCCTTTTCCGTCAAGCGGACGACGACGCGATCCGCCATGCGCAGATCGATCGCCAGAACGTCCTTTTCCAGAATCTTCTGCTCGTTTTCGAGCTTCACGAGACGGGCCAAGGCATCGGCGGCCTTAAGCTCCGGCAGGCGCACGTCCATGCCGTTGTCCATCTTGAGCGTCCAGCGCCGCCCGGCCACGAGAGTGCCCGCACGAATGCGATTCTTGAGCGGGCCTGCGGCTTCGAGCAGCGCGAGATATTCCTTGCTGCGGGTATTGGCGCCCTCGCCCACCACGAAAGGCAGATCGAGGTAGCGTTCGTCCTGCATCAGGTCGATCACCGTGCCATCCACGGCGATGACGAAGAGTTCGCCGTTGTTCTGCCAGATCCCGTGCGCCTCGCGCTCGGTGAGCGTGATGACGAGCTCGTTCGGATAGAGCTTGCGCACGGTGGCCGACTTGACCATCGGAACGCGCTCCAGGCGCTCGCGCAGATCGTTCACGTCGAGGAAAGCCAGCGACTGCTTGGAATTAATGCCCGCCGCGGCCAGAACCTCGTTCTCGGTCATCTGCGAGATGCCGGAGATCGTCACCTGATCGAGGCCGAGGCCGACGGCGCGAGCCAGGGCATGGTGCGGCTCGCCGTACTCACGGATGAAGCCGTCGATATGACCGCCCTGCCAGAGACCCAGCCCGACCACGGCGCCGAAGAAGCCGAGCGCCAGCCCGGATCCGAGAAAGCGCGGAAGACGCTGCTCGAGCGGAACGCCGGCGGAGCGCCGACGCACGCTGCGCGAGGAGCCGAAGAATTTCTTGATTCGCGAGGGTTTCTTGAAGTGGGGGGCCCCTGCCCCCCGACCTGCGGAGGCAGGGCGTGCAACGGCGAATCCGGCCGGATAGGCCGTCATCGGTTGCAGGTAGCGTCCTCCACCATCCATTGCACAAGCTCGCCAAACGAATAGCCCGCGTGGGCTGCCAGTTCTGGCACCAAGCTCGTCTCGGTCATGCCGGGTTGCGTGTTGACCTCGAGAACGACGAGTTCCCCGGTCCCCCCGGGAGTGTCGTCGTATCGCAAGTCGGCGCGGCTGATTCCCCGACAGCCGAGCGCTTGATGCGCCGTTAACGCCAACTCTTGGACCTTTTGGTAAATATTCGGTTTAATTTCTGCCGGGAGGACGTGAATGGAGCCCCCCTTCACATATTTCGCATCGTAATCGTAGAAGAGCCCCGTGGCGGGCTGGATGTCGATGACCCCAAGGGCCCTGTCGCCCATCACCGCGCAGGTGAGTTCCCGGCCCGCAACATATGATTCCACAAGGACTTGCTCGCCGAAGGCCCAGTCCTCCCGCGTCAGTTCCTGGGGCGGGTGGGAGCGGTCCTCGCGGACGATGATAACGCCGACCGACGAGCCCTCGTTGACCGGTTTGATGACATAGGGCGCCGGCAGAACGTGGCTTTTCGCCGCCTCTAAACGGTTAACGACCTTCCCTTTGGGCACCGGGACACCGGCCGCCGCCATGACCATTTTGGCCTTATCCTTCTGCATGGCGAGTGCCGAGGCGAGGATGCCGGAATGGGTATAGGGAATCCTTAAGACTTCGAGCAGACCCTGGATCGTTCCGTCCTCGCCCACCCGGCCGTGCAGCGCGTTGAACACCACATCCGGGGCAACGGCCTGAAGCACGGTGGCGATGTCGGGCTGCACATCGATGGGGGTGACCTTGTAGCCCTGATCCTCCAGGGCCTTGCAGCAGGCCTTGCCCGAAGCTAGGCTCACCTCGCGCTCCGCCGACCAGCCGCCATAGAGAACGGCAACGTGCTTCGCCATGAGTCTCTCCCCGTCATGCGCCCCGGCGACACCGGGATGGATAAGTGATTCGAATCAGGCCTTGGCTATCCCGACCCGCTTGATTTCCCATTCGAGCTCCACGCCGGACATCTCGCGGACGCGGCGGCGCACCTTTTCGCCCAGGCCTTCGATATCGGCCGCGGAGGCGGAGCCGTGGTTGATCAGGAAGTTGCAATGCATCTCGGAGACCTGAGCATCGCCGATGCGAAGCCCCCGGCAGCCCGCGGCATCGACCAGTTCCCAGGCCTTCCTGCCGGGCGGGTTCTTGAAGGTGGAGCCGCCCGTCCGGGTATTGACCGGCTGCGTCGAGGACCGCGCCTCGGTGATCGCATTCATCTCCGCCAGGATCTCGTCCGGATTGCCGGGACGGCCCTCGAACAGGGCCTCCGTGAAGATTACATCGTCCGGCACGCTCGAATGGCGATAGGTGAAGCCCATCTGCGCATTGGTGAAGGTCACCGCCTCGCCGTTGCGCGTGACGCCCTTGGCTTCGACGAGAACGTCCTTCGTCTCGCCGCCATAGGCGCCGCCATTCATGCGCAATGCCCCGCCGATGGCACCAGGAATGCCGCGCAGGAAGGACAGGCCGGCGATGCCCGCCTCCGCGGCCGCGCGCGCCACCTTCACATCGGGAGCGCCGGCGCCGGCGCGGACGCGCAATCCAGGCTCCACCGACACCTCGGCAAAGCCTTTCCCTAACCGGATCACGACGCCTTCCCATCCACCGTCGCGGATGAGCAGGTTGGACCCGAGGCCCACGACGAGCACCGGCACATCGCGGTCGAGCCGATGCAGGAAATACGCGAGATCGTTCGCATCCACCGGCGTGAACAGCACCTGCGCCGGGCCGCCCGTGCGGAACCAGGACAACGGCGCCGTCGGCGCATTGGCCTCCAACTTGCCGCGCAGTTCGGGCATGCCGGCTTTCAGGGCGGGAACGATATCGGCAAACATCACGCCGCCTTCTCGCCCAGCGCCTCGAGCTCGCCCGGCAGCGCATAGGCCCATTGGGTGATGTTGCCGGCCCCAAGGCAGATCACGTAATCACCCGGCTTCGCGATGCCCTTCACGAGGCCCGCGAGTTCCTCCAACTTTTCGAGCGCCATCACGTTGCGGTGTCCCCGCGCCTTGAGGCCCGACACGAGGCTGTCGCGGTCCGCACCCGGGATCGGCTGCTCGCCCGCTGCATAGACCGGCGCGACGATGACCGCATCCGCATCGTTGAAGCAGGTGCAGAACTGATCGAACAGGGACGACAGACGCGAATAGCGGTGCGGCTGCACCACGGCGATGACCTGGCCGTCCGTCGATGCGCGCGCGGCTTTCAGCACCGCCGCGATCTCAATGGGATGGTGGCCGTAATCGTCGAACACCGTCACGCCGTTCCAGTCACCTGTGCGGGTGAAACGGCGCTTCACGCCGCCGAAGCCGCCGAGCGCCTTGCGGATCGCATCCGGCGTGACGCCGAGTTCGTGCGCGACCGCGATGGCCGCCGTGGCATTGAGCGCGTTGTGCGCTCCGGGCATCGGCAACACGAGATCTTCGAGTTCGAGCCGGAAGCCGGGACGACGGTCGCGAATCATGACGCGGAAGCGGTTTTGCCCGCCGCGGGAATCCACGTCCATCAGGCGCACATCAGCCTGCGGGTTCTCGCCATAGGTGATGATGCGGCGGTCTTCAATGCGGCCGACGAGGTCCTGCACGGTCGGGTGGTCGATGCACATCACCGCGAAGCCGTAGAACGGGATCGAGTTGATGAAGGAGTGGAAGGCATCCTTGATCGCATCGTAAGTGCCGAAATGGTCGAGATGTTCGGCATCGATATTGGTGACGATGGCAACATCCGCCGGGAGCTTCAGGAAGGTGCCGTCGGACTCGTCCGCCTCCACCACCATCCACTGGCCGTCGCCCATGCGGGCATTGGTGCCATAGGCATTGATGATGCCGCCGTTGATGACCGTCGGATCGAGCCCGCCCGCATCGAGCAGCGTGGCGACGAGCGATGTGGTGGTGGTCTTGCCGTGAGTGCCGGCCACCGCGACGCAGGACTTGAAGCGCATGAGCTCGGCCAGCATCTCGGCGCGGCGAACGACGGGCAGGCGCTTCTCGCGGGCGACGATCAGCTCCGGGTTGTCGCGCTTGATGGCGGTGGAGACCACGACGATCTCCGCATCATCCACGTTCTCGGCCTTGTGGCCGATGACGGTCTTGATGCCCTTATCAGACAGGCGCTTGACGTTGTAGTTGTCGGCCGCGTCCGAGCCCTGCACCGTGTAGCCAAGGTTGTGCATGACCTCGGCGATGCCCGACATCCCGATGCCGCCGATGCCGATGAAGTGAATGGGACCAAGCTTCGGCGGCAGTTTCATAGGTTTTTTCCGTTATTGTTCGAAGGAATGAGGGTGAGAACGACTTGCGCCAGGCGCTCCGCCGCATCCGTGATGCTGGCGCTATGTGCAGCGGCGGCGGCTCTGGTCAAGCGGTCAGGCTCTTGAAAAAAGAGCCGGATTTCGTTTGCCAGCCGCTCAGGGGTGAAGTCCGATTGCGGACAAACGATGGCAGCGCCCAGATCTCCGAGGGTTTTGGCATTGGCAGCCTGATCCTGATCGAGGGAGCCCGGCAGGGGCACGAGGATCGAGGGGCGTCCGATGACGGCGAGTTCCGCCACCGTCGAGGCTCCGGAGCGGGAGACCACGAGATGGGTCTGGGCTAGCCGGTGCGGGAGATCCTTGAAGAAGGGCTCGGCCTCGAATTCCACATCGAGTTTCCGGTAATGGTCGCGGACCCGCTCCAGGTCCTCGCCCCTTGCCTGCTGGGTGATGACGAGGCGTGCACGAAGGTCCGGCGGCAGGAGTTCGATGGCCGGGGGCACGACATCGCTCATCACCCGTGCGCCCTGGCTGCCGCCCACCACGAGGAGACGGAGCTTGCCCTGGGGTTCCAGGCTCGCATAGGGCTGCTTGGCAGCGTCCAGCACTGCGGGGCGGATCGGATTGCCCGTGTGGACGATCTTGCCCGGCACATTCGACGGAACGCCCTTGATGTTGGCGAACCCCGTCGCGATCACGGTGGCGCGGCGGGCGAGCAGGCGGTTGGCGCGACCCATCACCCCGTTCGCCTCGTGGATCACTGTCGGCACCTTGAGGAAGGATGCGGCCAGCACCGGCGGCACGGTCGGATAGCCGCCGAAGCCCACGACGACGGCGGGCCTCATCCGGCGGATGAGGGAAGCAGCCTTCAGGGTCCCCTGCCCCAGCAGCAGCGCTGCCTTCGCCATCTGCGGCAGAGAGCGGCCGGAGGGTGTGGCGGAGGGGATTTCGACGATCTCGTCGGCCGGAAACGAGCCCGCATAGGCATTGGCGCGCTTGTCGGTGGCGAGCGCCACCTTCGTACCGGAAGCCTTCAAAGCGTTCGCCAGCGCTTCGGCCGGAAAAAGATGACCGCCGGTACCGCCGGCGGTCAGGAGAATGAGAGGAGCGGTCATCCGCGCGGCCAGTCCTGATTGAAGTTGTTCATCATCTCGGCCCGTGGGCGCCGCCGCGTGAGCGCGATGAGGAAGCCCATGCCGAGCGCGAGCGACAGCAGCGACGAGCCGCCATAGGAGATGAAGGGCAGCGTCATGCCCTTGGCGGGCATGAGGTGAACGTTCACCATCATGTTGATGCAGGCCTGCAGGCCGAACATGAAGATGAGGCCGGTGGCTGCGAGGCGGCAGAAGGTGTCCTCGCTGCGACGGGCGAGCGTCAGGCCGCGCAGTACGATGAAGGCGAAGACCACCAGCAGCGCGATGCAGACGATGATGCCGAATTCTTCCGCCGTGACGGCAAAGATGAAGTCGGTGTGCGCGTCGGGCAGGATGCGCTTGACGGTGCCCTCGCCCGGACCGCGCCCGAGCCAGCCGCCGCGAGAGAAGGATTCCATGGCCGTGTCGACCTGGAAGGTGTCGCCGGAATCCTTGTCGAGGAAGCGCTCGATTCGGGCGCGCACGTGCGGCAGGAATTCATAGGCCACCACGATGCCCACGAGGCCCGCGCCACCGAGGCCCATTACCCAGAACCAGTGCAGGCCGGCGACGAAGAACAGGCCGCACCACACGATGGTGACGAGCATGGTCTGGCCGAAATCGGGCTGGAGGATGAGCGGAACGATGGTGGCGGGCAGGAGGAGAAAGGCCAGCAGCGTGCCCGGCACGTCCTTGCGCCGCGCGCCTTCCGAGAAGGCCCAGGCGGAGAGCACCACGAAGGCGGGCTTCACGAATTCCGAGGGCTGCAGGCCGAGCGGGCCAATCATGATCCAGCGATGGGCACCCTTGATCTCGGGACCGTATTGGAATGCCAGCAGGACCAGCGCCATGCCGACCGCATAGACCAGCAGCGCCAAACGCCGGATGTGGCGCAGGGACAGGAACGAGACCGGAATCATGATGAAGAGGGCCGGGATGAGGAACATCACCTGCCTGTTCACGAAGTGGAACGTCGAGAGCCCGAGACGCTCCGCGACGGGTGGGCCGCCCGCCATGAGGAAGACGAGGCCAGCCAGCATGAGGATGGCGAGACCGGCGAGGAGCAGGCGGTCGACAGTCCACCACCAATCGCCGAAGGCCGAGCGTTCCGCGCGTGATACCATCTTCAAGCCCCCTTGGCTTCGATGCCGGGTAATGCCCGGACCAGATCGCGGAAATGGTTTCCGCGCACTTCGTAATTCGGAAACTGATCGTAGGACGCGCAGGCCGGCGAGAGCAGCACGACGGCGGGGCGGCCCAGAGCCTGCGCATCCGCTGCCGCCTGCGCCACGGCCTTGTCGAGCGTACCGCACTGGACATGCGGAACGTCAGGCCCAAGCGTCCTGGCAAATTCGTCCGCGGCCGCACCGATGAGATAGGCTTTGCGGATCTTCGGGAAATAGGATCTCAGCGGCTCGATACCGCCTTCCTTCGCCTTGCCGCCGAGAATCCAGAGAATGCCGTCAAAGGACTTGAGCGCCTTCTCGGTGGAATCCGCGTTGGTAGCCTTCGAATCGTTGATGAAGAGAACATCGCCGACGCGACCGACCTCCTCCATGCGATGCGGAAGGCCAGGGAAGGTGTGGAGGCCGGAGCGGATCTGCTCGGGCGATACGCTCAAGGCCAGGGCGACCGCGACGGCCGCAGCGGCGTTCTGCGCATTGTGGGTGCCGCGCAGCGAGCCGATGCCCGACAGGTTGGCGACAGGAGCGGCATCGGATGCCGTCACTCCGACAAGCGTCTCGCCGTCCGCATAGACGCCTTTCACGCCCAGGGGCTCGACAGAAATACGGGCGACGTTCACGCCCCTTGTCTCGCAGGCATCGGCAATCGCACGGCTCATCGGATCATCGACACCGACGACGGCAAGCCCCGCCTTCGCTACCAGCCGCTCCTTGATCGCCGCATAGAGTTCCATCGTCCCATGCCGGTCGATATGATCCGGCGAGAGATTGAGATGGACGCCGATGGTGGGTGCGAGCGAGGGTGCGAGATCGATCTGGAACGAGGAGCACTCGATCACGTGGACGCGGTTGTCGGCGGGCAGATCGAGCGACAGGATCGCCGTGCCGATATTGCCGCCCATCTGCACGTCGCGACCGGCCTCGCGCAGGATATGCGCGATCAGGGCCGTCGTGGTGGATTTTCCGTTGGTACCGGTGATGGCCACGAAGGGCGCATTCGGCGCGATCTTCGCCCGCTCGCGGCAGAACAGCTCGATATCGCCGATGATCTCGACACCAGCCTCCTCGGCCAGCTTCGCCGACCAATGCGGCTCGGGATGGGTCAGCGGCACGCCCGGCGAGAGGATGAGAGACGAGAACTTTGACCAATCGGCATTGCGCAGATCGGCGGTTTCGATGCCCTTCGCGTTGGCCTCCGCCATCTTCGCCGGATTGTCGTCGCAGGCGATCACCTGTGCCCCACCCGCCTTCAGGGCAAGCGCCGTCGCCAGCCCCGAACCGCCGAGGCCGAAGAGAGCAACCGTTTTTCCTGCGAAGGTGGTGACGGGGATCATGCGTTTACCGCAGCTTGAGGGTGGCGAGGCCGGTGAGAGCCAGCACGACGGCGATGATCCAGAAGCGGATCACGACCTGCGGCTCGGTCCAGCCCAGCTGTTCGAAATGGTGGTGGATCGGAGCCATCTTGAAGACGCGCCGGCCCGTGAGCTTGAACGACGTGACCTGGATGATCACGGACATGATCTCCAGCACGAAGAGGCCGCCGACGATAGCGAGGACGAACTCGTGCTTGGCCGCGACTGCGATCGTGCCGAGAAGACCGCCGAGGGCGAGCGAGCCCGTATCGCCCATGAAGATCTGGGCCGGAGGCGCATTGAACCAGAGGAACCCGAGGCCTGCGCCGATGAGTGCGCCGCAGATCACCGCGAGCTCGCCGGTGCCGGGCACGAAATGGATCTGCAGGTAATTGGAGAAAACCGCGTTACCGGTCAGATAGGCGATGAAGCCGAAGGTTCCGGCCGCAATCATCACCGGCACGATGGCAAGGCCATCAAGACCGTCGGTGATGTTCACCGCGTTGCCGGCGCCGACGATCACGAAGCCGGCGAAGACGATGTAGAACCAGCCGAGATTGAAGATCAGGTCCTTCGAGAACGGCAGTGCCAGTTTGTTGGCGAGGCCCGGCGTCGCCATGTAGGAGATCGCGATGCAGGCGATGGCCGCGATCAGCGCCTCGATGGCCAGTCGCGAGCGACCGGAGAAGCCCTTGTGCGACTGCTTCGTCACCTTGAGATAATCGTCGTAGAACCCGATGGCGCCGAAGCCCATGGTGACGAACATCACGATCCAGACATAGTGATTTTCGAGGTTCGCCCAGAGCAGGGTCGAGATCAGCACGCCCGCGAGGATCATCAGCCCGCCCATGGTCGGCGTGCCGCGCTTGGTCAGGAGGTGCGATTGCGGCCCGTCCTCGCGGATCGGCTGCCCCTTGCCCTGGCGCAGGCGCAGAAGCGAGATCATCCACGGGCCGAACAGGAAGACGATCAGCAAGGCGGTCGCCGTCGCGCCGCCGGTGCGGAACGTGATGTAGCGGAAGATATTGAGAGGACTGAAATAGGGGCTGAGTTCAGCCAACCAGGTTAACATCGATCATCCTTTCAGCGCGTGGGCCGTCGGGCTCGCGCCGTAACGTTCTTTCAAGGCTTTGACAACCAGGGCCATCTTCATGCTGAGCGAGCCCTTGACGGTGACGGCATCGCCCGGACGAACCGCCGCACAGACCGCATCGACCAGCTCTGCGGAGGTCTGCGTATGGGCCGCGACCTTGGCCTTCGGCAGGGCATCGACGAGGTTCTGCATCAGAGGACCGGCGGCAAACAGCAGATCGATCCTGTTGGCCTCGATTGCTTCCGCCAGTTCCGCATGCAGGCGCGGGCCCGTCTCGCCCAATTCCTTCATGTCGCCCAGCACGACGATCCGCCGCGCGCCGCGACCGAGTTCGACGGCGCCGAGATTGGCGAGCGCCGCGCGCATGGAGGCAGGGTTGGCGTTGTAGCTCTCGTCGATCAGCAGAACCTCGCCCTCGCCAATGGAGAGCATCGTCCGCTCGCCGCGTCCGACCGGGGGTTTCAGCTCGGCGAAGGAGAGCGCCACCAGCGCGAGATCGGCTCCGAGCGCATGGGAGGCCGCGAGAACGCTCAAGGAATTGAGTGCAATGTGCCGGCCCGCCGTGCCGATTCTGTAGGTCAGGGGCTGGCCGAAGACCGTAGCATCCACGATGGAATGATCGGGCTTCACGATGATGCGGTGAGCGCGAATATCCGCTGTCTCATGCTCGCCGAAGGTGATCACACGGCCCGCGGCGGACGCGTAGGCATGGGCGCACATGCGCTCGAAATAGGCGTTGTCGCGGCTGATGACCGCCGTGCCGCCGGGCTCGAGACCCGAAAAGATCTCGCCCTTGGCGTCGGCAATGCCCCAGAGCGAAGGAAAGAACTCGATATGGACCGGCTCGATCGTGGTGATTACCGCCACATGCGGACGCACCATGCCGGTCAGGGGCAGGATCTCATACGCATGGTTCATGCCGATCTCGAACACGCCGAAGGCCGTCTCGCGCGGCATGCGGGCGAGGGTCAGCGGCACTCCCCAATGATTGTTGTAGGAGGCAACCGACGCATGGGTCGCGCCCTGTCCTGCCAGCGCAAGCCGCATGGCCTCCTTGGTGCCGGTCTTGCCGACGGAACCAGTGATTGCGACGATCTTCGCATCCGTGCGCCTGCGCGCGACACGGCCCATCTGGCGCATGGCCTCCAGCACGTCCGGCACGATGATCAGCTTGTCCGAGCCTGCAAAGACAGGAGCCTTTTCCTCGGACACGATGGCAGCCGCAGCACCCTTCTCCAGGGCCGCCGGCACGAAATCGTGGCCGTCATGCACGTCGCCCTTGATGGCGAAGTAGAGATCGCCCGGCTCCAGCGTGCGTGTATCAATGGACGCACCCGTCGCTTGCACGAATCCGGCGCCGATGCGGGCGCCGGTGGCGGCTGCGATCTCATTTCTCGTCCAAAGGGGCGAATTCATCCCTGCCTCTCCGCAATGGCCGCCCGGACCTCGTCGTGGTCCGAGAACGGCAGGGTCCGGTCGCCGATGATTTGGCCCGTTTCATGGCCTTTGCCGGCGACGACCAGAATATCGCCTTCCCGAAGCTCGTTCACGGTCGTGCGGATGGCCTCGGCGCGATCGCCGATCTCGCGGGCGCCGGGGGCTCCTTTCAGCACCTCGGCGCGGATCGCCGCCGGATCCTCCGAGCGAGGATTATCGTCCGTGACGATGACAACATCCGCCTTGTCGGCGGCGATGCGTCCCATGAGCGGACGCTTTCCCCGATCCCGGTCGCCGCCGCAGCCGACGACGCAGACGAGGCGGCCTTTCACGAAGGGGCGAAGCGCATCGAGCACATGGGCGAGCGCATCGGGCTTGTGAGCATAATCGACGATGCAGATGGCGCCATCGACCTCTCCCACCTGCTCCAGGCGGCCGGATACGCCCTTGAGAGATTTGAATCCTTCGAACACCTCGGCCGCCCTGCCCTCGCCTTCGACTGCGAGAACGAGACCTGCCGCCACGAGAGCATTCTCGACCTGGAAGGCTCCGAGCAGCGGCAGGGTCGTCCGGATGGTTTTCCCAAAGGCCTCGATTGTCAGCGCCTGCGTGAAGCCCTCGGCGCGCGCTTCGACGAGGCGAAGGGTCTCGCCCATGCGGCCGGTGGTGACAAGCGTCAATCCGCGATCGCGCACGCCCTGCAGGAACACGTCCGCGTAAGGACCGTCCGCATTGATGACCGCAGGCGCATCGGCCGGTAGAAGCGTGTCGAACAGGCGCATCTTCGCCTTGGCATAGGCTTCGGTCGTGGCGTGATAATCGAGATGATCGCGGCCGAGATTGGTGAAGCCCGCCGCCTGCAGGCGCACGCCGTCGAGGCGGCGCTGATCGATGCCATGCGAGGAGGCCTCCATCGCGAGCCGCGTGACGCCGTCACTCGCCAGACGGTCGAAGCTCTCGTGCAGGGAAATCGGATCCGGCGTCGTGAGCGAGCCATAGGCTGCGCCATCCGACGTGATGATGCCGAGCGTGCCGACGCTGGCGGATTTATATCCCAGTTGAGCGAAAAGCTGGCGCGTAAAATCGGCCACCGAGCTCTTGCCGCTCGTGCCGGTGACGGCAACGACCTTCTCCGGCTGCTTCGGATAGAACCGTGCCGCCGCGAGTGCCAAGGTGCGGCGCACATCGTTCACCTGCACATAGGCGACATGACCCGGCAGGTCCGCCGGACGTGCCGCCTCGCCTGCGATTGCGACCGCGCCAGCGGCCACGGCCTGCGGCACGAAGCTCATGCCGTCGACCTTCGTTCCGGGCACGGCGAAGAACAGGGCGCCCTGCTCCACCTTTCGGCTGTCGGAAGCGATCTTCGACACGACGAGAGGAGCGTACTCGCGCCCCTCTGCAAGATCGAGAAGATCGCCGAGATGTTTGGTGCGCACGCTCATCGGTTGCTGCCCCAGGCGCCGAGGCGCGACATCAATGGGAACGGCTGCGCCGGCGGCTCGAAGCGCGGCGGCACGCCGAGCAGCGGCGCCACACGTTCGACCACGTTGCCGGTCACTGGGCCTGCGTTCCAGCCGGCGGTCGAGAAACCATAGGTGCCCTCCACCGCCTGAGGTTCGTCCATGATGGTAAGGAAGACGTATTTCGGCTTGTCGGCCGGCACCACCGCCGTGAAGGTGGTGAAGTTCTTGTTCTTGGAATAACGGCCGTTGATCACCTTCTCAGCCGTGCCGGTCTTGCCACCCACGAAGAAGCCCGCGATGGCGGCAGAGCTTGCCGAGCCTTCCGGCACCGATGCGTTGAGGCGCATCACATAGCGCATGGCCTCGCTCGTTTCAGGCTTCAAAACCTGCATGGCATTCTGGCGTGCCTCCGCCTCCGTGCGCTTCAGGAAGGTCGGCTTGATCATCACGCCGCCATTGACCAGCGCACCGACGGCCATGAGCGCCTGGAGCGGCGCGACCGCGAGGCCGTGACCGAAGGCGATGGTCATGGTGTTGAGTTCGCCCCAGCGCGGCGGGATGATCGGCAGGGCGCTTTCCGGCAATTCGGTTTCGAGACGCGTGAGCTGGCCCATCTTGCGCAGGAACGCCTTGTGCCCCTCCACGCCGATGCCGAGCGCCATGCGCGCCGTGCCGATGTTCGAGGAATGCACGAAGACTTCCGGCGTGGTGAGAACGCGCCGCGTGGGGTGGTAATCGCCAATGGTGAAGCGACCATAGCGCAGGCCCGAGCGCGCATCGAAGGTCGAGTTGATGTTGTACTTGCCGGAATCGAGCGCCATCGCGACCGTCAGCGCCTTGAAGGTCGAGCCCATCTCGAAAACGCCGACATTGATACGGTTGATCCGATCCTTGTCGAGCGCGTCGACCGGGTTGTTGGGGTCGTAATCCGGCAGCGACACGAGAGCGATGACCTCGCCCGTGTTCACGTCCAGGATCGCACCGGCGGTGGCCTTGGCCTTGAACTTCGCCATGCCCTTGGCAAGCTCGTCGCGAAGCGCATGCTGCACGCGCAGATCGAGGGACAACTGGATGGGCTTGAGATCGGCTGCGGAGATATTGAAGCCTGCTCCGTTGAGGTCCTGCAGGCCCATGCTGTCGATATATTTCTCGATGCCGGCGATGCCCACATTGTCCACATTGGCGAAGCCGAGAACGTGTGCGGCAGCCTCCGCGTTCGGATAGACACGCTTGTTCTCTGGCAGGAAGCCGATGCCGGGAATGCCGAGGCGATGCACTTCCGCCTGCTGGCGCGGCGTGATCTCGCGCTTGACCCAGACGAAGCCTTTCTTCGTGCTGAGCTTGTTGCGCAGGTCCGTGGCGTCGAGGTCGGGCAGCACCGCGGTCAGCAACTCGACCGCCTCGTCCTTGTCGACGATGTTGCGCGGTTCGGCGAAGACGGAGACCATCTTCACGTCGGTGGCCAGAATCTCGCCGTTGCGATCGACGATGTCGGGACGGGCAGCGGAAATCTCGGACGAAGCGGCACGGCGCACTTCGCTGGTGTTCTCGCTCGTGACCGCGAGATAAACCAGACGACCGCCGATGAGGCTGAACAATCCGACGAAGCAGGCCGCCGCCAAGCCCACCCGCGACGTGCTCTTGTCATGGCGCAGACGAAACAGCTCACGGGCGTGACCAAGCACGCCGCGCTTGGCGCGTCGTGCGGAAAAATGGATCCGGTTCTCCGCATCCGACGACGCGCCACTCAAAGGAGTGAGCACCGGATCGCTCCCAAAAGTGGATTCCACTTTTGGATCCGATGCTCTGGCGTGGCTCTTACCCTGCCATTCGGTTTGGGGCTCTTGCAACACGAGGCTCACCGTTTCGGGGTTTGGGTCGTCGGGGTGCGGGCGTCCGAATTCTTGTCCTTCGGAGTCGATGTCGGCTCAAGAAGGCCGAGCGCTTCGAGCTTGCGGCCGATCTCGTCCTCACGCGAAGGCCGGTTCGGCAGGTCGGACAGACGCGCGAGCTGCTGGATCTTCAGCGGCTGGAGATCGAGATGCTTGTCGGCTGCTTCCTGCAAACGGTCGGGGCGATCGAGATATTGCCACTCGGCCTGCAGCACCGCGATGGCCTCGCGCTCGCGCTGCACCTTGGATTTCAGCTTGGCCACCTGCTCGGCATAATAGAGCGTGTCGTACTTGATCGAATAGGCATATCCTGCCGATGCGATGAGGGCAGAGATCGCGATGATGTGGAGCAGCCGGATCATCGGCGCCCTCCCCGTTTTTCTAGCCGTCTGCGGCAACTCGGCCAGCATGGCGATGGCGCTCAAGGGCTCCTGCGGCGGCGTGTCCGTGCGGGCACCCGCGCGCAGCTTCGCCGAACGCGCCCGCGGATTGCGCGCCATTTCCTGCTCGCTCGGTCCCACGGGACCTCTCGTGATCGCATCGAATGTAGGCTCCGGTGCGGCAGCCGTCGGCAGATGGCGCGAGCCGGTAGCCGCGCGTCCGGTGCGGGCCGCGAAGAACTGCTTCACGATGCGGTCCTCAAGTGAATGGAACGTGACGACCACGAGTCGACCGCCGGGCTTCAGAATGCGCTCGGCCGCGTGCAATGCGCGCACCAGCTCGCCGAGCTCGTCGTTGACTGCGATGCGCAGCCCCTGGAACACGCGCGTGGCCGGATGAATCCCGCCGGGCTCCTGTCGGATCAGCGAAGCGACGAGATCGGCCAGCTGGCGCGTGGTCTCGAACGGTTGGCGCCGCCGCATCTCGATGATGGCGCGAGCGACCGCGCGGGCGCGACGCTCCTCGCCGTAATGATAGAAGATGTCGGCGAGTTCGGCCTCGGAGGATTCATTGACGAGATCGGCCGCGCTTGGGCCGCTCTGCTCCATGCGCATGTCGAGCGGACCTTCATTGCGGAACGAGAAGCCGCGCTCGGCCTGATCGAGCTGCATGGACGACACGCCGATGTCGAGCACGACGCCGTCGACGCTCTCGAAACCCTGCGAATGCGCGATCTCGTCGAGATCGCCGAAGCGCCCGGGAACGAGCATCAGGCGCTTCTTGAACTTCGCGGCAAGAGATGCTCCGCCTGCGATCGCATCGGGATCGCGGTCGATGGCGATGACCTTGTTCTGGGGATGTTCATCGAGAATCGCGCGGGTGTATCCGCCGGCGCCGAATGTCCCATCGATGAACGTGCCACCGCGCTTCACGTCGAGCGCCCCGACAACCTCCTCCAGGAGAACAGGAACGTGACGGGACGGTCCGCCAGCGGCTCCGGCTCCTGGGCCGTCGCCGCGTCCCATCATCGTTCCCGCACTCCTGGTGAGGTGTTCTGCACTAACCTTGGCTCCGCAACTCGGCTTCCCAATGCTTTCTTCAGGTCTCTGACCTTCGTGCGCGCCTCCTCCAAGTGCGCACGGAAGCGCTCGGGCTCCCAAATCTGGAACTTGTGACCGAGTCCGACGAACGTCACCGTATCGCCGATCCCGGCATGCACTTTTACCGTATCCGTCAGGATGACACGCCCCTCCGGATCGACCTTCAGAATCTCGCTTGTCCCGAACAACGCCGTCGACAGCTGATCCCGCTCGTCCGAATAGGGCGACAGCGTCGACAAGAACGCATCGATCTCGTTCAGAAGTGTGTTGCCGCCTGCGTCCAATGCCTGCGCGTCCAGCGCCGGATGAACGTAGAGCCCCTCGAATCCATCCTTGGCCAACACGGCCCGGAAGGAAGCGGGGATCGAGACGCGACCCTTCGAATCCAACTTGTTGGTGAAATTGGACACGAAGCGGTTCATTGGCCGCAGCTCGCACGCTCCTGATTGTCAGCCCCCAGGCAGATCTTGAGGATCCGCCACCCGCTGCCAGTGGTGACGCTACGTCCCGAGGCGAAACGTCAGCATTTCTTGAGTGCTTGACGCTCCCTTCGGAAGACACCGTCGACGGGATGATTTGGGATAACATGGGACAGTATGGGCGTCAACGGAACGGAGGTGGAGGACATGCCTCATGGCATGCATTCCCCATGAGACGCATTTAGGGTTAATGAATCGTAAGCGGAGCAAGGGTTTGCTCCGCTTTATTGCAAATTTCAGGCCTGTGGAAAGATGGGGTCAGCCGGCCTGTAAGCCGGGTTCTGTAGGGCCCAAAGTCTAAGACCTTGGACGTGGCGGCCATTCCTCTGGGACGGTCATTGCTGACCGCCTCAAGCAACCAACCCGGACGACGAGCCTAGAAGCAGGCCTGGCGCGAACGCCTGTCGTCCCTATTCGGTTTTGCTCCTGGTGGGGTTTACCTTGCCGTTCGCATTGCTGCGTCCGCGGTGCGCTCTTACCGCACCCTTTCACCCTTACCCCGTATACAGGGCGGTCTGCTCTCTGTGGCACTTTCCCTGGGGTTTCCCCCGCCGGACGTTATCCGGCACCTTGCTTCCATGGAGCCCGGACTTTCCTCCCCGAGCTCAAGCTCGAAGCGGCCGCCCGGCCAGCTGACGATGGGGATGTGGTGTGAAAAGGCCCCCCACGTCAAGGGCGAGTTTATTCCGCCGCAGCCGTGATCACCTTCACCTTGGCGCAATAGGCCCGCGACGCGCCGGTCATGGTTTGCGTGCGGTGGCCGAACTGATAGCGCAGGATGGTGCCGCAGGTATCGCTGCCGGCAAGCTTGTAGGCCTTGGCGAGATATTTCAAACCGTAGCGGAGATTGGTTTCCGCATCGAGAAGACCGGACGCCGGGCCCTGATAGCCGAGCGCCTGCGCGGTGCGGAAGTTGATTTGCGTCAGGCCCATGTTCGGACCGTTGCGGGCGCCGGCATTGTAGCGGCTCTCGAGCCGGATGACGGCATCGGCCAACTCATAGGGCATGCCGTTCTCGGACGCGTAGCGGGTGATGAGCGGCTTGAGAGCGTTGCCACGAGCGGCATCGGATTGCCGGAGTCTCAGCTTGGCATCCATAGGCGTCGAAGGAAGGGACGCCGTCTGATTGCCAGCCTCGTCGTCCTGCGGCTCAGCGGTTGTCCTTATTGCCTGCTTGGACTGGGGTTTGCCGTCCTGGGCCTTGTCAGCCTTGGCGGCAGCATCGGCCTTCGACTTCTTCTTGTCCGATCCCTTGGCAACCTTCGCGGGGTTTTGAGCCTCGGCAACGTCAGAAGTCTCTTCCTCCACAACGGCTTTGGCCTCGGCCGCAGCCGCACTCGAGAGTTCCGCGGCCTTGTCTGGAGAAATGACGTTGTCGGCATCCCCTCCTTCAGCCCGCGCCTCGGCGGCCAGGAACAGCGCCGCGGCGCCAAGAAACGCAATCGCAAGGGTTCTGAGCAGATGTCGCCAAGTCAAACCGAAACTCCAGACGGCACAAATCGGAAGGCGCGGTCGGTGGCGGCCAAATAAGGCGAAGATGTGGCGCTTCAGGCCGCATATTTGTTCAGAATACGTTCAAGCTTGACCGTGTTCCCTGTGCGTTGTCTGGCTTTGCGGCCCCGATTCTAGCCTCAGACGAATTGGAAAATTTTTCGACAGCTTATCCGGAAGGGTGAGGAACTCTTTCTCTGCCTGGGAGTTGGCGACAGCGTAAGGTCAAGCTAAACAGGAATGGGCAGCCTACCGCCCGCTCAACAACAGGGAAGCCTCCATGAAGAAGATCATGACAGCCATTGCCGCCGGTGCCCTCACCCTCTCGATGGCAGCCTGCAACACCCCCGGCGAACGCGCAGTCGGCGGCGCTGCGATCGGCGGCCTTGCTGGTGCGGCTATCGGTGGCGCCGCGACGGGTCGCGGCAGCGGCGCTCTCGCCGGTGCGGCTATCGGTGCTGCCGGTGGCGCGATCGTCGGCGCGGCGACGACTCCTCGTCCGGCCTGCCCCTACGGCACTTATCAGGACGTCTACGGCAACGTTTACTGCCGCTGATCGCACGTCCGAGACCGAATTCAGGGGTCGGGACAATCCCGGCCCCTTTCCTTTTGCCCGCACTTGAGCGTACGACTAATCGCAAGATGATTCAGTCGATTTGGGGTAAGTTGGGTGGTGCCGGCATCGGGCTCGCCCTGGGCGGGCCGATCGGTGCTCTCCTGGGCGGCGTGGCCGGCCACGTTCTCATTGATCGCGATGGCGCTCCTTTTGGGAAGCCGCCGCGCGACGTTCTTTTCACCATGGGTCTCGTCGCGCTCGCCGCCAAGATGGCGAAGGCTGACGGCGTCGTGGTCGATGTCGAGGTCAGGGCTTTCGAGCAGATCGTCGAGGTGCCGGAAAGCGAGCACAACAAGGTGGAACGCCTGTTCAACCTCGCCATGCAGACCTCCGATGGTTTCGAGGCTTACGCCCGCCAGATCGGCGATGCCTTCAAGGAAGAGCCGGCTCTGCTCGAGGATGTGCTCGACGGCCTGTTCCACATCGCCAAGGCGGACGAGGCCGTCCACGAGGCGGAATACGCCTACCTCAAGGATGTGGCGACGATCTTCGCCTTCTCTGACAAGGATTTCGAGCGCATCGCCGCCCGCCACGTCAGGCGTCCGGATGATCCTTATCTCATCCTCAAGGCCGACCGGAGCATGAGCGACGAGGAGCTGAAGCGGCACTACCGCAGGCTCGTGGCCGAGAACCATCCCGACCGGGAGATCGCCCGAGGCCTGCCGCCCGAGGCCGTGAAGATCGCAACCGAGCGCGTGGCAGCCATCAACGCCGCCTGGGAACGCATCGCCGCCGAGCGGAATCTCAGGTGACGGCATGAGCGCTCTGTCCCCGGAAAGCCCGGTCGCCAGCAAGGTGTTTCCGTCGCCCAACCACGGGGAGCGCAAGGACGGGCAACGCCCCAGCATGCTCGTTCTCCATTACACGGGCATGCCGGACGAAGGCGAGGCTCTGCAATGGCTGTGCAACCCGGTCTCGCAGGTCTCGGCCCATTACTTCGTGTTCGGCGACGGGCGCGTTCTCCAGCTCGTGCCGGAGATGCGCCGGGCCTGGCATGCGGGCCTCTCCTATTGGGACGGCGAGGCCGATATCAATTCCGGCTCCATCGGCATCGAGATCGCCAATCCCGGCCATCCGGGCGGCCTGCCGCCCTTCCCCGACGCGCAGATCGAAAGCGTCTCGGCCCTGGCCAAAGACATCGTCACCCGCTGGCGCATTCCGGCGACCCGGGTGCTCGGCCATTCCGACGTCGCGCCCGGCCGCAAGGTCGATCCGGGAGAGCTGTTTCCCTGGCAGCGCCTGCACGAGGCCGGCGTCGGCCATTGGGTCGCTCCCTCCGCCACGAGCGACGGCCGCTTCTTCTCGCGCGGCGACCAGGGCATGCCCATCGAAGCCCTTCAGGCAATGCTCGCCATGTATGGCTATGGGGTGAAGATCAACGGCGTCTTCGACGAGGACACGGAAAAGGTGATCGCCGCCTTCCAGCGCCACTTCCGGCCCGAGCGCGTCGACGGCGTGGCGGACGCCTCGACCATCATGACCCTGCGCAACCTGATCGCCACGCGGCCACAGGTTGCCGCATGACAAAGAGTTAACTCGCAACAGTATAGGAAATCGGCCACAATCAGCCCTCATGACATTAACAGTCTTGCAGAGGGCTCTTCGGTGCGTCGCGTCTGGTTGTGGTTGATCGGCATTCTGCTCGTCGCAGGGACGGCCGGATTCGTGCTGTGGAAGCCTACGGGCGGCAATGCCTCCGATCAGGCCTATCGCCTCGGCACGGTGGATCGCGGCCCTATCACGGCGAGCGTGCGCGCGACCGGAACGCTCAATCCCGTTACGACGGTTCTGGTCGGATCACAGCTCTCCGATCAGGTGGTCGAGATCCTGGCCGATTACAACACGCCCGTGAAGGAAGGTCAGGTGGTGGCCCGCCTCTATGCGGAGCAGATCAAGTCGCGCCGCGACGCGGCTCTCGCAGACCTCGCCCAGGCGAAGGCCGATCTCGACACCAAGCGCGCACAGATCGATAAGGCGCGCTCCGCGCTCCAGCGCGCCGAAGCACAGGCCGCTGATCTTCAGGCTCAGCGCGACCGCACCCAGGCGCAGCTCGCCGAAGCGCAGCGCAATCTCGACCGTCAGCAGGAATTGACCAACCGCGCCGTGGGAACGCAGACGGCGCTGGAGCAGGCGAAGACCCAGCTCGATGTTCAAAAAGCCAATCTCGCCTCCGCCGAAGCGCAGATCGCCTCGAACAAAGCTGAGACCGAGGGTCTCAAGGCAGATCTCGCCCTGGCAGAGGCGGGTGTGAAATCGGCCGAGGCGATCATCCTGCAGCGGCAAGCGAAGTTGAAGGACATCGAGATCGATCTCGCCCGCACAGATATCAAGTCTCCGGTCGACGGTGTCGTGGTGAAGCGCGACATCGAACTCGGCCAGACCGTTGCAGCGTCGCTCTCCGCCCCGACCCTGTTTACGATCGCACAGGACCTGCGAGAGATCGACATCTACGCCAATATCGACGAGGCGGATGTGGGCCGTCTCAAGGACGGGCAGAAGGTGAGCTTCACGGTAAATGCCTATCCCAACCGTACCTTCGAGGGCAGCGTGCGCATGGTGCGCCTCTCCGCCCAGACGGTGCAGAACGTGGTCACTTATACGGCCGTCATCGGCGTGAGAAATCAGGATCAGGCGCTCCTGCCCGGCATGACGGCGAACCTTCAGATCATCACGGACGAACGCGAGGACGTGCTGCGCATTCCAAACGCGGCCTTACGCTTCCGACCAGCTGCCGCCGTTGCTGCAACCGAACCGAAAGCTATGGCACAGGACGGTCAGGCGCCACGGCGTCGCGCGCGCAACCGGGATGCGGAGACGCAGCTTGACGAAGGCACGAGCGGACGCATCTACCGGATCGGACAGGACGGCAATCCGCAGCCGGTGCATGTACGGCTCGGCGCGACGGACGGGACCTATACGGAGATCCTCCGCGGCGATGTGCAGGAAGGCTCCGCGATCATCATCGGAGCCCAGCGCGCCGATGCGGCGGAGGAAGCGAACGGCTCGACGTCGAACCGCCGCCCGCGTCCGCCACGGATGTTCTAAGGGAGCAGATCGTGGCTCTCATCGAAACGCGCGATCTCAGACGGGTCTACGATCTCGACGCGGGCCGCGTCGTGGCGCTCGATGCCGTGTCGCTCGACATCGAGAAGGGTGATTTCGTCGCCGTCATGGGCCCGTCCGGATCGGGCAAATCCACCTTCATGAATCTCATCGGCTGTCTCGACAAGCCAACCGGCGGCCATTACCGGCTCGCCGATACCGCCGTCGAGCGCCTCGATGCTGATGGTCTGGCGCGTCTGCGCAACCGCGAGATCGGCTTCGTGTTCCAGCAGTTCAACCTCCTGCCCCGTGTCGATGCCCTCGGCAATGTGGAGCTTCCGATGGTCTATGCGGGCTTCGACCGCAGGACGCGGCGCGAGCGGGCCCTGCATGCGCTCAGCCGTGTCGGTCTCGCCGAGCGCGCGCATCACCGCCCGATGCAGTTGTCGGGCGGGCAGCAGCAGCGTGTCGCCATCGCACGGGCCCTCGTCAACAGCCCGAGCCTGCTGCTCGCGGACGAGCCCACCGGCGCCCTCGACAGCCGCACGGCGAACGAGATCATGGCCCTGTTCCAGGAGCTCAACCGGGAAGGCGTCACCATCGTGCTCGTCACGCATGATGCGGAAGTGGGCCGTCATGCGCACCGGCTCGTGCGTTTCCGGGACGGTCGCGTGATCGAGGATCACCGTCAGATTCCAGTCGATGCGCGCGCGCTTGCACGGGAGGCTGCGGAATGAGACCCGTCGAAGCGATCTGTTCCGCGCTCTCCGCCATCATGGCCAATGCCCTGCGCAGCCTTCTGACCATGCTCGGCATCGTCATCGGTGTGGCGGCCGTCATCGCCATGGTGGCGATCGGATCGGGAGCGCGCAATCTCGTCGACCAGCAGATCCGCTCGCTCGGCGCGAATCTCGCCATCGTCACGCCGGGCAACGTGACCCAGGGCGGCGCGCGGCTCGGCGCGGGCGCGGCGTCATCGCTCACGAACGAAGACGCGGAGGCGATCCGGCGCGAGGTCGACGGCGTGGTCGCGGCACCGCCCTTCGTGCAGGGCGGCGCTCAGGTGGTGGCCGGCGGCAGCAACTGGGGCACGCGCATCTACGGCATTGATCTCGACTGGTTCTCCGCCCGCGAGTGGGACGTCGCAACCGGCCGCACCTTCGATCCGGAGGAAGTCAGGCGCGGCGACATCGTCATCCTTCTCGGCCAGACGGTCGCCCGCAACCTCTTCGGCGAGGACGATCCCATCGACCAGATCGTGCGCGTGCGCAACGTCCCCTTCCGCGTCATCGGCGTCATGGCGCCGAAAGGCCAATCGGCCTTCGGCCAGGATCAGGACGATGTGGTCTTCGTGCCTCTCGACGCAGGCCGTCGCCGCGTGATCGGACGCAACTACGCCAAGGATGGATCCGTCGGCTCGATTTTCGTGAAGTTCGCCAACGAGAGCGATATCGAACCGGGTATTGAAACCATGACGGAGCTGCTGCGCCAGCGGCACCGCATCACGGCTGAGCAGGAGGACGATTTCTCGATCCGCAACCTGACGGAGATCGCGAATACCGCGTCCGCCTCCGCCAACACCCTGTCCATGCTGCTCGCCGCCGTCGCCGCCGTGTCGCTCCTGGTCGGCGGCATCGGCATCATGAACATCATGCTGGTCTCGGTGACCGAGCGCACCCGCGAGATCGGGCTCCGCCTCGCCGTCGGTGCGCGGCCTCGCGACATCCTAAGCCAGTTCCTGATCGAGGCGACGACGCTCTCCACCATCGGAGGAGCATTAGGGATCGGTCTTGGTGCCGGCGCCGCCTATCTCGTGGCTCAGCTCGCCGGCTGGCCTTCGCTGGTCTCGACGGACGCCATCATCGTCGCGGTGGGCTTCTCGGCGCTTGTCGGCATCTTCTTCGGCTTCTATCCGGCACAGCGTGCGGCGAAGCTCGATCCGATCGAGGCGTTGAGAAGGGAATAGCTGTCATCCCGGACGAAGCGCAGCGAAGATCCGGGATCGCTCTCATAGTAAAGCGCAGGAACCCTCTCCCCCTTGTGGGGGAGAGTTGGAGAGT
>KI912045.1:509421-515639 GCA_000517005.1 Microvirga lupini
GAAATGAAGCGTTACTCCGCCGCCATCACGCGATAGCTTGCCGGGTCGTAGTTGAGGATCGGGGCGAGCCAGCGCTCGACCTCCGCGACGCTCATGTCCTTGCGCGCCGCGTAATCCTCGACCTGATCGCGCTCGACCTTGGCGACGCCGAAGTAATAGGCCTCCGGATGCGACAGGTAGAGCCCCGACACGGACGAACCCGGCCACATGGCGTAGGATTCGGTGAGCGTCACGCCGATGCGGCGTTCGGCCTCGAGCAGGCTGAACAGGGTTGCCTTCTCCGTATGGTCGGGCTGCGCAGGATAGCCGGGGGCTGGACGGATGCCCTGGTACTCCTCGCCGATCAATCCCTCGTTGGTGAGGTTCTCATCCGTTGCATAGCCCCAGAATTCCTTGCGCACGCGCTCGTGCATGCGCTCGGCGAAAGCTTCCGCGATGCGGTCGGCCAGGGCCTTCACCATGATCGAGCGGTAATCGTCGTTCGCACGCTCGAAGCGTTCCGCGATGCGCACCTCCTCGATGCCGGAGGTCACCACGAAGGCGCCGATCCAATCCGGCTTTCCGCTCTCGACGGGAGCGATGAAATCGGACAGGCAGAGATTGGGCTTGCCGTCGCGCTTCGAGAGCTGCTGGCGCAGACCGTGGAAGGTCGCAAGCTGCTCGGAGCGGCTCTCGCCCGTGTAGAGACGGATGTCGTCGCCCACCGCATTGGCCGGCCAGAAGCCGATCATCGCCTTGGGGTTGAACCAGCGCTCGTCCACGAGCTGCTTGAGCATGCCTTGAGCGTCCTCCCAGAGCTGGCGTGCGGCCTCGCCCTGCTTCTCGTCTTCGAGAATTGCCGGGAAGCGGCCCTTCAGCTCCCAGGTCTGGAAGAACGGCGTCCAGTCGATATAGGGCACGAGCTCGCCCACATCGTAGCTGCGGAAGACGCGCGCACCAGTAAAGGTGGGCTTCGGCGGCTGATAGGACGACCAGTCGAGCGTGAGCTTGTTGGCCCGCGCCTTCTCGATGGACAAGCGCTGCTTGTCGGCCTCCGAGCGGGCATGGGCATCGGCCACCTTGCGGTATTCGGAGCGCAGTGTCTCGACGTAACCGTCCTTCATCTCGGGCGACAGCAACGAGGACACGACACCGACGGCGCGGCTCGCATCCGTCACATAGACGGCCTGACCCTTGTGATAGTTCGGATGAATCTTCACCGCCGTGTGCACGCGGCTCGTGGTGGCGCCGCCGATGAGCAGCGGAATGTCGAAGCCCTCGCGCTCCATTTCACTCGCCACGTTCACCATCTCGTCAAGCGACGGCGTGATGAGACCGGAGAGGCCGATGATATCCACCTTCTCCTTGCGGGCCGTCTCCAGGATCTTCTGGGCCGGCACCATGACGCCGAGATCGATGACCTCGTAGTTGTTGCAGGCGAGGACCACGCCGACGATGTTCTTGCCGATATCGTGCACGTCGCCCTTCACGGTCGCCATCAGCACCTTGCCGGCAGCGGAGCGCTCAGTGACTCCGGAGGCCTCCTTCTCCGCCTCCATGAACGGCATGAGATAGGCGACGGCCTGCTTCATGACGCGGGCGGACTTCACCACCTGCGGCAGGAACATCTTGCCGGCGCCGAAGAGATCGCCGACCACGTTCATGCCGGCCATGAGCGGACCTTCGATCACATGCAGCGGACGCTCGGCCGCCTGACGAGCCTCCTCCGTGTCCAGCTCGATGAATTCGGTGATGCCGTTGACGAGCGCATGCTCAATCCGCTTCTCGACGGACCAGGACCGCCATTCGAGATCGGCCGCCTTCACGGCGCCCGAACCGTCGCCCTTGAAGCGGGGTGCTGCTTCCAGCAGGCGCTCCGTCGCGTCGGGACGGCGGTTGAGCACCACGTCCTCGCAGAGCTCGCGCAGCTCCGGATCGATCTCGTCATAGACGGCGAGCTGGCCGGCATTCACGATGCCCATGTCCATGCCGACCTTGATGGCGTGGAACAGGAACACCGAATGCATGGCCTCGCGCACCGGCTCGTTGCCGCGGAACGAGAAAGACAGGTTCGACACGCCACCCGAGATGTGGGCGTGCGGCAGCGTCTCGCGGATGATGCGTGTCGCCTCGATGAAGGCAACGCCATAGCCGTTATGCTCCTCGATGCCGGTGGCGACCGCGAACACGTTCGGGTCGAAGATGATATCCTCCGGCGGGAAGCCGACCTGCTCGGTGAGGATCCTGTAGGCGCGCGTGCAGATCTCGACCTTGCGCTCCAGCGTATCGGCCTGGCCCTGCTCGTCGAAGGCCATGACGACGACGGCGGCGCCATAGGAACGGCAGATCCTGGCATGCTCAATGAAGGCCGCCTCGCCCTCCTTCATGGAGATCGAGTTCACGATGGCCTTGCCCTGGATGCACTTCAGGCCGGCCTCGATCACGTGGAACTTGGAGGAATCCACCATCACCGGGACGCGGGCGATATCTGGCTCGGCGGCGACGAGGTTGAGGAACTCGACCATGGCCTTCTCGGAATCGAGCAGGCCCTCGTCCATGTTGACGTCGATGATCTGCGCACCGTTCGCCACCTGATCGCGCGCCACGTCGAGGGCAGCCGCATAATCGTTATTGGTGATGAGCTTGCGGAACTTGGCGGAACCCGTGACGTTGGTGCGCTCGCCCACATTCACGAAGGGAATGTCGGAGGTGAGAATGAAGGGCTCGAGGCCCGACAGGCGCATGAGCGGCTGCATCTTCGGTACCGAACGCGGAGCCTTGCCCGCCATGGCCTCCGCGATGGCGCGGATGTGATCCGGTGTCGTGCCGCAGCAGCCGCCGACCACGTTGACGAGGCCCGCATCGGCGAATTCCGCCAGCATGTTGGCCGTCGCCTCGGGGCGCTCGTCGTAAAGACCGAATTCGTTGGGCAGGCCTGCATTCGGATAGGCGCAGACCAGCGTGTCGGCGACCTTGCCGATCTCCTGGATATGCGCACGCATCTCGCGAGCACCGAGCGCGCAATTGAGGCCGATGGAGAACGGCTCCGCGTGGCGCACCGAATGCCAGAAGGCCGTCGGTGTCTGGCCCGAGAGCGTGCGGCCGGAGAGGTCGGTGATCGTGCCTGAGATCATGATCGGCAGCTTCACCTGCCTCTCGGCGAAGACCTGGTGCGTCGCGACGATGGCCGCCTTGGCATTGAGCGTGTCGAAGATCGTCTCGATGAGGATGATCTCGGCACCGCCGTCGATCAGCCCCCTCACCTGCTCGGCATAAGCATCGCGCACCTGATCGAAGGTCACGGCGCGATAGCCCGGATTGTTCACGTCCGGCGAGATCGACAGCGTCCGGTTCGTCGGCCCGATGGCGCCGGCGACGAAACGGCGGCGACCGTCCTCATCTTGCGCGATGAGCGCCGCCTCGCGCGCTATCCGTGCACCTTCGAGGTTCAGCTCGTAGACGATCTCCTCCATGCCGTAATCGGCCTGGGCGATGGAGGTGCCGGAGAAGGTATTGGTCTCGACGATGTCCGCGCCGGCGCGGAAATAGTCGAGATGTACATTGCGCACCGCATCGGGCTGCGTGAGGATGAGCAGGTCGTTGTTGCCCTTGACGTCCTGCTTCCAGTCCTTGAAGCGCTGTCCACGGAAGTCCTCTTCCGTGAAGCGCGAGCGCTGCAGCTCCGTTCCCATCGCGCCGTCGAGCACGAGAATCCGCTTGGAGGCGGCTTCGCGGAGCGCCTTGATCACATCAGCGCCATTGGCGGGGCGAGGAGTATACGAAGTCATTCGATCTGTTCTCTTTTCATCGCGGCCGGATTCGTGCCGACCGACGATACTCGTTCAAAGGTATCAAACGTGAATGCCCGGCGGGGCCGGGCATCGGGAAACTCAAGCCGCGGCTTTCACGCTCTGATCGCGCAAGCCGAGCAGATGGCAGATGGCATAGACCAGATCGGCGCGGTTCATGGTGTAGAAGTGGAACTCGTTCACGCCGCGGTCGACGAGGTCGATCACCTGCTCGGCCGCAACGGCGGCGGCCACGAGCTTGCGGGTCTCGACGTCGTTCTCGAGTCCCTCGAAGCGGGCGGCGAGCCAGTCGGGCACGCTCGCGCCGGTCTTGGAGGCGAAGTTCGCCGTCTGCTTGAAGTTCTGCACCGGCACGATGCCGGGCACGATGGGTATATCGATTCCGCGCGCGCGGACGCGGTCGAGATAGCGGAAATAGTGGTCGTTGTCGAAGAAGAACTGGGTGATGGCGCGATCCGCGCCGCAATCGACCTTCGCCTTGAGCACGTCGATATCGGCGTCGAGCGACGCGGCCTCGGGATGCTTTTCCGGGTAGGCGGAGACGGAGACCTCGAAATCGCCGATCGCCTTGATGCCGGCCACGAGATCGCAGGTCTGCTGGTAGCCGCCAGTGTGTGGAACGTAAGTCGTGCCGATACCGGATGCCGGATCGCCACGCAAAGCCACGATATGGCGCACGCCCGCATCCCAGTAGGAACGCACGACGTCATTCACTTCCTCTTTCGTGGCGGCGACGCAGGTGAGGTGCGCGGCGGGCTTGAGGTGGGTTTCCTGCACGAGGCGCGAAACCGTGGCGTGTGTGCGCTCGCGGGTGGAGCCGCCGGCGCCGTAGGTCACAGAGACGAATTGCGGATTGAGGGGCGCCAGACGCTGAATGGACGTCCAGAGAGTCGTTTCCATCTCCGGCGTCTTCGGTGGGAAGAACTCGAAGGAAACCTTGATCGGACAGGATATCTGCCGGCTGGGGCGAAGGGTGAGCGGTGACATCAGGCGACCTCTCTGTCGGGTTCGTTCAAGGGCCAATCCGTCACCACACGGCGATCCTGGCCAAGCCAAAGGGATACGGTCAATTGCTCGTCGCCCTTCTTCGGCGGAGCGATCTCCCGGTTGAGGGTGCAGTCGAGCCCCGCCTCGTCGAGCCAGCCGGCGACCTGGGCGGGAGCGAATCCGAGACGGCGATGGGCCTGGGCTTCGCGCAGGAATTCGAGGTTATGCGGCGCGAAATCCACCACGAGGATGCGACCGCCCGGCGCCACGAGGCGCGCCGCCTCGCGGATCGCCCGGGCCGGATCGTCCAGGTAATGCAGCACCTGATGGATGACGACAAGATCGAAGGTGTTGCGCGGGAACGGGGGTGCATAGATATCGCCCTGGCGCAATTCGATGCCCCTCAGGCCCGCCTTTTCCAGATTGGCCCGGGCCACGGAGAGCATGGCGTGACTGGCATCGAGGCCCACCGTGCGGCTGGCCCGCGGCGCCAGCAATTGCAGCATGCGGCCGGTGCCGGTGCCGAGATCGACGAGATTGCGGATCCTGGCCGGGCCCAGAGCATCCAGAACCGCTGCCTCGACCACCGCTTCGGGCGCATGAAGGGAGCGGATACGGTCCCAATCCGGCGCCAGACGGGAGAAGAAGGCTTGGGCGGCCTGAGAGCGCTGGGCCCGCACGGCCTCAAGGCGGGTACGGTCTTCCAGCAATTGCGGATCGGAGCGGTCGAGGCTGTCCAGAGTCGGGCCGATGATGCGCAGGGCCACGCCCCGGTCGGTGAGCCGAAAGAAGGCCCAGGCTCCCTCCCGGTGCCGTTCCACGAGGCCGGCCTCGACGAGAAGCTTCAGATGGCGGGAAATGCGCGGTTGGGACTGCCCGAGGATGTCCGTGAGGTCGGAAACGGAAAGCTCTCCTTCCGTCAGCAGAGTCAGGATCCGCAGGCGCGTTTCCTCGGCGGCGGCCCGCAGGACATCCAGGGTCAAAACCAGCGATGGCGACGGAGTGTCAGGCACAGCCAAATCTCGCTCTTACATATAAAGATATATTTATATCTGTTTCGAGTAGAGAGCAAGCGAAGCCTTGGCGTCAGAAGCCAGCGTCCTTCTCGTCTCCCTTTGTCATTCCCAGCCGGGGATAGCGAAAGCCATTGCGGGGGATAGAGTCCATGGCGCGGAGCGTGTGAGTGAATCCCCCTCTGCTGACGCTCCAGCCGGGAATGACACCCTCTTCGTCATGGCCGGGACAGGCTCGGCCATCCCGATCGTCATGGCCGAGCCTGTCCCTCTCCTGGGTGGGAGAGGTCGGGGTGAGGGAAGGCCGGGGCCGGATGTGGCGCTGTGGTGTCCGTTTCATCGGCAGCCAAGGCATGGCGCTTCGTTCTGAGAGCACACGCCCTCACCATCCCCTCTCCCGCCCGGGAGAGGGGATGGTGAGAGTGAGTGT
>KI912045.1:515739-570363 GCA_000517005.1 Microvirga lupini
AGGTGCTGGCTCTGTGACATTGCAGGCATCAGAACACGTGCGGCAGGGCAGACGCGGTTCGGCCATCCCGATGCGGTGAAGCACGGCGCTTCAAGGCAGCGGGGTCACCGGCACGCGGCCGGTGACGACGAAGGCGGAGGATTCATGCAGGTCCACAGAAGGAATGGCCGGTTGCCGGCGTCTTACCGGAACGGCGGCTCGTCGAAGCTGCGCAGCTTGCGCGAATGCAGGGAGGACCGCTGACCTTTCAGGATGTCGAGCGCCGCGAGACCGATCATGAGATGCTCGCTCACCGCGCGCTCATAGAAGGCATTCGCCGCGCCCGGCAGCTTGATCTCGCCGTGCAGCGGCTTGTCCGAGACGCAGAGCAGCGTGCCGTAGGGAACCCGCAGCCGGTAGCCCTGAGCCGCGATGGTGCCGCTTTCCATATCCACCGCGATGGCGCGGGACAGGTTGATCTGGCGCCGCTCCTGGCTCCAGCGCAGCTCCCAGTTGCGGTCGTCATAGGTCACGACCGTGCCGGTGCGCAGGCGCCGCTTCAGCTCCTCGCCGCGCTCGCCGGTGACCTGAACCGCAGCGTCCTGCAGCGCCACCTGGATTTCGGCCAGGGCCGGGATCGGGATTTCCGGCGGCACGGCGCCGTCGAGAATGTGATCGCGCCGGAGATAGCCGTGGGCCAGCACGTAATCACCGATGGATTGCGACTGGCGCAGGCCTCCGCAATGCCCGACCATGAGCCAGCAATGGGGCCGCAGCACCGCCAGGTGATCGGTGATGTTCTTCGCGTTCGACGGACCGACGCCGATATTGACCAGCGTCACACCATGCCCATCCTTGCGCATGAGGTGATAGGCCGGCATCTGGAACCGGTGCCAGGGCGTGGACCCGATCAGCTCCTCGACGAGGGCCTCGTCCAGCCCCTGTTCAATGGTGACGCCACCCGGCAGCACGAGCCTCGTATAGGGCCCCTCCTCGTTCGCCAGCTCCTTCACGGCCCAGCGGATGAATTGGTCCACATAGCGGTGATAGTTGGTGAGCAGGATCCAGGGCTGGACGCAGCGCCAGTCGCTGCCCGTGTAGTGCACGAGGCGGCGGAGCGAATAATCCACGCGCGCCGCATCGAAGAGCGCCAGGGGCCGGGGCTCGTTCTCATGGAACACCCAGGTGCCGTCGGCGATCTCGTCGCCCACCTTGGCGAGGAGCGGCGTCGGGAAATGCTGGGCGAGCTCGGAGGCGGAATGGGCTCCCCGGCCCAGCTCGTCGCCACGCTCGAAGATGTAAGGATAGGGAATTTCCTGGTCGCTGACGCCGACCTCGATGGTGGCGCCGTAATCGCGGACGAGGAAGTTCAGTTGCTCCAGCAGGTAGTTCCGGAAGAAGCCCGGTTGCGTGATCGTGGTGGCATAGACGCCCGGCCCCTGGAACTTGGCGTAGGCGCGCTGCTTGACCGGCGGCACGGAGGTCGACCGGTAATCGAGGCGCAGCTCCGGATAGCGGAAGCGGGACCGCTCGAAGGGCGTGGGCGGCGTACCCGTGGAAAAGAAGTGCTCCAGAGCCTGGCGCTGCGCCTCGATAGCGCTGTCATGGAGCGCGATGAGCCGCTCGACGGCTTCCTCAGGCGTGGCAACGGATTGGAAGGTGGAGATGTGATCGGCTGGCACGTGGACTCTCTTCTTATGTCTCGTGCCTCAAGGGTCATACACCGTTTCGATGAAGAACCCAACCGGGTTGAAGGGAATTCAAACCGAGAATGCTCATGTGACGAAAAAGGGCGGAGGGTGCCAAGCACCGCATCCGCCCTTTCACATTGGTCTAGTTCGTCGCTTTACCGCGAGAACTTCTTGTACTTGATCCGGTGCGGGATCGTGGAATCCATGCCGAGGCGGCGCTTCTTGTCCTCCTCGTAATCCGCGAAGTTGCCCTCGAACCATTCCACGTGGCTGTCGCCCTCAAAGGCGAGGATGTGGGTGGCGATGCGGTCGAGGAACCAGCGATCGTGCGAGATGATCACGGCGCAACCGGCATAATCCTCCAGCGCCTCTTCGAGCGCCCGCAGGGCATCCACGTCGAGATCGTTGGTCGGCTCGTCGAGAAGCAGGACGTTGGCGCCGGACTTCAGGATCTTGGCGAGATGCACGCGGTTGCGCTCGCCGCCCGAGAGCACGCCGACCTTCTTCTGCTGGTCCGAGCCCTTGAAGTTGAAGGCCGAGCAATAGGCGCGCGCGTTGATCTCGCGCTTGCCGAGGTAAAGCACTTCGTTGCCGCCGGAGATTTCTTCATACAGGGTCTTGTTGGCATCGAGCGTGTCGCGGCTCTGATCGACATAGCCGAGCTTCACCGTATCGCCGACGGTGATGGAGCCCTCATCCGGCTGCTCCTGGCCGGTGATCATGCGGAAGAGCGTGGTCTTGCCGGCGCCGTTCGGGCCAATGACGCCGACGATGCCGCCCGGCGGCAGCTTGAAGGAGAGGCCGTCGATGAGAAGCTTGTCGCCGAAGGCCTTCTGGAGGTTGTCGAACTCGATGACGTTGTTGCCGAGACGCTCCGCGATCGGAATGACGATCTGGGCGGTCGACGGGCCTCTCTCGTTGGCCTTGGCCACGAGGTCCTCATAGCGCTGGATACGGGCCTTCGACTTGGCCTGGCGGGCCTTCGGCGAGGCCGACACCCACTCGCGCTCGCGCTCGATGGTGCGCTGGCGGCTCTCCTCCTCGCGGCCCTCCTGCGCGAGGCGCTTCTGCTTCTGTTCGAGCCAGGACGAGTAGTTGCCTTCGTAGGGAATGCCGCGGCCGCGGTCGAGCTCGAGGATCCAGCCGGTCACGTTGTCGAGGAAGTAGCGGTCGTGGGTGACGATCAGGATCGCGCCCGGATAATTGCGCAGGTGCCCTTCGAGCCAGGCGGTCGTCTCTGCGTCCAGGTGGTTGGTCGGCTCGTCGAGGAGGAGCAGTTCCGGCTGCTCCAGGAGCAATTTGCACAGGGCCACGCGGCGACGCTCGCCGCCCGAGAGCTTGTCCACGGACCAATCGTCCGGCGGGCAGCGCAGGGCGTCCATGGCCTGATGGACCTGGGAATCGAGATCCCACAGGCCCTTGGCCTCGATCTCGTCCTGGAGGCGAGTCATTTCGTCCGCCGTCTCCTCGGAATAGTTCATGGCGAGCTCGTTGTAGCGGTCGAGGATCGCCTTCTTGGCGGCCACGCCCTCCATGACGTTCTCGCGCACGTTCTTCGACGGGTCGAGCTGGGGCTCCTGCGGCAGGTAGCCGACCCGGGCGCCCTCGGCGACCCAGGCCTCGCCGGTCCAGTCCGTATCGGTGCCGGCCATGATGCGCAGAAGGGTCGACTTACCGGCGCCGTTGACGCCGAGCACGCCGATCTTGGCATCCGGGTAGAAGGAGAGATGGATGTTGTCCAAGACCTTCTTGCCGCCCGAATAGGTCTTGGAGAGGCCACGCATGTGGTAGATGAACTGACGGGACACGGGAAAAGCCCTGCTGATGAGATGGTGTTGAATGGAGTTGCGCGTCAGTTAGCAGGGGCGGCCGACTGGGGCAAGGCGGATGGATGTCGCCGGACTTCGCCTCGCCGCATTCTCCTCGTTATGGCCGGGCTTGCTCCAGTATCCTGTCCCTAAAGCCCGAACGGATAGGTCTCCGGCATGCCCTTGCCATGGGCATGGGTGAGCGGCGTCACCGCCCTGGTCTCCTCGAACCAGATGAAGGCATCGAACTGCTCCGCCAGCACGGCCTCGAAATAATGGCTGTAGAGTTCCGTCTCCGGGCGGTAGACCACGCCGATGGCCCGTTCCAGGCGGGGCCGGGAGAGAACCGCGGCCAAGTCGGCTTGGCCGTTCTCCCGCCAGTCGGTCAGGAAGCAGCCGAGGCCCGTATCCCGGAAGATGCGCTCGTGGCTGTCGGGCCGCGCAGGCCGTACGGTCTTGACCTGCATCGGCTCATCCCAGTCGTCGGCAGCAGCCACCGTGCCGCGGTCCGTGCCGAAGCCGATCAGCACGGCCTCGCCGCGATAGGATTTGCGGCAAAGCTCGCCGATATTGAACTCGCCCTGCCAGCCCATGGCCGTGGCGGCGGCGTTGCCGATGTGGGAGTTGTGGGCCCAGACAACTGCCTTGGCGTTGTCGCGCCGGGCGAGCAGGCTCTGCAGCGTTTCGAACATGTGCCGGTCGCGCAAGTTCCAGGATTCCGTCGCACCCTCGTACATGATCCGGTAATAATGCTCGGCCGCATAGACGATCTTGGCGTTCTGCGCCGCGTCGAAGAATTCCTCGCCGCCGTTGGCCTCAAGATACTCCATGCGCTTGTCCAGGATATCCTGGAGCTGGCGCAGCAATGCCTCGTCGCAGGGCGTCTTCTGCCCGGTCAGCACGGCGCGTCCATAACGGGCGGGATCCGATTGCCAGGGGCTGAGGCAGCCGTAGCGTCCCCTCGCCTCCCTGGCCTCCTCCGGATCGACCTTGTCGAGATAATCCAGAACGGAGCGGATAGACGTGTTCAAACTATAAACGTCGAGGCCGCGGAACTCGGCCCGGTCATCCTCTGACCGCTCCTTGTTGTACTCGCGCATCCAGTTGATGAAGTCATAGACCTCCTCGTTGCGCCACATCCAGGTGGGAAAGCGCTGGAAAGCGGCATCATCCCAATCGGCAACATGACGATGGCGCACATAGGCGTCGATGCGCGCCGCATCGGGCCAATCGGCCTCGACGGCGACGATGGAAAAGCCATGCTGTTCGATCAGGCGCTTCGTAATGGCGGCGCGGGCGCGGTAGAATTCCGAGGTGCCATGGGTCGCCTCGCCTAGGAGCACGACCTTGGCGTCGGAAAAGCGATCGAACAGGGCGCCGAAGGCCTCCTCGTCGGATATCGGCGGCAAGCTTTCCCCATGCTCACACACGAGATCGACGGCTTCCTTGATGGAAGCGTCATTCTCGCTCTGCTTCCAGGACAACCGGGCCATGACTTTCACTCCGCAACGCCGGCACCCTGTGTGCCGGCTCCGCCGGAGAACGATGGCGGGACTCCGCTTGTTCCAGGCGACGAACTTGCCGGCGGCCTGGAACCGGAACGGCCGGGAAGCGCATCTCCGGCCGCAATCTCTCGCTGGCGCCAGTTCCTACACGGCTCTCGCCATAATCGACGCGAAGGCTTCCTCGGCGGCGATGACGGTTGCCATCTGCACCGTATGTGCAAAGCGGTAGGCCTCGCCATAGATCGTCTCGTCGGGAAATTCCGTGATGAGGGTCAGCGGCGAGGGATGGCGCTCGTCCGCTGTGATCAGGCAGGGCACATCGTTGATGATCTCATAAGGCGTCCCGCCGGAATGGATCGAGCAGATCTCGATCTGACGCCGGTTGAACTCGGCGAGGCCCGGTACGGCCGACAGGCCCGTTGTCACGACTTCGACTAGAGTCCTCGCCGTCTCGCCCCATGAGGGGTGATGCCTCATGACCAGGAAGAAGCCTTTCGGAATCGTCCAGAGCTCGAAGCCGCGCGGCAGGTAGCCGGTAAACGGCCTCGTCCATTCATGGGCGGGATAGCCGTGGAAATTCAGATGCAGCTGGGCGCCCGACATCTCCAGCGCCTTGTTACGCGCGCCGATCTCGTAGAAAGACTCACCCCAACCATATTCCAGATCGTTGCCGAGCGAGGTATAGCGCGCGGCGTGATGCATGTGGCGCGGATTGCCCTCGCACAGACGTCCGTGCAGCGCATAACCGTCCGGATTCTCGACCGGGATATAGGCGATGTTGGCGTCCGGATTGGCCAGCAGCCGGCGCACGGCCCTCAACGTTCCCACAGGAGCGGATGTTTCATTGGCGTGCTGACCGCTGGTGACGAGGACCGCCGGACGGGAACCAGCCCGGTAGATGCCCCGTACGGGGCGTCCCTCACGGGAGATGCCTTCGAAGGTCTCGCCGGGAAGCGCTGCGAGTTCACGGTACATCTGCGCAAGCCCAGGCGCGGCATCCGCTATCTCGATATCCTGCTCCGGTTTCACCGGGTCTTCCGGTGGTCCGAAAGAGCGCAGCGTCACGCGCACATGCGCATCACCCTCGCCGGCGCGGATATCCGGCACGATCTGGCCCGGCTGCACGCTGCGATCCTCGGGCGGTCGGCCCGACCTGCGCTTGAAGAATTCGAGCACTGAGAAATAGAAGTCCTCGTGCAGCGCTTCGCGCGTGCTCATGACCTCGTCACCGTAATCGAGCGGGCGCTCGATGCCGGGGATCGTCACGTCGATGGCGAGCGTCTCCGCATAGGGCTCGGTCTCGGGCCAGTCATAGGCTGCAATGACTGCCATGACCTTGTGGAAGACCTGTTCGATCTCGGTTTCGAGCGGTTCATCGAGATCCGGTGCTCCATCAGGCCGCCCGTTCACCTTCAGCCAGCCGGTCGGCGTGAGATCGATCTGATCGAGATGATTAGTGCGCAGGCGGTTCGGCGCAAAGACCGCATGCTCCACCACGTGTCCGTCCTGGTACTCGAGCGTGACGCGGTAGGTCATATCCGCAGCGCCGGGCTCGAAGAGGGTCTCAATGCCGTCGAGCAAAGCGGCCAGAGGATACGCCTCGGAGAGGAAGCGCAGGCGATCCGCCTCTTCGTGCACGGGATAGCGCATGGTAACGCGTTTCAGACCAGCCGTATCGAACTCTTCGAGAAAGGCATGGGCGAGCGGCTTGTAGGCGCTGCGTAGTCGCGCCCGGACGCCCACCTCCGACAACACGGCTTCTGCCGCACGCCGCGCCGCCTCATCCTCGAACAGCCAGGCCTCGAGCGTCATGCCGCGATACTCGTTCTTGGCCCAGTCGCGTAGGAGAGCATCGAGAGTCCGTGGGATACGCTCGTCGAGCAAAGTCGTCATCGTGAACTCTGTCCTGTCGGATCGAGAAGGTCGCGCAGCCAGTCACCCAGAAGGTTCAGGCCGAGCACGGTGAACATGATGGCGAGTCCCGGAAACACGCTGACCCACCAGGCCGTCTGCAGATAGGTGCGCCCATCAGCCAGCATGCCGCCCCAGCACGGGATGAGCGGATCGACTCCGAGCCCGAGGAAGGTGAGGCTGCTTTCGAGAAGGATGTTGTTGGCCACGTTGAGCGTCATCAGGATGACGATGGGACCAAGCACGTTGGGCAGGATATGGGTGAAGATGATGCGTCCGTTCCCGACGCCGATGGCGCGAGCCGAGAGGATGAACTCCCGATCCCGCAGCGCCAGCACGGAGCCGCGCACGAGGCGCGCATATTGCACCCATTGAGCGACGATCATGAAGAAGATGATCTTGTCGACGCCAGTACCGAGAATAGCGAGGAACATGATGGCAAGCAGGATGAAGGGCAGTGCCAGCTGAATATCGGCGAAGCGCATCAGCAGGATCTCCGCGATACCGCGGTAGTATCCGGCGATGAGGCCGATGATCGTCCCGACGACGACCGCTCCCATCACCGAGAGAATGCCGACGGTGAGCGAGATCTTGCCGCCGACGATCACCCGCGCCAGCACGTCGCGGCCGAGGGGATCGGTGCCGAGAGGATGCGCGAGATCCTGAAACGGCGGCGTAAGGCGGGCCATGAGGTCCATGCTCTCGCCGCCGTCGGGGAAGAGCAAGCCGGAGAACAGAACGGCCAAGCCCATGCCCCCGGTGAGCAGGAGGCCGAGAACGAGTTCGAGCGACCTGAAGTGTCGGCGCGCCGACGACATAGCCTGAGCGGCAGCCATGGGCCCTACTCCGTCCGGATACGCGGATCGATCAGCCCGTAGGCGAGATCGACCAGAAGGTTGATGAGAACGATGAAGAGCGCGAGCACCGTGATGGTGCCCTGAAGCACAGGGTAGTCGCGGTTCGAGATGGCATCGAAGGCGAGCGTTCCCATGCCGGGCCAGTTGAACACGCGCTCGATGATGACGATGCCGCCGATGAGACCGCCGAACTGCAGGCCGATATAGGTGACGAGCGGAATGGCCGAATTGCGCAGGGCGTGCTTGTAGAGGACCACGCGGTCGCGCAGACCTTTCGAGCGCGCCACCATGATGTATTGCTGCGAGAGAGTCTCCAGCATGGAGGTACGCACGAGGCGCACATTCGTGGCGGTAAGAATGATCGCCATGGTGAGTGCCGGCATCACGAAGCTCTCGGGCCCTTCCATGCCGCTCGGCGGCAGCAGGCCGAGCACGATGGAGAACAGCAGCACCATCATGATGGCGAGCCAGAAATTCGGGAAGGACAGGCCCACCAGCGACAGGATGCGGATCACCTGATCCGGCCAGCGCCCCCGGTTCACCGCCGCATAGACGCCGAGTGGCACCGACAGGACGATGGAAGCAAGAAGAGAGGCGAACGCCAGCAAGAGGGTGGCCGGCAAGGCATTGGCGATGAGCATGGAAACGGGTGTGCCGCCCATGAAGCTCTTGCCGAAATCTCCCCTCATCATACCTTCGAGAAAACTGAGATACTGAACGTAGAACGGCCGCTCGAGTCCGAGCGCTTGCCGGATGTTCTGCAGATCCTGCTCGGTGACATTGCCGCCGCCCATCAGCATGATCGCGGGATCACCCGACAATCTGATCGCGAAGGAGACGATCAGAGTCACTGCGAGGACCACGAAAACAGCCTGCAACAATCGTTTGAGGATGAAGCCCGCCATCAGGTGGTCCTTCTTGCGCTTGGAAAAACGGCCCCGCTCACGCGGGGCCTTCTCTTATGTCTTCAGGCCCGACCTTCGTCTCTCACGGCGAAGGTCCAAGGCGCCTTTTCACTCCACCGTCGTTTCGGTGAAGCGGAAGCGGCGGTCGGCGGGGGCATCGAAGTTCTTGACCCGCTTGTTCACGCCATAGAGCGTGTTCTGATTGTAGAGCGGAATCTCGAGCGCCTGATCGGCCACGTAACGGGCGATCTCCTGCAGAACCTTCTCGCGCTCCTTCACGTCGTACATCGTGCGCTGCTTCTCGAGGAGAGCGTTCAGTTTGGGATCGTTATCGTAGGGGTTCCACTTCTCGCCCGAATGATACATCAGGTAAGCGGTGTTGTCGTAGTCGAAGGTCCATCCGCCCCAGGCATTGTGCCAGGCTTCGCCAGTCTTGCCGTTCGGAATGATGTCGTTGAGCAGAACCGGAGGCTCGTGCGGCTGGAGCGAGGGCTTGAGGCCGAGGGCCTGGAGGAAGCCGGCGGCGGCCTGCGCCACCTCGCGGAAGGTTGCGTCATTGCCGCGGAAGTCAATCCGCACAGGCGCGCCGGCCGGCACCTTCGCCTGCTGCAGCATCTGCTTTGCCTTGGCGAGATCAAAGGGCAGCGGCTTCAGGCTCGGATCGTAGCCGAAGGACAGATCGGCCTGGAAGCTCGCAATCGGCTTGGCGTGACCGAGGAGCACCGCCTTGATGATCGCCTCGCGGTCGATACCCATGATCAGCGCCTTGCGGACATTCACATCCTTCGTGATGCCGTCCCTCGTGTTGAGGCGAAGGGCGACGACCGTCGGGCCGGTGATGCTGATGAGGCTCAGGTTAGGGCTTTTCTCCACCGTCGGAGCGAGGCCGAACGGGATGAGGGTCGCGACATCGATACGGCCTGCCTGCAGCTCGGCCACCTGCGTGTTCGCTTCCGAGATGAAGCGCGTCACCACCTTGTCGAGCTTCGGCGCGCCGCCCCAATGCTCGGGGAAAGCCTCCAGCGTGATGCTGACCTTCGGGCTGTATTCCACGAACTTGAACGGCCCCGTGCCGACCGGGTTCATGTTGAAATGGGCGTCACCCTTTTCCTGGATGTACTTCGGCGGCACGATCATGCCGCCATACCCGGCAAGCTTGGTCAGCAGAACCGGATCCGGCTGCTTCATGACGAAATCGACCGTGAAATCGTCGACGATTTCCACATGGTCGATGGAATTGTAGTTCGACTGCTGCGGCCCTTTCCTGCCCTCCTCGCCGAGGAGACGATCGAAGGTAAACTTCACGGCTGCTGCATTGAAGGGCTCGCCATTGTGGAACTTCACGTTCTGGCGCAGCTTGAAGCGGATGCGGCTGTTGTTGTCGAGGAACTCCCATGACGTTGCGAGGCCGGGCTTCAGCTTCATGTCGGCGCCGCGGGCGGTCAGCCCGTCGAAGATGTTGTTGGCGGCGGAAGACCAGTCGACCAGGAAGGTGTCGATCGGATCCCAGCTGCCGGGGTCGATGGCAACGGCCGTGGTCAGCGTTCCGGCAGCCTGAGCACCGGATGCCGTCAGCGGCGCCAAAGCGACAGCGGCTGTCAAGCCGAGCGCTTTCATGGTGGTCGAGAACTTCATCTTGTTGTCTCCCTCTGGAAAACCGTATCTCACGCAGCCCCGCGGAGCTGATCGGGCTCGATCGCAACCCAGTGTCCTGGCTCGACCTCTCGCATGCGGTGAATCGCCGGCTCCTGCCCGACGGGACGTACGGGGCTCGGGATCTCGCCCTCGATTCGCGTCTTGGCCCGCTCCCGCTGCGGATCGGCAATCGGCACCGCTGAGAGCAGCTTGCGGGTGTAGGAATGCTGCGGGTTCTCGAAGATCGCTTGGCGCGACCCAAGCTCGACGATCTGGCCGAGATACATCACCGCAACGCGATGGCTGATCTTCTCCACCACCGCCATATCATGGGTGATGAAGAGATAGGACAGCCGCTTCTTCTCCTGCAGCTCCATGAGCAGATTGACGATCTGCGCCTGAATGGACACATCGAGCGCGGACACGGACTCGTCCGCGATCACGAGCTTCGGATTGCTCGCCAGCGCCCGTGCGATGCAGATGCGCTGGCGCTGGCCGCCCGAGAATTCGTGCGGATAGCGCTTGGCATGCTGCGGCTGCAGACCGACCTGCTCCAGCAATTCGTGCACCCGCCGCTCGCGCGCCTTGCGGTCATTGATCAGGCCGTGGACGATGATCGGCTCGGCGATGCTGTAGCCGACAGTGTGACGCGGATCGAGCGAGGCGAAGGGATCCTGGAAGATGTACTGGATTTCCTGCCGCAGGCGCCGCCGCTCGCCCTGGCTCATAGCCGCCATGTCACGCCCGTTAAAGCGCACCGTGCCGCCCGTCGACTCGACAAGCTGTTGCAGCGTGCGCCCGATGGTGGATTTACCGCTGCCGGATTCGCCCACCAGCGCCAGGGTCTCGCCGGGATAAATGTCGAAGCTCACCTCCTCCACCGCATGGACGCGATGGGTCACACGGCCGAAGAAGGTCTTGCCTACGTCGAAGCGGGTGGTGAGCTTTTCCACCTGCAGGATCGGCTTCGTATAATCGGCCGTGTTCTGCTCATGCGTGTCGCCGACAGGCTTGGCCACGCCGCCGTCCATCACCATCACAGGCGTACGCTTGGGCAACGGCTGCCCCTTCAGGCTACCCAGGCGCGGCACGGCGGAGAGAAGGGCTTTGGTATACGGGTGCTGAGGCGCGGCAAAGATGTCGCGCACCGGTGCCTGCTCCACCTTCTCGCCCTTCCACATCACCACCACGTCGTCGGCCATCTCTGCCACCACGCCCATGTCGTGGGTGATGAAGATGACGGCAGTGCCCATCTCCTGCTGCAGATCGCGGATGATGTTGAGGATCTGTGCCTGGATCGTCACGTCGAGCGCCGTCGTCGGCTCGTCGGCTATGAGAAGCTTCGGATTGCAGGCGAGCGCCATGGCGATCATGACACGCTGGCGCATACCGCCGGAAAGCTGGTGCGGGTAGCGGTCGAGCAGCTTGTCCGCATCGGGCAGACGTACCTTCTGCAGCAGCTCCTTCGCCCGCAGGCGCGCATCGCGTCCGTTCAGGCCCTGGTGCAGGATCAAGGTCTCGGAAATCTGATTGCCGATGGTGAAGACGGGATTGAGCGACGTCATCGGCTCCTGGAAGATCATCGCTATGTCGTTGCCGCGGATCTCCCGGAGTTTGTTGTCGGACGCGTTGACGAGATCGATCGCCTCACCGCCGTCAGGACGGAATAGCACCTGCCCTCCGGTGATACGCCCGCCCGTGTAGTCGGTCAGGCGCATGATCGCGAGGGAAGTAACGGATTTACCCGACCCCGACTCGCCGACGACCGCCAAGGTTTTGCCCGGCTGCACATCGAAGCTGACCTCCTTGACGGCTTTGAAGGCTCCATTCGCGGTGCCGAACTCCACCGACAGGGAGCGAACCGACAGGAGAGCCTGGTCCTGTGACCGATGATTGGCTGTGTCCGACATCCATCCACGCTCTTGCGAAGGTACCGGCCTCGCGAGACGCCAGGCCGGTACCTCTTTGATACCTGTCCTCCATCACAGCTACAGGACCGATACGTCAAGCGCTGTTTGCGTCAGATCAGGCAATCGCCAGGATCATAGATCCGGCTCAGTATAGAAATAGAACGCCAACCTGTCGTTACTTCGTAACCCATTCGCCGCCGCGCATGAGAGGCTCGGCCCTACCGTCTTGGGTGATACCATCCACGTCTATCTGGTTGGAACCGATCATCCAGTCGATATGGATCAGACTCTTGTTGGAGCCATGCGAGGCGAGCTCCTCTTCGCTCATCGTTCCGCCGCCCCGGATGCACTTGCTGTAGGCTTGGCCAAGGGCAATGTGGCTGGAAGCATTCTCGTCGAACAGGGTGTTGAAGAAGAGAAGCCCGCTTTGCGAGATCGGCGACGAGTACGGCACCAGCGCAACCTCGCCGAGGCGGCGCGCTCCCTCGTCGGTATCGAGAACCTTGTTCAGCACAGCCTCCCCGGTCCGCGCCTTGCTCTCGACGATGCGTCCACCCTCGAACCGAACCTGGATGTCCTGGATGAGGGTGCCGTTGTAGGAGAGCGGCTTGGTGCTGGTCACAACGCCCTCTACCCGGTCCTTGTGCGGCGTGGTGAAGACCTCCTCGGTCGGGATATTGGCATTACAGACAATGCCGTTCTTCGCCGTAGTCGAACCGCCGTTCCATTCATGCCCGTCCGCCAGGCCGACGCGCAGATCCGTGCCGGGGCCGCGGAAATGGAGTGCCGCATAGTTCTTCTCATTGAGCATCTGCGTGCGCGCCTGAAGGCTCATGTTGTGCTTCTCCCAGGCGGCGATGGGGTCCGGCGTATCGACGCGGGAGGCCGAGAAGATCGCCTGCCAGAGCTTGGCGACGGCCACCTCCTCCGGATCGTCCGGGAACACGGTTTTGGCCCAAGCGGGCGTTGCGGCGGACACGATCGTCCAGTTGATGTCGAAGCCGGCGATCATGTTGAGCGCGGGCATATAGGCCTTGGAGCGGGCCCGGTTGGCACGGGAGACCTTCTCCGGATCCTCCTTGGCGAGCAGCGACGGATCCTCGCCGACGATGGCGAGCCGTGCCGCGCCGTTCTTGTAGGCGGCCGCCATGCCCTCGTAGAGCCAGGCCGGGGCAGTATCGAACCCCTCGTTGTGCCCATGGCGAAAGCGCATGAGCGTGCTCTCCTCATCGGAGAAAATCGTGGTGACGAGGGAGGCGCCGGCCTTGTAGGCGTGTTCCGTGATGCGCCGCACCAGGGCGACGGCATCGAGCGGAGCGGTCACGACCAATTCCTGCCCGGGCTTCAGCCCCAGCCCGACGCGGACGGCGACTTCCGCCAAGCGGTCGAGAAGCTTGGCATGGGACGTGGCATCGGCCGGATTCCGGAATTGTTCGTTCATGATCTTAGGCTCTCGAAGCTGGAAAAAGATGGCTGGAGAGGCTACACGGCTCTGCCGCCGGTGCAACCTCGATGGGCAAAAATCTCACGAATGCGGCGACTTAACCGCGCCCAGGGCCTCCGGATCGAAGGCGATGCTCTTGATGATGGCATGGACCGGAAGGCCCGGCTTCAGGCCAAGCTCTTCCACCGACTTTCGGGTCACTCGCGCGACAATACCGTCGCCGCCGCAATCGAGTTGCACGTCCACGCTCGGTCCTTCAGCATCCTCGATCAAGGAAATAAATCCCGGCAAGACATTCAAGGCGCTCATGCCGACCGGCTTTTGCAGGGACAGAATGATATCGCGGGCGCGCAGACGCACGCGCAGGCCAGTGCCGAGCGGATATGGCAGGCGCGGCACCGTCAGCGTTCCAGCCTTGGTCTGGAGCACGGTTAAACCGAAGAGGTCCTCATGCCGCAGCACCTGGGCGTCGATCAATGCGCCCGCCTCGGCGAGACCGGTTTGCACGAAGAGATTGGTATGTCGGAGGATGTCGGATGCCGGGCCCGATGCCGTCACCGATCCGTTGGATAGAACAACGATGGAGGTGGCCAAGCGAGCAATCTCGGCGACCGAATGGCTGACGAGAACGATGGGTACCCCGCCTTCGTCGCGCAGTCGCTCGATATAGGGATAGATTTCGGCCTTTCTCGCCTCGTCGAGGGAGGCCAGAGGCTCGTCCATCAGCAGCAATTGCGGGTCCGCCAGAAGCGCCCGCCCGATCGCGACCCGCTGCTTCTCGCCGCCCGACAAGGTCGTGGGCCATCGGTCAAGCAGATGACTGATACCAAGAAGATCGACCACATGATCGAAGCTCGACTTCCTATCCCGCCTGGGCGTGAACCAGCGTCCGAAGAGCAGGTTCTGGCGCACGTTGAGGTGCGGAAAGAGTCGCCCTTCCTGAAAGACGTAACCGATCCGCCGCTTGTGCTTGGGCACGAAAACATTCTTTTTCGTGTCGACGAGCACCTGTCCCTGCACGACGATCCTGCCGTGATCGGGCCGGACGAGGCCGCCGATCGCGTTCACGATCGTCGTCTTGCCGGAGCCAGATGGTCCAAAGAGTGCAGTCAGTTTTCCATCCGACTGAAAGCGTGCGTGAAGGCCGAAGGCGCCTTGCTCGTGCCGGATGTCGACGTCGAGAATCATGACGCCTGAATCCGTCGCCGAACGCGGCGCGCCAACCATTCGGAGAGCCAGAGTGCGGCGACGGAAATGGCGATGGAGACGAACGTCAGCCGCATGGCGCCACCCTCGCCTCCCGGCACCTGCGTGTAGGCATAGATGGCGGTGGGAATGGTCTGTGTCTCGCCGGGAATGTTCGACACGAAGGTGATTGTCGCGCCGAACTCGCCCATCGCCTTGGCGAAGCACAGAACCATCCCGGCGATGATGCCGGGCAGGATAAGCGGCAGCGTCACAACGCCAAAAACCCAGATGGGATGTGCGCCGAGTGTACCTGCGGCATCCTCCAGCTTGCGGTCGACGGCCGCAATGGAGAGGCGGATGGCGCGCACCAGCAGGGGAAAGCCCATGATGGCGCAGGCGAGCGCCGCTCCCGTCCAGCGGAAGGACAGCACGATGCCGAACTGCTCGGCGAGAAACGAACCGATGGGCCCGCGCCGCCCGAAGCCTATGAGCAGAAACCAGCCGACGACCACCGGCGGCAGGACCAGAGGCAGATGCACGATCACATCAAGCGCCTGCCGCCCCCAGAAGCGGCCGCGTTCCAGGGCAAAGGCGATGGCGACACCAGGAATGAGGCTTGCCGACATCGCGACGAAAGCGACTTTCAGGCTGAGGCGAACCGCCGTCCATTCCTCGGGAGAAAGCCAATCCGTCACGAGACCGGACTCGCTTTGCCGATCAGCGCGAAGCCCGCAAGGCGCAGCCCGACCCGCACCATCTTGAAGCCTCGCGCCGGATGCATTGTCCTGTTCCTCATGACGAGCCCCGCCTTCGTCGGGCGCATCCTAACGAACCTGGACGAGCCTTCAAGCCGGGCGCCGTCGCGGAGACGGTTTCTTCACCATGGATCGGATCAGCCGATAGCCAAGCAGTACGGCGACGATGGCCGCGTAGACGAGCGGCTCGGGCGGCCAGGATTTCACCACGAGCAGGAAGTGCAACGCCGCGCCGATGGCCGCCACATAGACCAGGCGGTGCAGCTTCGCCCAGGCTTGCCCGCCCATGCGCCGGATCGCGGCATTGTTGGAGGTCACAGCGAGGGGCACGAGGATGACGAAGGTCGCCATGCCGATGGTGATGTACGGCCTCTTCACGATATCGGCCACGATGGCCGCAACATCGAGGCCCTGATCGAGCACGAGATAGGTGAGAAGATGCAGGGCCGCGTAATAGAACGCCAGCAATCCCAGAGCCCGGCGATAGCGCAGCAGGTTGATGTTGAAGAGTTGGCGCAGCGGCGTGATCGTCAGGGTGGCGATGAGAAAGCGCAGGGCCCATAGACCGAGCCCCTGTTCCAGATACCGCATCGGATCGGCACCGAGCTGATCGGTGATGCCGGCATAGAACAACCAAAAAGCCGGAATGAAGCCGACGATGTAAATGGCAATCTTCGGCACCTGGGGCAGCGCAAAGCCCTTCTTGTCTGCTTGAACGGAGACGCGTCCCACCATCAGTAGAATTTCCGCAGGTCCATGCCGGTGTAAAGGCTCGCCACCTGCTCCACATAACCGTTGAACATCAGCGTCGGGCGACGCTTCACGAACAGCCCACCCTCGCCGATCCGCCGCTCGGTCGCCTGGCTCCAGCGCGGATGGTCCACGCTCGGGTTCACATTGGCATAAAAGCCGTACTCGCCTGGGGCCTGCTTGTTCCAGGATGTCTCGGGCTGCTTCTCGACGAAGCTGATCCGGGTGATCGACTTGATGCCCTTGAAACCGTATTTCCACGGCACTACGAGGCGGATCGGCGCGCCGTTCTGGTTCGGCAGGGTCTCGCCATAAAGGCCGACCGCCAGGATGGTGAGCGGATGCATGGCCTCGTCGAGACGCAAGCCCTCCACATAGGGCCAGTCGAGCACCGGGAAGATGGATTGAACGCCCGGCATCTCCTCCGGCCGATAGGCGGTTTCGAAGGCCACGTATTTTGCGCTGCCCAAGGGCTCCACGCGTTTGATCAGATCCGCCAGCGGAAAGCCGACCCAGGGAATGACCATGGACCAGCCCTCGACGCAGCGCATGCGATAGATGCGCTCCTCCAGGGCTGACGACTTGATGAGATCCTCGACCGCGAACTCGGCAGGCTTGCCCACCATGCCGTCGACCTTGACCGTCCAGGGCGAGGTCTTGAGGGTATGGGCCTTGGCCGCCGGATCCTCCTTGCCGGTCCCGAATTCGTAGTAGTTGTTGTAGCTCGTGACGTCCTCGCGGCTCGTCTTTTTCTCATCCGTGGAGAAGGGACTCTTGGCGGCGGACAGAGGCGCGGCTTCGAGACCCTTCGGCAGGGCCGCGGCCAAGGCCAACCCGGCCGCGCCGGCCATCCATTGGCGGCGGTTGAAATAAACCTCCCGGGGCGTGATCTCGGAGAGCAGGATATCGGCAGGGCGGCGGATCAGCACGGCATCACCTCGTTTGAAACCCATTGTGAATGGGTACACCCGAGAACGCCAGAGGTGCTCTCACGTTTCCGTTACAAGCTATCTTTCAAGGCCTTATGGCCTGAACGAATCCCCGCGTGATCTCACGCGGATTGGTGATCGCGGTGCCCACCACCACCGCATGAGCCCCACGCTTGAAAGCTTCCACAACGAGATCTGGAGTATCGAAGCGCCCCTCCGCAACGATGGGCACCGGGAGTTCCGCAACGAGAGCCGACAGAAGCTCCAGATCCGGTCCTTCACTCTTGCGAGAGGCCGTTTCCTCCGTGTAGCCGGCAAGCGTGGTCGCGACATAAGTCGCGCCGGCGGCATGGGCGGCCCGCCCCTCCTCCAGCGTGGCGATATCGGCAAAGACCTCCTTGCCGAGTTCCGCCCGGATACGCCCGATCAGCTGTGCCACCGGCTCGCCGTCTCGCGGACGCGGCGTGGCATCGAGACCAATGATGTCGGCGCCTGCCTTGGCAATCAGCGCCGCCTGTTCGAAACCCGGGGTGATGTAGACTGGGAAACGGTCGTCCCACACTTTGGAAATTCCGATGATCGGCAGCGCCGTCACGGCGCGGATCGCCGCCACGTCCGCTTCGCCATTGGCACGGATCCCCTTGGCCCCGCCGGCCTCGGCCGCCTGCGCCATCGCGGACATATGAACCGGGCCATGCAGCGGATTGTCGGCACGAGCCTGGCAGGAGACGACGAGCGTGCCTTTCGGAATCAGCATGGGTTCACCTTACTTTACAGCACCGGCCGTCATGCCCTGAATGAACTGGCGCGACAGGGCGATGTAGAGAAGCGTGATGGGAGCCGCAGCGATGGTGAGGCCGGCGAACAGCATGCCCCAATCGGTGGTGTACTCGCCCATGAAGGTGGTCAGTCCCTGCGGCAAGGTCTTGCGTGAATCGGTCTGGATGAAGACCAGCGGGAAGAAGAAGTCGTTCCAGATCGGCACCGCGTTCTGAATCGCGGCGATCGCCATGGGCGGACGCGCCAGCGGCAGCATGACCGACCACATGATGCGAGGTTCCGAGGCGCCGTCGATGCGTGCGGCATCCTCGAGTTCGGCCGGCAGCGTACGCAGGAAGCCTGCCATGATGAACACGGTCGAGGGCAGGCCGATGGCGGTATAGGTGACGATCAGGCTCCAGCGGCTGTCGAGCAGGCCGAGATCGCGTAGCAGGATGAAGAGCGGGATCACCGCAAGCTTCAGCGGCAGCATCAATCCCGCCAGGAAGAACAGCAGGATGAAGGTGTTGGTGCGCGATTCGTAGCGCGCCACCGCATAGCCCGCCATGGTGCCGAGCACGAGGATCAGGATGATCGAGGTGCCCGTCACGAGAACCGAGTTGACGAAGTAGACCGGCATCGCGGTCTCGCCAAGCACTTTGGTGAAATTCCCGATTTGCGTGAAATCAGGCAAGGCGAAGGGATGCTCGAAGATCTCGCCCGTCGTCTTGAAGGCGGACAGCACCATCACCACGACCGGATAGAGCATGATGAAGGAGTTCGCGATCAGGATGACCTGGGCGAGCAGGACGAAGGGAATTGCTTGGCGCGTTGCCGGTGCATCGGAGGTGATGGCGGTCAAAACTGGATCTCCCGACGGCGCAGCCACAGGGTCAGCATGGACGCGAAGACGACGATGAAGAGGAAGAGGAGCGTGGCGAGGGCCGAGCCTAAGCCGAAGTTCTGGATGCTGGCGCTCTGGTTGCCGAAGGCCGTGCGGTAGAAGACGAGGCCGAGCACGTCCGTTGATCCGAAGGGCGAACCGTCGAGCCCCACCATCACGTAAGGAATTTCGAACCAGTTGAACGCGCCGATGAAGAGCAGCGTGAAGAGGATGGTGGTGCTCGGGGCGACGAGCGGCCACACGATGTTTTTCAGGAGCTGCCACTCATTGGTGCCGTCGAGCCGCGCCGCCTCGATGACCTCGGGCGGTATGCGCTGCATGCCGGCGAGATAGACGAGAGCCGGGAAGCCGACGAAGTGCCAGGCATTAGCGAGGATGAGCGCACCGAGCGCCGTCGAGGAATCGCCGAGCCAGGGTTTGGCCCATGAATCGAGTCCCACCGAGTAAAGGGCCTGGTTGATGATGCCGAAATTCGGATTCAGGAAAAGCTTCCAGAGAAAGCCCACGATGATCGTCGACAGCACCACCGGCACGAAGATCGCCACCCGGTGGAAGCGGAAGCCGAAGGGTTCCTTGTAGAGAAGCCAGGCGAGAAAGCACCCGCCTCCGTTCTGGATGATCATCAGCGCGATCAGCGCATAAACGTTGTGCAGGAAGGCGTTCCACACCACCGGCGCCATGGTGGCGCCGAACAGCACTTCCTTGAAATTCTTCAGGCCGACGAACTCGCCGCGCGCCAGCCCCTGCCAATCGTAGAAGGCATAGGCGAAGGCCGACAGGATCGGATAGACCACGAACAGCGACATGAAGACGATGGGCGGCACGACAAGAAATGCCACCCATAAACGGTGCTTCAGCGTGCGGGGTTGTTGGCGTGAGACGTGCATGGAATCAAAAGCTTTCGGGATGGGTGGCAGGCTCCAAAAGCCTGCCACCCCTTCGTCAGAGTATTACTTCTGGAACGGCTTGTAATAGGTCGCGATGCCCTTATTGATCTCGGCAGCGGCCTGCTCGGGGGTCTGCTGGCCGGCGAGCATCTTCTGCACGTTCGACTGCAGCAGCACCGAACCGCTCGGCTCCTGATAGCGGAAGTGCACGAGCATCAGGTAGGACATGGAGTTCTCAGCGAGCTTCGCCACTTCCTGCGTGATCGGGTCCTCGATCTTGATGCCTTTGATCGGCGACAGGTTCTTCAGCATGTTGGTGAAGGCGGTGCCGTATTCCGGTGTGGCGAGGAAGCGCACGAACTTAAGTGCGGCGTCCTTTTTCTCGGTCTTCGCATTCACCGCATAGCCGCCGTCATAATAGGTGGCGATCAGCGCCTGGTCGCCCGCTTTCAGGACGGGAGCCGGGAACACGCCGAGATCGAGCGTGGGGTTTTGGTTCTTGAAGTTTGCCACCTCATAGGAACCGCCCGCGAACATGGCCGCGCGGCCCGCCACGAAGAGCTGCTGCGAGGACGGATAGTCCACGCCGGTGAAGTTCGGCGAGAAGTACTGACTGATGTCCTTCAGCTTGGCGAGAGCGCTGACGAAGCGCGGATCGGTGAAATTCGCCTTGCCGGAGACGATATCGGCCTCGAATTCCTTGCCGAGCATGGACGAGAGCAGACCACCGACGATGGTCTCGTTCTGCCAGGCGGTGGCCGTGCCGTTCGCGAACGGCGTGATGTTCTTGGCCTTCAGCGCCTGGGCCAGAGCCATCATCTCGTCCCAGGTCTTCGGCGGGTTCAAGCCGTTATCCTTGAAGATCTTCTTGTTGTAGACGACGAGCTGAGCCTGCATGGCGAACGGCACCGCATAGACCTTGCCGTCCGAGCGTAGGGTCTCGGCCGCGAGCGCCGGCTCAGGGAAGTTCGCCAGTTCCGGCACGTTCTGCTTGTCGAGGGCAAGCAGGTAGCCGGGGGTCGCGATGGTCTCAAGGTTCCCATAGGCACGCACCTGGATCACGTCCGGGCCGCGGCCCGCGGCGAGCGCGGTGGAGAGGATGGTCTGGTAGTTCTCGGGCGCATAGGTCTCGAACTTCACCGTGATGCCCGGCTCCTTGGCCTGGAACTTCTTGATGATGTCCTGATAGAAGGCCTTGTCTTCCTGGCGCCAGCTCCAGAAGGTCAGCTCGGTCTGGGCCATGGCGGCGGTGCCTGAAAGCAGGAAGCTGCCAGCGGCAGCGCCCATCAGAATGCGTCGGGTCAGTTTCATTGTCAGTTCCCTCATTGTTGAAGTCCTTGTCCTCCCACCGCAGGGCATGATCGTTTGCCATGCCCTGCGGAATGTCTTCAGCCATATGGTTCGGCTGCGATGACGAGAAACGTCGCGTCGTCGTGGGTTTTAACACGAGGATAAGCGCCGGCCATCCGGTCGCCCCGCTCCCTTTCCCGCAACTCCTGCATCAGATCAGAACCCTTGCCCGCAGCGAGCTGGGCATAAAGGGCGCTGTCCGAGTAAGCCTCAAACACGTCCACGAGCCGCATGAAACCGTCGGTCGCAAGCACGATAGGATCGCCCGGCCTCACCTCTGCCTCGAAGCGCAGCTCGCGGCCGGCCCAGGGACGAAGCGGGTTCACGATCCAATACCCGTCCGGTCGGTTGAGTCTGGTGCGGTTCTCCAGGATCTGGCGCCTCACGGCCTCGGGGATGGAGCCCGGCTCGTGCTCCTGGGCTCCGAGGGCTGCCAGCGTCTTCTTCTCGAAAGACTTGGCCCGTTCGTCGCTCCAGCGGACGATTTCCCTCTCCAAGGGCACAAGAGCGATCACGTCGCCCAGGAAGCGGCCCTGGACCCTAATCCGCCCACCCTCCCCCGACCGGGCCTCGATCAGACCGAGGCAGGCGGAGGGGGCATGGTGATCGTCGATGTCCTGGACATGGGCCGTGGTCTCACGGAAGACAGCGTCGATGTCAGCCTCGAGGCGGCTCAGCACCGCATCGGCGTCACCTTCCCCGGCAAGGTCCATCAGCCGGTCTCCGACCAAGCCGGCAAGCCAAGCGGCATCGCTGCCCCCGGAGGTCAATTGCTCGTCGGACAGGCCGGTCGCCCCGTCGATCACCCAGGCAAAAGGCCCGCGCAGGCCGATCCCGTCCTCATTGACACGGGAGCCTGGCAGGGACAGCCGGTCCAGAGACCGGAAATGGGGAATAGGGCCAGTCGCGTTCACATGTTAACTGGTCTCATATTGGTCGCCTCGTGTCCATACTGGTCTTAAGGACTTTTCACACCCTTGCTGACGCCCAAAAAGCCTAGGAATGTTCGGGTTGATCGAATCCCGCACCTGGGCGTTAGTGCTTTGATGAACCTGTAGGCGAAGGAAGAGCCATGGTCACCCTGGAGATAGACGGCAAGGCGGTTGCCGTGACGAACGCGGATGAGGAGCAAGCCCGCGAACTCTTTCTCAGCGAGAGCTTTAAAGATGACCTGAAGTCGTTTAAGAGCGAGGGCCGCTCCCTCTGGGACGGCTCAGCTGCCTTGACGACACGGCCCGCATCGGAACACGAGATTGATGCTTTTTATGAGGCCCTGGACGAAGAGGACGAGGTCGACGAAGACGACGAAGACTATGACGACGACCTCGATATCGATGTCGTGTTCCTGGTATCCATCGACGAAATAGACGACGCCGCTGCCTCCGGCTGATCATCCTTACTGGAGCCCTCGCAGGCTCCCCAGACACGGTTCAGCCCTATTCCCATGCCCTTTCCCAAGACCAATCCCAGCCTCGAATGCGCCCTTGCCGACCGAGGCTATAACGATCCCACCCCCGTCCAGGCCGCCGTGCTGCAGCCGGATGCGCGCGACCGTGACCTTCTCGTCTCGGCCCAGACCGGCTCCGGCAAGACCGTCGCCTATGGCCTCGCCATGGCCTCCACCCTGCTGGGCGATGCCGAGCGCTTCGATGCCCCGCGCGAGCCGCTGGCCCTGATCATCGCGCCGACCCGCGAGCTCGCCCTCCAGGTCAACCGGGAGCTGATCTGGCTCTACGGCCCGGCCGGCGCACGAGTCGCCTCCTGCGTCGGCGGCATGGATGTACGCCGGGAGCAGCGGGCGCTTGCCGATGGCTGCCATATTGTGGTCGGCACGCCCGGCCGCCTGCGCGACCATCTGGAGCGCGGTCGTCTCGACACCTCGAAGATGCGCGTCGTGGTGCTCGACGAGGCCGACGAGATGCTCGATCTCGGCTTCCGCGAGGATCTGGAGTTCATCCTCGACGCCACGCCGGAAGACCGCCGCACGCTCCTGTTCTCCGCGACCCTGCCGAAGAACATCGTCACCCTGGCGCGACGCTATCAGCGCGAGGCGCACCGCATCGACACTCTGGTCGAGAACGAACCCCACGGCGACATCGAATATCGAGCGCTCAGGATCGCACCGAACGAGGTCGAGCATGCCGTCGTCAACGTGCTGCGCTTCTATGAGAGCCGCGGCGCCATGGTTTTCTGCCACACTCGTGAGGCGGTGCGACACCTGCATGCCAGCTTGCTCGAACGCGGATTCTTAGCAGTCGCGCTCTCAGGCGAGCTGACCCAGAGCGAGCGCAGCCACGCCCTCCAGGCTCTGCGCGACGGACGGGCCCGGGTCTGTGTCGCCACCGACGTGGCAGCCCGCGGCATCGACCTGCCCGATCTCGGCCTAGTCATCCATTTCGATCTGCCGAACGATCACGAGACGCTCCTGCATCGCAGCGGCCGCACGGGCCGTGCCGGGCGCAAGGGAACTTGCGTGATGCTTGTGCCCTATACGCGCCGCCGCAAGGCCGAAAGGCTGATCGGCATGGCCGGCGTCGACGTGACCTGGGCTGGCCCGCCCTCGGCCGACGAGATCCGCCTGCGCGACCGCGAGCGGCTCATGCAGGATCCGATCTTCTCCGAGGAGGTGACGGAAGAGGATCTCGCCATGGCGCGGGCGCTTCTGGCCCAACGTTCGGCTGAAGAGATTGCCAATGCCCTGGCGCGCTTTCACCGCGCGCGACTGCCTGAACCGGAAGAGATCGTCGATGCGGGCGCAGACCGCGAGCCGCGCCAGCGCAAGGACAAGCGCGAGCGGCAGGAAGAGCGGTTGCGCGGCTTCAAGGACAGAGGCGGGGATCGGTCCGAGGGAGGATTCGAGCGATCGTCCGAGGACATGGTATGGTTCCGCATGAGCGTCGGGCGACGCAACAATGCCGATCCCCGTTGGCTCCTGCCGATCATCTGCCGTCTCGGCCACGTGACGAAAAAGGAGATCGGCTCGATCAAGATCTTCGACCGAGAGACGAAGTTCGAGATCGCAAAGTCCCATGCGCCCAAATTCGCCGCTGCGGTGCGCAAGACCAATGACGAGGACATCCGCATCGAGCCGGCCGACGCCGGACCCGGCAAGACCCACGGCATGAAGTCGCGTGAGGGGAAGCCATGGGACAGGCCGAAAGGCAAGGGTTCGCAGGAGCGAGGCGGACCTCCCCCGCACAAGAAGCAAAAGGACAGCAGAGGTCCGAAGGATCAAAAGCGCCCCAAGGACAAGAAGCGCTCTTCCGACCTGCGTTCATGATCACAGGCAACAGGCCGGGACACTCCCATGTCCCGGCCTGAATTGCATCGACGCCTCCGCTGCGGAGAACGACGCTACTCCGGCTTCTTCAATCCCTTGATCACAGCGCCTGCGACCGGCACGAGAAGGCTCGGAAGAACGGAGTCGAGCGGGTGGCGCACGAACCCGACCACCGCTTCCCTAATCCCGCGCACTTCTTCACAAAACTCAGCAAGCTGCTCCTGAACGGCCTGTGCATCCGCCTCAAGGGCCTGCAGGGCGCTGGTGCGCACCTCCAAGGCCAGTTCCATCTCCCGCCCCGGCTTCGACCGCTGAGCGATGATCAGCAGCACGATAGACAGCAGAAGATTGGCGAACGCAATCACAGCCGCCGCCCAGATCAGGCCCCAGTCCTGCTGCAGAGCAAAGAACAGGGAGAGATTGGCCATCAGAAAGGCGAAAACACCCAGCAGTCCCGCAATACCCCGCAGGGAGGAGCGCGTCATCATCTGGCGGAGGCGAATATCCGCGAGGATCGATTCGGCACGCCACAGGATGCGGAGATTGCGGGCGGCATTGTCCATCATGGCCTCAGGCTCTCCCCATCAATCGCCCGATTGCGACACCGAGCACGAATGCTGCCAGGGTGGATGCCAACTGATGTTCCTTCACAAAGTCTTCAATGCTCCCCGTATATTCGGACAGCACCTCACCCAGCTCGCGCAATTGTTCTTCGGCCTCGGTCCTGGCTCCAAGCGCTTTCGCTGCCGGATCGTTGTCTTTCCGCGGGGCACGCTTTGTCGCGGACGTTTCGCGCTCGAACTCTAAGGACTTGTGAAGATCAGCCCGTAATGCATCGAGTTCGGCGTGGATGTTTGCAGCCATCATGATCAAAGCGCCTTACGGACTTTGGCGAAAGCATCCTTGAGCTCGGACGCCAGGATTTTGACCGCGTCGCTCACATCCCGGGCGCTCCTGTCGAGTTCCGCCCGGTTCTCGAAGGTTCTCCAGCGCTGTTCGAGTTCGGACCATTCGTCCTGAATGTCCTTTGATCCGAGATGAATCTTGAGCCTGATCTCATCACGGGTACGTTTGAGATCTTCAACGAGTCCTGCGAAATCCGGCATGGTCTTGGTCCTTGCAAAGGCATCTCATCCGACAGGCGGATGAGAGACGGTTAGCCGGTGCCGTCTTCGCGGCATTGATCTTGGTCAAGAAACGGCCAAGCTTTCCCGATGAGGCGCGGAAGAAGGTTGCTCGTCATACCGCAATGCACCAAACATATTGTGCATTGCAACACAGACCCCATATGAGGCGTTATCTTTGAGATAACTCCTTACCCCAAAGGGCCCAGTCACTATGCAGCGCTTAGGGCAAATGATTCGCCAACTGGCTCATTACCGCCGTCAATGGGAAACCGTGATGAAGGCATCGAGCGCGACATCCGCCGCGTTCGAGGCACCATTGGCACCAAGTAAGCTGACGGAAGTCTCCGGCTTTGGCTCCAATCCCGGTAATCTCCGGATGCTGACTTACGTTCCGGAAAGACTTCCACCCTCTCCCGCTCTCGTCGTTGTCCTGCATGGCTGCACGCAGACGGCCTCTGGCTACGATCACGGCTCGGGCTGGTCGGCGCTCGCCGATCGCTATGGTTTCGTTCTGCTCTATGCGGAGCAGCAGGAGGCCAACAACCCGAAGCGCTGCTTCAACTGGTTTCAGCTTGGCGACATCGAGCGCAACCGCGGCGAGGCTCACTCGATCCGGCAGATGATCGAGCATGCCGTTCAGCGGTATGACGTGGATCGCAGCCGTGTCTTCGTCACCGGCCTCTCGGCTGGTGGCGCGATGACCTCGACCATGCTCGCGACCTATCCGGAGGTCTTCGCCGGCGGGGCCATTATTGCAGGCCTTCCCTATCGCTGCGCGACCAGCGTTCCGGAAGCCTTCGAATGCATGTTCCAGGGACAGACGCGCTTGGCAGAAGACTGGGGCGATCTCGTGCGAAGAGCCTCATCCCACAAGGGACCTTGGCCCAAAGTCTCCGTCTGGCATGGCAGCGCCGATGCGACGGTCAAACCCATGAATGCCGGCGAGCTCATCAAGCAATGGACGAATGTTCATGGTCTTCCTGCAAACCCGAGCCGCAGCGACATCGTGGACGGCTATCCCAGGCGTGCCTGGAGCGATGCGGCAGGGGACGAGATCATCGAGGAATATGTCATCACCGGCATGGCGCATGGGACGCCCCTGGCCATCGGCAACGATGAGAACAGCTACGGAGCGGCAGGTCCCTTCCTTCTCGATGTCGGCATCTCATCGAGCTACCGGATTGCGAGATTCTGGGGACTGACAGAACCTTCGGAAAGGAAGGATTGGAGCGAACCTGCCCCTAAGAGCATTCCGCAAGTCCTGGAACCAGCCGCTCCCCCTTCTCCGCCTGCGGCGGAAGTACCGAAGGCGGAGTCCACTGCGCATAAGCCGCAGCAGAGCCGACAGGCGGCCTCGTCACCTCTGGATATCGGTTCGGTGATCACGAAGGCACTCAAGGCGGCAGGTCTCATGAAGTGAGTGCCTCTCGCGACGCTTAAGGCTTCTTCTCCTGGCTGAGAAGATCCTCCTGCTTGCGCCTTTCGCCCGTGATGCAGTTCATGCTCCCCTGCTGGACCGGAATGATCAGGGGCTCCTTGTCGCCAATACCCGCAATCTCGCGCATGATCTTCGTTCGGACGACCATGGCGAATTGTTCGGGATCGTGCAGAGGCAGCACGAAGGAACCGACACCGCCGATGACGCATTCCCTGAAGTAGAGATCCAGATCCTCCAGCTCCGTGCTGCCCGAGGTTCGTCGGAACATGATCGGCAGACCGTTGATGATGATGCCGTCCGCAATGGCCTCATCGCGCGCATAGGCGACGTGGCGGCCATCATTGTTGGGGCCGTCTCCCGATATGTCGATGACACGGCGGACAGGGGATCCGCCCAATTGCTCGAAGAGTTTACGGCTGTAGTCGATGATGCCGGAAATCGATGTCATGCCCGCTTGGCGGATGGGCTGATAGGCAAGCTGATTGGAAAACGACACCGCCTTTTCAGGGCTGTCGATAATCGTCCAGGGCACAATGACCCTTTGATCCTTTACACCTGACCATTCCACATAGGTCACGGCAATTCGTCCATTCGGCCCGTTTTCGATGGCTTCATGGACGAGGGATGAGTGGAAGGCATTGATAAAGCCTTCGCGCTGAAGGCCCTGTTCCTCGCTTTCCATGGAGGACGATACATCGACGGCAATGACGAGGGCGACATCGAGCTGGGTTTCCGGGACGCTGGGACCGCCTGCAAGAACATCGCCGGCCAGCAGAAAAAACGCGAGAGCACTCAGGAACCTATTCGCCATGACCACCTCCGCTCCCAGCCCCGATACATCGACCGCTGCTAAGATTAGTGTCTGTCAACGCTCCAATCGGGCATTTGATGCGTGAGGCCAGCCGCTTCTGATCCTGCTGCGGCGATTGGCTCCAAAGGGGCTAGGAACCAGCCAAATTGGAAAAAATCCGGCTGAGGGAAACGTAACACAATCCACTCTCTATACGCAGAGCAGACAGGGGGTGGGCGTTTCGAGTAAAGATTTATTACGCTACGCAAGGGGCACACAATGAAACCGGATATGGATCTGATCGGCGCTCTCACCAGCTTCTCCGTCGGCACTCTCGATGGTCGCGATGCGATGATGGTGATCGAACTCGCGACTACTCCTGAGGAATACGAGCGCGGCATCCGCCGCCAGATGCCCGCCGCCATGACGCCCGAGCATGCTCGGGAACTCGGCGAGGCGCTGCTGCTCGCAGCCAAGGCTGCCCAGATGGGCGAGGCTCCGAGCTACGCCTTCAACTGATTGATGTTTCCGTTCACATGCCGTGGTTCAGTCGGCTCCCTCATCGACAGGCCCGATAAGAGCCCATATCGAGATGGAAATGATCGTGGTGAGCCTCGTTGTAGTCGGGGCTGAGCACGACATCGAAGAAGTCGCATGCTCCGTTCCTTAGGGTGCGGAGGAACACCGATCGGCGGGCGCTGCCCCCCGCCCAACTCGTTCTGCACCGTGATCTGCTGCCCATCTGCCAGAACAAAACCTGCAATATCGATGGCATTGGCCGTCGCATGTTCGCTGCGCCGACCGCCCGCACGGTGATTGACATTGCGGCAGGCATAAGTGCCGAAATGCGTGACCCGCACCACGTCCTGCCCGAAATGCTGGCGGGCCGCCGGACGCAGGACGTGCGTCTCGAACAGAGCCCAGGCCACTGCGAGTGAGCAGGTGGCCGTAAACTCCCGGCTCAAGCTGATCGAGGACCGCGACACTTCGACGGCATCGGTCAGACCGCATCCCTGCTCCATATGCCGATCCGGCACCGACCTGTGCGAGACCGCTGAATCCGCCAGAACCTTGCGGCATTGCCTCCCGTCCCGCTCAAGACGAGCGAGCTTGAAGCGCGTCAGCCAGCTGACATCATCGGCAATGCGCAATGGCGTGAAGGGATTGAGGCGGTTAGGGATTGCAATGACCTGTCCCCAGATCAGCCCGGCAAGGATTACAAGGCCCAGCAGGCTCGAAATAGCCAGTCGTCCGAGGATGACCGGAACAATCCTGGAGCGGCGCGGCGGTTGGGGCTGATCGATCTGCACACCTTTGTTCTAGAGCATCAACCCTAAAAGGAGAGCCGATTTTGGCCTGGTGCTTTAGGACAGTGCCTTTCCCTCAACAAAAAGAGCAAGACAGGTGACCTGTCTTGCTCTTTCCATAGAGCTGGCTGCCCGATCGGCTGGGATATGCGCGAGGCGCTTTCCAGCTTGCTGGAAGCCAGGATTAGATGGCTTCCTTGAGATCCTTGGCAGCGCGGAAGGCGATCTTCTTCGAAGCCTTGATCTTCACGGGCTCGCCGGTCTGCGGGTTGCGACCCATGCGGGCGGCGCGCTTGCGCACCTGCAGAATGCCGAGGCCGGTCAGGCGAATCTTGTCGCCCTTCTTCAGGCTCTTGGCGATCATCTCGACCACCTGGGTCATCATCTCGTTAGCTTGGCGCTTGGGAAGCTCGTGCAGCTCGGAGAGCTTCTCGGCGATGTGGCGCAGCGTCAGGATCGGGGACGATGCCGAGGAGGAAGCCTTCGCAACCTTCTTCACAGACGCTTTCTTCGCCGGCGCCTTGCTAGCAGCCTGCGCAGGCGCCTTGGCAGCCTTCGACGATGCCTTTGCTGCAGCCTTAGGCGCCGCAGCCTTCTTGGCCGGGGCCTTCTTGGAAACTTTGGTTGCAGTCTTGGCCATCAGAAACTCCTTCTTGTAGATGGTGAATGCGTAAGACAGCAGAATCTCAATAACGCTTTCAGCCAAGAATTAAAGATGGCAAAGCTAGCTTTCCGCATAATAGTAAGGGTTACTTGTCGATTTCTCGTCAATGAAGGCCTGAATGCTGGTCCCAATCCCTTGAACTGCGCCCTCCATCGGAACCCTGAATGGGGCGCAAGACGGCTTGAATTCAAAGAGACACCGTTGGCAGAAGCTCTTTTGAAGCTCGTTCGCGAGTGAGCCCGCGATCGCATGATCTCTCGGGCCACTTGGGGGCTAGACATCCGTGGATAATTTGATGTCACTTCCCCTGTCGCAAAATCGCGGTATTGCAGTTATTGGATCGACAAAGAACTTAAGATCACCAGATTCGGGAAACGCCACGGGGAAAGCATGACAAGGGTCGCCTGCATCGGAGAATGCATGATCGAGCTTCGGGAGGAGGCCGATGGCCGGTTGTCCCGCGGTTATGGCGGCGATACGTTCAACACCGCCGTCTATCTGGCCCGCCTCGGAACTCAGACCGATTACATTACTGCACTCGGAGACGACAGCTGGAGCGATGAGCTGATCGCCGCCTGGAACAAGGAAGGCGTTGGGACGCAACGGGTGCTGCGCCTACCCGGGCGTCTTCCGGGGCTCTACATCATCCAGACGGATCCGAAGGGCGAACGCCGGTTCTCCTACTGGCGCGAGACTGCGGCCGCGCGCTTGCTGTTCCAGGCGCCGGAGGCCGAGAGGATCATCGAAACCATCGGCACATACGATCTTGTCTATCTCTCAGGAATCTCCCTCTCCCTCTACGGAGAGGATGGACGGAAGCGCCTGTTTGCCGTCCTTCGAGACGCGCGCGCCAAAGGCAGGCGCGTGGCCTTCGACACGAATTTCCGCCCGCGCGGTTGGCCTGATCTGGAAATCGCGCGGGCTGCCTTCCGCGAGGCTTTCGAGTGTGCCGACATCATCCTCGCCTCGACGGAAGACCTCGATCTTCTCTTCGGCAGCAATGGTGTGGAGGAATTGCTGACCTTCTCCGGCCGGGCCGAGATCGTTCTCAAATATCCCGACCTGACCTGCCGCGTGCTGTCGCAAGGTGAAGACATCGTCGTGCCGGGCAAGCCTGCGGAGGATGTCGTCGACACCACGGCGGCTGGCGACAGCTTCGCTGCAGCCTATCTCGACGCGCGCCTGTCCGGAGAACCCCCTCAATCCGCTGCGGCAGCCGGGCATCGCCTCGCTGGTCAGGTCGTGCGCTATCGCGGCGCGATCATTCCGCGCGAGGCGATGCCATAATTGCCAATCTCCATCCAAGGAGTTCCTCCCATGCCTCAAGACCAGAAGGACCTCGCCAGCTCCCGCGATAAGAAGCTGGCCGATCTCCTCCGCGCCGGCCCCATCGTTCCGGTCATCACGCTGGAGCGCGTGGAGGATGCGGTTCCCCTCGCGCGGGCTCTCGTGGCAGGCGGACTGCGCCTGCTGGAGATTACCCTGCGCACTCCTGCAGCCGTGGAATCCGCAGCCGCCATCATCCGGGAAGTGCCCGACGCCATCGTCGGCATCGGGACAGTCCTGACGCCTCAGGATCTGGAGCGCGCTCAGGCGCTCGGCGCACGCTATGCCTTGAGCCCCGGGGCCACACCGGATCTGCTCGAAGCGGCAAGTCAGAGCGAAATGCCGTTCATTCCCGGCATCGCCACTGCCTCCGAACTTATGGCGGCCCTCGCCCGCGGCTTCCAGACCGTCAAGTTCTTCCCGGCCGTTGCGTCTGGCGGCATTCCAGCGCTGAAGGCTCTCGCGGGCCCGTTCCCGCAGGCGCGTTTTTGCCCGACGGGCGGCATCGACGAGAAGAACGCCCGGGATTGGCTCGCTCTGTCGAACGTAGTGGCCGTCGGCGGCTCGTGGGTGTGCCAGAGTTCCGACATCCGCGCCCAGGCCTGGAGCGAGATCACGGCAAAGGCGCAGCGTGCCGTCATGTCCGTCAAGGAATGATTCCATGTTCGGGCCACAGCCGCCCAGCCGCTGACATTTCGTAGGATTGTCAGCGGCTTCCCCCTTGGAGATACTCTTCATCAAGGGGAGGAATCGCTTTGGCTTCGACGATCTACGATACGAATCTCGACAAGAACCCGGCGAATTTTCAGCCGCTGACACCCCTCTCTTTCCTGGAGCGGGCGGCGAGCGTTCACCCCAGCCGCACGGCCTTGATCCACGGTTCCCTGAAGCGAAACTATCAGGATCTTTATGCCCGGTCCCGGCAGCTCGCCTCGGCTCTCGCCCGGCTCGGCATCGGGCGCGGCGACACGGTATCAGTCATGCTGCCCAACACACCCGCCATGCTCGAATGCCATTACGGCGTCCCCATGGCGGGTGCGGTGCTCAACACGCTGAACACCCGCCTCGATGCCAAGATCATCGCCTTTTCCCTCGAGCACAGCGAAGCCAAGGTGCTGATCACTGATCGGGAATTTTCGGCCACCATCAAGGCCGCCCTTGAGCTGTCCTCGGTCAAACCCCTCGTCATCGATTACGACGATCCGGAATTCACCGGTCCAGGCGAGCGCCTGGGAACCATGGAATATGAGGAATTCCTTACCGAGGGCGATCCCGGCTTCGCCTGGAGCCCGCCACAGGACGAGTGGGATGCGATCACCCTGAACTACACCTCCGGCACCACGGGCGATCCGAAAGGCGTCGTCTATCACCACCGCGGTGCCTATCTGCTCGCCATGGGCAACATTCTCACCGCCGGCATGGGACAGCACCCGGTCTATCTGTGGACGCTTCCCATGTTCCACTGCAACGGCTGGTGCTTCCCCTGGTCGCTCTCCATCGTGGCGGGCACCCATATTTGCCTGCGCGCCGTGCGGGCAAAGCCCATGTATGATGCTCTGGCAGATCACAAGGTCACGCATCTCTGCGGCGCACCCATCGTCATGTCGACGCTGCTCAATGCGCCTGCCGCCGAAAAGCGCCCCCTGCCCCACACGGTCAAATTCATGACGGCAGCAGCCCCACCGCCGGAAGCGGTGCTCGCCGCGATGAAGGCGGCGGGCTTTGACGTGACGCATCTCTACGGCCTGACGGAGGTCTATGGGCCGGCGGTCGTCAACGAATGGCATGAGGAATGGGATGCGCTCGACTCGGGCGGCTATGCAGCGAAGAAGGCCCGGCAGGGCGTGCGCTATCCGGTGCTGGAAGCCCTCGACGTGCTCGATCCGGAAACCATGCAGCCGGTGCCTGCCGACGGGCAGACCCTCGGCGAGGTCATGTTCCGCGGCAATGTGGTCATGAAGGGCTATCTCAAGAATCCGTCCGGCACAGCGAAGGCCTTCGAGGGCGGCTGGTTCCATTCCGGCGATCTCGGCGTGAAGTATCCGGACGGCTATGTGCAGCTGAAGGACCGCTCGAAGGACATCATCATTTCCGGCGGCGAGAACATTTCCTCCATCGAAGTGGAGGATGCCCTCTATAAGCATCCGGCAATTCAGGCGGCAGCCGTCGTTGCGATGCCGGACGAGAAATGGGGCGAGACCCCCTGCGCCTTTGTGGAGCTGAAGCCCGATCAATCGGTCTCGGCGGAGGACATCGTCGCCTGGTGCCGACAGCATCTTGCTTCCTACAAATGCCCGCGTACGGTGATCTTCACGGAGCTCCCGAAAACCTCCACGGGCAAGATCCAGAAGTTCCAGCTGCGCGAAATGGCACGGGCATATAAGGCGGCGGGTTGAGGAAGGAGTACCTGATCAACGCCCTTTCCATACAGGTTTGCGCTTCTCGATGAAGGCATCAATACCTTCGGCGGCATCCTCCGCCATCATGTTGCATGCCATGACGTTGCCCGCATAGGCATAGGCCGCTTCCAGGCTCATGGAGCGCTGGCGGCTGAACATGGCCTTCCCCGTGCGGACCGCCACCGGACTTTTCGCGCAGATTTCGGCCGTCAAAGCGGCAACGGCCCGGTCGAGTTCCGCATCCGGCGCCACCCTGTTGATGAGCCCGAAGGACAGGGCCTCGGCAGATGAGATGAACCGCCCTGTCACCAGCATGTCGAAGGCATGTTTGGGCGAGACATTGCGGGAGAGCGCCACGGCCGGCGTGGAACAGAACAGTCCCACATTGATGCCCGAAACCGCGAAGGTTGCGCTCTCGGCAGCCACCGCGAGATCGCAGGAGGCGACGAGCTGGCATCCGGCTGCCGTCGCCATGCCATGGACCCTTGCGATCACCGGAACCGGCAGATTGACGATGCCCTGCATGACCTGACTGCATTGTGCAAACAGCGTCTCGTAATAATCCTGACGCGGATTGGCACGCATCTGCTTGAGATCGTGCCCCGCACAAAAAGCCCTGCCGGAGGCGGCGAGGACAACGCAGCGGACCGCCTTATCCTCCTTCAGCTCATCGAGCGCCCCCTGAAGCGCCGTCAGCATTTCCTCGGACAGAGCGTTGAACTGGGCCGGACGGTTGAGGGTGAGCGTCGCCACCCCATCATGATCGTCCCGAAGCAAAATCGCCTCACCGGAAATGGCCTGCTGAGCACTCATGGACATTCTCCTCCGGATCGTTCCTTGCACGTTGTTTGGCGGATCCAACCTGAATAAGCTCGATCTGGCAATAAGACCCTTGAGGAACGCCACCTTTGCAAGGGTCCGACAAGGAAAGGTGTCCTTCGTGAGCAAGCCGCCGATCAGCCGCTTCCCCATTCCTGAGATCCCCGATCTGCCCGAGGATATCCGTACGCGCATCCTCGCGGTCCAGGAGAAGTCGGGCTTCGTGCCGAACGTGTTTCTGGTGCTGGCCCATCGCCCGGACGAGTTCCGCGCCTTCTTCGCCTATCACGATGCCTTGATGGACAAGCCCAGCAATCTCACCAAGGCCGAGCGCGAGATGATCGTGGTAGCGACGAGCAACGCCAATCAGTGCCAGTATTGCGTCGTCGCCCATGGGGCGATCCTGCGGATCCGGGCTAAGAACCCGCTGATCGCCGATCAGGTCGCCATCAACTACCGCAAGGCCGACATCACGCCACGGCAGAAGGCAATGCTGGATTTTGCCATGAAGGTGTCCCTTGAAGCCTATGCCGTCGGTGATGCGGATATTGCGGCGTTAAGCGCCCATGGCTTCACGGAGGACGACGTGTGGGACATCACGGCGATTGCGGCGTTCTTTGCCATGTCGAACCGTCTCGCCAATGTCACCAGCATGCGGCCGAACGACGAGTTCTATACGCTCGGTCGGGGTTAAGCCAAGAGTACCTTGCCTGGGTTGAGCAGGTTCTCCGGATCGAGTGCCCGCTTGAGCGTGCGGGCAAGGTCCATCTCGGCGGCGCCGCGGTAGCGCGCCAGCTCGCCGACCCGGTACTGGCCGATACCGTGCTCCGCCGAGATACTGCCGCCGAACGCAGCCACCACGTCATGCACGATGCGGTTCACGGTCCCGGCGTCATGGCTTGCATCGACAAGCACATTATAGTGGATATTGCCGTCCCCGAGATGCCCGAAGGCATTCACGCGCGTACCCGGAGCGCCCTCGGCCAGCGCTCTTCCGGCCTCGATGAGGAAGCGCGGAACCTCGGTCAGCGGCACGGAGACATCGTGCTTGACGCTCTTGCCCTCCCGTGCCTCGGATTCCGTCACATGCTCATGCAGGGCCCAGAGCTGGGCCGCCTGGGACCCCGATTCGGCGATAACGCCATCGAGCGCGATTTCCTGCTCGAAAGCCGAGCCCAGCATCATTTCGGCTGCCTCCCGCAAGCCCGCCAGGCTGGAAGCCGCCTCGATCAGCACGAACCACTCGCCCTCGGCAATGGGGGCTTTCAGGCCGGCATGCTTGGCGACAAGCTGCATGGAGGTGGCAGAGATCAGCTCGAAGGCCGAGATCTGGTCGCCCAATTCGTCCTGGGCGAGTTCGAGAAGCCGCAGGGCGGCCGCAGGATCTGCCACAGAGAGCAGAGCCGTCACGGAATGCTTCGGCCGCGGCAGAAGCCTCAAGACCGCGGCCGTGACGATCCCGAGCGTGCCCTCGCTGCCGATGAAGATCTGCTTCCAGTCGTAGCCCGCATTGTCCTTGCGCAGCTTTCGCAGACCATTGGCAATCGTGCCGTCCGGCAGCACCACCTCGAGGCCGAGCACGAGGCTGCGGGTCATGCCGTAGCGCAGCACGTTCACGCCGCCCGCATTGGCCGCGACTACTCCGCCAATGGTGGCCGAGCCCTCGGCCGCCAGACTGATCGGCAACAGACGTCCGACCGCCGCCGCGGCATCCTGCGCCACCTTGAGAACGCACCCGGCCTCCGCCTCGATGGTCAAGCCGACCGAATCGACATTGCGGATGGCAGCCATCCGGTTGAGAGACAGGACAACCTGCGTGCCGGATGCATCCGGCACCGCGCCGCCGGCCAGCCCCGTATTGCCGCCCTGTGGGACGATGGCGGCACCCGCCTCGCGGCAGATCCGGACAATCTGGGCCACCTGCTCGGTCGAGGACGGGCGGACGACACAGGCCGGCCGGCCAGGGAAGAGCTTGCGCCAGTCGACGGCATAAGGTTCGAGATCCGAGCCTTCCGTAATGACAGCTGTGGGGCCGAGAAGTCCCATTAAACGCTGCTGCAGATCCGTCGACTTGATCATCGAAATCCCTCGCGGTTTCGATCACCGCTCCTGACCGATCAGGGAGCAATCGTCAACTTGGCATCCGCGAGGGACCAGGAACAAGCCAAACGCAGCAAAGTTGCATCCAGCTTTTGCCGGATCCGGCTCGGCCATCGTGCGGTGCTGTTCGGCGAGCATGCCGGCCAGCGTCACCTTGGCAAGGATCGTGGTAACTGTTCTTCGATTCACTCAACGCCGCACGGATACGTCCAGTCAAAGACCAGTCTTGCGCCGATGTGCGACAGTTGCTTTCGCCATAGGGGCAAGATACCTTCACCATAACAACATAAAAACTCAGACCCCAATAGGTCTGTAGCCGGGAGAAGCGCTCTTGGGTCCGCAAGAATCGGCGACGTTCAGCGTCGCGGTGAGTGGTAGCGCATACGGGCATGACATGGCCCGAAACGCGGCGGAACTAGGCGCCGCGATCATCTCCACATATCCCGTCTCCGCTGCATCCATTCTTGCTCGAAGCGCAGGGGAGTGCCGATGATTCTCGCTCTCGAAGGCGTCACGAAGAAGGTCGGGGCAACGACGCATATCGACGATGTCAATCTGACCCTGGAGCGAGGCTCACTCAATGTGCTGCTCGGAGCGACACTTGCCGGCAAGACCTCGCTCATGCGGCTCATGGCCGGGCTCGATGCGCCGACGAATGGCCGGATTCTTGTCGACGGCAAGGACGTGACAGGCTGGCCCGTGCAGCGCCGCAGCGTGGCCATGGTCTACCAGCAGTTCATCAATTATCCCTCGCTTGATGTCTATGAGAACATCGCCTCGCCCCTGCGCGTGTCCGGTCTGCCGAAGGGTGAGATCGAGACACGGGTCCGCGATGCCGCCAAGCTTCTGAAGCTGGAGCCTTATCTCGACCGCAAGCCGTTGAACCTCTCCGGCGGTCAGCAGCAGCGTACTGCGATCGCACGGGCGCTGGTGAAGCGCGCCGACCTTGTCCTGCTCGACGAGCCCCTGGCCAATCTCGACTACAAGCTGCGCGAAGAACTGCGCGAGGAACTGCCCCGGGTCTTCGCGGCCTCCGGGGCCATCTTCGTCTATGCCACGACGGAGCCATCTGAGGCTCTGCTTCTCGGCGGCAACACGGCGACCTTGTTCGAGGGCCGCATAACCCAGTTCGGGCCGACGCCGCAGGTCTATCGCCGCCCCCGCGATCTGATTACCGCGCAGGTTTTCTCCGATCCGCCGCTCAATACCCTGAGGGTCCGCAAAACGGGCGGCAACGCGACCTTGAGCACGGGCGGCGAGATCCGCGCGACCGGTCCTGTCGCAGCGGTTCCGGACGGGGACTACACCGTGGGTTTCCGGGCGCATCACCTCAATCTCGAACCCGCCGGCACTGACGAGATCACCATTCCGGCCATCGTCTCCGTTTCCGAAATCACCGGGTCGGAAAGCTATGTCCACCTCGATGCCAGCGAACACCGCCTCGTGGCGCTCGTCCCCGGCGTGAGGCGGCTTGAGCCGAAATCCGCAGTGACTGCCTCTATCGATCCGCGACACCTGTTCCTGTTCGATGCGGCGGGCCGCCTTGCCGCCGCCGACCCGGCGCAGAGAGCGGCGTGAGGAAAGACCGATGGCTCGCATCACGCTTGATCACCTCGCCCACGCCTACAAGCCTGATCCCCGCACGGTGGACGATTACGCCCTGAAAGAGATCAACCATGTGTGGAACCAGGGCGGCGCTTATGCGCTGTTGGGTCCCTCGGGATGCGGCAAGACCACCCTGCTCAACATCATCTCCGGCCTCGTGCGCCCGACGCGCGGGCGGGTCTTTTTCAATGACCTCGATGTGACCGATCTGCCGACGGAGGCGCGCAACATCGCGCAGGTATTCCAGTTCCCGGTGGTCTACGACACGATGAGCGTGCGGGATAACCTGGCCTTCCCGCTCAAGAACCGCCATGTGCCGCGCGACAGGACGGCCCAGCGGGTGGAAGAGATAGCACGGCTTCTCGACCTCACCCGCGTGCTCGACCGCAAGGCCAGCAACCTGACCGCGGACATGAAGCAGAAGATCTCCCTCGGGCGCGGCCTCGTGCGCCCTGACGTGGCGGCGATCCTGTTCGACGAGCCGCTGACCGTGATCGATCCGCACCTGAAATGGCAGCTGCGCTCGACCCTGAAGGAGATTCACCGCGCACTCGATATCACCATGATCTACGTCACCCACGACCAGACCGAGGCGCTGACTTTCGCCGATAAGGTCGTGGTCATGCATGACGGCGCCGTGGTGCAGACGGGCACTCCCGACGAGCTGTTCGAGCGCCCAGCCCATACCTTCGTCGGCCATTTCATCGGCTCGCCGGGTATGAACATTCTGCCCTGCAAGGTCGAAGGCGCCACAGCCTTTATCGGCGATCAGACCATTGCCCTGCAGCGGATCTATCGCCCTCTCTCCGCTGGAGAGAGTGTCGAGCTCGGCATCCGGCCGGAATTCGTGCGGCTTCAGCCGAAAGGATCGGGACTGCCGGTCCAGATCCGGCGCATCGACGATATCGGCCGCGCACGCATCGCGCGGGTCGAGATGAGCGGGCGCCCTCTTGCCGCCAGCGTTCCGGAGGGCATTTCCATCGAAGGGAGCGAGGCTGCGCTCGCGCTCGATCCACACCACGTCCACATCTATGCCAACGGGCATCTCGTCTCGGGCGAACCGATCGGAGAACACAGGGCATGACGAAGACCGTCAACAACAGGGCATGGTTCTTCGTTCTGCCGGTCTTCGCCATTGTGGCCTTCTCGGCCGTCCTGCCGTTGATGACCGTGGTGAACTACTCGGTCCAGGATACTTTCGGCAACAACCAGTTCTTCTGGAACGGGATCGGCTGGTTCCAGGAACTGCTCGATCCTTCGACGGAGCTCGGCGGGCGCTTCTTCGATGCCCTGTGGCGCACCCTCCTTTTCTCGGCAATCATTCTCATGATCGAAGTGCCCCTCGGCATTGCGGTCGCGCTCTCCATGCCGCGAGAAGGCTGGACCGTCGCGCTCTGCCTCGTCCTGATGGCGCTGCCGCTTCTCATTCCGTGGAACGTGGTCGGTACGATCTGGCAGGTCTTCGCCCGCGGCGACATCGGCCTGCTCGGCTGGACCGTCAATCATTTAGGAATTGACTATAATTACACGAACAATTCCATCGACGCATGGGTCACGCTCATCATCATGGACGTGTGGCATTGGACGAGCCTCGTCGCCCTTCTCTGCTATGCCGGCCTGAAATCGATTCCGGATGCCTATTATCAGGCTGCCCGTATCGACGGCGCCTCACGCTGGGCGGTTTTCCGCACGATCCAGCTGCCGAAGATGCGGCGCGTTCTGCTGATTGCGGTGCTCCTGCGCTTCATGGATTCGTTCATGATCTACACCGAGCCCTTCGTGATCACCGGCGGCGGCCCAGGCAACGCCACCACCTTCCTGTCCATCGATCTGGTGAAGCTGGCGCTCGGCCAGTTCGATCTCGGCAAGGCAGCCGCCATGTCGCTGGTCTACAACCTGATCATCCTCGCCATCTGTTGGGTCTTCTACACCGTCATGACCAACGTGGATGCCGAGCGCGAGAGAGTCGAAGCATGACCGGAACCATCGCCGTCGGCGCCTCCGAGACGAAGCCCATCCCAGCACCGCTGGCTGCGAACCGCGCCCTGTCCGGCCCGCGGGTGAGCGGACGCGTGGTGGTGATGACCCTCTACCTCCTGTTCCTGATGCTGCCGATCTACTGGCTCCTGAACATGAGCCTGAAGACGAACATGGAGATCACGTCTAGCCTCACGCTCTGGCCACGGGAGATCACCTTCGACAACTACATCAAGATCTTCACCGACGAGAGCTGGTATTCGGGCTACATCAACTCGCTGACTTACGTCGTCATCAACACGGTTCTGTCGATCTCCTTCGCGCTTCCAGCGGCCTATGCCTTCTCGCGCTATAAATTCCTCGGCGACAAGCACCTGTTCTTCTGGCTGCTGACCAACCGCATGGCGCCGCCGGCCGTCTTCGCCCTGCCCTTCTTCAATCTCTATTCGGCCATCGGCCTCTTCGATACGCCCTGGGCCGTCGCTTTGGCGCATTGCCTTTTCAACGTGCCGCTGGCGGTGTGGATCTTGGAGGGCTTCATGTCGGGCGTGCCGCGGGAGATCGATGAAACGGCCGCCATCGACGGCTATTCGTTCCCTCGATTCTTCGTGAAGATCTTCATGCCGCTGATCGCCTCCGGCATCGGTGTCGCGGCCTTTTTCTGCTTCATGTTCTCGTGGGTCGAGTTGCTGCTGGCGCGCACGCTCACCTCGGTCAACGCCAAGCCCATCGCCGCCACCATGACGCGCACCATCTCGGCTGCCGGCATGGACTGGGGCCTGCTGGCTGCCGCCGGCGTGCTCACCATCGTACCGGGCGCGCTCGTGATCTGGTTCGTCCGCAACTACATCGCCAAGGGCTTTGCCCTCGGTCGGGTCTAGGGAGGCTTACATGCCTGATCTCGCCTGGATGGCCTGGACGTGGCAAACGGGGCTGTTCTTTGCCGGCATCGCTAGCCTGCTGCTGATCATGACCCTGCTTGCGATCTATCGCCCGGAGACGGAACGCGTCGGCGTGTTGCGCATTCCGACGACGCGCGGCGACCGCCTCTTCATCTCTCTTCTTGGTGCGGCCTTCATCCACCTCGCCTGGCTGGGCTTCATTGGCCCGGACCTGTGGTGGGCCTCCGGCCTTTCCCTGCTCTACGCAGCCGCCGTGTTTCGCTACGTCTAGGAGGAAGGCTCAAGAAAGCCCTACGGTTTGCCCGGACCGGAGGGAACAAGACCAGCGCATAAGCCGGCCAGGGCATTACTTGGGAGGAACGAATGAAACTCACCCAATCTCACCGGCACTTGAAACTGTTCATTTCGACAAGCATCCTCGCCATGGTGCTCGGCACGAGCGCCGCTCTCGCAGGCATGGAAGAGGCCCGCCGCTGGATCGACAGCGAATTCCAGCCCTCCACGCTCTCCAAGGACGAGCAACTGAAGGAGATGGAATGGTTCGTGAATGCGGCGAAGCCATTTGCGGGTATGGAAATCAACGTGGTCTCCGAGACCATCACGACCCATGAATACGAGGCCAGGACTCTCGCCAAAGCTTTCTCGGAGATCACCGGCATCAAGCTCACCCACGACCTGATCCAGGAAGGCGACGTGGTGGAGAAGATCCAGACGCAGATGCAGTCCGGTCGCAACATCTACGATGCTTGGGTCAACGATTCCGACCTCATCGGTACCCATTTCCGCTACAAGCAGGCGATGGCGCTCGACGACTGGATGGCGGGCGAAGGCAAGGACGTCACCTCGCCGACCCTCGACGTTGCCGACTTCATCGGCAGGTCCTTCACAACGGCGCCGGACGGCAAGATGTATCAGCTGCCGGACCAGCAATTCGCGAACGTGTACTGGTTCCGCTACGACTGGTTCCAGCGTCCGGACATTAGGGAGAAGTTCAAGGCCAAGTACGGCTACGATCTCGGCGTGCCGGTGAACTGGTCGGCCTACGAGGACATCGCCGAATTCTTCACCAACGACGTGAAGGAAATTGACGGCGTCAAGGTCTACGGTCACATGGATTATGGCCGGAAGGACCCGTCGCTCGGCTGGCGTTTCACCGACGCCTGGCTCTCCATGGCCGGAAATGGCGACAAGGGCATCCCCAATGGCCTGCCCGTCGACGAATGGGGCATCCGCATGGAAGGCTGCCGCCCGGTCGGCTCGTCCGTCGAGCGCGGCGGTGATACCAACGGTCCTGCTGCTGTCTATGCGATCACCAAATATATCGACTGGCTGAAGAAATATGCGCCTCCGCAGGCTGCCGGCATGAATTTCTCCGAGTCGGGACCGGTGCCCGCGCAGGGCAACATCGCCCAGCAGATCTTCTGGTACACGGCTTTTACCGCCGACATGGTGAAGCCTGGTCTCCCCGTGGTGAACGCGGACGGCACACCGAAATGGCGCATGGCGCCCTCTCCCCACGGCTCATACTGGAAGGACGGCATGAAGCTCGGCTATCAGGACGCGGGGTCGTGGACGTTGTTGAAATCCACCCCCGTCGAGCGCCGCAAGGCAGCCTGGCTCTATGCCCAGTTCGTGACATCCAAGACGGTCTCGCTGAAGAAGAGCCACGTGGGCCTCACCTTCATCCGTGAAAGCGACATTTGGCATCAGTCGATGACGGATCGCGCGCCGAAGCTCGGCGGCCTCGTTGAGTTCTACCGCTCGCCAGCCCGCGTGCAATGGACGCCGACCGGCAACAACGTGCCGGATTATCCGAAGCTCGCGCAGCTCTGGTGGCAGAATATCGGTGACGCGGCCTCTGGCGCCAAGACGCCGCAGGAAGCCATGACCTCGCTCGCCAATGCACAGGACGAGGTGCTCGGACGTCTCGAGCGCGCCAATGTGCAGGGCGAATGCGGCCCGAAGCTGAACCCGAAGACCTCCGCCGAGGAATGGTTCAAGAAGGCGGAAGCCGCCGGCACCATCGCGCCTCAGCGCAAGCTGGCGAACGAGAAGCCGAAGGGCGAAACGGTGGATTACGACACGCTCATCAAGAGCTGGCCCGCTTCTCCGCCGAAGCGCAGCTGACCAAATCAGGCCCTGCCCGCAAGGCGGGGCCTTTTCCTATGAGGCGGCGAGCATCACCTAGCCGCCCGGTCAGTATCGAAGAAGACCATTTGCCGGCAGGATCGTTGGAACGATGACCGAAGAGGTTTGTCATGCCAGATCCGTCAGCCGGCCCTCCCCTCCATACGATCTCAGATCATGCCGCCGATCTGCTCGACGGCATCGCGCCACGACTTGTGACGATCCATGGCCGCAGACGCGGAACGTCGAGCGGCTTCCTATGGCGTCCAGGCCTCGTCATCACAGCGGAGGAAGCGCTGGAGGCCGATGAGGACGTGACAGTCACGCGTACCGATGGGAGCCAGGTTGCAGCGAGCCTCATCGGCCGCGATCCGAGTACGGACATCGCCCTTCTCCGCATCGAAGAGCAGCCGCTGGAGGAAATCGCCTTCAGTCCGACGGATGGGCTGCGCACGGGTCATCTCATTCTCGCCGCAGGGCGGCAGCCTGAGGGTCTGAGCGCCGCCATGGGCATCGTTGCCCTGGCGGGCGGCCCCTGGAGGAGCCTGCGCGGTGGCCAGATCGACCGCAGGGTTCATCTGGATCTCAGGCTTGATTTCCAGTCGGAAGGCGGGGTTGCTCTCAACACGAGCGGTCAGATCGTCGGCATGGCGGTGCTCGGCCCGCGGGGCCGCGTTCTCGTCATTCCCTCGGAAACCATCGAGCGGGTGGCTCCGCAGCTGCTTGAGAAGGGCCGTGTCGCTCGCGGCTATCTGGGCCTCGGGCTCCAGCCGGTCCGCATCGACAAGGCAGCAGCCGAAGCGGCAGGACTTACAGAACCGCGGGGTCTCATCGTGATCAGCGTGGATCAGGACGGTCCGGGACAGAGTGCCGGGATACGGCAGGGCGACATCCTCATCCGATGGAACACCGACGCCGTACCCTCGGTCCGCCATATCTACAGGCTTCTCGGCCCTGAGAGCGTGGGCCAAGCCGTCGACCTTGGAATCCTGAGGGCTGGTGAGCATATGAGTCTTGCCGTTGAGATCAGGGAGCGCCCGAAGCCTCAGTAGCGAGCGGGCGCCGGTAGGATGATGCCTTGCGGAAGGTAGCTCTTCACATCGACGATGCGAACCTGCTCGACCGCATCGCCACGATCCTGGCCGAGGAGGCCGGCATCGACACCCTGCACCCGGACAAGCCTGATGTGGTAATCACCGATCACCTACCCTTCTCCGAGAAAGTGCCGACGATCTTCCTGAGCAATGGCCTGAACGAGCCCGAGGCGTTTGAGATTGGAGCCAGCGGGATTCTCCTCCACGATGTCGCCACATCGGATCTTCTGCTGGCGCTGGAGGCCGTCAGCCGGGGCTTCGTCATATTGCCGCGAGGCGCTGTCGAAAACGGTCGAATTTCGGCTTCACACGCTCCATCCGATCTGCCACAGGACGATCTGCTCACGGCACGCGAGCTCGAGGTCCTGCGGCTGCTGGCGGAAGGCGCCTCGAACAAGCTCATCGCGCGCAGGCTCGGCATCTCATTCCACACCGCGAAATTCCACGTCGCGTCCATCGCGGCGAAACTCGACGCGACGGGGCGAACGGATGCTGTCGCTCAGGCGGTCCGCCTCGGCCTCATCCTGCTGTGATACTGACCCTTGGTTCCTGCCACCGGCGTCACCACATGATGTGAAATAGCGTTATCCTGGAGGGCTCCATGCTCGACCGTACTCCGCCCTTTCTTCTCCACACAGACAAGACCGTATCGTCATCGCAGCCGGACTCCAGTGCTCTGAATGACGCGACGCTGCTCGATTCCTACTCCCATGCCGTGACAAGTGTCGTAGATCGCATCGGTCCCGCGGTTGTGCGGGTCGAGCCGCAGGTTTCCGGCCGAACCGCCGGAATGGGTTCCGGCGTCATCATCTCACCCGATGGGCTCCTGCTCACCAACAGCCATGTCATGCAGGGTACACGGGATGCGAAACTCACCGGCTCCGACGGGCGCACCATCGAGGCGCGGGTAATCGGTGACGATCCGGACACGGACCTTGCCCTGCTGCACGCCCATGGCGACAGGCTTCCCTTCGCTACACTCGGGGATTCCAAGCGTCTGAAGCGCGGCCAGATCGCAATCGCCATCGGCAATCCGCTCGGCTTCGAATCGACCGTCACGGCCGGCGTGGTCTCCGCCCTCGGGCGAAGCCTGCGGGCGAAGTCGGGGCGGCTCATCGACGACGTGATCCAGACCGATGCGGCCCTGAACCCGGGCAATTCCGGCGGTCCGCTCGTCGCAACCTCCGGCGAGGTGATCGGCATCAACACCGCCGTCATCATGGGCGCGCAGGGCATCTGCTTTGCCGTCGCGAGCAATACGGCGAGCTTCGTCGTGTCGGAACTGATCCGCCACGGCCGCGTCCGCCGGGCCTCGATCGGCATTGCGGGACAGACGGTGCCCCTGCCGCGACGCATCAGCTATGCGGCGGGTCTGACGGGAAAATTCGGCGTGGTTATTGCCGCCGTGGAACTGGGCAGCCCCGCAGAACATGCGCAGCTCGAACAGGGCGACGTCATCCTCTCGCTCGACGGAGAGCCGGTCGGCGGTGTCGACGATCTCGTGCGTCTGCTGAACGGCGAGCGGATCGGGCGCCTTGTCGAACTGGTACTTCTCAAGAAAAGTGAGATGCGCAGCGTGACGATCACGCCCGTCGAGCGCAGGGCGAAAACCGCTCGCTCCGAGTAAAGGTCAAAATTAGAATTTCAAGCAGGATTGATCGTGCGAAGTCTCAACAATGAGACTTCGTCTCGCCATTCGGCTCCTGCTCGAAATCCTCTTCCTTCATGCGCGAAGGATCGAGGGTGAACAGCTCCTGCGGCCGAGAGACGCCTCTTAGCGCATAACGGCCGACCGACACCAGACATTCCTGATCGTCCTTCGCGGCTGTTGAGAAAAAGGCGGACGATACGAGGACGTCGCGCTCGACGGAACGACATAATGCGCCGATCCGGCTCACCTCGTTCACGGCCGGTCCCACGACCGTGAAATCGAGGCGATCCTGGCTGCCGATATTGCCATAAAAGACCTCGCCGATATGCAGGCCGAGATAGGCAGAAGTGACCGGCAGGTTGCAAGATCGGCGCTCGTCGTTCAGCGCGCGGATCCGGGAATGCATCAGGCGCTCGGCCCTCAGAGCAGCCCGGCAGGCCTCGCTCGCCTCCTCCTCCTTGAAGATTGCAAGCGTTCCGTCCCCGATCAGCTTCAGGACGTCGCCGCCCGCTTCATAGATGGAAGAGATGATCGCTTCCGCATAATCGTTCAGGAACGGGATGATCTGCTCAGGCTCGGCAGTTTCCGTGATGTGGGTGAAGCCGTGCAGATCGCTGAACCACAGGACGGCCTGGATCCGGTCGGTCACGCCACGGGCGATGCGGCCATTGAGAACAAGCCGGCCCGCATCGCGACCGAGATAGGTCTCGACGAGCGTCTTGGCAATGCGCGCGAGCGAGGCGCATTTCAATGCGAGCATCAGAGGCGATGCCAGCTCACGCAGGAGCGCGAGTTCCTCGTCGCTGAAACCGGAAGGCGCATCCGTCGTCCAGGATGAATAGAAGCAATCCATCTCGCCGATGGCGCCTTCGGCTGCAAAGCGATGGATCAGGACCAGGTAATCCGTCTGCCCCTCGGCACGGAGATCCTTGAGAACGGAGAAGTCCTCGATATGACTGGGACCGATTCGGCGCCGCAGAAAATCCTCGCCGCTGAGGAGAAGGTGATAGTATGTGCTCCGGCGCCAGTTGTCGGCAGCCTGTCCCTCCACATTGGTGCGACCGTACTCGACAATCGGATCGAGACTTTCCTGGTCGTCACGACGCCAGCGGAAAACACGACCTTCATGGATGGGATGCAACGTGTCGATAACGATATTCACCCGGGCAACAGGCAGCCCACCGCCGACGACGCGGTCGCAGAAACCGTGCAGAAGCTCCAGCTCCGACAGGCCGGTCAATCCGGCCTCGGTGACCCATTTCGCGATGCTTGCTGCCCGGGCTGCGTCCATAGGGATCTCTTCAAGATGCCGACTCGTCTGGTCATCCATGACAGCTCATTGGGCCGTCCGTCAAAGTCGAACATCGGTCAATCAGTGTTTCCTGCTCTCCGTCATTCTGCAGGCAATGGGTGAACTCCCGTCGCCTCGGATCGTTTCAAGGCTTGGCGCCTGAATATCCGCAGGACCACAAGCCTCACCGCCACGTAGAAGGCCGGCGTCAGGAACAGTCCGAACACAGTCACCCCGAGCATGCCGGCGAACACGGCCGTGCCGAGGGCCTGTCTCATCTCGGCTCCGGGTCCGGTCGCAATGGCGAGCGGCAGTACGCCGAGGATGAAGGCGAAAGCCGTCATCAGGATGGGACGCAGGCGCAGGCGACAGGCCTCGACGACAGCTTCTACCGGCGTCTTGCCGTCAAATTCCGCCTGCCTCGCAAACTCGACGATCAGAATAGCATTCTTTGCGGCCAAGCCGACGAGAACCACGAGGCCGATCTGGGTCAGGATGTTGTTGTCCTGCCCCCGCAGCAGCACGCCGATCAAAGCGGAGAGCACGCTCATCGGCACGATCAGGATAATGGCGATCGGCAGAGACCAGCTTTCATACTGAGCTGCGAGCACGAGAAACACGAACAGCACCGACAGGGCGAAGATGAACACCGCCGTATTGCCGGTCTGTCGCTCCTGAAACGCCAATTCCGTCCACTCGAAGCCCATGCCGGGCGAGAGGTTCTGCCGAACCAACTGCTCCATGGCATCGAGCGCGGCACCCGAAGAAACGCCTGGGCCGGCATCGCCCTGAAGGGCCACCGAGGTGAACATGTTGTAGCGCTGGACCAGATCGGGGCCTGAGACCTCACGCATCTCGACAAGCGTGCCCAAGGGTACGAGAGCGCCGGTGGACGAGCGGACGCGCAGCCGGTTGATGTCCTCCTGGTCGATGCGGAAGCGCTGGTCGGCCTGGGCACGCACCTGATAGACACGGCCGAAGGCATTGAAGTCGTTCACATAGGCCGTACCGAGGTTGATCCGAAGCGTCTCGAAGATGTTCGGGATCGGCACGTTCAGGATACTCGCCTTCTGACGGTCGATCTCCAGATAGACCTGTGGCGAATTGGCCGAAAATGTCGTGAAGACGCCAGCCAGATTCGGGTTCTGTCGCGCCTGCCCCATCAGCTGATAGGCGACCGCGAGGATGCCGCGCACATCGTCTCCGGTCCGATTCTGGATCTGGACCTTGAAGCCACCCGAATTGCCGAGGCCGCGCACGGGTGGAGGTGGAATGGCGATGATGAACGCCTCCTCGATCTGCTGCATGCGCGCGAAAAGATCGCCGATGATCTTAGGCCCCGAATCGCCCGCCTCGATCCGCTCGTCGAAAGGCTTGAATGCGGCGAAAATCGCCGCCGCATTGGTGGCATTGGTGAAGGTGGCGCCCGAAAAGCCCGCGAAGGCCACCGCGTTCTGAACACCAGGCGTTTCCTGGATGATTTTCGAGGCCCTTTGCACCACCGCATCGGTGCGCGACAGCGAGGAACCGTCCGGCAGCTGGATGACAACAATGGCATAGCCCTGGTCCAGCGTCGGGATGAAGCCGCGTGGCACATAATTGGCGATCCACACAGTCCCGGCCAAGAGCCCGACATAGATCGGCAGCACGATCAGCTTGTGCCGCGCCAGCGTACCGACCGCCCTGGCATAGCCGTTTGAGGTTGCGTCGAAACCGCGATTGAAGCCGTTCGCGAGCGTTCGTCCAAACCGGGAAATCGGATTTCGGGAACGCTCATGGCTATGCGGCTTCAGCAGGAATGCGGCGAGAGCCGGCGACAATGTCAGGGAGTTGAAGGCCGAGATGACCGTCGACACGGCGATGGTCAGGGCGAATTGCCGATAGAACTGGCCGGAAATGCCGGGGATGAAAGCCGTCGGCACGAAGACCGCAACAAGCACCAGCGCAATGGCCACGAGCGCAGTCCCAACCTCATCCATAGTCGTGTGGGCCGCATCCCGCGGCGACATGCCGAGCGCGATGTTGCGCTCCACATTCTCCACCACCACGATGGCATCGTCGACCACGATGCCGATGGCCAGAACCATGCCGAACAGGGTCAGCGTGTTGATCGAGAACCCAAGGGCCGCCATGAAGGCGAAGGTGCCGATCAGCGAGACAGGAATCGCCACGATGGGAATGATCGCTGTGCGCCAGCTCTGCAGGAACACGAAGACCACGATCACGACGAGCGCCGTGGCCTCGAACAAGGTCTTGTAGACTTCGTTCACGCTCTCGGCGATGAATTCCGTAGGATTATAGACGATCTCATAGGCGATGCCCGGTGGAAAGTTCGCTTTGAGCTCCTCCATGGTCCGGATGATCTGCTCCGACGCGGCGAGCGCATTGGTGCCGGGCCGTTGGAAAATTCCGAGTGCAACGGCAGGTTTCCCATTGAGATAGGAATTCGTCACATAATCCTGGGCGCCAAGCTCGATACGGGCCACATCCTGCAGCCGCACGAGGCGTCCCTGCGGCGTGGCCTGGACGATGATCTGCCGGAACTGGCGCGGATCCTCAAACCGGCCCTGCGTCGTCACCGTCAGCTGGAAGGCCGCATCCGTCGGCGTCGGCTCCTGTCCCAAGGCGCCGCCTGAGACCTGGACGTTCTGTTCCTGGATGGCACGCACCACGTCGCTCGATGTCATGCCGTAGGAGGCGAGCTTCTCGGGGTCGAGCCAGATGCGCAGGGAATATTGCCGCTCGCCAAAGATGATGAGGTCGCCCACGCCATCGAGCCGCAGCAGGATGTCGCGCACGTAGTTACGGGCATAGTTCGAGACGTAGAGCTGGTCGTAGGATCCATCCGGAGAGAGCATGTGCACGACCATCATCAGGTCGGGCGAACTTTTGAGCGTCGTCACGCCCAGACGCCGCACCTCCTCCGGCAGTCGCGGCGTTGCAATCGCCACCCGGTTCTGAACGAGCACCTGCGCCTTGTCGAGATCGGTGCCGAGCTTGAACGTGATCGTCAGCGCCATGGCGCCGTCGCCAGTCGAGTACGAAGACATGTACAGCATGTCCTCGACCCCGTTGATCTGCTGCTCCAGAGGCGTGGCGACCGTGGCTGCGACCGTCTGCGCATCGGCTCCCGGATAGCTCGCCCTCACCACCACGGTGGGAGGCGTTATCTCCGGATATTGCGCGACCGGCAAAGCCGTGTACGCAATCCCGCCGATGATCAGGAAGAGCGCCGACAGGACCGTCGCGAAGATGGGGCGGTCGACGAAGAAGTGGGCAAAGCGCATGGGAGCGCCCTCCTCGCGTGAGATCAGCTGCCGTTTCGTTCCCGCACCGGAGGGAGCGTCGTCATCTGCGGCGTGATCGGGGCTTCGGGCCGAACCCGAACAAGGCCGTTCACGACCACCGTTCGTTGCCGGTCAACCCATCGCGGATGACCCTGTAGCCGTCGATCCGCGGACCGATGCGCACGGGCTTGAGATTGACGATGTTGTTCTCACCGACGACATAGACCACCCGTCGATCCTGATCGCTCCCGATGGCCTCGTCGGGCAGGAGGACGCCCTTGTAAGGGTCAGAGGCGCCCACCGTGACACGGCCGAACAGCCCGGGGGTCAGGAAGCGATCCTTGTTCTCGAACACCGCGCGCACGCGGATTGTGCCACTTGCAGCATCGAGCCGGTTGTCGACGAAATCGAGATGTCCTTTACGCTGCCCCAGGCGCTCATCCGTCAATGTGAGCACGACCTCGTTGGTCTCTCCATTGGCCGAAGTATTCGTGCCCCCACGGGCTTGCCGCGAAAAAGCCAGGAAGGAGCGTTCGTCGACATCGAAATAAAACTGGATCGGATCGAGCGACAGCACATTCGTCAGGATCGTCTCGTTGGCATTGACCAGATTGCCCTCGGAAACGAGCTTGCGCGAGATCCGCCCCGACAGGGGTGATTTGATCTCAGTGAACTCGACATCAAGCTGAGCCTGCCGCAGCGCTGCTTGGGCGCGATCCAACTCGGCCTTGGCAGTCAGGAATGCCTGCCGCCGCTGATCGTAGAGCTGGTCGGTGATGTTGCCTGTTCGGCGCAACTGCTCGGCTCGTTCGAGATCGCTCTGAGCGAATTCCAAGCGGACCTGAGAGGACGTAACAGCCGATTGCGCCTGCTCAAGCGCATTGCGATAGGGCCGCGGGTCGATAGTGAAAAGAAGGTCGCCTGCCTTGACGAAGGTGCCATCCTGAAAGTGGACCTTGTCGAGATAGCCGGAGACCCGGGCGCGGATATCGACCTGATCGATGGCCTCGAAGCGCCCGATGAAGTCGTCCTGCTCAACGATATCCTTCACGACAGGCTTTGCGACTGTCACCGGCGGTGGCGGCGCAGGGCCGCCCTGGGCCATCGCCAGGCTCGCCGCGGCAAACCACGAGAACAGAACGCCGGAAACAAACACGGACCGAGGAAAGCGCATGCGTAACCTCCTGATCGGCATCATCGACGCAGCACTATAGTTCCAAATTTCAGCTTATGGTCCCGTGCGCAGAGGCACGCGAAAGAGCTTTCGTACTTATTGCAATGCAATATTACGCTTTGCCGCATCTCTGGCAAGACACGAAACAATGATACATTATCAGCACAGAGCGTGGCAGCGGATAGGCCAAAAAGACGTTCATGCGTTTTGGTTGAAATAGCACCCACGACCTAATGATGGGACGTCACCCGCCGGTGGACACCTAGCCGGTTGGCTAGGTGTTCAGGTGTAGGCGTCACGCAGATCGAGGGTGCTCTTCTGACCGATGAACTGGTAGTTTTCCGTAAGCCACGTGCGGGCGGCATCTCTGCCGAGATTCTTCAGCTCCTTGAAGAAACTCCATTGAGCACTGAGGCGGGACGCAGCGGTGAACTCATCAAGCTTCTCTCCGCCATGGATCCGGTGCATGAAGACCCGCTTGTAGTCCCTGGTCGAGAGCTTTCCTTCGTCGATCAGTCGCGTCACGAACTCGACCGATCTGAATTGCTGCAACAGATTGGCATTGAACGTGATCTCGGTCAGTCGGTTCTGGATTTCCTGCACAGTCCGCGGCGTCGAGCGACGTTCGATCGGATTGATCTGGACCAGCAGGATATCGTCCGTTTGTGCTTCGTAGAAAAGCGGAAAGAGCGCCGGATTGCCGGTATAGCCGCCGTCCCAATACGGCTCCCCGTCAATCTCGACAGCCTTGAAGAGCATCGGCAGGCAGGCCGAGGCCAGCACGTGGTCCACGGTGAGTTCAGGGCCGGTGAAGATCCGGATCTTCCCGGTCCAGACATTGGTCGCCGCAATGAACAGCTTTGCGTCCTTGCAGGCCCTCACCCGTTCGAAATTGATCAGACTGTTAAGGGCATCGCGTAGCGGATTGATGTCGAGAGGGTTCAGGTCATAGGGGCTGGCGACCCGCGACCATGCATCGAACCAGAGATGCGAAGAGCCGTTCATGCTCCAATAGCTCAACAGACGATCGAACAGAGAACGCTGGAGCGGCGAGAGCACACCGTCGAGACTCACGCGTTTCCAGAACTTGCGCAATTGTTCGCGCGCGCCGTCACGTCCTCCTTCGAGCCAGCCTTCGAAGAGAACGACTGCATTCATCGATCCGGCGCTCGCGCCCGTGATCGCCTCGATGGTTAGCCGGCCGTCCTCGAGGAGGTAATCGAGCACACCCCAGGTAAAGGCGCCATGCGCTCCGCCACCCTGCAGCGCCAGCGACACGGATTTCTCGGCATTGGGGCATTTCAGCCCACGCACAGGGCTCCTCCGGCTCTCGGTTCGACCAGTCATTCCATGCTCCCGTTGTCGATCGGAAGACTATCATGACGGAAGCCTGGAGACACGATCAGCAATGTTACGATGTAAACACAGCAAGGAACGCGATCATACTGCTCCAGTGATCGATCCGGACAAGCTTGGCTTTGCCTCGAGGGCGCGCTTTATTTGTGACGTAGAGGCGAGGGCCGCCGATGAGCCAGTATTTCACCGACCTGATCACCTTATGGGTCGTGATCGACCCGATTGGAACGCTTCCGGTCTTTCTGGCCGTCACGGCCGGCATGAGCGCCGTCGCGGCCAGGCGGACCGCCCTGAGGGCAACCCTGGCCGCCTTCATCGTCCTCCTGTTTTTCGTGGTCGCAGGGCAGGCGCTGCTTCAGGCCATGGACATCGATCTCGATGCTTTCCAGATAGCTGGCAGCATCGTTCTGTTCCTGTTTGCGCTGACAATGATTTTCGGAGAGCCGAAAGTCGAGGCTGAGGAAAAGGACATCGTAACCTCGGATGTCGACCGGTCGATCTACCCGCTGGCCATTCCCTCAATCGCCAGCCCGGGCGCCATGCTGGCTGTCGTCTCGCTCACGGACAACAGCAAATTCAATGTCTATGAGCAGGCGGAGACCGTTGCCCAAATGGCTCTCATTTTGCTCGTCACATTGTCACTCATGCTGATGGCCTCCCGGATCATCAAGCTCATCGGCGATGCTGGCGCCAGCGTCATCAGCCGGGTCATGGGGCTGATTCTTGCCAGCGTGGCCGTGAACGGCATCGTTCTCGGTATCAAACAGGCGTTTAACCTCGCTCCATAAAGTATTTCTCGACAAAGTGGCTCCAAATCACCGTCAAAAAATGTCCAAGCCGTTCTGCCTGAGGTCGAAATACGTTCCAATCATGTGGAAAATACGTATCCCTTTTTTGCCTCGGTCTGATAGCCTTTATCCCGTTCAAAGATTGCAACAATCCGAACCTGTGGTGCTCAATCGACCATGTCAGGCCTGCCGTCCTTTTCGTTTGACGGATCTGCGGTCTCGTCTGCGGAGGAGGCATTATGGACATGGCGCAGCATAGCCTCTCCTCTGTTCGATGTGTCGTTTCCCGATCCGGGTGCTGTCGACGCCTTCCCGATCCAAGTCGATAGTTACCATCTCGGGCCCCTCGTTCTGGGGAGCGTGACGGCAATCGCTCAGCAGTTTCGCCGCTCTCCACTCACCATCGCCCGCAGCGGGATCGATCACTATCTCGTCCAGCTTTACTCCCAGGGCGGTTATGCCGGAGAGGTTGAAGGTCGGCCCATACGGGTGAGGCCAGGCGATGTCAGCATCCTCGACCTGTCTCAGACAGTGCACACCCAGGCCGAGAACTTCCATAACCTGAACTTCATTGTGCCCCGGGCCGTGCTGGAACCTCTCCTGAAGCATCCTGACGGGCTGCACGGGATTGTGCTGTCGGGCCAGACGGGGCTCGGTCATGTCCTCGCCACCTACATGCAGACGATCCATAGAACGGCCGGCTCGTTGAGTGCGGAGGATGGGGCCGCTATCTCCGATGCGACCGCCAGCCTGATCGCCGGATGCTTCGGACCGTCAGCCGATACACAGGAGACAGCGGCGGCGGCCAGGAGAGGTGCCCTGATCCTGACCATCAAGCGCTATATCGATGCTAACCTCGCCGATCCGGGCCTGACGGTCGACCGCTTGACCCGCGAGTTCCACGTATCGCGGGCGACTCTTGTCCGCATGTTTGAGCCGCTCGGCGGGTTGACCA
>KI912045.1:570616-574904 GCA_000517005.1 Microvirga lupini
TCCAACATGGCCGTTCGAGCCTGGAGGGACCAGTCGTCGCGCAATGGATCCGCGATCTTCGGGCGTGATTAACCCTGCCATCGCTGACCTTCTGCTTGAGGCAGGCGGCACAGAAATTGCGCCGGCCGGCAAAGTGAGCCCCCTAACGCTATGATACGTTGGCACAATCGTTGCTGGGGGCACCTATCATGACCGAAGACCTGATCTGCCTCTGTGGCAGGCGGAGGCGCAGGACTGCTAAGAAGAGTGGCACGGATGTCTGCTTTCCTATTCTATCTCAACAGGAGGCCTATGTGCTCTGCCGTGTTGCGGGGGGCGGAACTAGCAGCGACATCGCACGCGAGCTTTCCGTGAGCGAAGGCGCCATCAAGGCGCACATCAAGTCTCTGCTCTATAAGACGCGGCAAAGGCGGGATGCACCTGACAATGAGTTTCCACGAACAAGGAAGCTCTTTCAAGGCAATGACGGCTCTGTAGCACAAACCAATTCTCCGCCATCACAAGCGAAAAAGAGCCCTGCATAAGTCTCAGCTTTCGATGTTGAACGGCTTCGCCTGTGGCTGAGCCTAACCCGGCTTTGCCCCTCCGGCATGGCCGAACGCCAATCCGCCGGCAGTCGAAGCGAGGCCGGCATTGCTATTGAGCCAATTGGATCGGCTTTGCTTCTCTCGACCCTTGCAGAAGATACGTCTTCAGCATGTTGTGTGTGCGATCAAGTTCCCGCGCCAGATGCTCAACCTGCTCCATCCCGTTTCGGGCAAGATCGGCGCTTGTGATTCGCCTCCAGCCGACGCAGATTTCATGCACCGTCTTTGCCCCCACATTCGCGGATGCGCTCTGCAGGCCGTGGGCTTCGAGGCGAAACCTGTGCGAGTCTCCCGACGCTGCGGCATCCCGCAGCTCGTCGATGAGACGCTCGGCGTCGGAGAAGAACTCCTCCACAAGGCTGAGTACGAAGTCTCTCCCGCCCAGTTGCTCCAGTTCGATGAGCAGGGATTCGTCTATGGCGAAGGAATAGGCACTCGTTGAGGCAGCAGAGGCCGGGCTGCTTTCAACCACAGCCTGGACAGGACGGGAAGCCGCGTGCTCCTCGATTGCCTTGAGAAGCGTCTCAGGTCGCACGGGTTTTGTCAGACAGGCATCCATACCTGCCGCGAGTGTCTCTGCGACAACTTCCGGCGTCACATCAGCCGTCAAGGCGATGATGGGGGTGCGGGTGCCCTGAGGCTCCATGAATCGGAACAGCTTCGTAGCCTCGATACCTGTCATCACAGGCATGTTGACGTCCAGAATGACCAGATCGAACGACTCCTCCTCCAGCGCGCTGAGGGCATCCTCCCCGTTGGCGACGCATCGGGCAGTATGCCCGCCACGTTCCAGAATCTTCGATATCACCAAGCGGTTCGTCACATTATCGTCCGCCACAAGGATCGAGAGAGCTCGCGATGCGACGGGAAGCTCGATCCTGCTCGGCCCGCTCCAGATCGCCTGAGCCCAAGACGTTTGCGCAGCCGCTGCAGCCGAAGCGGTTCGAGCATCACCTTGCATGAAATCAAGCGGCAGCACGCTGCTTGACACATGCATCAATCCTGATGCCGCAAAGTCCTGAGGTAGATCTGGGCGGATGAGAACGGGAGCGACAGGAGGATCTGCTTTCTCGATCTCTGCAGCCAGGAGGTCGTCCGGCAGATCACTATAGTAGAATAGAATAGCCTGCTCGCCTTTCTTCCGGGCCCATTCGCTTCCCTCAGACAAGGTCTGTGCGACGGGAATGTCCCCTCGGTCACTCAGGCGGAGTGCGATAGCGTGCGCCAGGCTAGGGTCGGGGCATACCAATAGGGGTTGGATGAGCTGAAGTAACCGTTGGCCCGAGGCCTCCTGATCCGCGACGCTCATCGGGAGGGTGAACCAGAAGCAACTACCGTGACCTTCTTTGCTCTCGACCCTGATCTTACCACCCATGGCTTCAATGAGTTGACGACAGATGGAGAGGCCGAGCCCGGTTCCACCAAAACGGTTGATGATCGTTTCATCGGCCTGGGTAAAGCTCTCGAAGATCTTTCCCACGGCGTGTGGGGCAATGCCAATGCCGGTATCGGAAACGATGAAACGAATGAATGTCTTGTGGTTCTCGGTCACGGGATGCGCTGCGAGCGTGACATACCCTTTTTCCGTAAATTTGACGGCATTGCCGAGAAGATTGAGGAGGATTTCCTCGAGATGGTGCTTCGGCCCATGGAGCCGCAAAGGAGTCTGCGGCGCGATGTGGATCGTCAGTCGAAGCCCTTTTTGTTGGGCTTGGGTCAGAACCATGGCCCGAGCCGTGGAAAGAACTTCCGCCAGATCGAAATCGATCTGGTCCACGGGCATCTTTCCCGCTTCGATGCGGGACAGGTTCAAGATGCTATTGATCTGCCTCAGCAGAGACTCGCCAGCGGAACCGATCGTTCGAACGATGCCACGCTGCTCCGCATCGAGGTTCGTTCCCGACATGAGATCTGAAAGACCGATGATCGCGTTCAGCGGGGTCCTCAACTCATGGCTGACGCTGGCAAGGAACAGCGTCTTCGCCCGATTTGCCGCCTCCGCCTGCGCCTTGGCGTTGGACAGCTTGCGGATCAGCGTACTTGCATAGAGGGGGAGAACCACAAGGCTCAGCAGCAGGCTCGCTGAGAGATAGATATCATCATGCCATCTCGGTGTCGTGTAGATCACTATTGTGAAGCAAACGACCGAGACGGCCACCGCAACATATAGGAACCAGACGCCGAAGCGGAATCCGTTGCCGAATGTGATCCATAGATAGAGCAGAAAAAGAACGGAAGATGTCTCGCCGACATAATGAAGCTGAACGGAGGCGGTGGCAAGATCGCTGAAGATGGCGACAACCCGTCGGATCGTCGATCGATGAGGCCTGAGAAGGATATGGACGACGATCCCGATCGAGATGAAGGCGAAGATCGTTGCGGCTATCAGCGCCTCACGCGGCACGGAAGGATTGATCCAGAACGTGTAGGCTGCGATCAGACTCAAAAAGATGAGCCTGTTGAGGCTCATCTCATGCTCACGATCGGGACTGTTCTTCAGGCGCGATAGAATATCGGCTATCACGAGCTCTGGACCTTCTTGGGCGGTATACCCTGCTTCGGAAGCAGATACCGGGGATTCTCCTTGAGCAGAGCCTCGAAGGCATCCGCCGCGATAGGGCGACTGAACAGATACCCCTGGGCCTCGTCACAAGCATGACTGAGCAGACACGCGAGCTGGGCATTGGTTTCGACGCCTTCGGCGATCACCTTCAATTCAAGGCTTTGGGACAACGAGATGATCGCCCTGACAATGGCTTCGTCGCGACTCCCAGCCAGGAGGCTCGAGATGAACGAGCGGTCGATTTTCAACGTGTCGACGGCAAAGTTCTTCAGGTAGCTGAGAGAGGAGAAGCCCACTCCGAAATCGTCGATCGCGACTCGCACCCCAAGACGCTTGAGGCCCTGAAGGATCTGTTTGGTTCTTTCGACATCTTTGAGCAAGCTGCCTTCGGTGAGTTCGAGTTCGAGGAACTCGGGATTCAAACCGGTCGCCTTAAGGGTATCTTCAACGAGCTGGACGATATCCTGACGGAGAAACTGCACGGGTGACAGGTTGACGGAGATCCGAAGCGGACGATATGGGGAGCTCTGCCACGCCGCAGCCTGAGTGCACGCCTTCTTGAGAACCCAGGCGCCGATCTCGTTGATCAGCCCCGTCTCTTCTGCAATGTCGATGAATGCGGCAGGTGACGTAAGACCGAATTCCGGCCTGTTCCACCGCAAAAGCGCCTCTGCACCTGCAACTGCCCCTGTCTCCAGGTCAATCTGGGGCTGGTAGTGAAGCTCGAACTGTTCTTGGGCAATGGCCTTGCCTAAATCAGTCTCCAAGCCGATGTTGTTCCACGAGATGCTGTCCATCTCGGGCGAGTAAAAGCGGAGCGTGTTCCTTCCCTCGGCCTTGGCCCGGTACATTGACAGATCGGCGCAACGGAGAAGCTTCTCGGCATCCTGGCTGTCACGCGGCGCCAATGTGATTCCGATCGTGCATCCTATTCTGATCTCGCTCTCTTCAAGGAGGAATGGCGCAGACAGGGAATCGATGATCTTGCGTGCGAGGTCTTCCGCATCGTTCGGAGATTCGACATTCGCCTGTACGACGACGAACTCATCGCCGGACATTCTCGCAACGAGGTCATTGCTCGAAACGGTTCCGAGAAGGCGGCTCGTCACCAGCTGCAGCATGCGATCACCCCCGGCGT
>KI912045.1:575004-578359 GCA_000517005.1 Microvirga lupini
GCGAGTCGTCGGAATACTTCCATGCCGATGAGCCCGACGCGATCGCGAATGCCGAGACTCTGAATGCTCGCCGGTTTCTCTCTCTTGATCTCAACTATGGTTGTCGCGTCGATTCCGAGATGTACCAGTTCCTCCTGGACAACGGCATGACGCGCGACGAGTACCAATTCTTTCTGACGCACCACCTGCGGCAGCACTGCATCATGGGGAACACTACTACATCACCAACGAACACCGGGTCGCGCCCGACGGGCGAACATGGGCGGCCGGCGAAATCTTCGGATATGCGGAGATCACCCGGCAATACTATGACCGCTACCGCCTCCCGGTCATGCATACGGAGACGAACCTGGCACAGGGAGCTAACGGTGATGAAGCTGCAAACTGGCTGCGGAAGGAATGGGCCAACGTCCTGCGGGTCCGCAACAGCGGCGTTCCGATCGTCGGGTTCACATGGTACTCACTGACGGATCAGGTCGATTGGGATACGGCCTTGCGTGAAGAGAACGGCCGTGTGAATCCCCTTGGCCTTTACGACTTGGATCGCAACATCCGGCCCGCCGGCAAGGCCTATCAGCAGTTGATCCAGAGATGGCGCAGGGTGTTGCCGACGCAGAGCGTGTGCCTCACGCTTCCGATCATTCAACCGAGTCAATCCGGCAGCGCACATGCCATATCCCAGCAGGAAGCCGCTCAGGACCTGCGCCGCGGCACCACAGCGTCGCAGACGATGACCGATCATGCCGGATGATTACGCGCCTGCACGGCTTGTCCGAGACAGGCCTTTGCATGGCGATCCCTTTCCTCCATCCCGATTGCACCCAACTCTGTATCTGGCCGAGTTCATCGGTACGGCCCTGCTGGTCCTGCTCGGGGTGTCCATTGTGATTCTCATGTTCGGACAGGACAGTCCCGGATCGAGGCTGATTCCTGCCGAAGGCTTGCGTTTATTTCTGACGGGAGGATTGTTCGGGTCTGTCGGCGCGCTGATCGCCGTGTCGCCCATTGGCCGGATTAGCGGTGCGCGCATCAACCCTGCCATAACCCTAGCCTTTTGGCTGGAGGACAAGTTGGCGTGGCGCGATGCCGGTTGTTATGTCCTGGCTCAGTTTGCCGGCGGTGCAGTCGGGGCCGCACCCCTTCTGGCTTGGGGAGACATGGGACAAAGCGTAGCGTTCGGTGCCACGCAGCCTGGGCCCGGCGTACCTGGCTGGGCCGCCATGCTGGGCGAGGCGGCAGTGACGTTTCTGCTTATTCTTGCCATCCTCACCACGGCGGCTCACCCTCGCACACGGAGGTTCACTCCCCTCGTGATGCCGGCGGTTCTCTCGCTTCTGGTGTGGCTGGAGGCCCCCATCTCTGGTGCAAGCGCAAACCCGGCGCGCTCGTTCGGTCCGGCGCTCGTGGCCAATGTGCCTGTAGCCCCATGGATCTACATGGTGGGGCCTTCCCTCGGAGCAATCCTGTACGTCTGCCTTGTCCGGCTCGAGGCTGTCCGCCTTCCTCGTGTAACAGTCGCTCGCTTGTTCCACTTCCATGTCGAAGTCTGATCAGCAAGAACAGGCTGCGAGATCGTGCAATGCGTATCCGCCAGAGCCTGGAAATCGGCTCTCCCATGGTCGTGAACTTATCCTTGCTGAGGCTCAATTCACCTGCATCCATTGTGAGCTGCAGAATAAATGAATCAAACGACGACCCTAGAATGTCGGGGGACACCACTGGTCGATTACGATCTGGTCATCATAGGTGGCGCGTGGCACCCACCGAATGCCCGTTGCTCTAACTGCCGATATAAGATGTCGACAATGTCGCTAAAAACTCACCTAACTTATTGATATTATTAGATGGTGGGCCCGGCAGGACTCGAACCTGCAACCAGACCGTTATGAGCGGCCGGCTCTAACCATTGAGCTACAGGCCCTTCCAAGGAAGGCAAGGGAGTTACTAACGGAGAGAAAGCCCCTCGTCACCCCTTGTCGTGGCGAAAGGCCCTGCCCTTCTCCAAGAGCCAAGGCTCAGAAAAGAGGGCGGTCCCGGACGAGCCGGGATCCTTCATGTTCCTGTAATACATCTCAAATCCCGTCAAGCCGGTTTTGCTCCTCCCCTTCCGACCCCGCTGTCGCATGCCCCCTCGCCCCACCGGAGGCTCGCGCCAGCTCTTGATCCCTGCCCAATCCGCCCATCTGTCTGCTTTCACGGTTGGATCCGGTCTCCCAAGCACATTGTGCGGAACCGGAAGTCCAAACGATGCGCCGCTTGAAGGATTGAGCATCGGGTGGATCCAAAAATGAGGTCCACTTTTGTGTCCGATGCTGTAGCGAGACCGGATATGGAGGATGGGATGGGGTTGCTGATCGACGGCGTCTGGCAGGATCGTTGGTACGACACCAAGAGCACCGGTGGCCGCTTCGTCCGCAAGGCATCGGCTTTCCGCAACTGGGTCACCGCCGATGGAGCTCCCGGCCCGACCGGAGAAGGCGGATTCAAGGCGGAGGCCGGGCGCTACCATCTCTATGTCTCGCTGGCCTGTCCCTGGGCCCACCGCACCCTGATCATGCGCAAGCTGAAAGGGCTGGAAGGCATGATCGACATCTCCGTCGTGCACTGGCGCATGCTGGAGCATGGCTGGACCTTCGAGGAAGGGCCCGGCGTCATTCCGGACCCGATCAACCGGGCGCAATATCTCTATCAGGTCTACACGGCGGCCGAGCCCGCCTATACCGGCCGCGTGACGGTGCCGGTCCTCTGGGACAAGGCGACCGGCGCCATCGTGAACAACGAATCCGCCGAGATCATCCGCATGATGAACTCGGCCTTCGACGCGATCGGCGCCAAGCCGGGCGATTACTGTCCGCAGGACCTGCAGGCCGAGATCGACAGCCTGAACGGGCGCATCTATGACAACGTCAACAACGGCGTGTACAAGGCAGGCTTCGCGACGACGCAGCAGGCCTATGAAGAGGCTGTTCACCCGCTCTTCGAAACCCTCGATTTCCTCGATAAGCGCCTGTCCTCACGCCGTTACCTCTGCGGCGACGGGCTGACCGAGGCCGACATCCGTCTCTTCACCACGCTGCTGCGCTTCGATCCGGTCTATGTCGGCCATTTCAAGTGCAACCTGCGCCGCATCGCGGATTATCCGCATCTCTCGGGCTATCTGCGCGACATCTACCAGACGGGAAACATCGCCGAGACCGTGAACATGGCGCATATCAAGCGGCATTACTACGAGAGCCACAGGTCCATCAATCCCACCGGCATCGTGCCGCTCGGGCCGGTCCTTGATCTCGACGCGCCGCACGGACGCGACAAACTCTAGAGCATCGGACCCAAAAGTGGAATCCACTTTTGGGAT
>KI912045.1:578459-587205 GCA_000517005.1 Microvirga lupini
TCCGATGCTCCACTCTATAAAGAGCGCATCGTTCTTCGCGGAAAACCGGATCCACTTTTCACTGACGTGGCCCTACGGGTCGCTGGCGCGGCCCTTCGGGTCCGCACGATGCGCTAAGGCTTGTACACCTCGACCGCCTCCTCGAAGCCTTCGACTTCGTGGGCGCCGAGCGACGAGGGATTGCCCCAGAGATGCTCGACGAAGGGTCTCGACATGAGTAGCGGCTCGCCGAGGCTCTTGTTCAGCTCCGCAATGCGGCTTGCGAGGTTCACGTCACGCCCGATCACCGTGAAGTCCAGACGCTGGCCGGAGCCCACATTGCCATAAGCCGCATCGCCGTGATGGAGCGCAAAGCCCACATTGATCGGCACGGGGAAGCGGCCCTCGTTATTGGCGGCCTCGATGCGCCGAAGAGCCTTGGTGGCGGCAGTCAGAGCCGATTGCGCGGCACCGCCCGTGTCATCGCCCTTGTCGCGCACGATGGCGAGCAGCCCGTCGCCCAGATACTTCAACACCTCTCCCCCTTCATCCTCGATGGGTGGCACGAGGCAGTCGAAATAATTGTTCAACAGGTCGACGGCGCTTTCAGGGCTCAAGGTCGAGGAGATATGCGTATAGTCGCGCATGTCGGCGAACAGGATGGCCGAGCGAATCCGCGTCACCTGTCCGCGCTGGATGGCGCCCGACAAAATCGCCTTGTGGGGATCGTCCCCCACATAGATGCGCAGCACCTCGTCGAGCCGGTTGCTCGTCGCACGCAGCTCGGTCACGAGGGCAAAGGACGGAATCACCATGCGCAAGATCGTCAGCTCGCGCGTGCCGAATCCTTGCGGGGACCGCGTCGCAAAGGAGATCGCGTTCTCTGCCCCGTTGGTGAAGCGGATCGGGATGGTGACGTAATGACGATAGCCCGCTTCCTTCAGTTCGGGAATGATCGGGAAGAGGTCGTCAGGGGTGTCGGCGAGATCGAGGACGAGCCATTCGCCGGTGCGACTGACATGGGCGAAGGGGCTCGTCTGGTAGATGGTCTCGCGGCGGTCCCCGTGCGGCAGGTAGCGCACGACGGTCCCCTCCTCCCGGGTCCAGAAACGCCCGATCCCGGCATACTCCGAATGAAGCGTCTCGATGGCCGAAACGGCCCGGTCGATAGGCAGGCCCAGCTCGATCAGCCGGTTGAGGAAGCCCGACAGGACCTCGTTCGAATCCTCCATCTGGCCCGCGACCGTGATCAGCCAGTCCCGCAGGGCGATGACGCGCGCGAGGCTTTCGGCATCGAGGCTTCGAGCCATGGTCAATAGATCGTCCGAGGCGATCGAAGGGAGGGAGGGTGACATCATAAGGCCAAGGTGTGTTGCCCCCATGGATCGTTCAAGCCATGAGGAAATTTTCCAACATGAAAGCTGGGATGCCCATCCCGAAAGGGCAATGGCTTTGACAGAAGCCGACGGCCGGAATAGAGCCAAGCCATGGCAAGCATCGATACGCTTTTCGTCACCAAAGTCTACCGCGCCGAACTGACGGGCGCCAAAGCCGAGCGCCGCAACGCGGAGCTGGAGGCGGCCTGCCTCTCCATCGCCGAGGACGACGAGGCCGGTCAGCGCTGGTGCGCGAAGCATGGCTATCCGGGCTACACGTCCTACGCCTCCTTGAACGACCTGCCCTGGCGGGTACCGGTGTTCGGCGATCTCCTGAAGGATCTCGACAAGCATGTGGCGGGCTTCGCCAAGGAGCTGGAATTCGACCTTCAGGGTCGCAAGCTCGTCCTCGACAGCCTGTGGATCAACATTCTCCCACCCGGCGGCATTCACACCTCTCACATTCACCCGCATTCGGTGATCAGCGGCACCTATTACGTGACGATCCCGGAGGGTGCGAGCGCGCTCAAGCTCGAGGATCCACGCCTCGGCTTCATGATGGCCGCGCCGCCGCGCAAGGCGAAAGCCAAACAGGAGAACCGGCAATTCGCCTATATGAAGCCGGTTCCCGGCACGGTGCTGCTCTGGGAAAGCTGGCTGCGCCACGAGGTGCCTCTGAACGAGGCCGAGAGCGAACGCATCAGCGTCAGCTTCAACTATTCCTGGCAGTAGCGGGCTTAAACCTCGGCCCACATCCGGAAGAGATTGGCGCTGCTTTTCGCCAGCAGGTCGAATTCCGGCGTCTTGCCAGATTTGGCGAACAGGTTGCGCTTGGCGGTTTCGAGATCGAACAGAAGCTCGCGCCGGGCGCTGTCGCGTACGTAGCTCTGCGCCCAGCCCACCGCCACCATGCGCTCTCCCCGCGTGACGGGAGCCACCCGGTGCAGACTCGTCGAATCATAAGCGACGAGGTGCCCAGCCGGCAGCTTCACCTCCTCTTCGCCCGAGACCGATTCGATCACGAGTTCGCCGCCGTCATAAGATTCCGGATCAGCCAGGAAGAGGGTAAAGGACACATCCGTGCGGATGCCGTTCATCAGCGGATTGTCCACGTGGGAGCCGTATGCCTTGCCCTCGCCGTAACGGGCAAAGGTCAGCGGCGTCAGCGCTTTCGGACGCGCCGCAAGATTGAAGACCTCATTGGCGAGAATGGCCTTCGACACCTTCTCCCGAAGCAACATGAGAGCAGCCCCTTCACGGGCCTGCTCGTTGTCCTTGACGAGTCTGGCGCTCCAGCCCGCCGTCGCACGGCCATCCTCGAAGCGCATCGATCCGAGCATCGCACGAACTTCCTCAAGCTCGACTTGGGGCAGGACGTCCGCAATCGTGATCAGCATGGGAAGACCCCTTCAGGCTTGTCAAGAATCCCCATAGGATGTAGCTAAATCCTTGTAAAGGCTTGCACTTTTTTAGCTTTTCTAAACTGACCGCGGCGACCTGTCCTGCGGAGGGGAGACACCATGAAGAAACGGAAGATTTGGGCGGGCCTGAGCTCCGCTGTCCTGGTTGCTGCGCCGGCCGCCGCACAGGCGACGGTCCTGCACGTCCAGCCTCAAGCCGGGATCGAATCGAAGGCCGATCAGACCCTCCTTCATCTTGCCCAGCATCAAGGCCACGCAGCACCGGCCGCGACCGCAGGCGGCGAGGGCGAGGGTGAAGGCGGCGGGGCGGCGCAGCTCCAGCCGTCCATCCATGTCTATCGCGGCATCGAGATGATTCGCGGGCATCTCCTCGTCGGCGCAGAGCTGATCGAGGCGGGCCGCTGGGCCGATGCCCTGCCCCACTTCCTGCACCCCGAGGAAGAGATCTACGGCAGCATTCGCGATCAGCTGAAGACCTTCAACATCGCACCCTTCCAGGTCGCCCTGAAGTCCCTATCCCAGACTGTGAAGGCCAAGAACAAGGAGGCCTATGCCCGCGCCCGCGCGGCCCTCGACGAGCGTCTGGCCGCCGCCGAGACGGCCGTGAAGGCGAAGGAGGCGAACGGCACCTATTTCGTGCTCGAGACCGCTCTCGAAGTGCTTCAGCAGGCGGCCGACGAATATGAAGAGGCCATCCAGAAGGGCCGCATTGCAAACGTGGTCGAGTACCAGGACGCTCGCGGCTTCGTGTTCGAGGTAGACCGTCTCGTCGGAACGGTCATGCCCGCCGCCTCCGCCAAGAACGCGGATGCAGCCAAGGCCCTGCAGGCAAGCCTCAACGACCTGAAGGCCACCTTCCCGGCTGTGACGCCGCCGAAACAGGCTGTGAAGGATTCCGGCGAGTTCTTGAGCGCCATCGCGAAGTTCGAGCTGCAGCTCGGAAACTTTCACTAGCGCATCGTGCGGAAAAGTGGGGCCGGTTTTCCGCCTGAACGATGCGCCAGCCAAGAGGAGGAGCATCGGATTCGATCCCAAAAGTGGGTCCACTTTTGGGTCCGATGCTCTGACATTCATGCCGCGCGTGGGCCTCGCCAAAGCCGGCCGTGTGCTTGCGGGTCTCGTGCTCGCAAGCCTTGTGGGCGGAGCGGCCGACAAGCCCGCTCCGCTCGATGTCGAGCATTGGCGAAAAGCCTTCGCGCGTCCCGACCACATTCCAATTCCTGCTGACAATCCGCCCACGCCGGAAAAAGTCGCGCTCGGCGCAAAGCTGTTTGAAGAGACGCGCCTATCCGGTTCAGGCGATATGGCGTGCTCGAGCTGCCACCAGGTAGAACTGTCCTTCTCCGACGGGGTCGAGCGCCATATCGGCCATGACGGACAACCCCTCGACCGTCGCACACCTCCTCTCTGGAACCTGGCCTGGGGCCTGTCCTTCTTCTGGGACGGCAGGGCATCGAGCCTGGAAGTTCAGGCGATGGTACCGATCGAGAACGAACGCGAGATGGCCGGCAATCTGCAGACATCCTTGCGTGAACTCTCCGCCGATCCGCAGATCGCCAAGGCCTTCGCGGCCGCCTTCCCGGACGATCCTGCCGTTACGCAAGCCAATCTGGCAAAAGCTCTCGCGGCCTTTCAACGAACGCTCGTCTCGCCGGAAACCCGGTTCGACCGGTGGGTGAAAGGTGACGACAAGGCCTTGGAACCGAACGAGCTTGAGGGCTTCTCCCTCTTCGTCGGCAGGGCCGGTTGCGTGGCCTGCCATCAGGGCTGGCGCTTCACCGATGAAGCGTTCCATGACATCGGCCTGCCGAGCGGGGACAAGGGGCGTGGGCCCATCCTTGGCCTGAGCGCTGCCAATCACGCGTTCAAGACGCCGAGCCTGCGCGAGCGCGTCTGGTCCGCGCCTTACATGCATGACGGCTCGCTTGCCACGTTGGACGACGTGGTAGACCACTATGCCGAACGCGTGGTGAAGCGCCCCACCCTCTCGGCCGATCTGCCTCAGCGGATCGAACTCAGCGCGACCGAGCGTGCCCAGCTCGTCGCATTCCTCAACACCCTCTCCAGCGACGACCCTCCCCGCCCCGCGAGCCTGCCTGCGAGAACGATGGCCTGGGGCACGAATGTGGAGGCCGTCCCCGCATCCACGATCAGCCAGAAGGATCGGCGCTTCACGCCCCGCGCCGTCCTCCTGAAGATAGGCGAAGCCCTGCGCATCCTCAACGACGATACGCGTGTCCATAACGTGCGCCTCGACGGGCCGGGCAAGAGCTTCAATTCGGATGCCCAAAACCCGGGCGACACCGTCACCATCGGGTTCGATCAGCCGGGTCATTACGATATCATCTGCGGCATCCACCCGGAGATGCGCCTGAGCGTGGACGTCGCCCAGACCCGCTGAGCGAAGACCAGGCAAAAAGAAAAATACACGCCTCGTTTTCGGCGACACGGCCCCGATGGGTGCGCTAGAACAGGGTTATGCCAATGCTCCGTGACGACGACACCCTCTTTGCCGCCTTGATCGCCCGCGATCCCTCTTACGAAGGGTTTGCCTATGTGGGCGTGAAGACGACGGGAATCTTCTGCCGCCTCACCTGCCCGGCCCGCAAGCCGAAGCGCGACAACGTGGTGTTCTTCTCCTGCAGGGACGCGGCCCAGGATGCAGGCTTTCGCCCCTGCCTGCGCTGCAAGCCTCTCGACATCAAGCAACCGACGAGCGGCGCATTCGAGGCGCTCCGGGAAAGGATCAAGGCCGAGCCGGAACGGCGATGGAGCGCCGCAGATGTGAAGGCTCTCGGCTATGATCCTTCCACCGTCCGCCGCGCCTTCCAGCGCGAATACGGCATCACCTTCGCGCAATATGCGCGCTCACAGCGTTTAGGGCTGGCGGTCAACACTTTGAAGCAGGGAGGCTCCGTGATGGATGCCCAGCTCGATGCCGGCTATGAATCCGGCAGCGGCTTTCGCGATGCGATCAGCAGGCTCATCGGCGATGCGCCGATCCGCACGCCGGCGCGTCAGATCCTGACGGCACAATGGCTCGATACGCCCATCGGCGCCATGCTCGCCGTGGTGGACGATACGGGCGTTCATCTGCTCGAATTCGCGGAACGCAAGGCGCTTCCGACCGAGATCGAGCGCTTGCGCAAACGCGCCGGGCCGATCTCTTTCGGGCAGCATCCGATGCTCGACGCGCTCGCCCATCAGATGGAACAGTACTTCGCCGGCCGCTCGATCTCGTTTGATGTGCCCATCGTTCAGAAAGGCACGCCGTTCGAAGCGACGGTCTGGGATGCCCTGCGCCAGATTCGGGTAGGGGCCACGCGCAGCTACGGCGAGATTGCCCGCCTTATCGACCGTCCCGATGCGGCACGCGCCGTCGCGCGGGCGAACGGCGCCAATCAGGTGGCAATCATCGTGCCGTGCCATCGCGTGATTGGTGCCGATGGATCTCTGACCGGCTATGGTGGCAAGATCTGGCGCAAGCAATGGCTGCTCGAACACGAGCGGCGCGTCGCAGCAACATTCTCCAGGGGGTAAAAGATATGACGGATCAAGTCACGAAGGCCACAACGTTCAAGGCTCTCCACGTTCCTGGACAGCCGATCATCCTGTTCAATGTCTGGGATGCAGGCAGCGCCAAGGCGGTTGCCGCGAGCGGCGCCAAGGCGCTGGCCACCGGCAGCAGGTCGGTCGCGGCCGCGCACGGCTTCGACGACGGCGAATACATGCCGTTTGAACTCGCCATCGCCAATCTCGAACGCATCGTGGCGGCCACCGATCTTCCGGTCACCATCGATCTGGAGAGCGGCTACGGCGCCAATCCCGAGGAGGTCGGCGCAACGATTACCCGTGCCATCCGGGCAGGCGCCATCGGCTACAACATCGAGGACAGCACTCGCGAGACAGGTCCGTTGCGCGAGATCTCCGATCAGGCGGCGCGGCTCAAAGGCGTCAGGGCCGCGGCCGATCGGCTCGGGATTCCGGCCTTTCTGAATGCGCGTACGGACGTGTTCCTGGTAGCATCTGCAGATCAGCACGAGAGCCTCGTCGCCACGGCCCTGGAACGTGCCCGCGCCTATGCCGATGCTGGCGCCGACGGGTTCTTCGTCCCCGGTCTCGCCGACGAGAGGCTGATCGCCCGCGTCGTCGAGGGCTCTCCCCTGCCGGTGAACATCATGGCGAGCGCGAAGGCGCCCTCGGCTGCGCGGCTCGCGGAACTCGGCGTCGCCCGCTTCAGCCATGGACCGGGTCCGTATCGCATGGCGATGAAGGCGCTTGAGGACGCCGCGAGGGCAGCGCTGATCTGAGGCATCGTTTCGTAAAAATTCGATATAGACACGCCCCTGGAGGCAAGGGCAGGAACAAAGCTTCAGACGTCATCCCTTCCCTCGTCATGGCCGGGCTGGTCCCGGCCATCCCGATTCGAAGAGCGCGGCGCCTCACCAATCGAGATCACCGGCACAAGGCCGGTGATGACGTGCAAAGGAAAGAGTAGCCCAACTTTCAGGCGCGCTTCTTCTCGATCTTCGGCAGGAAATACGCCAGGAGACCGATAGCCGGCAGGAACGAGCAGACCTTGTAGACGGTCTCGATGCTCGTCATGTCGGCCAGCTGCCCCAGCAGCGCGGCGCCCAAGCCCGCCATGCCGAAGGACAGGCCGAAGAAGAGGCCGGCAATGGTGCCGACGCGACCGGGCACGAGCTCCGTCGCGTAGACGAGAATGGACGAGAAGGCCGAGGCCAGAACCAACCCGATGGTAACGCTCAGAACCGCCGTCCAGAACAGGTTGGCGTAAGGCATCGCCAGCGTGAAGGGCAGGACACCGAGGATCGAGATCCAGATCACATAGCGCCGTCCGATCTTGTCGCCGACGGCACCGCCCAGAACTGTGCCGACGGCGAGCGCGCCGAGGAAGACGAAGAGGTAGATCTGCGCGTCCTGCACCGAGACCTGGAACTTGGAAATCAGGTAGAAGGTGAAATAGTTGGTGAGGCTCGCGACATAGAAATCCTTCGAGAAGACCAGCAGGATCAGGATCGCAAGCGAGATCACGATGCGTGTTTTCGAAACCAGCGAACCGGTCTCGGCTGCACGGGGCTTGGCACGCAGGTCCGCGAGTTTCGCCTGATACCAGCGTCCGATGGCGAACAGGATCAGCATCGCCAAGAGCGCCACCACCGAAAACCAGGCAATGCTCGGCTGTCCGAACGGAACGACGATGAAGGCGGCGAGCAACGGCCCCAAGGCGGTTCCCGCATTGCCGCCGACCTGGAACACCGACTGCGCCAGACCGTGCCGTCCGCCGGATGCCAGACGAGCCACGCGGGAGGATTCCGGATGGAAGACCGAGGATCCCATGCCGACGAGCGCCGCCGCCAGAAGCAGAACCGGATAGGAACCCGCCCGCGAAAGCGTCAGCAGGCCGATGAGGGTGAAGCCCATGCCCACGACGAGGGAGAAGGGCTGCGGCCTGCGGTCCGTGAATGAGCCGATCAGGGGCTGCAGCAGCGAGGCTGTGAGCTGGAAGGTGAGCGTCAGAAGCCCGATCTGGCCGAAGTCGAGGTGAAAATTGCTCTTGAGAATCGGGTAGATCGCCGGCAGCAGCGATTGGATGAGATCGTTCAGCATGTGCGAAATGCTGATGGCAGCCAGGATCGGGATCGCGACTCTCTCTGCCGAGACAGGTCGGGGCGCAACGGACATGGCAGGCGTTTGGTTGGTCATCGATATTCTTCGTTATGCTGCCAAGCTTGGCAAAAGGCGTTTCCGGGTTCCGCTATAGACCAGAATGCGTGTCCGATCTCCCTCTCACGCTGCAGGGCAGGGTTACGGCGCAGGTAGGGCAAGTTTCCTGACGACCATCCCGGCTCAAGCTCGCAACGCAACTATATAGCTGAAGAGTCACAACTTTTTCCCATTTGGCCTCTAAGCCCCAGGCTCCAAGGCATTAGAGCGCGTTGACATTCA
>KI912045.1:587305-600747 GCA_000517005.1 Microvirga lupini
CCCGGTCGCGGGAAAAATTATAAGCAACGAAGGGGTATTTCATGTCGCAAGCCACCGCCTACGAGCAATTCATGCTCGAACTGGTGAATCGCGAACGGGCGAAGACAGGCGCTCAGCCGCTCACCTTCAACGGCGACCTCAACGAATCAGCAGATTCGCACAGCAATTGGATGATTGCGTCCGACACCTTCTCCCATACGGGCGCAAGCGGGTCTTCCCCGCATCAGCGGATGGTTGACGCGGGCTATGCCTTCTCGGGATCCTGGACCTCGGCGGAGAACATTGCCTGGGCCAGCACCCGCGCGCCGGAGGGCCTCCAGGACGAGGTGGAGCTGCTGCACACGAACCTGATGAACAGCCCCGGGCACAAGGCCAACATTCTCAACGGGACCTTCCGCGAGATCGGCATTGGCTTCACCACGGGTCCGTATCAGACCTGGGATGGAGCCTTCGTCACGCAGAACTTCGCCAAGTCCGGCTCGGCGGTGTTCCTCACCGGCGTCAGCATGGACGACAAGGACGGCGACCTGTTCTACGACATCGGCGAGGGCCTCGGCGGACTGACAGTGACCGCCGTGAGCTCGACCGGCGCCCGATACAGCACCACGACGGAAAGCGCCGGCGGCTACAGCCTGGCGCTCGCGGCCGGCACCTATTCGGTCACCTTCTCCGGCAACGGCTATGCCCCGGTGACCAAGCAGGTGACGATCGGCTCCTCGAACATGAAGCTCGACCTCATCGACCCGGCAACGGGCACTTCGCCCACACCCACCTCGACCACGATCAGCGGCACGGCGGGCAGCAACACCCTCAAGGGCACGTCCGCGGCCAATACGATCAAGGGCAATGGTGGCAACGACAAGCTCTACGGCAACGGTGGCGACGACAAACTCTATGGCGGCACCGGGAACGATACGCTCACCGGCAATGCCGGGAATGACCGGCTCTATGGCGACAGCGGAAAGGACACGCTGTCAGGCAGCAGCGGCAACGACATCCTCACCGGCGGCACGAATACGGACACGTTCCGCTTCTCGGGCACGTGGGGCAAGGACAAGATCACCGATTTCAAGAATGCCAGCGACCACATCGATCTGCGCGGCAACGGCCTGAGCTTCAGCGAGCTCAGCATCCGCAAGTTCAACGCAGACAGCGACGGCAAGGCCGACGACGTGCTCATCAAGGCCGATGGCCAGTCGATCACGCTGCTCAACGTGAAGCTCTCGCTGATCGGCGCGTCCGACTTCCTGTTCTGAGCAAAGCCATTCCAAAAGAAAAGGCGGGCCTGGCCGCCCGCCTTTTTGTTCTGCTCGCGTGCAGTCACCAATCATTCAGCAGCGACGAGCACAGTTTCTCCGGCCGGAACATGCGTCTCGACGGCGCCGTCATAGACCGCCTGATCGAGCACCCGCTCCTCCTTCGCGACGATCACCGGCACGAGGATCTGGCCCGTCACGTTGGTCATGGTGCGCATCATGTCGACGACGCGGTCGATCGCAATGATGTAGCCGATGCCCTCAAGCGGCAGTCCAGCAATGCTCAGAGTCAATGTGAGCATCACGATGGAGGTGCCGGGCACGCCTGCCGTGCCGAGCGAGCCCAGAACCGCCGTGAGGCCGATGAGCACATACTGCGTGAGCGAGAGATCCAAACCGAAATACTGCGCGATGAAGATCGACGCGATGGCGGGATAGATCGCGCCGCAGCCGTCCATCTTCACATTGGCGCCGAGCGGCACGGCGAAGCTCGCATAGCTCTGCGGCACACCGAGCTTCTCGACGGCGACGCGCAGGGACATCGGCAGCGTGGCGAGGCTCGACGAGGTAGCGAAGGCCATCTGCATCGCCGGCGCGGCGCCGCGGAAGAAGCGTCCGATTTTCAGTCCGTGCAGCTTCAACAGGCCACCATAGACCACGACGATGTGGAACAGGCAGGCGAGATACATGGCAGCGATGAACTTGCCGAGCGGCAGGAGCGAGGCCAGACCGTAGCGCCCGACAACCCAGGCGATGAGGCCGAAAGTGCCGATAGGCGTGAGCTGCAGCACCCAGCGCGTGATGCGGAAGATGAGCGTCGCGCCCTGGTCGACCAGATTGCGGATTCCGGCGGTCTTCTCGCCGAGCGAGACGAGCGCCGCGCCAACGATGCCGGAAAAGAACAACACCTGCAGCACATTGGTGTCGGCCATGGCCTTGATCGGGTTCGTCGGCACGATGCCGATCAGCACCTCGAGGGGTGTCGGAATCGTGCGCGGCTTCACCTCGCCGAGCGGGAGATTCGACAGGCCGAGGCCCGGATCGATGAGATGGCCGAATGCGATGCCCACCAGCACGGCGATGGCCGACGTGGCGACGAACCAGAATAGGGTGCGCAGGCCGAGCCGAGCCACGTTGCCCGCCTCGGCAAGCTTCGCCACGCTGGACGTGATGGTGAAGAACACGAGCGGGATCACGATCATCTGCACGAGGTTCAGGTAGAGGTCGCCGAGGGGCTTGAACCAGACGGCCGCCTGCTCACCGGCCAGCACGCCCGCCAAGATGCCGAGGGCAAAGCCCACGGCGACCCGCTGCCAGAGCGGGCGGGTAAACCACGACTCAATCATGTGGATTGCCTTGTATTTACGAACTTCAATGCAAATACGTGATTGCCCGAGAAGCACAAATGCCGCCTATGCAAGGGAGGGAGCGGGCTATCGCATGGACGATCGATGCTCACAATGGCGTGTGAGGGCGTTGCCCCTCCGGAATTCCCGTCCATCTTGGATCCTGTCCGACAGCAACACAGTCTCAGTACGACCCATGCGATTCCTCTCAAGCTTCGCCCGACCCAAAGCCGGATTGGCTTTTCTCCTCATGGTCACCGGCCCTGTCACGGCGTTGGCCCGGCCGGTCTCTCCCGCTCCGGCTTCTACGCCCGATACCAGGCTGGTCGAGGAGACGATCGAGCGAGCCAAGGAGCTTCCGAACCTGCGCTCCCTGATCGTATCGCATAACGGAAACGTTCTGGCCGAGCGGACTTTCGGAGGCGCGCGGCTCGACCGCCCGACGAACATCAAGTCCGCGTCGAAGACCATCATGTCGGCTCTGGTCGGCATCGCCATCAACCGCGGCGTTCTGCAAGGCGTCGACCAACCAGTTGCATCGATTCTCAGGTCGAGCGTTCCCTCCGACGCCGATGCCCGGATCAGGCAGGTCACCATCGGCCATCTGCTCTCCATGCAGGCCGGATTGGAGCGCACCTCGGGCCGCAATTACAGCGCCTGGATCAGCAGCGACAACTGGGTCCGTTACGTACTCTCGCGTCCGTTCGTCGACGAGCCCGGTGGGCGCATGCTCTATTCGACCGGCAGCACGCATCTTCTCTCCGCCGCACTGACGCGTGCCTCGAAGCGCAGCACGCTGGAACTGGCACGCGACTGGCTCGGCGAGCCACTCGAGATCGATGTCGCGCCCTGGACACGCGATCCGCAGGGCATCTATCTCGGTGGCAACGAGATGGCGCTCTCGCCGCGCGCGCTTTGGCGCTTCGGCGAGATGTACCGCCAAGGCGGAACGATTGAGGGCAAACGCGTCGTCTCGGAAAACTGGGTCAGGGAATCATGGACGCCGCGCACCTCTTCTCCCTTCACCGGCGATTCTTACGGCTATAGCTGGTTCATGCGCGAGATGCGTGGGCACACAGCCCATTATGCCTGGGGCTTCGGCGGCCAGATGCTCTACGTCATTCCAAGTCTCGGGCTGACGGTGGTCATGACCTCCAATGCAACGGAGCCGTCGCGCGAAGACAATTATGTCGGGCAGCTTCATGCCCTCGTCTCAGACGGCATCGTTCCGGCGCTTCTGCCGAAGCCGGAAAACAAGACCGGCAGTTTGGGATCGAACGATCCACAGTTTGAGAAACCGCTTTAGGCGTCTGATCTCTCTTGGAAATCTGGCCCCCTCTTCGGCACTCTCCCGAAGCCCTCATCCTGAGAGTCTGACCGGAAATAGGAACAAGGGCTCGCCGGCCTTTCGCAATCGGGATCACCGGCACAAGGCCGGTGATGACGAACGAGGTCAATGGCTGGCCAGACACTGAGGAGGTCGGAGGTTTATGCCCCAACCTTCTGAGAGCGGACGGGACGAGCTGCCGCTCGCTTCGACGTGTTCAATGTCACGGCGGCGCGTATGAGCGCCTTCAACGCCTCCTCGTCGATCTCGTCGCCCTCACGGAAATCGATGGCGCGCCTCGTATTGCCTTCGAGGCTGGAGTTGAAGAGGCCGGAAGGATCCGCCAGCGAGGCGCCCTTGGCGAAGGTCATCTTCACGACGCTTTTGTAGGTCTCGCCGGTGCAGATGATTCCGGCATGCGACCACACCGGAACCCCTCGCCACTTCCACTCCTCGACCACCTCGGGATCGGCCTGCTTGATGAGACTGCGGATCCGGGCGAGCGTCTCGCCCCGCCAATCGCTCAACTCCTTGATTTTTGCATCGATCAACTGGGACGGAGTGTCTTCTCCATCGGCTTCCTTCGGGCCGTTCTTCATCGTCGCCATAGCCGTCATCGTTTTCGTCATTGTCGTTGCCACCTACATTTTCTCGCCAGGCAATTGACTGGCCTGCTTCACCCAGGCTGCGAACTGCGCTTCGTCCAGTTGGTCGCCTTCGTGGATATGGAAGTAGCGCACATCCTTGTGCTTGGACTTTTCCGGAGGGACAGGATTCAGCAACGCGCCGCGGAAGAAAGCCACCTTGATGTATTTCGTGAAGCAATGAATGTTGAGGAACCAGCCCTGGCCCTCGACTCCATAGAACGGCGAGTTCCATTTAACCGCCTTGTGCACGCCAGGGACAACGCGCGTGATAAGCGCGTCGAGGCGGCGTCCGACATCGCTTTTCCAGCCTGGCATGGCTGCGATGTAGGCCTGCACGAGAGCATCACCATAGCCCTTCGCGATCTGAGGGTTGCCGCCCGAGAGAAGAATTGGTTGCGCGGCGTTCGCAGCAGTCGGTTTCGCCTCGGCCGTCTTTGCGGCTTTCGCCAGCTTCTTGGGCGTCCTCCTGAGCGCAGGATCGGTCATTGGTTCATCCCCTGGCGATACGGTGGCGCGCATCATATTGCCGCTATCCGCAGATGTGCAACTTTGTGCACAAGATCTAATCCAGCAGCGGAGGATTCATGCAAGGCATCCGCGATCTTGTTTTGAGAGAGTTGATCTATTGCCAGAAGCTTAGCCGTGTTACGGTAACAGGATTGGTCGGAAACATCGGCCTCTGGATCCAGTCGACTGGCCCTGTAACTCAAGTCCCATGAACGACACGTCCCTGCTTTTCCGCCTTGTCGTTGCCCTGGCCATCGGTTTGCTCATCGGCCTGGAGCGAGGCTGGAAGCAGCGCGAGGAGGCGGAAGGAGAGCGCACGGCAGGCCTGCGGACCTATACGCTGATCGCCTTGCTCGGTGCCCTGTCGGCCATCCTGACGAGCTACACCAACGCGACCTTTCTGGCTCTCTCCTTTCTCGGCTTCTCTTTGGCCTTCAGCGCCTTCTCATGGCTCGAGGCGAAAGCGGAGGAGAATTTCAGCGTCACCGGCGTCATTGCCGGGCTCCTCACCTTCTCTCTCGGCGCTTACGCGGTTCTCGGCAATCTGGAAATTGCGACCGCAGCCGGTGTCGTCGTCACGCTCATCCTGGCCCTCAAGCAACCGCTTCACAGCTGGCTCAGGCGTCTGACATGGCTGGAGATCAGGTCCGCGCTCATTCTTCTCGCGATGACGTTCCTGGCGCTGCCCTTGCTGCCGGATCGGACCGTCGATCCTTGGGACTCGGTCAATCCCGCGGAGATCTGGCTGCTTGCGATCATCATCGCGGCCATTTCCTTTGCCGGTTACATCGCGGTGAAGATCATGGGAAGCCAGGCGGGCGTCGCTCTCGCGGCGCTCGCCGGCGGATTGGCGTCATCGACGGCGACGACGGTGACCCTTGCTCGGATGGCCCGCGAACATCCGGCCGCAAGCGCGCTGCTGGCCGGCGGCATCCTTTTATCCGGGTCGGTGATGGTGGTGCGCGTGCTGATCGTGGCCAGCGCTCTGAACAACGCGCTCCTCATTCCACTCGCCTGGCCGCTCGGCGCAGCGGGACTCGTCATGATCGCGATTTCCGAACTGCTCTTCTTCACCTATGGCAGGGGAAGCAAGGAGCATCCTCAGCTCACCATGAAGAGCCCCTTCGACCTCGGGACCGCGTTGAAACTCGCAGGCCTGATCGCCGTGATCAGCCTGCTCGCCAAGGTCATCAGCACTTTCGCAGGCGATGTCGGGATCACCATCCTGGCTGCTCTGTCAGGCATCGCCGACGTGGATGCCATCACGCTCTCTCTCGCGCGTCTCGCCGACAACGGCATCACACTCACCACGGCGGCGCTGGGCATCGGCATCGCCGTTGCAGTGAATACGGCAGTGAAGGCGGGAATGACGTTCAGCTTGGGAACGGGAAAAGCTGGATGGATCGTATCAGGAGCGAGCGCCGCGGCGATTGCGGCAGGCGGTACAGCCTTCATACTTTTTGGCTGATACGAAAAAGGCGGGCTCCGAGACCCGCCTTTTCAATTTACTCAGTTGTCAAGGAAGCTTCTGAGCTTCCGGCTCCGCGAGGGGTGCTTCAGCTTGCGAAGCGCCTTCGCCTCGATCTGGCGGATACGCTCGCGGGTCACCGAGAACTGCTGGCCGACCTCCTCGAGGGTGTGGTCGGTGTTCATGCCGATGCCGAAGCGCATGCGCAGCACGCGCTCCTCGCGCGGCGTGAGGGAGGCGAGGACGCGCGTCGTCGTCTCGCGCAGGTTCGACTGGATCGCCGCGTCGATCGGTAGGACCGCGTTCTTGTCCTCGATGAAGTCGCCGAGATGTGAATCCTCCTCGTCGCCGATGGGCGTCTCAAGCGAGATCGGCTCCTTGGCGATCTTGAGGACCTTGCGCACCTTTTCCAGCGGCATGGCGAGCTTTTCGGCCAGCTCCTCCGGGGTCGGCTCGCGGCCGATCTCGTGCAGCATCTGGCGCGAGGTGCGGACGATCTTGTTGATCGTCTCGATCATGTGCACCGGAATGCGGATCGTGCGGGCTTGGTCGGCGATCGAACGGGTGATCGCCTGCCGGATCCACCAGGTGGCATAGGTCGAGAACTTGTAGCCGCGCCGGTACTCGAACTTGTCGACCGCCTTCATGAGGCCGATATTGCCCTCCTGGATCAGATCCAGGAACTGCAGGCCGCGGTTCGTGTACTTCTTGGCGATGGAGATCACGAGGCGCAGATTGGCCTCGATCATTTCCTTCTTCGCCTGACGGGCCTCGCGCTCGCCCTTCTGCACCATCATGACGATGCGGCGGAACTCCTGGATCTCCAGGCCGGTCTCACTCGCCAGATTGTGGATGTTCTCGCGCAGGTCGTGGATGCCGTCCTTCGCCTTGGCGACGAAGTCCTTCCAGCCCTTGCCGCCGAGCTTGGAGACGCGCAGCACCCATTTGGGATCGAGTTCCCAGCCCTGATAGTGCTTGAGGAACTCCTCGCGGGCGACGCCGTGGCTCTCGGCCAGGCGCATCAGGCGGCCCTCATGGGAGATGAGGCGCTTGTTGATGTCGTAGAGCTGCTCGACCAGGGCCTCGATGCGGTTGTTGTTCAGCGACAGGGACTTCACCGCCGCGACGATATCCGCCTTGAGCTCCTTGTACTTGCGTTCCTGGGCCGGGGTCAGCTGCTTGTTCTGCATGCGCTGTTCCACATGCTCGACCTGCAGGCGGCGCAGCTTCTTGTAGTTGTCGGCGATCGAATCGAAGGTCTCGAGAACGCGCGGCTTCAGCTCGGCCTCCATGGCCGAGAGCGACACGTTGTTCTCCATGTCGTCTTCATCGAGCTCGCCCTCGGGCGGGGTCATACCCTCCTCGCCCTCGGCAGCCTCTTCGTCGCCCTCACCCTCGCTCAAGGCATCCACCTTGGGCGCGCCCTTGCCGTCGGGGCCGGCATAGGTGGCCTCGAGGTCGATGATGTCGCGCAGGAGCACCCGGCCTTCGACGAGCTCGTCGCGCCAGATGATGATGGCCTGGAAGGTCAGCGGGCTTTCGCAGAGGCCCGCGATCATGGCCTCGCGGCCGGCCTCGATGCGCTTGGCGATCGCGATTTCGCCCTCGCGGGAGAGAAGCTCCACCGAGCCCATCTCGCGCAGGTACATGCGCACCGGATCGTCCGTGCGGTCGGTCGGCTCCTTGGCCGTGGTCTCGCGAGCCACGACGGCGCGGCTCTGGGAAGCCTCGACGAGATCGCCGCCCTCGGCCTCTTCCTCGTCGGCCTCCGGCTGGGCATTCTCGTCGGTCTCTTCGGATTCGACGACGTTGATGCCCATCTCGGAGAGCTGGCCGAGAACGTCCTCGATCTGCTCCGAGGAGAACTCCTCCGGAGGCAGGACCTCGTTCAATTCATCATAAGTGACGTAGCCGCGCTTCTTCGCGAGCTTGATCATCCGCTTGACGGCGGCATCACTGAGGTCGAGCAGAGGCCCATCGGTCTGCTGCTCGGTCGTCGTCGTATCGCCTTCGTCGCCGGTTGTCTTCGTCGCCATGCTTTGCTCAACTCCAGCGCCCGCCCATCCCCCCTACAGGACCTGCGATGCGCGAATGGGTGGCCAAGCCTCATGGCTCCGCCACCTCAAATTCATTGCCAACTATAAACAGTGAGTCGCTTGACTAACCGTTAACCATCCCCTGTCCAGACTGCCGCAGCCGCCTTGCCTGCCGCACCCCGATCGTGTGAGACATCAGTGGCCCCCTGGGAGCCCTCCGCTGTCGATATCGGCCTCGGCACCCTCGACGGAGGACAGCTGGTTCTGGACCTCCCGCAGCCAGGCGAGATTGGCCTCATTGTCCTCTTCGGCAAGGGCGCGCTCGGCGGCCCGAAGTTCGCTATGTAACGTGCGCGCACGACGATGCAAGGTGATGGCTTGCCTCAATGCGTCCTCAAGCCGCAAGGGATCCGCATGTGGATCCAGCATCCACCGGTCACCGGGACGGACCAGAGCCGTCAGCCTGTCTGCCACCGGGGTCAGCCCGGCCCGTTCGAGGCGGGCCTTCATGACCGTCAGATCGGCAGGTTCGCCGCTCGCCGCTCCATCGAGCAGGAGACTGCGCACCATTTGGGCGGGCCGGCCCTCAAGTTCAAGATCTGCAAGGGTTTCTACATGATTCTGAATGAGTTCCGGGTGGACCAGGAAGGTGCAGAGGATCATCGCCTCCCGCGGACTCTCGGCCGTGCTTCCGGCAAAGAGCGGGTTGCGGGCAAGCAGCGGAGAGACGCTCAACCGGGCGCTCGGCGTCATGGGCTGGGGCCTCTGAAAGTCCCGCCGCGAGCCCCCACCCTGACGGCTGAAACGGTTGGCCCGGGAATCGGGATTCAAGGCCGCCAACCGGCTCTGAACCTCCTCCCGGTAGTATTTCTTGAGGGTTTCGTCGCGAATCAGTGCCAGTGATTCGCGCAGACGCCGCTCCAGAGCCGCCCGGCGCTCGGGGGTATCGAGGGGGCCTGCCTCCAGCTCCCGGGCCCAGAGCACGTCAACCAAGGGCCGCGCCGATGCCAGAACCCGCTCCACGGCGGGGCTTCCTCCGGCGCGGGCGAGATCGTCCGGGTCCTGCCCCTCCGGCAGCATGGCAAAGCGCAGGGACTTGCCCGGCGTCAGGTTGGGCAGGGCGACGTCGAGCGCCCGATAGGCCGCCCGTTGCCCGGCCTTGTCCCCGTCGAAGCAGAGGATCGGCTCCTCCGCGAGGCGCCAGAGCAGCGTGAGCTGGTCCTCCGTCAGGGCCGTACCGAGCGGCGCGACCGCATGGGGAAAGCCCGCGACGCTCAACGAGATCACGTCCACATAACCCTCCACGGCGATCACCGTGCCCCTCTCATGGGCCGGCTGGCGGGCGAGGTGGTAATTGTAGAGAAGCCGCCCCTTGTTGAAGAGCAGCGTGTCGGGCGAGTTGAGATATTTCGCCGGCACATCGGCGCTCATGGCCCGGCCGCCGAAGGCGATGACCCGACCGCGCACGTCGCAGATCGGGAACATGACCCGGTCGCGGAAGCGGTCGGCGGGAATCTTCCCCTCCTCGCCCGCATGAACGAGGCCTGCCTCCACCATCATCTCGACAGGCACGCCCTTGCCGGCGAGATGGTCGCGCAAAGCATAGCGCTCGGACGGGGCATAGCCGATGCGGAAGCGTCCTTGAGTCTCCCGGCTCAATTGACGCCCGGCGAGATAATCCCGCGCCTTGGCGCCAAGACGCCCCTGGAGCGAGACCTCGAAGAACTCCGCCGCCAGTTCCATGACGTCATGGAGGTTCTTGCGCTTGACCTCCTCCTGCCGGTCCTCGCGGGAGAGCTTCGGCAAAGGCACACCGGCCTCACCTGCCAGCCGCTCCACGGCTTCGGGGAAGGAAAGCCCCTCCGTTTCCATGAGAAAGGTGAAGATGTCCCCGTGTTTTCCCGAGGAGAAGCAATGGTAGAACTGCTTCTGATCGTTCACGTAGAAGGACGGCGTCTTCTCGGCGTTGAAAGGCGACAGCCCCTTCCATTCCCGCCCCGCCTTCTTCAAGCGCACACGCTTGCCCACGACCGCTGAGGTCGGCAGCCGGGCGCGGATCTCTTCGAGGATTTGGGGCGGGTAGCGCACGAGGCGTAATTCTCCAAACCTGCTCCATAAACTAGAGCGGTCGCCATCGAGTGAAAAACCCCAAGGCCAAGCTTTTCTATGCCCGCAATCCACAGGGGGCTATTCCCATTGGCGATTTTCTCGAGGCCTGCACCCACGGGAGCGTCATCGATGGAACCGTGGCGCGTGGCCTTCGCTTGAATGAACAGAGGCCTTTCGTGTCGAAGGACTCTGCAAGCACCGGAATCACCCATGCCGCTCACACAGAACCCCATCGTTGAATGGCCGAAGGAACTTCATCATCTTCTGGCGGGCATTCAGATAGCGACCGGCGGGGACGGAAAACGTTACGGGCATATCGATATCGACATCGATCCTGAGACCCTGTTCCTCCTCAATGACTTCGAGGCGCGGGTGCGGCACCGCCAGGTCCGCCTCAGACCGGCTGGCAGCGCCGGATGCCTCGTCGGCGAGATGAATGCGCTTGTCGGCTTGGGAGCGGCAGCCGATCCCTCCCATCACGTCAGCAGGATCCGGATCAGCTTTCACGACCTCTTGGACGACGACGGCATTGATCGCTCCTCTCACGGATAAGCTGTCGAGGATCTCAACCGGAGCCATGTTCGTGTCGGGTGGCTTGCAGTCATGCTCCTCGGCTTCTCCTGAGCCTTCATAGGATCAGGTTCCGGCAAAGGCCGCCTCTGCTTCATGGGCAGGCGATGGCATCCAGAATGAGTTGCCGATGCGCCTGTCAGGTCCCCAGCGTCTCCCTGGAGTTATGGAGCAGTTTCCTCGCCTCGATCGCGTCCTGGCCTTTCCTGGTCATCTCCTCGACCATGCAGGTGGGAGCACACCTCTCTTAGCTACCGGCGCCTACGGGTCGGATTAGCTGGTGATGGGCTGAAGGATGCGCTTCCACGGACCGCTGGACTAGCTCATGTTCAAGCCTGCTCGGCCTGGAGAGTGAAGCATCGTGAATCAGAGCATCGCCCATATCGCCCTCGTCGTTCGCGACTACGACGAAGCCATCGATTTCTATGTCAACAAGCTCCGGTTCGAGCTGGTCGAGGACACCTATCAGCCGGAGCAGGACAAGCGCTGGGTCGTGGTCCGGCCGCGGGGCAATGGAGGCACGTCGTTGCTCTTGGCCCGCGCATCCTCGGCCCATCAGGAAACCTTCATCGGCAATCAGGCCGGCGGCCGTGTCTTCCTGTTCCTGCAGACTGACGATTTCTGGCGCAATCATGCCGCCATGACCGAGGCCGGGATCACATTCATCCGTGAGCCGAAACAGGCCTCCTACGGCATCGTGGCCGTCTTCGAGGATTTGTACGGCAATCGGTGGGATCTCGTTCAGTTCACGGACGGACGAAACACAGCCTGAAGCCGGTCAAGGGCGGTCTTCCCCGTTAAGAGCCGAGTTCAAGCGCTGAGCCGGTGTGAGCCTTTTCGTTTCGCACGCTTCGCACGCTCGGCTTTGGCCTTCTCCAGAGCAGCCTGGCTTTGTCTTGCCATCTGCTCGCAGCGCTCGTGGAGAATTTCCAATTCCTTGTCGGTCAGCTTTTCGATCCCCATGAACGCATCATCCGCATTCGACGTCCGGATCAACTCGTCCAGCTTGGTTTGAAGAGCGGCGCCGTCGCGGTTCTGCGTGTTCTGGATGAGGAAGACCATCAGGAAGGTCACGATGGTCGTTCCCGTATTGATCACCAGCTGCCAATCCTCCGAGAAGCCGAAGAAGGGCCCTGACACGGCCCAAACGAGCACGACAACGACGCAGATCAAGAACGCCGACGGGCTTCCTGCCACTCTGGCCGTTGCATTGGCAAACTTGGCAAAGAGTCTGTCCATCGCGCTTCCGACAAGCTTCGTGGAAGCACAACGGCCGAGCTGCCTTTTCGTTCAATGCCGGGCCGGCGGCGCCTGTCAGCGACTGGCCGTCGTGAGCGCCGCGCCGATCCCGACAAAGGTTGCGCCTGCAGCACGGTTGAACCATCGCCCATGACGCGTCAGCCAGGGAGCGATGCGTTGCGCCATGACGGCGAGAAGAAGTTCATAGACGATCTCCACCACCACGAAGGTGCCGCCGAACACCGCGAGCTGGACAGGAAAAGACACGCCCGGAACCATGAATTGCGGCAGGAAGGCCGCGAAGAAGATCAGCGCCTTCGGGTTCGACACCGCCACGAGGAAACCCTGGTTGAACATCCACAGCGGCCTCGCCCTGCGCAGCCCGCTGTCCTGTGCCGCGACGTCCAGGACTGAGGCGGGCGCCCGCCAGATGCGGATGCCGAGGTAGACGAGATAGGCCGCACCGATCCACTTGGCGATCGTGAAGGCCCGCTCGGAGGCGGCGAGCAGCGCCCCCATGCCTGCCAGCGAGGCCGCGATGAGGACGAAGAACCCGAGCGCACCGCCCAGCACCGTGTAGATCGTGGGCCGGAAGCCGTAACAGACGCCGTGCGTCAACGACAGCAGACCGTTGGGACCCGGCGTCAGCGAGAGGCCGATCGCGGCAACCAGATAGATCAGCCAGAGTTCAAAGCTCATGGAGGCACCGATTCTCGTTCACGGGGCGCATCGTCGGACGCGGCATCCGGGTTCGCCTTTTAGCACGGCGCATCGGGAATTCCCGAACAGAATGTCGTCCCGATGGGCTTAAGGCTGATGGATTTTTCTCCAGCGATAGCTCCGCCATTCCTGGCCGGGAGTGACGGAGCCGTATCACCCCAACTGCCGGCCATCCCGATCAGGACAGGCGCAACGCCTCTCCCTCTCCCACTCGGGA
>KI912045.1:600847-618278 GCA_000517005.1 Microvirga lupini
GCCGTCCGGCTCTTCGTTTCCACCATCACCCATCGAGCCGGGCTGCCCGTCGCGCCACCCTCGATCAACCCTGAAGGCTCGCAGCGCAGGCTGCGGGCCCCAAGGCGCTGGCTCTTTGAAATTTTGCTGATGTCAGGAACCAACGGCAGTGACTAATCCCGTGCCCATTCCGTTGCGAGAACGATATGGGTCGTAGCCGTGGCCACCCCCTGCACGGATGCCACCACGTCCCTGATCCGGTTGAGGGTCGCATTCGAATCGCAGGCCACATTCACCATCAGATCGATGGAGCCTGTCAGGGAATGGCAGGCGACGATCTCCGGGATACCGGCAAGGCGTGGCACGACATGCTTGCAGCGAAAACCAGGATCGAAGGTGACGGCGATCATCGCCCGCACAGCCGGATCGTGCTCCGAGGCGAGCTCGACCGTATAGGCCCTGATGACTCCTTCCCGCTCCAACCGGCGCATCCGCTCCTGCGTCGCGCTGCGCGATAAGCCGACGCTGCGAGCAAGGCCGACAAGGCTCTCCCGCGCGTTCCTCCGCAAGGCTGCGATCAGGATCTTGTCTTTGTCGTCCAGCACCATGCTCCACATGCCGCCTTGTCAGCTTCGTGACCGACACTTAGCCGGTCAAACCGGCATCTTGTCTAGTGAAACCGGCCGAACATCCATCGAAGCTAAAGCCTTGTAAAACAAGGAGCTTCCCATGCCTTCCGACTTCACGAACGCGGTTCTTCTGCCTATCGACACGCAGAAAGCCTTCGATGGCCCTTCCTGGCCGCGCCGCTGGAACAAGGCCGTCGATGCCAACGGGCTACTGCTCATCGAAACCTGGAGGGCGGCAGGATGGCCCATCATCCATATCCGACACGATTCGGTTGAGCCGAATTCGACCCTTGGCCCGAACCAGCCGGGCAATGCCTTCCGGGAGGGCTTCGGGCCGAAAGGCGAGGAGCCGCTCGTCACCAAGAGCGTGAACTCGGCCTTCATCGGAACCGACCTCGACCTGCGCCTCCGGCGGCTGGGGGTCGACACCATCGTAGCCTTCGGCATCTCGACGGACATGTGTGTGTCGACCACCGTGCGCATGGGGGCCAATTTGGGCTACCGCATGATCCTGGTCGAGGATGCCTGCGACTGCTTCGACCTCCCAGACGGCAGGGGCACCATTCCGGCCGAAACCGTTCACAGAACCCATGTGGCGACCTTGGGCTTCGAATTCGCCAAGGTCGTTGCGACGCGGGAGCTTGTTCAAGAGCGGACGGCATCAGGAGCGGTTGCGGCAGCCTGACGCCTCTCCTCCTCATCACCGGCTTTGTGCCGATGATGACATGCAGTGCAGGAGGGCTCACCCCTTCGGCAGCATGTCCTTCACGAGGGCGCTCGCCTTGGCGAAGTCCATTCGGCCGGCATATTTGGCGCGCAGAGCGCCCACGACCTTGCCCATGTCCTTCATGGAGGCGGCGCCGGTCTCGGCGATGGCGGCCTGAATGGCGGCCTTCGTCTCGGCCTCGTCCATCTGCTGGGGCAGATAGGAGGAGATCACCGCGACCTCGTCCTTCTCCTGCTGGGCCAGCTCCGTACGGCCGCCCTGTTCGTACATGGTGATCGATTCCTGGCGCTGCTTCACCATTTTCTGCAGGAGGGCCAGGATCTCCTCATCCGACAGGGGCTCCTTGCCGGCGCCGCGGGCCTCGATGTCCTTGTCCTTGAGGGCGGCCTGGATCAGGCGGATGGCGCCAAGCTTACCCTTGTCGCCAGCCTTCATGGCTTCCTTCATCTCGGCGGTGAATCGTTCGCGCAGCATGGATATCTCCTTGGTTTTAAGTCGCTTGAGCGTTGACGGAACGCGAACGGCCCCTTAAGTCACGGGGATAGTTCAAGGGCGGCCCGGGTACGGCCTGCTCAAGCACGGCCTTGTTGGCCCCGGACTTACAAGAGATCATGACGATGCTGCAAGACAAAGACACCACCGGGTCCTCCTCGGGTGGCTGGGCCGAGCCGCGCGCGACAGCCGTTCTCGTGCTCCAGGACGGAACGGTTCTCGAAGGCTTCGGCATCGGCGCCGTCGGCGAAGCGACCGGCGAGGTCTGCTTCAACACGGCAATGACGGGCTACCAGGAGATCCTGACCGACCCGTCCTATGCCGGCCAGATCATCACCTTCACCTTCCCGCATATCGGCAATGTGGGCACCAACGAGGAAGACATCGAGAGCGTCAATGCCGCCTCGTCCTCGGGCGTGCGCGGCGTCGTGCTGGCCGCGGCAATTACCGAGCCGTCCAACTGGCGCGCCTCCCGCGACTTCGACGCCTGGCTGAAGGCCCGCAGCATCGTCGGGCTTTCCGGCATCGACACAAGGGCGCTCACGGCGCTCATCCGCGACAAGGGCATGCCGAACGCGGTCATCGCCCATGATCCGGAAGGGCGGTTCGACATCGAGGCCCTGAAGGCCAAGGCCGCCGCCCTCCCCTCCATGGACGGTCAGGACCTCGTGCCCCTCGTCACCAGCGCCCAGCGCTTCGACTGGGACGAGACCACCTGGACGCGCGGCGAAGGCTACGGTCACCAGGACGGCGCTCCGAAGCACCACGTGGTCGCCATCGATTACGGCGTGAAGCGCAACATTCTGCGCCTTCTCGCCCGTGCAGGCTGCAAGGTCACGGTGGTCCCCGCGACCGCCTCGGCCGAGGACGTGCTGGCGCTCAAGCCCGACGGCGTGTTCCTCTCCAACGGCCCCGGCGATCCGGCCGCGACCGGCGAATATGCGGTGCCGGTGATCCGCAAGGTGCTGGACGAGAAGATCCCGACCTTCGGCATCTGCCTCGGCCACCAGATGCTGAGCTTGGCCGTCGGCGCCAAGACCAAGAAGATGCACCAGGGGCACCACGGGGCGAACCATCCGGTGAAGGACAAGACCACCGGCAAGGTCGAGATCACCTCCATGAACCACGGCTTCGCGGTGGATCCGGAGACGCTGCCGAAGAACGCCGTGGAGACTCACGTGTCCCTGTTCGACGGCTCGAATTGCGGCATCTCGCTCACCGACCGTCCGGCCTTCTCCGTGCAGTACCATCCGGAAGCCTCGCCCGGCCCGCAGGACAGCCATTACCTGTTCGACCGCTTCGTGCAGCTGATGGACCAGAAGAAGGCGCAGGCCTAACAAATTTGTGAAGGCGAGAGCATCGGACCCAAAAGTGGATTGCACCTTTGGGATCCATCCGATGCTCATTTTCTTGAAGAGCGCATCGTTCTTCGCGGAAAACCGGGGCCACTTTTCACTAACGTGGCCCTTCGGGTCGCTGACGCGGCCCTCTGGGTCCGCACGATGCGCTACCGCCGCGACAAACGCGTCGGTTGCGCCAGCCGCCCAAATCACGGTAACCGATCATTAACCATAAAAATAAAATGATTCCGGGCCTTGTTTTGGGGTATTTCAATGGATTTCGATGACGATTCCGGCGAGTTTAGTCGGCTGCACAACCTGTTCACGTTTCACCTCGGCATCGCCGTCACGCTCTCCTGGCTGACGTCGCTCTATGCCGCTCTCTATGCCCCCTGGGTGCGCAACATCCGCCCGCTGATCGACCCTACCAATGTGGGCCCGGTCGAGAGCACCTGGTCCTATCTCTTCATCTTTCCGGTGGTGCTCACGGCGGCCTGGCTGATCTCGATCTTCGGCCAGAACCTCTTCGCCCAGTTCCGCATCTTCAAGAACCAGATCGTCGAATTCGCCATCGCGGCGGCCGTGGCCTTCGTGATGTTCTACCTGTCCATCGACCGAGCCGTAGCGGCCATGCTCATCGGTATGTAAGGCCGGACAGGATTTCACGGTCCCGCTCGATCTTTCGTCTGGACTAAGCGTTCCCTCCCCGATTTGAAGGGAGAGAATCATGGCTCAGGCGAAAGGATACGGCGATCCGCATGGCTACAATGCGCCGCTCGGCACGGAAACCTACGTCTTCCGCAACAACGGCATCGTCCCGAACTCGTCCCTGCCTCTGATCGTGCGCCGCGGGGCAATTTCCCCCTCCGAGCACGATGCCGTCAGGACCTTCAAGACGACCTTTGCCAAGAATGGCTGGACGAATGCCTGGCTTAACGGCATTCACGACTACCATCACTACCACCCCAACGCCCATGAGGTGCTCGGAATCGTCTCGGGCACGGCCCAGGTCCGCTTCGGCGGCGAGGACGGTGACCTCGTTACCGTGAGCGCCGGCGATGTGGTGATCATCCCGGCCGGCGTCGCCCATGCCTGCATCAATGCGAGCGACGATTTCACCGTGGTAGGGGCCTATCCGGGCGGGGTCGATTACGACACGATCCGCGACGATCCCAATGCCCTCGCATCATCGCAGCAGCGCATTGCGCAGGTGCCCGTACCGGATGCCGACCCCATTGACGGCGCCGATGGACCGCTCGTGAAGCTGTGGACCTGAACGCGAAAAGGCCTCCTGCCCTGCGCAGCAGGAGGCCTTACCATAGGGCCGCTGAGTTTTAGATCGACAGCGCGACCTGCACGTTGCCGCGGATGGCATGCGAATAGGGGCAGACCACATCGGCCTTGTGCACCAGATCGGTGGCCTGTTCCTGCGACAGACCCGGCAGATTGGCCTTCAGCTCGACCACCAGACCGAAGCCTGCGCCGTCATCGCGCTTGCCGATGCCGACCTTGGCCTCGACCGAAGCGTCGGCCGACAGCGCGATCTTGTTCTGCGAGGCGACGAATTTCAGAGCGCCCAGAAAACAGGCCGAGTAGCCGGCCGCGAAGAGCTGCTCCGGATTGGTCCCCTCGCCGCCTGCGCCACCGAGTTCCTTCGGCGTGGAGAGGCGAACCTCCAGCTTTCCATCGTTGGACGCGGCGACGCCTTCGCGGCCGCCACGGGCTGAGGCATGGGCTGTGTAGAGAGGGGTCATCGGAAAGCTCCTTCAATGACAGGCAGGCAAGCCTGAGAGATCGATCACATGCCTACAATTTAATTGCATGCAATCTATCTGGGGATATAAATCTGAATTCAATTGTGCGCAACCTATTTTTTTCATAGGCTGTTGAGCGGAGGTGACGATGACGAAGAAGCCAGGAACTTTGACGCTCGATAACCAGCTGTGCTTTGCCTTCTACTCGGTCTCCCATGCTTTCAGCCGAGCCTATCGTCAGTTCCTGGACCCGCTCGGCCTGACCTACCCGCAATATGTGGTCCTGCTGGTGCTCTGGGAGCAGGATGACCTCAGCGTGAAGGAGATCGGAGACCGTCTGTTCCTCGATTCCGGCACCCTGACCCCGCTGCTGAAGCGCCTCGAGGCTGCCGGCCACATCCGCCGCACACGCGACAAGAAGGATGAGCGGCAGGTCAGGATTTCCCTCACCGAGGCCGGTCGTGCCCTGCGGGACAAGGCGGAAGAGATCCCCAAGCAGGTCGGCTGCGTGCTGGGCCTGTCCTTCGACGAAGTCCGCGCCTTGACCCAGGAGGTTGCGAAACTGCGCAGCAGGCTCCATGACTCGGCGGCACTCTCGGCGAAATCCTGAATTCAGGGGAGATACCTTCTTCGATGAACTGGCGCGACTACTGGAACCAGGACACGCCGATCTATACGAGCGAGCGGCACAAGCTGCTGCATTATCGCCTGATCGCCAACGATATCATCGGCCTCATCCCCTCCCCCGAGGCGATCGTGTTGGATTACGGCTGCGGCGAGGCGCTGTTCGCCGACAGGATCGCGGCCAAATGCAGCCGCCTCTACTTGAGCGATGCCGCACCGCTGGTGCGTGAACGCCTGAATGAGCGCTTCAAAGACAACGAGCGGATCACGGTTCTCTCGACCGACGACGTCAGCGACATTGCGGACGCTTCGCTCGATCTCATCGTGGTGAACTCGCTCGTCCAGTATCTCCCCTCGACGAGTTCCGCGCGCTCCTGAAACTTGCTCATGACAAGCTGAAGAGCGACGGCAGGCTGGTTCTGGGCGATATTATCCCGCCGGACATCAGTCCGGTCACCGATGCGAGGGCGCTCCTCTCCTTTGCCTGGCAGGGCGGCTTCCTGCGATCGGCCATCATGGGCCTCGCCCGCACCGCCTTCTCGGAGTACCGCAGGATCCGTGAGGAAGTGGGCTTGGCCCAGTACAGCGAGGAGGAGATCATCGATCTCCTCAAAGATGCCGAGTTCGAGCCTGAGCGCGCCAAGCGAAACCTCGGACACAATCAGGCCCGCATGACCTTCTTAGGCCGTCCTTCTCAGGCTCGCGACACGGAAGACCTTAACGAACGCTGATCGCTCGCCAAGGACAGCCCGAACACGCCGAGCCCCGCGATAGCCAGGATGGCACCGACCCAACCGGTCGAGGCAAAGCCGTAGCCGGCGGCAATCGCCAGACCACCGAGCCAGGCGCCGAGCGCATTGGCAATGTTGAAGGCCGAATGGTTGAGGGCCGCCGCCAAGGTCTGTGCATCGGCCGCCACGTCCATCAGACGGGTCTGGAGCGCGGGCCCGATGGCAACGCTGCAGCCGACGAGGAAGACGCAGGCCGAGAGCATGTAAGGGTTCTCGGCCGTCAGCCAGAGCACGGTCATCACCACGGCGCTGCAGGCGAGCACCCCGCCGATGGTGGCCATCAGGTTCCGGTCAGCGAACCAGGCGCCGACGAGATTGCCGACGATCATGCCGGAGCCGAACAGGGCCATCATCACCGGAACGGCACTCTCCGGCATTCCGGCCACTTCCGTCGCCGTCGAAGCGATGTAGGAAAAGACGGAGAACAGGCCGCCGAAGCCCACGGCGCCGATGCCGAGGGTGAACCAGACCTGCTTGCGCCTGAAGGCTCCGAGTTCCCGCATCGGGCTCGCACCTTCCTGGACCTTGTCCTTCGGCAGGAACAGCCAGATCAGCATCACGGTCAGCGCTCCCATGAAGCCAACGGCGCCAAAGGCGATGCGCCAGCTCAAGATCTGTCCGAACCAGGTGGCGACGGGCGTGCCCAGCAAGGTTGCGACGGTGAGGCCCATCATTATGCGTGCCACCGCCTGGGTGCGCTTGTTCGGCGGAACCAGGGAGGCTGCCACCAGTGCGGCCACGCCGAAATAGGCCCCGTGCGGCAGGCCGGTCAGGAAGCGCAGGAGCACGAAGGATTCGAAAGTTGGCGCCATAGCGCTGACGGCGTTGCCGAGAGCGAAGATGGCCATCAGCAGAAGAAGCAGCGTCTGGCGAGCGAGCTTTGCCGCCATCACGGCGATGATGGGAGCGCCGACCACGACCGCGAGCGCATAGGCGCTGATCGCATATCCCGCCTCGGGCGTCGTGACGTTGAATTCCTGCGCAACGTTCGGCAGCAGCCCCATGATCGCGAACTCGCCCGTTCCGATGCCGAAGCTGCCGACCGCCAGCGCCAGCTCGATCAGGGCAATGGCGAGCCGGGAATGCGGAACGGCGGGAGCCTTGTCCTGCGCGAGACAGGCTTCCTCGGTAAAGGCCATATCGGACATGGAGCCCCCAAGCGTCTCATGCGGTGCAGTTGTGGATGAAGCGACGGAGCTCGTTAAACAGCTCCGATGACGCCCATATTGCATCGCAAGAAGATTCGCGGGACTCGCCGGAACGCAGGTCAGGGCTGCACCGGAAGACTGGAGCTTGGCGGATCGGCCTCAGGCCTGCCGAGACCTTATGCAAATGTCCAAGTTTTATGCGCCATGAAGCTCCACAGCATCACGACGCCAGTGGTGATGATCTGAGAAGGAAGATACGGCCCATCGAGCCAGACCGTGAAGGCATGCATGAGGAACCACGTCACGAGGAAGCCGACGAAGGCCACGAGGGCAAAGCGCCATGTGGCCTCCCGATGAGGGCGGGTGCTCTCATAGGTATGCTTGCGGTTGAGCATGTAGGACAGGAGGCCTCCCGCCACATAGCCCGCGAGCGTCGCCGGAACGGGATCGATTCCCCCTCCCTCCACGAGGGCGATGAGGAGTCCGTAATGGGCCACGGCAGCCGCAAGGCCGACCCCGAAGAAGGCGGTGAATTGACGGGTCAGACGATGAAGGGAACGAGATGCGGTCACACCGTCTCGATAGCCGCTTCCCACGGCCGCGTCACCTCATTCCCTGCAGAAGCCCGGCGATCCTGCGCGAGACAAAGCGCGGAGCGAACTTTGCCCCGATGGCTCCAACCCGGTTCTTGGCCCCTGGAATGACGATGGCCCGCCCGGCTTCGTAGCCGTCCACCCCGACGCGGGCGACTTCAGTCGAGGACATGACGCCCGAACGGAAGAGCCACGAATCCTTCAACCCCGCTGTCTCGGAGAATTCGCTCTCGGTCGGCCCCGGGCAGAGGGCCGTGACCGTCACCCCATGCGGCTTGGCCTCGTCGTGAAGGGCCTCGGACAGGGACAGGACGAAAGCCTTCGTCGCGTAATAGACGGCCATGTAGGGTCCGGCCTGGAAGGCCGCGATGGAGGCGACATTCAGGATCCCTCCCTGCCTGCGCTCGATCATTCCCGGCAGCATGAGGCGGCTGAGCGAGGTCAGAGCCGTGACGTTGAGATCGATCATGGCAAGCTGCTTGTCGTGCGGAAGGGATGCGAAATATCCTCGCAGCCCGAATCCCGCGTTATTGACGAGGGTATGGACCACGATCCCCCGCTCCCGGAGCATCTCGTGAAGATCCCGCGGCGCTTCCCTGTCCTCAAGGTCGAGGGCCATGACTTCAACCGGAACGCCATGGGCCTGCCGGATCTCCGCCCCGAGGTCCTCCAGCCTCTCCTCCCGCCGGGCGGTCAGGACGAGGGGATACCCACGCGCTGCGAAGGTACGAGCCAGTTCCGCGCCGATTCCGCTGGATGCTCCCGTGATCAACGTCCAGCGCGGCTCCTCGGTCGTGGCCATCTTTTCCCAGCTCCCATTCATGGTGATATGCGGCGGATCGTGCCGCATGGGCATTCGCTGTCTAAATCATGGCTCAGGCCTTTGAATTTGCTCGAGGTCCGTGTAAGAGCCTCTCTCAACCTACAATCCGATCACATCCCGGCTGCGCTTTGAAGCGCCGTAGCTATACGGCCGCGCGGCTGGACACGCCTGGGTGGCCCAATGCCAAAGCGGACAGACATCTCCTCCATTCTCATCATCGGCGCCGGTCCGATCATCATCGGCCAAGCCTGCGAGTTCGATTATTCGGGCACCCAGGCCGTCAAGGCCCTGAAGGAGGAAGGCTACCGCATCATCCTGGTGAACTCGAATCCCGCGACGATCATGACCGACCCCGATCTCGCGGATGCAACTTACGTGGAGCCGATCACGCCCGAGATCGTCGCCAAGATCATCGAGAAGGAACGGCCGGACGCGATCCTGCCCACCATGGGCGGCCAGACGGCGCTGAACTGCGCCCTGTCGCTCAAGAAGATGGGCGTGCTGGAGAAGTTCAAGGTCGAGATGATCGGCGCGACCGCGGAAGCCATCGACAAGGCCGAGGACCGGCAGCTCTTCCGCGAGGCCATGACCAAGATCGGCCTCGACACCCCGAAATCGCGCCTCGCCAACGCCTCGGCCCTCAAGAAGGCCGACCGGGATGCCTACCTCGCCGAAATCGCGCGGATGGAAGCGATGGATATGCATCCGGGCGACAAGAAGCGGATGATTGCCGCCTACAAGCTGAAATGGGATGCCGGCGAGAACGACCGCCGCAAGCGCTACCAGGAGCACGCCATGGGCGAGGCCCTGATCGCGCTCTCCGAGGTCGGCCTGCCCGCGATCATCCGCCCCTCCTTCACCATGGGCGGCACCGGCGGCGGCATCGCCTATAACCGCGAGGAATTCCTCGACATCGTGGAGCGGGGCCTCGACGCCTCCCCCACCAACGAGGTGCTGATCGAGGAAAGCGTTCTCGGCTGGAAGGAGTACGAGATGGAGGTCGTCCGCGACAAGGCGGACAACTGCATCATCATCTGCTCCATCGAGAACTTCGACCCGATGGGCGTACACACGGGCGATTCCATTACCGTCGCCCCTGCCCTGACGCTGACCGACAAGGAATACCAGATCATGCGCGACGCCTCCCTGGCGGTGCTGCGCGAGATCGGCGTCGAGACCGGCGGCTCGAACGTGCAGTTCGCGATCAACCCGGAGAACGGGCGCATGATCGTGATCGAGATGAACCCGCGCGTCTCGCGCTCCTCCGCCCTCGCCTCCAAGGCCACCGGCTTCCCCATCGCCAAGGTCGCGGCGAAGCTCGCCGTCGGCTACACCCTCGACGAGATCGCCAACGACATCACCGGCGGCGCGACGCCCGCCTCCTTCGAGCCGACCATCGACTACGTGGTCACCAAGATCCCGCGTTTCGCCTTCGAGAAATTCCCGGGCGCCGAGCCGACGCTGACCACGGCCATGAAGTCCGTGGGCGAGGCCATGGCCATCGGCCGCTCCTTCCCGGAATCGCTCCAGAAGGCCCTGCGCTCGCTCGAAACTGGGCTGACCGGCCTCGACGAGATCGAGGGCATGGGCAAGGGCGATGACCGCAACGCCATCAAGGCCGCGATCGGCACTCCGACCCCGGACCGGATCCTGAAGGTGGCGCAGGCCCTTCGCCTCGGCATCAGCCACGACGAGGTCTATGAGAGCTGCAAGATCGACCGGTGGTTCCTGGAGCAGCTCCAGGCCATCGTCGACCTGGAAGCCAAGGTGAAGGCCCATGGCCTGCCGACGACGCCCGGCGCCTTCCGCCATCTCAAGGCCATGGGCTTCTCGGATGCGCGCCTTGCGGTGCTCACCCATAAAACAGAGGCTGAGGTGCGCGAGGCGCGCCGCGCGCTCTCCGTGCGCCCGGTCTTCAAGCGCATTGATACCTGTGCGGCGGAGTTCGCCTCCCCGACCGCCTATATGTACTCGAGCTATGCGGCGCCCTTTGGAGGACAGCCTGCGGACGAGGCCACGCCTTCGGACGCCAGGAAGGTCATCATCCTCGGCGGCGGCCCGAACCGGATCGGCCAGGGCATCGAGTTCGATTACTGCTGCTGCCATGCCTGCTTCGCGCTTAAAGACGCAGGCTATGAAACCATCATGATCAACTGCAACCCGGAGACGGTCTCGACCGACTACGACACCTCCGACCGGCTCTATTTCGAGCCGCTGACGCAGGAAGACGTGCTGGAAATCATCGAGACCGAGCGCTCCAGGGGCACGCTCCATGGCGTGATCGTCCAGTTCGGCGGCCAGACCCCGCTGAAGCTCGCCCGCGCCCTGGAAGAAGCCGATCTGCGCATCCTCGGCACCTCGCCGGACGCCATCGACCTCGCCGAGGACCGGGACCGGTTCAAGCGCCTGCTCGACAAGCTGCACCTGAAGCAGCCGAAGAACGGCATCGCCTATTCGGTGGAGCAGGCCCGCCTGATCGCCGCCGATCTCGGCCTGCCCTTCGTGGTTCGCCCAAGCTACGTGCTCGGCGGCCGGGCCATGGCGATCATCCGCGACGAGACCCAGTTCGAGGATTACCTGCTCGGCACCCTGCCGAGCTTGATCCCCTCCGACATCAAGGCCCGTTACCCCAACGATAAGACAGGCCAGATCAACACGGTCCTGGGCAAGAACCCCCTCCTCTTCGACCGCTACCTCTCAGATGCGATCGAGGTAGACGTGGACTGCCTCTGCGACGGCAAGGACACCTTCATCGCCGGCATCATGGAGCATATCGAGGAGGCGGGCATCCATTCGGGCGATTCCGCCTGCTCGCTGCCGCCGCGCTCGCTGTCGCCTGAGATCATTGCCGAGCTGGAGCGCCAGACGAAGGCCTTGGCCCTGGCGCTCGACGTCGGCGGCCTGATGAACGTGCAATACGCCATCAAGGACGGCACGATCTACGTGCTGGAGGTGAATCCCCGCGCCTCGCGCACGGTCCCCTTCGTGGCCAAAGTCATCGGCGAGCCCATCGCCAAGATCGCAGCCCGCGTCATGGCCGGCGAGAACCTGGCCAAGTTCGGCTTGACCCCGAAGGAGCTGCCGCATATCGGCGTCAAGGAAGCGGTCTTCCCCTTTGCCCGCTTCCCGGGCGTGGACGTGCTGCTCGGGCCGGAGATGCGCTCGACGGGCGAAGTCATCGGCCTCGACCGCGGTTTCGGCGTGGCCTTCGCCAAGAGCCAGCTCGGCGCCGGCAGCCAAGTCCCCAAGACCGGAACGCTCTTCGTCTCGGTCCGCGACTCGGACAAGGCCCGCATCCTGCCCACCGTCCGAATGCTCGAGGAAATCGGCTTCCGGGTCATGGCGACCGCCGGAACCCAGAAATTTCTTGAGGAAAACGGCGTCAAGGCGACGCGGATCAACAAGGTGCTGGAAGGCCGGCCCCACGTGGTCGACGCCATCAAGAACGGGGATATCCAGCTCGTCTTCAATACCACCGAAGGGGCTGGCGCCCTCTCGGATTCCCGGTCTCTACGACAAGCTGCCCTCTTGCATAAGATACCTTACTACACCACTCTTGCAGGAGCGATTGCCGCGGCCGAGGGCATCAAGGCATACCTCAGCGGCGATCTCGAAGTCCGGGCGCTTCAGGAATACTTTGCCTGAGGCATCCGGCCTCACATTGGAACTGCGAAGCTTCTGGTAAGTTTTCGTTGACATGCGAGGGCGCTGGAAACAGCGGCCTCGTACCTCTTTTTGGACGAGACAAACGATGGACAAGGTCCCTCTGACGATCAAGGGTTTTGCGGCGCTCGAGGAAGAACTCAAGCACCGGCAGCAGGTTGAACGCCCCCGGATCATCCAGGCGATCGCGGAAGCCCGCGCGCTTGGCGACCTGTCGGAAAACGCCGAATATCATGCTGCCAAGGAAGCCCAATCCCTCAACGAAGGCCGGATCCTTGAGCTCGAAAGCCTGATCTCCCGCGCCGAAGTCATTGATATTGCGAAGCTCTCGGGCGACCGGATCAAGTTCGGCGCCACGGTGAAGCTCGTTGACGAGGACACCGAGGAAGAGAAAATCTATCAGATCGTCGGCGAACCCGAGGCGGACGTCCGCTCGGGTCGGGTCTCGGTCGCCTCTCCCATCGCCCGTGCCCTGATGGGCAAGACCATCGGCGATACGGTGGAGGTCTCGACACCCGGCGGTGGCAAATCCTATGAGGTTGTCGGCGTCCGTTTCGGCGCCTGATCGGCAAGGGGGCAGACAAGATGAGAAATCCTATGACGTCCCCTCACTCCCGCCGCACCCTTCTGAGGGCTCTCGCCTGTGCCGGTCTCGCCGGCGCAGGCTTTGCCATGCCTACCCATGCCCAGAGCTTTCCGCAGACCTTCTCGTCCTTCTCAGTCGATGTGAGCGTCCTCAAGGCCAAAGGACTCGGCCCCTTCGCCGACCTTGTCGGCGCAGCCGCGCTCGATGAACTGCACCGCTCCTTTGCCGACCGGTTCGATCCGCGCGGCCCCCGCCTTGTGCTCCGCCTGACGAGCGTCGTTCTGACCGCCTTTCCCGACGGCGGCACCGGATACCGCGGCAGGGGCGGCGGCGGAAATAGCGGGCACGACGCCGTGGAGGGTGAGGCCTTGGCCATCGGCCGCAGGGGCGAGGTCCTGGCAAGCCATCCGATGCTCGCCGTGCGCGACGTGAACACCAGCCCCCTCACGCCAAACGAGCAAGGCCGCGCCGTGGCGGTGGCCCAGCATTACGTGCGCTGGCTCAGGCAGCAGATTTAAGTCCTCATGGATAGGTTCCCGGATACTGCAGGCATCCGGGGTGACGGGGGCCTAACCTTCGGCTTCCACGATGTCCTCGATCGGCACCAGAGGCTCGTCCTTGATGAGGTCGAGGGTAAGCGCGGTGCGGACGTTGCGCACGTTCGGCAGGGATGTGAGCTCGGAAACGAGACCCTGGAAGGACGCGAGGTTCGGGGCCACGCATTTCATGATGAAGTCGATATCGCCCGAGAGGGTCCAGCACTCGCGGACCATGGACCAGTCCTTCACCCGCTGCTCGAATTCCTGCAGCTCCTTCTTGCCCTGAATGTCGAGCTGCACCATGGCGAAGCAGACGATCTCGAAGCCGAGATTCTTCGGGTCGAGGATCGCCCGGTAAGCCTTGATGATCCCGGCGCTTTCCAGCGCCCGCACCCGGCGCAGGCATGGCGGTGCCGACAGACCGACGCGGCGGGCGAGCTCCACATTGGTGATGCTGCCGTCGGCCTGCAGTTCTTTCAGGATGGCCCAGTCGATGGAATCGAGGCGTCCGCGCACGGTAACTCCGCTCATGCATGGTCAGACAAGGGGCACCGGCCGGTCGCCCTGATCATGCGGCATCAGGTCAAAAATCTCGTCTTGGGTGAGTAGACCGTGTAGAGGGTCTACACAAGAAGGACAGGCGATTAAGTCGCAACGAACTTCATGAACTCCACAGGCTCGTTGATCGAATGTTGCGGAAGGATACCGGCCTTATCACCTGGGTGCTGACCGATGGCAAGGCCGGGGACGAGCTGCAGGCCCTGAGCGTGACCGGGGCGCTCGGCGTCGAACCGGAGATTCGCAGGATCGCTCCGAAGCCCCCCTTCAGCTGGTTCATGCCCTGGGGCCCCATCGACCCTCGCGAGCGGCCGGGCTCCCCGAATAGTCCCCTCGCCCCGCCCTTTCCCGACCTTCTCGTCGCTTCGGGCCGCAGGGCCGTGGCCTATCTGCGCTTCGTCAAGAAGGCCACCGGAGGGCGAACCTATACGGTCTTCCTCAAGGATCCCCGCACCGGGCCGAAGGCGGCCGATTTCATCTGGTCGCCGGAGTATGACCGCCTGCGAGGCCCCAACGTTCTCAACACCCTCACCCCGCCACACCGGGTCTCGGCCAAGCGGATCGAAGCGGCCCGGGCCAGCCCCGACGCTCGCCTTGCCCACCTCTCCCATCCGCGCGTCGCTGTGCTGGCCGGTGGCGACAGCCGCCACCACCGGTTCTCGGACGACGACATCGCCCGCTTCATCCGGCACCTGACCTCCGTGGCCGAGACCGGAGCCGGCCTGATGGTCACGGCCTCGCGCCGCACGCCGCACGCCCTGCGGGCGGCTCTGACGGCTCTGACTGCACAGCATGGCGGGTTCTTCTGGGATGGCACGGGCGAGAACCCCTATGTGGATCTTCTGGCCCTCTCCGATTTCGTCGTGGCGACGGCGGATTCCTTCAACATGATCGGCGAAGCCGCCGTCACCGGCAGGCCGATCCTGGTCTTCGAGCCCTCAGGGGGACACCCGAAACTGGATGTTTACATGCGGGCCCTTAAAGCCCATGGAGTTGTGCATCCGTTCGAGGGTCGTCTTGAAGGACAGCCCTATGAACCACTAAATTCAACACCCAAGGTCGCGGAGGCCATTGCCGAGGGCTTCAGCCGCCACCGCCGCGCTCTCGGCCTGCCGGACATCGCCTTTTCACTGGAGACCCCCTGATGGCCCATTCTCACGCCAAGCTCATCATCATCGGCTCTGGGCCGGCGGGCTATACGGCAGCGATCTATGCGGCGCGCGCCCTGCTCGAACCGGTGATGATCTCCGGTTTCCAGCCCGGCGGGCAGCTCATGATCACGACGGATGTGGAGAACTATCCGGGCTTCGCCGACGTAATCCAGGGCCCCTGGCTCATGGAGCAGATGCGCCTGCAGGCCGAGCATGTGGGCACCAGGATGATCTCCGATCACATCGTCAAGGTCGACCTGAAGCAGCGCCCCTTCCGCCTGGAGGGCGATTCCGGCGACACTTATACCTGCGACGCGCTGATCGTCGCGACCGGCGCACAGGCCAAATGGCTGGGCCTGCCTTCGGAGGGCCAGTTCCAGGGCTTCGGCGTCTCGGCCTGCGCGACCTGCGACGGCTTCTTCTATCGCGGCAAGGAAGTCGTGGTGGTGGGCGGCGGCAACACCGCCGTCGAGGAGGCGCTCTACCTCGCCAACCTCGCCTCCAAGGTCACCCTGGTCCATCGCCGGGATTCCCTGCGCGCCGAGCGCATCCTGCAGGACCGCCTGTTCAAGCATCCCAAGATCGAGGTGATCTGGAACTCGGCCGTCGAGGAGATCTGCGGCAGCGAGAACCCCTCCTCCGTCACCCATGTGCGGCTGAAGAACCTCGTTTCGGGAGAAACGTCGAATTTCAAGACGGATGGCGTCTTCATCGCCATCGGCCACAAGCCCTCGACGGAACTCTTCACCGGACAGCTCGACATGAAGTCCGGCGGCTATCTGCTCACGAAACCCGGCTCGACCGAGACCAACGTCCCGGGCGTCTTCGCAGCCGGCGACGTGACGGACGACATCTACCGGCAGGCCGTCACCTCGGCAGGCATGGGCTGCATGGCGGCTTTGGATGCGGAGCGCTATCTGGCGGCTTTGGAAGCCGCTCAGGAAGCCGCTGAATAAAGTTTATTCACAATTGGTTAGGCCTCAGGCCGATTTCCTGTTGCGTCGAACCCTCGGCTCATAAGAGATATGAGTTGCCTTGCGTTAGGAGCATGCAAGGCATGAGGGGAACGCCGTGGACTGGGACAAAATCCGGATTTTCTATACGGTCGCTGAGGCGGGGAGCTTCACGCGGGCCGGAGACGATCTGGGATTGAGCCAATCCGCCGTGAGCCGCCAGATCAGCGCGCTCGAGCGTGAATTGAGGGCTCCCCTCTTCCACCGCCATGCCCGAGGCCTGATCCTCACGGAGCAGGGCGACCTGCTGTTCCGGGCCGCCCGCGACATGCGCATGCGGCTGGAAACCACCAAGGCACGGCTGGTCGAGACCAGCGAGCGGCCTTCGGGCGAGTTGAAGGTCACGACGACCGTCGGCCTCGGCTCCATCTGGCTCGCTCAGCGCATCGCTGAGTTCCTGGATCTTTATCCGGATGTCCGGGTCGAGTTGATCCTGTCCAACGAGGAACTGGACCTCGCCATGCGCGAGGCCGACGTGGCGATCCGCCTGCGCCGTCCAGCCCAGCCGGACCTGATCCAGCGCCGCCTCTTCACCATTCACTTCCATGTCTATGCCTCGGCCGACTACATCAAGCGGTTCGGCGAGCCCAAGACCCTGGAAGAACTGGACGAGCACCGGATCGTCTCCTTCGGCGGCGACCAGCCGTCCTATCTCATGGCCGTGCATTGGCTCTCGACGGCCGGGCGCGAGGGGCGCGAGCCGCGCCAGTATCACTACGTCGTCAACAACATCACGGCCTTGAAGCTGGCCGTGGAGACGGGAGCAGGCATTGCCGTGCTGCCGGATTATGCGGTGGTCGGCAATCCGGATCTTGTTCAGATCCTGCGCGACGTGGAAATGCCGTCGCTCGACAGCTATCTCGTCTATGCCGAGGAAATGCGGTCGGTCGCCCGTGTCCAGGCTTTTCGGGATTTCCTGATCTCCAAGGCCCAGCGCTGGACGTTCTGATTCCCGAATCTTCGATTGGCTCTATGGCATCCGAGATTTTGTCCCCCAGATGACGAGAGCCATGCATTCGAC
>KI912045.1:618378-625672 GCA_000517005.1 Microvirga lupini
CTTCTCAACGAGATTGCCCCTTCTCAACCTCTTCCTTGAGCGCACGGCGCAGGACCTTGCCCACATTGGTCTTCGGCAGGGTCTCCCTGAACTCGATCCGGCGCGGCACCTTGTAGCCTGTCAGGTTCTCCCGGCAGAACTGGCGCAGCTCGTCGATGGTGAGAGACGGATCCTTCCGGACCACATAAGCCACCACCACCTCTCCCGAATGCTCGTCTGGCAAGCCGATGACAGCAGCTTCCATGACACCTGGATGTTTGACGATCACGTCTTCCACTTCGTTCGGATAGACGTTGAAGCCGGAGACGAGAACCATGTCCTTCATCCGGTCCACGATCTTGACCTGACCATCGGGTAGGAGCACCGCCACGTCGCCGGTGCGGAACCAGCCGTCGGCGGTCATGACCTTCGCGGTCTCGTCAGGCCGCTGCCAGTACCCCGCCATGACCTGCGGTCCCTTCACGCAGAGCTCTCCCCGCTCGCCGGGAGGCAAGACCGTGCCGTCGCTTGAGCGCACGGAGACATCCGTCGAGGGCAGCGGATAGCCGATGGTGCCGGTGAACTCCTCGATATCGAGGCGATTGGCGCAGACCACGGGTGAGGTCTCGGAGAGACCATAGCCCTCGACGATGGGCTGCCCGGTCACTTCCTTCCACTTCTTCGCCACGGCTTCCTGGGTCGCCATGCCGCCGGAGACGGCAAAGACCATCTGCGAGAAGTCCACCTTCTCGATGCCGGGCGCATTGGCCAGGGCATTGTAGAGCGTGTTGAGGCCGGACATCAGCGTGATGCGGCTCTTCTGCAGCGTCTTGACGAAGCCTGGGATGTCGCGCGGATTGGCGATCAGCAGCTGGCACCCGCCGATCCTCGTCATGAGCATGGCGCAGACGGTGAGAGCGAAGATGTGATAGAGCGGCAGGGCCGTGACCATCACATGATCCTGACGGTCGCCGAAGAACGGCAGCATCCAGGCTTCGCACTGGAGCACGTTGGCGACCACGTTGCGGTGGAGCAGCGTGGCGCCCTTGGCGACGCCGGTCGTGCCGCCGGTATATTGCAGGAAGGCGATATCGTCGCGCGAGACGGCGACAGCCTGGGCTTTCCGTCTGGCGCCCTCGGCGACGGCGGATTTGAAGGCGACCGCCTGCGGCAGCTTGAAGGGCTTGACCGCCTTCTTCACATGGCGCGAGACCAGATTGACGATGGCGCCCTTGAGGCCGAGGAGATCGCCGGGCGTGACGAGGACCACGCGGCCCAACGTGAGATCGGGCAGCGCCTCCTCGACCGTCGCGGCGAAGTTTTCGAGCACGAACAGGAATCGCGCCCCGGAATCCTTGAGCTGATAGGTCAGCTCCCGCGGGGTGTAGAGCGGATTGACGTTGACCACCGTGCCGCCAGCCAGGAGCACGCCGAACAGGATGGGCGGGAAGGCCATCACATTCGGCAGCATGATCGCCACGCGATCGCCCTTCTTCAGCCCCTGCTGCTGGAGCCATGACGCCACCGCATCGGCCTCGCACCCCAGCTCCGCATAGGTCATGCGCTTGCCGAAGCTCTCGACGGCCGCCCGGTTGGGATAATCCGCAACGGCCCTGCGGAAGATATCGTTGAGGGTGCCGATACTGGCTTCATCGATCGTCTTTGGAACCTGCGGGGGATAAGACCTGAGCCAAGGCCGGTCTGCTGTGAGATCCGAAGCGTCTGCCGGGGCAGACGCCGGGGTCGTGGCGTTCATCATCGTCTCCGCTTCGCGGCGCGTTTGCTTCATGGGAGATGGCGTCTCCATATGAGCTTAACTTGGCGCGGAACAGCCCATTTGTCGATGGAAATAGTTTAGACCTGAACGATCGTATGATAACCGCTTGGAATCCAGAGCATCGGATAGAGGTGCGCTGAGCACGTTCCCCTCCCCCCTTGCGGGGAAGGGTTGAATCTCGGGTCGGAAAGTCGGAGCGCCGGATTTCATCAAGTCAGTGCAAGGCAAATACAGCTTATCCCCTCTCCCGGGCGGGAGAGGGGCAGGGGTGAGGGCGTGACGCTTCACCAGCCAAACGCCATCACCTCCGCTGCAACACACTCGCCTCAGCACTACATTCGGCCCTGGCCTACCCTCACCCCAACCCTCTCCCACACGGGAAAGGGGGAGGGATCGAGGGCCTCAACGCTCTTCATGTGTCGTTCGCTAGGAACGTCTAGTGAGCCTTCTGCAGGACCAGCTCGGCCGGACGGCCGCTCAGCTCCGCCATGTGGTCGAACCGGGTGGAGAAGGTCCCGACGCCGGCCGTCGCCGAGCGCAGTTCGACGATGAGATCGCCGATCTCCGATTCCGGGATGGTGGCGCTGAGCACCTGCCATCCCGACCAGCCGGGCCGCTCGTCATAGCCCAGGATCTGCCCGCGCCGTCCGGTGACGAGGGCCGTCGCCTTGGACAGGGCCTCGGACGGGATCGTGATCTCGACCGACAGCACCGGCTCCAGCAGCACGGGCTTCGCCTTCGGCAGCGCTTCCGCCAGGGCGAGCCTGGCGGCGGCCTGGAAGGCGGCATCCGAGGAATCCACCGTGTGGTAAGAGCCGTCGGTGAGCGTCACCGCCAGATCGACGACCGGGAAGCCGAGGGGCCCGCTTTTGAGCGCATCGCGGACCCCGGTCTCGACGGACGGGATGTATTGGCGCGGCACCACGCCGCCGGTGATCTGGTCCTGGAACGCGAACCCCTCTCCGCGCGGCAGCGGCCTGATCTCGATCATCACGTCGCCGAACTGGCCGTGCCCGCCGGTCTGCTTGCGATGCCGCCCGCGGGCCGAGGCCGGGTGCTTGATCGTCTCGCAATAGGCCACCTTCGGCTTCGCCGTCTCGACGCCGACCTGGAAGCGCGAGGCGAGCTTCTCCACGGCCACGCGCAGATGCATCTCGCCCTGACCATGAAGCCGGATCTCGCCCATCTCGGGCCGGCTTTCGATCACGAGGGACGGGTCCTCCTCGGTGATCTTGGCGAGCGCGCTCGAGAGGCGCACGTCGTCCTTGCGGTCCTTCACCTTGAGCGCCAGCACATAAACCGGCTCGGGCGGCGCCGGAGACACGATGGCCTCGGGCCGCGCCTTGCCGGCGGCGAAGCTGTCGCCGGTCGCGATTCCCTCCAGGCGGCCGAAGCCGACCGTCTCACTGGCCGCCGCTTCGGCCTTGCGGGTCATCGTGCTCCCTAAGAGGGTGGCGAGGCTGCCGATCCGCGCCTCCGCGCCACGCGAGCCGACCACCGTGTCGCCCTCATGGAAGGTGCCGCGCATGACGCGGGCGACGGAGAGCTTGCCGCCCTGGCCCAGGTGCAGAGTCTTCATGGCCTGGGCCAGCGGTGCGCCCTCCTCGGGAATGCCGAGGCGGACGCGGGTTTCCGCCAAACCCGGCGCCTCGTGGCGCAGCGCCTTGAGCAGCCGCGTGATGCCGTTGCCGCGCTCGGCCGAACCGATGAGGGCCGGCACCACATGCCGCTCCCTCAGCTCCTTCGACAGATCGTCGAAGATCTGGTCGCGCGGAGGCTCGATCTCGGAGATCAGTTCCTCCATCAACTCATCGTCGTAATCGGCCAGACGCTCGAGCATGGCGAAGCGCGCTTCCTTCTCCCGCGGCAGTTCGCCCTCGGGCAGGTCCACGATCTCGCTCGGCGCATGCTCGCGATAGATAAAGGCGCGCTCGAGCGCGAGATCGATGAAGCCGACGGCGATGCCGTCCTTCCAGAGCGGGATCTGGCGCAGGAGCAACGGCGTGCGCGATGCCTGCTGCAGGAGCGCGAGCGTGTCGCGGATGCGCTGGGTGGCGGTGTCGATCTTGTTGATGAAGAGGAAGCGCGGAATGTCGGCTTCTTCCAAGTCCCGCAGAATGATTTCAAGGGCCGGGATCTTGCGCTCGTCCGCCTCGCAGACGACGATCGCCGCGTCGCAGACCGGCATGACGTTGCGCATCTCGTGCAGGAATTCCGTCGATCCGGGGCAATCCACGAAGGTCATGCTCTCGCCGAGGAACTCGACCGTCGCCACATTGGGCTCGATGCTCATGGCATGGGCGCGGGCTTCCGCGCTCGCATCGCCGACGCTGTCCCCGTTGGACACGCGGCCCGCCCGCGAGATCGCGCCGGTCCGCTCCAGGATCGCCTCGAGGAGAGTGGTCTTGCCGCTCTGAAAGGGGCCTACGATTGCGATGCATCGCGGGCCCGCACCTAGTCTGCCGTTGGGTGCCATAGGACATCATCCTCCCTGCCCCCGCTTCTCGGCGCGCTCTTCTAGAGCATCGGACCCAAAAGTGGATGTGCCGTTCTGGGATCGATCCGATGCACTCTTCACGGACGCGTTACCGTAGATGCTCTGCCTCTGATGGTGAGTTGGCAAGAGGGATTGTGTGCATGCGCGAGAAAGCAAAAACGGCCGCGCTTACGCCTGACCATTCTGAGAGGCTGGCTCAGTATCAGCAAATGCTCTGACACAATCCCAACCGACCGCGATCCAGGAACAGAGGGCGACAGCTCCTGCCTCATCCTGTTACGACGCTCTTTAGATTTATAAGCCCCATGCCCGTTTGTTAATTCGCCTAGATGATTGACATTTTCAGATCAGACTGGTTGTAATTCTATAACCCTAGGCCGCACGCCTGAGGGAAATCGGAACGCGGGACTATCGCCTTGGCCGAAGCCGCATGAAGCCTTTTGATCCTGATCAACGGAACCTTGTCCGCTCGCCTCTCGATAATGAGAACATCTTGAGCGGCCAGTTCTGGGGAGAACTGCGCGTCTTTCTTGCTGTCGCCAAAGCCAAGTCTTTTAATCGAGCCGCTGAAATCCTCAACACCAGCCATCCCACAGTCAGCCGCCAGGTTCGGCGGCTTCAAGACTTAATGGGATCTCAACTTTTCGTACCAACCCAAAACGGGGTGAAGCTGACGCCAAAGGGACAAGCCCTCGCGCAAGCTCTAACCGCTCTCGATCACTCTCTCTTTGCGCTGACCAACGATCTCCGTGCCGAGAACAGGGAAGCGGAAGGCATTGTCCGAGTGAGCATCACAGATGGCTTAAACACCTTCTTTGTGGCTCCTGCCGTTTCCACCTTTGCCACAGAACACCCCAAGATCCAGCTTCATCTCAAACGCCCGGCCAATGTCGTCAGCCTCAGGGACAATCAGACCGATATGATGATTGGGTTTAGTCCCATCGAAGCAGCGGACATCTCGATGCAGAAGCTGGGCTTCCTTCACTTCATCCCTATCGTGGCGAAGTCTTACATCCAGCGGCATGGAATCCCGACACGGTCGAATCTGTCGCAACATCTCTTCCTGCAATCGGAATTCTACACAGCAAAGACAGGGCTATGGGGCGATTGGAACCGTGCCGTTGATCAGGGCCAGATCGCGCATTTCTGCGACAACTCCATGGCCTATGGAATGCTCGTAAAAGCTGGGCTCGGAATTGGTCTCCTTGGAAGCTACACGATCCTGGAACCCAACGCAGTTCCCTTAGAACTGGATGTGAAGGTGTCGGTGCCGCTCTATGCCCTAGTCCTCACGGAACGCCTGAACGCACGGCCCGTGCGTTTAGCCTTTGACTGGTTGTGCGAGATGTTTAGCCCGGCGAACCCGTGGTTTAGCCCTAAGCTGCGGCTTGATCCGCCGCAGAGTCGGTTCGACGTCGGTATCAAACTGCTTTTCAACCTCTGAAGCCCGTCGCTGAAGATGGTGCGTACTGATGCTCTCTGAGACACTGATGTAGGTGTTGCCTACATCCTCAAAGAGCTCCGCCAACTCGAGCGGCAGCCCCTCTCCCTCGAACAGCAGTTTTTGGAACATGGCCGTGTGCAGGGTCACCACCTGCTGAAGATAAGCGCGAAAAAAGCACATGATGGCGGATGCATCAGCTTGCTTCATATGAGGGTGGCTCGGAATGGACGTCGTGCTCATGCTTCCACCGTCTCAAACTCGGATTGAGCATCCCAATACCCTTCGATCCGAAACAGAACGGTGGCATCGGTCTCAGGTGTGATGGCGTTTTGCGGCGGAGAAAGATCCTTCACGAGTTCAATGTAGGGCTCATCGTGCCCTTCGAATAAAACCGGCTCCTTGCCGGAAGCAGGCTTGAACCCGAGCATTCTCTGCCACATGCGGGCATAGATCGGCTTTGCATGGGTGATGACACGATCGTAACCCTTGCGGCTGATATGCTCGAAAATGAACTCGGCACATCTCTTGATCACCCGGGGATCGCGCCATGCCTTACGGAAACTGGTTCACTCCATTTTGGCGAAGTCCTTGAACCAGCGGATCCGCGCAGTGCCGATCGGCTCCTCCCCCGCATAAACGATGATATGCGTCGCTTGATAATCATTTCCGTCATAGGTCTGTCGGGCAGCCACTCCATGCTCCTCCATAAAGCAGATTGCCCGAATTGCATGGGCATGGAGAAGCTGCTCGGCCGTTGTCACGACTTCGACTCGAATGAGGTTGTCATGCCGTGCGCTGGAAAGTGTCCGATGCATGAATAGGCCCTCTGAACTCCTGAATTGCATACAGATCAGTGAGCACGGATGCGTAAGGGCTTTGAAGACGCTAAGATGTGCAGCGGTTGAACACCAGTGTTGAACGGAAGAGGGCAATGACCCAAAGTAATAATTATGGGACTCCAACCTTAGCTGAGCTATGTGAGGAGGCAGTGCAACACTGTGGCGACGATTGGCATCGGATCCTGGCCTATGTGGCTGATCGAATTGCCTCAATGCCGGGAGGCGACCAAAATCGGTTGATAGAGGATGTCAGCCGCATTTTGAGCTTTTGGGCTCCGCCTCGCCAAAGTGTCCTGCACTAAGCTTGTGCAGGGTTAAAGAATTCATGAAGAAATCACCGAATGATGCTGATCGCCGAATTGGCCAGAGAATCCGGGCGCGCCGGATCGCGATTGGAATGAGTCAGGAGAAGCTCGGCGATTTGCTTAATCTGACCTTTCAGCAAGTTCAGAAATACGAAAAAGGGACAAACCGCGTCGGGGCTGGGCGTCTCCTTGATATCAGCACAATCTTACAAGTACCTATCGAGTACTTCTACGAGGATCTGGCTGGGGGCAAAAATTCCTCCAATCCAGAGGAAAAGATCGCTTTCGAGACGCTATCGACTGCTGACGGCCAGCGTCTGGCGAGAGCCTTTTCGGCCATTGAAAACTTTCAGCTTCGACGGAAGGTTGTGGAGCTGGTCGAATCGATGTCCGGGCTATGATTTCCAAGGCATCGACCTCTCGCAAAAGCGCTGCCCGTTCGGCACGCTCCTA
>KI912045.1:625772-628265 GCA_000517005.1 Microvirga lupini
GGGGCCGATACCCTAGCGCAGGCTTCCGCAGAAGCGCTGGATGCGGTGGCAGGCATCCTCCAAAGCCGCGTTCGACGTGGCGTAGGAGATGCGGAAGTTGGGCCCGAGGCCGAAGGACGAGCCGTGTACGGCGGCGACGCCCTCGGCTTCCAGCAGTTCGGACACGAAGTCCTCGTCCGTCTCGATCCGCTTGCCCGACGGGGCAACCTTGCCGATCGCCTCGGCGCAGGACGGATAGACGTAGAACGCACCTTCCGGCATCGGGCACTTCAGGTATTTCGTCTGGTTGAGCATGGAGACCACCAGATCGCGGCGCTCCTCGAACGCCTTCTTGAAGACCTTGAGATGATCCTGAGGACCATCGAGCGCCTCCACGGCTGCCCATTGCGAGATCGCGCTCGTGCCGGAGGTCTGCTGGCCCTGCACGAAGTCCATCGCCTTGATGAGATGCTCAGGCCCGCCCGCATAGCCGATGCGCCAGCCGGTCATGGCATAGGCCTTCGAGACGCCGTTCATGGTGAGCGTGCGCTCGTAGAGGTTCGGCTCGACCTGCGCCGGCGTGACGAACTCGAAATCGCCGTAGGTCAGGTGCTCGTACATGTCGTCGGTGAGCACCCACACATGCGGATGGCGCATCAGCACGTCGGTGATCGCCTTCATCTCGGCGCGGGAATAGGCCGCGCCCGTCGGGTTCGACGGCGAGTTGAGGATGATCCACTTGGTCTTCGGCGTGATGGCGCGCTCGAGCGGCTCCGGCTGGAGCTTGAAATTGTGCTCCATGGTGCAGTCGACGAAGACCGGCTTGCCGCCGCACAGCACCACCATCTCAGGATACGACACCCAGTACGGCGCCGGGACGATGACCTCGTCGCCCGGGTTCAGGGTCGCGAGCAGCGCGTTGTAGATCACGTGCTTGCCGCCGGTGGACACGATGGTCTGCGAGGGCTTGTAGTCGAGGCCGTTCTCGCGCTTGAACTTGCGGGCGATGGCCTCGCGCAGGGGCACGATGCCGGAGACCGGCGTGTACTTCGTCTCGCCGCGCCGGATCGCTGCGATGGCGGCTTCCTTGATGTTGTCCGGCGTGTCGAAATCAGGCTCGCCGACGGAAAGGCTGATCACGTCCCGCCCCTGGGCTTTCAGATCCCGCGCTTTCTGCGTGATGACGATGGTTGCAGACGGCTTGATGCGGGAAAGGGCGTCAGACAAAAAGCCCATGGGAATCCTCCGATCGGGGCGTTAAGAAGGGACCGTGACGGCGGCGGACCCTAATGCGGTCAAGCCGCCCAAGCAAGCAAAACAGCCAGGAAAACAACCCTGCCCAGCCGGGTTTTTGAGGAGCCGCCTTTTCCGATGACCACATCCGTCACCCGCCGCCTCGCGCTCGGCCTCGTCGCCGGCGCGGCCCTCTTCGCCACTGCAGCCTCCGCTCAGGACTTCCCGAACCGCGTCATCAAGATGGTGGTGCCCTATCCGGCGGGCGGGCCGACCGACGTGATCGCCCGCATCGTGGCCGAGGAGATGGGCAAAGATCTCGGGCAGAACGTGATCGTCGAGAACCTGGCCGGCGCCTCCGGGGCGGTCGGCACCCGCGCGGTCGCCAAGGCGGAACCCGACGGCTACACCATCGTGTTCGGCAACAACCAGACGCACGGGAACAACATGTTCCTGCTGAAAGAACCGGGCTACGACGCGGTGAAGGATTTCGCGCCGCTCGCAGGCGCCGGCGCCTTCGAGCACGTCTTCGTGGTGAAGAACGACCTGCCCGTCAAGACGATCCCCGAACTGATCGAGCTCGCCAAGAAGGACCCCGGCAAGCTGAATTACGGCTCGACTGGGGTCGGCTCCGGCTCGCATCTGGCGACGGAGCTCTTCATGACCCGCACGGGCATCAAGATGACCCATGTGCCGTTCCGCGGCGCGGCGCCTCTGGTGACGGAGCTCGCGGCGGGCCGCATCGACGTGTCGAACTCGACCCTGCCGAGCGTTCTCTCCCAGTTCCAGGCGGGTCAGATGCGCGCCATCGGCATCGCGAGCCCGCAGCGCAACCCGCAGGCGCCCGACGTGCCGACCCTGCGCGAGCAGGGCGTCACCGACGCGGACGCGGAATCCTGGGCCGCCTTCTTCGCGCCGGTGAATACGCCGAAGCCCGTTCTCGACAAGCTGTCCGGCACGATCATCGCGATCCTCAACAAGCCTGACGTCAAGGAGCGCATCACCAAGATCGGCTTCACCCTGAACGTGCGTGATCCGGAGGCGTTCAAGCCTTATCTCACCAAGGAGATCCAGACCTGGGCCGAAATCATCAAGGCGGCCGGCATCAAGGCTGAGTGAGGGTTCTTATTGAGGTCATTCCGGACGCCGCCAGGCGATCCGGGATCGCGAGACGAGTGTAGCGCGGGTTCCCCTCCCTCCTTGTGGGGGGGAGGGCCAGGGAGGGGGGTGCTGGGCCAAAGCTTGATAGGCTATCGCTCACACCCCCCTCTCCAACTCTCC
>KI912046.1:0-141 GCA_000517005.1 Microvirga lupini
CCTCACGGGCGCCAGCAAGCGCTGCGGCAAGCCGCTTGCGATCCGCCTCGCCGAGCCACGTCTCGGGAGAGTGATCATGTCGTTGCATGCTCCCTAGGGAACACCCGCATCTCTCGCGTTGCAAGACTTATGGCAGCCTAC
>KI912046.1:241-1746 GCA_000517005.1 Microvirga lupini
GGCAGCGTTCTGCCGCCTAAAGGACTTTCGGCGCGTCGCAACCCGCTACGGCAAGCTTGCAGCTAACTTCGCTTCCGCCGTTGCGCTGGCCACTATCGTCGCGTTCTGGTGCTAATTGGCCCTTGAGCAAAAACCCGGAATGGAGGCCTTGAGTCTTGCAAGGACTCCTGCCCTGATGGCAGACAGACGACCGAATCAGTCAAAATCGGGGACACTGCTCGGAAGGAGCTACCGTGAACAGCCTGACGCTTCTCACCTTCGCACTGGTGGCGTTAATCGGCATTGCGACGCCCGGTCCCACTGTTTTACTGGCGTTGGCCAACGGCTCGCGCTACGGCGTGTCGCGTGCGTGCTACGGGATGGCTGGTGCAGTCTTATCTGACTTCATCCTGATCGGCGCTGTTGCATTGGGGCTTGGTGCGTTGCTCGCCGCTTCCGAGTTCTGGTTCGCCCTCGTGAAGTGGCTTGGGGTCGGGTACCTGGCCTATCTTGGAATCATGCTGCTGCGCTCGAAAGGGACACTCGACCCATCCCTCCATGCGGCGACAGATAGTGGACCGAGAACCCCGCGTTCGCTTTTCCTCAAGAGTCTTCTTGTGGCGATCACCAATCCGAAGGGCTACCTGTTCTTCTCTGCATTCCTGCCCCAGTTCATCGTCCCGACCTCGCCTCAGGTGCCACAATACGTCATTTTGGCACTGATCTTCGCTTCCCTCGATTTCCTGATCATGCTGGCCTATGCCGTCCTCGGCTCACAGGCTATGCGTGTTCTGAAGCGGTCCGGAGCTCTTTGGCTGGATCGGATTTGCGGCGCTGCCCTCCTGACCTTGGCAGGCTCCCTGGCCTTCTATCGGCGAGCAAGCACGTAAGACGTCGAGACTGCTGGTACAAAGTAATGGGCGGTCATCCGCGAGGTTCGCACTTCCAGCCAATCCGATTGAGTCCTGACCCTAGCACTCAATCTTAAACACCTTTCCCCATTATACGCCGGTATAATTATCACCGTAATAGGTTTATCTGTTGGGGCTTATTATGGGATGATATTGGCGCTAAGGGGTCGTGGATTCTCCTTCAGTGATTACTACTGCTCTATAAGGGATTTCTTGAACAATACATAGCTCGTCCGAGCAGACTTCGAATGTTCGGAAAATTGTCCGCGAATTGCGCAGAAGCGCCTTATGGAACTGGACACGGGTGCTTTCAGCGTATTTGGAAGAATTGCGCAGCGTTGCTAATCGACGATGAGTAAAGAGCCAGTCTAAACGACGTTGGCGCATAATTCGATCCAGGATCTCACGGCTAGCTGGCAATGGGGTATAGAGGCGACCCCGGAAGCCGAGAGCCGCATGCCCTTCAAGGTCAATCAGAAGCGCCGTCACAAGATCCCAAAGACCGGCTGCCGCGTCAAGAATTGGCGGGACTATGATGCAGCGCTGCGCCGGCGGGGTGACTTGACGGTGTGGGTGACAGCTGCCGCGATCGCGGCATGGACACCGCCCCGCAGC
>KI912046.1:1846-2138 GCA_000517005.1 Microvirga lupini
CACGCCGACAGCCGCCGACGGCAGCCTGACCTACGAGGCTGATCGCACTGGTGGCGACGGCCTCTGTCCCTGTGGTCAGCTCTTCACCCGAACATAGCTGCCGGGCGCATTCGCGATGGGGGTGAGCTTGCCCCCGCCGATCTCGCGAGACGGGACGAGTCTGCTATCCTGCGCCTCGCTCCAGGCCTGCCAGTCCGGCCACCACGAGCCCAAATGCTCCTCTGCGGCTTCGAGCCAGGTGTCGAGCTCTCCCACGGGCGGCCCGTTGGTCCAATACCGATACCGATTCCGT
>KI912046.1:2238-12879 GCA_000517005.1 Microvirga lupini
CACTCAGCGACGCCGCGCCTGGCGAAAGCTGCACATCGGAGTCGACGCGGAGACCGGCCAGATCCTGGCATCGGAGCTGACGCCCCATGATGTCAATGATGGCGCGCAGGTCGAGGCGTTGCTCGACCAGATCACTGGTCCACTCGCCTCCCTCACCGGCGATGGAGCTTACGACTAGGCGGGTATCTACGACACCATCGCCCAGCGTCATCCTGAGGTTGACGTGATCGTCCCACCCCGATCAACGGCAGTGCTGAGTGATACGGCAGAGACTGCTCCGACCCAGTGCGACCGGCATCTCCAATGCATCACCGAGCATGGGCGGATGGGGTGGCAGAAGCGGTCCGGGTATAATCGACGATCTCTGGTGGAGGCTGCCATCAGCCGCCTCAAACGACTGATCGGGGATGGGCTGCGCTCGCGAACGGACCGGCGTCGCAAGACGGAGGTCGCGATCGCCATTTGTGCGCTGAACCGCATGCTCGAGCTTGGGCGGCCGGTATCCGTCCGCACTGCCTAAACTCAGGTAGGATGCGGACGAATGCGTGCTCCGGCCGATCCAGGCAACATAGCCTATGCGCCGCTTCCGCGAGCTCCCGACGGAAACGGCCGGCTTCTACAACACCGTCGGCTTCAACGACGACACCAGGGCTTACCTGTCCATTCCCGCGCGTCATGACGTAGCCCGCCGGGTGGACTGCGCCTATCTCGCCAACCTCGTGACCACGCATCGTCTCGACGAGGATGAGGCACATGAGCTGGCCTATGACCTTGCCTATCGGCTTGCCAAGGAGGCCTACAAGCTGTGAAACGGGGCATAGGCGCGTTGGATTAGCGAACGATAAGCGTGTGCGGCAGAAGCTGCTCGGAAGGCTGCTCACCGGCCCATAAAGCTTGCAGTTGCTCCACAACCTTGGCGCCAAAATCCGCATAGGGAATGTGAACCGAGGTCAGCCAGGGCGCAATCCAGGCATTGAGCTTGTTATCGTCAACGCCTATGATTCTGCAGTCTTCAGGGATCCGGACACCAGTTTCCAAAGCGAGGCGGTAAGCGCCATAGGCCATGAGATCGCTCGGACAGAACAGGCCCTTGGGCCATGGCTGTCCGTCAACGAGCCTCTGAGCTGCGCTGTAGCCAACCTCCAGATGGGACAGGCCCGGCGCCTCTGCCTGCCGGATCGCTTCATCGGACAGACCAAGCTCCTCAAGGCGTGTGATGAACCCACCCACACGGTCGCGCGTCGCTGATGATCCTTGCGCAGGCTGGATGACCGCAAGATTCCTGATTTCTTGTGCCCAAAGGTGATTGGCCGCATCCTCTCCGGCACGTCGGTTATCAATCCCCACAAAGGCGCCACCTCCATCAGGGTTCCGGCGTCCGACGAACACGATAGGGTCGCCCCGGGCAACCGAGTCCGACAGTGCTTCGCTACGCACCGGATTGACAACGATGTACCCCTGAACGACCTGTGATCGCATCACATGCAGGTATTCGTCTTGAAGATCAGCCCGGTCATGGGTGTCACACAGGATCATGACGTAGCCGGCGGAGCGCAGAGCCGTCTCGACTGAGGCTGCAATGGCCGCCATGGCTGGGTTGTCGAGGTTGGGTGATAGCATGGCAACGACGCGGCTTTCCCGCCTGCGCAGTGTCCGGCCCACGTGGTTCGGCCGATAGCCGAGCGCCGCCACAAGCTTTTGAACCCGCTCGACAGTCTCGGCGGACGCTCGTCGGGTTTCGCCGTTTACGATACGTGACACAGTAGCAACGGACACACCGGCCTGAGCCGCGACCGTTGCGAGTGAAACTGGTTCTTGCCCGATGGGTCTCTGTTTGTTCATGCCACTTTGTTCACCACATCCGCGGTTCTTGTCGAGATCTCCGATGCTCTCATCAAGATACTTAGACCAAAGGATGATAGACAGTTTAGGCAAACGTTTGCCAAAGTCCACTCGCAAGATCGGCCTCAGCACTCCCAGCCGGGTATTTACGCCAACGCAGACGCGCCACGGGCAAGCAGTCCCTGACTGACACCCGACTTGAGTGAAGCATCGCCCGATCAGGTTTCAGCGAACTCCTCCTGTAGGAGGATGCAGCCGACAACCAGAGAAGGTCATTGATGAGATCTGATGACCCTGTGGCGCCACAGATCCAAGCCAATCTCGATGTTCGACGAGAACACAAAACGGAGGAAACAATGAAGGGTACAACGATGCTCCTGGGCTGCGCCCTGTTCGCGGCGAGCCTCGGAATTGGCAATGCTCACGCTCAAACAACCCTGCGGATGACCTGGTACTCGGACGGCAACGAGGGTGAGGTCATGTCTGATCTCCTGCGCCGCTTTGAGGGGCAGAATAAGGATATCAAGGTCGTTCTCGATCAGGTTCCGTTCAAAGCCATCAATGAGAACCTGCCGGTGCAGCTCGCGGCAGGACAGGGCCCGGATCTCGCGCGTGTTGCGGATCTCGGAGGTGTGGCCCGCTACATGCTGGATCTGCGCCCTCATTTGAAGGATCCGGCTTATTTCGAGGCTAACTTCGGCCCCTTCCTCGAATGGATGCAGGTCCCGGGCGACACGACGTCGATCCCGGGTTTCATGACCCAGCTCACCCTGACGGGTCCTTTCGTGAACAAGACCTTGTTCGAGCAGGCCAATGTTCCCATGCCCGGCCCCAAGGCAACTTGGGAGGAGTGGGCCACAGCGGCGAAGGATGTTGCTGCAAAGGTGCAGGCGCCGTTCCCGATCGCCATTGACCGGTCCGGTCACCGGTTCTTCAGCCTTGCCATCACACAGGGCGCGAAGCTGTTTAACGAGAAAGGCGAACCCGCCGTTGTGGACGAAGGATTCAAGCGGGGAGCGCGGCTCGTTTTCGATTGGCACAAGAATGGCGTGATGTCGAAGGAGCTCTGGGGCTCGGTCGCGGGCACCGCCTACCGGGGTGCCAATGACGAGTTCAAGAACGCGCAGGTTGTGATGTACGAGTCGGGCTCCTGGCAGATCGGGCAGTTCGACAAGACGATCGGCGACGCATTCGACTGGGTGGCGGTTCCGACGCCCTGCGGGCCCGCCAACTGCTCCGGCATGCCGGGTGGTGCCGCACTCGTGGCCATCAAGACCACCCAACATCCAAAAGAAGTCGCTCGCCTTATGGAATATCTCGCCAGCGAACCGGTCGTGGCAGAATTCTATGAACGCTCACTCTTCGTGCCGGGCCACTTGGGCATCGCCAAGAAAGGTCTTGAGTACAAGAGCGCCTCACCACAGGGCAAGGCAGCGCTGAAAGTCTTCAACGAAGGCGTGTCGCAGCTCTCTCCGGTTGCCAACAAGCTTCAGGGCTATGTCCATAACCGTGTGATCTTCAACGCGGTGATCAGCCGGCTTGGCCAAGCCATAGCCGGAGAGGCTTCACTGGACGAGGCCTACCAGCGCATCGAGTCGGATGTGCAGCAGCAGATTGCTGAGCGCACCAAGAAGTAAGCCCGAAACCTGCCCCGGGCGATCCCGCCCGGGGCATTCTCGCTCTGGCTGAACACACCATGACCCTCATGTCAAAGACATCTCCGGTGACATCGCCGGCTCCGGCAGGTGGCCTCGCCCATTTGCGCGGGACGAACCCTGTCCTGAAACTGGTCTCTCGGATCATCGATTGGCCAATGGCGGGCCTGCAGCGGCTCATTGGCGAAAGGCGGATGCCTTATGTCTTCCTGCTGCCGAACCTTGTGTTCTTCGGCCTGTTCGTGTTCGTGCCGATCGCCATCAACTTCGTCTATTCGGTCACCGGCGGTCCTGCGCTATTTCCGTCTGAGCGCCCGTACGTCGGGGCTGACCAGTATTCGTATCTGTTCGAGTGCGGGTCCTACGTGGATCCGAACACCTGCCGTGAGGACCATTTCTGGCGCGGTGTCTACAACACGCTCTTCTTCTCTCTGTTTCAGGTTGCTGCGATGGTGGGGCTGTCGCTCCTGACCGCCATTGTGCTCAACATGAAAATCCGCGGCCGCGGCTTCTTCCGCGCCGTTTATTTCTTTCCCGTCCTGCTGTCGCCGGTTGTGGTGGCGCTGATCTGGAAGTGGATTTTGCAGCGCGACGGTCTTTTGAACGCCGCCATCACTGGCTTTGGTGGTGATAGGATCCTCTTTCTCGCCGAGCCCGGCTGGGCCATGTTCTGGGCCATCTTCGTATCGGTCTGGGCCCATATGGGGTTCTACACGCTCATCCTCCTGGCGGGACTCCAGGCCATTCCGGCGGATATCTACGAGGCCGCCGAGATGGATGCGACGCCCCGGTGGCGTGTGTTCTGGCGCCTCACCCTTCCGCTGCTCTGGCCCAACCTGATCGTTGTGATCGTGCTGTCCTTGATCCGCGCCGTGCAGACCTTTGATGAGGTATTTGTGCTCACCGGAGGCGGACCGGGCACATCCACCCTCATGGTCGTGCAGTACATTTACGAGACGGCATTCTCGAACCAGGTTCAGAATTTCGGCCTCGCGGCGGCGGCCTCCGTAGTGCTTGGCATCGTGCTCTTCGCCCTGACGCTGACGCAGCTCGCCTTCACGCAACGCAAGTCCTCGTGAGGCCGTCATGAACATTGCTCATCTCCTCACTGCCCGTCGCTCTTCCAAAGGTTGGCACTGGACCGACATTGCAGCCTACGCGTACCTGCTGCTCGGCGTGCTCCTGATGTTCGGCCCGGTTCTGTGGCTGGTTTTGTCCTCATTCAAGACACAGGCCAGCTTGCTCGAGTTCCCGCCATCGCTTCTGCCGATGTCGCAGAAGGAAGTGACCGTGCCTGGCTACCCCCAGCCGCTGCCTCTGTTCACGGTGACGATGGAGGACGGAACCACGCGGGAGCTCGCACAAGTCCGCCGCGTCGGCATCCAAGCCCAGATGATCGACCCGGCTAACCCGGGCCAGCAGCTCAGGGTGCCCATCGACAAGCGGGCACCCGTGCGCCAGTTCGCACTCGCCACGGAAAACTACACCGAACCGCTGGAGCGCTTTGCCTTCCCGCAGTTCCTCGCGAATTCGGTTTTTGTGACTGTGGTCGCGACCCTAATCACGCTTCTGATCAACTCCATGGCGGCCTATGCCCTTTCGATCTATGAGTTCAAGGGCAAGAATGCGGCCATGCTGATGGTGATCGGCACACTGATGATCCCAATCACCATCATCCTGGTGCCAGTTTATCTGGTGGTGACCAAGCTTGGGCTTGTTAATTCACTCTGGGCCGTGATCCTGCCAGGCGCAGCGACACCGACAGGCGTGTTCCTCCTACGTCAGTATATGCTGACCTTGCCGCGCGATCTCATCGAAGCGGCTCGCATGGACAAGGCATCGGAGTGGCAGATCTATTGGCGCATCGTGATGCCCCTGACCCTGCCGGCGCTCGCCGTGCTGACCATCTTCTCGATCATGTGGCGCTGGAACGAGTTCCTGTGGCCGCTCGCCGTCCTGACAAAGACGGAGTCCTACACGCTGCAGATCGGCCTCAACGCCTTCCAGGGCGAGCTGCAGACGCAGTGGCAGTATCTCCTGGCGATGACCGTGATGACCCTGACCCCAGTCGCGATCGTCTTCGTGTTCCTGCAACGCTTCATCACCACCGGTATTGCCAACACCGGGATGAAATAACTGGATTGGTTGAATCATGGCAGAGCTGAAGCTCATCGACATCAAGAAATCCTACGGCGCCGCCACGATCATTCACGGGGTCGATCTGGCGATCGAGGACGGCGAATTCGTAGTGTTCGTTGGCCCCTCCGGCTGCGGGAAGTCCACGCTTTTGCGCATCATTGCCGGTCTGGAGCAGGTCAGTGGCGGCGAAATCCGGATTGACGGGCAGAGCGTCACGAACGTTCCGGCCTCGGACCGCGGGCTTGCGATGGTGTTCCAGTCCTATGCGCTCTACCCGCACATGAGCGTCTACAAGAACATGGCTTTCGCTTTGGAGAACATGAGTCTGAGCCGATCCGAGATCGATCAGCGCGTCCGCCGGGCGGCCCAGATGCTTCAGCTGACCGACTACCTCGACCGCAAGCCGAAAGCTCTCTCGGGCGGGCAGCGCCAGCGCGTCGCGATCGGCCGTGCGATCGTGCGCGATCCTAAAATCTTCCTTTTTGACGAGCCGCTGTCCAACCTTGATGCGGAGCTGCGCGTCGCCACGCGCAAGGAGCTGGCCGCTCTGCACGGGGAGATTGGCGGCACCATGATCTACGTCACTCACGATCAAGTCGAGGCCATGACCCTGGCCGACCGCATCGTGGTGCTGCGGGCCGGACGCATCGAGCAGGTTGGAACGCCACTCGAAGTCTACAACCATCCGGCCAATCTCTTCGTGGCAGGCTTCATCGGTTCACCCCGCATGAACCTGCTCCCGGCACGGGTGGCGGGTTCCGGACAGGTCACCATTGGAAACGACACGCGATCAATACCTTTGCCCTCGACCGGTCAGACAGCCTCGGGGGCCAGCATCACGGTGGGCGCGCGCCCGGAGCACATTGATGTCATAGACGAGACCCAGGCGGATCTTATCATCACAGTCAACCTGGTGGAGCAGCTCGGGGGCGAAACTTACCTGTACGGATCGGCTCCCGGTCTGCCGGAGCTGACCGTGCGCCAGGATGGACAGGCCAGATACGACCGGAACCAGAGGGTTGGACTGCGCGTCAAGCGCGAGGCGCTTCACCTTTTCGACGCGGACGGACACGCGATCCGCATTCGCTGATACTGCTGAGGAGACAATTTCGATGAAAGCGCTGACGGAGGGCCGCTATCGCGGCCGCGACGGAATCTGGGCCGTGTTCGATCTCGGCTGGAACACGGAACTGCGCGTCGGAATCCTCGAGCAGGATATCGGCCGTGTCGTCATGAAGCGCGATGGCGGCTATCGCCTCGACCGCGGCTGGAGCATTGCGCCGAATGGGCTTGAGCCCGCCTACGAAGGCAGATCGAGGGGCTCCACGGAAGGATTTGCCTGCCCGGATGTGTCCGTGACGGAACAGAATGGCGCAGTTGTGCTCGAGGCGGCGGGCTTGACCGCCGTCATTACCCTGTCGCCGTTCGGGATTGCCTGGCACCGGGCTCGAGAAAGCCGCCCGTTCCTGCGGGACCGCACAACCCAAGCCTATTTCGTATCACGAAAGACCGGCGCACTGCAGCATGTCATGGCGCGTGATGAACACGAGCGTCACTACGGTGTGGGCGACAAGGCGGGCCCTCTCGATCACACCGGCCGCCGGTTCAAGATCGACGCGGTGGATCCTTGCGGATTTGACGCAGAGCTGAGCGACCCCCTCTACAAAATGATTCCGCTCGTCATTGTCGACGGCCCGGCGGGGGCGCACGGCGTCTTCTACGACAACCTTGCCATTGGCGAGATGGATTTGGGCTGCACAATCGACAATTATCATGGGCTGTTCCGATCCTATAGTGCCCAAGATGGCGACCTTGATTTCTACGTGATCGCAGGACCCAGCGTGCCGGATGTGGTGCGGCGCTTCTCCTGGCTCACCGGCGGGCAGGCCTTCGCGCCGAAATGGTCGCTGGGCTTCGCCACCACGTCGATGACCATCGCCGACGCGCCCGATGCCGATGCGAGGATCTCGGACTTCATTGAGAAGTGCCGTTATCACCAGATTCCCTGCGACAGCTTTCATTTCGGCTCCGGCTACACATCGATTGGCCACCGCCGTTACGCCTTCAACTGGAACCGCGATAAATTCCCTGATCCGGCCGGCACCATGCGCCGGCTGAAGGAAGCTGGCATGCAGCCTGTCACCAATCTCAAGCCTTGCCTCCTGGATGATCATCCTCGGCTGAACGAAGCCATGGAGCAGGGCATTCTTGTAACAGATGGCGCGACGGGCGAGCCGGCCGTGGCGCAGTTCTGGGACGGCCTGGGCTTCCACATCGACTTCACGAATCCCGACGGGCGCGCCTGGTGGCGGAATGGGATTCAGTCTGCGCTGCTCGACTATGGTGTCGTCACTGTCTGGAATGACAACAACGAATATGAGATCTGGGACGAAGACGCCATCTGCAACGGCGATGGGCGTCCATTCCCGCAAGTCTTGGCACGACCGGCGCAACCGCTTCTCATGACGAAGCTCTCCTACGAGGCGCAGGCTGCCGACGCGCCCGGAAAGCGGCCCTATGCCATCACGCGGGGCGGTGCAGCTGGCCTGTGGCGCTATGCTCAGACTTGGTCCGGCGACAATGAAACCGCCTGGAAGACCCTGCGGTTCAATCTGACCCAAGGGCTTACCATGAGCCTGTCCGGCATGTTCAACATTGGGCATGACGTCGGTGGGTTTCATGGACCCAGCCCGAATCCCGAACTGTTCTGCCGTTTTGTCGAGTTCTGCGCGCTCTGGCCGCGTATGGTCATGAACTCCTGGAAGGACAACGGCATCGTCAATCTTCCCTGGATGCACGAGAGTGTCATTCCTCAGGTTCGTGACGTCATCAGGTTACGATACCGGCTGATGCCCTACCTCTACACGCAAATGTGGCGCGCCTCACGCGAGAACGAGCCGATCGTGCGTCCGCTGTTCTATGATTTCCCAGAGGATCGTTCGGCCTCGCATGTACAGGACAGCTTTATGCTGGGACCAGACATTCTGGTGGCGCCCGTTCTTGAGGAGGGAGCATCGGACCGGCAGGTCTACCTGCCGGAGCATTCGGGCGGCTGGTTCGACTTCCACGATGGGCGCCACTTCGAAGGGGGGCAGACGATCACGGTCCCGGCACCTCTCGGCCGCCTGCCAATCTTCGTCCGGTGCGGTTCCATGATTCCGGTGACACGGCAGACCGACAAGATTGATCCGAGTGCCGACACACAGCGCGAGTTGATTGTCTTTGGGGCTCCGCAGAAGGTCGCCGACGCATTCCTTTACGAGGATGATGGCGATACCTCAGACTGGCAGGGCGACAGCCGGCTGGAGTTTCGCTTTAAGCTGCAGCGAAGCGGTAAGGACCTCGTCCTGTCCCTCGACTCCGTCGGTTCCTACCAGCCGGCCTATGAGACGATCTCGGTTCATCCGGTGGACATCGAAGGGCAGATCCGGATCGAAGCGCCGGAGGGAACCATCAAGATCGGGCAGGGCGCACCGGCGTTCCAGGACTGAGACCATATCACATCGGCTCTCGAACATCGAGGAAGGGGGGTGATCTATGAGACAGGCTTGGCGGTGGTTCGGCCCCAATGATCCGGTAACGCTGGATGCGGTTCGTCAGGCAGGAGCCACGGATATTGTGTCCGCGCTCCATCATGTTCCTCCGGGTGAGGCATGGACGCGCGGCGATGTCGAGCGCCACCGCAACCTCATTGAGAGCACGCCACCTGGACGCACGCCTTTGAGGTGGTCGGTGATCGAGAGCATTCCGGTCGCCGACGACATCAAGCGGCATGGGGCTCATGCGAAGCAGTCGATCGCGGCGTGGATCGCAAGTCTTGAGGCCGCAGCCCAAGGCGGCCTGAAGATCGTCTGCTACAACTTCATGCCCGTGGTGGACTGGACCCGAACGGATCTCGATTGGCCGCTGCCGACAGGGGCGACGGCGCTGCGCTTCGACCAGGATGCATTCGCGGCCTTCGACCTCTATATTTTGAAGCGTCCCGGTGCCGAGAACTCCTACGATCAGGAAGCCAAAGCGCGAGCGCGGACGATGATTGATGCGTTGGACGATGCGGCTGTCGAGCGGCTGACGAAGACCATCGCCGCGGGCCTGCCAGGATCCACGACCGATGCCTTGGGCCTGGAGACTTTTCGCGACCGACTCGCCGCCTATGAAGGCATTGATGCTGCGAAGCTGCGCAAGCACCTGATCGAGTTCCTGGAGCAGGTCACACCCGTTGCGGAGAGGCTCTCGGTTAAGCTGACACTCCATCCGGACGATCCGCCACGACCGCTTTTCGGGCTACCGCGCGTTGCGTCGACGGAGGAGGACTACGCGGCTTTGTTCACGGCCGTGCCGTCTGAAGCAAATGGCATGTGCTTCTGCACGGGGAGCCTCGGCGTGCGGGCGGATAATGACCTTCCTACCATGGCCCGCCGCTTCGCATCGCGCATTCATTTTGCTCATCTGAGGGCGACGCGACGGGAGCAGGATGGACTGAGCTTCTATGAAGCGGACCATCTCGAAGGCGACGTCGATATGGTTGCAGTCCTTGATGCTCTCCTGAACGAGGATCGCCAGCGGCCGGAGAGCGAGAAGATCCCATTTCGCCCCGATCATGGCCATCGTATGCTTGATGACCTCTCTTCAGGCAAGCGCGTTAACCCAGGCTATACCGCAATTGGACGTCTTAAAGGCTTGGCCGAATTGAGAGGAGTGATAAAGGCATTGGATTATTCACTCGGTCTGAGATGACGGTGCCGCAGCGGCTCCTACTCGACGAAGCACCGGCGCGACCGACCCTGCCTAGGGCACATGTATGCGACGTAGTTCGCGTCGGGCACATTGTGAATAGCAGCCTGAACACTGCGCCATTCACCAAGCAATGACCGATTGCAGCCTTCAGAGGGCATACTGTAGATGCTGCCAGGTAACAGCTGAGTCGATTTCCCGCCAGTCCAGCCTTCGGATGGAGCGGCTGGCCGTATGCGTAGTGGCAACCCTGTTTAAGGTCCTAGTACTA
>KI912046.1:12979-13595 GCA_000517005.1 Microvirga lupini
CCAGGCCGATCAGGATCTGACCTTTATCACAGACGGTGGTGATGAGGTGCGTGCCCTCGCTGAGCGGATCAGCCCGTGCAGCGCGCATGTGCTCGACTGGTTCCACATCACCATGCGGATCACGGTTCTGCGCCAGTTCGCCCAAGGTCTGGTGCACCATGACGAGGACGCCGGGATGTCGGCTCTCGATGAGCTGCGCCGGATGAAGTGGTTCCTGTGGCATGGCAATACCTATCGGGCTCGGGAGACCATCGATGATCTGGTGCTCGAGCTCGAAGCTCTCGACAGTCGCTATCCCAACCTGCGCAAGTTCAAGACGGCCATGCGGGAGTTCCAGGGCTACATCGCCAGCAATAAGGCTAGCCTGATCAACTATGGCGAGCGCTACCGGTCCGGTGAGCGGACCTCCTCGGCTTTTGTCGAGGCGACGGTGAACGCGGTGATCAGCAAGCGCTTTGCCAAGAAGCAACAGATGCAGTGGAGCCGCCGCGGGGCACACCTGCTCCTGCAGACGCGGACCAGAGCCTTGGATGGCTCGCTGCGTGCTGCATTCGAGCACTGGTACCCCGGCATGACGAACGACAATGACCAGGATCACAGACGGGTAGCTGCCTGA
>KI912046.1:13695-15997 GCA_000517005.1 Microvirga lupini
CGCTACCCTTGCGCTAAATCATCCGGCCGAAATGCATTCGCCATATCAGCGCCCAGCCTTTCAGCGTCAAGACGAGAGCATGTCCACGCCGCCAAGGGTCTCAGCATGGTTCTGTCATGATGTCGAAATCAGGCTTCAGAGGAATATTCCGGAATGTATTCTCGTTCATACGCAGGCCTGCCTTGGCAAAGTGAGACATTGGGCTGCTGCCAAAATGTGATCTGCCGTGGGAACCGGATCGGCCCTTCAGGGTTTACGGCTGGGCAGTATGCCCTCCCGGCCACCCATTGCTCTTAACCTGATCCTTTGAATTGTGCCCTGATGAAGCGACTCGTTTCTCACCGGCCGCAGGCCATCGATCTTTGGCTGACGGCCACCGCAGCTTCGGCAGCGATTGCCGTCATCAGCCGGTGCGCTCAGTTGCCGTAGGAAGGCTCCTCGACAGTCTTGCCATGCGGTGACCTCGGTATTCCGACGTATTATCGATCTATCTGTTGATAGCTCACGCAGGCGTGGAACACTTCTGAGCCCTGATCGTGTTGCTCTCTGGTCCATGGACCAGATGTCAGAGCCATGCCTGTGATCAGCGAACCGTCCCCACAGACCCGAACCACCCTGTTCAAGCTCCAGGCCCGGCAATGCCGCTTCATCGTCTCGGACGATCAGGCTAAAGCGATCTTCTGCGGAGCGGAGACGCAGGAGGGATCGAGCTGGTGCCCTTGGCGCCAGCGTCTGGTTTACGCCAAGCCGCTCCCAGGCGGGTCAAGAGAGTCATCCCGAAGCGTGGCCTGAAATCGACACATTCGTGCGCGACCCCGGTGGTGACGCTTCGTTAACCATCAGTCCATGCAAGGCCGTTGATGCTCAGACCTGTCGTTGCCCTCGCATTCTTCGTCTCCACCCCGGCCCTCGCTCAGAGCTATGATCGATCCGATCTCATCCGAGGGCTCTGCCGACCTGATGGTTGCGACGAGTTCGCCATCCTGTTGGCCTCTCCTCTGACCAAGACAGGGGAGGGCACGCTCATGCAAACGCGGGTGAAGACGTTCCATGCGAGTTCAGCAGGACGCAGAGAGCTCAGTGAGGAGAACGGCTACGTGTACTGCTCGCGGACCAAGCCGGCGATCGTCGCCGAGAAGGGCGGGCGTACCATGGCCTTCTATCTCGCGCCGTTTGCGACCAAGGAGAGCCGTGAGACGATCCGACAGAACACCAACGTCCATGCGCTGTATTTCGGCATCTGCCACGGCATGGAGGCGGGCCGGGCAGCAGCCCAGAACTTGCCGGGTGTCGCGCGGGAGTTCGGCTACCGGGTCACGCTGCCGCAGTCGCAGTCGGTGGCCCTGAGCCGGGTTGAGGATGTCCTGCCATTTGAAAGTCGCCGCTCGGTCGAAGCAAGGAACAATATCGGCTCGATACCGCCGACAAACATGCCGCCTGCCGTGCCGCAGCGGGACCGGGCTTTCGACGAGCCAATCGACGCATTCGGCCAATACCATGAGGCGCTTCCACCCCGTCCTCAGCCCTACGGAGCGGAGCAAGAAGAGGGATTGCTCGCTGGTCCACGCCGCCTGACCAACCGCGCCTTCGATGCCCTTGATGAGGTGGGAGACTGGGTGCTCGGACGGCGATATTGATGCCGATAGTCAACAGTGGTTTGTCGTCGGGCGTGTTTACTGCCTCCGCTTTACGCCACGATCCGAAATTGCTGACGCAACTTAACGATCGTTAGACCGATCTCCGGTAAAAACGAAAAGCGGGCCGGGAAACGGCCCAGCCCGCTGACCGTCAGTGTCCGGAGTGTCCATGGCCAAACCGTCAAACTTGCTGCAAGCTTACGAGCGGATGGTGGCTGCCGAGGAGGAGAAGCGCCGTCTGATGCCGGAGCGGCTGGTGACGCTTGTCGCGGACAAACCCTGGATCAAGGCGGTAAGCCAACACTCACAAGCCCGGCAAGCCTTCCTGGAGGCCGCGATCGACTTCTGCCGATCCGAGAAGGCCAAAGCGCCGAAGCCCTCGCACAAAGCGAGCGCGAAGCAGATGATCAGGAAAAGCGCTAACGAAGTGCATATCCGTTGAGAGAGTAGACCGGCGGAACTAACGCCGTCCACGAAGGGCGGCGCACTGCTTGCGCGACGACGTCTTCCTAACGATTGACGTCTCACGGTCAGATCCAACTGCAAAAGCCCCGGATTGCTCCGGGGCCGTTCTTATGTCGTGCTGGAGACGAGGCTTAGAAACCGCCCATGCCGCCCATCCCACCGGGCATGGGCGGAGCAGCGTCGTTCTTCGGCGTCTCAGC
>KI912046.1:16097-16666 GCA_000517005.1 Microvirga lupini
GCCATGGGCTCCGTTGGCCAGTGAAGGCGCCGGGCTCCCCCGCGAGCGCGCGGAAGGTCTCATGCAGGTCAGGATCATGCTTCAGATCGTCAGAGACGACGACACCGTTGGCGACGCGGAGGAGATCGCAGCACTGACGAAGATCACCGAGGGGGCCGAGGATCTGGGCCTGTCCCTGGCCGAGAGCAAGGCCCTTCTAGTGGCCGCTCAGCAGCGGATTGCCGAGGCTCAAGTCAATGGCTGGCTCGAGAAACACCGCCACTGCGAGGTCAGTGGCCGGCGGCTCCGGTGCAAAGGCAGTTACCCGATCACCTTCCGGACCTTGTTCGGAGATGTCCAGCTCAAGAGCTCACGCTACTATGTACCGAAGGGGTGCCAGACCAACGGACCGGTAACGATCTCGCCACTAAGGCACTTGCTTCCCGACCACGTCGCGCCGGAGCGCCTGTACCTCGAGACGCGCTGGGCCTCACTCGTGCCCTATGCCGCTGCGGCAGAACTTCTGGCTGACGTGCTTCCTGTCGGGAGCGGCGTCAACGAACGACCGTACGTCAGCATGTGCTCCGCGC
>KI912046.1:16766-21068 GCA_000517005.1 Microvirga lupini
ACGAGGTGATAGTCGAATGCTTCGGGTGAGGCAAGACCTCTTGGATGAGGCTTCGCTAGGCATCCCTTTTGAGGGGCTCCAGAAACTACTGGCAGCCATTACCGTTGTGACCATGCAGACAGTCATCCAGACACCCACGTTCCTAGCAGACGCTAAGGCGGCGGGGCTGGATGATGCCGAGCTTACGGAGATTGCCGCGACCATCGCAGCCAACCCTCTCGTCGGGGACATCATCCCCGGCACAGGTGGCGCCCGAAAGGTCCGGTTCGGAGGCAAGGGCAAGTCCGGTGGGTATCGGGTCATCACCTACTACGCCGCTGAGGACGTGCCTGTGTTCCTCCTGGCATTGGTCGACAAAGGCCAACGGGCCGACATCAGCCAAGCCGACAGGAACGCCCTGCGTGAAATCCTTGGGACCCTTGCGGACGAGTACCGCGAAGGAGCCCGCTCAAAAACCAGGAGAACCCGGCCTTAACGCCACCGCCAATGACACAACACGGAGAAGAGACCATGACTTCGCTAGGCAAGCGTCTCATCCAGGCAGCAGAAGAAGCGAGAGCTATTGCGCGTGGAGAGGCAGATCCATCTACCTACAGGGTCCACGTTCCCGCAGAAATCGACGTGAAGGCGATCCGTCAGAGCCTTCACATGACACAGGCTGAGTTTTCAGCCCGCTACGGCTTTCCGCTCGGCACCCTCCGCGATTGGGAGCAAGGCAAGGGCAAGCCGGACACGTCCGCTCGGGTGCTTCTCCTCGTCATCGCGAAGGAACCCCAGGCGGTCGAGCGCGCGTTGAAGGCCGCCTAACCACGATGCACGGACAGTCCGGAGGCGAGTTCGAAGGCCCATCGGCCGGGCGCGGCAAATGGAGCGAACCTGGCGTTCCCCATAAGGGCTGGACCTGGGTCGGTATCGAGGATCTCGAGGACAACAAAGTCACATGTGAGATGTGCGAGGCCAGAGAGGTCCGATACGCCCATTACATGTGCCATCCCGATTACCCCGAGACCCTGCTGTGTGGCTGTATTTGTGCCGGCCACATGGAAGGAAATCTGGCAAGGGCTGAGGAACGCGACCGCCGCATGATCAATGCCGCGAGGCGTCGGGCTAATTGGCTCACCCGAAGCGGATGGCACAGTTCGGGGAAAGGGAACCCGACTATCCGAACAGATGGATATCAGGTCACCGTTTTCAGAGACGGAAGTAAATGGGGTGGCGTCGTCGCTCACCGAGCAACCAACGACCGACGCTTCCTTCCCCGCTCCTATCCGACCGTAGATGAAGCACGGCTTGCTGCCTTCGATCTGCTTCTCATGCTCAAAGAGAAGTAACCATAGGGTCAGCTCTCCCGCATACAACTGCCGATCTAGCGACGAACTCTCTTCACAGGGTCAGCAGGCCAAACCATTCCCACCCTAGAGAACTGGTCGGCAGCCCGTTGCATTTGTTCCTGAAACTTGGGGTCTGCCATCCGCTCCTGAAGCCTCTTTATAGCTGGGTTGTTTGCGAGTTCCTGCTCGTATCTTGCATGAGCCGCTTGCATATCCCTAACACGTTGAGCGAGAGGACTTGCCTCCAGCTCACGGCGCCGTGCTTCTATGCCCGCTGCAACTTCCTGAAGGCGGCGGAACTGGGGACTTTCCGAAAGCGCGTGGATCCCTTCCATCAGATTGCGCATACTTGAGCTGTTCATGTGGCTGTGAAGACGTTCCATGGTAGGCGACAGATGACTTGCGACTGCCTGGACTCCCGATGAGATGCCGTCGACAATCTCCTGTAGAGACGGCTTTGCATCCTCACGCCGCCTCTCGGCTGCCTGAAGGTATTGCGGGCCATTCTTCTTCCACTTCCGCTGAAGCCGTCGGGTCTCTGCCTCACCATGGACGTTCAGGCGACGCATGGCCGTAGTCGGCTGCATAGGAGTGGCAATGATCAGCTCTGCCATCCTCAACAGCGTCTGGCTATCCCCGCCGTTCAATCGGGAAGCACCCTTGGGGCGCCCGCGTCCACGCTTCAGTTCGTTGAGTTCGCTCATAACAGCCTCTCAGGGATTACGTGCCTCCCATATCGGGCTGTTTCTCAAGTACAGTCCAGAGTCTTAAAATCGTGTACCCAAGTTTTCGAGCGACAAAATGCCGTCTGACCAGCACAGCGCGACGTAATAGCCCTATTTTATGTCGCTGATTATCTTGCCACACCGCTTCACCACACCCCGCCTACCGCTGACGCGGGCGGGGATGAGGTTACGCTAGCCCACCTTCGGAACGTCATCTCCTGGCGGTTCGGAGGGCTCCGGTGGAAGGTCAGGCACATCGCTGGGGTCAGGCTCTACCTCTGGGACTGGCGTCGGAATATCAGGCTCCGGAGGAACAGGGATATCCGGCTGCGGCGTATCTGGGTAAGGGATATCAGACATAGGATTTGGTCCCTTCACTGAGTTCCTGGAGGCGGAACATAGGGCACGTCGTCGGGCTCAGGCTCCCCGTGATCTGATGGGGTTCCGTCTTCCGGAACGGGATCAAGCTCCGGAAGCTCAGGCAATGGAGCCGGCAACTCAGGGTCATCCGGTTTCGGATCTTCGGGTTTCGATGTTCCGGCCATCTCGCACTCCGTGCAGAGTTACCCCAAGGGAAGCCCGTACGATGGCTGCGGTTCCCTCTAGCCATGGGAATCCGCTCCAGCCTAGACTCTCCCAAAGCGGGAGGCGGGCATGGCACGGGCTGAGGATGACGACCTCCTCGTTGAGTTCATGGTGCAACTCATGGAAATCGACGGGGACATGCCGGCAGAGCGCCTCGTCCATGAAATCAAAGGCTCTATCAAGCTCATGAGCCCCGAGGGCGAAGAGCAGCCCATAGGCTCACTCACCGCGTACTTGGTCAACATCGCGGCTCTGATGGAAGAGGGCATCTATCTCCTCGCGCCCCACGACATGAGGGAGCAGCACCTTGCGGGCACCGTGAACCGGATCTTCAATTTCGAGGAGTACGAATTCACCCCCGCGATGCTGAAGAAAGCAGGCTTCCCTGACTCGGATTCCATCCAGTGGCATCTCCACATGTTCGGGCTGTACCTGGAACCCCAACACCGAGACAGGAGACGAGGCGTGAGGGCTCTGCGGCTACTGAGATGGTACACCCAGCGTCCTGGGCTCCTTGCAACTGCCAGAGCATTCCCCCGAGAACCAAGTGAGCATGGGAGCCCGACAGGAGCAGCTATGGCCGCTCTCGCTCGATACTATCTCAGTGAGAAGGCGCTGGGTTTTCGCCAACTCGGACGCTTGGACCAAGGATGGCTCATTGCCAATTGGTCATCCTTCCAGACCGCTTCACCACACCCGCCGGACGCTGATGCTGGCGGGGATGAGGTTACGCTTGAAGGCTGCCCCGGTCTGAACGAACCTACGTGGGGTTAGAATACGGTGTTCACCGCCATAGTGGAGGCACGAGATGGATAAGACCCGAAAGGTTGCCAGCGCTGTCCTTGCCGAGTTGGAGACGCGGCAAGGCTTCCGCGAATGGTGGGCCAGTATCGACCCGGAGATGCAAAACCAAATCCTGGAAGCGATTGGAACCGCCGCTATTGAGGCCGTCGAGAACAGCGAATAGGGGCGGCCGTGCGCACCGATCCGGAAGCGGTTGGGAGCGGGTACGGAACCGCAGCCACAAGGAGACAAATTCATGCACGTGTTCGGAGCCTTTGAACTCGACATCCAACCCGGCACTCCTGACAATCCAGCATCAATCAGGGTTGCCCTTCTGCGATACGTCCGGGGCGAGGATGGGCGCCTGTTCATCACCCCGGAATGCACATCCTTCGAGGAAGTGGAAGGGCAGCTCAATTCCCTGCAAGACGAGTTGGACGAGATCCGCGAAAGAGCCCGCCGCGCGTTCCAGGTGGCATAGGCTCGGCTTCAATCCATGGTGTTTGCTTCAGTTGGACAGCGGCAATAATCGTGGGCAGGGGCTCTATTGGATCACAGATGGCCAGACAGCAAAAAGGCAGGGCCGCTTCCAGACGATAAAATGATCCCGCGATGCAAGGCCTAGATCCGGATCTCTTTCCAGACGGGTAATCTGTGCTTCGACTGCTCTGAGCTTCTGCTCAAGTCGCGCTATACCACGTCGCGCAGAGGAAAGAAGTTTTTGCTTTTTCGCTGACATGTCGCACCCCACCCCTTGTGGTAAGTGCTCATTAACCAGTTTAGTACAGGGCTTCTGTGCCCTAACGCACGCGAGTGCACGTCCTATGAGGAAATCGAAGGGCGGATAAATGCCCTCCAGGATGAGTTAGGCGAGATCC
>KI912046.1:21168-23863 GCA_000517005.1 Microvirga lupini
CCTCTGAAACCGGCATCGGCTTGGCGCCCATCTGCTCCGGCTCACCGGCCTCGTCGGAAATCGGCGCTACTGTCACGCGGACAACTGGGCCGTCATCATCATCCTCGTCCTCACTCTCATAGACCTTAAGTGTGACCCAGCGTCCCTCAACCTCATCTTCATAGACCATTTTCCACTCGCCCATGCGCCCCTCCTCGATCATGCCTCAGCGCCACCATGCTCCGGCATTGTAGCGCAACATTTCCAGGCTCTGGGAGTTGTCCTGTGGCGGAGGCCTTCCACAGCCCCTGTGCTCTCCTTGCACCAAGCCTCCGTAGACTTCAGCCCCGTTCAGCCCAATCCCGACGGGGCTTTTTCATGAACATCACTGATACAAGCAGCCTGCGAGCAGCTCCTGAAGCCCATCTCACCCGTTGTCCTGCGGCTGATGAAGAAGATTGGGCGATACTGGGCTGCCGCGGAGAACCTGGAGCCTCTCCTCACTGGCCGTCATGATGGGAACCGCAAGACCTTGAAGCAGAGGCAGCATGATGATGCCAGCAACAACGGCAAGCACGGCAATGATGAACTCGGCTCGTCCATACGCTGCCCTTTTGCTGTGAACGGGGAGGCTGCGTCTCGGAGGACTGAACAGAGCGTTGTTATCATTCACCGCAGTCACTGGTCTGAGCTTCAGGTGAGCCAACGGCATGAGACCGTACGAGAATGCCTTGTTGGTGCAAGCGGAAATCACGACCCTCCTTTGGTGCCTTCCCCACGAGGTCTTTCGGTGAGTGTACGTTTTCCGCCTGATTGAGGCTCGCGCCCAAAGGGGTAACTCCGCCGCTCCAAGGGGGTACACAGTCCCAAGATGTTAGTGTCAGGTCACCTGGAATGCGCGTTGAGCTCGCTCGCGGATCTCGTCCCGTTCATCCTGAAGGGAATTGATCTGCCCTTCGATCTGTTCGAAGGACGTGCACTCTGGCGTGATAAACAGACGACCATCCTCGCCGCGGGTGTAGCGCAGGAGGGCAATCTTCACGCCTGCCGGGTTGTCCGGTGTTCCAGGCCGGATTTCGAGCTCCAAGGCTCCGAAGAGATGCATCGATGGCTCTCCCTGCTCGGGTAAGAGTGAGGCCGCATGCCGGCTGCTCGTCAGCGGTCGGCAGGATGGGTGGAGCGGGATCCAGGATGAATTTATCGGCACTGAAGCATCAACGCGATCTCTGGCCTGTTCTCCCCAAGCCACTGTGTGGCATCAGGCTGGCTGACGACACACTCGATCACGGCCCAGGTGGGGTCCTCAAGCGACTCGTCTCTCAGCCGGGTGGCCGCATAGTCGCTGAGCCGATGAAGGCCCTCGTAACCGGGCCGCGCTTCAAGAGCATCGGCTACCCAAGCGCTGGACCAGCCCTGCTCGGCAAGATGCAGGATGCTCTGCGGATCGACCTCGCGAAACCACGGTGTCGCGTCGAACTCGAGAGCGAATGCATTATCGGCGGTATGGCACGAAGCCCGGATCATCGCCTGCCTCCCGGATCAGCTCTCCGGAGCGCAATTCTAACACACGCGCCCACCCAGGTTGATCCGAACGATCTGGCGATTTCAATCGCGCTGATCGCAGCTCATCCTCAAGTTTAATCAAGCTTGCTCCAGCGTAACGCGACATGGAATTCATACCGTACGTCCAGCTCCAACCTAAAGAAGACCGGATTGGTTGAGATGTGAACTTTCTGCGTCAGGGTGCCTCACGAGAAAACTACTTCCTTTTGACTACGCTCCATAAGATTGAAAAACCATAAGGGGGCAAGATAACGAATGTATTCAGCTGATATTCTGTATGCAGGGTCTGCCCTGGGGCAAACAAGCTCTTGGCCGCTCTCGACCCAGAAGACTTCGTCTGTCTGGAGCCGCACCTGGAGATTGTGAGCTTGCAGCAGGGTCAGGTGCTCTGCGAGGTGGGTCAGTCCCTCGACAACGCCTACTTTCCGCACAACGTCATCATCTCGCTGATGGCCGTCATGCAGGACGGTCGCACGGCTGAGATGTCGGTTTTTGGCAGCGAGGGCGTCACCGGCCTCACAGGAGCAGCGGTCACCAATCAGGCTTTCGGACATTATGTCGTGCAACTCACCGGCACCACCTCGTGGATCAAGATTGCCAAGATGAACGAGGTGATCAGCACACGCCCCGCCATCCAGCGCCTGATGCGCCACTTCACGGAGGCGCTCATGTCGCGGGTTCTTCAGAATGTTGCCTGCAACGCGATCCATAGTGTTGAAGCCCGGTGTGCTCGCCTGATCCTGAGCACGAGCCATCGGGTTGATCAGGAGATGATCCCTCTCACACACGAATTCTGGGCAGACCGGATGGGAGTGCAGCGCTCAACAATCAGGGCCATTATGAAGAAGTTTCAGGCCGCTGGTTTGGTCAGGCAAAGCAGGGGCGGCATCACCATCACAGACCCGACTGCTCTCAGAGAAGTCTCGTGTGAGTGCTACCAGACAATTCACGACTGTTCGTGCGCCTGCTACCCTACACTGCTGTCGTGCGCTGAGGACTCAGCTCTTTGTCTGGACCATCGCAGGCTTCTTCTGCCCGGGCTATGATGTCGGACAGCTGATCGAGGCTGCGGGTCAGCTCAAGAATGATCCAGCGTCTGGCCGGCGTGCTGAGGATCGTTTCATCACCACCTCCCAGCCCTCTGGAGCATCTA
>KI912046.1:23963-24706 GCA_000517005.1 Microvirga lupini
TCGAGGAGATCGGCAGCCTGAACATCTGGCGCCGGGAGCAGGCGGACGCGCACGGTCGGCTCTGCCGCGGCGCCACCAGCAGCCGCCTCAGCCATCTGACGGGTGCCTCCGGTCATCGAATGATACACGATCAGCAACGTCTTCGTCGTGCCTGGGTGCAACGGATCGTCCATCGACCGAGATCTTGGATCTGATGTAGGTTGGTAACAAGAGGATCAATCTGAGCATAGATCCGGGCGGAGCAAGGGCTACACGGACCTATGATCCAACTGATGGATCGCCCGTCTGACTTCGTCGTGTGCGGTCAGAAGTCGCCGAGATGCCCCTTAATCCAATCAATAATCAGCACCGCTAACACTCGTTGAATGACTGAGCCCATCAAACGGAAAAGAGCGCGGCCGGCAGCGTAAAGTTTGGCTTTCTTCATGGATACTCCACAACGCAAAAAGGCCGTCCGAGCAGGGGCGGCCTTTGGCAAGGTTTCAATTTTCAGATTTTGGGCATGAAAAAGCCCGCCAATGCGGCGGGCGGGCGTTGCATCGAATATTAACGCAGATCAGGTGACTTCACCCAACCTGCCCGAGCCGGGATTCCGGCTCATGTAAATTACGGTAGCAGGACCCGGCGGGCATGTAAAGCCATAACGTTTAAATGCCCGCCGTGCCTGGTCACGCGGATTGAGCCTCGTTGCCCGACATCGCCTTCATTGCTTCAAAACTCCTTGTCAGCGCCCGCCAAAGGCT
>KI912046.1:24806-25407 GCA_000517005.1 Microvirga lupini
GCCCATCTCCTCCGATCCAGCCGACCCGACGCTGAACTCCCTCACACCGGCTCCATGGGCCAGGGAGAGCGACAACTCAGGCCGATGCGTGATCTGACCTGACCATGTCGGAACATCGAGCGCTTGCATCGCCCCGCGTGCATCCGCAACACTCGGATCCTCCGAGCCGTTCTTGGCCGGGGCGGCGTTGATCACCACCGCATAAGGCTTCTTGAGGTCACGGCACATTTGGATCGTGGCCTGAACGGCATCGATGTCAAACAGCCCCGGACGCATCGGGATCACAACAAGGTCCGCGTGCCAGATCGCCTCGGCCACGGGAGCTTCCGCATTGGGTGGCGTGTCGATCAAGACCCATTCAGCCCCGGCCCGCCGCACCTTCGCCAGGGTGGCTGCCAGATGCTTGGTGCCAACATGGAGTGGAAGATCCCGCGCGCCCCGAACCCGGTGCCAAAGCGCCAATGACCCCTGCGGGTCCGCGTCAATCAGGAGCGTCGGCCGAGCATGCTCGGCCATATAGCTCCCGAGATGTGCGGCAAGGGTGCTCTTTCCGGAACCTCCCTTGCGGGAAGCAAAAACCACGACATTCATGCCAGTCCCC
>KI912046.1:25507-26354 GCA_000517005.1 Microvirga lupini
AGTCTTGATCAGGCACTGCATCGTTGCGCAAGGATGGTTAACGGAGCCTTATCGCTGGGCAGACAGCAAAACGCCCTCACCGAGGGGTCGTTACAGACCTCTGGCTGAGGGCGTTTGGAGCCCCAGCCAAGGAAATCGGGTGGATCCTCAGCCAGGGCTGATGCGGTTCAAGGAGGCTGAAACCACACAAGCCAACCTTGGCCGTTCAACCGTGGCAATTTTATGGGCTGCTTGCCAGTGGTATACCCGCCGTAACTTTTGATGCGCGCCGGATCTATATCATGACGGCTGGGTTTGTGCCGCCATCCTTTAGGCCGACCCAAGACTTCTTGTCAAAACTCTCCATATGCGAAATGTTATAAAGATGTAGTAGATTCTATTCTGAAGTGCGAATTCCGTTACAAACAAAGGATTTGCACTCGGAGGCTGAATGACCCTGCCCTACATCCACCTGAGCCTGGCGGAACGGCGCGAGATCGCCCGCATGCGCGCGGCCGAGATCCCGATCCGTGTGATTGCTGATCGCCTGCAGCGTCAGAGTCTGAGCAAACTCTCCCGCAAATCGGTGCTGGCAACCTACGTCATGGACCGCCTCAAAGCTGGGTGGTCGCCGGAGCAGATCGCTGGCCGCCTGCGCACATCCGGGGCGCCTGAACGGCTGTCGCACGAGACGATCTACCGGTTCATCTACAGCTCTCAAGGGCAACAGCTCGGGCTGTACCAGGATCTGCCCATGGCGCGGCGCCGACGGCGAGCGCGCTCCCAGCGTAAGCCTCGCGGGCTCTTCATTCCGGCGGGCAATACCATGTGTGGTTATGGCACACAGCTTTGTTAGAAGCGACTAGAG
>KI912046.1:26454-28363 GCA_000517005.1 Microvirga lupini
TCATCGACGAGGCGCTGGACCATGGCCTGAAGTAGCGCGTCCTTGGTGGGAAAGTTGTAGAGCAGACCGCCCTTGCTGAGACCTGCTCTTTCGGCGACGGCATCCAGCGTCAGCCGCCCCGAACCGATCTCGCTCACAAGCTCCGCAGCTGCCTCGAGAATCCTCGCGCGGGAACTCTTTCGGCCTCGAACACGTCCCGACATTCACCACTCTTGCCCTGAAGCGTCCAGCCGACAATCCATTCGCCATATCAGCGCCCCTCCCACCAGCGTCAAGAAGCGGGCATGACCCCGCGGCTGAGGGTCTCGGCGCGGTCCTGTCGCGAAGTCGAAGTCTGGCGTAGGAGAAGTCGATGGCGGAATGTATTCTCGTTGACACGCGTACCCGCATTGGTCCTTATACCTTGAAAAAGCAGGTGGGGTGAGTGCTTGGTAGAGCCACGCATTTACTTCTTCCATTTGGTCAACGTTCGTCGGCACGTGAGCCGACCCGGTCGCAGCCTACCCGGTCAAAACAAGGAGCTCTGGTGAAAACCCTCGTCATCTGTTCCGGCGGATTGGACTCCGTCACGCTCGCGCACAAGGTCGCGGCAGAGCGCACGCTCACGCGCCTCGTGTCCTTTGACTACGGTCAGCGCCACAGGAAAGAGCTGGACTCGGCACGGGCCTGCGCCGCACGCCTCGGCGTCCCGCACGACATCGTCGATATCTCCGCCATGGGAGGCTTCCTGACCGGATCGGCGCTAACCAGCGACGAGCCTGTGCCGGAAGGACACTACGCGGAGGACACCATGCGGGTCACCGTGGTGCCCAACCGCAACGCCATCATGTTGGCAATTGCCTTCGGCGTGGCTGCGGCCGGGCAGGCCGAGGCGGTGGCGGCCGCGGTCCATGGTGGCGACCACTTCATCTACCCGGACTGCCGCCCAGACTTCACCGAGAGCTTCGAGACCATGCAGCGCCACGCACTGGAGGGGTTGGCGAGCATCGCGCTCTACACTCCATTCGTGCGCCTGAGCAAAGCTGACATCGTGCGCGAGGGCGCCCGACTGGGCGTGCCCTTTGCCGAAACCTGGTCCTGCTACCAGGGCGGAGCGCGTCATTGCGGGCGCTGCGGCACGTGTGTTGAGCGGCGCGAGGCCTTTCACCTTGCTGGCCTGGAGGATCCAACCCTGTACGAGGATCCTGACTACTGGATCGATGCCTGCCGCGAGCACCAGGCCAAACAGCCTTCTTAGATCCGGCTACGGATCATCACAGCTTCTTCGAAAGACACAAACATGACTCCTGATCTCCGCCGCAGAATTGAGGGCATGGCGGTCCTTGCGGGCTTTACCGCCTGTATTCCCGCCGCCAACTGGCTCGTCAGCAACGTAGGAACCGTCTGTGTTCCGGAAGGCCCTTGCTTGATCCCCGTTGCGCCAGGCCTGGCTGCTCCGAGTGGCGTGCTGGTGGTCGGCCTTGCCCTTGTGCTGCGCGACCTCGTTCAGCGGCGTCTGGGGCGGTACTGGGCGCTGGCCGCCATTATCGTTGGCGCAGTCCTCTCGGCTATCTTTGCACCTCCGTCGCTTATCCTCGCCTCGACGGCAGCTTTTCTGTTGTCCGAACTGGCGGATCTGGGCGTCTACACGCCATTACAGCAGCGAGGTCTGATTCTGGCGGTGGTCGCAAGCAGTGTAGTCGGGCTGATCGTCGACAGTGCAGTATTCCTGTTCCTGGCCTTTGGTAGCCTTGAGTTCCTGCTGCCGCAGATCATCGGCAAAGCCTGGATGGTGCTGTTGAGCCTTCCGGTGCTGTCCTGGCTGCGTCGGCGTGACGAGCAGATTGGCATGCCTGTGTGTACCTGAGCTGGGTGAAAGCCTGCGAAATAGACGACAGGCTAACGTCGTCTCTTGGCACGCCTGCGACCT
>KI912047.1:0-281 GCA_000517005.1 Microvirga lupini
GCAGCCAACCTGCCGGGGCACATGTCCCATCAGGGTGCTCGCAGCACAGGTAGACGCTGGTGCTCCCGGCAGGTCGGCCCGTCCGATGATCGTAGCTGACCAGTTCCGGACTCAGCGAATGGTACAGGGTAGATGCCCCCCAACGGCCTTGGTGTGCCACAGTGGAGGTGTTGAGCACCACTTGAGGGAGGCGTGCATGTGAGAGGTTAGCACGATCGGCTTGGACTTGGCGAAGAACGTGTTTCAGGTCCATGGGGCGGATGCATCAGGCGCGGCCCTGC
>KI912047.1:381-545 GCA_000517005.1 Microvirga lupini
GAAGCCTCACGTGGGCGGCCCGGCGCATGCTCACCACACAGCGTTTGCCGCTGCGGCGGGTCACAGGGGCCACACCGCAGAGGTTGCGCAGGGCCTGGTGATCTCGTCGGCTGAGGGGATCCGAGGCCTCGCTCAGCAGCGTCGCCAGCACCATTCGGCCCACC
>KI912047.1:645-3184 GCA_000517005.1 Microvirga lupini
AAGGTCGCGGCAAACAGCCAGATTGCCTTTTTCATTATGCTGTCTCCCTCAACGAGAAGATGAGGGCTAACGTGTTACTTTGGTTTCAGTTGCGCAGCCTGGGCCAAGCTTTCCTATGACTGGGAAGTGTGCTGACCGCCTTGCAAACCCTCAAGATGGCTGATTAGGACGTGACGTCACGGACGCCGCTTGCTTGTAATCGAAGATCCTGAGCCGCTTGCGCTGAGATTGGTCCGACTGCTTCGACCACTTCATTGGGGGCCACGGTGACATTTGCGAGGAGTATCTCAAAGGGAGCTATGCCGGAAGGTGGGTGATGACGGTGTGAGAAGGGCGGCGTATCGAGGCGGGTGACGATGCCCTTGCAAGAGCGGAGCTCCAGGAGATCGAGCGGCGCCGACACGTCTACCTGAAGAATCGGCCCCGTGCCCGTTCGCGGGCGAACGGCGATTGTGGTCGATGATGGGATTACCACCGGCACGACAGTTCGGGCAGCTCTGACGGCTCTCCGGCGGCGCAGCCCTGCTCGCCTTGTGCTGGCCGTGCCGGTCGCTTCCGCCGACACGCTCGCGGCTCTCCGACCTCTCGTCGATGACATCATCTGTTTGGCCACACCGGAGCCATTCTATGCCATCAGTCCCTTCTATCAGGAGTTTCACCAGCTCTCGGATGCCGAGGTTACCCGCCTGATGGCAGAGGCCGCCGCTTGAGAGCCTCGCACGACCTAAGATCGCTCAAGCCTCGTGGGTCCAGCACAGGGTCAGTCGATCGCCTGGTTCGTGGTCAACTTGAGCACCGAAAGGGCGGCTTTCGCGATCAAGCGTATGCCGCAACCACTCACGATCCTCAGGCGTGGCGCGGTTCAGGCGGAAGCAACGGATCTGAAGGGGAACCATGTCGAGGGCGAGCAGATCTCCACTCATCGGATCGAGATGGACAAAATACATCAGGGCCAGATCGTCCCGGAACGCCTCGTAGCCGGCAATACCTTCGTAATCGTTCAGGAAGTCGCCGCAGCCGTAGAGGATCAGTCGGTTCCGGTAGACCTCAATCGCCTTGGGATGGTGCGAGGAATGGCCGTGAATGATCGACATATCGGCTTGGTCCACCAGCATATGCGCGAACCGTCTCTGCTCGTCCGGTACGGCATAGCCCCAGTTGGGTCCCCAGTGGATCGAGGCGATCACCACATCTCCTGGCTGTTTGATCGCCTGTATGTGCCGGGTCACCTGATCGACTGTGGCCAGCGAGAGATCGGCCAGATGGTTTACGCCGGGTCGGTCAGGTGTCGCGGCCCAGTTCAGCGGTGTGCCACTCGTCTCGAGTGCAAACGAGAACACGAGCACTCGCCCCTTGCCAACGATTTGATGAACTGAGGGCGCACTCGCCTCGGCCAGATTCCGGCCCGCTCCGACGGTGCTCACGCGGTGCCGCTCGAGCGTTTCCAACGTCTCAATCAGCCCGGCTTCGCCCCAGTCGAGGATGTGGTTGTTGCCGAGGACGCAGCAATCGACTTTAGCCGTGAGAAGGCAACCGATGTTTCCTGGGCTCATCCGATAGTTGATCCCTTTGGGAATATAGGCATCGCTTCGTGTGATGCTGGTTTCGAGATTGATGATGCGCAGGTCGGGTCTGATCCGATGCCACTCGTCCAGAGCGGCGCCCCAGACATAGGCGAAATCCACCGGAGACGGGATAGGACCGTTCGCCTTGTCGGCGAGCCGGACATAGGCGAGCGCAGAGTCAACAATAGGCTCATGAAGGCATGGATCACCCGGATGCGGCAGCACTTGGTCGATGCCGCGCCCCAGCATCACGTCCCCACATAAAAAGAGGGTAAGGATGCTTGCTGGGGTACGGCTCTCGGCACCATCGCTGACTGAGTGCACACTCATGCCTTTGCCTATGTCGTCGGATCGCCGGCTCTCAGGCTGAGCAGGCTGTCGCTCAATCTTAGCTCGCTTTCGACGATCCAGGGCTGTTGCTCGGCTGGTCCCCGCCACCACCCGTTCCCTGGCCAGCTCCGAGAAAGCCGCCATCCGAACGGAGCGGGATTAGGGGATTGCGAGCCATGTTGAGTTTCCTCCACTGGACGTGCGGCCATCTCCGTGCCGATGACACAGGCTTGGAAGGCTGGCCATCACGCTGTCTTCCTCCGACCAGCCTCGAAGCTTGTCAGAGTATTGATCGGCGAAGGGGCACCAATCTACCACATGGTTGCGTTGAACTCGAACGGCCCTGCTGGCTTTTATCCTGGGAAAGAGGCTTCCTGGCTTCGATTGCTTTGAAGGGCCAGGGACACGGGGCCAATGGCTGAAGCCCCTGGTGCGGCCAAAAGTGGTCTCGCCGGGCTTGCGGTAGCAATGCCCAAATCCAGGCCCAAAGTGATCCCTTCAAGGGGTTGCGTGGGAGTTTCTGCAGGATTGTACGCTAAAGGTTCTGGAACCGGGCTGGATCAAAGCGGTTCGTGCGCAAAGGTCGGAAGCGTTCGCGCGGCCGCTCAATCTCCGACCAGGGATAATCGCCGGTGAGTGCGATG
>KI912047.1:3284-3739 GCA_000517005.1 Microvirga lupini
TCGGTCCTGCGGCGTTGATCTGCCTGCGAGTGTAAGCCGTCTCCCATCACTCGTTTGCAGCGGCTTACTGCGGTTCCACCAAGGCTCGACGAGTGTACCCGGACCTCGTCTGCCAGCCCCTGCGTCCATGCTCGGCAATGCTTTGAAGATGCCGGTCGCGCCGGGTCGGAGTGCTCTCCGCCATTTCGCTCGGCACCGCTGTTGATCAGGTTGGCACGATCACGTCGGCCTCAGGGTGGCGCTGGCCGACAGTGTTGTACACACCGGCCTGATCGTAGGCTCCATCCCCAATGAAGGAGGCGAGTGGAGCTGTGATGTGGTCGAGCAAGGGCTCAACCTGCGTGCCATCATCGACATCGATCGTGGTCAATTCTGATGCGAGGATCTGCCCGGTGTGAGCATCGACGCCGATGTGCAGCTTTCGCCAAGCACGGCGTCTACGGGTGCCGTGCTTT
>KI912047.1:3839-3974 GCA_000517005.1 Microvirga lupini
GAGTATAGGGGCTTTGTTGCATGGATCGGACTGTGGGCGCATTGAAGGCCGATAAGCCCGCATTCAAGCGACGCGGACGGACCTCGGGCGTCCAAGCTCAAGCATGCGGTTCAAGACATGAACGGCGATGGCGAT
>KI912047.1:4074-10798 GCA_000517005.1 Microvirga lupini
ATACTGGTACTGTCAACTTGGCGCCGAAGTGGCAAAGCTGCCGCGGGCGCAGCCGTCACACGAGTACACATCAGCCCACGAGGGCAACACCAGTCGCATCGCGCCAGGTGACGAAGGCGCGATCCCGTGCAGCACGGTACTCGCTGGCGGAGAGGCAGTGACGGTGGAGCTGGAAGTGATTGTGGATCGGAGTGTGAGTGGCGAGGAACTGCTGCGCATGCGCGGCTGATTTGAACCGCCTAATGTGGCGTTCCCGCCGTCGGGTCGGTTGGTGCGAGACCTCACAGCGATTGTTGAGATACCGGCTCTGCCGATGTTCAACGCCCGGCAGGATCTTACGTTTCGCGGCACCATAGGACGCGAGTTTATCTGTCACGATCACTCTGGGCGCGTAGCACAAACCCTTCAGCAGCTTGCGGAAGAAGCGCTTGGCGGCCTTGGTGTTACGGCGACTCTGGACCAAGACGTCGAGCACGTTGCCATGCTGATCAACGGCTCGCCAGAGATAATGCAGTTTGCCTCGGATGCGAATAAACACTTCATCCAAAAACCATTTGTCTCCGGGCTGCGGCCGCCTCCGCTTCAGGGTCTTGGCATAGGCGCGCCCGAAGCGCAGGCTCCATTCACGGATAGTCTCGTAGCTGACCACGATGCCTCGCGCCGCGAGGATCAGTTCGACTTCCCGCAAGCTCAGACTGAAGCAGTGATACAACCAGACGGCCTGATTGATGATCTCGGCCGGGAAGCGGAAGCCCCGGTAGGGATTGGATGGCGTGCTCATGCCCAAAACCGTTCCACAGATCGCCGCCTCTCGCCAACTTGACAGTACCCTCCATCGAGAGGATCGTGCGGAGCCACGGCTCTCCGGGCATGACATGACGGGATCGCAGCATCGCCGGTCGTGAGCGGCGCCCTGCATCCTGATCGTCAGGCGCGGCCCCAGCAAACAACCTCAAGCTCTCATCGGACCCGATACGCTCCGGGATCGCAGGATTCTTGTTTCGCGTTGCTATGCTTGATCGGGCGGGCTGGCAGACCACCTATTACAGCCTGGGCGAAAGCTCAGGCGGACAGGCCTCGCACCTGACCGGGAAGGCGGAGGGGCACAGGAACGCCGCAGCCAGGAGAGGAGATCGCGATGAAAGCTGGCGACGTGATGACGACGGGAGCGGCAACGGTCAAGCCGAGCGCCTCGCTCGCCGAGGCGGCCCGCCTCATGATCGAGCACCGCATCAGCGGCCTTCCCGTCGTGGATGAAGGCGGAGAGCTGGTCGGCATCGTGTCGGAAGGCGACTTCCTGCGGCGCAAGGGAGGAGATCGCATGCGCTGGATCGAGGCCTTCCTCGACAGCGGATCCAATGCCGGCGATCTGAGCAGCCGCCGCGTCGAGGACATTATGTCGAAGGACATTGTCTCGGCCGGTGTCGAAACGCCCGTGACCGAGATCGTCGATGCCATGGAGCGGCACAACGTGAAGCGGGTTCCGGTTGTCGACAACGGCCGTGTCGTCGGTATCGTCAGCCGCGCGAACCTGCTTCTAGCCCTTCTGCGCAGGGCGGACAATCCTCAAGGGACTGCAACGTAGAGCGCGGAGACCCTTCTCGACAGGCTGCGGCAGGCGGGCATCGCCATCGCGGTTGCGACCTCCAGCAAGAGCGGAGCGGCTCTCAGCTGTCGTTCTTCACGCTGCCGCGCCTGATGTCCTCGTAGAGGCGCTCCACATCGGCCCGCCGGCACAGTTCCGTTCCCGCCGTCAGAACCGCGGCGGTTCCGGCCGCCATCCCCAGGGTGAAGGCCTCCCCCACGGATCCTCCTTGGGCGAGACCGAGCGTCATCGCGCCGAGGAAGCTGTCGCCAGCGCCGACGGCGCTCTTCGGCGTGACCTTCACGCCTTCGATCCGCAGGAGCCTGTCGTGGGTCGCCAGCAGGGCCCCGTCGCGCCCTAGCGTCAGGGCGATGATCTGCGCGGCACCAGAGGCGATGAGATCCCGCACGGCGGCGTCCTGGTCCTGCGGCATGGGGAGCTTGCGGCCGATCAGATCCTCCAGCTCGCCGAGGCTCGGCTTGATCAGGTAGAGCCCCTTGCCGGCAGCCTGCCGGAGCGCCTCGCCCGAGGTGTCGAGCACGAACCTGCTGCCTCTGCGGGCCGCGACAGCCGCCACCTGCACGTAGAAGTCGCTCGGAACACCGCGCGGGAGGCTGCCGCTCGCGAGCAGGTAGTCGCCATCGATGCCGTCGAGCATCGAGAGACAGGCCTGCCACTCCTCTCGTGTCACGCTCGGCCCCTCGGGAACGAAACGGAACTCCAGCCCTGTCGATGTCTCGTGCACGGTATGGCTGATGCGGGTATGGCCGGCAATGGGAATGCGCCGGCTCTCAATCCCGGAGGCCTGCACCAGCCCGTCGAGGATCGGCCCCGTCGTGCCACCCGATAGGTAGATCGCGAGCGCTGATCCCCCCAGTTCCTCGATGACCCGTGCGGCATTGATGCCGCCGCCGCCGGGATCATAGCGTTCGGCCCAGGTCCTGATCTTGCGAATGGGCCGGACTTGCTCGGCCTCAGCCGCTCCATCGATGGCAGGGTTGAGGGTCAGCGTCACAATCCGTTTCATCGTTCCTCCTTGGAGCTCGAAGAGGCCCCCGCAGCCGAGTGACAAACTTCTCAAGCTGGGAGGAGTTGTTTTGGAAGGCTTCCACCAAGACGGACCCAATCAGGAGCCGTTGCACCAAGGAGCATCCCATGACCACCTTCAAGGTCGGCTATCTGATCGGCAGCCTCGCCAAAGAGTCGAGGTACTGTCAACTTGACGCCGAGTAGACAATGCAGTCGCTGGCGCAGTCACCATGCCCCCTGATCCGGAAGGCGCAACTTGGAAGTTTAGCCGACCAGATCTAGGTTCCAAAAAGGTCATCACCTCACGGTACGCATGGACTACAGAATTTCGTCGGGCGGACTGCATTCCATTGCAAATGGCGAATCGTCCAAATTCGCCGACCAGCCCCGTAAGGGATAAGGACATGACGAGACCCGCAACAACGTCTTAAGATGGGCTGTGTGCTTCTGTTCTGGATAGTCAGGTCAAGCGCATTAATCGACATTCTCTGTTAGCAACGGCACCGCATCGCCGGCTGCAGGCTTATTCTAGCAGGGACACCAATCGCCTGTTCTGGTGCCCCCTGAAATGCCCCAAGTGACCGGGTGCACTATACGCCCTCTCAGGCGATACAGTGACCGGCTGACTGGTTCGTGCGTGGAAAGTCAGCGGTGTCGATTCAGAAGGATCTCTTTCGCTTGGTTCACCCGAGCCGCGAGATAGGTGGATCCTCCCTGGTCCGGATGGAGTTTCTTCACCAACGATCGATGCGCCTGACGGATCTCGGCGGGGCTCGCGCCCGGCGGAAGCCCCAGGATCTGGTAGGCCTCCTCCTTCGTCATTGCTCCCGCCCGCGTGTGCTCCTCGGATTGCGCCTGTTCGGCTTGAGCGTCGTCACGCCAATGGGGAAACCGCCGGTCGAGATAGGTCTCCAGCAGGCGAACGCCGTCAGGATCGCTGGCGCGGCATTCCGACAGAAGATGCTGGAAGCTGGCCTCATCGAGTGAGGCGAGGCGCCGTCCGGCGAACGGTCCAGCCAACACGGAGCCGTCTAGTTCGCCCGTATCGTGATCGAGTTCCATCTCGATCAGAACGGAGCGAACCCGAGAGATGCTGCCTGGCGTTTTTTGCGAGGTTCCAAGGCTCGGGATCCTGAGTGTGTTCCATCCGAGGAGCCATAGCCCGAGACTACCAAGCAGAAAAGCAATGTCGATGCGCCCTCGCAGACCGAGGAGCGCGGCTATGGCGAGCGCCAGAAGGCCGCCGATCACTCTACCGACCTTAGCGACTGCGGCTGCGTTCACTTGGCTGAGATTGCTTATGAGCCACCAAAGGACGGTAACGGCTGCGATGCCATAGAGCAGCGTCATGACTTCCGCCCGGTCATCGAAGTGAGAAGGCCGTTCGCCTGTTCGCAGCGAGGCGCAAGTCGGGCACGACCCTCGATGCCGCTTGTCGCATAGACGGCGACGGCACGCAAAAGTTCGGCGAGCGCCTGTGGGGCTTTGCTGTCGAAGCGAGCATAAGCCCCGCCGGTCAGGTGGGCAATCTCCCGAAACGCCTGGGCCGCGTCAGGGTCGTGTCCCTCGTGAAACATGAACGCTTTGACCCCGAGGAGACCGAGTTCGCCTGCGACAGCGCAAAGGTCGTCAATTGGCTCCTCCATGGCGTCGCCGACGTAAACGAGCACCTTGAGCGGAGACTGACTTGCCTCGGTCCGGATATGCCGGAGCACGCGCTCGATCTGGGTCTGGCCGCCACGGCAATCGATCTTCGTCATGAGATCCGTCAGTGAGCGCGGATCGGCGACCCAGCGCGATGAGCGGCATTCGTTGAAGCCCCGGAAATAGACGAGTTGGACCGACAATCCTCCGGCATGGCTGGCCGCCGCGAACATTTCGCCCTGAACCCGGCAGGCGAGATCCCAAGTCGGCTGCCGGCTCATGGTGGCATCCAGAGCGAAGATGAGCCGCGCACGGGGTGCACCGTTTCTCGTCGGGCCAAGCCGCTTCGCCTCGTCCAGGAACGTATCGATCGTCGAGCCTGGAGTGCTAGTGGCGGGCGACGATCTCTTGAGATCCCTCGTCTCACTCATTGTCTTCCCTCAGATCATAGTTGTAGGGTCATGGAAGAGGTTTGAAAGTTTAACGTGAGACGGATCGTTTGGATCTGCGAAGATGCTCATGTACCGGTAACTCGTCTTCTTCACTGCGACGGGACCCTTCCTTGGTGTTCGGCCAGTCGCAACAGCTTCACTTCCTCCTCACTGCAAGAAATCAGCGGCTATCCAGCAATAAAATTCGTTTGTTTCCGTAATCAACTTGCATCAACCTGGACTGCCAAGGTCTGATGGGAAACCGCGGGTGTCTCTCCGTTCAGCTGCAGACCGGGCTATCGGATCCTGCCCCGCCGTTTTCGACTTGCGACCACTGGGCGGAGAGAGCGATGAGCAAGCGCAAACATCGTCTGCTTTCAGAGGCGCGCCGCCATGATGCGACTGCTCTTTGCGGTATTGGCACGGTAGGTGTGGGGCGCACCCATTTTCAGAGAGAAATGAAGGGCAGAGCCTACGATAAAGCGTCGTTCCGGACCGACGCGCACATGGGCCTGCGCTCAGGTGCCAGCGGCAATCATTACCAGTAAACGAGGAAGCGCCGGAGGGAAGGTGGATGGACCGATGAGAAGCTCTCTGGTGATTGGCACAGCGATCGTTGCTTCCTTCGCTGTCCTAACGTTAGTCGGTGATGTCCTCGTCGACTGGGCTTGGTTCTCAGCCGTGGGTTACCTTGATGTCTTCCAGACGATTCTCGTCAGCAAGCTCTTGCTCTTTTTCATCGTCTTTGCGGCATCCACCACCTTTCTCTGGCTGAACGGGTCCGTGGCCGCGTGGATCGCGCCGTCGCGAGATATCGTGCAGTCCACCCAGGTTGAGTGGACGACTATGGGCAGCCAGACGGTGCCTGGGGTGTCGAGTCTCAGGGGGCGGCATCTCTCGCTCCTCATCGTGGGAGGAGCCGGTCTCGTCGGAGGCTTGCTGGCCCTTATGGAAATGAGCAACTGGGACGTGCTTCTGCGCTATCTCTACCAAGTACCATATGGACAGAGCGATCCAGAGTACGGCAAGGACATCGGCTTTTTTCTCTTCTCTCTGCCGGCTTATATCGCTCTCAAGAACTGGATGCTGTTGACGGTCATCCTGAGCGCTCTCCTTGCGGGAGGAGTGTATTGGGCCCAGGGTGAGATCAGGTTCGACAGTCACCCCTGGTCTATATCTCCCAAAGCCAACGCTCACGGCTCAATCTTACTGGGCGTCCTCTTTGCCATAGAGGCCTGGTCTTTCTATCTCGATCGGTTTCTGCTGCTTTACCGCGACAATGGCGTGGTGGTGGGAGCGAGCTACACGGACATTCAGGTTGAGCTGCCAACCCTCTGGCTGTTGATGATCCTTGCCATGACTGGAGCCTGCTTGTCCTGGGCGAACCTCTGGGCCCGCGCTTACACGCTTCCGGTTGCCGCGGTGGCGCTGGTGTTCGGGAGTTCTTTCCTGCTGGCGGAGGTGTTCCCAGTAGTCTTCCGCTACGTGATCGTGAAACCGAACGAGCTGGCGCTGGAAAAACCATATATTCAGCGAAACATCACCCTGACGCAGCAGGCCTATGGCCTGCATCAGATCAGATCCAAGCCTTTCCCCGCTGAACAGCATCTCACCTTCCAATCGCTCCAGGCTAACCAGGCAACCGTCAACAACATTCGGTTGTGGGACTGGCAGCCCCTGATGGAAACCTATCGCCAGCTGCAGGAGATCCGAACCTACTTCAAGTTCCACGGCGCCGATGAGGACCGATACTGGCTTGGTGGAGCGTATCAGCAGGTGACGCTCTCCGCTCGCGAGCTTGACTCCGCACTCCTGCCGCCAAACGCTTAGACATGGGTCAACCGCCATGTCCTCTTTACCCACGGGAACGGGGTCGTCATGAGCGCCGCCGCTCAAAAGACCACCGAAGGGCTACCGGTCCTCTATCTTCAGGATATTCCACCCGTTTCATCCGAGGGGCCCCCGATCCACGAGCCTCGCATTTACTACGGTGAGCTGACCGATACGTACGTTATTGTCAAAGGAAGCACCCCCG
>KI912047.1:10898-11458 GCA_000517005.1 Microvirga lupini
GGCTCGAATGCAGCGACCATCGTCCGCCGCTCCAAGTGTTCAGTTCTTGTGGTTCGCTCACGGTAAGTTGCCGGGAGGGTGGCGTATAATGGGATTGGCATGACACCCACTCACGATCACGCAGAACCGACACTCACGTTCAGAGAGATCTTATGCCGGGTTGCACTCGAAGGCCAGGCGCGGGCTGTGCTCGTGCTCCTCGCATGCATGATCATGAGTGCTGCAACCGGCCATGACCTCAGGCTCAGCTCTCAAGCCGCGATCCTAACCTTCAGCCTTCTTGGAGCGATAGCGCTGGAACGTGGGCTCAAGGCTGAGCGGAGCAAGACGTACGCACAGGCAGCCAACTTCTATGCCGTCGCCCTCATGAACTATCTCATCTGCTATGCCTCGATCCTGGCTGATAGTCTCACCGGGAATCCGTAAAAGCCGTATACAACGGGCACCCCTGGGCGCGAACATCGAGGTGAACCCAATCAATGGCCCAATTCACGCTTCCCAGGAACTCGACGTATACTGAAGGGAAGACCTGGCCGAAGCCGGCCGGCGCCTCGAAGCTT
>KI912047.1:11558-15979 GCA_000517005.1 Microvirga lupini
GTTCGACTACCCGAAGGGCAAGGACAATGTCTACTCCACGTATGACGGTGCGGGTGGTGTTCCCATTGGTGATAGTGGGCGCCGAGCTCTTTTCGCTTGGTACTTCAACGACCCGAACCTGATGCTGAGTGACTACCTGACCGCCAACAGCCGCAGTATGTTCCGCCGGAACATTCAGGAACGCGTGAGGAGCATTGCCCCGTTCCTCCGTCTGGATCACAACCCCTATTTGGTGATTAACGAAGGACGACTAGTCTGGATTCAGGATGCCTACACGACGAGCGACTATTTCCCCTATGCTCAACAACTGCCTCGCGACGGGTTGAACTACATCCGGAACGCGGTCAAAGTCACCATCGATGCTTACAACGGAACGGTCGATTTCTATCTAGCGATCCCCTCCGACCCTGTCGCCGCGACATACCATCGTATATTCCCGAACATTTTCAAGCCGCTGGCGGCCATGCCGGAGGGCTTGCGAAAACATCTTCGCTACCCGGAGGATCTATTCTTCAGTCAATCACAGATATATCGCACCTATCATATGGATAGCCCGGAGGTTTTCTATAATCGTGAAGATCTCTGGGACTTCCCGCGCCAGATTGCGGACGGCGACACGATCAGTATGGCGCCATACTACATGATCATGCGTCTGCCTGGCGAGCCGCAGGCGGAGTTCATCCTGATGGTGCCCATGGTGCCGAGCCAGCGGGACAATATGATTGCGTGGCTTGCCGCCCGATGCGATCCACCTCATTACGGAGAACTCATTGCTTACGAATTTCCTAAGGAGAAACTCGTCTACGGCCCATTTCAGATCGAGGCCCGCATCAACCAGAATACAGCGATTTCACAGCAGCTCGCCCTCTGGAATCAGCAGGGTTCGCGCGTCATTCGAGGGAACTTGCACGTGATCCCCATCGAAGACTCAATCCTGTATGTGTCGCCACTCTATCTCCGCGCAAAGACCGGGCAAATCCCAGAACTGAAGCGTGTGATCGCAGTCTATGGCGACCAAGTCGTCATGGAAGAAACGCTTCCAGAAGCCCTTGCTGTTCTCTTCAAGGGGACCACCATGAACTCCCACGTCATGGAATCGGCAGCTGAGACACCCTCGACGAGCCAAGATCCTCGCGCTGTGGTTGAAGCCTTCCGCCACTACAATCGAGCTCTGGAACAGCTTAAGACCGGGGATTGGGCTGCCTTCGGTATAGAACTGGACCGGCTCGGATCTGTCCTTGAGCAACTGGCTCAAGGTGAGGGTGACCGCTAGCGCAACTTTGGCGGGGATAGGGTCGCTAGGACCTGACCATATACTGGGCCTCAGCGGACGTATTCACCCGTCACACGCTGCAGCGGCGCGCTAACATCCATGAGATAGGTAACTGTCAGGTAATCGCTGTCAGGAATTCCTGGCGAACGGCGGGATCGTCACGAAACGCGCCGAGCATGCGGCTCGTGACCATTGAGACCCCATGCTTGCGTACCCCGCGGGTCGACAAGCAGGCGTGAGTCGCCTTGACAACAACCCCGACACCATAGGGGCTGAGGACTTCGGCAATGGTGTCGGCGATCTGAGCCGTCAGTCTCTCCTGGACCTGGAGCCGCCGCGCGAAAGCTTCGACAAGCCGCGCGATCTTCGAGATGCCGACAACCCGATGTTGCGGAAGGTATCCGACGTGCACGATACCGTGGATTGCCGCCATGTGGTGCTCACAGCAGGACTCGAAGGGGATGTCGCTCAGGACTACGATACCATCGTAGCCGCCGACCTCCTCGAAGGTCCGCTGGAGCAACGCGGCGGGGTCCTGCTCGTAGCCGTCAAACCACTCCGCATAGGCCCGAACCACCCGGGCAGGTGTGTCGACGAGCCCTTCCCGCCCGGGATCCTCTCCAAGCCAGCGGATCAAGGTCCGAACCGCCTCCTCGGCTGCCTTCCGGCTTGGACGATCGTAAGCCTCGTTCCGGTCCTGTAGCTTTTCCAGGGTCGCATGCATGTTGCCGTCTCCCAGTTGGACTGTCTGCCTGTTGGATGGGAGGCATCCCAAAAGGTTCCCGTCATTCGCACGTCTGCCTGACCGTTCGGGAACCTTTCGGATTCGCTCGCATCCAATCGTCATGCGCTGTCCCAGAAGACGGGGCATGCAGTGGATGGGAGAAGCGGCGATGGCATCGGACGTGAAGAACTCCGTGGGTCTGGACCTGACCGAGGGAATCCCTTTCTCAAGTCTTGCCGATGGCGCGTGTCTCGAAGGCCATGTCGGCGAGGAGACAGTGCTTCTTGCACGGCAGGGAGACGCTGTGTTTGCCGTCAGTGGCAAGTGCACTCACTATGGAGCGCCACTCGCCGATGGCATTATGGTTGGCGAAACCGTACGTTGCCCGTGGCACCACGCCTGCTTCGATCTGCGCACGGGCGAGGCGCTCCGAGCGCCTGCCTTTGCACCGCTCGACCGATGGGAGGTGGAACACAGGGGTGGCCGGATTTTCGTCACCGCGAAGGCTGACGCAGCGCATAAGTCCACTCATCAGCCGTTAGTCGCCGCTCCACCGAGCCGGATCGTCATCGTTGGAGGGGGAGCTGCCGGGTTTGCGGCCGCAGACATGTTGCGACGTTGTGGCTTCGACGGCGAGTTGACGATGCTCAGCGCGGACGAGGCCCCACCCTGCGACAGACCCAACCTCTCCAAGGATTATCTTGCCGGCCATGCCCCGGAGGAGTGGATCCCACTGAAGGAGCCTGAGTTTTATGCTGAAAGCCGCATCGATCTCCGGCTTGGAACAGCCGTTGAGCGCATCGATCCTGATGCACGCGCTGTCATCACATCAAATGGCCAGCGTTTTCCCTTTGACCGCCTCCTCCTTGCCACGGGCGCAGAGCCCGTGAGGCCCTCCATTCTTGGTGCGGACCAGTCGAACGTTGTGACGCTGCGGTCGCTCGCCGACTGCCAAGCTCTGATCCGATGCGCAGAGGACGCCAGGAGCGTCGTCGTGCTTGGGGCAGGCTTCATCGGCCTTGAGGTTGCCGCCGCGTTGCGGACACGGGGCATCGAGGTTCACGTCGTCGCCCCGGACGCTCGGCCCATGGAACGGATCCTCGGGCCTGGGCTCGGCGACTTCATCCGCAAGCTCCATGAGCAGCACGGCGTGCATTTTCACCTGCAGAGCCGAGCGGCGCTCATCGAGGGGACGCAGGTCATGCTCGAGGGTGGCACAAAGCTCCGCGCCGATCTCGTTGTGGCCGGCATCGGCGTGCGGCCGCGTACCGAATTGGCAGAGACGGCGGGCCTCAGGGTCGACCGCGGCATTCTGGTCGACGAGCGCCTCGAGACGAACGTGCCGGGCATCTTCGCCGCAGGTGACATTGCACGGTGGCCGGACGTGCGTCCCGGCGAAAGTATCCGAGTTGAGCACTGGGTGGTTGCTCAGCGCCAGGGTCAGACCGCGGCCCGTAATATGCTTGGCTTCGGCGAGCGGTTCTCGGCACCGCCCTTCTTCTGGAGCCGCCACTACGATGTTTCGATCCAATACGTTGGCCATGCCAGCGCTTGGGACGCAATCGAAATAGACGGCAGCATCGAGGGCCGGGATTGTCTCGTCCGTTACCTCCGTAACGGCGAGGTGTCCGCGGTTGCTTCGATCGGGCGGGATGCCGAGATGCTTCGGTATGAGGCTGCCATGGAAAGCGATTGCGAGATCCAACATTGTAGCACCCGCGCCATGCGAGCGCATACGCCGCCTGGAGGGCAGTGAAAGAGGATTGTAGCTGTCTACGAGGAATTGATGGATGTTGGCCAAGGGCGACGAACGCTGCAATGATCTTGCTAGCAGCGCTGAGTTTAATTCGTTTGAGTTCACCCATAGCGAGGCCCACACTGTTGTCATCCCGTATTCGCCCCTCTTCCTGGAGGAGAATGGGGCAAGCGAAAGATTTATCGACGCCATAGCAGGGTGACTTTCCAGGAGGAGCCGAGCATGAGTCTGGATCAGATTAGAGCTCCCTCTCGACATAATGCTGCTTCGAGAGCGATAGGCGCCAACCCGGAGTTTCCCCCTGCCTACGGGGTCCTGTTTAGAACGGTGCTTGTTCCAGTGGATCTGACTCATCCGGAAATGGCAGAGTTGACCATTGAGCTTGCCACTGCCTTGGCACATGCATCAGACGGCACTGTCCATCTGATCTACATTCTCCCGACCTTGCCGCTCTCCGCTCTGGGAGCTGATCTTCCACTCGCACTGGCAGATGAGGTCCAGAGAGAGGCAGAGCAGGAACTTGCGCTGCTCGCCGCCACCATTGATTTGCCCGATGAATCCGTTTCGATCTCGGTCCATGCGGGATCCGTGTGCGACGAGGTTCTCAGCAAGGCTGAGAGGATTGGAGCCGATCTGATCCTTGTTGGCTCACACAGGCCGAGCATGGC
>KI912047.1:16079-17175 GCA_000517005.1 Microvirga lupini
TCGCCATCGCCGTTCAGGCTTTGAACCGCATGCTTGAGCTTGGACGCCCGAGGTCCGTCCGCACTGCCTAAACAAAGACGTAGGGTGGGCTGAGTGCGCTCACCGGCCGATCTGTGCAACACAGCCCATCGCAGGCGGCGCGCAGGGGTGACGGCCACTCCGTGCTTTTGTTGGTAATCCCGTGAACGACCATTCCCGTCGCCGTTGATGACTGTCGGGATCGAACGGCGCTCCGGCGGAAAGGTGCTGCTACCTACGTTTAGGACCGATGGCCGCACCGCCGGTCGACTTCAGCCAACTAGGCCGCCAAGGCGAGAACGACGAACTCACGTTGCTGACTCACGGCTTTGACGATCCCTCAAGAGTCTTTGACCCCAGATCGTCATCAGCCGAGCCTATAGGTTCTTGGCAACAAGCGCTCGAATTTCTGCCGAACCCTGCCGTAGCATTCGCACGCGGCCTGTTCGAGATCCTTGCAGTCTGTCACGGTGATGACACCCCGGCCCTGCGTGATCAGACCCACTGTCTGGAGCCTTTTCATGATGACGCTGACCGTGGAACGCTCAACGCCCAGCATAGCGGCCAGGACTTCATGGGTCAGCGGCAGCGAGTCCTGCTCGACCCGATCCCGTGTGCTCAGGAGCCACCGGCAGCAGCGGGCTTCAACGCTGTGAACGGCGTTGCACGCCACTGACAGAAGGACGGTTGCGAACAGCGCCTCGGTGTATCGAAGGAACAACCGCCGGAGGGCTGGGCGTGTCGCGATAGCCTCTTGCATCCGGTCGATCTCGATCCGCGACGCTCGACCGGGCAGGTGTACGACATAGCGCCCCAAGGACTCCCGGCTGACTACCGCACTGATAAGGCCGAAGAGGGCCTCGCGCCCGAAGACGGCCATTTCCACAGAACGGCCATCCTCCATCATGGTGACGAGCGACACCATGGCGTCATGCGGAAAGTAGGTGTAGCGGAGCGTCTCGTCGGTCTCGTAAACCACCTGCCCCTGTTGAAGGTCCACGATCTCCAGATGCGGCTCAAGGTGTGCGAAATCCTCCGGCTCCAGGGCAGCCAGGAGCCGGTTGGCGCGATGATCTGC
>KI912047.1:17275-17517 GCA_000517005.1 Microvirga lupini
CCCAACACACTTCCTCATGCTCTCCATCTTGGCGGTCCCACGATACTGATGAATGCTTGTCATGGCACCAGGCAATGGAAAGGCCTCCCCGCCCGCCTTTGCCTGTCGGTGAGGAGGCCTCCTGCCCCTACAGAACGAAGGCGAGCTGGACGCCTTCAACAAAGCAACTGAGAGGGCCGAAAGGAGTTTCAGCACAGCCATAGGAAAAAGCCCCTCACGGCTGGGGGACGTGAGGGGCTTGA
>KI912048.1:0-130 GCA_000517005.1 Microvirga lupini
CATCGTCAACTTAACGGGTCTTGCTCGCTTGATGAGGATTTTGGTCCGCAGCAGGTCACGCAAATTCAATAGCTTAGAGCTGAGTATGACGCCGTCAAAAAGCTCTTATTCGCTTAAGTTGACGATGCCC
>KI912048.1:230-886 GCA_000517005.1 Microvirga lupini
CTGGCCGTCATGCGGCGGATGGATGAACTGCATCTGGAGTACCCGTTTGCGGGCAGCCGGATGCTGCGCGATCTGCTGCTGGCGGAGGGCTTCACGGTCGGGCGCCTGCATGTCTCCACGCTGATGAAGCGGATGGGCATCGAGGCGCTCTACCGCAAGCCCAACACCTCCAAGCCGGCGCCGGGGCATCAGGTCTATCCCTATCTGCTGCGCAAGCTGCCGATCACCCGACCGAACCAGGTGTGGGCCATGGACATTACGTACATTCCCATGGCTCGGGGCTTTGTCTATCTGGCGGCGGTGGTCGACTGGTTCAGCCGGCGCGTGCTGTCTTGGCGGCTGTCCATCACTCTGGAGGCGGCCTTCTGCATCGAGGCGGTGGAAGAAGCCATAGCCCGCTATGGCTGCCCTGAGATCTTCAACACGGATCAGGGCAGCCAGTTCACCAGCCACGACTTCACCAGCGTGCTGCTCAAGAACGAGATCGCGATCAGCATGGACGGCAAGAGCGCCTGGCGCGACAACGTTTTTGTCGAGCGCCTGTGGCGCAGCCTCAAATACGAGGAGGTCTATCTGAGGGCCTACGACAGTGTCGCCGAGGCTCGTGCTTCGATTGGTCGGTATCTGACCTTTTACAATGGCCGGAGGCCTCATTC
>KI912048.1:986-3749 GCA_000517005.1 Microvirga lupini
GAGCCGAACGCCCGTTAAACATTGGCGAATAGTTCACCTTCTTGATCCAAGCGTCCGCGCCCGATTCATCTTGCAGAAGAAGCTGCAAACCCTTGAAGATCCCAAAAATACATGAGAGGCGCTCCAGCGTCTCCAGCCTCAACGAGACGCTGTCGGGCCGCTCTCGCCATTCGCACAATGTCGCCGGCGAAGGGCACCCAATGATCTTCATCTGCTCTTCCGGTGTGAGCCTCCACGCTTCCGCAATGCGAAAGAATGTTCGCAATCCGGCCCCAGCAACTTGAGCGCTCCTATCTGGCATTTCGGCCTCCCAAATAGATACTCAGAGCGCAGAATAACACAGAAGCTACCAGTCACGGGACTCGCTGAATGAGGATGGTGATAGCGACTGCCATGCCGTTAGCTGAAAATTCCAGATGGGTGCTGAGGTAGCGATCTGACACCCCTTCTTGAATATGGCGAATGTGTTTCAACCTTGGATCCCTCGCGCCGCTGCGCCTTTTGTGACAAATGGAAGGCTTGCCTGCTGCATAATATATTTACGATCAACCAGATGCATTGGCTTGTGCCGGATGAGCGTTGCAGTTTGAGACGTGCGCGGCTGATACCCTGCCGATCTCTCATTTTTTCGAAAACTCGGTTGATGACGCACATTTCGCTCTAGCCGATCCGCAGAAGCGTGAGCACACTCTGCCGATAGAGGAGGCGCTGTCCTATGCTTGGTTTAACTGCCCGCCTCGAAGCCAATTCGATCATCGATCGGCTCGTTGCCAGCGGTGAGACGTTCTCATCAGGAGATGCACGACGGTTAGTCGATCTCATCCCACTCAGCCCACGGTTGGGTTTGAAATTCATCGGACGACTGGCAGCGCGGGGACCTAGTACCACGGGTCATGCCGCCGGTATCGGAGATATTGAGGTCGACGGCGAACAGAAAGAGAAGCATCTGCGGCTGAATGTTCCAGAATTTCATAAGATAGGGGGCTACACGGTTACCCACACGCTGCCGGATCGAGATTGAGCTTATGTGGGCAGCGACGAAGGAGGATCAGTCAGGCCTCATTTGCCTGTTGCTCTACAATCCGAAGACAAAAGAACCAGTAGAGATGCGAATTGCTGCGCAGAAAACCTTCACCTGTCTCTGGTTCAGTATCGCGTACATCAGTTATGTACCATGGAAGCGACCCGCGCATTCATAATTCATTCAAGCGATCATTGGCTTGCCATTATTCAGGAGCGGCCCGAGGTCTGGAACAACAATCCTGCGGGTCCCGGTTGCTGCCCTCTCCCCGGAGTAGCACACCAACTGTTCCGTCCGCCGAAGCAAGGAACTCAATGCCCGCCTCTGTGAATGCCCGTTCAATGTCTCTGAGCGTTTGTTTTTGCGGGTGTCGCATTCCCTTCTCGAGGTAGTTCAGCGTTCGGGCTGAAACATTGGCTCGGTTTGCGAGATCGTCCTGCGACCAGTTCAGAAGCGCACGCGCTGCCCGGACCTGAGCGGCATTAACCATGTTTCCATGCCCTGGTCGGACTCATGCGGAGACCAGTTGATTTGTGCGGAAAAACCGCACAAACTCGCTTTTGTGGTATATCAACAAGCCGAAGAACCCCAATAGACACTCGGCTACAAGTGCCATGCATGCGAGAGAACTCGCAAGGACGAATTGAGTTCTTCCGGTCTGAGAGAGCCGGATGCTCAGTTGAAGCTCTCTTCGGAAGATCCCGTGCGCATTGCAGGCGGTTCTGCACTCCCGCTTGGGCGCAACGAAACCCAGCAACCCATTTCGCTGAAGACGTCAAAACGGCTCGGAGCCCTCATCATGTTCCAGCGAACGGTCCTTCGTGACATTCGGCCTCGTCGGCCCCTCAAGCCCTCTGACTACCGGCGCCAGAGACGTCAGACAGAGGCGCAGAACCTGCTTCGTGACCTAGAGGCTGTCCTTGGCTTGTACCCTCGCATTCAATTGCTTGGCCCTGATCCAATGGTTGAAACGATCCTGCGGTATCTTCGCCTTTCGGAAGCAGGTTTAGCAACAGTTGCGGGACAGGTTGGATCCAAACACGTAACCTTTGTCGCGGTACCGAGCAGCGCATGGCGCAGCCAGGTCCAACGCGCGACCCTTCAACTACTCCGACAACAAGCGAAGATGTCGGCACGTAGAGTACTCTTTGTACCGCATGCGGTGCTCCGCCAGCAGCCTCGACTGGCGAATGCTCGGCTCATCGCGTCCTGCTCCCACGTGTCTGTGGCCCCGCGTGACCGAATTGCCGTGATGTCACATTTGGCCAGAGACCCAGGCTCAACCCTTGAAGACTGTGCTCTGATCGTCAGGCATAACGACCCAGTCGAAAGTATTCTCGGAATGGTCGCTCGCGGGATACTCACCATCCGAACCGACGAACATATTGGCCCCTTCAGCCGCGTTGATTTGATCTCCTCGAGCGAGCTCTGAGCCGCTCACGGGCAAGGACCGGGAGCACGCGGATAATTGGCTCCGCACCTGGATCGCTACACCGTCGACTCCTGCACAACATCTTGATGGTGTACTTCAGGCAGAACGCCTTGAATCAACATTCACTCAAGTGCAGATCCTGAACTTCACGGCTCCCTGCTTGCTCATAGCAAGAACTGCCTCAGCGGGAGCCAGCGTTTCTAGCAACGCTGGCATCAAACTACATCAGTGCCCCCGGGCAAAACAGAATGATGACCTTCGACCGTGGACGATCATCATCGGTGTGCATGAGATAATCCTGTGACTAATT
>KI912048.1:3849-23169 GCA_000517005.1 Microvirga lupini
AAAGCGGCCGTGCCAATAACAATAATAAGAACCAGCACGGACTAGACGCTAGCCTAGACATCCCCGCGCTGGATCCAATAAAAAGAATAAGAAACGGATCCTGCCATGACTTTCAAGGAAGCTCTCCGGGTCGAGCTCAAGGCCCTGGCCCCCACTGTCGCCTTCATCGTGATCGCTCATGCGATGATCATGTGGGTCTACAACGAAGGCGTCTTTGGCGCCCTCGGCGTCCTGCTGGCGCTCGGGGCCGTCAAGATGGCCCTGGTCCTCGGCTGGACCGTCGTGAAGATCGGGGCGTTCCTCGCTGCTGTGGCGGCGATCGCCTATGTCGTCATGATGGTGTTCTAACCGGGAAAGCCCGGATTCCCGCCTCTGCCCGGCCGATACGAGAAAGCCCGCTCATCCGAGCGGGCTTTTTTTATTTCTTCCGATTGTAGGGGCGTTTCGTTCGCCCGGCCTCTTTCGTAGGACTGGCTTTCTTAACGCTCTCATGCCCACGGGACTTCAAGGCTGCCTCGCGCGTCCGGCTTGCGCCTTCGGCCGCGGGCCGCCGGCCACGGCGTTTCGGAGCTTCGGGAGCGCTCCGGTCGAACAGGTCTCCCTCAGGATCCGCGGTTCGCCCACCAGAGACCGTCGCTCCGGCGCTGGAACGGGCAGCCGCACCCCGTCCACCCTTGCCTGACTTGGATGAGGTCTCCTCCGAACCCGTCCGTCCTTTGCGCGATCCCTTTGCACCCCGTCCAGAACCGGCGGCCTCGCTCTTAGCGGTCGCCGCCGACGGCGCTTGGCCTCTGACTGCGCTGGCCAGGTCCTGCATCTGCTCGGCCAACTTGTCGACCTTGGCGTCCGTCCGGCTCTGATCCTTTGTGAGCCGCTCCTGAACATCGATGAGGCGCTTAAAGATCCCCTCCATTCCAGGAGGCAGCGCCGGCTCTTCCGGTGCTTTCGTGTCCTTCTTCGCCTTGCGCGAAGGAGCCTCGCGAGACTGGCGAGCCACCGGAGCCTCAATGTCCTCGCTGCTAATGTGCCAGGGCTCTCGCTGGAGCTCCTGAAGGAAGTCGGAGCCAGAAACGTGGCCTCTGACAACAATCCGAGTTCCTGTCAGCTGCTGGAAAGGAATTCCTAATCCCTCGGCGATTTTCTCGAGGACCAGAACGGTCACATTCGAGGTCATCCGAAGCAAGCTATCCAGATGCCGGTCGCTGATGCCGATCTGCCTCGACATCTCCGTGGTTCCCCACCCCATCATTCTTTTGATGGTCTGAAGGTTTGCGCTCACATTCTGAAGCGTTTTGCTTTCAGAGAAATCGTCTTCCGAAAACGCCCTGCGGCTCATCCGTTCCCCCAAATACCAAATCCAAACCCTAAACCGCCACTGGCCGGGTTGGATTAACAAAGCCCGGTCCAATACAAGTTACGGAGCGACCGAAAGTTGCGCGCTCTCTGACCTTTTCCGGAGCTCGCAAGTTCGCCGCTTTCTCGTTCCCCTTGTTCTCATTTCGAAAATCCGCATTTTGATTTGAGAACGGTTTTACGAAGCACAAGAATACGGAAATGGCAAGCTGCCGCGCTGCCAACTATCCGGAATCGCAATCGGAATTGTCAGACAGCCTAATTGGGGATGCCGCGTTCCAATGACGGGCTTTTTAACTCTATTTCTGGCAATCCGCGTTTTAATTCGATTGCTCTTGACTCAAACCACCTTGCCGGTGTGAATCCACTTGGCCCATTAGATTCGAAATTTAGGCGTTGGCGCGCCTGGAGCAAGAGTCCCGGGCCGGTATTCACATCTAAAAGTCGGCCCGAAATGCTTGGCGGCATTTTCTCGGATCGATCAAACACACGAGGACATGAACGGCTTGAAGAAGGCCTAAGAATCAAAAACCCCGCCGTTGGCGCGGCAGGGGTTTTGAAGAGGCCGGTATCGGAAGGACTGAACCCAACGGGACCGGACTAAGAACTAGATTGGCGTCAACGTTCTTAGACCCCCCCGACATCCCTGTCAACTGGAAACGTCGTTTCGGCGATCGGTCTCGCTTGTCCAAAAACAATCGGGGTCAAGACCATGAATCCGCAAGGATTGCGGCCGATGTCGGCTGCGCACGCCCGCGTCGAGCGGGCCGTGAAAGAAAAGCTCGTTAACCAAAAGCCGGCGACCAAGTCGGCGGTGCTCTACGCCCTCAAGAAAGCAGCTCCTGCTCTCAAACTCCGCCCAACCACATGGCGTCTCCTCAACGTCCTGTGTGATCTATCCCACCCCGTCGACTGGGAAGACCGTAAAATCGGACCTGTCGTGTGGCCATCGAATGCCGCGTTGGCGGATCGCGTTGGGGTCGATGTCCGCAGCATCCAGGTTCACCTCCGGCGACTGGTCGAAATGGGCTTGATCACCCATAGCGACAGCGCCACACGCAAGCGGTTCGGCACACGCGTCAATAACCGGATCGTTCAGGCCTGCGGCATCAACCTCTCCCCGCTCCTGATCCGTCGCGAGCAGTTTCTTGAACTCGCTGAAACCCACCAGGCCGAGATCGCCGAGCGCAAGAAGCTCGCTCAACTCATCTCCGAAACAAGAATCAAGGTCATCCGCCTCATTGCCGGCGGCCATGACGGTCAAATCGCCGGTCCCTGGGCCGAGCTCTCCGCAAACTTCGCTCGCCTGGGTGAACAATACGGGATGGCGCTGTCCCGGCCGACCAGAAGCGTGAAGGCCTCGCTGGCAGAGCTCCACACCCTTCTCTCGTCTCTCATCACGATCGAAGTGTCCGCCCAATCCGCTTGGGACCGTCATCTCGATACGGCTGAAATGGTCGAAGATTCTTCGCCCGCAGGCGACAAAGGATTCACCCAGAATCCTAATCTGATTCATAAAAAAGATAACTCTCTGAATCAAAGGGCTGCCGGAGATGTGACTAGCATCAACGCTGCGCCATCCGCTCCCAAGTCAGAGATCCAGCAGGAACGGACCAAAGGCCTATCGTTGGACCTCCACCAGGTGCAACGGGCCTGCCCTGCCCTCTCCCAGTATTATCCAGACGCCTTCTCATCGGTTCAGAAGCTCGCCCTGAGCATCCACCAGCTCAGAGGGCTTCTCGGCATTTCCGGAAAGTTGTGGGATGAAGCCCAGCGTTGTCTCGGGTCGCTTGAGGCGTCCTTATGCCTCCTGGTCATTCTGCAGGGGCACGAGGATGGCCGGATCTCGAGCCCGGGTGGCTATCTGCACAGCCTCACCAAGACAGGCTCGCGCCAGACCAGCATGGGCGACGTCATCGCACGAATGGCAGCCAGCCGCACCCACGATCCGAAGCCTTCTGCCATGTCGCCGCAGTTCGTGAAAAAAGAGGCGGAACGACATGCCGGATAGATATCAACGGCTGTCAGTTCCGCCCAGTCAGACGGGCGTAGACCCGCTTCGACAATGTAGGCTCACCAGGAAGAGGCGACATTGCCGGGTTCCCCGTGAACATGCCATCGTGACTCGAAGAACGCAACGTCCCACAAGTCCAGACAGAGGTCTGGGCAATAGAGCGAAGTTCGCTCAATCGTAGCGAGTCAGAACAAAGACTTTGACGACCAAAAGATTGTTTTCACGATATACTTCTTACGACGGGACAATACCTAATCCCCTGTCGGGATCAGTCTCTAAGTGAGCAGAATAGCCTTCATGCATACTGTCTCAATTTCGAGGCGAAAGTAGACGGCAACATTGGTCCACTTCCGAGCGGGCTTTGCCAAAACTCTCATCAGAGACTTCAAATCTTCCAGCGCTCCTTGTCTGGCGCACTCCGAAATAAAATGCGGAATGCTCGAGTTGGAGTGCGATAGTTTTGAAGATGTATAAACCACCCCAGAACATCGGCCTGCACCGTTTCGGCGCACAAGTTCCTTGAACGTCTGCCCGTCACCAAAAGTCATCGGCGACGTTTAGCAACAAACAACGTGGCAGAAAAAATTTCGCCTGAAGCGTCCGAATGCCGTCAAACCGGCCGTCCAAACCCGCGATTTGCCCGTCCGACAACAAAAATACCAATAGGACATTCTCGAATCATGCTTGCATATCTCGTCGCCCTGCAGAACGCCGCGGGTGCCTTTCCCCTCTTTGCTTCCTTCGACGGCGCGGCAGCCCAGCGGACCGCCGTCGGTTTGAGCCAGGACAACCCCGAAGCGCTCATCACGACGACTCCGGTCCAATTCTCTCAAACATGCTTAACCGGCTCATCGCTCCTGATACTCCAGTCTCCGATCCGGCTGGATCAAGCCGATGGCCTCGTTGAACTTTTAGCGTCTGACTACGACCCGGACCCATCCGCCGAAGATCCACTGGATGTTCACTTCTTGCCTGACCAGATCGCTTTGCCGCCGATCGCGTCCGCGAATTAGCGTGCGGAATCCTTTGAACCCGTTTCCCTTCGTGCGGGAAAATGCGGAAAGCGGCGAAATAGAAAAACACGAATCGTAGTTTTAACCGGGATATTCCTATGAGACACAGCCTCATCCTCCGTGCTGCGCTGATTTCAGCCGTCGGGCTTTTGGCCTCCGCATGCACCACAACCACCGGAAGCCTCGGGCTTTCGGGCGCGTCCTCTCAGAGCCGATCCGCTCTGAAGCGGAGCGTCTGGGAGAGGCTTACCGGTCGCAGCCGGATAATCCGGAAGCCGCTCTGGCATACGCCAAGGCTCTCAATTCGCTTGATCGCAATGAGGAAGCGGCTGCCGTTCTCCAGCAGACAGCTCTGCGCTTTCCCAACGACAAAGGGGTAATCGCAGCCTACGGCAAGTCGCTGATCGCTGTTGGCAAGACCCAACTCGCGTCGAATGTTCTGGACCGCGCCCACACGCCGGATCATCCGGACTGGCGGGTTCTTTCTGCACAGGGCGTGATCGCAGATCAGTCCGGCGACCACAATCGCGCTCGCTCCCTCTATACCGCTGCCCTCAAGATCCAGCCTGAGGATCCGATGGTCCTCACCAACATGGGCCTCTCCTATGCTGTGACCGGCGACATGGCTTCCGCCGAACAGTACCTCCGCAAAGCCTCCGCTGCTCCTGGCGCTGACCAGAAGGTCCGCCAGAACCTTGCTGTGGTCCTTGTGATGACGGGCAAAGAGGCCGAGGCCAGGGAACTCCTGAAATCGGATGTCGCGGCGGCTGAGATCGACTCGCATATTGCCTATCTCAAGAGCCTGGGTTCCCCGAACGCCCGTCCCGAGGGCAAGGCTGCAAAGCGGGCGTAAGATCATGAACCTGAAACGCTTTTGGTCATCCACTCCCGCCGCGCCCTCGAAGGATGCCGGCCAGGACCAGCCGTCGAGCCCTGCAGCGGCCGATATGATCGACGACTCCTTCATTCTTCTCGTTGGCGGCCAACTCCAGTCGTCAACCGACGATCCCGCCCCAGAGCCTGACACTGATGAGACCCAAGCGAACGATTTCGTGGTCTTGGCAGGAGGCTTCACAGGGAAGCCGTTAGGTGATGCTGGGGAGAAGGTTGAAGCCTCTGCAGCTGAGGACTGTGCCGGCGACGTTACTGACGTCGTGGCCAATGTGGACTCGGCCGACGGTGAGGCATCTACCGACGCTCCTCTTGCAGGGCCCGTCGATCCGGACAACCCTGTGATCGATATCCACGATCCTTACCTTCACACGTTTGCGCCTCTCCCCGATCAGGTTCCGGCCGACGCCGCTCCCGCCGTTGGTTCCATTGCAGGGAACACCCTTCCGGGCCCGTACCACGCTCCCGAGACCCGCAAGGCGCGTCGTTGGCCGTGGAACCGCACCGCGGCCTCCGAAGTCGATGTGTCCTACGATCATGACTGGGGTACAGGCATCTCGGTGAACGAAGAGGAGGCGCTGCGGCAGCGTCTGATGAATAAGAACCAGCCGCCGAAGAAGCGCCGTGGCTCCCTTGTCCTGATCGGAACCATGGCGATGGCCGCGGCCCTTGTTCTCACCGCTGGAAGCCCCGGCAAGGTTCTTGAGGCTGTCCCAAGTGCCAAGACGATCGTGACCCGTGTTCAGAATGACCTGATTTCGCGGGTCTCGCTGACCTCTGGATCGGCTTCCGAGCCAGCCAGAGACAACTCCATGTGCGCGCAGCAGCCGTCCATGGATGGGTGCTTCACAAACAATGTCATCCGGGCTGCTGCCTTTGTCTGCCCGAGCGCCATGCATCCTATCGCGGTAGAGTTCGCCAGCTCGCCCGTACGGGCCGCCGTTGGCCTTTCTCATCGAGCCGTCATGGCCCCATCAACGGGGTTTGCCACGATCCTGAGCGCTGAGACGACGTTCGACTTCATGACCCGCGATCTGAACTTTGCGGTCGATCTCATCTCGTTCCGCCGCAACGGCAACATCGCTGGCATGCTCAAGAACATCCAGCCTCGCCAGCAGCTGCCGGTTCAGGTCGCAAAAGCCGACGGCATCATCGCCCTGAAGGGCAATGAAATTGAACGTCTCGGCCTTACCCCTGACTGCCGGATCGCGATCTTTGAGAACGGCATCCCGCCGGAATACTTCGCTCAGGACGCAAAGGTGAACAACTCGCCTGCCCGCATCCCTGTAAAACCTCAGACCCAGGCTCAGGCGGATTTAGGTCGACGCTGACCTAATCCGCAGCCTACCCCTCTCAATCCCCAAAAGAAGCCCGCCGCAGGCCAAGGGTCACTATGAATTTTGCTCTTTATCTTCTCGCAATGTTATCGCGTGTAATGCCGAAGCAGGCGGCAAATAAGAAGAAAGCCGTCACACTGCACCGGCAATGGTCGAGTCGAGCCTTAACCGATCACCTCTTTGCCGCCGATCTGAAAGCGATCGAGCGGCTTTCTCTTATCATCAGTGACGGAAAACCGTCTCTTCAGTGGCCGGTCCTAACGATCTTGATGGATCGCCGCTATCCGGCATTCGCCGAGGTGCTATCCGCCTTCACCACAGAAGACCGCAAGGCTCCGCTGTTCCGCCCTGCGTCTTCTGACGGCGCGGAGTCACAGGGCATCCTTATCTCAGCTCTGGCCTTTCTGCAGAACTCCATCGATGCCGCCAACTGGGCGACCGACGCCAATGTTCTGGCAGGCGAGCTCGCATCCCTGCCGTGTGCCATGCTGAAGATCCTCACCATCGAGGAGGGAGTGATCAGCCTGCAGCATAACCTTCATTCGCTCTCGATCGCTCTCGAGAATGCCGCAACGGCGCACGCAACCCCTGCCTCAGCCACCCAGGACAAGCTCGCTTCCGCCCTCCTCCGGTATTATGGCATTCGGCGCCTCGCCCCTTCGTCCATTCCGGGCTTTGTCTCGACGTACCATCCCGGCGAGGATCTCGATTACGCGGCAACCCGGATTGAGCACGTGCTGTCGTCGCACGGTATGCTCCCGCTCACGATCCAACGGCACTACCGGGAGACCCGCGACGTCATCATGGACATCGCTGTTCTCGCCACAGTTTATGCGGACCTCCCCGCTGCCATCCTCGTCCCGACCTTCCCCGCGCTCTTCGAGGCCTCCCCTTCGAACGAGCCGATGGTCAGTCCCGATGATCCCGAAGTCATCAAGGGGTACGATATTGGGCCGAACCTCGCCCACCTGATGCTTGGATCGATCATCACTCACGGTAAGACGCCGATCATTGGTCCTGCCCGCTCTCAGATCCCCTTGATTGCGACGATCGCAAACCGGCTCACCCTCGCTTATCAGCCGCCGCAGCCCTCCTACGAGGAACGGATTGCCGAGATCCAAGCCGTTGCCAAAACCCTTCCGGGACAGGAGATGCCGCAAACCGATATCGCGGCCATCGCACGACTTGACCTCACCCCAGCCCAGCGGCGCCAGGCAGTCTATTCGACGGTGATGACAGGATCGGCTCAGTCCGCTCTTGAGGTCATCGCCCGCTCTTCGGCCTCGGTGACGCCAGCGATCGCGATCGCTGACCTCGATATGTCCCTGTACGTTTGCAAGGAGGACTTGCCGGATCTGATCGAAAAGATGACCACAGCGCCCCGCGGGCGCATGCCTGTTCTGATCGACGGGGTGGCCGGTACCGGCAAGAGCGCCTTCGGCCGCTATGTCGCCCACCAGATGGGCTACCAGTCAAAGGTCTATCGCTACTCGGATCTGACAAGCCGCTGGCTGTCGGAATCCGAGAAGGCCGTCGACAAGATGTTCGCCGACGCCCGGAAGCACAACTTCGCAATCATCATGGACGAAGTTGAAACCATGTTCTCTGATCGGGAAACGGCGACCCACGACTACCAGAAAACGCTAACCAACGCGTTCCTGACCCATCTCGACACCCACGATCTTCCGGTCTTCTGCTCGACCAACCACAAGCGGGATATCGACCCCGCCATCCTGCGCCGCTTTGTGTTTAAGCTCGAATTCGAGGCTCTCACGCCGGAACTTGCAGCGAAGGCCTTCACCCGCTTCTTCAACATGCCGGCCCCTGCCAATGTCCTGCAACTCACAAACCTCACCCCAGGTGACTTTGATGTCGTTCTGCAGAAAGCTTCGGTACTCCGAATTAAAGATGATCCGAGCTGGTTTGTCGCAGCTTTGCAGGAGGAGCTTTCCCACAAGAAAGCAAAAGGCCTCCGAATGGGCTTCATACATCATTGAAATAGAACGTATTTTCCTGCTAGGCGGGTGCGTCACAAGGGTGATGCGCCCGTTCGGATCAGATCGAATCACGCCTCTAAAGTGTCGCTCTCTAATTCGGACGAACCCTTGTTAATTCGTTTCTGCCTTGACGGTTCGAGGCCCAAACGGCATAATTCGGCCACATTGGAGCTACGGCAGGCCGCTAGATGATCCGGCGGTTTTGGCAAGCTGACCATTCTATGACGGAATGGGAGTCAAAGGCTGGGCTTCTCCTGTGGGACTAACAAATAACAAGCTCACAGGCTTCACCAGGATCAGGCCTCGCCCCGCGCGCAGTTCATGATCATCGATATACGACACAAACGCCCGTCTAAAGCGACGGATTGCGAAAGCGGACGTTTGCGTAACCAAGGTCGATATGATGAAAACGTTGCAACAAACGGCTCTTCACAAGACCAGCGGCTTCTCCGCGGTCATCGCCTCTCAATCATCCGGCGCTCCAGCTACCCAGATTAAGGTCAACGGCATCTGGAACGACGAAACCGTCGAAAAAATAAAGCAGCTCGTCGACCGAAAGCTCACAGCTGAAGCCATAGCGGCTGAAATCTCGACAGCCGAAGTTCCAGTCACCCGCTCCCAGATTCTGGGCATCTGCTGGCGCCGTGGCTGGCAGGTGGGCCAGAAGCGTCCATCGCGCAATCACGTTCCCAAGCAACGCATGATTGGTAAGCGCATCCTGAAACGTGGCCAGTCGGACGTACAAGTTATTTTGGCACTGCCCGATGCCCGCGAACCGCGCTCCGTGCAAGGAACACGGATAGTCCGCAAGGCAAGCGCCCGCAAGCCACTCGACAAATCCCTTCTCACCCTGCCTCTATTTGAGGCCGCGGCAACGGCCGACACCAAACTGAATACTTCAGGCGCAGATTTTATCCGTCGCTATAAGAAGCGTACCGAGAAGGCCAAGACCACTGCCGAAGTGGCGGAAGTGGCCCAGCCTCTAGTTATTGAAGCTACGCCCTCTCCGGCGCCTGTCGCCGAGGTCATCACCCTCCCAGCAATCGCAATCCCATCACCGGAGCCGGAACCCGCGCCCGCTCTCGTTGTGGCTGTCCCCGCTGTTGAAGCCAAGCCCGAGCGGGACCTTTCAAAATGCCTCAGCATCTTCGATCTGCGCGATCGGCATTGCCGTTACCCTGTCAGCGGTACCGGCATCTCCATGCTCTACTGCAGCGAACCGGCAATGAACGGCAAGCCTTATTGCGAACACTGCGCTTCCCTCGCTTATGAAAAGCCTGAGAAGATCGCAGCCTCAAACAAGCCTTCCAAGCGCAAGATGTCTGCATTCTCGATGAGAAACGGGATCATTTTTCGCTGAAACCTCAGAGCCAACGAAAGTTGGTCAACGCCTAAAACAATCCCCAAAAGTTCCTCACTCCGACCCTCAAGTCGAAAGCTAGGAAAGACCTTAAGATGAAGTCGATCAATCAAACTCAGATCCTCGGCAATGTTGGTAGAGATCCCGAGATTCGGACGCTCGGCAGCGGTGAGAGGGTCGCTAACCTTCGCGTCGCCACGAATGAGACGTGGACTCAGAACGGCGAGAAGAAGTCCAAGACCGAGTGGCACAATGTTGTCATTTACAATCCGAACCTGATCGAAACCGTCGAGAAGTACGTCAAGAAGGGTGATCCCATCCAGCTCATGGGTCTCAAGATCCAGTACCGCACGTTCACAGATAGCAAGGGCGTCGAAAAGCAGGTGACTGACCTGGTGCTTCAACGCTTCGGAGGCGACCTGATCCTCATGGGTAATGGCAGCGGAAACGGCGCCGACAACGGCGGCAGCACCGACGGCTTTGGCGGAAACGAGGACGATCCCTGGGCAGACTAAGATTTTCCTTCCTTCCGAAGAGAAGAGGGCAACTGAGCCGGACGTCACCCGTCCGGCTTTTTTCATGTCGGGATCTGGTTGAGCAAACTGAGTACCTGACATGAAATCTTCTGAAGCCACAGCGGCGCGAGCCCGCGCTCGACGCGTCGAAAAGGGCATCCAAACCGAGGAACGTGCACGCACCTTCACCGCACGGCCCTCGCTTCAGGGGCTGTTGCAGCTGCCCTTGCTCGAGGAATTGGAATCCCATGGCGGACGCGCCAAGCCGAGCGATCTCTATGAGCGGCTTGCGGATCGGCTTGATGTTCCTGACGATCTTCGCTCGCAGAAGCGCACATGCGGAGATGGCCAAACCTATTCTGTGTTCCCGCAAGCGGTTCGGTGGGCTCGCCAGAACGCCGTGATGGCCGGACTGATCCACAAAGGCGACCGCGGGATCTGGGAACTTGCCGATCCTGGATATGCCAAACTCAAGAAGGTTCGCCGCGGCGTTGCCGTCCTGATCTACTCACTCGATGATGGCGTAGCGCTCTGGGCTCATGCCGAGGATGCAGCCCGGGCCATAGAGCCAGGTTCGATTTCGCTCGTTTTCAGCTCACCGCCCTATCCGACGATTTCACGCGAATACGGGCGCTTCTCGGTACCCGAGTGGCTAACGTGGATGAACTCGCTCATTGGGCTTTGGAAAGGTATCCTTACACCCAAGGGGACCATTTGCCTGAACGTCGGCGATGTATTTGTCAGCGGAACGCCTAATCTGTCGCCATATATCGAACGGCTCACGCTCAGCTGTGTCGATAATCACGGCCTATATTTGAGTGGCAGAAGCGTTTGGCATAGCCCGACGAAGATGGGCAACATCCAGTGGGCCTCGAAGACGCGGCTGCGTCCACGCAACACTCTCGAGCACCTCCTGTTTTTCAGTCCGAGCCCCAATCCAAACTGGGACACTCGGCGATTGCCAGCCGAACCCTATGCTGCCTCGACCGTCGCAGCCTGGGATCGGGCCCAGAAGCGGCCGTCGAGCAAGAGGCCCTGTGGCTACAACATTAACGAAAGGGCCTTTGCTCCCACCGGAGACGGCCCGTTACCCCGGGAATCTGATCGTCGCCGCTGGGGCTCCCGGCAACGATCACTTCAGCCGTCGCTGCAGAGAGGCCGGATTGCCTCCGCACCCGGCACGGTTCCCCGAGGTGATTCCGAAGCGGGTGATCCTGCTTACAACCGAGCTAGGTCAGATCGTCTACGATCCTATGGCCGGATCCAACACAACGGGAAAGGTCGCCCTCGATCTCGGCCGGCGCTTCATCGCTTCTGAGCCCTCGCTGACCTATCTCGGCGCCTCCGCCCTCCGGTTCGATCAGCGACCAGACTTCCGTCGCCACCCTTTGCCCGATGGTCTGTCAGTGCCGACCGCCTGACGCAGCCCCTCCCATTATCGCTTGTCTTCAGAAAGGCAGCCCATGTTTCCCAAGTTCCCGCTTAACGGCGAGTTCGACCTGAATGACGTCGCCACTATCCTCGAAGCCCTTGAGCGATATGCCAAGAGTGCGGAAGCCAAGGCCCACGCCTTCCGTCGCGACATCTTCCCCGCGGAGTATGGAGGAGCCGGGGCTGCGGTCACACCGCTTCGCATTCCTCAGATCATGGAAATGGTTCGAATCGCTGCGGAATCCGCAACCAGGGTAGATCGCGAGATTTCGGCTCACCACTTCTCGGATGCGATCGAGAACAAGATCCAGCGCCAGCCCGATCCGATGAAGGCTCTGGCCGAACAATATCAGCTGGATGTCGACCATACCGGAGGCGGGTGTCTTGCCTATGCCCGTCACTATGAGGACGGCTGGTATTTCTGGCTCACGGCCGAGGATGGAGCATCCCTCCCCGACAACCCAGATGATCCGGCCTGTCTGATCGGCGCATATCACCCGACCGAGGAATGGTGGCTCAATTCGACCGCCACGCCGCGTCAGGCTTTGAGCGTTATCGAGACCTTTGTGGTTTTCGCAAAGACGCGCTACGCCGCCGGCCAGGAGGCTACGATCGCGAGCTTGCGCGATATCCTGACCACCGCCCAGTCCTCCGGGTACTTCGCTCCTGAGGAGGCCGAGGCCATTGCGGCGATCCTTGCCGCACCGGAAGCGTCCCAGGCGGACGAACAGCCCCAATGGAAGCGGGAGTTCCCCGAGTTTCAGGCCGACTGGATTCCCGAGCTCCCACCGAGTTTCGAGGATTACTCCTGGCATAACGACGCCTGCCCGAGGTTCCACGACATCATGCGGGATCTCGTCTTGCGGGTAGATTATCCCCACGCCCAAGATCGTGAGCTTCCGGAGAACCTTCGTTTCGGCGTCTGCCGAGAGCAAGACGATGGAAGCATGGAAGACCTCTACTCGGCTGACGAGTGGATCCTGGTCAGGGACTTCCTGGACAGCTATTCCCCGCCCGCAGGGACGGCGCCGAATTACAACACGCTCCTGATGCTGGCAGAGGCCGCCAAGTGCAAGACCGATGACGATTGGGGCTCCGAGCGTCAGGTCGAGGCCGAGAACCGCTTCTTTAAAGCGGCGATGCAGCGCTTTCCCGATCACTTCACTGACACCAATGACGACTGGCAGGAGGCGATCCACAAGGCGACATCCGACGAGATCATCGAGGAAGCGATGCGCCGGATCGTAAAAGAGGTCGTTCGCCAGAATCCGAACCTCGCCGCCCTTCTCGACCAGAAGGCCTGATCCTTCTCAAACCTCCTTGGAACCACGATGCACCCTGTTTCGACCAACAAGCCAACCCAGGCTCAACTCGTCTTCCCCCTGATCGAAGCCCTGCAGGAGATGGGTGGTCGAGGCCGGGCGAAGGATGTGGGAATGGCTCTTGCCAGCCGGTTTCGGCTCCCACGAAACGTCATTGAAGAAACCGTCACCACCGGCGACGGTCAGGTTGTGAACCTCTGGCACCGACATGTCCGATTTGCCCGTCAGAAGGCTGCCGCGATGGGCTACCTGTCCTCCGCCGGCACCGGGATCTGGCAGGTCACAGATGAAGGGCAGACCGGAATGCGGAATGCGTCGACCGCGATCCGCGTTATCGTACTTGTCGATCCCCAAACCAACGAGCCCCGCTATGCAACAGTCGATCTCGCAGTCGGGATTCCTACGGTTCATACGCTCTACAACAGTGACAGCCGGGATCTCTCCTGGATCGACGATGGACACATCCCCCTCATCGTAACCAGCGCCCCGTATGCTGACCTGATCGAGTACGAAACCGCCCCGGGGCAGCTTGGGGAAATCGCCTCGTATGAGGAGTTCCTACGCCAGCTCGATCAGGTCTGGCGGGAGTGCTATCGCGTTCTGGAACCAGGAGGGCGATTGGCCTGCAACGTCGGTGATGTGCTTCGTTCGCGCAAGGCGCACGGCCGCCACCACGTCCTGCCCCTCCATGCCGACATTCTCGTCCGCTCACGCAATATCGGCTTCGACACTCTAACTGGTCTTCTGTGGCGCAAGCGCACAAACTGCAATTTCGAGAACGGCCCAGGAGGGGTTTTAGGAAAACCCGGCCAGCCGAACAACGCAATCCGGTCCGAACTCGAGCATATTCTGGTCATGAGAAAACCGGGGCCTTACCGGAACCCGACCCCGGCTCAACAGGAAGCCTCACGGATTTCGAAAGAGGAATACAATTCTTGGTATAGGCCAATCTGGGAAATCCCCGGAGCCAAGGCTCACAAAAATCATCCCGCTCCATTTCCCGTGTCGATCCCTTACCGCTTGATCCGGATGTTCAGTTTCGCCGGCGATACGGTACTCGACCCCTTCAGCGGGTCCGGCACAACCTCGATCGCCGCCATGAAGGCTGGGCGCAACTCAGTGGGGGTGGAGGTTGCGCCCTCGTATTTCCGCAGCAGCGTCGAGCGTCTCACGAGAGAAGCTTCAGCCCTGGCTGCATAGTCCTGCCGCTCCGGAATGTCATCCAGCGAAAATTACTTGTTTGAGGTTCACAATGAAAACCAAGACCATCCCGCCCGTGCAGCTTAACTTCCGGAACGAGGCTTACGGAATGATATTCCGCCCTGTGAGCTTCCGGTTCGGATACATGGGGAACTTCTCAGATAGCCGCCGCACGAGAATCCAGGCGAAAGTGCGCAAACAGGGCTTTGTCTATAGCCATCTTCGGGAATCCTGGATCAAGGAGGACGTCTCGGACCCAGCGGCCGAAGCCCAGGAGCTTGTCACGGCTCTTGTAGAAGCAGGCTATGTTGTGGAAACAAACCAGTTCTTTGCCGGGCTGACCACAAACAAGCAGGCCATCACCGTTGAAAAACCGATCCCAGCATAGACGGCAGCCCAGGGCGGCACTGCTCGCCGGTTCATTGAAGTTTAATTCGGAATATGCTATCCATAATTCGCCAATAGGAGCGCAGATTATGGATTTCGCTATGGTCACCAAACCGAAGGATCTGGAAGCAGCTCGCGCCCAGATCGCTTTGCTTCAGGAGAATCAGCAGACGCTCCAGGCCGCCCAGTTTGCCCATCGATCCGCCCTGAATGCCGTCGCCGCCCGGACACCCTTCGGACGAGACATGCTCCGGCATCTCGCCAGTGGGAAAACGATTGAGCAGGCTTTTGGGTTGGCAGCTACTCATTATGCCAAAATCCATGCCCGGGAGGGCCTCAGTCGGGTATGCAACTCGATCTCGCAGTTTGCCAAGGATCTCGGTCTCTCCTTCCCGAAGAACAAGATGGAGAACCTGGCCCGAAACGTGCAGACGATCGTTGAACGGGAGCGAGAGGCTGGACGCCAGCTGAACTAACTCTGATCGAGTCGTTCCCTGACGTAGACCAATCCCATCCTTCCAGATATCCGGGTCGCAGAAAGCGAATGTCGAAACTGCTCCCACTCCTCGTTGCTCTCACGATGGCAGCAGGATCCGGTTATCTGGTGTTCTTCCGGTGATTGACGGATAATCGGATGCTTCTCAAATCTTGCTTGATAGGCCTCTCCATTGGGATTTTTCTCTGGAGCCTTGGAAAGACATCCAGCCCAGCCCCCAAATTAGTGCCCGTTCGGATCAAGCGGCAACTGTAAATTGCCCGAATCCGAATTGCTGGTGACATGGTCTTGCCCCGCCCATGTCCCGCGTAGGAAAGGCCGCTCTTCTGAGCGGCCTTTCTTTTTGACACCCTTGATCCCACCACTACCCATCGGTTCCAATCCGAATTAAAAGTGGTGACAACGACTAAGCTTTTGCGAATCCATGAAACACCTCCTGTTGCTTATCTACGCTGCCCCTCTTGTAATCGTCTGGCTTTGCCTTCGCATCATGGGTATCGGCTCCATTCGCTTTCTTAAGATCCGCCTTCGGTCCAAAGCTCCGGAGGTGAAAGCAGCCACACCAAGGTCAAGCGGCCGCCGTCGAACCCGATCATCGCCGTCGGGCGGTGGAAGTGGAGCCCTTTCTGGAAAGGGCCTAACAAGTCTCAATGGCTTGTCGGGTCCCGCCAAGCAGAAATCCGCCTTTGCTTCCAGTGCCCCAGCCGTTCAGGACCGTTCGGCCGATATCATCCGGAAAGGGCTGAACACTCAGATCGCCTCGGAACGAACTGAAGCCGAGCGGCTTCGTGGGGAACAGCGCCGGCTCCAGGAAGAGACCATCCGCGCCCAGGAAAACACCCGTCTCCAGGAAGAAGCACGGCTGCGTGAGGAACTGGAGCGAGTTCAGGAAGAGCGTCGGCGCGAGGAAGAGCGCCTGGAGGAGGAACGGCGGCGGGCCTACTCCTGAGGCGGATCTGCAGCCCCAGCCCTGCCGTAAAACTACCTATCCCCTTCCCCGAAAACCAGAATTTAAAGTTCCCGAGATAGCAGGTTCGATAACCCGTCCGCGCAAAGGGGCAGAAAGGACATCAATCATGAAGATTCTGAGGGGCAGTACCAAGCCGAAAGAGAGCCAAGCCAAAAAGCACGCAAATGAACTGGGCATCGGTCCCCGCTGGCTCCCGATAGTCGGGATCCTAATGCTCGTCGCCGGCGGCATGGCTGCTGGCGGCATCGGAATTTTGATTGTCCTTGGCATTGGCCTCGCCATCCGGGTAGCCACCGCTCTTGAGAAAAAAGAAGTCAGCGATCCCTTTCAAGAGCACATCGAGGGGCGCAAGCTTGATTATTATACCAAGGCCCCCGGCGGCCGCATCGGCGTGGACGTTACAAACCAGACGATTATCGTTCAACTTAAGCTGGGAAAAACGCCCACAACGTTCGAGCTGACCGCCAACGATATCCGCGAATGGACCTGGCGCGTCGAAGGCTACTCATGGTCATCCTTCTCGACCAACCCTTTAACAAGCCAAATGAAAGCGGACTGGGAGGAGATCAAGGCCAAGGCACACGCAGCAGCCAACTCTGGCATGTTCATCACCACGAACAACATCGATCACCCTGAGCTTTTCCTCCGTTTTGGGATCGGCCAGGAATATACGATGCTCCTGAAGAAGTGGGATGAAGTTCTTACGCAGTTCTTCGAGGGAACGTTGCCTCCGCAGGGCGTCACGAAGGTCATTCAGTAGGGCAAAACAAATCACGACGGGGCGTTATTAGCTCAGCACCGCCGGCATACGAAAACACCCGCCTAAGGCGGGTGTTATTGCTTTCCGACAGTGAGCAATCCGGGAGCTTTTGTCCGAGAACGCGGGAGGTCACGTATCGTATGGCTAGAGGATGAAGTAGGACTTCAAGAGGCTTACAGCGTCATCCAAGCGAATGGAGAAGTCGGCTGCGCCGTCACCATCGACGTCGCCATAAATGTAGGTATCAGAGGCCCCTTTATCGAACCGCAGTTCCCCAGCTTTGTTGCTAAAAGCAGAGCTGCCGATAAAGGTGAAGCCTCCGTTCCCTGCGGTGGTAACGTCGGCGTCAATCCCTCTCAAATCGATCCGGTCCTTCTGAGCCTTGGAAAAATCGAAGATCGTGTCCCGGCCGCCGCTGTCGACCGTAGAGTCCGTAATGGATTTGAACACGAACGCATCCTTTCCAGTTCCACCGTAAAGACTGTCGCTCCCGCCGGCTCCGGAAATGGCATCGTTCCCAGAGTTGCCCATGATCTTGTCCCGGCCGTTGCCACCCGCCAGTCGGTTCGCCGCTGAGTTGCCGCTGATCGCGAACCCAAGCTCAATCGCGATCGTGTCTCCATCATCAAATGCAAGACCGTCGGCATTCACATAGAGCGAGTTCTTGGAGATCGCGACATTCTTTCTCGTGATCTCCAAGGTCGTATCTGAAACTACGATATCTGCAGCATAGAGGGATTTGCTCAACCCTCCCCCCAGAGCATCGAACTTCAAGCCGAATCCGTTGAAGCCGCCTTTGTCGGGCACGTTGGTGAAGGTGCCCGAATACCCGCTGATGACCTTATAGCTAACGCGGCTGCCAGAGATGTCGAACTGTGCCGGCACGACCTCATAAAGACTGCCGTCCAACTCATAGAACTTCGAATTGTTGAACTCGACCTTACTGCTGGAGATCCTGGCCGTAGCAGGCTTTGTGATTGGATGATCTCGCTCCGGCGAATAAATAGTCAGCCGGACCTTCGTTCCATTAAGCATTGTTAGCCCCTAGCACTGTAGTTGGTAGCCCCAGTGACCAAATAGCCGAAGTGAATTTTGTTCACAATCTGATTTACCAGAGGGAACAGACCTGAAGGCCAAACCCCCAAAGGTAGATTATCATGCGCACCGCATTTCTTTCCGTTGAACAAACCTCGATCCCCAGCGGCGATGCCGTGGTTGCCTTGGCGCAAATCCTCACCCACATGAACGGCCCCAAATTACCGGACGCTGGGGCCGACAATTCCAGCGGCGCAGAGGGAGATACCGATCCCCTCGGATACAGCATTGAGGCCCATGCTATCCTCGACCAGCTCGCGACCCAAGGCTTCGTCGTCTCACGTGTCTCCAAGGAGACTGCTCTCGGGCCGAAAGTACGGGACATAGCGCGGTTCACCGTTTTCTAACTCTCCGGATCCGACCTCGGGTTTTCCCGCGGCAACCGGACAAAAACATCGCGGATAAAGCTGCCAATTTCCCGCAATCCGCTTTAAAATGCTGAAACGCGAAATAGGAATTCTCAAATCATGACCGCCGTTTTCGATTCCGTATATTCGTTGTTGCTGTCGCTTCCGCTGACCCTTGCAGCCTTCATCCTCGTCCTTGGGGTGGTGATTGCCGTTCACGAAGCGGGCCACCTGTTCACCGGAAGAGCCTTTGGCATTAAGGCCGAAGTTTTCTCACTCGGATTCGGTAAAGTGCTCTGGGCCAGAACCGACCGGAAGGGAACGGACTGGAGGATCTGCCTGGTGCCTCTAGGCGGGTACGTGAAATTCGCAGGCGACAAAAACGCGGCGAGTCAAGCCTCCCATGAGGCTTTGGCCGCAATGAGCGATTCTGAGAGAAGGGCGACATTCTTCCACGCTCCCCTTGTCGCCAGAGCATGCACAATCGCCGCTGGACCGCTGACCAACCTTGTTCTCGCTGTCGTTGCACTGGGCGCGGTCGCGTACACTCAAGGGGATCCGACCCTCCACGGCAAGGTCGGCACAATCAACCAAGGGACACCGGCGGAAATAGCAGGGTTCAAGACCGGCGATGTCATCACAGCCGTCAATGGAGTACCCACGCCAGCCGCTGAGGACATCATCGCTGCGGTCCAACAGAACCGTGATACCCCTATGATGATGAAAGTCCGGCGAGGCTCTGAAACACTGGATCTTGAGGTTACGGCAGTTCTCAAGACCCGCGCCACCGGTGACGGGACGGCGACAGAAGCCTATCCAGTGGTAGGTCTTA
>KI912048.1:23269-34064 GCA_000517005.1 Microvirga lupini
CTCTAGCTTCGCCACCACGCCCGACAACATCTTCTATGTGCCAATGTCTATCGGGGATGCCGTCGTCAATGGCTTCACCAGCACCTATCGCGTGGCCGAAATCACAGCGATCTCGCTCAAACGCATGATCACTGGCGAAGAAGGGATTGAGAACCTCTCAGGCCCAGTCAGGCTTGCGGCTATTTCAGGCACATACGCCGAGAGCCACGGAATTGAGGGCCTCGTTCTGCTGATCGGCTTCGTGTCTGTATCGATCGGTTTTATGAACCTATTGCCGATTCCGGTTCTCGACGGCGGCCATCTGGTAATGTTTGCCTACGAAGCCATAGCAAGGAAGCGACCGAATAAGAAAGTCGAGCAGTTCAGCTATGGCGTCGGATTGGCCCTCGTGCTGTCACTGATGATCTTCGCCACCTTGAATGATCTCGACCACCTGATCTTCAAGTAGAGGATCATGCCGCCCGATCAGGGCGCTCAAAACTAGCTCAACCTACTGAGGGCTTGAGGCACAGCCTCGCCCTCCGCCACTTGAGGCGCCTGCTGCAGGATCGACGTCGCTCCGCACCGATGGCAGCTCCGCACCGTTTTCCGACCGACTTTCCCTCTGAAAAAAGCCGCCCACCATGATCCCATGACAAGGGAGACAGACTCATGCCCGAAAACAAGGCTGTGCTCGAAGCCGTCGATGTCCTGAAAGACGCTGCATCGGGTTATGCAAACCTTACAAAGCTAGAAAAGGCATCCGACAGCCTCCTTGACATTCTCCTTCCCGACCGGTCGCTTCCAGCTAAAGTCCGGCTCTACCTGGAGCTCCAGGAGATAAGGCGAGGCTTCCATGACCAGCCCCGCATACGCAATCTGCTCGCGATCTTCGGCCGGGTAAACGATCCGATTCCTCGGCGGCGCCGGCCGCGCTCACACATCCGCAAGAAGCGGGATCCCAGACGATAAAACTCAAATCAAAATCGCTCTGGTAAAAGCCGTTCAAGTCCTTTCTCAAGCCCACTCCTAATCGGGGATCCGCATCCACAATGAGTAAAAGTCCTCGTGGTGGCACATCAGTGATGGCTCATCGTCTCGGCCAGGAGGCCGACCACGCTCTGCCGGATGCTGACCAGTGGAGGAAACTCGATCTGTTCCCGACACCTCCATGGGGGACTAGAGCGCTTTTTCAAATACGTCATGCCGGCGCTCCAGCTCCCGCCGCGCATCCGCACCGTATGGGAACCGGCCGCGGGCTTTGGCCATATGAGCTCCCGCCGCGCATCCGCACCGTATGGGAACCGGCCGCGGGCTTTGGCCATATGAGTATCCCGCTTTCCGAATTTTCGCAGATGACGTTAGCGACGGACATCTATCCCTATGGTCCACACCTCGACGCACAGATCGATTTCACGAAGGCTGATCCGAATACGGCACTAGTGGATTGGGTCATCACAAATCCGCCTTTTGACCATGCCTACGAATTCCTCGAGCAGGCGTTGCGGATCGCCCGCAAGGGAGTAGCCTTCCTAGTGCGCCTCGCATGGCTCGAAAGTCAGGGCCGGTATAACAGCCTCTGGACGCAGACCCCGCCCACGGTTGTGGCGGTTTTCACTGAACGGCTTCCCATGTGCCTTGGAGGTTGGGATCCAAAACTCTCCACCGCGACGGCCTACGCCTGGTACGTCTGGACACGAGATGATCAGGGCCAGTGGCCGCGAGTGCAGAGCCAGCCATTCTTCATCCCGACGTTCCTCATTCCGCCGGGTTGCAGGGAGAGCCTCACGCTGGAGACGGATTTTCTTTTGGCCGGACGCTCAGTCCCAGGCTGGATTTCTCCTACAGAGCGAAAACGGCAGGAAAAGGTGCAGAAGCAGGCAATACGGTTAATCGCTGCGGAGTGAGATTGTTAACCACACAATGAATCCAGCAGTAGATGGCAGTTGATAGTCTGTCGTGGCGATAGATCGCTCGCAATAAACAGGGGATAATACGCCTTAGAAACTGTAGTCAACGTGTGAACAACTTTCGATCTGAACCGGTGATCTGAAACAGGGACTAAACCCCAGGAGCATCACATGATCGGACGTCTCGCGAGCCGCCGTATGTCACTTGAAGCCACCCTCTCCGTGATCGGGACTGCCGGTCGCAAAGATGATGCCTCCCGCATGTCCGCGTATCTCTACGAGATGATGATGCGGGAAACATTTCGGGCCATAAACGACTTCGACATCCGGCATGGCATTTCCGGTGGCGCAGCTTGGGCCGATCACTGCGCGGTCACTGCATTTCTGCAGGGCGCTTTCGAGGGCCTCACACTGTACATCCCGGCGGAGTTCGACGGCCGGCGTTTCGTCCCGGATGCCAGCATTCAGTTCAATCCGGGGAAGACCTCGAACTACTATCACGACCTCTTCTCTCGCGCATTGAACCGCGACACGCTTCGGGATCTGGCAGTTGCGAAGGAGCGGGGCGCCCGCTTCGTCGTGAACCCCGGCTTTAAAAACCGGAACAGCGATGTCGCCAGGTCCAGCTCGATGCTTTGCTTCACCTTCGGCACATCGGCGGCCGCTACGGTGGATTTCCGCCCGGGTGATGCCGGATTCAGCGACAGCCGCGCCGGTGAAGTTAAGGACGGCGGTTCAGCAGATACGTGGAACAAGGCCACGTCGCAGGCCGTAAAGCGCCACGTCAACCTGTTCAGGTTGGCGGAGGCGATTGCTGCATAAGGACCAGTGAGATCCCGCTATGACAAAGACGCTCGACTGGACGATCTTCTGGGCCCTACCTCACAACGAGGGCATGCATGTCATCTGGTATAAAGGCGAGTCTCGCATCATCTTTGCCCCGGATGAAAAGAACCCCGGAAACAGCCTCTTAGCGAACCTCATCGTCGAGCGTCTAAACTCGGCTGTGGAAATCCCAGATTATCATGAGTCGGGCGACTGGATCGTGGATCACCCCGTCGAAACGGATCCGGACGACAATGGCGTTCTGATCCTGGATATCGACGGGGATGTCCGAGTCGAGGTCATGGATTCAGATAACGCCGAGGAGAATTTGGAACTCGCTCGGAAGGTCGCCATGATTCTTAATACGGCGGATTTCTCGAACCTAGCCTCACTTCCCTTGGTTCGCATTCCACCAACGCTACCGTCTCCCTTTGGCCAAACGCTTCCAATTCGAAATCACGGATAAGGCTACGGCGAATGCCGTAGTTCGGCAGCTACATCGGCATTCGTCCGAGATCGGCGTGTCGGTCCGGCAGATCCTTATCCGGGATCGACAATCCCATGATGTCGTTGGCGTAGGGATTCTAGGCCGTCCGGTCTCCCAGATCTTAGATGATGGGCTAACCTTAGAGGTCAGTCGTACGGCCACAGATGGGACCGCGCACGCCTGTTCCGCGCTTCTGGGTGCACTCGCCAAGGAAGCTCAGGGTGTAAAGCTTCGCGGCCAGGCCATCTATCGCCTTACCACATACACGCGTGTCTCTGAGAGCGGAGCATCGCTCCGGGCGGCTGGCTGGCGTCTTGATATTCAACATCATACGCACTTTATCCGCCACGGAATGGGCATTAAGCGGGCCATTGTTCCCATTGAGCCAAGATCCTGGTCGCACCGATCCAGAACCCGCCCTCTCCGTCCTCTCGGGGAACCGCGTCTACGCTGGATCAAACTTCTTCCTGAAGCCCTGAACGACAATGCCGCCTTCGAAATGGGGCGAGCCGCAGCCTCGGCCGGGGCAATGATCACTGCAAACCCATTCTCATTCCCCGTGCTAAGGGAGGACGGCATCTTTCAGACGGACTTCGTCGGTGAGGACCTTTGGGAGATTTGGCGGGAGGGATACCGCATGATCGCAGCCGCCTAACCCGCTGTTCGAACTCCGCCTTTGAAGGTGCATTCCGTTTGACTGAAGATTCCCACGAGTTCCTCGCCGACGATTGTACTGGTTTAGCCGGCCCCCTTTCATGCCCTCGCTGCGGCAAGAGCGACCGGATCGATATCGCCGCGTCGGTTTGGGTCCGCTATTCGACCAGCGGGACAGATCCGAATGAGGCAGCCGACCACAGCCATGAGTGGACCTCAAACAGTGCCAGTGTTTGTCGTGCCTGTGGCCAAACCGGAACGGTTCGCGACTTCCTCGACTCCGCCCAAAATCTCAAACTTAACCGTGGATGAAAGTGGATCGACGGATGAACACCATCCGCTTGGCCGCTATTGTGCCGACAACTTCTGATAGGCCGCCTCTTCTCCTATGATCAGACCGATACTTGCTTTCGCAACGCTCCTCTTGTCCGCCAATTCCCTAGTGGCTCAGACAATCACAGGCCGCGCCAGTGTGATCGATGGCGACACTCTCGAGATCCGCGGTACGCGAATTCGCCTCCATGCGGTCGATGCGCACGAAAGCTCTCAGATATGCCAGGACCCAGCGGGCCGCTCGTATCGTTGCGGGCAACAGGCAGCTTTTGCACTGGCTGACAAAATTGGGTCTGCCACCGTCATCTGCGAACAGACGGATGTCGATCGCCGGTACCTTAGGATCGTCGCAAAGTGCTCATGTCGAGGCGACGATCTGAACGCCTGGCTTGTGGAGCAAGGGTATGCCCTTGCCTACCGTCAGTACGGCGCCGACTATGTGCCTCAGGAGAATGAGGCTCGGAAAGCTCGGCGCAGGATCTGGGCCGGGTCATTTACGCCGCCATGGGATTGGCGTAGGTCCCATTGAGATCCTAGACCTGACAATCTGCTCCTTCCATCGCTCGACAAAGTCTGATCATGAAACTCAAATACGCCGCTGCAGCCTCGTTCCTGCTTCTTGGCTCATTGCCTGCACTTGCGCTCTCCGAGGCGGATCGGGAGGCAGCCATCAAGGTTGCTAAGACCGGGTCGGTCGGACGGCTCATCGAATGCGGTGTCGAAATGGGAAGTCCGGTCGAGCTCGACGTCACGCCGATGGACCTGAATGCTGACGGTGTAGAAGAGGTCCTGATCACGGCGAGTCACGAGAATGGCGGCGCGGCATGCTTCAGCCATCTTGGGATGAACAGAACCCTGATGATCAGGAACCGTAAAGGCGAGTGGATAGCCAACCTTGGGTTCGATGCCCAGGAGATCAAGGCTCTCCCTGACCGGTCCAATGGCTACCAGGATCTTGCGGTGGACCTCGCCGGCGATTGCTGGCCAGTCTGGCGGCACAATGCCACTAAGTATCACATCTACAAGCAGTGCCGAAATGGTAAGCTGGTTATCGCCGCCTCTTGGAAGGCCGGAGGCTCGCAGCCGGAGCGCCTGGAGGATTCCCTCGGCTGGGATAACGACGAGCTTTACCTCCACAATGGCTCAATGATGTACGTCAACAAGGGAACCGGAATTATCCGGTATTCCACACCGAAGGATTCGATTGCCAAGACCGTTCAGGAAGGCACGGTCCTGTTCCGCGGCGAGTTTAAGAATGCGCCTGGTCTGGAGTCTCGGGGAACAGTCATCGGGACTGCCTACGTCTTCAAAAAGGGGTGCGAGCCTGCTCCCTATCCTGTTTCAGGTACTTATGACGCTTGGTCCGTTACCATGAAGGGAGCCGCGCCACGACGCGCCAAGGACTCCTGCGCCATCTTGGAAACGACGAAGAACAGTCCCCACTCCGTCCTCAAGTTTGAGGCTCCTCCAGATTACTGAGAGGATGCCCATGCGTTGGACCTATTTTCCGCCAGCAGCATACCTGGCTTTTGCCCTGTATGTTTGGGTTGATTTCACCCACACCTCGCAGGATGGCCTCGCCAATCTTGGTCTGCTGCTGGCCACCTATCCCGTGGCTGCGCTGGGGCGCGCTCACCTGGGCTCTGGGTCAGACCGGCTTTGTCCTCATTCCAAAAGGAATGGGCTACTACACGGCACACGCCATCTACTTCTGGCCCGCAGCTCTCGTCACAGCTTACGTATTATATCTGGTCTGCTCTGCGCTTGCGTGGCTTTGGCGTCGGGCGTTACGTTCCCGCCAGTGATGACCTCACTCTGACACTGAATTCGGGCTGCCGGTGTCAATCACTACCTCCCGCGGATCCTTGTCCTCCCGCAAGCCCAGAAACGAGGGATGCCGCAAGATTCGATCCCGCGTCCATTCAGTGAATTCGACTTGCGCCAGAAGGCGCGGCTTCACCCAATGGACCTTGGCGCGCATATAAGTGCCCTTCGGCAAAACTGCCGTTGGGTTAGCCTGCTCGATTCTCTCTAACCGCTTCTGAAAATCGATCAGGAACTCGCGCGAGTATCCGGTACCGACTTTCCCGGCAAAGCGGATCTCACCTCCCGGCGTATAGTAGCCGACCAGCAGAGCCCCGAAGCCGACGCGGGATCGCTGCGGCTCTGTGTACCCGATGATAATGAACTCCTCGGTGTTGAGACATTTGACCTTCAGCCAATCGTCGCTTCGGGTCCCTCTGTAAACAGAGTCCCGTCGCTTGGAAATGATCCCTTCCAGCCGCAGCTGACACGCCCGCTGATAAAGCGCCTTCCCTCCGCCGGTACGATACTCACTGACCCGGATCGTCTCAGGCGCCACGGCTAACAGCTTGGACAGCCTGCGCTTGCGTTCTTCCAAAGGAAGACCTCTCAGGTCCTCGCCGTCGAGGAAAAGCAGGTCGAACGCCACGTAAGTCAGATCTGCGGTCTGTTCCTTAGACAGGGCATCCTGCAGGGCTGCAAAGGAACTGATCCCATTCTCGGCAAGTTTCACAATTTCGCCGTCGAGGACCGTTCCTTGCAGGCCGAACTTCGAGAATGCCGCTGCGAGCTCCGGGAAGCGTGCTGTCCAATCCTGATCTCTTCGGGTGATCAACCGGGCGGTACTGCCCTCCAGCCGGGCAAGCATCCGATATCCATCGAACTTGATCTCATGGAGGAAGTCGTCACTATCAGGAGCCTCCTCCTCCAGAGTGGCAAGCTCCACAGGAATCTGGCTCGGGAGCGATGCAACTGCTCGCTCTGCCTTCTTTGGGTTAGAACTCGGCTTGACCATTTGACCTAACAAATCGCGGTCGTAGTCAGAAGTTCCCTTATTCCAAGCTAGCAAGCCGCAGGAGGCTCACGCCCTGCGGCTTTTTTCATGCCAGGGATCCTAATCCCGCCTACTCGCCGGATTTCGGCAGGAATCTCAGAATATCCTGTGGACGGTCGATGGTGGGTTGTTCCACCCGATCGTTGACCTTGTAGCCAAGCGACCGGGCAGAATCGGCGCCACCGGAATTGAACGAGTCGAAGATTCTCCCATGGCACACGGCGAAATACTGCGCCAGGGACACTGCATTGGCATGCCCGTATCGCCCAGCATCATCGAGGGCCAGGAAGTCGACCAGGTACTTTCCCTCGAACGGCGATACAACCGCAGGCATTTGCTTCGAGCAGAACACGTAACTCGGGCCAGTAGCCGGCAAGCGGGTCTTCTTCTTTGGGTTCTGCATCGAGAAAGTCCAACTCTCTCCCTCCACCCGGAAGAGCACACCAGCCGCATTGAACAAGACCGGCTCTGTATACTCGATTGTTGGGGTCATGCACTCGCCATGCTGGCACCAATCCGGCAGGGGCTTCGCGATCGGCTTACCCGGCGTGCGCGCCTGGGATTGCGCCATCGCCCCATTGGTCCCAGACACGAATGCTGCCATCATGAGACCAAGTGCAGCTATCGATTTACAACGTAACACGATGGTTCCCTCACCCGGTTCAAATAAGACCGAGAACCTTCACGGCTGCCACGAGTTCCGGATGCATCTCGAAGATGTGGCCAGCCTCGTCATCGGTGCCTGCAAGATCCTTCACAAGCGCACTCATGAAAAACTCACGGCCGTTCTGGTATGTTTCAAACGTCAACCCGATCTCCCGACCAACCTCCTTACCCAGCCCACCATACTGACGGTTAGCCGTTATGTAGCTGTCCCAGCCAGCAACCTCAGCCAGTTCGTGGGCGGTCATCGGCTTTACCGCGTTCGCCCTCAGCATCTTCTCATGGTGCTCACTGAGCCGATGGCCCGCGAAATAGTTCACATACTCCTCTGTCGTCGCAATGTTCGGCAGCCGCCGCATTCTAGACGTCTCGGCAAAGCCCGCATCCACGAAGGCTCTTGCCTTAGCGAACGCGTCATCAAGAGTCTCACCGTCAGCAATGTGAAGCCGCTTTACACCGACGAATACCCCAACTTGAGGCGTTCCCCGCAGCATAGCGCCCCGGAGAAGCCTGCCCCTATAGGTCTGATCCATGATTACCCCCGTTACCCACCTGGTTCACACCAGGACATAGTTTTCCTCTACCACGAGAGGAACTCACGCTCACGCGGCATCTGGCACCGGCTCAATGGATAGTTCATGGAGGAAGCGCTCGTAGGCATCGGCAATGTTGGCAACGATCATATAGATTGGCGCCCCGTCCCGGCAGCGGGCAAAATTTCCTTCTGCGCCCTTGATCAACCTCATCAGGACGCCCCGATCGATCTCGTGCTCCAGTGCCCCCTCCAGATCGCCAACCGGATCCGCCGATAGAGCCAGGGTGGCAAAATCGGCACCTTCCGGAGCTAGTCCCGCTCTGACGTAAAGCCGGGAGAGGTATAGGATCGAACTCGACGATTCAGGCCCTGTCACTTCCAGTAGTTCGTTGGCTCGCCGTGTTAAGAAGAGCGCGAGAACCCTTTCGACGCCATCGACCGTTCCCACCCGCAGATCGTTATGTACGGCAACGATGAACTCAGTGCTCCTAGGGCCGAAGAAGACTTGGTCAGCTCCTAGGGCGCCGTACTCGTCCAAGTGGGCGCATCGAACGATCATCTCCTTGTCTTCCTCATCGCGCTCGTCGCCGAAGATCATGAAGCTGTCTTGCGAGCCCAGAGCCACCAAGTTCAGCGGCGCGACATGGATCTCTGATCGCTTGAACAACTTATGTGCCGCAACCGTGAGATCATCGATTGCTTGAGGAAGAGAGGCTACGTCGGTCCAACCATGTTCGCTCGATCCAAGGGTATGGACAAAATCTTTTGTCAAATCCGCGATCCTGAGATCCTCGATCTCCTCCCGACGTAACGTCAGGCTGGAGACCACAGCCGGGATCGGCGCCCCGTTGACCCAGCCCCGCAGGAAGAGGAATGGCTCTACACAACGGAATGACTCGATTTCCTCGAGATCCAACCATTGCGGCCCTACTTTCGTTTGGCGGAGCACTTCAAGCTTCTCGATGTCGACGTCGCCACTTTCAAGGACCTCTGAGCAGTAGCCTTCCATAAAATCATAAAGATCGACGGATTGGACATCGACCTTCACAGGCATTGGCTGAAACAGCACGGCAGGAGAGGAAGGCTCACCCTGATCGGGCCAAAGTTCCGCCGGCTCGATAACGGGTTCAAGAACGACATGATTAGCCTCGAACGCCGACACTGCGACACGGGCTGCCTCCCAATCCTCAGTAATAATCTTTCGGACGGAGCGGTGAACGAAGGCCGGGACCCGGATTCTGACGAGTATTTGCCCGTCGAAGCTGGTAAGGCTGCTCGCCAACGATTGAAGATCGGAAACCACCTGGCTCATGATGACTTCGCCAAGCCGTTCGTTAAGACTGGTGTGTCTCACCCCCAGGACATGACAAACCTGGATATCCAACACCAACGGCGCCATGTATCCAGCATCAAGGGTTAGGCTGAGTGTCCGCCTTAAACCGACAAAGAGGCTGAACGCCCGATTGCCGACGTGGCTGATCCGGATCTGCGCACATCGGACATCCGAGGCCTCATCGCCGAATACAGTACCAGGATGCGGTAGTTGAGGATCAAGAGCCAAGCTTGCGACATCAAGAATATCCGGTGATGCATGCTCGGCGACCAACTCTGGAATGCGGAGGCCCGGAACCGGCATGAAATTGTCTTCCGCTTTGAGCCTGCGAATGTCGGAGTACGCGATGAGACTGGCTGTACGCAGGATCTCACGCCTGCGGAGATCTTCATGGCTATCCTGCCGTCGCTCACTGCCATCGACATCGAACCAGGATCCCGGCACGAAGGGTCCTACGACATAGGCCGGTCCTGCTGTGCCGTCGGCATCATCGAAGTCTCCCATATGGCCGGAGTAGGACTCGATAATTGAACCCAAAGCACGGACGACTTCGTCTTGCGATCCGGCGCTACCCCTCACGTGGCACTCAACTCTGACCGAGTCTCCGCTCAGCATTGATAGTCCCGGCTCGATTTCCTCCAGTTCACCCATGCTCTCGAGCATATCGTTGCCGATCGCACCCGCGCCCTGATGGAGATTGTACACGTCACTCAGGATAAGGATGCTGCAGGCGGCGATGATCTCTGGCAACACTCCGCCTTCGGACTCGGCCGCCGCAAGAACATCATGCACCATGCGGATTCGGTCAGGCGTTCCGGAGCGTGAGGAAATATACTCAATTCCGCGCCTAATCACCACGAATCCCAACATCCTACCCGATGCCTGTGCCCGAACTAACGCATGACTCCTGAGGTCCCGTCTTGCATGTTCGAGGATATCAATCGTTCGTTCTTTCAATTCCTCCGGGATTTCCAGGACGCTGTAAGCATCAATGATGCTATCAACCTCGTCGGGATCCCAAACGCATCCGATGTCCATTTCCGGGTCAAGTGACTCGACCTCCGCATCGACCGGAACTTCGATATACCCTGACAGCCGACGCTCCAACTCATTTACGGCTGCCGACATGGTGTCGGCGACATGCCTGATCTCGACAGGCAACAGGACGGCCGGGGAATTATCGTCAGGAAACATAAGGTATCATCCTCCCGCCCTAGAG
>KI912048.1:34164-35527 GCA_000517005.1 Microvirga lupini
TAATGCAAGTGCTGCTGCGAGCAAAGCAGCGCCGACAGCCAGGAAAATCTTGATACCGACCGCAAGAGGGCCTTTGGCGCCGAGAGCCGCTACGGTATCGAACACGCCGATGAAGTATGGTGATGCGTTGGAGCGGTGGACCTCACCAGATTCATGATCGGCGCCGTATTGGGCGCGAAACCGGCGTGCAAGCTCGAGCCTTTCGTTCTCAAACTTCGCGCGTGGGTGCCCTGCCCCGTGTTCCAGCACAGTGTGAACTGCACTGCTGGCGATATCCCGGACCGCCTTCCTGAAGCGGCGGACTGGCTGATCGCCATTGCGGCTGGGTATTCCGCAGAGCATCAGCAGGCTGGCCACGCCCCGCACCGTGTAGGCTCCTCTGCTGAAGCCAAACAAAAAAATCCTATCGCCAGGTTCATAGTGATTGATCAGGAATTCGTAGCAATCGACAATGTTGGTCGTTATCCCGCGCCCGGACACGGAAGCTAACGTCTTTTGCACCCACCGCACTACACTGGTGAACCCGGTCGCCGTGGTTTCGGTCCCGAGGCCAGGATCATAGAACGCTACCTGCTCGTGAGGAGCAATCGATGTTTCTGGGCCTACCCTACAAACTCGGTACATCTTGTAGATGTTGCTCAGGCGCTGCTCGACCTGAATGCCACCCTCCTGACCGGTACCGTCGGAAAAGATGACGATGTTTTTTGTCATGGGCCGCGCTCCTCTTGTAAGGATAATATATCCGCATAGTCCTCCGGTGTTTCCTAGAGTCGATGTGATCCAAAATATTCACCTGAGTTGAGGCCGCTTCTCTCAGGTGGCCAATGCCAGTCCGATGAGCTGCACAATATTCACAACTCCGCCGGGCCGTAACCTACTATTGAGCAGCCCTTATTCTGCCTTCGTGTCGGTCAGGGGCTGGGGCAGTACCCTCGCCGCACGTCAACGAAACAGCTTACCTTCGTCTTGAATGGATATGACCGGCGGCAGCGTCTTAACACTGTCTAAACCGCTGATAAATCGGGGACAATCGGTGAGGCACATTGTCTGCACACGTCTTGAGCTTTATAAACGGGTCTGCGACAGGCCGCTCAACAAAGTCGCCCCGGAGCTCGGTATTTCCGGCACGGCGCTGGCCGCCATCTGCAAACAATATCAGGTTCCCTACCCCGGATTGGGGTACTGGGCCCGCAAGTCGCTCGGGCTTCCGGCAGAGCTGATAAGGGAGATCGCAGCCGTCGAGCGCGCGGCCGAGCTCCAGGGGCATTTCTCGCTCGGCTTCGGCTTCGATCTCCATCGCAACAAGGAAGCCCTCGACATTCCCGTGCTCGCACGGCGTTGGTGCATGGGTCCGGACTTGAGC
>KI912048.1:35627-36587 GCA_000517005.1 Microvirga lupini
CTCTAAGGCCGATGGCCTTCCCGATTGTCTCGATAGACGGATGCGGGAGGTTGTCCGGCCGCCACCAGTAATGGGCCAAGTGAAGGATGATGTTCATATCGACAGCATCCAGCCCGAGGGCCTCCTGCTTTTCGATGATGACATTAGGAATGGCACTCCACCCAGCCGCCATAAGCGGCTTAGACCACTTCTTTTCATTGATGCGGAGCTTATCGACATCCGCATCTTTTGCGCCTGTAATCTTTGTCATAGGATGCCCTCGGCCCCGCTTTCGTGACAGCAATATTGCGAGGGTTGGCACGGAAAACAATGGCTGAAGGGGCGTACTAAAGTTCACCCGCGGGTGAATCAATATGCGCCCTCCGGGCGTCCCATGCTACAGGGGACCGGGCGCCTCCAGGGACACCCAAAGTACGATATATTGATAATTAGGATTTAAGGGGAAAAGGACGAAAGGTCATATACCTATAGAACAATTCATGGGGTGCACCACCGTACGCCCGGCACAGAGGCTCTTTAACGGACAATTAATCTTTTGCTTCGGGATGGGATTGCAACGCATTCAGCCCGAGACGCTGACGCTAGGCATCATGGGATTTGGAATGCTCGGCGGGCTCTTTCCCGGATCTCGTCCAGCTCATCCTGGAGGGCATTAATCTGGCCCTCGATTTCCTCATAGGACGTGCATTCGGGCGTGATGAATAGGCGTCCGTCCTCGCCTCTCGTGTACCGCAGGAGTGCCGCTCTGACCGATGCTGGGATGTCTGGAGTGCCCGGCTGGATATCGAGTTCAAAGGCGCCAGAGACGTGCATGCAGTCTCTCCGTGGGGTGCTTCAGAAAACTTCAGGTCGATTGCCGCTTGTTAGAGAATGTTAGTCTTAGAGTGTAGCCGCATCCCGCCCGGGTCAGCGGATGGCGGGTGTGGTATGCTCTGGCAGCCGGAAACTTTCGGCGTGAGA
>KI912049.1:0-2905 GCA_000517005.1 Microvirga lupini
CCGCCCGGGCGAGATCGCGAGCGGCTGGGATGGTCTCGCGCACGGACAGCATCAGCCAATAGGCTGCCGTGTGCAGCACGAGGCGGACCTGGTTAGCCACGGCTCGCCGGCACGAGGTTCGGTCCGAGGCGAGTTGCGCCTTGTGGAACTTGATCCAGATCTCCGCCTGGCCTCTGGCACAATACAGGCTCTCGTAGATGACGCGCAGGCTGGTGCCGGTCAGGTTGGTGACCACAAAGCGGATATCGAGCCCGAGGCGGGTCGCCTCGATGCGGGCGACCACGCGCCGCGCGCACGACCAACTTCCAGCCCGGTGTGTCGTCTCGGCAAAGCCGCGAACAACCTCACAGTCTTCCAGCGCCCGTTGGGTGCGCACCGCATCCGCCACGTTCTGAACTTTGGCCGTGAGCGGCTTCGTGCCGGTCAGTCCGAAGAGATAGCTGAGGCCATTCGCCTCGCTCCATGGCTTCGGGACGGGCATAGTGACTGTCGCCGCGGAGGGTGAGGCGGGTGAGAGGCCAGCGCGTGCGAATGCGCCGAACGAGGCGCCGCAGGTAGGCCCGCACCTCACGGCCGGAGGGCGTCTTGCCAGGGCGCAGCACGATGGCGACCGGTCGGCCGGTGGCGCTGTCGTAGACATGGATCGGCAGAAAGCAGCGTTCATCATAGTGGGCGTTGAACAGCGACAGCTGCTGATGCCCGTGCACCACGTCACAGGTGTCGTCGACATCCAGCACCACGCCGTCAGGCGGCGTGACATAGCTTTCCATCCACTGATCCACCAGGGCATAAGTCAGGCGGATCGCATCGCGGATCGTCGGGGCATTCTCCAGACGGGAGAGGGTCTGCTGCGAGGCGAGATCCGCTCCCGTTTCGGGCCAGCGCCCGCAAGCGAGCTTGAACGCCGGATCAGCCCGCCGGGAGCCGAAGTCGTTGCAGTCCTCATACCCGCAGGCAATCGCGAAGATGCGGGCGCGGATCATGTCCGGGATAGCATGCTTGACCCGCTCCGGATCACGCCGATCCGGGATGACGCGCGCCAGCCGCTCGGCGATGCCGAGCCGTCGCTCGGCCTGCGCCAGGAGCATGACGCCACCGTCTGATGAGAGGCGCCCACCGTCGAAAGCGGCGGTGATCTTCTTGCGACCAACGGCTGGAAACGGGAAGGTCGCGATTGTATCGTCCAGCATGGCGGGTGTGGCAGCCTTGAACGGGGTGCAGGATCGGCTTCAGCAACCAAATTCTACGCTGCTTCAAGTGCTTAAGCTACATCCGCCAGCCCTTCTCCAGCCGCCTCGTGCATAAGACCGGCTAGACTCTCGGAATATTCATCTTACTATATGCCTTATTTGTCTTGAAACTACGTGAAATCGAGACGCGTTCGGTGGCAGAGAGCGCCATAGCTAGCGATGTGGCCGGCTGGAACGTAAGCATACCATCTGGTTGCTGTGTAGTAGTTTGCATGCAATCACATCTTCGCGCCGTACGCCGTGGTCGGTATTCTTTTCGCGAACGAACATATGTGCTCTGGTGGTGGCAGTAGATGGAACACACTAGGATCACGACACTTGTTCTGCACCGACATCTGGAGATACCTTGGTGAGATCTGGCTTGTACCGCGCGCGAAACGTGTCGTCGCGCCTCATTGATGGAATGCTACGAAGGCTGCGTCGTCCGAAATGGATCGTTTTGTCGGCCGCAGTTCGCATTGCTATGATGTGGCGGATCCGGACCCCGGGCAGCCCGCATACATTGCCTGGTGAGCTTATTGTGTCACTGACCTCTTACTCGCCGCGTTTTCCAACGCTTCTTCATACACTGCGCTCTTTGCTTTGTCAGACGACCAAAGCAGATCGTATTATCCTTTGGATATCCCATGAGGATGAGCCTATGCTCCCAGAGGCTGTTCGCAATCTGACGAAGTACGGCTTAGATATTCGTGTGACAGAAGACATCAAGTCGTTTAAGAAGATCGTACCAACGCTCAAGGCGTTTCCAAACGCCTTTATTGTTACGGCAGACGATGACGTTTATTATGCGCCAAAGTGGCTTGAAGACTTGGTCTCTGCGTCATCAGGCGAAACGAAACTGATCACCTGCTATCAAGCGCGGAGGGTTCAGTTGAGCGAGGATGGCGAGCTACTTCCATACGAGATGTGGCCTAATCTAAGTGAACCTGAGGTTTCTGCAGCGGTGTTTCCGATTGGGCGTGGAGGCATTCTTTACCCACCTGGGGCACTTTCGCCAGAGGTGCTTGATGAGGACGCGTTTCTAGAGCTTTGTCCTGGGGCTGACGATGTCTGGTTGTACTGGATGGGCAGACGCGCTGGGAGCATCTATAGAAGGATCGACCGATCCAACATGATGTGGGATTGGCCAGGATCGCAGAAAGTAGCGCTTTTTCCGGGGAACTTCGGGGACTTGAACAACCAGCAGATCCGCGCAGTTGCTAAACGATTCGGATATCCGGACCTCGGACGATGAAGTGCAGGACGTGCTTGCGTTCGGCTGCAGTCATATGAGACGCATGTTACACTTGCCTCAGGATCTCGCCGGGAGCATGAGGGGCGCCGCAGTTGTCGACATTCAACACCAGAGGCGCCTAATGGTATTTTCAGCGGTCATTTTGCTTAGCACTCTGTTGAGCGAAGCTTCACCTCGCGCTTCTTTTTCCCGTCGCCATCGAGCGTACCTACAGCTCAGCACCGGGGCAAAAGGAGCAGAACGCGCAGGAGCTAGGTTGCTTAGTTCGGACTTTTTGCCAAGATTGATCAGGAAGCCGACTTTGATGGTGATCCGCCCTCACCTCACCTAAAGGTCATTGGTATCCCGCACGTTGAGATGCTTCTCGCTCTCGGTTCCGACTCGAGCGGCCGCCGATCGGGGGCACGGGCTTTGTCTCAAC
>KI912049.1:3005-3907 GCA_000517005.1 Microvirga lupini
AAAGGCGTGATGGCTGTCGGTGGTACGCTTGAACCGCCGCTTCTGGCGAGCCTTGAGGCCGTTCTCGCGCATCAGCCGGGCGGTCCGGCGGCGTCCGACGGGCAGCCCTTCGTCCTGCAGCTCGCGGGCGACGCGAGGACTGCCGTAGGTCCCGTTGGAGCGGGCAAAGGCCGAGCGGATGTGGGCCAGCAGCACCAAGTCCTCCCGTTGTCGAGGACCGGCCGGACGGCTCCTCCAGGCAAAGTAGCCGCTGGAACTGACATTCAGCACTTGGCACAGGCGTTGGATAGGGAATTCCTCTTTCGCCGCATCGATGAACCGGAACTTCATCGACTTCCCTCCTTGGCGAAAAAAGCCGCGGCCTTCTTCAGGATCTCGCGCTCCTGGCGCAGGATCTCGTTCTCGCGCCGCAGCCGCTTCAGCTCAGCCGCCATGTCCTCCTGGCGGTCCGCGGGCGGAGCGTCGATCTCGCGCTCGCGACGGCGGTCAATCCAGTGACGCAAGGTCGACAAGCCGATCCCGAGATCTTGGGCGACCGCACGGCGACTACGGCCACTCGTCAGGGCAAGCCGAACGGCCTCATCCTGAAACTCTGTCGTAAAGCGTGTATGGGGCATGGAGATCCTCCTGCTTCATGAGAGGCTCTCCATCTTTTCGGAGCAAGTCCAGACGGGGCGATCGGCAGCACACGGCAGATCGGCTCGACCCCGTAGGTCTCACGATGCTCGTCGATGAAGGCTTTCATGGCTTGAAGCGGCGGTCGAGCTCCGCCTGGGCAACATACGCGCTGGCCTTGCGCAGAATCTCGTTGGCCTGGCGCAGTTCGCGCACCTCACGCTCGAGCGCCTTGATCTTCTCCTGCTCCGCGCTCGTCGGCCCCGGACGAAGGCCCTGGTCACGCT
>KI912050.1:0-743 GCA_000517005.1 Microvirga lupini
CGAGTTCGGGCAACCCACGCCCATGATCGCGATGCTCAATGTGCATTCGTCGAGAGTGTCCGACCTGGAGCGGCCGGATTACCTGATCACGACACCATCGTGCCTGTGGAGGGGTACCGGGACAGTTTCGGCAACTGGTGCAACCGCCTCGTGGCGCCAGCCGGAAGGCTCACCCTCAAAACCGAAACCGTGGTCCGCGACACGGGCCAGTGGGACACGATGGATCCAGGTGCCGAGCAGGTTCAAATCCAGAACCTGCCGGCAGAGACCCTATTCTTCCTGCTGGGAAGCCGCTACTGCGAGACGGACTGTCTCTCCGACGTCGCCTGGAACCTCTTTGGATCAACTCCGCTGGGCTGGACCCGCGTGCAGGCGATCTGCGACTTCGTGCACGACCATATCGCCTTCGGCTACGAGCACTCGCGCGCAACGCGTACGGCTGCTGAGGCCTTTGAGGAAAAGCGTGGCGTGTGCCGTGACTATGCTCATCTGGCGCTCGCATTTTGCCGCTGTCTCAACATTCCGGCCCGGTATTGCACCGGCTACATCAGCGACATCGGCCTGCCTCCACCCCATGCCCCTCAGGACTTTGCGGCCTGGATAGAAGTCTTTCTGGGCGGGCGATGGCACACGTTCGATCCCCGCAACAATGACCCGCGGATCGGCCGGATTCTGATCGCCCGTGGCCGCGATGCTGCCGACGTGCCGCTGACCCTCACCTTTGGGCCAAGCACTCTGGTGGA
>KI912050.1:843-2075 GCA_000517005.1 Microvirga lupini
CCTCGACGGGTTCTGGATCCATCGCGTGCTGGAGAGCGAGGGGATCGAGAGCCATGTGGTCGATCCCGCCTCGATTGCGGTCTCCCGCCGCTGCCGGCGCGCCAAGACTGACAAGATTGACGGGGAGGCCCTGGTCCGCACGCTGCTGGCCTACAAGCGCGGTGAGCCGCGGGTGTGTGCGATGGTCCGGGCACCGACACCTGAGGAGGAGGACCGGCGCCGGATCAGCCGCGAGCGCAAGACCCTCACCGCTGAGAGGATCCAGCACGTTAACCGCATCAAGGGGCTGCTGTTCGCACAGGGGATCGGCGATTATGAGCCTTTGCACCGCGACCGCCGGAGCAGGCTCGACGCGCTCACGACCGGCGATGGCCGACCGCTGCCGGTCCATCTCAAAGCCCAGATCAGCCGCGAACTCGACCGGCTGGAACTCCTTCTCGAGCAGATCAGGGCGGTGGAAGCCGAGCGGGATGCCGTGCTCATCGGAGCCGATGATCACGCTTCGGACCAGCCATCGGCCCTGTTGCTGCGCCTCAAGGGCGTGGGGTCAGAAGCCGCGGCCCTGCTCTGGGCGGAAGGCCTGTTCCGCACGTTCTGCAACCGCCGGCAGGTGGCCGCCTATGCGGGCCTGGCGCCGACGCCCTGGAAGAGCGGATCGGTGGATCGCGAGCAGGGCGTGTCGAAAGCGGGCAACCCGCGCCTGCGCACCACCATGATCCAGTTGGCCTGGCTGTGGCTGCGTCATCAGCCCAGATCGGCCCTGAGCCTGTGGTTCCAGGAGCGGGTCCAGCGCAACGGCGGGCGTCTCAAGAAGCCGATGATCGTGGCGCTGGCCCGCAAGCTGCTGATCGCCTTGTGGAAGTACGCGACCGCTGGGGTAGCCATCGAGGGAGCGGTCATGACGCAGGCCTGACTCCAAAGGACCAATTCGCTTTTGCTCTTCGCCGGACCCTGATCAGTTCCGGCGGATCCAGGTGGACGGACCGATGTGCAATCGGGCTTCGCATGCCGCACTACAGAAGGGTCCCGTCGCCTGAGCCCTCGTCCGCTGCAAGCGGGATTGTGGTGCAGCTGCTCGAAAGCAGCGACCGGATGTGAGTTGGAGCTGGCGTCGGACACGAGCCAGATCATGCAACGGGCTCAGACCTTGGATATCAAACACCAGCCGGAGATCGCCTTCATGCCTCATCATTCTCGCTGTTGACCAACCGCTCCCCATGTGAGTTGCACCC
>KI912050.1:2175-2449 GCA_000517005.1 Microvirga lupini
CACTACAGATCCTATGCGGGTGGATAGCGGTCCACTCTCTGGCAGAGTGAGGTTGCTGAACCACTCACGCTGGAGACCAACCGATGTCCGTCGAGGCCCGATTTGAGCAAACCGCTATCCGCACTGATCTTGGCGCAATCTTCGTCTCAATGGAACTCAGTCGTTCGATCTGGCTGATCACGTCGCTGTCGCCCGGGGCTGGGGAGACGATGTCCAAGCACAGCGTGCGGGGCGGCGATGTGGCCGGCCTGCTGATGCGGTTTGCACAGTTGCA
>KI912050.1:2549-8311 GCA_000517005.1 Microvirga lupini
TAGATCGCCTTAACATTCTATACGCAGTTTCTTTGCTAACGTGGGGATAGTGAAACGGCTTTCATGAGCGGGGGCGCATGAACCGATTGACCATTTGGCTGGCAGGAGGCGCCATCCTGCTGGCATCTCTTCACCTGCTGGGGAGCCACCCAGCCAGCCACTCTGTTGCTGGTGTGCTGTCGCGCTGGGCAGATCCCTCCTATGTCTACGAGTCGCGCGCGCAGGCTGGTGGAAGGCTGCGGCAGTCTTTGAGAACTCCCAGTTTGACATTCGCCTCTGGTGTCTCGGCGCGAGGCTGACGGTGAACGCCATGGCGGCAGAGGCGGAGCATCGCCGACGAGGTCAGACCGGGGCCGACCGATTCTCCACAAGGCAAGAACAGGATCACTACAGCATCAGGCCAACAAAGATGCTGAGCGAGGACGCAACGGACAACAAGTCAGAGGATGCTGAGATTGGGTGGGTGGACGGATTATGGTGACGGTCTATAACTGCATTGCCTACGAGCATGATCTTCGGTTGGTCATCCTGGCAGCTTTTGTCTGTACTCTCGCGTCGTTCACTGCCCTAAACCTCCTCCACCATGTGAGAAAGTTCGCGGGCGTTTCGCGAGCCATCTGGCTCAGCATCGCGGCTCTATCGATTGGGTTCGGTATTTGGGCCACGCATTTTATCGCGATGCTTGCTTACTCGCCGGCACTGCCGGTCGGATATGACACTGGCCTAACGATTGTTTCCCTGGTCGCCGCTATTGTGCTGACAGGGACAGGCATGTGGATAGCTCTTCTCCCTGGCTTGGGAGGCGCCGCCTGGGGCGGAGGCCTCGTCGTGGGAGCCGGCATCGCGGCAATGCACTATATCGGAATGGCAGCATTTGAGGTCTCGGGCGCGATGATCTGGGACCGGCCGATGATCGCCGCTTCCGTTGTTCTAGGTGCTGCCTTTGGAGCCATGGCATTGCCAGCGGGGCTGCAGGGCAGCACACTTCGCTGGAAGCTGATAGGCACTCTGCTGCTGGTGCTGGCCATCTGCACCCTTCATTTTACCGCAATGGGAGCTGTTGAACTCCGGCCCGACAGCATGACCCAGCTCTCGCCCTCGGCTGTGCCGACACACTGGCTCGCCGCGGGTGTTGCGTTTGTCAGCATTGCCATCCTGTTGCTGTGTTGTGTCGGTCTTAGTCTCGATCTCCGCGAGCGCAGACGCTCTGCCGAGATAGCACGGATTCGCGATTTCGCCGATGCGGCGATCGAGGGCCTCATTCTCTGTGATGGCGAAGTGATTGTGTCGGCGAACCGGAGCTTCTCGAAGCTTGTGGGTCAGCGGCTTGAGAATATGTGCGGTCAGAGTTTCGCAGAGTTCATCCCGGAGCAAGACGTGCGAGTCAAGCTCCTTGCGCGAGCGGGGCAGTCCATCGAAGCCGAGCTGCGCTGCCAAGACGGGGGTCTCATTCCCGTTGAACTCATCTCCGGAACCATCATGTATTCCGGACATCTGCACCATGTCGTTGCTCTCCGGGACTTGCGGGAACGCAAGGAGGCTGAGGCCCAAATCCATTTTCTTGCGCATCATGACCCTCTGACACGGCTCGCCAACCGTGCGAGATTCAGCCACGAGCTGGATCATGAGATCGAACTGCACCGGATGAGCGGTCGACAATTGGCGGTGCTTTACCTCGATCTCGATCGGTTCAAGGAAGTCAACGATCTATACGGCCACGCTGCGGGTGATCAACTTCTTCAGGATGTGGCCAAGCGCCTCTCCTCTGTTCTCAATGAGCACCAGTTGCTGGCCCGTCTCGGCGGCGATGAGTTCGCGATCATCGTCCCCGGAATCAATGGGCCAACCCAAGCGGAGCGCCTTGCCGAGAGGATTCTTGGAAGCTTCGCAAGCAACGACGCCGTCGAAGGGCTGATATCTCTGATTTCCGTCAGCATTGGCATTGCGATGTACCCCTCCGATGCCGAGGACCGCGCGACCTTGCTCTCGCATGCCGATACGGCGCTCTACCGTTCGAAAGTCGAAGGAAAAGGAACGTTCCGTTTCTTCGAACCAGCCATGGGGGATGAAGCTCGGGAGCGCCGTGCTCTCGAGCACGACCTGCGCCATGCAATTGTCCGAGGCGAATTCTCATTGGTGTATCAGCCGCAGGCGCAGATTGGCACAGGAGAAGTCACCGGGTTCGAGGCGCTTCTGCGCTGGAACCATCCTCGCCGAGGCGACGTTCCCCCTGCCGTCTTCATTCCCCTTGCCGAAGAAAGTGGTCTAATCCTGAGCATTGGTGAATGGGTTTTGCGGGAGGCCTGCCTGGAGGCAGCGTCCTGGACCCGGCCGCTCAGTCTCGCAGTTAATGTGTCTGCGGTGCAGTTGGGGAGCACCGGGTTTGCTGAGCTCGTCCAAGCCACTCTGGAAGCATCCAAGCTATCACCGGAGCGACTTGAGATCGAAGTCACGGAGACGGCATTGATCCGGGACCCGGCTCGTGCCCACCAAGCCTTGAAAGGTCTTGCCGCTTTAGGCGTTCAGATTGCGATCGACGATTTCGGCACTGGGTATTCGTCCCTCTCGAATTTACGGGCCTTTCCGTTCAGCAAGATCAAAATTGACGGATCTTTCATTCAGGCCGTTGATACCAATCCTCAGGCGGCCACAATCGTACGCGCCGTGCTCGGCCTCGGGCACGGGCTGGGGCTTCCCATTGTGGCCGAAGGCGTTGAGACCCTGGACGAGCTTCACTTCCTGGAGGCGGAGGGATGCACGCAGGCGCAAGGCTATCTGCTGGCGCACCCCGCGCCGATTCACACCTTTCGCTCCCTGACCTGCAGCAATGTTGCCCCAATCGCGGACTTGATAACGCGCGTACTCGCCATGGAGAAACAAAAGTCTCACTCGTAGTGGGATCGGTGAGGCGCTTGACGGCAAAGGTCGTGCGATGGTCCCCATCGGCGTAGTCGCATCAATAAGTTTTGCTTGTCCTGGCTGCACCGTCACCTGCATAACGCCTCCTTACGGGCCATGGCCGCTCCCTGGGTCCCTAATAGTGACCGCCTCGCACATATGAGACAACAGTCCCGGAGGCCCGCTTGTCCACAGACTCTACTGAACGGCTGATGATTCACGGATCATCTGCGCGTTGGTGGACCCGTTCCGCCCACATCACCCGGATCAGTCAGGTGAGGTCAAGAAGCGAGGCTGTCAGTCGTACATCAGGCACAGGACGCCTCGGCAACCTCGACGTGCCGAAGTGGAGCGTCGAGAACCACTTGAGGGACGCGTACTAAGATCAGAGCCCGCGTTTGTCGTTGGCGGCACTGTTACAGTATCGGCGTATCGATCGTACAGACCATCCCGGTGGGGGCGAACTCGACGGGATTATAGTCAGAGATAGAAGTCGCCCTTGCTGAGGGTCGAGAGCCTCGCCACCTTGATCTGAAAGTCGGTACCTTTGTCGCCATTCACGTCCCCCGACAGAACGCCGCCGTCGAACTTCAGTTGTCCTGCCTTCCCGCTGAAGCCGGACTTGCCGATGAAGCTGAAGGCCTGATTGCCACCTATCTTCGTGTTCGCATCAATGCTGCGCAGGTCGATATGGTCGCTGCCGCGCACGAAGTCCTTGATCGTGTCGATAGAGGAACTGCGGGAGTGGCTTGCGGAGGTGAACACAAAGGTGTCTGCCCCGCTGCCGCCGGACAACACGTCCTTGCCGGAACTCCCGACTAGAGCATCGTTCCCCGTCCCGCCGGAAAGGACGTCGTTGCCGCTTTGGCCATCAAGCCTGTCGTCGCCTGCCCCACCCTTGATGGTATTGGCCCCGCTGTTGCCGATGAGTCGATCGGCAAAGGCGCTGCCGATGAGGCTCTCAACGCTGGAGTAGCGGTCGCCGGCAGCGTCGCCCTGGTTCACAGAGGGCGAGGTCAAGCTGGCCAGCACACCCGTTGTAGCATTGGCATAGCTCGCGTAATCGATCCCGCTGCCGCCGCTGAGATAATCTGCGCCGGCTCCGCCGACCAGAACGTCGTTGCCGCCCCGACCGTAGAGCTTGTCGCTTCCAGCGCCGCCATAGAGCGTATTGCCGCGATTGGTCCCAGACACCGTCAGATCAGCGGCAGTCGGAGTTTCAACGACCGGATCAATCACTATAGGGACAGTAACGACTGGGTTGCTGACGGCTGGATCGGTGACCACAGGATCACTGACGGTCTCGGATGGTGTCAGGCTTGTTGTGTCGAGTGTCGCGACTGTCGGATCGACCCCAAGTTCCGTCACGTCGTACAGCTTGTCTGCGAACTGGTACAACTCCACGGTCCAAACGAGATCGCTGCCGTCGAGATCGTCTGAGCGCAAATCCCTGATCTCAATCGCTCCATCCGAAAGGCGATTGACGGCATAGTGCGACCGCTCTCCGCTGAATGTAGCCGTGTCAGTCCCGGTCCCGCCGGCCAGCGTGTCGTTGCCTGATCCACCGGTGAGTTGATCATTGCCGGCACTGCCGCTGAGATGGTTGTGCGCCTGGTTGCCGACGATCGTGTCGGCGCCCGTCCCGCCGACGGCATTTTCGATCAGGGAGCGCGTGTCGTCGTTGTGGAGCAGGGCATTGGCGATGTTCCCGACCGCGAGCTTTGAGCCGTCATAGCGCAGCTTGGCCAGCTGGGTTGCGGATGTCTTCGTCCAGCTCCCCGGCTGCAGATCGACCTGCAGGTTGGTGCTGTAGTTCGAGAAGTCATAGGTGTCGTTGCCGCCACCGTCCCAGACCGTTAGAAAGATCCGGTTGCCGCCGGGTTTCCCCTGGCCGATGCCGTCGAGGAACATCTCGCCGGTCGTTGCACTCCAGGAATAAACGGTGTTCGTGCTGTTGGTGCTGTAATTCGCGCCATACAGGTGCTGCAGGGCAGCGATGTCGATCATCATTAGTGTTTGGGCAAAGCCCCAATACTCATTGACATAGCCGCTTTCGGCCGAGGCTCCGATGGAGGAGCGATAGCTCATCACCGTGTACTCGAGAGAATCGCGGTCAACGGGCAGGCCGCTGTCGTGGGGGTGCTCCAGGCCGAGCGCATGCCCGATCTCATGGAGGAAGGTCAGGAAGGCGTAATCGCCCTTCATCGGATAGTCATAGGTGCCTTCTGACCTGTTGAACCAGGCATCGCCCCCTTCAGCAGCGGTGGTCGGGAAATACGCCCAGGCGGTGCTGGGCCGATCCGACATGGCGAAGCGCAGATCGGCGTGTGCCGTCGAGGTTTCGCCCACCTCCGTAAAGCTGAGCTTGGCCACCGAGGCGTACATCGATAGAGCGGTGTGGACCGTCGCTTGCTGGTACGTGTTCAGGGCGCCGAAATTGGTGACGTTCTCACCCTCGCCGTAGGAGGCCCCGTAATACGAGCCAAGCGCCGGGAAGCTGTAGGTGAAGGTCTTGACCGCCCATTTCAGGTCGCCAAGAAGGCCATCAATGTAACTGTCGCCGCTGAGATCAACGGATGTGACGGCAGGCATAGCCCAAACTCCAAAGCATCGTCATTATTGTTATTGTCGTGCCTACAAACCGGCGTATCGGTTGGAGGCGTCGAATCAACGTCCCGGATTGCAGCCAATGTTGTCCCAGGACGCTGGGCGCAGATCAACTAGGACAATTTGTCTGTACGGCGCGCGTCGCATCTTCACACAGCGCAGCTGTCCCGCGCGGTTGAGAAAACGGCGCCGCCCTTGATCGTCATTGCCTGCGGCCCGGTCCAGAACATTCACCCTGCGGCCGCGGACAATATTAC
>KI912050.1:8411-8512 GCA_000517005.1 Microvirga lupini
GCAGCCAAGCGGGAGATCATGCCGGGTGTCGAGCATCGCCAGCATCGGAGATTGAACAACCGAGCCGAAAACAGTCATCAGCCGACCCGACGACGCGAGCG
>KI912050.1:8612-8881 GCA_000517005.1 Microvirga lupini
GGCACGGTCAGGTTAACTTCTGAGTGATGGGATGCTGGCATAGACGAGGTATGACCTCGTCACGTCCCTCTCGCTATGCCCGCCATCGTTTCCCTGCGGAAGTGATCAGCCATGCCGTCTGGTTGTACTTCCGCTTTCCCCTGAGCCTGCGCATGGTCGAGGAGATGCTGGCCGCCCGCGGGATCGAGATGAGCCATGAAACCGTGCGGCAGTGGGCGCTGAAGTTCGGCCAGAGCTTCGCCAACCAGATCCGACGCCTGCCGGCCCCC
>KI912050.1:8981-10165 GCA_000517005.1 Microvirga lupini
CCAAGCTGAAGATCTCCGTCGCCGTGGCCGAAGACGGCCGCCAGGGCGAAGTCCGCTTTCTCGGCGAGATCGACAACACCTCGGAGGCGGTCCGGCGCCTGGTCCACAAGCTGGCAAGCCGGCACGGCGAGCTGCTGTTCTGCTATGAGGCCGGTCCGACCGGCTATGGCCTGCAGCGCCAGATCAGTGCGCTCGGCCATGAATGTGCGGTGATCGCGCCGTCGCTGATCCCGAAGCGCCCAGGCGAACGCGTCAAGACCAATCGGCGCGATGCCCTGACCCTGGCCCGGCTGCATCGGGCCAGCGAGTTGACCGCCATCTGGGTGCCGGATCCAGACCATGAGGCGGTGCGTGAGCTGGTGCGGGCGCGGGAAGCGGCGATGGCGGATCTGCGCGAGAAGCGCCAGCACCTGCAGGCGTTTCTCTTGCGCCATGGGCGGGTCTTCCCTGGCCGTCAGCCTTGGACCCGGGCGCATGCCCGCTGGCTGGCCGGGCTCATCTTGGAGCATCCGGCCCAGTATCTGGTTCTACGCGAGTACCGGCAGGCGATTGAAGACTCCGAGGCCCGCCTCGAGCGCCTGACGCAGCAAGTCGCTGATGTCGTTGCGACCTGGTCGATGGCCCCCGTGGTGGAGGCTTACCAAGCCCTGCGCGGGGTAGCGCTGCTCACGGCGGTGACCTTTGTGGCCGAGATCGGCGATGTGCGCCGCTTTGAGAACCCGCGGCAGCTGATGGCCTATCTTGGCCTGGTGCCGTGCGAGAGCTCGACCGGCGAGCGGGTGCGGCGGGGCAGCATTACCAAGACTGGGAATCCAAGAGTGCGCCGGGTGTTGCTTGAGGGCGCCTGGACCTATCGCTTTCCGGCTCGGATGAGCCGAGGGCTGCAGAAGCGCCAGGAGGGCTTGCCAGCGGTCGTGCGGGCGATTGCCTGGAAAGCGCAGCTGCGGCTGTGCGCCCGGTATCGCCGGCTGATGGCGGCCGGCAAGCGCCAGACCGTGGTCACCACCGCGATTCGCGCGAGAAATGGCGGCCTTTCTCTGGGCGATCGGCCGCGAGGTGAACCCGCGCTCGGCCGCCTAGCGCCAACCGCATTCACGGTCATCGTGGAGGACCCAATCAGCTTGGATTGACATCTGCTTTTGCGCAGCACCGGCGGCAGGGCCTCGGTGGGGAACCCTCGAGTT
>KI912050.1:10265-11092 GCA_000517005.1 Microvirga lupini
GGGTGGATAGCGATCCACTCAATGGCAGAGTGGAGTTGCTAGACACCCACTCTGGAGGCGACCCATGTCACTCGATCACCGGCCCACGCAGACCGCTATCCGCATCGATCTTGGCGCAATCTTTGTCTCGATGGAACTCAGTCGCTCGGTGTGGCTGATCACTTCATTGTCGCCTGGAGCCGGAGAGAAGATGTCCAAGCACAGCGTGCGCGCCGGCGATGTGGCGAGCTTGCTGGCGCGATTTGCTCAACTTCAGGAGAAGGCGCGGGCTCGCACCGGCCAAGTATTTCCGATTATTACTGTTCAGGAGGCCGGCTTGGATGGCTTCTGGATTCATCGCGTGCTGCAGGACGAAGGCATCGAGAGCCACGTGGTCGATCCCGCCTCAATCGCCACCTCGCGCCGCCGGCGACGGGCCAAGACCGACAGGATCGATGGCGAAGCGCTGGTGCGGGCCCTGCTGGCCTACAAGCGCGGCGAGCCGCGGGTCTGTGCCATGGTCAAGGCTCCCACGCCCGAGGAGGAGGATCGGCGGCGGATCACGCGCGAGCGCAAGACCCTCACGGCCGAGCGGATCCAGCATGTCAACCGCATCAAGGGGCTGCTGTTTGCCCAAGGCATCACCGACTATGAGCCCGGCCATCGCGACCGCAGAACAAGGCTCGACGAGCTGACGACCGGCGATGGCCGCCCCTTGCCGAAGCATCTCAAGGCCCAGATCCGTCGCGAACTCGATCGGCTTGAGCTTGTCCTGGAGCACCTCAAAGCCGTGGAGGCTGAGCGGGATGATCTGCTCAGCCCGGACGCCACGGAAACACCGAAGCCCG
>KI912051.1:0-3344 GCA_000517005.1 Microvirga lupini
CGCAAGGCGGCAGTTCTTCGAGTTGGCGGATATTGCCGCCAATGCCCGGCGCGGCAAGAACGCAGCGGCGATCTCGCCTGTCGCGCTGGACGCGGTCAGGCGCATCGACGTGCTGTTCGATATCGAGCGCGGCATCAATGGCCTAGGCGCCGAAGAGCGGCTGCGGGTGCGACGTGAACAAAGCGCGCCTCATTTGACGGTCCTGGAAGCCTGGCTGCGCGATGAGCGTGCCCGCCTGTCGCGCTCTGCCTCCGTCGCCGAACCGATCGACTACATGCTCAAACGTTGGGACCGGTTTGCGCGATTCATCGACGACGGCAGGATCTGCCTCACCAACAACGCGGCCGAGCGCGCACTGCGCGGCTTTGCGCTGGGACGCAAATCGTGGCTCTTTGCCGGTTCCGACGAGCCTACGTCACAATACTGCTCGACTTGACGCTCAGGATCATTGGATCCGCATCGTCGCCTGGCACCACCCGTTGGTCTTGCAAGCTGTTCGCCTGATCCGCTTAGCGGAGAAGGATGGCGAGCACGAAGCGGTCGTCGAGCTCCCGGATGAGCGACGGGAGCGGATTCCGTTAGCCTGGACCGATCTGTCCAAGGACGGAGGTTCAACCATGCCGCCGCTCCGGTTCTCGCCGGGAAGTCTGCGCGCCCTGGTTCGGTTGGTGCGAGCGCACGGCATGGCGCCGTGCGTGGAGACCGATCATGTCAGCCCCGAAACCCCCGATCTGGGCCACGCTGCCAGCCGACATCCACAATCCCATGGCGGCACTGTGGGCGGAGCTGCTGCGCCGCCACCTGAGAAGCCGCAGGGCCGCGGAAAGGCAGGTGCCTTATGAATGCGCCGTCCAAGATCGAACCGCGCCATCTCCGTCTGCAGGCCCTCGTTTATATCCGCCAGTCCACGCCGCAGCAGGTCGTGAACAATCAGGAGAGCACCAGACGCCAGTACGACCTGGTTGACCGGGCGCGCCAGATGGGCTGGCCGGAGGCCAGCATTCATGTCATCGACGATGATCTCGGCTTGTCGGGGGCCAGCAGTCAGCAGCGCGGCGGCTTCCAGCGTCTGGTCGCAGCAGTCGGCCTGGGTGAGGTCGGGATCGTGCTGGTGACCGAAGTATCGCGCCTGTCGCGCTGCAACAGCGATTGGCATCGGGTCATCGAGCTCTGTGCGGTGTTCCGCACGCTCATCGCTGACGAGGACGGGATTTACAATCCGCAGAACCCGAACGATCAACTGCTGCTGGGTGTTAAGGGGACCTTGTTTGCCGCAGAACTTCATATCCTCCAGGCGCGCATGCATGGAGCTCTGCTCAACAAGGCGCGGCGCGGGGAACTGAAGGTCACCCTGCCGGTCGGCTATCGTCGCCGCCCGGACGGGATCGCCATCATCGACCCCGACGAGGCCGTATGCCAGGCCGTGTCCACGGTCTTCGAGCGGTTTGCCGTACTGCGCAACGCACGCGCCGTGCAGCGCCACTTTCTCGAGAATGGCTTGCTGTTGCCGCGGCTGGTGCAATCGGGGCCCGATGCCGGGCGGATCGCCTGGATGAGGCCGTCCTATCAGATGATCCAGAAGATGCTCGTCAACCCGGCCTATGCGGGAACGTTCGTCTATGGTCGGGTGAAGCGCGAGGCTGCACCAGGCACCCCGCCGTCGTCGGTGGAACGGCGTCGTCCTCCCGAGGAGTGGGACATTGTCGTTCAGGACGTCTACCCTGCCTACCTGAGCTTCGATGCCTATCTGGCGAACCGACGCCAATTGCGGGACAACCTCTCCAACTTCGAGCGCAAGAATCGCGGTGCGCCTCGCGAGGGCGCTGCGTTGCTCCATGGGCTCGTGGTCTGCGGTCGCTGTGGCAGCCGAATGACCGTCAGCTATGGCCGCGGCGATCAGCATCGCCGGTACGAATGCCGCCGGGCACAGGCCGATTATGCCGAACCGGCCTGCCAATCATTCCTGGCGCGAGAGGTCGACCGGATCGCCGCTGAAGCCTTTCTGGACGCCGTCCGTCCCGCCGGCCTGGAAACCACCATTGCCGCGCTGCATGGCCTGGCCGAAGAGCGGCGCGTCATTGATCGCCAATGGCGCCTGCGCCTTGAGCGGGCGCGCTACGAGGCACGAATGGCGCAACGCCAGTATGATGCCGTGGACCCAGACAACCGACTGGTCGCGCGCGAACTGGAACGCCGCTGGGAAACCGCTTTAGGCGCAGTGGAGCACCTGGAGCAGGAATACGCCCGTCTTCAGCGCACCGAGCTGTCGCCCCTCACTGAGGAAACCGAGGAGGTCCGCCGCCTCGCGGCCGATCTTCCGGCGCTGTGGCACGCTGAGACCACGACGGCGGTGGACCGCAAGCGCCTGCTGCGTCTGGCGATCGTTGAGGTCACCATCATGGCGGACGCGGTCACGCGGACGGCCGACGTTCAGTTGCTGTGGAGCGGCGGTGCCGCAACCCGGCATACCGTCCGCTGTCCGCCTCCTGGCTGGCATCGGCAGACCGATCCAGACGTGCTGGCCTCCATTCGCGATCTTGCCGGGCAGTACCCGGACCATCGCATCGCCGACGGCCTGAACGCGCGGGGACTGCGGACGCGGACCGGAAAACCCTGGACCTATGATCGGGTGGCCTCGATGCGCCGCGTGCATGGGATTCCCACTGGCTGCCCCGTCGCCACCACAAACCGGCAGGACCGCCGCGACGGGTTCGTGCCCGCTGCGGTCGCGGCGCGGCGCCTCGGCCAGAGCCTGGCCGCCATCCGGGTCTGGGCCCATGATGGGGCGCTGTCGACGGACCAACGCCGGACGGCCTCGAAGATCTGGGTTCGCCTGACTCCGGAGGACATTGCGCGTCTTGACGGGACCGCCGACGTCACTGGGCTGCCGACCCTGTCCGGCGTGGCCGAGCAGGCGGGCCTGACGCGGGCCGCCGTCTGGCAACGGGTGCGTGAGGGTGCCTTCATCGCGTATCGCACATCCCGCGGTCCAGCGCAGGCAGGCCAATGGGAATGGCGCCTGCGCCCCGTCGGAGCCTCTCCCTGCCCCAATTCCGATAACGCTCGTAAGGAAGTGGAACAGCATCATGAAGCCTGATCGGATGTGGGCGGCCGCACATGGGCGATCATCGCCTCACTGGTCGAGACGTGCAAACTGTGCGGGGTGGATCCGCAGGCTTATCTCGCCGACGTGCTCGGGCGGATCAACGATCACAAGATCAACCGGCTTGATGAACTTCTACCCTGGAACTGGAAGCCCATGGCTGTCCCTCAGGATCAGGCGGCCTGATCATGGCGGCGATTGCGCACGTACTCACACTGGCTCGCGTCGCCGAACTCCTGGG
>KI912051.1:3444-14864 GCA_000517005.1 Microvirga lupini
CAGGTAGATTTGCAGCACACCGCGCCTGCCATGGCGCCGGCCGACTTGGATAACCAAGTCAACCGTCCTTTTTGCATAGTTGATAATCTCGCCGTGCGACATCTGCACACCAGAGCGCATCACCATGAGTGCCAGCCTGTCGAAAGCAAGTTCAGGACTGTCTGCGTGGATCGTTGTTATCGCGCCTGGGTGGCCGGTATTGATCGCCTCAAGAAAATCGTAAGCCTCGACGCCGCGGATTTCGCCGAGAATGATCCGGTCGGGGCGCATTCGCAGGCAGCTTTCTAGAAGTCTCGACGGGCTCCGAGCGGATTTCTCCTTACGCTCTACGATTAGCCCCACTTGGTTCTTGTGTGGTGGGTAAAGCTCCTGTGCATCTTCTATGGTAATAATCCGCTCGGCGGGGTCTGACATCGCCAGCAAAGCGCGCGCGACTGTAGTTTTGCCCGATGACGTGCCGCCCGAAATCAGAACGTTGAACTTCTCGTCAATGGCCTGTCGGAACAGACCATTCAGGTCGCGGAGGTGGGCCATATCGGCAATTGCCCGGTGGCGTTCGCGGCGGTCGGCATCCACCTTCATCTGGCCGCTATCGACAAAGTTTATATCGGCACTTTCCAAAGTCCGCGTTAGATACTTGCGGATCGACAGCGACACGCCTTCTTCGATCGCAGGTTCGACTACGACCTGCACGCGCTGCGGACAGCCCCAAACCATAATGCGACCTGAGACGATCGGATGAAGTACCCCAAGCGTGTTGCGGGTCTCTCCGGCCAGCTGCGCTCCAAGCCGCTTGATGGCATGAGGCGGCAATGCCACATCGATCTTATGCATATGTTCCGCTCCGGCCTCCTCGACGAAAATGGACCCATCCGGGTTGATCGCTAATTCATTGATATTGTCGCTCACCAGATAATCCCTGAGCGGGCCCAAGTACTGCTCCACATATGAGATGGCACGACTGGACTGGTGGTCATTCATCGAATAATGAGATCCTGATTGACAGAGACAAGGATTTCCGTGCCCTGCGGGACACGAAGGATGGGAGGGAGGGAGAGATATTTGTCCAGGATACCCTTACCCTGAGCGCTAAGGGCCCCGGCGATATTTGATGCAGCTTGGCCGCCAGCACTGGTGTTCCCTGATCCCGCACCTTCGATAGTGATTGTCGTGCCAGCTCCTCTCCCTGACCTGTTGCTGCCGGTCAGAGTGGGAAGGCTCGAGGACAATTCGGTGATGGTGCTGATGACGGCTGCACCTAACTTCTTGCCGTAGCGGTTGTCCACGTTGGCTTCGGTGCCAGCGCGACCAAGCGGGTCCATACCTGTAGAGCCGAGCGCGATTGATTGGCCCTCGGGAGTGACGGCTCGGTTCCATGCGATTAGCACGCGGTTCTGCTCGATATCCACTTTACTACTGAAGGTGCCGATCAGGCTTGTTCCCGTCGGCAGCAGAATGCGAGAACCGTCAAAGGAGTATACCGGGTCCGAGACCAGGGCGCGAATATTGCCCGGCAGTTCTGTATTAATAGCCGTTTCAAGCACGGCGGAGATCACCGTGCCCTGCACGATGGTGCGCGATGGATCAGGGAGAGCACGAGACATTGCGGTTTTTACATCCGAGCCGGCGGACGAGGCAAGAAAGCGATCGTTCGCGCTCAGATCTTCGGAAGGTTGTGCCCCCCCGCCGGCTGACGCGATGCGGGCTCCTGGTTCATCTACGATTACGGCCTTCGATTCCCTCTTCTTGGTTTCAATTTCCTGCACTTGTCGACGCCTCTCAGCGTCGGGCTTGGCGGCTACCTCGCCACGCAGACGCGCAATCTCGGCCTCCGACCTCTCCCGCTCCTCCTGGAGCTTCTGCGCCATTTCCTTGTTATAGCTCTCCAGCAGACTCTGTACGTCACCGAGTGAAACGTCCGCGCCTTTGTCGAACCGCTTGTTCATCTCAGCGTTGGGATCGGCCTTTGGCTCGGGAGCTGGGATGTCAAGTTGCTGGTTCGGGGCCACGCGCGTGACTTCCAGATCAGCCCGCGCCGCTTTCTGCTCATCGTCGCCTCTCAAACCGAGAATTTTTAGGGCGTGAGGCGGGCCGACAGCCACCACGGACGCAACTACGACGCTGGCTAGCAACATTGCCGCAAGAGCAACTCTGCGGCCACCTTTGCGCTTAGATTTACCTATCTGCCGGGCTCGGCGTCCCTCAAGCAGTTTTTCACGTTCCGCATCGACGGGGGCGTCTGCCGCGTCGCGACCATGGCGATGGTCAATGTCGCTCAACTTATCTGGCACTTCTCAATACTTGCTCTCTGGGTTTGCCATGTGAACAGCGCGCGCCGTACCCACGCAAACAATGTCATTGCCGCGTCTCATCACCCAGTAGTCGCTGGTGACGTCGACGATGACACGCTCGCCATCAGTGTGCGAATTGACCAGCTTTTCCTTCCCGTCATGGCCGACCTTAAAAATCGCCGGTCGGGGGGCGCCCTTAGGCAGGACGAAAGTCGTTTGCAATGTATTGTCTGTCACCGCAAGCGGGCGGAACTGAGCATGACCCGAGACCATGTAGTCGCGATTTACGCGACCGCCTCCGACACGGCTCTTGGGCAAAGTCTTGATCACATCAGGATAGGTAAAGACGGCCCGGAACACCTGGTCGGCGCCGGCCTCCATCCCTGCCTTTATCGCGCCGACCGCACGTAGCTCGAACGAATAAACGTGCTGGTTGGTGTAGACTGTCATGTTCGTCAGCGCTTGTTCGCCGATAGGCTTCAAGGCGATTATATTGCGCCTCTTCGGCACGGTCACGTCCCAGGATGCGCTTTCGCCGAGGAAAACCTGCTCGATATCCTCCGATTCAGCAAACTCGATAGCTGTGACTGAGTTGAAGTAAAGATCGAGCTTGTAGACGTTGTTCTCATCGTAGACATAGCGTTTAATGCGTGCGTCAGCAGGAAGGCTCAAGGGAGATTGCTCAGCCATCGCCACCTTAGTCAGTGCCACGCTAGTAATTAGCAACAGACAGAAAAACTTATACATTGTACTCGCCATAGTTACGTCAATTCTCTAGTCGGGGGTTTCCGCGTCAATCCGGTACGACAAGACACGGAAGCCAAGCGGATTTTTCCAAACAGCCTCCAAAGTAGCGCCTTCTTGTGGTTTGAACTCGTAGCCGACCGTGACGATGTAACTGCGCTGGGCAATGTTGCGTCCCTGTTCCTCGCGAGACTTGATGATGCGCACCTGAGCGGAATCCACTGTGTTACGCCCGCCAGAGGCGAACGGGCTGACAGATTTGACCTTAACTAGCACGCGAGTGTCACTGCCGTAGACTTTCGGCTGATACTGCGCCGAATCCGAACGCCAGAGGTCGACCAGAGTTTGCTCGGCATTGTCAAATGAGCGCGCTTTAACCTCTTGAATGCGGGTGCGGTTGTCGGCGGGATCGTAGGTCTCGCGGTCGGTGACATAGGAAACGAGTTCTGCCTGAAGTACGACCTCCTGCTGTTGGAGCGTGGCGGGCCGCACCTGCACTATCTTTTCAGCCTCGCCAGTGGTCTTGTCTACCAGCACCACGAAGGGCCTGCTTTCTTTGAGCGGCAGCATGACTATCAGTGCCGCCAGTGACAGAAGGCTTGTGGCGGCGGAACCAACTGCAACTTTCGCCCAGTTGTTGCGCTGCTCGCGAAGGCTGAAAAATAGCTCGTCCTCGAATGCGTGCTGTGTCGTTTGTTCAGTCATGCGTGTCACCATTTTGCTGCTCCTCGTATCGCTTATAGGTAAGCGATAGAGACTGCTCTGTTGGGGAAACAAGGTTCCGTTGCCGCTCGAGCGAGAGGAGCTCCCGGAACAACTGTCGGCAGCAGCTCACCTGCGATCCCGTTGTAACGACTGTGGCCTGGTTATACGGCGGCTAAGCACGTCATCCCAACGCTGCTGCCGCATATTGGAGCTTTGGAGCATCGCGGCAATAGCCGAACGTGTTGCCGCGGCCGGCGAAGCTCCGTTGATTCCAGCAGCGACTCCCGAACCTACGCCGTCTAGCAACCTTTTACCCCCCTCCTTGAGCATAGAAACTGCGGCAGAGCTCACACCAGCACCGACAACGCCAACCGATGCAGAGGCTAGCGTACTTGCCATAGTCGGGATCTTGGCTAGGAGAGCCACCGCGGCGATCATGATGAATACGAATGCGAGAGTACGATCTAGGTCCGGTCCCTGAAGGTTCTTCGCATAGATCTCGGCGGCAATAAATAGTACGATTGACATTACGGCGGTCGTTAGCAGCGGCGTAACAAAAAAGCCAATCGTGAGGCGCGTCCAACTCTCGAAGTACTGCTTTGTTTGAGGCATCATCAGCATGATGATAGCCAGGGGCGCCAAGCCGATCGATACGGCCATCCCTATTTTTCCCGCCAGCACAATGACAACCGCTTCGGCAATAAAGATTCCTGCGACCACTAGGACGAATATACCCATACCCACGTTCGCAAGTGCATCGCCGACACGCCAGATCGAGAATTTTCGTCGAAAGTAACCGTTCGCAAACTTGGAGGTTGCACGGGCGAACTCGTCCATTGCTGAATGCAAATCCGATATGCGTGTCGGATCGACAAGACTGTTATCGGTTATCGTGGCTCCCGATGCCGCGCGTATCATAATCGCGGCGTAGTCGGAGGGCACATCCTTGAGGATCGTATAAATACCCGCAAAATTCTCCCATATGGTTGCGAACGAATATATGAGTATATATCGCAATGCCCATTGTAAATATACGGAGTAATTCACTCTTGTAAACTGGATTATATGGTTCACAGCGATGAATAAGAGTGCGATCAACGCAACGGCCTGGAGCAGCTTTCTGATTGGGCCAGCGACTTGTTCAAACACCGTCTTCACAAAACCGATAAGCGTGGTGTCGACTGCGCTGGCGATTGCAGAAATCAAACCCATGACGATTATTCGTTTAAGTCAATAGGATCGCTGACGCCGTCCCGCTGAGCGCCGTCGGCGCCAAATACCATGAGGTACGATCCTACGGCCGATGCGATTGCTGCTTGGGTGCGCAGCGTTTCGTTTAGCTGCTGCGCGACTTCGGTCATCACACGTGTGTTAATGTCGACGCTGGTTTTCAAGTCGTTGCTGGTTTCAAGCGCGGCGATATAGCCGTTGATCCTGCCCATGCTGGCATTGGCGCGCTTGTAGGAATCCTCCGCGATAGAGGCGGTGACAGCGCCTTGGGCCGATACATGGGCATTATTGACATTGCTGAGGAGCTTGTCATTGCGTAGCGCAAATGCGTCGCCCAGGCCGTAGCGCTTGCAAAATTCTGTAAGTGTTTTCTGAATGCCGCCCGGTCCAACGGTCTCGCAGCTCAAAGCAGCGTTGGCCATTTCCCACAGGCCTGGCCCTCCTTTACGGGCCGCGACATCTGCCTCGCCATTGTTCACCGGGAAGGGCTTTCGGCCTGATACGGCGTCAATCAGCAAATGGACAGAATTATTGTTGAAAGTTTCTTGGGCGTAAACCTCCTGAACCAGCGGACCTGTAGCCGCAAGTAAAAGGCCAGACACAACGACAGGCGGGAAAACCACTTTCATGTGACGGTTCCTTTAGTGTGATGGTCAAGGGGTTCCCAAATGCAGGCGCAATTGCTTTCCGGCATCGCGGGAACAGACCCGCAGGCGGCAAGGAAAACGAAGATTAACGTGAGAGAAATCAGGGTTCTCGTCATTGCAGCATCTCCATTTGAAAGTTCGGCCTGTCACTCCATCCTGCAGCCGAATTTTCGCCGCGCCCGCCTCCCAAGATATCGACGCCCTTACCGATCGCCCCAAGTGCGAAATCAAGAATGACGCTGTCGTCGCCCGATTTTAACAGCACGAGATGGTTGTCCACGTTACTCGTCTGAAGGAACTCACATTCGGCGGGCGTCAAAATGAGCGGCGCAAGTTCGGCTTCAGTGTTGTAGACACTTGGGTAAACCAAGCGCGTAACCGCGCTCTCTAGTATGGCATCTCCGCCGGCGCTGCTAGTGATGTGCGACACACGCTGGGTCAGGAGAATGACCGCAACGTTCTTCTTGCGCATCGTTAGCATCCAGTCCTTGAGGCGTAGCTCGAAGTACGGATCATCAAGCAGCTTCCAGGCTTCATCTAGAACCAGCAGAGTTGGAATCTCGTCTTCTACGAGCCGTTCCACGCGTCGGAAGACATAGCTCAGCCATGCTGTGCGGATGGTGTTGTTATCGAAGACTTCCGTGAGATCAAAAGCGGTGATCCGACTGTCGAAAGAGAGCGGATCGATCCCTTTGCCGCCGAATAGCCAGCCAAACTGGCCAGTCTCGTCCCACCGACTAAATCGGCTATAGAGGTCGCCATCATCGTCAGTTGCACGCAGCTGGTTGCGGAACTGTTTGAAATTCTGTAAGCGGAGGTCAGCCGTTGCATTGGCCTGAACGGCATCGTTAAGTGCCTGAATCTGCGCCGGATTTAGTCGCCCACCTTCATTGTTAGCCAATACTGTAAGCCAATCGGACAGCCACGCTGCGCCGCGGTCATCTGCCTCCGCACGCATAGGGTTGAAGCCAGTTTCCTGCCCTAGACGCACGGAAGAATATGTACCACCCATGGCGCGAACTGCCATTTCGAAGCCATTATCCTTGTCAAATGCGATAATGCGAGCGCCAAGCCGCTGGGCCTGACTAAGCAGGAAGGCAGTACCAAGCGTCTTGCCCGACCCGGTTTGGCCAAGCACCAGGGTATGGCCGACCGTGCGCTGATTTGGCTTGCCTGGCAAGTGGAAGTTGAAGCGGAACGTTTCGCCGCGCGCTGTCGGGAAGATTGTCACGCAGTCGCCCCAGGGACATCGATCCGGCAGGTTGCCTTTGGGCACGCCGTGCATGGCGCAAAGTTCTGCGAAGTTCTGAGAGGAGATCATGGCCGCTCGTATGCGGTAGTTGAAATTCCCCGGATGCTGAGCGAAATAGACAGCGCGGCTGGAGAAGCTCTCTCGCGCGATTGCAGCACCAGCGTCCTGCATGGCGCGCGTAACGTAGGCTATGGCTCCCTCAAGCTCTTCCCGAGTTTCGCAGAATACAGCGATGCTGCAATGATGGTCGCCAAACACGAGGCGGCCAGACGCAACATCGTCCTCAGCCTCTTCGAGTTGCGCCATCAGAGAGATGGCCGCATCCTCCGCTGCCTTCATCTGCTTCCGCACACGCGCGATCTTACCCTGGGCGGTGACATTATCGATTGGTGTAAAGCTCTGTGACACCGCGGTATCATACGGTAAGTTGAGCCCGTCAAGGATGCCGGGATAGGTGTTTGTCGGATAATCTTTTACGGATATGATGGTGCCGTAGCGTTTTAGGCCGGGGTTCGGATTGTCGCATTCGAAGACCTTGCCGCGGAACGTGATCATCGAATTGGCCAGGAGATCGGCGATCGGGACAAACTTCTTGCCGGCAATGAGACGCCCACTGGATCCATCGATCAGCGTACGCAACAAGCCGAGCCAGTCACCGTCGGAGATGGTTAGTCGACGAGGCTTTGCCTCACCTACGCTGATCATGCAGGTCGTGATCATCTGATCGAGGCGAGCTGCGCGCGCAGCGACCTCTTCGGGACTGTAGGGATCCTTGTTGCCCGTCATATTGATAAGTTTGTTCAGCATCTTCGGTGGCCGGATCACAATGGTGACCATCGTAACGCGGTCGCGCAGGCCAATGTTCTGAAGATAATTTTGCCAGCGCCGGTCAATTTCCGCGCTGAACGGATCTGCTTCGACAGGCTGCATGGTGGGTCGAATTCCAACGGAGATGCGATGAACGTAGTATCCAACGTCGCCGCGCTGCTGCGCAATGAAGCGCGAGAACGCGTTACTCAGCTCCTTCGTCTGTCGGTTGTCGATCGTATCAGAACTGACCCCTTCGACGGCAAAAGCAGCCATTAGGTCGCCATCCCGCAACATTAGGGTCATATCGTCCACGATACTGAGATATGGCAGTTCGTTGGCGAGTTGTTCGCTTTTGTGTGCGACCCATCGCGTCGCTCGATTGAATAGTAATTCAAGCATGGTATACGAGTCCCTCTGCGGTCAGTAGTGCTAGGCTCATTCGTGTGCTTTGCACTGTTGCAATGAAGACGTCGATGATCTTTGGGTCGTAGGCGGCTAGAGCACGCAACGCTCCGTAGCCAATACTCCCTACGACTGCCAGATAGACAAATGATCCGGTGATGATGAAGCCGAGCATGACGGTAACTACGAGAACAACCAGATACATGATCGGCAACCCTCCAAAGGTGACGACCCGCGTCAGGCCTATAAAAAGCGTTGTATGTTGGATGTTATCTACTCCTTTGAAAGATCCACGAGACAGTCCGCAGTCTGCGATAAGACGCTAGAGAGCTATGCCGAATGAGATCAGTTGGGAGCGAGGCTGCTCACGAAAGTCGCAGCGCCAAAGACGATCGCGATGCCCAAGAGGATGGAGACTGCGAAGGTCCAGTCCATCCGACCGATCATGAATGAGAAGCCGACGGCGATGACACCCAAAGCCGAGATTGTCACACCAATCGGGCCGGTGATCCCGTCTACAATCCTATCAAGGAATGTCGTCACGCCGCTGAAATCTTGGGCGGCGCTTGGAGTGGCAAAAATAAGCGTCATGAAAGCCGCAGCACATGCGACCGACAAGAGCTCGCTGATATCAATGTCAGAAAAGAAGCGTTTCATGTTGTCCTCTCGGGATGCGGTAGCATTGTCGTCGGAGGCGTCATCGACACCCGCTACAAGCAAGAAAGCAGGTTGGATGGCAGGTCCTTGTCCGACCTCGCAATCTGAAGTGTGATACTGTGCGGCCCAGTTCCGACGGCGTGGAGAATGTCCGACACATACTGCCGGGTTTCTCGATAGGGCGGAATGCCGCCAAATTTGTGCACAGCTGCAGGCCCAGCGTTGTAGGCCGCCAGGGCAAGTTCGAAGGAGCAGAACTCATTGAGCATTTCGGCCAAGTATGCAGCGGCGCCTTCGAGATTTTGCCTTGGCGAGAACAGATCCTTGACGCCGAGCTGTCGCGCTGTGTCTGGCATCAGTTGACCGAGTCCCACAGCGCCGGGCGCCGAAATTGCGCGCGGGTTGAAATTACTCTCCCGCTGAATCACCGCGATGAAGAGATCGACGAGCATTGCCTCCCCCGGGGTCGAACTGCGTACGCCTAGTGCCGAGGCAAATCGCCTGCCAACATCGGCGGCAAGCCAGTACATTTTCCGCTGATCACTGGTGAAGCTGTTCGACATGTTGTGCGCTTTGGGAAGCGAGAGCGAACCAAGCCGCACCGATAGAAAAGTCTGCGCGTGTTTGGTCGCACCGGCCGGTGACGGGAAGGAGGCGAGGGGACGGCGGGAGCCTGCTTCCACAGCGTCATCGGCCGGTTCATCCGTGAATTCCAGTACAGAGTTTGTCGTATCGATAGATGCCGTTGCCAGTGGCGCACCATTCTGCCTCATGTTCAGGCGCTCGTCCGTCATGGGGGACCGATGCTGGGCCCGCTGCGGCAGGGTAGCTTCGACCCCAGCGCTGAAATCGAACTGCGCTAAATGTGGCTTTGCGTCCGGTGCCGCGGCGGCGCCCCTCACTTCGACGACCTGCCCACTGTCGGTTTGCTCTAATACCGCGGAGCGGGCAACGTTGCACTGTACGATCATAAAGACGGTCGCGGTAGAGACCGCAACCGTTTTCGCTAACGTATTTCCGCTTGTTAAACGGTTTTCGTGGTAAAATGCCATCGTATGAACTACTACCTAGTTTGCTCCCGCGTTCTTGGCATGTGTGCCATTGATCGGAGTAGCTGTCTAAGGAGAAGAGGTTTCATTTGTAGCATTAGCTCGACTCGTATGAGGCGGAAGATCAAGTGCCATCATAATCCCTCTTGTGGGATGCAGCGTCGGGTGGGGAAGCCGGGCAAGGCGAGCACGTTGCTCGCGTCTTCCACTCGTATCCGGCGGAACAGCTGTTCCTGACCAAAATGCCTCATTCAGGCAAGCCGGCTTGAGGAGGTGGGACCCATCTTTGGCGACGGCAGCAAACCCTGTCGAGCTCCGGTCACACACCACCCGCCCGTCCGGTGCATCCTGTGCTGATGCGTCGGCCGAACCTTTGTCACACAGCCTTGAGCCGCGCTCCCTCCGGCACGACGCCGGTGGTGAGATACCGCCACAGGGCCACCAGAAGTTTGCGGGCAAGGGCAACGGCATTGATTTTACGAATGCGGCCACGGGCGGGACCAACCCGCTCATGGAACCAGCGCGCCAATGCGCTCTCGGGCTGGTAGCGCAACCACAGCCAGGCCAACTCGATCATTGTCTTGCGCAGGAGCGGATTACCCGCCTTCGAGATGCCCTGTTCACGCTGTCGCTGGCCGCTATCAAATGGGCTTGCCGTGAGCCCGGCATAGGCTGCGACTTCCTTGCGGGTGGCAAAGGGCCGGAACAGCGCCTCACGCACCAGGATCATAGCCGTCTCGGTGCCGAGGCCTCCCAATCGGGCCAGACAGGCGACTTTCTCGGCATCAGCATCCTCTGGCACTGGCTCAGTCACCGCGGCGTCGCGCTCGGCCTCGACCACCGCGATCTGCTCCAGCACCAATTCCAGCCGCTTGAACTCGCGCTCGAGTTCGCGACGCAGCCGCGACGGCAGTTCGTGACCATCGCCGGTGCGCAGCTCGCTCAGACTTTGCCAGCGGTTCTGGCGCAAGGGCTGGAAGTCGTAAATGCCCTGGCTGGCGAGCAGACCTTGGACGTGGTTGACGTGCTGCACGCGTTCGGCAATCAGTCGCTGGCGCTCGCGGTGCGTGCGCCGGGCATCCTCCCGCTCGATGGACGGCATCTGAACCAGGTGACAGGCGGCCCGGTCGCCGCGCCACCATGCCATCAGGGCCCGCAACAGCATTGCGGCATCGAGCCGGTCGGTCTTGGCACGCCGGGCACGGCGATTGACCTGCAGGCTGCCCGGATCCATCACCTGGCAGGTAATCCCCTCAGCCGTCAGACGACGGTGCAACCAGAACCTATCGTAGCCAGCCTCGTAGCCAACGACGATCTGAACCTCGTTAGGAGCGCCGCTCCGCTCGCGCGCTTGCAGGCGGCGAAGGAGTGCCAACAGCCCACCGATGTCGCCGCCCTCCAATCGATGTGAGGAGTTCTTGCCGTTCGGCGAGCTCTGGGACGCTAGCAGCCAAGCCGATTTGCTGAGTTCCAGGGCCACGAAGATGATCGTCTGATCCTGAGCGGGGTGCGCTTGTTCCATCTGAGGCATCGGCCTGTCTCCTTCCAAATCTGAAGAGACGAAGAGTGAGCCAATCTTCGATGGCCTGCATGGTATCTTCGGCCAATCAGGCGGCTCGGGAGAGCGCGTAAA
>KI912051.1:14964-19386 GCA_000517005.1 Microvirga lupini
GTTCACATGCTTGACCGAAACACAGACCTCCGCCCCCGACTGACTCTCCGTTTCACAGTCACCCTTGGCCTCCCGCTGTCTCGCCAGTTCCATTAGTCGTGCCATCTGCTCTCTCTGCGACTTAAGCTCCTCTGCCGTCATAACGCGGCACGCGTCGCCCGCACGGGTGTAACCGGCTTTGCACTGCCAGCCATTTCCAAGAGAGTTGACTTCCGCGTTCTGCGGCACCACGACCGGGCGGCAGTTATCGTCGGAACGATAAAACCCTCTGCGGCATTGCCAGCCATTCCCCAGAGCGTTCAGTTCTGCGTTGACCGGTACTTGTACGGGTGAGCAGCTTTCACCCGAGCGGAAGTATCCCCGTCGGCACTGCCACCCGTTTCCGAGGGCGTTGAGCTCTGCATTTTGTGGCACTTGAACCAGCGCGCAGGTGTCTCCGGAACGGAAATAGCCCCTCCTGCACTGCCAGCCATTCCCCAGAGCATTAAGCTCCGCGTTCATGGGTACCTGGACAGGCAAACAGCTATCGCTGGAGCGGTAGAACCCCCGATTGCACTGCCATCCGCCCCCAAACCGACTTGGGGATGCATTCTGCGGCACGGACTGAGCTAGCGCTTCAACCGAAACCAAGCACATCAGAACGCAGAGACTTCTCAGAACCCAAAGCAGCATTGCCCCCAAACCCTTCGTTTTGGGGGAACCTATAAACCTAGCTGCATTTCCCGCAAGACATTGATGTCATTTAATTTTGGCGAAGCTTCCAACGGCTTCGCCGTCCCGCCTGTCATCTGTCCCACCGCATGGACATATGATGGAGCAAACCCCATGAAAGAGATGTCTCGTCAGGTCGCTCGCAAGCGCGCCTATTCGAAGATCTACCAGGTGACGATGACGATTTCAGGCATGAAGGTTACTCTGGATCACAAGAAGCGGCCCCGCTGCGATTTCTGGGGTGCTGCTCCCAATGGTCGGCGCTTCCCCTGCGCAGCGATCGGTGCAAATTACCAGCGCCTCAGAGATAATCTGATTACCGGCGCCACGCTCGATGTGATCGGCGTCTACGAGACGGCCCGGCCTCAGGCTGGCAAAACACCCGTCTTTCACCTCATCTCTTTGAAGCCCGAAAAGGGATCAAATCTCGCCAAGGGATGCTGACTGCGTTCCTAAGACGATGATAAAATACCATTAAGCGTCCGGCATGCCGTCTCTGGACCGGCGCTTTGTTTGTTCCCCCTCTCGAGACAGGCAGATCATGCAGTACAGGATCTCGGTTCGCCGCTTCGCTATCACCTCCACGCGGCACCTGACCCCACTGACGAAAACGGTCCTTGGGGTCTGGGCAAACGATTCCACCATGGCCAAAACCGGCCATGTGGTCGCCACCACGCCTTTTGGATGGATCCTTAGTCTGCCCGAACAGCGGGCCGATCCCCACTGGATGGCCGTCCTACCTGATGATCTCGCCCAATGTGTTGCCTGGGCTTACCAGAGCCCCATCGACGCAACCCATCTGGAATTTGACGACCGCGAAGAACCATTCCCTGGCCTTGAGGTCCGGGATGACGAGCCGCATGGTCTAAGTTCAATGAACGATGCCGCACGGACCATACGGGTGCTCACGGAGGAGCTCATCAGCTTCCGGGGCCAAGTAGCAGATCTGCGGCCCCAGGCGTCCGAGATATCCCGACGGCTCCTGGACTACATCGGCGCGAACCAAACTCTAGCCCCGGGTGCCAGGCAGAACCTGACCTTGATCGATGCATTTATGCGCGCGCCGCTCGGGCAGTCTTCGGTAACCCCGCTGGAACTCCTCAACCTAGCGAGCCAGGCCTCGAAGTCCCCGGCCGTTCTCGGAATGGTGCAGACCATCGACCAGGTCCTCGGCCGGTTTCACGAGCCCGAGGACGAGGTCACCGGCGGCCAGTCGAAGCCCAAGGACAGCAGCAAGAGCTGACCGCTTCCCTTTCGGACCCAAACCACGTAGCCAGGATGCAATCCCCCACAACACCCGCTCAGATCGGCGACACCCTCGCGGGTACCATCGAGCGGATCGTCTTTCACAAGGAGGACAGCGGCTTTGCTGTCCTTAGAGTCCGAGCCCGCGGACAAAGGGATCTGGCTACACTGGTCGGATTTGCCCCATCTCTGATTGAGGGCGAGCAAATAACGGCCGTCGGCAGCTGGCATAACGACCGCTCCTATGGGCTTCAGTTCAAAGCCTCCTCGATGGTTTCGACGCCCCCGACGGGAGCGGCCGGCATCGAAAAATACCTCGGATCCGGTCTGATCAAGGGTATCGGCCCGGAAATGGCAAAGCGGATTGTCAAGACGCTTGGCCCCGACGCACTCGACATCATCGATACGAACCCTGAGTTTCTCCTCACCGTCAAAGGGATCGGCAAGAAGCGTGCCGAGCAGATCATGTTCGGCTGGGCCGAGCAGAAGGCTGTCAGGGACATCATGGTCTTCCTTCATGCTCACGGCGTCGGTACCGCCCGAGCTGCCCGCATCTACAAGACCTATGGGCAGAAGGCGGTAAAGATCATGTCCGAGAACCCCTACCGCCTTGCGAAGGATATCCGGGGTATCGGCTTCCGCTCCGCCGACCAGATCGCACAGCGCCTCGGGTTCACGAAGGACGATCCACGCCGCCTTAGAGCAGGCGTGACTTTTGCCCTCTCGGAGGCAACATCGGATGGCCACTGCGGCTTGCCCGTCGATATGCTCCTCGACAAGGCTGTCGAATTGCTCGAGGCGCCTCGGGATCTCATCAAAGTCGCCCTGGTCGCTGAGATCAACGACGGAGACATCGTCCGGGATCAGATCCAGGGACGAGGTTGCGTTTTCACCCAGCGCCTTCACCAGGCGGAGGACGGTATAGCCGAGAAGCTGCTTGCCCTTCTTGAAGGCTCTCCCCCGTGGAAGGCCATTGATCCAGAGAAGGCGATCGCCTGGGCTCAGACGAAGACTGGCAAGGACCTCTCGAATTCCCAGAAGGAAGCTCTCCGCCTCGTCCTCAGGTCTAAAGTTACAATCGTCACAGGTGGACCCGGTGTCGGTAAGACGACCCTTCTCGACACGACCCTCAAGATTCTTGCCCAGCGAAACGTCACCATTGCCCTTGCTGCTCCGACCGGCCGTGCCGCAAAGCGGATTACCGAACAGACCGGCCTGGAAGCAAAGACCGTTCATCGGCTCCTGGAGGTTCAGGGCGGAGGCTTCAAGCGTGACGAGACGAACCCTCTCGACTGCGATCTGCTCGTTGTCGATGAGACCAGTATGCTCGACGTCAACCTTATGCTTGCCCTCGTTCGGGCACTCCCGAAGAAGGCAGCACTCATTCTCGTCGGCGATATTGATCAGCTCCCCTCTGTAGGACCCGGTGCCGTGCTGGGCGACCTAATCGGGAGCAAGCGCGTTCCTGTGGCGCGACTTACCGAAGTCTTCCGCCAGGCCGCCAGCAGTCGCATCATCACCAATGCCCATCGGATCAACCAAGGCGAAATGCCGGTGCCGCCGGCGCAGGGCGAGAAGAGCGACTTCTATATCTGGCCAGTCGAGAACCCGGAGGAGGGGGTCTCTGTCATTGTTAACCTCGTCTCCCAAAGGATCCCGGGCCGGTTCTGGTTCGATCCCAAGCGGGAGATCCAGCTCCTCTGCCCCATGCAACGCGGCGACCTCGGCGCTCGTAACCTTAATATCGAGATCCAGAAGGTCATTAACCCGCCGAACGAGACCTCCATCGAGCGGTTCGGTTGGAGGTTTACAGTAGGCGACCGGGTAATGCAGACGGTTAACGACTACGACCGGGATGTCTTCAATGGCGACCTGGGGATCGTCGACCGCATCGATCACGAGGAGAAGAAGCTCTTCGTGAAGTTCGACAACATCGTCGAATACCCCTTTGACGAACTCGACGTCCTCACGGCGGCCTATGCCACCACGATTCACAAGAGCCAAGGGTCGGAATACCCAGTAGTCGTGATCCCGATGGCGACACAACATTACATGATGCTCGCCCGAAATCTCCTCTACACGGGAGTTACCCGCGGCAAGCAGCTGGTAATCGTGGTCGGGCAGAAAAAGGCCATCTCGATGGCCGTTCGTAACGATAAACAGAATCGACGCTGGACACGGCTACAGCAAATCCTGGAAAATACATAAACCCATCTAATGGGGTTTTATCGTGGAATCTTCCGCAGTTGGTGGCGTCTGAACCACTTAGTGGCTCCTCGATAAACCACAAAAGGATGCCCGCGAACGCCGGGATCGGCACCGTGCCGATCCCACGGAGACAGTTTTATGAAGATCGAACGTCGATACACCAGGCTAGGCAAGTCGCCCTACGAAGGCCTCGCCTTCCGCCTCACCAACAGCGAGATCCGCAACCCCGACGGGTCTGTGGTCTTCAAGCTCGAGAAC
>KI912051.1:19486-22079 GCA_000517005.1 Microvirga lupini
CGTTCACCAGTAGATTTGCCAATGAGCCAGTCGTCAGAATGGACCCTCTTCATCGCCCGACCCGGCAATAACCGGCGGCACCTCCTTAGAGACCCTCAGGGGGAGCCACGGATCATCTTTGATGATGATGATGGTACGCGGATCAACGATCGTCTCGCCAGGTACATCGTCGATAGCATGAATGCGGGATTGAGCCCCACAGATCCAAACCCGGATGAGGGCTGGTTCGTCGACGGCCCGGGCGAAGGCGATCCTGACCCGGCGGTGCTGATTTGTGATCCCGATTTCGAGACACGGATCGAGATCATCGCGACGGAGAACCACGAGGAGGATCAAACCCTGGGTCACAGGGTTGTGGCCCTCATCAACACCTATTTCCTCCAAAACGAGGGTTCTTTGAGCCATTCCTCTTCACAATCGGAAATCCGGGACGCCGGGCCCGGCGCTAAACGATCCGGAATCTAGCCGCGGCTCAGAGCAAGCACGACCGCTCGGTCTATCCAAACCGCATCGCCGAAATGCTATAAGCGGGGGATGCCGCTTCTCGCATACACCCAGTCGGGAGAGCCCCTGGTCGCTCCATTGTTGTCGGATGACGAATGGGAGCGCCTTAAGGCGTCTGCTGCCCGAGACGCCTGGATGCCCTATGGGAAGGGGAGGGCGATCCCAAAAGAGTCTAGATTGGGGACCCGTTTCTTTGCCCACCCTCCAGGCCAAGCGGGTCAGGGCGCCAAAGAGTCCGACATCCACCTATACCTCAAGGCCCAATGCCTCCTCGGCGCCCGAGCTGCCGGCTGGGAGGCACTCCCGGAACAATCCGGCCTCACGCCCGAGGGTGAAGATTGGCGAGCCGATGTCCTTTGCCGTCGCCCAGGCGCGAATTGGAGCGTCGCCTTCGAGGCGCAGGTCCAATTACAGGCCGAAGCGACATATCGCAGGCGGCAAACCCGCTATGCGGCGTCCGGAATACGCGCACTCTGGCTCGTCGGCCATGAGCACAGCCTTCTAAGCCGATACTGGCTTGAGCCCGATCAGGATCTCCCTGCCTTCAAGACCCACATCTGGAAGGACGAGCGCGGACGCCCGGGAGCCCACGTCCTCATTGATGGGCAGTGTCTCCCCATCGCCGAATTCGTCTCCGGAGCGCTTACCAAGCAACTCCATTGGTCAGGAGACGCCCGCCATGGTGTCCTTCACCTTGTTCTCAGGGACGACCAATGCTGGCACAGGACCTGCCAGCGAAAGGTGCGTCTGACCATCAAGATTCAGACCACTCGCGGAACCCCGATTGATCTCTCCACGGCCCAAGACTTCGCCGGCTACCGCGAAGCCTATGCCAAGGCCCAGGCCGCTCTTCCCGACCTCGCCAGTCATCCTCAGCCCTTCCGGAAAGGTCTATTGTCGCGTTGCCCTCATTGCGGGCGGGACATTCGCTACCAAGCTCACGAGTGGGCCTCTCCGACCCTCACTACCGTTCCGATCGGCGTCACCATACCAGACCATGGAATTCGTCTTGGGCTCACCCCACATGCACAGTGGCACTGGGGTCCTCAGACTCATTGGACGAACTGGGCTCCGATTGGTGAGATCGGGGCAATCTGCGATCCGGAGATAAGTGCCCAGGTGGCTCTCCAATCACACTCAAGAACCCCCCATCCACTCTGAGCGAAGGATCCTAGGCACGAGCAAGATCATGTTGATTACCGACCATGATCAATCCAGACCCACTGTGACCGGAGACTCCGCCGAACCATTAGGCGGATCCGAGCGGCAGCGCCGTATCGTCCATGTGGATCTCGATGCTTTCTACGCCTCCGTGGAGCAGCGGGATAACCCTGATCTGCGCGGCAAGCCCGTCGCAGTCGGAGGCTCCCGTGAGCGGGGCGTCGTCGCAGCAGCTAGCTACGAGGCTCGCCGCTTTGGGGTCCATTCTGCCATGCCCTCAGTCACGGCGCGCCGCAAATGCCCTGAGCTGGTGTTTGTGAAGCCGCGGTTCGACGTCTACCGGGCTGTCTCGCAGCAGATTAGAGAGATCTTCTTCGAGTACACTCCATTGGTTGAACCTCTCTCATTGGACGAGGCCTACCTGGATGTGACCGACAATCTGAAGGGGATTCCTTATGCCACTCAGGTTGCGCGAGAAATTAGGGCCAGGATCTGGGAGGAGACCCATCTGACAGCCTCGGCCGGGATCAGTTTCGGGAAGTTCCTCGCCAAAATGGCTTCCGATCAGAACAAGCCAAATGGTCAGTTCGTCATTACTCCTGAAACAGCTCCAGCATTCCTCGATGCGCTACCCATTGGGAAGTTTCATGGCATCGGCCCGGCCACCGCGAGGAAGATGGCGGAGCTAGGGATTCTCACCGGCCTCGACCTGAAGGCCCAATCCCTTGAGTTCCTGCAAGACCGGTTTGGGAAGGCGGGCTCGCATTACTACTGGATCGTCCGAGCAGTCGACAATCGTCCGGTGCAACCAGATCGGATCAGAAAATCTATTGGAGCTGAGAATACCTTCGATAGGGACCTCTCCAGCTTCGAAGAGATGAAAGCCGCTCTGCAGCCGATCATCAGCAAAGTCTGGGCGCACTGCATT
>KI912051.1:22179-26751 GCA_000517005.1 Microvirga lupini
TAGGTGCTCCGAGGTTTGTTCGGTTGAACGAACCGCCTCAGCTTTCTTCGGAAAGCCGTTGTTACAAGTTTTACTAGAAGATCTGTTGTTTGCTTCTTTGTGACGGAATCCGATTCCGCCTTTCCCGGAGGCATAGAACGTTTGTTCAGCATTGATCCGCAATGCTTGCCACCCGTCTAGAACCCCTGCCGGGATCGCTCCCGTGGATCGACGCGGCGTCCTCTCAATCAGACTGCGATACTGCTCCTCGAGCTCGGCGCGATCGACCTCCGGATAATGCTCCGCAAGGGATGCCAGAGCCTCCTCGCTCGCGCGCCGGCAAATGGTTACCTCGTCAAATTCACGCTTGCGGACCTCCCTCAGCTGCTTTTGCTCAATGAGAAGGTCCTGCCATTCTCCTCGGCGGGCGTAAATCGGGGTCAGATCAAACCCGAACGCATCGATAATCTCGCCTGCCAGGTCTTTGACGGCAAAGCGCTTCCCATTTGGGGAGTCCTTCGCGATGATCAGCCCCATCTCAATGAGGGCCTTCAACGCAAACCGGATCGTGCGCTCGTTGAGCCCAGTTCGGCTCACCAGGTAATCGTTCGACGGCCAGACCAAGAGCCTGTCCCAATCCTGCTCACCCCAGCAGGCAACCAGTTCCGAGAGCACCAGCCGTAGGGCAGGGCGGAGCTGGAGCGCCTTCTCGGCCTCCCGGCCGGCCGCCGAGAGTTCCTTACGAGTTACACTTCTGCCATTTTCGAGCGCGAGTTTCCTCGCGGCCAGAGCGGCATGGCTGAGCCGCCGGCCTCCTGTCGATGCCACCTGCATCGCACCCTCCATGTCAGGGCAAAGCGGGGGCGTTCACCGAATCCGATGCTATTGACGTCAGACTGTCCGGATGGCATAAGGTTGTTGCTAGACAAATCCTTATTGCCGCTCCGGCGGTGATCCCAAAGGCCCTCGAAGTTTCCAGCTTCGTGGGCCTTTTGCTTTGCCGGGTTACGTCACTGTCTTCGCCTCCTTGCGAATGAAGACCGTCTCCAGCGCGTGGGAGATCGCAACCTGCTTGGACGGGAAAACCCCGCTCCTCACAGCCTGATCAAGCGCCTCACTGATCGGCTCCGACAGCCAGACGTTCGTCTGCCGCTCGCCGCGGCTTTTGCGGCCCTCACGGAAGCGCTGAACGCGTTGGCGGGCAGAGTGATTAGCCATGACACACCCACGATGCTAGTTACGCGCTACCAGCGTTGCCCGATTCTCGGAGGGGAGTGGAGTCAAGGAGCAAGCAGAAACACTGAATCATCAAAGAAGGCTTTGGAAAACTTCGTATAATTCCTGTTGCTTTCCAGAAAGGGAGAGTCAAAGCGAAGCGCGGCGATTCGTTCCAGGTCAATAAAGTGGTCCACAGGATAAGAAGAACCGAAATATTCGCCGATTCGTTTACATCGGAGAGAGGAGCGGAATCAGGACAATGACTCTGCTCTATGGGGAGCCCTCTTAATGTCGAAAGCCCTTGCTGAAGCCTGGAAGCGAGATCTCGCGTATACGCTGGATCGGGCCCATGAGATGGATCCTCCGGTATCGAAAGTGGTTGCCGACACCCGCGAGCTCTTCGCGAAACTCTCAACGGCTCTCGTCGTAATCAAGATGGATACCGACAGCTCCGCGGAGGAACTTCGCCAGTTCGCCGCTGACGTCCTTGAAGCCACCCGTCTGAAGTTCCAATAATCCGGAACCACCTCCTGATTCCCGGTATCGAGCAAATCCCTATGTCGCCCCAGCCTTACCGAGATACGACGGCCGTCTCTGAGTTGACAGGCGAGCCGGTCAGCACCTGGTCTGAGGAATGGCGGCATGAATGTGAGGCGAGGGCGGTTCTTGCCATGGCGCCGGCTGATCGAGAGGTGTTCTTCAACGGCCATCAAGAGGACAAGAGCCAGCGTGGGATCGTTGCTGTCCGTGGCCAAGCCGCAGCTGACGAACTCTGGCAGACCGTCAGACGCTTGCACGAGATCCGGGCCGCCAAGAAACAATCTATGGGTGTGCCCAATCTCTGAGGTATCGCGGAATCCCGCGTTTATACCACCTTACGGTTGAGCAACTGGCTGCCGATCGTGCAATCCGGCCTCCCTAAACCGATATTCAGTTGCAAAGGGCTTGTCTGATCCCACTCACTTCACAGGCCAAGGCTTGGGACGAGGCCGAGTTCGTGGAGGTAACGCCGCAGTCAGGGCCGCCACGTTCAAATTTGCCGGTGTCGGCCCGGTAGACACCTTCTGGCCCTCAGGTGAGCGCCCTAATCTTTTCCCATATTCCGTCACATCGCCAAGATGAACGACGCCGTTGTAGGCTGACCAAGCCCGCAGGGCCCAATCTTTCCATGTTATGTTTCGACGGTATGTGCTTCGCAGGGCTTGGAGAAAGATGTTCGCCCCCTCTTTGAGGTTCTCACGCCAATCCCACGCGATGGTAGCATTCAGATCGTCCGGGTGCGTGAACTGAGACAATCCAACGCCGAAATCGAAGCTAGCGATAGGACAGCCAGGAGGATCATCGGGATAGTCAAATCGTGTGCCAAGTTTCTTGAAAACCGCGTGTGTCTGCATCCCGGACGCGAAATGGTTGAGGCTCGCTTGCCAAGCGAAAATGGCATTTAGCATATGAACCAGGTTGCCGTCCCGCCCAGACATCAGCGTCGTGACCTCGTTGAAGAAGTGCCGGGCGGCCGGATCTACGCCAACAATCCGCATGTGCACGAAGTCCTGTAACCAACCTCTGTTGTCCGGCAATTCAACTGCTACCGTGAGGATCGCATGCCCGCCGGCGACGCGGTCAGAAGCATTGTCGATCTTCACCGCTGGGTCGGAGGCAAAGAGCTCGAAAGTCGAGCTCGAGCTCGTTCCAGTCCATTCGTCAGGCAGGAAAACGACCTGTGGCCTATAATTCTTCGGGATCCCGACGGCACCCTTCCGGATCTTACGAAACCGGCCGAGCACCTGCAGCGTCTGTAGGCGCCACAATATTGGTGACACCGTCGGATCAATGCCCTCAAGAGTGCATACGACCGGGATTTTCGGCATGGCCGCACCCACGGCCTGATCGTTATTGTCTGACACCAGTCGAAAAACGTTTCGGTTGAAAGCCGCCGTCCGGGGGACGCCACCAGACTGGTAAGGTGGGGGCGGGTCGGCTGGATCGAGGTTCGTAATTTGCAGCCTAAACTGCCCCTTTGCTAATCGCCGTGTTGGAACTTTCAGCCCATCGTCGGCACCCTTGAATTGTTGCTTGCCGGCGAGGGTCTTAACGAGCCAGACCATCCCAGCTCCAACCCCGGCAAGGGCTAGAAGGGCCATCGCGTCAGAACGATTCCACCGAAATCCCTTAAACCGACTGCCTGCGCGCACTCCGGTCTCCTCCAGAACTCGCGGGCGCCCCAACCTGCTTGATGGTCGACTGACTAACCGTCTCGCAGAATGCCACCGGTGGCAAGCTATCCGCTGGGATGACCGCAAACCGTCAAAGTTCGCCGAGATCGGGACCTATTTTCAGTGTTGCGTTGGCAAGAGGGGAGGGAATGGCAGGCGGCCACGTCAATCACTATATCGGCCGTACCTTCTCTACAGGTACATTCCAGATGACCAATAGACAGCGCAACGAGGGGCGAGCCTGCGACGCAGTACTCCAGCATCTCGAGCAACAGACAGGGCACACGCGCCTCGATCTCAAAGTTCTTGAACGACTACCGGGAATGCCCCCGGCGGAATTGCTCGTCACCCTCGGCGACCAGCGCTACGCCTTCGAGCACACCCTGATCCAGCCGTTCCGGAAGCAGATCGAATGGGACCGAGATTTTCGGTCCCTGACAGGTCCAATCCATCAAGCGGTTGATGGCCGGCTTCCTAGCCGAGGGACGTTCACGCTTCTTCTCCCACCGAACGTGCGGCTGCAGCGCCCGCAGGATCTACCTGCTGCGCAACGTGCTATCACAGAATGGATACTAGAAAGAGCTCAGGAGCTTGCCGCACGGGCGCCTTTGAACTCGGGAAGAAGCTATCTTCCCCATGGCCACCGTCAGGAGATCGAGGGAGCGCCGCCCGATATTCCGTTCTCCCTAAAACTTGTGCACGACATCCAGTGGGCCAGGCCTCCCCGACATAACGGGCGTTTTTTCATCACTAGATACGCACCGGATCAACTGGAGGATCTCCGGCAGTCAAACCTAGAGATCTCACTGTTTGGCGGTGGAACGAACCGCGGGAAATGCCCCAAGCTCTTCCAGTGCAAGCAGCAGCTCGGCGCCAAGACTGTGCTTGTCCTCGAAACGGACGACTTCGTGCTATCCAATCACGTCGTGATTAGGGAGGCACTTCAAAGGATTCTGGTCGGTCGCGCCGATACCCCGGATCTGGTGGTCCTTGTCGATACCACAGGCGATCCTTGGACCCTTTGGCACCTCATGAGCCAGGACAATCCGGATCCCGATGATCAGCATTACGATTTCCCGGTTGATCAAATCCAAGATCTTATGGACGTGTCTTACACAAGCCGGGCATCACCCTAGACCGTCAGCTCGAAATTCGCAGCACT
>KI912051.1:26851-31153 GCA_000517005.1 Microvirga lupini
CTCTAAGCGACAAGATCCGCATCCCGTAAAGATGCGGATCTTGGGTATCCGTGCGTCAATGCAGATTTTGACCAGGTCTCTCCGCACTATAAGACGCTTCAAGGGCAGACGCTGCAATCACTGTAGATAGTCTGATCCCCAGGTCACTCACAGTATCCTTGACGGCCATGATCTCGTCGAACAGAGGGTTCAATTCTTCAAGTGGAGCTCCTTCAAGCCTTAACCTTGCCCTGTATCCCACTCGCAGCTGTTCAAAAATACCATTAAACTTGCTGCGACACTCAGTGACTTCCTGTCTGAAGCTCTGGGCGTTGAGCTGCAGCTCGGTTGCAACTCCGATAAGCATATCGATATCATCGAGCCACATCCTGCAGGTAGCTTCCATATTCTCCAGATTATCAACGATAGCCAACGCTGACTGCGCATAATCTTCCGCGATTGTCTGATTCATTCTCATCCTGCCATACGGTGTTAGTGATTGATTACCAACTTTGGGGCCAGAGCGCCCGCAGCCGCGTTCATTTTGTCTATTAGCTTTCCCAAGTCTTCAATCAAAGCGTGGGCGCTTGCATGAAACTGCTTTTTGGCTTCGGACGTATCCATAGGAGCCTCAAAGACTGCATTAATGCGCTGCCTATAGTCCGCCAGAGTAGTCTCGAAGCTGCTGACGTTGCACCCCAGTCTCGACAGACGTTCAATGCGTTTGTTCATATCATCCAGCGTGGCGTGCAATCCCACTCTGATGCGATCCTTTACGGCATTGGCCCTTGGATCGAGGTCACAGTTCATTTGAGCCTCCTGAGCAGTGAGATTCCTTAATTAAAATCAAGTGAGCTCACAACATCAGGTGTAGGGGCGGGGATAAAGCCCGGCAATAAGGACTGCGGGAAAAGGCCTTAAAAACCCCACTAGACTAAACGTCCATAACGGGATCGTGCATTGTTATATTATTCGCATAAGAAAGTTTTTGACAAGAAGTTGGTAATGCTCGCCGTGGCAGTATCCGGCCGCACAGGAGAACCTCATGCGGTCCAATCGGCGGCTTGCTCAGTTATGGCTCGATGCACTCACGACAGAGCTCGGTGCATCACCAGGCACAATCGAAACCTACACGGACGATCTCAACTGCTACCTCACTTGGCTCGAAACCAACAGCCTCGCCCTAGATGATGTCGGGCTCGAGCAAGTCCGCGATTACATCGCTAATCTCGACGCTCGCGGCTATGCCGGCTCAACTACGGCGCGTCGCATCACCGTCGTTCGAAATCTCCACCGTTTCCTGATCGCCGAAGAGCTCGGCTCACGAGATCCGACCTCTACGATGCCGGGCATGCGTCGATCCAGGAAACTTCCGTTCGTCCTATCCATCTCGGAAACTGAATCTCTCCTTGAGACGGCACACAAAGTCGCTGCAGATCCCTCGGTTGGACTGTATCGCCAGGCTGGCTACGCCCGCCGTGCCGCATTGTTTGAAACCCTCTACGCCTCGGGCATGCGGATCAGCGAGGCACTTTCACTCCCATCGGATGCTGCGCGGCCCGGAACCCGCATGATGATGGTCCGTGGCAAGGGCGACAAACAACGGCTCGTTCCTCTCCATGACAGGGCCATCGAGGCAATCGCCCATTGGCAGAGCCTGGCTGCCCAATACTCCGGTGGCAGGCCGACCCAGTGGCTTTTCCATTCCGTTCGCAACGGAACAAAGGCTTTGACGCGACAGGCCGCTCTCCTTGGAATCAAGGAGGCCGCTGTTGCGGCCGGCCTGCCCAGTCCGGAGCGGGTTTCCCCTCACGTCCTATGTCACGCCTTTGCGACCCATATGCATTCTGGGGGCACAGACCTCAGGGTGCTGCAGGAGTTGCTCGGGCACGCGGGCATCGAGACGACCCAAATTTACACCCACCTGGACCGGTCACGGCTAACCCAAATGGTACGCGACCTACACCCACTCAACAGTTTCGAAAGTGCCGAGTAGCCGCGGACATGCGGCCAGCGACAGGGCTAGAGCTTGTCCCACAGCCCAGCGCGCCAGATTGCCCAGAGGATGACTATGCCCACAGTGCAGTAGATTTTGACCCGATTACGATACCAGAACGATTTCAGGAAGAAGCCGCCGAACATCCACACGAGGCCGCCGAGGATAATGAAGCCGATGACGGGCTGCAGATAGACCTTCCAAGCTTTGGCAAAATCAACGTTATTGAAGATGAACAGGAGCGTTGCACCTCCAATACCAAGGACGATCGGCCAGTTTGCGCGCACAAACCCCTTCTTCGGCATCTGTTCGTTATTGTACTGCTCATTCATAGTTCGCCCCCACCAGATCTTTAACCTGTGCAAGATTCCTACCGCCCGTTCCTGGCTCGAAACTGACCTGCTCAGGGATCGGACTACAGTTGATGAACATTGATCAGGGCTCATAACAAAAGACACCGGTGGCATCACTGCCACCGGCGTTACAGAGCGGCGGAATAGGATCTGACGTCTACTACCGCCCCGTAGATCCTGCGGAGACCCAACCAGCTCGCGCAGTCGATTGTTGGCTCGTCTCGGAGAAGTACTGCTGGCTATCTCCAAGGACCACGGTTGGATTGCACTTGGGTGTGCAAGAGTAAGATTCCTTCTCCATCCCCCTCTGCACCGAAACGATGCCATGCTTGGGCGCCTGAACCTGGATCAGAGCCTCCCCGAGAATCTTGCCTTCGTCGCCGACTAGCACAAGGTTAGTAACCCCGTACGTCTTGCCGGTCACCACAAGAAGCCCGTGCTTCTGTGCATTCACGTCAGCAATGGCGGGATTGCCGAGGATAAGGGTCTTCAGCCCACGAGGAGCTCTGACCACCAATGCCTGATCAGTGGCGACACTCACAGTCATTTTTAATGGCTTGCTTGATACCTCATCAACAGTTGTGAACGGGGAATCTGCCGCAGCCATCGCAGGATCTACCTCCTTCACCTGAGATTCGGTGGCGTATGCCGCGCTCACACCACCGAAGCACAACGAAATCAGCGCGCCTACGAACGTAGAACGCACGTAGAATCTACGCCTCAATACGCCCGCGGTGTGCGAAGAAGGTACTGAATGGCTCACAAATTCACTCATTTATGTCCTCTATGCGTATGCAAAATGGGGATACCTAGGCCGCAGAAGGGCTGCAGGGACAATCTACTCCGGTTTCGAGCGCTATTGAACCCAATATTAGGCCAATAACAAGCCCTAATCCCTTTTTAATCCCTATTGACGGGATTTCTAAACCCCACTACCCATTTTCCATGGACGCCGGACCCACCGAACCACAGCGAATCCTCCGACGATCCAGACGACCTGCCGGCCTTGGTGGGATCGCCGTTTCACTGTCCAATAAAGGATCTGACATGAAGACTTTCCTGAAGAAGCTCGCGAGCGACGAATCCGGCGCTACCGCCATCGAGTACGGCCTCATTGCTGCCGTCGTGGGTGTCGGCCTCATCACGGTGCTCGGCGGCCTCAAGACCAACCTGAGCACCACCTTCCAGAACGTTGGCAACGCGCTGACCACTGCTCCGTGATTTTAAGCATCATTTGAAATCCCCATGAGGCGCCCTCTCCGGCGCCTCTTTTATTTTGGAAATAGGATTAGAAAGGGGGTAAAACCCCATCAGAAAGATTTGCGCGAGAACGTGCCGATGTATGGAATCTCCAAAGAAGCGATCCTTCTCGGGGTTGCTGTTACTGCCCTGGTCGCGAGCCCGCTGAGTTCGCTTCCTTCCACGCAAGCAGCGCCCACGAGCGGCGGCGACATGTTCGCTCCCCTCCCCTCCGCGCCGAGCATGGTAGGCCTTCCCATTTTCATGGACGGCGGTCCTCAATCCATGCGCTATCCCAACAAGGCTTGGTACGCCTACATGAACCAGGCTCTGAAGCTGCGTGGCTACGGCTCGATCCAGTCCTGCCAAGAGCGCCTGAACACGCCCGCCAATGCCTTTGTCATGGGCTGCCAGGGCAAAGTCCAACACGTCGGCAGCATGTATTCCGGTTATGTCGCTCATATGGAGTCGCTGACCGATCCTGAGCCCCGGCGCTATGCATGGAACGACGGTTCATCCTCGCCCCATTCGACGCGAAGCCTCGGCGCCTACAAGGCGAGATTCGCCGAAGACCAAAGTAATTCCCGCCGCTGACCCGGCACGTTCTCCCAAAAACCATCATTCCGTGCCGCCACCGCGAACGTCGGGCGGCGTCACCTAAGGGCAGACTAATGCGCTCCATTCCACTGATCGCCGCTGGCCTCGTTGTCACCTCCGCCTACGCGCTGGACACTA
>KI912051.1:31253-38560 GCA_000517005.1 Microvirga lupini
AAGCCAATGCCGCGCATGGGCCTTGGATCGAGGCTCTGGATTCGGAGGCGAGCGGGTTGGGTTAATGGTACTCAATATTCACCGCTGATGAGGCAACTCCTGTACTCTTCCGTCTGAGAGCACCCGCACTTCTTGCACGTCTGGCGCACCTCTACGCGTGGCAGCCTTGCGTGGGGAACCTTGATTTTGGATGAGGCCTTCTTGTCGGGTTCAGATCGGACAAGCGCCGTGTTAGGTGCGGGGAATCCTGTAAGAATCTGGAAGCCGTTTCCGACTCTTGCTTAACAAGCTCGTCCATATAGATGGAAACACTTTACACGCAAATGGAGATCAGCTTTTCCGAAGAAGCTAAGTCTCTGCAGTTGCTGGCTTTCGTTTCGCCGTATTTGGTTCCCGGTCCATATTGGCTATGATTGTAGCCCAGCCGATCAAAAACGCTATGCTGAACGTGAAGGTTCCACAGATAATAAGTACGAATACGTTTATCCTTTGCGTGATCTCGGCTGGACGCGTGACGATTGCAAAGCCCGGATTGCCAAGGCCGGGCTTCCGATCCCTGTCAAATCGGCCTGCTTCTTCTGCCCCGTAACCAAGGCGTGGGAGCTCCACGAGCTCGAAAAGCCCTTTCTCCGCCGCATCGTTCTGATGGAAGCAAGGGCTAAGCCTCGGCTCATCAACGTGGACGGACTATGGCGTAAACCGGTGCTCGGCATGCGGGGTGCCACGCCTCGCCCTGGATCGATGACGGAGTACATCGTCGACCAGGGGCTCCTGCCTGAGGAAGAAGTTCGGTTGATCTGCGAGAAAGCCCCCCAAGATCTCTTGGCGTTCCAGAAGTCGGTCGCTGATATCGACATCTCGGAAAGGCCAGAACTAAGAGAGTGGATCGACTTCTTCGACATGACGCGCGGTAGCCTCATGAAGACTGATCAGACGCCGTCGCTCTACGAAAACGTCAACCAGCCCATCCAAGCTGCCGCCTGAAGGAAACCGGCCCCTTTCGGGGCCGGTCTTACATTTACTCGTCGCCAATCTTGGCCGGGCTTCCAACCTTCTCGGGTTTGTCGCTTCCACACTTGAAAGCGACACTCTTACCGTCCGCAATCTCGACGGCCCGAACGTTGGCATCCGCGATCTGGGCGTCAACATACGCCAGATGGCATGCACGATCGCCATCGATCTTCGTGACCAGGAGGACCTGCTTCGTCGAACCGATGTCTTCGTTGACAAAGACACGCAGGATCGATGCGATCGGCTGCCCGTCCTTCATCCGCCATTCGATCTTCTTGCCGATAGCGTCACCACCTGGACGAAACATGGGCTCAAGGTCGGTATCGCCCTTCCTTCCGAACTGGATACCGAATAAGCCGCCCGTGTCGCCGAAGACGACCTTTCGGCCGGCTGGAGCCGAGCACGTCCACTCGCTCAGTTCTGAATGCTCCCTCTGCTGTTTGCAGGTCTTGCCAGACGTATCTGAATAGGCTGCCGTCACACCCGAGATTGCGGCTCCGCCTGAAGGTACGTTTCCTACGGCCTCGACGACGGGTTCCCCGGTACCCGATAGCATACCAACCTTAATTGACTTGTTGCAGGCCTTAACGACCTTGCGCCGTGATGTGACGCTGAAGTCCAAAGCGCCCTTGGACGCATTGTAAGTCACATAGGCCCGGTCACCGCCATACGGGTCCCTCTCACCAAGCGCCCAGTCGTAGGGGGCGCAGGCCTTCCCTTCGACTACACGGACGTTCTCGCCTTGCTTAAGCTGGATCCGGACGGGGCAGTCGGTGCCCCACGTTTGAGTGCTGCTCGAGGAATTCGCGCCGGCATCGCATGCTCCACCACCCTGGTAGATGCTCACGGCAACTGACGTGTCCCCGACCTTAAACTCGCGCCCGAAAACGGCCCCGACGACATATTGCCCGGGACTGCGCTTCTTGAGGATGCTTGGGTCCACGATCTTCTTCATGGACTCGTTCGCCTTATCGAGCACGTCCTTCCACATCGCAACCGGCGGCTCGGCGTATGTCCCGGTCGCAAGCAAGTCATAGGACCTCATTGCGTCGTTGGCATTCTGCGCCAGGGCCGGCGCCTGGACGACCACGGCGCACACGACAGCAGTCGATATCCAAAGCTTCATTCTCATAGATTTGCCCCACCTAAAGCTGGCCGAAGTTACCCGTCCACGCCCGGCCTGCCAAGAACCGAAACGGGATCAAAAATCCCATGTACGACGATCCTGACGATGAAATCTGGGCCCAGATTCAAGTTCTTGGGGATCAGGACCAGGGGGAAGCCAACGACTTTACCGCGATCAGCCTTCCCGACGAGTTGAGCTCAACCAGGCCGCTCTATATCCTCGTCCATCCAGGTGACGTCGTACAGTCGAAGGACGATGCTTCCAACTCGGATGATCCCTGCCAGATCCACGAATACTCATGGGCCTGCCAGACTTCCCAGGCAGAAGAGGTCGACACGCTTCTAAAGGCGGGATGGGACCTGGTTGTCCTCCATCGGTTCTCCAGCACATACGCATTTGGGGTGTCCAACTCGGCCGAAGAGCTCGTCAGTGCTATCGAGACGATCCACGACGAAGGCGTCAGCCTCTATGGCGACGATCTCGACGCGGCCGCCAAATTCCTCTGTGACCAGCTCGTGGCCGCTCAACGCCCCGCAGTTCTCCTCTCCGGCGCCTGGTCCGCTGCAGACGGAGGGTGTATCACAGCTCTCGGACAGGCACTCGAAGCTGCGGGGGCCAGCGTCCATCTCTCCTACTCAGCCTGCGTATCGCCGGACGGGAGTGAGGATGAATGGCGCCCGACCGCGGGACGGCTTCCCAGCATTCAAATCCCACCAACCTCTACCCAGGGCGCTGGGGCTTCAATTGGGCTCCATTGCCTTTCCGGGGCGTGACAGCTGGCATTTCAAACTGCGGCAAATTGGCTTCGAAAAGAGGTTACCTCTTCAAACAAGTCAGATCCCTTAACCATTCCCCTTCCTGTGACTTCTCCGCTACAGCCTTTCTCCAGCAAATCACCCACTATGAACAAACCGATCGCGAGGGCTGGGGGGCTCTGCTGTCGAAGAAAGCGCCGCTGGGATCCAGCCGGCGCTTTGCTTTTCAGGGATCTTCGTTGGCTTCGACATTCCGACTTATACACAAGTGATGTAGCCACCCATCCCCAGGGGTATCCCCACATTAAGGGTTCAGTCGTGATAGGTTGATTTCCTTGACCTTCCTGTCGAGGACCCAAGATCAACACACGCCGGACTTTATCCGAGGACAAGGGGATATGTGGCTTCTCACGGGTTCCATCGCGATTGGTTGCGCATGGTGCCTGACGAGAGTCGGCAGTAGTGCTTTCGCATTCTGGAGCTACGTCGTCCTCGGCCTCATTGCCCTGGCTGCATGCCTGTGTCGCGTCACTGTTCTCGTCATCGACGCCCTTGACAACCTGGCCCCGGAGGAGCGCGCAGCCCGCGCAACCGTTAACAGGATCGTTTCCAAGCATCTCGATACCCTCGCCAGGCGCCGCGTCGCTCTGGTAAGCATCGACCACTACGGCCTCGAGGAAACTGAGGCTTGGGACAAGGAGCTTCGGCGCTTCCTGTCTAAGGTCATTAAGCCCGAACTTAGCGAAGAGGCTATCAGCATCCTCGCTCCTAAGGGGAAATTCGACCCAGCCATTGCGGACATGATCAACGAGCGCGTAGGAATCCGGGCAAAGGAGTTGGAAGCCCGGCTCATGTTTGACGAGGACATGACCCCATTGGAATTTGAGCAGTGGGTCGCAGCCGGCCTGGCGAAGTCAGGATGGAGGACACGGACAGTCGGAGGCACTGGCGATCAAGGAGCCGACGTCATCGCCGAGAGGGACGGGCTGACCGCCGTCATTCAGTGCAAGCTCTATAGTAGCCCAGTCGGCAACAAGGCCGTCCAGGAAGCCTTCGCAGCGCGGAGGCATCATTCAGCCAGTGTAGCAGCCGTGGTGACAAACGGCGGCTTCACCCCTTCAGCGCGGCGGCTCGCCGCTACCACAGGGGTACTGCTGCTCCTCCATTCCGAGATCGAGCGCTTCGAAGAGATGCTCGAGAAGCGCAGTTCCAACCAAGACCGCGAGCCCGCGCTCGCTGGAGCCTGATCGGGTCCGATCCCCTTCATCCTTTAGCCTTCCGGGATCAGGTCAGCTAAAATCCAATCAGAACAGATTCAAGATTTCTCCTCGGACGGAAGACCCTCTATGGAATCTCAGGCTCGCCGCGCGTCACTCGGCGCTGATGCCCCGCGCCAACTGCCACTGGCCCTCGATATCCTTGAGCGGGTCGCCCTTGTCCTGTTCTATAGCTTCATGTCCTGGAGCTTTCTCACCTCGTGGGTAGAAACGGGAAGCCTCGCAACGCTGATCGTTCTGGCCTCTGAAGGAACCGTTCTCGCTTTCGTTCTTATCCGGCGCAGGACCAGCGACATCTCCCTCAACACGACAGACTGGTTGCTGGCCTTTGCTGGGACCGTTCTTCCGATGCTGGTCCGCCCTGTGGCGGACGGTGGCTTGGTCCCGATTTTTGCATGCATACCGATCATGCTCATCGGCTTCGGCCTGCAAATCTCAGCCAAATTAACCCTTCGGCGTAGCTTCGGCGTGGTCCCGGCCAATCGAGGCGTCAAGGCTTCTGGGCCCTACAGATTCTGCAGGCATCCGATGTATGCAGGTTACGTCATGACGCAGGTCGGGTTTCTCCTGATCAACCCGAGCCTTTGGAACGTCCTGATCTACGCTTGCGCGCTAGCGATCCAAATCGGGCGGATTCTAGCCGAAGAGCGGCTTTTGTCCAAAGATGAGGCTTACCGCCGGTTCATCGTTGCAGTTCCTTATCGCCTCATCCCACTGGTGTTTTAAGACATGGACACCCTTCTGTACTTCTTCGACTGGAAGACCTTCCTGCTTCTTGGCGCGATCTTCATCCCGCTCGAACACCTGTTCGGAATGCACCCTGAGCAGAAGCATTTCAGACGAGGTTGGACGCTGGATCTGATCTACGCCACTCTCAACGGAGCGATCAAAGGTTGGCTCCATGCTGCTCATCTATGCGGGCATCGTAGCCGGACGACTTATGATACCGGACTTCGTGAGGGCAGCCGTCGGCGCGCAACCCTATTGGATCCAGGTACTCGAAGTGCTCGTGATCGCCGATATCGGATTCTATCTCATCCATCGCGCGTTTCACACGTTTCCGGTCCTCTGGAAATTCCACGCGGTCCATCACAGCATCGAGGAACTCGATTGGCTGGCAGCTAACCGCGTCCACCCAGTCGACCAGATCCTGACTAAGGCTGGGTCTTTGATTCCGTGCTTTGCTCTAGGCTTCTCCGAGGCAGCATTGGCGACGTACGCCCTGATCTACCAGTGGCATGCCATCCTGCTGCACTCGAACATCAAGCTGAAGATCGGTCCACTCCGCTGGCTCCTGGCAAGCCCCGACTTCCATCACTGGCATCACAGCGACCACAAGGAGGCCTACAACAAGAACTATGCCGGCCAGCTCTCACTCCTAGATGTTCTGTTCAAGACCGCCCACATGCCTGACCACCAACCCACGAAGTATGGCTGCAGCGACAACGTCCCGGAGACGTACGGCAAGCAGCTCCTGTATCCGTTCCAGCAGCTTCTCCGCAGAAGGCGGCGCAAAGTTTCGAAGTCCAACATCCTAAGCACCGGCTCCTAGTTCGCGTCCGACCGCACCGTTTGCCATCGGTATTGCTAAGCTTAGGATTGCTAATCCGAATTAGGCATATTCTCGCACTTGGCGAGACGGTACTCTGGACAGGTCGTACTCGTATTGGACAGCCAATGGCCGGCGTCTGGATGCGTCACGCCCGGAGGCCCGGTCGGTAGGCTTGCCCATCAAGGATTAGCCGAAAATTCCGACTTCTAGGAGTTGACGATGCCTATACTCGATGAAGACAAGGCTTTCCTCGATCTCGCCTGGAAGATGTACAACGAGCAAGCCACCCAAGCTCGTCAACACGAAACGTTGAGATCGAATATTTCTACAATCCTCTTCACGTTAGCAGGGACAATAGTCGGATTGAGTGAGTTCCGCGGTACTGAGGCAACGTTCTCGAATGTGACAATCGGAGGATTTCTGCTTCTAACCGGCCTGTTTGGAATCTTGATCTCGAGCAAGCTCTACGAGAGAAACAGGTTTCATATCGAACGGCTTAAGGCTTATAGACGGGCCATAGACGACAAGCTCAAGCAGCTCGGAATCCAGCAACTCTCACCCATTGGCAAACTGGGCGATACAGAGCATAGCGAGAAATATCCCCGATTAGAGAACGTCAGGCTTAATGTTCTCTGGAACAGGGCCTTTGCATTTATCTGCCTCATCAGCCTCTGGTTGCTGATTGAACCGTACAAGCAGCAGATTATCGATTTTGCATCGTCATTGCAGAGGACCTAGACCAACATCGCTGGTAGTACTGGAGCCATTCAATAGCCCTCCGACTAGAAGTCCCCCTGTATAGCGCCCGTTCAGAGCACAGAGCGGAAAATTCAAACCCTTAAAGCATGAGGAAGACCTCTCCGCCGAGATCCATCGGGTCTCGCCGCAGGGGCCGTGCCCCCGGGCCACGGGAAGCCCGCCGGTTCCAGAGATCCATTCTCGCAGCTCTGCTGCAGGCAAACCCCGACCAACAACCCGTAGCTAACAGCTGCTCTCACACGCAGTCGGCGCGCGGTTAACGGAACCCCCGCTTGTCTTTACCGACTGCCGTCAGGAGCAAGCTATGAAAAGCCTTCCCGTCATTCTGGATCGCCTTGATTGGGCGCTCAAAGCCCAGGGTGTGAATCTCAAACGCAGTCAACTCCTTGAGGTCGCTTCGGCTGCCTTCGGGCACCACAACTCCAACGAAACAACGGCCGCAGCCAAGGCCGGGCGACTGGCTTCGTTGCATTAACTTTGGCGGTGTAACGAGGAGCGGCTAATCGAGGAGCCGTCCTGTTGTCCCTATTCAAGCGCCGCCGCTTTCCAGTCGAGATCATCCTGCTGTGCGTGCGCTGGTATTGCAAGTACGGCATCAGCTATCGTGATCTGGCCGAGATGATGCAGGAACGTGGCGTCGAGGTCGACCCGAGCACCATCTTCGACCTGTGAGAAAATCCTCTGGAAGCCTCAACGTGCTACGATAAGCCGGAGCTTTCCGAGGGGGATCAGGTGATGGACCCTATCGATCCGCAGGCCTCAAGTGAGACGGTTCAATCGTCCTGTTCCCGCTCAGATCCATCACGGCTAAAGCGCGTTCGGCTGGT
>KI912051.1:38660-43091 GCA_000517005.1 Microvirga lupini
GCTGGTCAATGCCTGGCTGAAAGAGAAGCTTGCCCTCCGGCGCTTTCATGTTCGTGGATTGAGGAAGGTCAGCACTGAAGCCCTCTGGGCAGTGCTAACCTACAACATCCAGCAATGGATTCGCCTGCGCTGGCTTCCAAGATTTGCCCTCCGCACCGCCTGACGGGAGCAATGGGTCAGGCATTCTGGCCCAAGCGTGCATCGTTCCAGGAAGCATCTCCCACACATCGACCGTGTTCTGTCTTGCTCGCATCACGAGAGCACGCCATGGATCACGAGAGAACGGCATGGCCTGAGCTGCGCCAGTCAGTCCATCAGAGAGATTTTCTCACAGGTCGAAGATCGTAGACGGATCGACTCCAACACCGCGCACCTGCATCATTTCGGCCAGATCGCGATAGCTGATTCCGTACTTGCAGGACCAGCGCACGCACAACAGGATGATCGCGACCGGAAAGCGGCGGCGCTTGAAAAGAGGCACGGGAGCGGATCCTTGATGAACCACTCCTCGTTATACGGCCGAGGTTAATGCAGCGGTCCCCGATCAGGCGGCCTGGTGCGGCCGGATGGCCTCAATCCCGGCGCCGGCGCTCGCCTTGGCCGTCTCAAGTTCGTAGCGCACCTGCAGGTTCATCCAGAAACGCGGATCGGTGCCAAAAAACCGGCCGAGCCGCAGTGCCGTGTCGCCAGAGATCCCCATCGTCTCGGCCGCGATGCGCTCGATGCGCGTGCGCGGCACGCCGCAGGCTTTGGCCAGCTGGCCGGCCGACAGGCCCATGGGCTCAAGGAATTCCTCGCGCAGAACCTCACCCGGATGCAGCGGCGGAAGGGTGGCGACGACTGCGATCGGCCGGTCGATCTTTTCCAGCCGGGGCCGGCGCGACGCTGGAATACGCACGAGCGATACCTTGAGCGTGCTGCCGCCGCTGCGGCCAGTCCGCGCCGGCAAGTCCACGCCACGGTCATCGACGAACTGCGGTCGTGGCTCGCCGCGCGGCATGGACTTGGCCCCGCGCTTGGCAATCGCCTTGTGGCTCGAGCGCATGCTGAGTTTGTTCTGGACAGTCTTCGTGCGTGTTTCGTTCCGGCCGGTTTTCGTGCCGGATCCGCGCCCGCCTTTCGAGGAGCCGCTCCCGGTCGGGCCGATTTTGCGCGCCATGATCGATCCTCCTAGTGGTAATCGACAATCTCAACGTCGGTCGGGCCTTGGCTCGACCATTTGAAACAGATCCGCCACTGATCGTTGATGCGGATCGAGTGCTGCCCGCGCCGGTTCCCGGACAGGGCTTCCAAGCGGTTGCCGGGCGGGGCGCGCAGGTCGTTCAGATCGATGGCGGCATCAAGGATGGCCAGCTTGCGCCGGGCCGCCTTAAACAGATCGGGCGGAAAGCCCTTTGGACATCTGCCGTGGAAGACGGCCTCGGTGGCCTTGTCATTGAAGCCCTGGATCATGCGCGCCCCACACCAGACATATGTATCCCTTAACGATACATATGTCCATGGGTCCGTATCGTTTGGCGATACAATGAGGAGCGACGTGGAATGCCTAACGCTAGTGCCGGGTCGGCGCCGGCGCGGCCGCGAACCGGCGCAGGGCTTCGATGCGGCGTTCGATCGCCGCCCGTTGCTGCATATCAAGGCCATTCAGAGGACCGGGACAGGGCCCTGGTATGAGAGCGTCGCGGGCCGCTGCACGACGGCTTTGTGTCAACGTCATCATGAGCACCCCCTGTCCCGACCTGACGAGCTCACGTCCTTTTCCCTCCAGGAACAGGATCGTGAGCCGATGGCCCCTTCGGGAGAGCCACGGACGGCCGGAGCACGGAGAGCCAATCAGCCATATTTCCCGGTTCAGCATGCCGCTTGGTCCGCGCGTTCGCCAGTCGTTGCTCCTCCCATTTCTGCTGACGGTCGGTCCATTCATTCACCGCATTGGCAACACGTCCGAAGTAAGCCGCGGGGGCACCAGCGCCGGCTAGAGCGGGTCCGGTCGCGCCGTGCCGCCGGCCCATCCAGATCCCGAGCACCCGCTGCTCGCTCCAGCCGATAAACCAGGCATCGGTGTTGCCGGTGGACGTCCCGGTCTTGCCGTAGGTTGTCCAGTCTTTCAACCGTGCCGCGCGCCCGGTTCCGTTCTGAACTACCTCGCGGAGAACCGTCTGTGTCGGCTCGACACATTCCTCCGGAATGACCCTCTTGCGCATGGTCGTCAGAAAGTCAGCCCTGACCTGGCCCCGTCCGTCGACCACCGCGAGCACGCCCGCCGGGGTGACCCGGTAGCCGCCATTGGCCACCGACGCGTAGGCTGCGGTCATGGTCATGACATTGCTCGAGTAAGAGCCGAGGACGAAGCTTGGATCATCCGTTGGACCAGGATCGATGCCGATGCGTCGGCTGACGTCCGCGAGGGTGTCGGCTCCGATCTCTCGCGCCAGCCGCACCGCCGCGGCATTGCGCGAGGAGGCCATCGCCTCCTTCACCGTCGTCCAGCCACGGTAGCCCAGTTCGCCATTCGAAGGCCAATTTCCATTGACGGGCTGGTCGAGAACGCGGCTTTCAGCGGTCTTGCCAACCTCGCACGCGGCAATCAGCAGCGGCAGCTTCGCCGTCGAGCCGGTCTGCACACGGGCCTTCACGGCATTGTTGAACTGTCGCTGAGCCCAGTCGACCGAGCCGACCATCGCCTGCACGCGTCCGTTCGGAGCCATCATCACTGCGCCGGCATCGTACGAGGGCGGGACAGCCCCATCCTTGACGAGCCTGCTGAGCTGGTGCTCCGCCATGTGCTGGATGCGCGGGTTTAGGGTGACGAAGAACCGGACCGTCTCCCCCGGTTGCACGTACTTGTCCCCCCAGGTCTCCACCACCCATTCGGTGAAGGCCTGCGGCTGGATCTTGAACTCCGGCAGTAGGCCAGGGCGGATGCCTGCCTTCTCGGCCTGGCGGCGTCCCTTGTCGGTGATCAGGCCCTGCTCCGCCATCAGCCTCAGGACGAGAAGCGCACGCTCATGCGCCCGCTCGCGGGTCCTTTCCCGGATTGGATTGAGCCGGGCGGGCGCCTTGACCATGCCGGCCAGCAGCGCTGCCTCGTACAGCGTCAGGTCCTTGGGCTCTTTGCGGAAGTAGTGCCGGCTCGCCCGGTACAGCCCGACAATGTCGCGTCCGCCGAACTCGATCTGGTTGAGGTAGGCCGCCAGGAGTTCCTCTTTGCCCACCGCCTCATCGAAGAGGCCGGCGTACCAGACCTCCGCCCCTTTGCGCTCGAGGCGGCTGAGCACATCGCTCGCTCTGAGATCGTGGAAGACCAGGTTCTTGAGGAGCTGCATCGGAATCGTGCTGCCACCCCGGCTGAGGCCGCCTTTGAGCACGGACAGCAGGGAGACCACATCAACGCCGCTGTGCTCGAAGTAGCGCTTGTCCTCGACCGCCACGATCGCCTTCTTCATCACCTCGGGGATCTCGGACGGGGCGAGAACCACCGGACAGCGGCAGTAGGCATCCCATCCCGTCTTGGTGCGGGTGGCCATCACCTGTGGGGATGAAACGAGGAGACGCAGCGACCGCGGCTGGAGATCCCAAAAGTGAACCGGGTCTGCGGCTTTTGCAGTAGGTGGGTGGGAGAGGCTAGTGATCAGAAGAGCAGTGGCAATCGCCAGAGCGCGGGTCATTTGAGGCCCTATGACGCGCCGACCGATTCGGCGCCAAGATCTTCAACAAACACGAAGACTATGGCTGAAACTGGTATGCTGTTACGGTCAAGCTTCCAGGCTGTGGATCGGCACCGACGGTAGACCCCTCGCGAGAGACGCACAATGTCTTGGTTTAACGACACAAAATGGAAATTCGTTGGGGTGACGATCGGCGCCGATCATGACCCCGTAGACACTTTGAATTCGCCAGCAAAGTCACGTGCTTAATGGCAGTCGACTCGGGAGTTGGCATTCAATGCCGTTTCACAGTCTATGGGGCACCAAGCCTCGGCACGATCGATGTAGACTGGCGGGAACGCACGGTGACGCTCTTCTTGAGGGGTGTGATCGGCGAACCTGTGCGCCGTTAGGTGGTGCGCCTAGACGAGCTTACGGTCACGAACCCGTACTCTGAAGCGAGATGGTCTCCCCTCGCAGGATGATGGTCCGACATGCCACCTGCCATGACGAGGCCGAGCCGGTCAATCTCTTCAGTGCCGCTGGGCTCGCCACCGTCCTGCGGGACCCAGTTCGCATGGTCACGGATTTACGGCGGCAAACACGCTTGGGAGGTCGACAGCGCTTTGAGGCGCTTGAAAGCGGGAAGGGGAGAGGCCTCCCTTTCCTGTCTCACGTTGGCAGTTAACGTGGGACTCCACGCTCCTAGAGTCTCGGGTTAACTGCCCACGACTTCCCAAAAATCTGGAATCTCAGGCCAAAGTGCCCAGCGACATTGGCGCCT
>KI912051.1:43191-44144 GCA_000517005.1 Microvirga lupini
TGGGCGCTTGAACTGGACATCGCCGAACAAGGTCCGGAAGGTGATCGGGTAACTGCCCCACACTCCCTCATGCTCTCCCTGTTGGCTCATGAGCGTCCCCTGGTTCATTTCTGTCCCTCCAACCCTAAGGTTCTCTGTGAGTTCCAGCGTCCAGCGTGGTTCGCTTTTCACTTTAGAACCATTCGCTTAGGTCAAGGTTCACACGGGGTCGCGTAGCATGCGTTTCCTTCAACTCCCAATGCAGACTGCATCTCGTCAATCTGACGATGCCTCTTTCACTTAACGTTACAGCCTCCTCACGGCGCACTCTTGCGCTGCTTCCCATTCAGTTGTGATCCAGCGCACCGCGAAATCTCACGGAGACGAGTATAGTCCGAGGGTCAGATGATCGGACGAGTTCTGGAACTGCGGAGCACGGACGGCATCGTCAGGTTAAGGTAGGAAAACCGGGCTGCTGTCATAAGCGGCGACATGAAATCGAACGGTCATTCTCGGTAGATCTTATGACTGCACTCGATCGTCCGCCTCATATAAGTCGAGCTTAGCAAATGGATCGAGACTAGGTGGAAGCGCAGGACCATTCTGTTATGCGCACTCATCATAAAGGCTGTGAAAGAGGAGAATTAATCATGACGAGCACCGTAACGGGGGTAAGTGACGTAGAAACGCTGTCCAACACTACTCTGCCTCGGAGAGCAGTGGGTATCTCCGCAGGTGATCTCATGGATCTGGTCGAGCGTGAGGTCAATACTTCTTTGAAACAAGCCCACGGCAATCGCTTACAGGCGGTGAAAGATGGCCTTAAGCGACTCCATCGGAGCAGCCTGATTTCAGAACGTGACCTCAGGCGGCTAAGCAAGGCCTGCGAAATTGTGCATGCGAGCGAGAAAAATCAACGTTCTTCTGATGAAGCAGGTGCCGAGTTGAAGGAGATTTATCAACAAACATCCTTA
>KI912051.1:44244-59978 GCA_000517005.1 Microvirga lupini
GAGCTTAGACCCTGCTGCGACCGAACTCGCCGTTACGATCGGAGGAGTAATCTACGCGAGACACTTGAGAGGATTCTGTTCGTTGCCTGCACTATAGGGGGGGGGGGGGGTAGGCAGGTGGAATGCTAGGCGGAGAAGACGGAGCGAGGACAGGTGCTCTTATAGGTGCAGTAGTAGGTATTATCCTGGAAAGGTGTGCGGAAGACTGAGTGCATGGTCCTGGGATGCGGTGGTGCAGGTCGATTCTAAAGGGCTCCAAGTCTTTCGCTCAAGTGTCGCAGTTCATCTGAAATGGCATCCGCCAGCGGAGCGCCTCAAGGTCTTTAGCGAAGTTGTAGGCTGCCACGAAGGTGAACGCGCGTGCGGAGAGGTGGTTGAGGGTTTCGAAGAGAAGAACCTTCACGGTCGCATCCTTGATTGTGTGATTCATGCGCTCCGTTTGGCCGCCCCGGAATGATGATTCGACGTCCTAGTGTTTCGCTGATCTTAGGATCGCCGCTATAGTGAACCTATCCAGTACGCGGGGCACTGGGAGCACGTAAGTGGGAGCAGGCCGTCGACAGACTATGAGCCGAGAGTCCGGGCTCGTTACATAGCCGCCCCCCGCTCGGATGCGCTGCGAGCGCGGATCAATAAGTGTCGTGTGGCTCGCGAGGAAGTTCGCGGCTTAGGTGTTAGGGACCACAGCGCGTCTGTCCCACCGTTCTGTGGAGGAGAGAAGCATGATCACGGCGCAACATCTTCTTGCCGACGAGCACGTGTATCGCGGCTACCGATTTACGTCCGATGCAGCCCAAAGTCCGGACATTAAAGATCTGAGTGGGCCATCGTTTGCCACTCCTCCTAACCCGGGTCGTCTCCTTAGTCTGCTTCTTAGGAGCGGAGTGTGGCAGAAGAGCGTAGCGGTCGTGCAGGCGGCACCCCTGGTGAAGCAACTCGATCGGAGTCTCGTGCTCATTCGGGCGGGCGCTCGCGACTTATCCGTCAATGAGTGTGACGTAGCGGCAATCCTGAACAGTTGGACCTACGTCGTCGCGCTCCGGAGACTCGCTGATTTTGGTAGTTGGTCTGAAGCCAGACATCCCTTTAGGGCGGCGGCGCATACTTTGTTATGCGACTTTCTAGCGATCCCAATACCAGAAGTGAAAGCCAGACAGTTGTACTATCCATGCCTCTTTGGCAGAGCGGACTACGACCGCATCGTCGGCTTGGCCGAGGAACTAGGCATGGACCGGGAGGCTAATCTCGAAGACGCCGCATTTCACAACCAACTTCATAAAGCCTTGCGCTGGACTGAACTCTGTATAGCGGCTCGGCGACGGCCAGGAGTTGCGCCAATTGCCGTATCCACGTGGAACTCGAACACGGAGTCAATATGCGCGGATGCAGCATGCCAGCCACCGCGTTATTCGTTGCAGGACGCGCCGTTCAGTATCGTAGATGTCAAACCGGATCATGGTAGTGCCGGGGACCAGATTGTGATCAGAGTCGATGGCGACATCACTGAGATCTTCCCAATACGGTTTCCAACGGCCGAAAACGAGCCAGATACCATCATTAGTTTCGCCGATGCTTCTGTTGATCAAGACCTGAAGACAGTCAGCTTCCAACTGCCCAGCGAGACGGTGGCGGGGGAAATAACCTTCGGTTGTCCGCTCGTCCTGGTGCCAGTGATTAGGACGGGATCCGACGGCTGCTGGGCGCCTAGGCAGACGCGCCAGCATGTTAGCCATCCTTGGAAAGGCGGCCGTTTGGAGTTGACGAGCATAATGGTTCACCAAGTTTTCGAGGATGACCGGGTCGAGACGGTCTGCCTTAACACGGGAGATGAGTTCCAAGTCAGTGCCAGTGCGCGAGTGCTTTGTGAGCTGCTGCTATCGCGTCAGCCCGGATGGTTGCGTGTCGAAGTAGATATTGAAGGGCAAATTTCAACGATACTCGACTTTAGGTCGCCGCAAAGGGAGGCAGGAAGCCGTTTCGTGTTTCCCGGTGAAGCGCTTACTCGTCCTCGGCGAGTAATAGTGGCTCGCTATAGGATTTTAGCGTTCGATAAGACCGGCGAAGAGTTCCTCGAGGTCGGCAATTTCACTATTCGCACCGTCCAAGAGATACCTCAGGTGCAATTAAGAGCTCGTGTTGACGAACTGCCATTCGATCAGGGCACGACTATCCTCACCTCGCCGCGCCTGCTTCGCGCCAATCATCCTCGCGCTATACTGAGTGATGAGCGCGTGAGACTAGATGTGACTGTCGATCCGAAAACCTCCGGCACAGCCACAAAAGTTGGTGCCCAGTATCAGGACGAAACCGGGGAGTGGAGAGATCTTGGATTCGCATCCACGACCGGCACTAGCCCCGGCGTGTACCGAATTGAGACGAGCCTGCCAGTCGGTGCTGGGGCTATTCGGGCAGTAATGACATCAGACGACGTGGGACCTGCCGCCCTCAGTGATGCTATGAGGGTCAGCATCCACCCAGCACCTATCTTTGCTATCTTTGTGGCTAGGGGCGGATTTTCTAGCTCCGACACGTCCGGTTCTTCTGGATCGAGTTCGGGAGGAGAGAGCGATGAAGTGGTTGGAGAAGGAATGTGCGCGTATTACCCCGGACCTGGAGCCGGCGGAATCTGTGATCTTGACCAGGAGATAGGCACGAGACGCCTCGGGTTCCGGCTTCTGAGAGAGGGTCTAGTCCGGCGTGCTCAGGTAATGACAAAGGATGGGGTCTGCTTAGAGTGGGAGAATCTTCTTGGCACTGAGGGTGAGGTCGTAATCGGGGCATACGATAACTCCACCACCGATGGTGGCGATATCGATGACCATTTCACTTGGCAGGCATTGCTCGAAGCGACAGCGTCGGCCGCGCACGAGTTGGAGCGCAAGATTCATGTCATATTTGCCGGACACAGTCACGGTGGAGCAGCCCTTATTCATATTGTCAAGGATCACTGGCATTGGGGTGATGACCTTGAGGTTGAACTGTTCGTCAGCATTGACTCTGTTGATGAGTTGGGTTCTGTGGAGAGTGTCGGCCCGAGACCAAAGCGGGTTCTAAACTTCTTCCAAACTGGCGCCTCTGTGTGGTATCATAACGGTGATAGGATCGAAGAGGCGGACACAGAATTTGACCTTACCGACTGCCTCAGCCACACCGAGATCGATTCATCCGTTTTTGTTCACAATACCGTAGTGCAGGCGGTGCGAGAGACGATCCGTGAGGTTCGTGAGCAGTACCGGAGAGAGTTTACTTTGACCTGATCTGAGAAGGTGCGCCTTTTACGCTCTGCTGCACACCGTGGTATTGCGAGTATGTGACGAAAAGCATACCCCGTTTAAGGAACCTGTCGAGCTAGAGGCTCTTCGGAACAAGATCGTTATCTTCGCCTCGGGTATGAGCCGCATTGCCGACCTTGAAGCTGGTGCCGGTGTCTGGATGGGACTGAGATCCCGCGGAATTGGCGTCGATTCTGGCGCCTTTGGCGAGTTCAAGCGCAGCCTACGAAATCCAAGTGCAAAGCCCGCGAGGGTCTGCGACCTCTTCTCCGACGAGATAGACCGCATGCTTGCTAATCGTCGGACCGTCGACTTTCATATGATGTGGATGCGATATGAGAGCATCAAAGCCACGATTGCCTATTTCCTGAACGGCGAAAGCGGTATTGAAGGTGCCGCAAGCGAGAGCAATCCCGACTACCCTCGCCCTCTGTTCGTCATGCCTGATATCGTCGGCGATCAACTCGCGAGCCTTGCCCTGGTGAGCCGCTACCAGTCCTACATCCTAGAGGAGATCGAGCAGAACCAATCCAGGCCCATCATTCCGATCCAAATTGGAGAACTTACGCTATCCCAAGCTTACGAGAGCGTTGTATCCATCCTTGGAACGGATGACTTCATTGTCGGTGCTCCTTCCAACGAGAAAGCCGTCTCGCCTCAGGAACTCGAAGCATTCTTGCTCGATGCGCGGCCGATGCAGCTCCACTTTCTTGGAGCCGCCGCGGACAAATCGCTGCTGCCGAAGCTCCAGATCATGGCTGATGTCGGCCATTTGCCAACCCATCTGTCCGCCGATGCCAACATCTGCCGGTCTGCAATCTACGGCAGGATCACCGATGAAAAGAGGTATGTCGCCATCCAGGAAGCCCTCTATGAGCGGTCCGCGGAGGCCCAGAGACATTTCAGCGGGCTGCCGGGGTTGCGAAAGGCGCGGCCTGGGGAGCTCCTGGAGGATGGATCCACCGTCGTCCTGAAAGGGATCAGGTCTAGGATGCAGGCCGAAACTTTAGCCGCGGATTACGAGAACGGCCGTGTCGTCCAAGACGGCCCTTGCCGGTATGCCGTCGTTCGCAACTAACGTAATGCGGGAGAGGACACTTACTCCTCTCCCGCCGGGACCTTTATGCTCCTTTGCGATTACCGGCAAAGCTTGAGGGGCTTGTCTACAATCTCTGCAAACTTGGCCTTCAAGGCATCCGACGTATCAACGATCTTGATCCGATCTTTCTGTTCGTCTGCATTCACTGCGAGGACAGTCTCAAAGCTGTTGCCGCCTTTGGGGAAAGCCAAAAGCGCATATTCGTCGCCGTTGTAGTTCCCCCCGTGCAGATATCCAAAAGCCTCATCCACCTTGTCATAACCGACCGAGCCTGCGGGTGAGGTCATCGTGACTGACTTCGGACCGATCGTGACTTTACTCGCGTCACCGCACCGGCCGGACAATGTCCAGCTCCCACGGATTTCAATCGCGAGCTCACCGGGCGGCGTATAGGGCTTGTCCACCGAGTCGCAGGCTAACTCGGAGGTTTTCTGCGCCTCTTTGTTAGTGGGATCCCAAGCAAAGATCTGAGCCGGCTTCCCCAGTGAAGTTACAATGAGGCGCGAACCTACGTTGGTGCTGACCCTTACGATCGCAGCACACGACTTTCCGTTCCTCATACGCCATTCGATCTTCTCCCCGAAGACCTTGCCTCGTCCACCTACAGGGATTTTCACGTCGGCGGCGGGGCTTTCAAGGTCGTCGTCGATCACGATGCGGGCGATCCCTTCGACATAGCTGAGGGTAATGTGCCGGCCATCTGGGCCCTTGCACTCGTGGAAGAACATATCGTTTTTGGTGTCTTCCCCACCGCACTTATTTACGTCCGTGTAGACTGACTTGGTCTGTGCCATCGCCGGAAGGCTCAAGAGCACCATCATACAAGTAGACAAAATTTGTTTCATTCGCATTACCCCCGGCAGTTGTGCCCATGAAGAGCAGAATCTAAGAGCCGATCTCTGAACTGCCTTAGCGGAGCCATCTGCTCAATTTTATCCCTTATGCGCAACTACGGGATCACCGGATCCTGTAGAAAAGATCCTCTCCAATCCCCGCTGAATAAGAACTGCAGTCGCTCCCACGACTGTGCGCGCTTTCGCACGCCCCGCCCAAAGGAACCCAGTGACGATGACCGCAGCCGCAATGCAAATCGCCGATCAGATCGAGGCCTGCTGGACCATCAATAAGTCCACCCGGCTCAACATTGATCTCGTCGCCCGCAAGCTCGGTGTTTCCATCAAGGATGCCCGCAGCCGTCTCAAGCTTGCGGTCATTTCGCCCAAGATCGTCGCAGCCTTCCGCGAGGGCAGAATCGGTCTTGAGCAGATCGAGGCCTTGACCATCAGCCTCGACCACGACCTACAGGAGCGGACTGTTTTTGAGGCGGTCAACGGCTGGCAACTCCAGCCCGAGCAAATCAAGGCCGTCCTCAGCCAGGGTCCCTTGAAGGAGACCCACAAGTATGTCGTCTTCGTGGGGCTCGACGCCTATGAGGCCGAAGGTGGGATGGTAATTCGGGATCTCCTTGCCGAGCCGGGGCAAGGCCTGATCACGAACCGCCAGCTGCTTGTTCGCCTCGCGGCCAACAAAATTGACGCCACCATCGCTCAGGTGCGTGAGGAAGGCTGGAAATGGGTCGAGGCTCACCCTGCGGAGGACCCGCTGTATGAGCGCATCGCCTTCGAGCACCCGTTGCTGACCCATGGCCAGCCGCTCGATACCCATGATTTCCCGTCGCACTGGCTATCCGTCTCAGGCGCGTTCGTTGGGATCAATCCAGAAGGCTCTCTGAGGATCGAGCGCGGCCTGATCCTGCCAGAGGACATGGAAGCCGCCCGCACGGCCCCGGCAGCGTTGGAAGATGCGTCCGAAACGGCGCATTCAGCCCCGGTCGATATCGAAGAGCAAAACCCGGCAGTTGAGCCAGGGTCTGTCTTGCCGGCCGCGGACCAGGCGCCTTTAACGGCAGTCGATCTGATTGCACCTGACACAGAACCCAGCGCTCCTGATCAGCCCGATGTCGTTACCGCGGCTCAGGATAGTATCGACCAGGATTCCATTGATCAGGACGACACTGCCGTCGTATCCACCGCCCCGAGCGCGTCGGCTGCGGCTGCTCCTGCCCACACCCCGGCTCCAGCCAACAAGAACTACCGTATTCAGCCTGGCGAGATTGCCCGTATCGGCTCTTGGAAGGCGACTGCCGAGCGCAACGTCAGCATCGTCGAGATTACAAAGCAGATCGTCTCTGAAGGACGAGACGCTACCGATGACGAGAAATCGCTCCTGACCAAGTACACCGGCTGGGGGGCCAGCGAAATCGCCAATGGCCTGTTCGGCGACCAATGGGGCAATGTCCGCTATGACTGGCAGGACCTGAACCAAAGGCTCAAGGCGGCCCTGTCAGACGAGGAGTTCTCAGAAGCAAAGCGGACAACCCAGTACGCTCACTACACCAGTGAAGCCATTATCACCGGCATCTTCGCCGGTCTCGCCCATATGGGATTTGCGGGTGGATCCGTGCTGGAGCCCGGAATGGGCATTGGTCTGTTCAACGGCTTCATGCCCGACACGCTAGCCGCCCGCAGCAGCTATACCGGCATTGAGTATGACACCATTACAGCCCAGATCGCCCGTCTGCTCTATCCATCGAGCAACATCATTACCGGTGACTTTGCCAAGACGGCCCTCCCGCGTGACTTCTTCGATGTGGCGATCGGCAACCCACCCTTCAGCACAACCCGAGTGCTGAACGACCCGGAATACAAGAAGCACAGCTTCCTGCTGCACGACTACTTCATCGCCAAGAGCCTGGATCGCGTCCGCCCGGGAGGCCTCGTCGTCCTCATCACCAGCAAGGGGACGATGGACAAGCAGAACAGCAAGGCCCGCCGCTACATGGCGGCCCGCGCCAACCTGCTTGGAGCGATCCGGCTTCCGCAGACCGCTTTCAAGGAAAATGCCGGCACCGAAGTCGTCACCGATGTCCTGTTCCTACAAAAGCGGAGCCAGGACATCGAACCGAACGGCGTCGAGTGGCTGGAAACCCGTACCATCGACATCAACCGTATCCCGGCGACGATCAACCAATATTTCGTCGACCACCCCGAGATGGTGCTCGGCAACCATGCCATGACAAGCTCGATGTATCGGGGCCGTGAGTACACCGTCGAGCCGCTGACTTATGTTACGATCGAAGACGCATTCTCCACGGCGGTTCTCCGCCTGCCGGCCGGCATCTACGTTGACGCCGTGGCACCGACCGCAGTGGACCCTCCGGCCCGCGAGTACAACCCGCGGCATCGTAAGGAGGGCGGTCTGTACCTCAATGACGACGGAATCGTCATGCAGGTTGAGCACGGGATTGGCGTGCCGCTCACGGAGCGGGTGAACTCCACCGGCAAAAAGCTGACCCTGCGTCAGAGTGAGCTCGCCTGGCTCAAAGGTTTCATCGGAGTGCGCGACGCCCTGAAGAGGACCCAGGCAGACCAACTCAGCGACGGCGATTGGGAGACCTCCCTCAAGGCTCTAAACACCGCCTACGACGCCTTCGTCAAAAAGCACGGCCCCGTTCTGGCCTACACGACCATTGAGCGCGACAATCCCGACGGCACCACCAGCGTCACGAAGCGGTTCAAGAACGAGCCGCTGATCCGCATTGATGCGGAGGGCGCTCTCGCCTATGCCATGGAGCGGATCGACGAAGAGGGCGAGATCCACAAAAGCGCAGCCCTTCAGGGTCGCGTTCTCAAGCGGGATCCTGAGCCGGTGATCCAAACCGTTCAGGACGCTCTCTTTGTCTCCCTCAATCGGATCGGCTACTTCGACCTCGACCATGTTGCGGCCCTCGCCAGTGTGGGGCGCCAGGAAGCCATCGCAGAGCTCGGAACCGCCATCTACGAGGATCCAGCAGGTGCGAAGTGGATCCTAGCCGACGAGTACCTGTCCGGAGATGTCGTCCAGAAGCTCAAGGAGGCCGTCACCGCATCGGCCCTCGACCCGCGCTTCGCCCGCAATGTGGAGGCTCTCAACGCGGTCCAGCCCAAGCATCTCGCTGCCTCCGACATCACCGTGCGCCTGGGCGCCAACTGGATTCCGCCGTCGGACATCGAAGCTTTTGCTAAGGAGATTATCGGCGACCGCATGCAGGTGTCCTACAACACCCAGCTCGGCGCATGGACCGTCAACTGCTACAACCCAACGCTGTCGGAGTGGAGCTACGACAAGATGAACTCGGCTGAGATTCTGGCTGCGGTTCTCAATTCCAAGCAGATCAAGATCACCTGGCGCGACGACGAAGGTCGCACCCATGTCGATGTCGAGGCGACCGAGAAAGGCAACGATATCGCCATCAAGATGCGTGAGGCCTTCGGCAAATGGATCTGGCCGATGCCGAGCGGGCCGAGCGCCTCGTGCTCTACTACAACGAGAACTTCAACAACATCGCTCCGCGGCACTTCGACGGGTCCCACCTGACCCTGCCGGGCCTCTCCATGCGCTTCCGGCCCTACCCGCACCAGAAGCGAGCGATCTGGCGTATCATCCAGCAGGGAGACACCTATCTGGCGCATGCTGTCGGAGCGGGTAAAGCGCAACCGCTTGACGCCAAAGTTCTCACTCCGAGGGGATGGGTGCGTATGGGCAACATTCGCCCGGGCGACGAAGTCATTGCTGGGGACGGTACATCTACTCGGGTGGAGGCTGTCTACCCCCAAGGCGAAAAGGACATCTATCGCGTCACCTTCAGTGATGGTTCTTCGACCGAATGCTGTGACGAGCACCTATGGTTCACCCACACCTACCGCGAACGCGGATATGCCCAGAAGGCGCTCAAAACCAACAAGCAATGGGCTTGCGCTGAAGGAAAGGTCCGGCGCCTCTCAGAAATTCGTGCAACCCTTATTGCAGATCATCTCGGAGCCAAAAACCATTCCATTCCAATGGTTGGGGCCGTGCAATTCGAGCCCCGTTCAACACCCCTTGATCCCTACCTGTTGGGCGTTTTGCTCGGCGATGGGGGGATGACTGGATCTTCCGTAAGGTTTACCTGCGCCGAACAAGAATTACTTGGCGCAATCTCAGCTCTTTTGCCGCCCAATTGTGAGCTGCAACATCGCGAAAACTACGACTATAATATCGCCTATCGTGGCAAAATGCAGTATGCAGTCGGCGGTGGGATGGTCAATACCCATCCTGTATTGAACGCCCTCCGGGATATGAAGCTCTGGGGGCTTACCTCCCACGAAAAGTTTATCCCTGACGATTACCTATTCAACTCAGTCGATACCAGGGTAGCCGTTCTCCAAGGATTAATGGATACCGACGGATGGGTGTCAAAACGCGGACATTCCGTCTTTTTCACGTCCACATCCAGGCAATTGGCCGATGGCGTGGCGATGATCGTCCAATCGCTCGGTGGCACTGTCAGCATCAAGGAAAAGCGTCCTCATTTCACGGTTAATGGTGTACGTAAGCCAGGCAAGACAGCATATAATGTATGTCTTAGACTGCCGGCCTGGGTGATGCCATTCCGTCTGGCGAGGAAAGCAAACCTCGTAAAGCCGAAGTCGAGCTATGCGCCTGTCCGCTATATCGTCGCCGTAGAACCCCTAGGACGTAAGCATGCGCAATGCATTCGAATTTCACATCCTACACATCTCTACGTAACCGACGATTTTATTGTAACTCACAATACAATGGAGATGATTTCAGCGGGAATGGAACAACGTCGTTTGGGTCTCATCGACAAACCCATGTACGTTGTGCCTCAGCACATGCTCGCCCAGTTCGCCCGGGAGTTCCTTGAGCTCTATCCGTCCGCGAACATCATGATTGCTGACGAGCACAACTTCCACACGGCGAACCGCCGCCGCTTCGTCACCCAGGCTGCCCTAAACGGCCCCGATGCCATCGTCATCACCCACTCGGCTTTCGGCCGCATTGGCATGAGCGACGACTTCTATGAATCATTTGTCGGGGACCAGATCGCCGAGTGGCAAGCAATTCTCGCGGACGTTGATAGTAGTGAACGTTTGACGCGAAAGCAGACTGAGCGCAGGATCGAGGCTTTAGAAAGACGCCTTGAAGCTCGCCTCGCATCCGAGTCCAAGGATAAGGTTCTCACCTTCGAAGAACTTGGTGTCGACTTCCTCTTTATTGACGAGGCGCATGAGTTCCGCAAGCTCGACTTCGCTTCGAACCAGGGCAATATCAAGGGCATTGATCCAAACGGTTCGCAGCGTGCGCTCGATCTTTTCATGAAGGTCGAATACATTCGCTCGCGCAAACCTAGTCGCGCGATCGTTATGGCCTCCGGCACGCCGATCACCAACACCATGGGCGAGTTGTTCACGGTGCAGCGCTTCTTCCAGCCCGATCAGCTTGCACAGGACGGTCTTTCGACCTTTGACGCCTGGGCCGCCCAGTACGGTGACGTCGTTGCTGGCTTCGAGCAGAATGCCGCCGGCGGATACGAAATCGTCAGCCGCTTCTGCCGCTTCTTCAACGTACCGGAGCTGATGCGCCGCGTCCGCAGCTTCATGGACATTCTGAACAGCGCCCAACTGGGTGAGCTGATCGAGCGTCCCATGATTGAGGGGGGCCAGCGTCAGATCGTGGTCACTCCGGCGCCGGACGGTTACAAGGCCTACCAGAAGTACCTCGAAACCCGGATCAAGGCGATCCGGCAGCGCACCGGTAAGCCGCAGCCAGGTGACGACATCATCCTGAGCGTCATTGCCGACGGCCGCTTCTCCGCCATCGACATGCGCTTTGTCGCCCCCGACGCGGAGCCCGACCCGAACAGCAAGCTCAACCGGATGCTGGACGACGTCATCGTGGCCTATCATGAGACCGCCGACCACGAGTACCTCGATCCAATCACGAAGGAAGTGGATACGCTCAAAGGAGCCACCTCGATCATCTTCTCTGATATCGGCCTCGGCGAGCAGTCCGCCGTCAACCGCGGCTTCGACATGAAGGAATGGATGCGGACGAAGCTCATTGCCGGCGGCATCAAACCCGAGCACATCGCCTTCATGAGGGACCACAAACAGCATGCTAAGAAGGAGCGCCTCTTCGCCGACATGCGGGAAGGCCGCAAGCGCGTCCTGATTGGCGGCAAGGACATGGAAACCGGCGTGAACGTTCAGAAACGCTTACGCGACCTGTTCCATCTCGACGCCCCTTGGTTCCCGGCTTCGGTCCAGCAGCGCGAGGGCCGCATTGAGCGCCAGGGCAACCAAAATTCAGAGATCCGCATCCGCGCCTATGCCACCAAAGGCTCGTACGACTCGACGATGTGGGGCATGAATGCCCGCAAAGCCCGGTTCATCGAGCAGGCCATGAACGGTGATGACAGCGTTCGCTCCCTGGACGACGTCAGCGAGGCATCCGCCTTCCAGATGGCCTCCGCCCTCGCCTCGGGCGACGAACGCTATATGAAAGTCGCTGGCCTTAGGGCCGATGTGGAGCGCCTCGAGCGCCTACGGCAAGCCCACAACTCCGAGCAGGGCCAGTTGCTGCGGGACCGTCACCACAACAAGGAGCTCATTCGAATCTCCGAGGAGTGCATCGAGGCTACCAGGATTGCGCTGCAATCCCGGGAGCCTATCGAAGCTGGCCAATTCTCGGCCAAAGTCGGTTCTCGTTTCTTCGACAAGCGCGATGACTTCGGCAAGGCCCTCTGCAACGCCATGGTCCCGTTCATCAATAGCGAGGTTCAGGGCTCCAAGCCGATCGGTGAAATCGGCGGCCTCCCCCTCGTATACTTCGGGCGGAAGCACGGTGCGCGAGGCCGCTACGAGGCGGAGGTTTATCTGGACATCCCGGGCGACCCGAACCCGCTGGTTCAGTTCCCCTGGGACGACGATATCGCTTATGGCGGCATCGCCACCCGAGCGATCAATCAGCTCAACTCTCTGGAGAAGCTCCTCGACCGAAGCGAAGACCGAATAGCTTCTTGCAAGCGGAAGCTAGAGCAGATCAAGAACCGGATCGGAGCGCCGTTCCCGGAAGAGGCTGATCTGATCGAGAAGCAGGACCAGCTCAAGGCTCTCGAAGAGGAACTCGCCAACGAGCGGGCAGTCGAGGCTGAGCAGGAAGCCCAGGCCGCTGCGGCCGCGGAAGCCCAGGACCAAGATCAACTTCCGACCGACTTCGCCACTGCCGACCTCGGCAGCCAAAGCGCGACTTCAGTCAACGCTTACGGGGAGGAAGACCCTCCCGAAGCCGCCAACGATGATCTTTCCGTCGTGCAACTTACGACCGCATTTGGCTCCTAGACCTATTCCATTCAGGAACCCGGTCCTTGCTCCGAGATGTCTAGGATAGGGCCCCAGCGCTTGCCGGAGATGATCGCCGCTCCGCAGGGGCAATGGATCCTAGCTCCTCCTCGCAGACTAGCCCGGCTTATGTTCACTTATCCGGGCAACGGCAACACGCCTCTCTACCTCTAAATCCCGTCTAGCGAACATCAGCAACGCTCTTTTACAGTGTCAGAGGGGTATTTCTGCAAGTACAGCGATGACATGCCATGAAGTTGCTCCTTATTGGACTAATTTTCATCCTATGCCACGCATTCCCGGCGCTCAGCCGAACCTTCCGCTATGAAATACCCCACGTGGAGCAAGTACTCGACAATGATGTGGTCGCCGAGTATCGTCCTTTTCGGTTTGCGAAAAAGACGCACGTACTAATATTTGGAGAATCGGTCGTCATCGATAAACCTCTGCGGACAAGCGGCGGTGACGCCTTAATCTTCGCAGATAAGCTCGAATTTACAGATGGAGCTTTCATAGACACTAGGACGCGGATCGGGCATCCCTCACCGTACTCTCGGAAAAACACTCGGAGCTCTTTCGGATGCGGTTCGGTGCCTATGCTGACGGGCTCCAGGCGCTTCATCCGACCGTTCAATGACTATTACTACCGCTATTCCGAAGTCGATCCAACTTCGAACGAAGGGCCTATGCTGCCCCGTGGGCAATCTCCGGGCGTCTGCCACGGCGCAGCCCAAAATGGATTTGATGCCCCTCGTAACGGGATACGATGGGATGCAGCACGTTCAGGGAGTATCTTTATCATAGCCCGCGAGATTAAAGTGCCACGAAGCAAAGAGGATCCATTCGAGGCCCTAGTTCGAAGCGCAAACTTTGATAGCGTTTTAAACGTGATCGCTCGTGAGCCAGTTCGCGCGCATCTGCCGGAGTTCACAGAACCGAAGATCTTGACGGTTCAGGGAATGCGAGGAGGTATCGGAGGCCTCGGATCCTATGGAGACGATGCGGTTTGTGGCCCTTCGTGGGAAATGGAACGGAATGGTCGAGTATATCAGCCCTGCGATGCAGCAGTTTTAAGGGTGCGTGGCGGTTTGTCTGGGCGGTCCTACCGCGGAAGCGCAGGTGGAGCTATTCGAGTCGACTGGTTACCTCCTTCGCCAAGAGGGCCAATAACCGATGATTCCACCTTGCTGCAACGGATTAGTTTAACGGGATTTGGATCAACCAATCCCTATCGGGTCAGAACACCCACGGGTAACACACTAGCATCTAATCCGACGATGAAAGCCTTCCCCATTGAAGGGGAGCCTGAGCCCCCGGACCTGCAGGCTCTCATCGAACATCTTCTAACTGGCAGCTCGATTACCGAAACCAACTTTCCTGGTAACAATTACGTCGCTGCGATCCGGTTCATTGAGCAAGCATTAAAGTATCGATTTACCCAAACGATCAATGACCGAGCACATGTAGAATCCGTTAAGAATGACCGGGTCCAACCAGCATCCATTGATGCTGGCTCAGTTGATTATTACTTCGAGAAGGTTGACGACTACCTAACCTATGTTCTGATAAACGTTCTCCACGCGAAGCAGATGTGCCTTTTACGTGGTATAACTGGGCAACAAATCAACAACTGCGACCCTTACGAGAAACTCGGATTTGTCGGAGAGCCGGACTTAAGTATGCTGGGAAAAATCCCGCTGGAACTACAGCAGTTGTTAAAAGATCACGCCGATTTACCTAGGGAATATAGCCTAAAGGCTTTTTTGAACCATTCTGCAAATCGTACAGGTTTGCTAGCGATCAGCAATACTGATCCGGCTAAAACAATCGACGCGCTTATGAAGCGTATTGACCTGAATCGACTTCGAACAACCTTAAACGAGGTTGCGACAAGTCTGACAGATTTGAAAGAGATTGGGATATGGTCCCTCGAACTTAGAGAAATTCCTCTACTTCAGGACAAGCTTAAAGAACTTGAAGATCTTCAGCGGAAGGCCACCGCAGCTTCCTCAAGCAACCCAGTCAAACAGCTGGCTTCTTTTGCAGGCATCGCTAAACGGTCTGTTGAAGCGTATTATTCATCCAACGTTGAGGGGCTATTGCGAGCAGGAGCCGATTTGCACCAACTGATCACGGATCACCCAGAACCCCTTCGTGATTATCAGCCGCTAATAGAAGAATTAAAACACAAGCTTGAGGACGTACGCGACCAAATTGACCGGCGAAAGGTTGAAATCAGGACATCGAAGGCGAAGGCATTGATAGAGCTTGCTAAGCTTACACGGGACAGCCAACGCAATTTCGAACAAGCCTATAGGACCTTTCCTGATGTCCTTAAACGAATGCTCCTGGATGCAGCTCGACTCTCTTCGAGCGCTGCCCTGGAGCCGGGGTATGTAACTGTTAGAAATGCTTGGGCGGAGTTGGCTTCTCAAGCCCTATCTGCCGATATCTATGATTCAAGTCTAGCAGGATGTGGCGCCGGGCCGTTTGACTTTAATCTATGGCTTAAAGAGGATAGGGGTGCGGTGCACTGCCTTGCATTTAACTGGCACGAGCGCGATCGCTATATATTTCTGAAAGCTCATCCTATTTCAAATCAGAGAGTTCTATTGTTGAAGGTGCCGGCACGCACACCGATAGCTGCGCGATCAACATATTTGGCATTCTGGGCAAATCAAATAGTGGTCTTGGAATCACCGTAAGGAATGTGCCAATCCCCCGCCGTCGATAGCAATTTCGATTTGGATATTTCAACTATCGACTTGAGCCGTGCCTCCAGAACAGTTCGAGCCTTCAGTTTCCCGTGTACTCCACGGTTTCGTCCGGCCCGTAGTCAGAGAAAGTCCAACCGCAGTAGCGGATACTCTTGGTCAGCCGGTTTTTCTTGTTAGCCTTGACCCACTCCCGGACCCGCTGCTCGACCGCCTCGCGGCTAGCATCAGCTCCGACCTGATCCGCCCATTCCAGGTCTTTGTAGCCGGCCGGCATCGTCGGTTCCTTCCGCTCTGGTCCCGTGTAGCCATAGAGCTCATAGCTCCGATACCGCAGGAGATGGCCAAGATGCTCCTTCGGCAGAGCCTTCGTCTGGCAATCGGTCAACTTCGCCATGAAGGACGGCGTATAGCAAAGTAAGCGGTG
>KI912051.1:60078-76010 GCA_000517005.1 Microvirga lupini
AACATAGCAAATGTTCCGCAGATCAGTGAACGTCAGCGGACATTTGGATGCAGCATAGATGTGGTTCAGCTGCAAATGATCCCCGCGCTCGAATCCCGTTGCGAATTCGAAGGCGTGAAACGGTCCTGCGTTGTCATCCGCGAGAACCTTCCCAACCTCGTGGTCTTCGATAGTTCCCCTGTCGCCTCGAATGTTGCGGAACATGGCGCGCTCGCCGACGGCTCGCACGGCGTTTGGATGGGCAAAGACCGTCAGCGAGGCCAGAGCCTGCTCTATGCTGCCCCATTCCGATTTCGCCAACGTTTCGCGTAGGACAGTAAGGCCGTCAAAATCAAAATCATGTAAGCTACGAAAGCTATTACGCATCGATATAGTCTCGGTCCCGTCAAACCATTGCGGTCATGAGACGCTTATAAAAGGCCCTGCCCTGCTGTGTCAGTAGGATCCGCCGGCACTGCGCTCGTGGATCATCAGGATCCGTCTCGATCCTTACAAGAAGTCTCGCCTTGGGTTCCTTGCTCCCGACACGTCCAGGACGGCCTCTTGCCAGGACGGCAATGTCACGTCGGGCAGAGGCCCTTGGAAGGCCAACGCGTTGATAGAACTGCTCCACGCTCAGCGGCGACCCAGCCGCAGCTGGCTCAGCGACCGTAAGGAAAGACTGCGCGACGTGACAGGGGATGCTCTCCCACTCCTCACGAAATACATTCAGCGCCGCGCAAATGCGGCTGATGGTGTTGGTTTCGAAATTCATGCCTCTGTGCCCCCGCACCCTAGCTTCCCTGCCTTATGCAGGGAGAGGAGCGTTTGCCACAGCTCCTAGTGCCGCAGGTGGTCGGGATGCAAGCCTCTCGCAAGCTTCAGAAGCGCGAGGGACTGATCAAAACTCCGAAAGAATCGGGGCCGGCGCACGTCGAAACACCATCACCAGGGTCCCAAATAAGTAGGTAGATCGCTCGTGCCGAAATGCTCGACACTGCAGCCAGGGGCCGGAACATCGACTGTCCTCAATGACCCGCTAAGAGAGTGCGAACTAAGAACCTATGTCTCTGGTATGCAATACTCCCTGTTAGTCAGTGGACCAAGGGACTGAGCCAAAGCCTCTGAGGAGGGTGGAATGGCTCTCCTCCAAGTTCCATGAATCGTCGGTTTCCGCGATACTCGATATGCTAGCTACTCATCACACAAGCCGCTGCAGATCGCCCAACAGGCCCGTCCTCTGAGAGAGCAGCCCTGCCCCTCAAAGGCGCATGCGGCGAAAGAAGCCCTGTTCCGGCAGCCTGGCGGGTAGTCTCCTCCCCCGCTCGCCGTCGGTGGGATGTAAGGCGTCCGCGGTGCTGGGGGAGTATATGGGATCCTGGCGCTACGCCTCGCGATTTCCTCCGCGCGAGCCCTCTGGCGAGCTCTTTCTCGCTCCCGAGCAACTGCAGCGCGTCTGGCCTCAGCGTCTCTACGGACTCTGAGTTCTGCCTCCTGCTCGCGAGCGATCTCTACCTGCTCTGCCCGTGCAATTGCCTGGCGTTGAGACAGGACAGTATTTCTCATTGCAGCGCGATGTTCGATCGAGAAGCGGTCCAGCTCGCGGGTAAGATCGGTTAAAGCAGTCTTATGCGTGCTCGCGGTACCGGCGATCGCGACTTTGAGCAGTTCGCTGGACAGGGGATTCTGCACGGGCAGCTCGCCGACAATCCGGGATGATGAATAGACCTTGTCGGCGAGCGAGCCGTTCCAGTTGTTTTGGACTTCATTGAAGATGTCGGCGTATCTCTTCTTTTCGTCACCGAATTTGATCTTGTCGGATTTTAGACCACCTAATCCGAGCCCCATCTTCGTCAGCGCTCCGGGCACACCGACCGTCGTCGCAGCCGAGACTCGTCTCGAAAAGCTATTCTCATCCTGCGGCAAGGTAGAGGCTTCCCTGGCCCGGTTCAGGCAGGCAAGATAAATTTTGTGGCCCTCCCGGTTTGCGCACCAGGCCTCTTCATTGAAAGATTGGCAGCCGTCCGGACCCCAGTAGAAACCTGACCCGCACGACAAGGAGCGGATCGTAATCCAGCGGGCAGAGGGTGGATATTGCTCTCTACAGGCCCGCTCCTGCTGCCGGGCATTGCGGACATATGACAGCATCTGTTGCCAATAGCTCTCGCACGACTCCCTTGTGTCGGCGGTGGGCTCGGATGGCCTTTGTGCTGCGGCGGAACCGGCAAACATGAGGAGAGCTCCAAAGGAAGCTATCAACCGGAGCATAGGCGCCAGTCCTCCCCTGTCACCGACTTGGGGGTTGCACACCCAGAGCCGGTTCGCTTGCAAAGTGCCAGAGCATCCTCACGCGCCTCATCACTCGTTGGCTTCGGACGGGAGATGGTAATTGCGTTTTTGCCGCCCCAAACCAACTCAACGCACATGCCGTTCGGAAACGAGCCTGTGATCAAGCACTCTCCATCAACCTCGTTGCATTGTTCACGGGCCAAGGCGTCAGCGCGTCGCTTTGAATATGCCGTGACGGTATCTCTCCCAATTGCCCGGCTTGAACGGGATTCCCCGCTTGGCTTGTAGACGTAATAGAGGGTGTATTTAATTGGATTGCTGCTGTTCAGGTATTTGCGATAGCTGTCAAATGCCTCGCGCGACAGTCCATCAGACCTGACGCCAATCGCCCTCTTAAATGCCTCGAAAGCGAAATCACGCTCTGCGGCGGTCGGGTGAGGTGGATTCGTCTCTACGAGATATCCCCATTCACGCAGAGCGCCGTCGAGATAAGCGACCTCCTTGTCGTAGGCCTCCTTCAAGGTCTTCGCCAAGTCGACGTGTCCTCTCCGCTCTGCAAAGACGTATGGTGGCGTTCCATTCTGGTCGGGGATCATGGCGTTGATCCCGAGCCTCAACATTCGTTCTGCAATATCGCTGTGACCCAAGGCTGCAGCAATGTGGAGAGATGTGATTCCAGTATCTGTGGACGCCTCAAGATAGTTTGTGAGGTTAAGGCGCTTTGTCTGAAGCCAGAATATGATTGTGTTGAACAGTTCGCTCGAACCGGTCGCGGCTGCTATCCCAAGCAGCGGATAACCATTTGGATCCCGCGTGTCGACTTGCTCAGCAGCCTCCATGGCTGACGCGAGAGTCTCAACGCTCTTGGTCTCAAGTGCCTCCCATATTGAAAATCGGATGGGGGAAGGAACGAAGGTCGCCGCCTGCTTCCGAGCCTCCTCGATCTGGATTGGCGGCAAGCCAGCCGCGACCCTCACGACGTCGTCGCCGACTTCCGAGCTCCCGGCCTTTTGCGCAGCCAAGAACCAGAACAGCGAGATCTGCGGATCCTTATGACAGGGATCTCCCTGCTCATAGCAGACCCCAAGTCTATGCATGGAACGCGGATCGCCGCGATTCGCCGCAACGATCCAGATCCCGACGGCGGTTTCCTTGTCGCCGGTTTCCCACGATCGTAGCCCGTCGAAGTAGTCCACTATTGGCTCAGCCGGTTGGGCAACGGGGGAACCGGCTAAGAAAAGGCACAATGCTGTCCCCGCGAGGCTTAACTGTGCCAGGATGAGCGATTGCGGGCGCATGGCGAAGTCTTTCGACTGCTTGCTGACGGAAGTCTAGACCTCCATGACAACCAGTCAAGCAGAGTGCGGCATCGACCGTAGGCGGCCTGGATACAAGCGTCACGCAAGCTTCTGAAGCGCGAGGGGCTGATCAAAACCCCAAAAGAATCGGGTCCGGCGCTTACCGAAACACCATTACCAGAGCCCCTCATGGCTATGCAGGTCTCTCTTGTCGAAATGCTCGGCATCGCAACCAGGAACAACCTTCCGAATTTCAGCTCCTACGCCGCCATCGTGGATAACACGAAGCTCCTCATCGCGGCCGACCTCCAGGCGCACAACGTCACAGACTTCGACCCCAGCAACATCGACGCCATGCTCGAAGCCGCCTTTGATGCCAAACTCCCATCCTTCGAGCATCATGTTGTGGTCGTAGAAGGTACCGCCAACATACTGGCAACCACGATCGCTGTTGCCTTCGGTGTCGTTCAGACGGGCGCAACCTTCCAGGCCGGATTTGGCGGAACCTGCGCCGCCTTCTGGCCGAAAACCGCGAAACAGCCTTGCCCGCCGGACCTCCGCGAGTGCGACCCCTCTGGCGACTGGATCCGCGAAAAGGAAATGATCGCCACGTCCGAGCATAACCGGAAGCGGTATCGGCACTACTGATCCTGAGCCCTCATTCGCCTCCTTGGGACTGGCACTCAAACTTAGTCCATCAAACCCCTTACAAGGATATCCGAATGACCGACGAGGCCCGCCACAGATCTCGGATCAATCGCATTCTCGGGACCGAGTACGGGAAGCGCTCCGCGCGGGATCACACCCTGATGAACCGCCAGATCGTAATCTGGGAGGCGGAACGGACGGACGGGCCCAAGCTCCCGCTCACCCGAGACGAGGCGATCGAACTCCAGGAGTGGCTGCGACAGCACGCGGCGCTCAAGCGCGCCGAGGCTTTCGACGACTTCAAGCCTCGGGATAACGGACGGGAAATCTGCTTCCGCGAGGCGGACCGCGCCGTGATCATGCGCCAGCGCCTCCTCGAACTCCTCAATCTTCTGGACGCTCAAGCCGATGCAACAGCTGCAAGCCAACCTTCTCGGCACCTCAACTGATACCGAGACCGGCCTTGTTCCGGACCGAGAGACAGACACCAAGCCAGTCAATATCTCGATTTACGACCAGACCATCGTCCTCGATCTAGGACAGGCCGCGAAATCGCCTGGCAACCCCGGCGATCCGTGGAAGCCCCGCGTCTGGATCGAGTGGCAGGACCATGGCTGGGTCATCATCCTCCACAAAGACGGCAACCACGATCCCGACGCCCGGATAACTCTTGGCGAAATTGTCACCATCGAAACCGAGGATCTCTGATGTCCAGCGCTGTTATCGGTCCATCATCGCCCTTCGACACCCTCGGCTCTACCCTCTCCTGCCAATGCGGCTACGGCGACCTCTGCATCTGCCCTATCAGGGAGGCTGCCATTCGGGCCTATGCCTTTGGGTGTAAGACGCCGCTCCCGGCAATGAACCCCGAGCAACGGGAATGGTGCCTTGAGGAGATCGGCTCCGTGGAGGGGCATGATCGCAAGGACCAGGAATCCTCCAGCGACCAGGACCTCGCCCGCGCCGTTCTGAACGCTTGGACGGACTACGCTCAGGACAAGGGCATGCTCTGACCGCCGGGGCCCTGTTGGCACCTCTCTTTTGCTTAAACCCTTTCAAGGAAGACCGATGAGCGTCATCGACAACTGGAGAATGCGCTGTCCGCACTGCCAAGAGGACAGCAAGATCGACATCGTCGCCAAAGTGTCAGTCCGTCTGACCGCCGACGGCACCGATTCCGATGAGGCTCGCGACGGCAGCCACGAATGGGACGATGACAGCCAGGCCGACTGCGGTGGATGCGGCTTCTCAGGACTGGTCAAGGACTTTAGGCTGACGGGTCTGGATCTCCTCGATCAGGTGGCAGACGCTCCCTGGCTCCTCGAGAGCCAAGTCAGAGTTCTTGGCGAGGAACCTTCCGACTGGCAGCACCTCAGGATCGTTGACGGCAACGGCACCGCGGTCGCTCTTGCACTGTTCAACCCGGACGCAGAGGACAGCCTCTACAATGCCCGTGTCCTCGCAGCATCCGCCGGAATCTTGGGGGATGTGGTCGACTTAAAGCGGTTCCTCACCGAGACTTCCATGAAGATGGACGATCCCCATCGCGACGGCTCCGGCCGGGATGCTCGCCCTCCTGACGGTGACGACTGGAACATCCTTTACCAGAAGGTCCTCTCGGTCATTTCCGCCATTGAGCAAAGGATCGCGGCATGAGCATCCAGCTACACCAGTTCTCGGAGGAACAGCGCGACATCATCCTTGCAGCGCTCCGGCTGTGGCAGCGGACTCCCAAGCATGAGATTCCGGCTTCGATCATCGAGCTCGCCGAGAACGACAGAGACGCATACCTGGATGATGTCGAGATCGACAGACTCTGTCAGGACATGAACCTCAATTCGAACGAGGCCGGCGCCTACATCTCGCAGATCGCATGCCTCAACGCGACCGGCGACCTCGTGGAGGGTGCAGCTTACAAGCATGCCGCCCAAGATGCCGGCGCGACCCTGGATCAACTCATCACCAAGGCTCGAGAACTCGCCGAGCACAACCCCTGGCCGTTGGTTCTGATCCCGGTCAAGCAACTCGTGCCCGACGCCGAGCTTGACCCTGATGACCGCCGCCAAAGCCTCGCTGGGACCTATGCGGTCCAGGTCAATCTCGATCTCGACGACGAGGGAGCGGAAGACGCCGCCCTGACGGTGTTTCACAACCGCATCCCGATCCACACACTCGATGACTTCGACATCGACGCGAGTCGCGTTCCTACCGTTCCTGACGGAACCCGCGAACTCTGACGCTCCAGGGCGTATCTGCCCTTCCTCCTGCCACCCACAGGGAACCTGATGCCCACATTCCTCTACGACGTCAAAGGCACCGCCCGGATCGCCATCAGTGCGGCGACCGAACAGGCGGCCCGAAGCCACCTGCCTCAGATCGGCATGTTCATCGAGCCAACCGATGAGCAGGTCGCCGAATACAACGAGGAGCACTCCTCGTTCCAGATCTCCCAGGTCGTTCTGAGCTTCGACACGAACGAAGCGGATCTCGCTAAGATCGACGGTGTGGACGTTGCCGATCACCCGTATATCGTCCTCGCCCAGGATAAGGGGCTTGAGATCCACGAGGTCTCGGGCGGCTGGCGGGGTCAGTACGATGAGGCTTGGGTCACTGACACCCACTCTTCCAAGGGCGCAGTCGCTCGGGAATGGTGCCAGGATGAGGGGTACGAGCCTTGAGCCGACCTATCCGCCCTGCCACTCGGGCAGACGAGGCCGAGATCTCGGGTGCCCTAGCTCTCTTGCGAGAAGCCCGGGACAAACTCTCAAGAGCCGGGGCCAGTAAAGCCCTGAAGGCCGTTCGGATCGCCCTAAAATCGGTTGAGGGAGCCCAAAGGCACGTTCGGCACCGTCGGAACCGGACGGACCGCCCTGCCTAACCGGAACCCATTCCCCTTTCCAAGGTTGTCCATTTGTGGCAATATGTCCCCCAGAGTCCACATATGGACGGCAAGCCGATGAACACTGTAGCAGCTGAAGCAACCCCTCGCCTCAAGGCCGGTCCCGGCCTTCGGACCTTCTTTCGGATCGCGGCTGCCTGGGATCTCTCGCCCGCCGAGCAGATCATCATTCTAGGCCAGCCACCCCGTTCGACCTTCTATAAATGGCGGGACAGGCCGGACGAGGTCACCCTGTCGAGGGACACGTTTGAACGCCTATCCTACATCTTCGGCATCTACCGCGGCCTTCAAATCCTCCTGCCAAATGAGCAGTCCGCCGATGCCTGGGTCAAGAAGCCGAACTCGGCACAGCCCTTCAACGGGCGCTCAGCGCTTGACGTAATGCTCGGCGGCAATGTCGCCGACCTCCATCTGGTCCGCCGCTATATCGACGCTCAACGAGGGTAAGCTTGATCCCTACCTCTGTCATCCGGTGGTCTCCATGCTACCGGATTATCCCCAGTCGCTTCCCGCCCATCGATCTGTTCGAACGTGTCACCGATCCGGCCGACCTTGAGACCGTCCTCGAGATCGAAAGCCTAACGAACGACCGTTTGCGCGATGAAGTCGGCACTCTCCGCTTGGTTCCTCCCGAGGACCGTATCAGCGGCCCCGGTACCAGCCCCATTATGGCGGCCTTCACCCATTTGCCGCCTTACGGCAGCCGATTCACTGACGGTAGCTTTGGGGTCTTCTATGCAGGAAGGGCTCTCGAAACCTCGATCGCGGAGACCAAGCATCATCGCGAAGCATTCATGCGCGCCACGAACGAGCCTAAACAAGAACTCGACATGCGGGTCTATGCAGTGGACGTGGACGCGACGCTGCACGATATTCGCGGGATGAAAGACTTCCGCCCGGACATCTACGCGCCCGACAGCTACTCCGCCTCTCAGGCGCTCGCGATTCAACTCAGGACCGATGGCTCATCCGGCATCGCCTATGACAGCGTCCGTGATCCGAAGGGCGAATGCATCGCCATCTTCCGGCCGAAGGTGTTGTTCAACTGCCGTCAAGAGCGCCACCTCACCTACGTTTGGGATGGCGCCGCAATCTCCACAATCTATGAGAAAAGAGATCTGACCCTCTGATCCCTCTTCTCGTCTCATGCGCTCATAGCTCAAGTTTCCAAACCAAAGCCCTTTCAATACCTCCCCGTCGGTCTCGATGCGGGAGCAAAAGCCGTTGGTCCCTGCATGTACGATTACCAATCGAAATCCGACATGGCGCTTCTCGCGGTTGAAGTGCGGCGGCTGCCGGCGGCAGTTCTCCCATCGTTTTCCGCAATGGTAATCGCCTCAGATCTAATGAGGTGTCCTGCCTGGTACGCCGTGCTCGTGCGCTTCGCCTGCTGGGTCAGACGACGGGATCCGGCAGCTGTCTGGCACCTGATCTTATCCCGTGTGCCTGAAGTGGCCCGCAGCGTCCGTGACGACCTCGCCCTTCACATTGAGCGGGGCAAGGACCTCTACGATCCCCGCAGCGCCGGAGGCCTCTGCAAGGAAGAGGTGGCTCGCCTCATTGAGTTAATCCGCCTCCATACCCCGGCAACAACATCTGCACACGTCGGATCCAGTGATTGCGAGCGGCCTACTACCTGACCTCCTTATGGGTCTGGACGTCGAATTAGCCTAAGTTCGTGGGCTAGAGCTCCGGTCGTGACCTCTCGATCCCCGGGATGCCGGCAATCTGCTCGGTGAGAAAGTCGACCAGCAGTCGGACCCGTGCAATGCCGGCACGTTCCGGAACAATCAGCATGCTCAGCGGTACGGGTGGCAGGGAATAGTCCGGCAGGATCGCCTCGAGCCGGCCAGCCCTCAGGAGATCGTCGATAAGCCATCGATGGGCGGGTGCGATGCCGCGCCCGGCGACAAGGGCCTCGCGCGCGGCAAGTCCGTGATCGACCCGAAGACGGCCCCCAAAGGGCACCGCATGAGGCTCGCCCCCCGGCGCCTGCAGGACGAGGGTGTCGCTTCCCGCCACGTTCGACATCCGGATGCCCTCATGGCTGGACAGATCCTGCGGGACAGCCGGTCTCCCGCGCGCCGCCAGATAGGCTGGCGCCGCCACGAGCAGACGCCGGGACTGGCCGAGGGTGCGTAGCTTCATGGAGCTGTCGGTGAGCGGACCCAGGCGAAGCGCGACGTCGACGCCTTCCCGGACCAGGTCGATGCGCTCGTCGGTGAGGCTGAGATCGACGCCGATGTCGGGATAGCGGTCCTGGAACCCAAAGATCAGCCGGCTGATGTGCAGGACCCCGAAAGCCGCTGTGCACGAGATCCGAATCGTACCGGCCGGGGCGCCGCGCGTGCCCCACACCTCATCGCTGGCCTGCTCCACGAGGCGGAGGATCTGGATGCTGTTGGCATAATAGCGGCTGCCTTCCTCGGTCAGCGTGACCCGCCGGGTGGTCCGGCTGAGCAAAGGCACGCCGACAGCCTCCTCAAGTTCTCGCAGATGCCGCGTGACGGTCGACTGGCCGATTCCGAGCTCGCGCGCCACCGCCGACAGGTTCCCACGCTCAGCTACGCGGACGAACGTACGCATGCGCTCGAGGGTTATTTCTGACTTATCCATAAATCGGCATAATCTTATGCATCCTCGACACGTAGCGGATCGTTCTTGCAGCGTCTACCTGGACGGTCAGTTTCCCATGTTGGAGCACTGACCCATGAAAGTTCTGCTTGTTTTTGCACATCCCGAACCGCGCTCGCTCAACGGCGCGCTCCGCGACGTCGCCCTAAAAGAACTCGAGGCCCAAGGCCACGAGGTGCGGGTGTCGGACCTGTATGCCGAGGGCTGGAAATCCGAGGTCGACCGGGCCGACTTTCCGTCACTGGCGCCGGACGAACGGTTCATACCGGTTGCGGCTTCCAAGAAGGCTTTCGAGACCACCACGCTGACCACAGATGTCAAAGCCGAGATCGAGAAGCTCCTCTGGGCGGATGCCCTGATCCTGCAGTTTCCCCTCTGGTGGTTCACCATGCCGGCGATCCTCAAGGGCTGGGTTGACCGGGTGTTCGCCTATGGGTTCGCCTATGGCGTCGGCGAGCACAGCGATAAGCGATGGGGCGACCGCTACGGCGAGGGGACCCTGGCGGGCAAGCGCGCAATGGTGATCGTGACCGCCGGTGGTTGGGAGGAGCACTATGCTGCCCGCGGGATCAACGGGCCGATCGACGACCTGCTGTTCCCGATCAATCACGGCATCCTCTATTATCCGGGCTACGATGTGCTGCCGCCGTTCGTGGCCTACAGAGTCGATCGCCTTGATGATGCCGAGTTTGAGCTCGTCGCTGAAAGACTGCGTGAAAGGATGCGCACGCTCGCGACCACCCCACCCATTCCCTATCGGCAGCAGAATGGCGGCGATTATCTGATCCCGAGCATGCAGCTCCGACCAGAGCTGGGAGATTCGGGTACGGCCGGCTTTGCGCTCCACCTGAACGGCGCAGCCGCAGCCGGCTCGGCAGCCGGCTCGGATCTGAAACTTAATCAGATCGCTGCGCGGGCGGAGTGAGCGTGCTCAGATATCATCCGCTCCTGGGGCAAATGCAATCATCGGGTAAAATGCATGTCCTGAGAAGAGAGACTGGGATTCCGGCACTTCTGGGAGTCTGGCGCAGCCTGTCAGGCTCGATAAACCCCGAAAGGAACGGACATGACGCGCACGCTCTCGATCATCGGCACTGCCGGGCGCAAGGACGACGCCCCGAAGCTCTCTAAGGCGCTCTACGATGCTATGTACGGGCATGTCCTTGAGGTCATCGCCCGGGAGGGCGCTACACATCTGGTCTCTGGCGGGGCAGCCTGGGCAGACCACCTCGCTGTCCGCGCCTTTCTCGACCCGAACCTCAGCCTCGTGCAGGGGCTGACTCTCTACCTGCCTGCGAACTTCGAAGGCGGTCGCTACATCCCGGATCCGTCGGTCCAGTTCAATCCGGGGAAGACCTCGAACTACTACCACGACCAGTTCTCTCGAGCGATCGGGACGAACACCTTTTCCGAAATCGCCCGGGCGGCCGAGAGAGGCGCGAACCTTGTCGTGGAGCCTGGATTCTTCAACCGAAATGCTTCGGTCTCGCGCTCCGAGATCCTCCTCGCCTTCACCTTCGGCGCAGACGAAGCGCCGGCGACGTTCCGCCGCCTAAGCCCGGGCTTCCGAGATCCTCGCGCCGCCGGGTTGAAGGATGGAGGGACCTCAGACACATGGAAAAAGGCCACAGCGAGCGAGACGAACCGGAAAATCCATGTCTCGCTCACGTGGCTGGCGCGACAGGTCGCACGCTCCGGCAGTCTGCTCCCGACCTAATGCCTCACTCCCTTACCCCATCAGAGCTCGCGCCGGGTGACCGGAGCGTGCTTCAGCACGCTCGTCGCAGATTTGGTCCCGTAACTTCGCGCCCGATTTCGCAGGTACAACCTCTGTACACAAGGATTTCCAATGGACGATCTCCAAGCTTTGAAGGTCGCTGCCGCTCGTCAGGTCGCGCACCTACCCCAGTATGCCGGAATGTTCGACAACTATGTTGCCGTCAGGATCAAACACGAGGTTCGCACCAAGATGGGTCTCGCGTTCGATGCGAATGAAATCGCGATCGCTGAACCTACGTCGAGCCCGATTGATGCAGGTCCCTACGCGGGGCAGCGTCAGCGCACCGTCTGGTCGATGAAAAATCAGGTTAACACCAGCCTGTTCGAGACTGACCTCGAGGTCCTGCAACGATAAATGAATCGATGTCCGTGATATAGGAGCGGCGCCAAATGTCGCTCGCTAGGGTGGCTGACAAATCGGTTTCCGCTCACCAAACTAAGGCAATGATCACGTTTCTCAGTCAATTCGCAATTGCTATTGCCGGTCTCTATGCTTTTGGCATCGGAGCCTTGTATCTGGGCCAGCGCAGCATCCAGTATCAGCCGTCTGCCGATCGGACGACAGCGCTCGAAGCCGGCTTGGAAGGCTTTCAGGATGTCGCGTTGAGCACCCCTGATGGCGAGAAACTGGTCGCTTGGTGGAAGGCGCCCAAGCCGGGCAAGGCCATCACCCTTTACTTCCATGGCAACGGTGGATCACTCTGGAATCGACGGGACCGAGCTCAATCCCTTACCGAGGATGGCCGTGGTCTCCTCATGGTCAGCTACCGCGGCTATTCGGGCTCAACGGGATCCCCGACTGAAACAGGCCTCCACACCGACGCCCTTACCGCCTATGACTGGATCACCATGTCCTACGAGCCGTCCCGGCTTGTGATCTACGGCGAATCATTGGGGACCGGGGTCGCGGTGCGCCTCGCCTCAGACCGGCCGGTAGCAGGGGTCATCCTCGACGCGCCTTACACATCTACGGCGGAGGTCGCCAGCAAGATCTACTGGTATGCTCCCGTCGGTCTGCTGATGCTGGACCAGTTTCGCTCTCTGGACGTCATTCAGAAGGTAAAGGCCCCGCTCTTGGTAATTCACGGGACTAAGGACCCAGTCATTCCGATCGAGTTCGGCGAGAAGCTTTATACCGCAGCCCTTGAGCCCAAGACCTTTGTTCGCCTTGAAGGCTCCGGCCACTCGTCGAACCTGGAGGATGGTGGACTTCGCTCCGTCGACGCCTTCTTAGATGGCGTCGAGCACACAATTCAGGCGTCTCGACGAATGTGAAACAGCGTCACTCTGCCTGATCCGCTAAACCCATTGCGGGAGATTATACCAGGCAAGGTTTACGTGAGGGACCGGCAGAAGGGCCGCGTGAGCTCGACGCACTGAGAGTTCATGGGCTCGCGTGAATGTCTTCTCACTGCCAGTCGTAAGTTGACGAGGCGTATTTGGTGGAAGCAAACGAGCTTTACTAGCCGCAAGGACGAGTTCCTCGGCAATCCAGTGCTTTGCGTGGTTCGGATCAAGTACAATCAGCGTATCACCATACAAGCCCACGGGTGTTGACACCACAGAGTTCGAAATGCATGCGATGAATTGATGGGGCGCTCCAGTGACAGGAGCAATGAAATAGTTAGAATTGATCCCCACCATCACCTCTGCTTTCGACATGTCTGGGAGCATTTGCGGCAGTAGGATCGGACTCAGCGTCGACCAGTCTTGTGTCCCTGGCGGAGGGAAGCCGGTGGTCGGCACTGGGCCAATAAAATCCGCCAATGACATTTGCCAAGGTTCCATAGTACGACTCTCGCTGGTTGCGCCTGCACCATAGAGCCGAACCCTTCTGACACAACCGCGTGGCATTTTATCCACAGGGGGCCTAGAAACCCCATTAAACTTCGCGGGTATAATCCAAAATATCATTAGATCGCATCTAATGGGTTAATGGATCGTAACCGTGCCTGCTCTGATAGACCAGATATTGGGAGGCCTGGAGGGCTCGGACAGCATCATGCTGCCTGACGAGCACCCGGCGTCTGCCATTTCCTGGATCAGCGAGCCGATCTTCTATGCCAGCCCCGACATCGTAATCGAAGAAGCCGTGGCCATCCTTTGCCGCAACGATCTTGGGCGCGCCTACCGCGCAGCGATCCTGGGGGTCACACGGTCGCGGAAAGTCATTCCGCTTGGCCTCACAATCGATGGAGCCAGGAAGGCCACCAATGTCGAGCCGACCGGGATCTCTTATGGTCACGGCATCAGCCACGGGCAGCTGAGGATCCGGGACCAGTCGGGTCTACATGCCGTCACTTGGACCATTCTCGATGTTTACGATCCTGATCCGGTCGCACGCCTCACCCCTTTCAGTGACGCTCGGTTCGCCGCCCTCAACTACTGGCTGATTGAGACGGGCTGTCTTCCCAGAACGCCGAAACCAAGCGTAAGCCCGGTTGAGCTCGCACGCCTTCCAGCATCAGAGGAAGAGCGCTCGCGGAAGGCTGCATCCCTCAGGTGATTCCCTGGCGTACCCCAGGACGAGCGTCCTGACCGGCGCCAAACCCCATAAATTAACCACCCAGACACTGACCGGATCTGCCGCTTCCTGGCTCATCTCGGCCAGATGAGGCCGCATGATCAAGTTCATCCTGGGCCTCCCCTACGTGATGCGGGGACCTCTGCTCGATACTGCGCGAGCCCTCAAGGCTCCCGTGCTGCTCAGCGCCAACGCGCTCTCGAACTGGAAGAAGGATGCTCTAGGCATTCCTGTGTGGAGGGGCTTCAATACTAGGCGCCTCGGATTGCTAGATGGTATGGAGGCATACCTGGACTGCGGCGGTTTCGTGGCCGCCCGCCAGTATCGCGGGTACGCATGGTCAGTCGACGAGTATCTCGATCTCTGTGCCGCCTACCCGTGGCGATGGTTCGCCAGCATGGACTATTGCGTCGAACCCGAAATCGCGGGCAATCGCGAGACCGTCCTGGACCGAATTTCTGCAACGGTCGCCTTGAACCGTGCCTGCATCATCGGCGCCAGGGATCGCGGAATTCTTCATCGCTTGATGCCTGTCATCCAGGGTTGGATGCCTGAGGATTATGCCCGATGCCTCGATCGCATGCCTGATCTCTCGAGCTTCGAGGTCATCGGCGTCGGAAGCATGTGCCGGCGGCACCTCAATGGCAGCACGGGCATCCTCCAGGTAGTCGAAGAGCTCGATCGGCAGCTCCAAGGATCCAGTGTCAAACTGCATCTCTTCGGACTAAAAGGCATCGGCGCAGCTGAACTCCGAGGCCACCCGAGGGATTGCCACTGTCGACTCGCAGGCCTATGGGACCCGGGCCCGAGTGCTCGCCCGCGAGGCGGGTTTCAGCAAGACCAACAAGTTCCTCGCCGAGATCATGGCCGACTGGTACCAACGCCAGGTCGCGGCCATTGAGCAGCCCGTAAAAGCCACTCGCCACCCTTCGCCACTGCTAAATCTCTGCCCGCCTCGTCCCATTGATCCTATGGAAGCCCGGCTCCAGCAGGCCCGCGAACAAATGCGTGAGTTCCTCGAGAGCGGGGAGATCGATTGGGAGCAAATTCACGACAGGAACGTGTTCGCGTGGGCCTGCGATGACGAAGAAACCGAAACTCAAGAGCATCCCATCCTGCTAGGGCGAATTCCTCCAACGATATCACGCCCACTGACTACGATATGAAGACGGAGGAGCGGCTCGGAGGTTGTAAGTCGAAAGATGGGCTGTGTTTTCATCATCAGAAACATCAGGACAGTGGTCTTCTGCCAATAGGTGTTCTCCCGTAATATGGTGGGAAGCAAACCATCCGCGGACCTTCTCCTCTAAGCCGGACTTCGCATGCCTTCGCCCCGATTCACACGCCGCACCTTCTTGCGCTCCACTGCCTTGGCTGCCGCCTCACTCTCCCTTTCGGGTAAAGCATCAGCCGGCCGTCGCGTCATTCTCAACGACGCCAGCCGCCTCAATCCGACCCCCGTTGCTAAACATACGATTGTCGCCCCAAGCCCCGAGATCGACCTCATTGCCCGTCTTCGGTCCGAGTTGAAAGAAGCCGCTGCTGCAAAACGCCCGGTCGCCGTTGGAGCTGCCCGGCACTCTATGGGCGGACAGAGCCTCTCGCTCAACGGGACGGCTCTATCGCTCGACATCAACGGCATCACGACCGATCAGAGGAATGGCATCTATCTGGTCCAGGCCGGGGCTCGATGGCATGAGGTCATCAAGGCTCTCGACAAGATCGGCTACTCGCCGGCGGTGATGCAGTCCAATGCAGACTTTGGCGTTGCCAGCACCTTTTCGGTGAACGCCCATGGGTGGCCCGTACCCTACGGCCCCTTTGGATCTACAGTCCGGTCGCTTCGCGTGATGCTCGCTGACGGCGAAGTCGTGACATGCTC
>KI912051.1:76110-79243 GCA_000517005.1 Microvirga lupini
GAAAGCTGTTGCAGAACTTGTGGCGACCTACTTAGGACCGAAAACGCCGAATTGTTCGCTCTCGCCATGGGTGGATACGGCCTGTTCGGGATCATCTTGGATCTCGTCGTTGAAATGGTTCCCAATGTCCTCCTGGCGCCTACCTTCAAAGAGATGCCGGCCGAGCGATTTGGCGAGCAGTTTGTTGCTGCCATCGAAAACGACCCATCTGTGAAGATGGCTTACGGTCGGCTTTCCGTTGCCCGAAAAGATTTTTTGCGGGATGCCCTTATGATCACCTACCAGCCTCAGCCGACACCCGAAGGTGGTCTGCCATCCGCAACCGCTGGCGGGTTCATGTCGAACATCTCGCGCGACATTTACCGCGCACAAGTCGGACGGGACATGATGAAGCATGCACGCTGGTTCGCCGAAACGGTCGTCGGGCCCTCGGTATCGTCTGGTCTCGCGACCCGTAACTCGCTTATGAACGAGCCAGTATCTAACCTCGCAAGCAGCGATCGCTCGCGGACGGACATCCTGCACGAGTATTTCGTTCCGCCCGAACGGTTCGGTGAATTCGTCGAGGCTTGCCGAGACGTCATCCTCCGCTCGCAACAGGAGTTCCTCAACGTTACGCTGCGTTACGTGAAGCCCGACCTAACCAGTTTCATGGCCTTTGCACCCACGCGCCGGATCGCAGCCGTTATGTCGTTCTCCCAAAAGATCTCGCCAGAAGCCGAGACTGATATGCTGCAGATGACCGAAGAGCTCATCGATCGGGTCGCTGCAATCGGGGGGAGTTTCTATCTCCCCTATCGCCTGCACGCTCGTCGCGACCAGGTTGAAAAAGTCTATTCCCGAACCCCTGAATTTGTCGCCCGGAAGCGCCACTACGATCCCGGCCTGTTGTTCCGGAATCATATGTGGGACGCCTACTTTTCCGAAGCTGCTTGAGTGGATTTCAGTTGATGGATCGTCTTCGCCTGATTGCCGCGGCGCTTGCACTTGCACTCCTCGCTGCGGCGTTGCTCAATTATATCCCAGGGCTGACCGATGCCGACGGACGAGCGTTTGGCATCTTTGCGCTCGATATCTATGACGACGGCCTGCACTTTGCTTCGGCATCCTGGGCAGCCCTCGCCGCCTAGACGTCCACGCGGGCATCGCAGACCTTTCTGAGGGCATTTGGAACCCTCTATCTTCTGGACGGCCTGATGGGGCTGGCCTTCGGTTCGGGCTATCTCGACCTTGGAATCCTCAACTATGGCATCCAGGACCTGCCGTTCACCTTCAAGATCCTCGCCAACCTCCCCCACATCGCCCTCGGCGGAATTGCGGTATTCTCCGGGTTCCTCCTCACTCCGGCCAACAGGATAGGCACAGGCATGATCGGAAAATGGGCGAAAAGAGCCGCCATCGGCACTGGGCTTGGTCTCCTCACCGTTGCGGCTCTGATTGTGCCGCCGATCGTGACCCTGGAGGCGGTCTGCGTACAGAAAGCTGAACCCGCCGCGACCCGTCAGCCTTTACTGCAGGACAAGGAGTTTCTCCGACCCGAGGCCAACAGCAAGTTCTCGTATCCGGAGTGGTACATTGTCCACCAGTACGAAGACTTCGCCGACGTCCTGAAGCAGAAGTCTGAGTCACAGTTCCACTATCTTGAAAGCATCTCGGGCTTCTGGTCGACCCTTTGCGGCATCAACGCCCGCACCAAGATCGAGGGGGACGCGGCCTTCGAGATGAAATCAATGCTCTATATCATCGGCCTCAGCTACACCGCCGAGATGGGCATCAAGGGCCTGTATGAGACCACGATCGGCCGGCTTACCGAATGGCTGCGCGGTCCAGAGCGAACAAGTGAGGACCAGTTCGCGCTCCGTGTGGCGGACGGCTATTCGAAATTCCTCCATCAGGTCCCATGGTATGAATACCCGTTCGCGAGTGAACTCGCCAAGTTCTGGCGTGAGACACCGATGGACGGCCCTGGTCTCCCGCGAAAGATTGAGCGCCGGGTCGCTCTCTCCCTGGAATACGGAGCCAAAGCGGCATACGCCCAGGTCCTGAAGGCCGTCGCCGGAATGGCGCCGGCCGACCTTCGCATTCGGTCCGTTGTCGAAGGTGCTAACGCCGCTGAGTTGGCACAGGACGAGGGGATCCAGGTCATCCGGGAGCTGGATGGCGGCCGGGTTGTCATCGAAACGCCCCGTTATCGCGCCTATACCGAAATCCTGAAGGATCTTGCAGAGCGGGGCGTCAGGGTGGTTGAGATCGCGGGCAACACCAAGGTGCTGACAACCGTCGTGACTGACAATCCCGGGTTGCGCATGCCCGAATACGCGCAGGTCATCTTCAGACTTCCCCTTCAATCCCGCCCAGGCTTTGTCCGGCTAGGCATCGATACGCCGGTTGACGAGCTCTCCGACTTGATAAAATCCCTGAAGGAACGCGGCTCCAGTCTGGAGCATGTGTATGACTACTAACCCTACAGCCCCGGCAAAAGGACCGCGTTGGGTAACAGTGTCTGTGTTGGCACTCGTTGGTTGGTTCTTTGTATCGGCGGCGGCCACACTCCTTCTTGACCCCAAGGAGGTTATGGCCTTCGGACCCAACCGCACCGTCCTTCTGGCAGTTTCTGAAGCAAGGGCGCAAATCCTTGATGTCCGGGATGGATTTATCCGGACGCGCTCGGATAATCCCGGATTAAGCCGCCAACTCTATGCCAGGGGTGCGTGGTTCGTTTGGCCGTCTCTTCAGGGCGGATGCTTCGGCTTGACAAGCCCCGCAATGCGACGATCCTGGCCTCAATCGTAATCAAGCGCCTGCCTTTGAGTTAGGCGTCTGATACTTACCAAATCGCCGGATTGAGGCGGCGCTTCCATCGCTCACCTCTTGGAAGGCTGGCAATCGCCTCAAGATCCCTCCTCGCCTTTGAAGACCGTGTCGATGGGGCCACAAGACCGACGGCAGGAACGATCGTCGCGGTTAAGGCTTCAGGTTCGAGCTCCGGCAGCCCACTAGGGTCAGCGAGTTCATCTACAGCCACTTCGCTCGCTAAGTAGGTCGCCAAAAGTTCTGCAACAGCTTTCTGAGCCAGAAGTGTTTGGATGCCATGCCAGCCTTGCGACGCGCCTGTTGCGGCGTCAGTGCCAGA
>KI912051.1:79343-80690 GCA_000517005.1 Microvirga lupini
TTAAGAAGCCTGGGCTGCGGGAGGAATGGTTCGGGCCCGAGGCCCGTCTGTTGAGTTGGCTAGAGCAGAACTCCACAGAGTTTGGTACCATCAGGGTCCTTAGCACGCTGCTGGGATTTTTCATCTGGTACGGCGAGCAGCACCAAGGCTTTGTGTCTCCATTGCGCAAGTCGGACATCCCTCCGCGCTCGAATCGGCCCGCGAAGACTACGAAAGCACTCATCCCTCGCACTATTCTCGATGAGGCGAAAGGCATCTGCCGAGAACTGCTGAAGCTGGCATTCGCCGAGAAGGCCGAAGTACCCGAGGCCTTCCACTGTGCCAAGCTCTTCGAGTTGTTGCTTGTGTGCCGCCTGCCAGTTCGTGGCCTCGGCTTTGCGCCGCGCTTAGTACCCGTACTCCCGGCCATCCTGTTGACGCTGCTGACCCTGCCTATTCGCAGCATACAGGCGCGATTGCTCGATAGTGGCGAGGCGGACGCCGAGTATCCGGTCATCAAACCTGGTGGTGGGCCTTTGTGCGAGCGGATCCTATGGCGGAGGAACAAATTGGGCTTAGCCATGGCAAAGCGTCGTGAAGGGTGGCTGCGGCGCATCCATGACGGGTCGACCTGGAGGAACTATCTCGGCTTCTGGGTAAATACTAACAAAACGGCAGCTGTTGGTCGTGGTGACGCGCGGGATTTCGGCTTTGAGATTCCATGGCAGCATGAGGAACTCATCGGGACACTACTTGCACTGCGTGAATGGCAGGTAACGCACAATCCAGTAAGCCAGCTAACTTCGCGCGCCGATCTTTCGGAAAAGGCGATACGCCCATCAGCAGCACTTGCCAAACGGATGCCATCTTACGCCTACTTGTTCAGGCATCCCCGCGAAGGATCTGTGACGACTTGGCATGAGCCCGCTCAGTATGATGCCGTGTCCGCGTTTTTTCTAACTGTGCTTGAAGAAGTCGAGGCACGGCGTCGCGGTACTCCTAACGAAGTGCAGCTTATTCTTACGCGTGACCGCCTTGGGAAACCTACATCAGCCGAGTTTACGCTACATGGGCTGCGTGTCGCAGGCATCACCGCATTTGCCGAGGCGGGGGTGCCAGCGCCGATCATTGCCGAGTTCTTGGCTGGGCACATGACGGTCCTCATGACGGTCTATTACCAGAAGTTTGGACCCGCGTCTGTTACGCGGATGCTCAACGAGGCTCTCAGCGCCCTTGACCGAAGCCGGCTTGCTGACGCCCTTGCTGGGCAGCACGACGCCCAGCATCTGCGAGAGATGTTCGTCTCGGGAGTGGGTGATGCCTTGGCAACGGCCGCCGACGTGCAGCCTGGCCTCTGGGCTATCAAGC
>KI912051.1:80790-84342 GCA_000517005.1 Microvirga lupini
CTCCTGGCGATGAGGAGGCGGAGAATGTCTTAGGGACGGAGACCGTGTGCGTCACGATGCCGACGGGCCAGCGTGCCTGGGGTCAGAGAGCTGCAATAGCAGGGTGCATCACGGATGTGAATCGTTGGGGCACAAAGGATTCAGGACTTTGATTGGACCTCGTCCCTGGGCTTGCGCGACACTGGCGCATGGCTCATGACACGATCCAGTACCTCGTCCTGCACCGGTGCGATCCGACCTGCAACATGGCTCGCTACTATGTCCTGGCAATCGAGCCCAGCCTGTTTGGTGATGCGACCCTGATCCGTGAGTGGGGCCGCCTTGGGCAACCAGGGCAGCGGAGGGTTGAGCTCTACGAAAACCGGTCATGCGCCGTGGAGGCCCTCGAGACTTGGCTCCAGCGAAAGCGGCGACGCGGATATCTGCTCCAAGGCGGGTAGGGTATAGGGGAGCCTGGATCGGCCTCAGCGGAGGATCTTCAACTCGTCGACAGCTTCAGTTTCCTTGAGGCTGCCTCTCTCGTATTGGCGCAGCACGTCCCTGATCTGAACGCGCTTTGACCGTGAACTGCTAGCTTGCTCATCATGCGCGGTTGCCTGCCGATGGATGACTGGTGGCAGTTCGGGCCTGCGGACGTAGGTCTGAGCTTTTTGCAACAATTTCACAGGCAGCATTCGTCGCAGATGCCTGACAATGACCGAGATCCGAACTGAGAAACGAATAGAGCAACTCCCACCCTTGGCTGGCTCCATCTTCGTGCGCCGCACTTCCATCATGGCCGCTAGATACCCGCGGCGGGCAGCCAGAGGACTGTCCGTGTTGGGCGCGAACCAGACCGGGTATGGAAATGACGGTCGTTGGAGTTACTGTGGATTGCCACATCCGGTACGATCGATCGTTCTCTCTTTGTGCTAACCTTCGTCGGACAGCATACCGTTGAGGCGTAGTAGGAGACCGTGGCGGCCGATGTTGGATGAAGCTTTCAACATTGCCGAGAGCGATGGTCCAACTGACACCGTGGTTCGGGCCGGTGCGGCGCAACGGCGGATCGTTCATGTGGATCTCGACGCCTTCTACGCCAGTGTTGAGCAGCGGGACAATCCGGAGCTGCGCGGCAAGCCAGTCGCCGTAGGGGGATCCCGCGAGCGGGGAGTGGTCGCGGCCGCCAGTTATGAGGCCCGGCGCTTCGGCGTTCATTCGGCCATGCCCTCTGTCACAGCACGCCGAAAATGCCCTGAGCTGATTTTCGTCAAGCCTCGGTTTGACACCTATCGGGAGGTGTCACGACAGATCCGGGAAATCTTTTACGAGTACACACCTCTGGTCGAGCCATTGTCCCTGGATGAGGCCTATCTTGACGTCACGGAGAACCTCAAGGGTATCCCGTACGCCACTCAGGTGGCCCGTGAAATCCGGGCCAGGATCTTTAGAGAGACCCAGCTCACTGCTTCAGCCGGCATCAGCTTCCAGAAGTTCCTGGCCAAAATGGCGTCGGATCAGAAAAAGCCGAATGGTCAGTTCGTCATCACCCCGACAGCCGCGCCGGCATTCCTTGAGGCCCTGCCCATCGCAAAATTCCATGGCATTGGCCCGGCCACGGCCAGGAAAATGAGCGAGCTCGGCATTTCCACGGGCGCTGACCTCAAAGCACAAAGCCTCAAGTTCCTGCAGGAACGCTTTGGTAAGTCTGGTACTCATTACTACTGGATCGTCAGGGCCGTCGACAATCGGCCAGTCCAGCCAGACAGAATTCGCAAGTCAGTTGGCGCGGAGAACACGTTTGGGATGGACTTGACAGGCCTTGAGGAAATGAAAACCAACCTTCGGCCAATCATCGAGAAGGTCTGGAGATATTGCGAACAGACAGGTGTCCGCGGTCGAACGGTGACCCTCAAAGTGAAATTCTCAGATTTCCAGCAAATCACCCGCAGCCGCACCCTGACTGGCTATGCCGAAAATCAGGAATGGCTTGAGCACGCCGCCTTCGACCTGCTGCAGGCCTTGTTTCCGCTTGATAAGAGCGTCCGGCTGCTGGGAGTTTCCCTGTCAGGGTTGAATACGGAAGCGGAAACCGAAAGTCCGCAACTGACACTGGCCGTGTAGTCAGTTACGCCTTAGATTTGCAGGCCCGACAGGATGGCAGTACAGCCGCATTGCAAGAGGCAACTGAGGTTGCTATAAGGAAACTTGAGTTTCTACAAGGCAAATTCGGTTTCCATGCCCAACAAGCCGCCGCAGCAGGGATTCTTCCGGTATCCACTCTCAACCATCTTGGCGAGCGAGGGGCACGTGCGGATCCTGCGCGAACTCAGCCGCCATGGTGGGGAGCTGCCAGTCACGGCACTGGCTCAAAGGACTGGGCTATCCAAGCCAGGCGTTCGAAAGGCATTGGATGCCCTTACCACCAGCGACGCCGTGGCGGCCCTAGGATCGGGTAAGACGGTGCTGTACCGCATTGGTCCGCACCCCATCATGGGCGCGATCGGACAGTTGTTCGCTGAAGAGGAGAAACTCTATGCGGATGCTACCACGGTGCTGAGGGATGTGGTGAACCGTCAGCACAACGTCCTCGCGGCATGGATTTACGGCAGCGTTGCCCGCGGGGAGGAACGGCCCGGCAGCGATCTCGACGTCGTGCTCGTGGTCAATAAGTCCCCAGACGCCGTGACAGAGAAGGTGAGGGAGGCCATTGCGGCTCTCCGTGGTTCCTTTGCCCTCCCCGTTTCTATCATCGGTCTCGCGGCGAAGGAGGTGCTTACCCTCTCGAAGGGAGATCCTTGGTGGAGCAACGTCATCAGCGAAGCCAGGACATTGAAGGGAGACAGGCCCGAGGCTCTTGCCCGCAAGCTCGCCTCCCAGCGGAAGGACGTGGGCCCATGACCCGCAAGGGCGCCTCCAGGTCTGTCGACTCTGCCTTCGCTCACGGGCGTCTTGAGAACGCCCGCGCCTACCTCGCGGCGGCGGCCGACTTACTCGAACTCACGGACCCCGGGAGCAACACGAACCCAATCCTCTCCCACGTAGTGACGGCAGCGATCGGATACGCGGACGCCTTGACCGCCAAGTACGGCGGATCCATCAACCAGAAGGACCACGCGGGCATCGTCAGGCTCCTGCGCGATGCGCTCGGGAATCGCCTGCCCCTGAAACAGGCCCGTCGGCTGGAAGCGATCCTCGGCATAAAAGACGAGGTTCAGTACGGCGTGCGGAGCGGGCGGCACTCGGAAGCCACAAGGCTCGTTAGCGAGTTGAAGGAGTTTGCCGCGTGGGCTGAGGACGAGTTTGGGAGGGTGTAGCCCCTCAAGAAGCCCGCAGAGGGAGCATGGGGAATCTGCTTACGCTCGAGTAGTTTGCTCCTCGCTATGGCAAAGGCACAACCCAAACTCAGCCATCCACGAGAGCTCGCCAGGCGAAGCTCCCTGAGCGCATCCCCGTCGAACTCGCACTGCTCGAAAAGCATGCTCCCGAGGGCGAGAACTGGCTTCACGAGATCAAGTGGGACGGCTACCGCATGCTGGCCCGGATCGAGGATGGCAGAGCGCTTCTTGTAAC
>KI912051.1:84442-87434 GCA_000517005.1 Microvirga lupini
CCATCTTCATGAATTTGAGGGTGTCGATGTCGTTCTTGTCCCACTCGATCACCTGGCGGTTCTCCATGGCGGCAGGCTCGATCGGCACAAGATCGTCGAGACGATCCTGGGTCAGCACAAAGCCACCCGGATGCTGCGAGAGATGTCGGGGAGCTCCGATCAGCTCGGAGGCCAGTTCGAGCGTCATCCGTAGCCGCGGATCCTTGAGATTGAGGTTAAGCTCCTGGGCTTCCTTTTCTGTCACGCCATCGTTGCCCCAGCCCCAGACGAGACCGGACAGGCCCGCGGTCACGTCCTCCGGCAGGCCCATGACCTTGCCGACCTCACGAACGGCGCCACGAGCGCGATAGGTAATCACCACTCCGGTCAGAGCCGCACGATGCCGGCCATAAGTGTCGTAAATCCACTGGATCACTTCCTCCCGCCGCTCATGCTCGAAGTCCACATCGATGTCCGGCGGCTCGCGTCGCTCCTCGGACACGAACCGCTCGAACAGGAGATCATGCTCGATCGGGTTGATGGAGGTGATGCCCAAGACGTAGCAGACGCGGAGTTGGCGGCCGAGCCTCTGCCTTGGCACAAGATGCCCCGGCTTCTTGCGAAAGCGACGATGGAATTGACCGTGAGGAAGTATGGCGCGTAGTCCAGCTTCTCGATCAGGTGGAGCTCATGCCGGATCGTTCCGGCCACCGTATCGGGGACACCATCCGGGTAGCGCTGGTTCGCTCCATCCCAGGTTAGACGCTCCAACTTCTCCTGAGCGGTCTCACCCGGATCGGTTTCGGTCGGATACTGGTAGCGCAGTTCGTCGAGGGAGAATGTGCAGCGATCGAGGATCTCCTGGATCCGGTGGAAGGCTCCAGGATGCCGCTCGAACAGACGCTGCATTTCGGCCGGATCCTTCAGATGCCGATCCGAATTGCGCTCCAGCCGGTAGCCGGCGGTGTCGATCGTGCAGCCTTCTCGAATACACGTGACCACATCCTGCAGCCGGCGCCGATCCGGATGGTGATAAAGAATGTCACCGAGTGCAACCGTTGGGACACGGGCGATCCGAGCCGCTTCCTCGACCTCATGGAGACGCAGGTGGTCGTTCTGGGAAAACCGGCGGATCAGAGCCATATACGCGCGGTTGCCGAAGGTGGATTTGAGGCGCGACAGATTGGATTTCAGTGTGCCGTTGACCTCGTCTCCGAGGAGGATTGCAAGGAGACCATCGTTCCAGGCAACCACGTCCTCCCATGTCAGAAAGCATTTGCCTTTGCCGCCGCGGCTCTTCCCGATGCTGAGCAAGCGGCACAGCCGCGAATAGGCCGGGCGATCCATCGGGTAGACCAGAAGCGACGTGCCGTCGGTCAGATCAAGCCGGCATCCGACCACCAGGCGCACGCCCGTTTCCCTTGAGGCTTCATACGCCCGGACGATCCCGGCCAGAGAGTTCCGGTCAGTGATGCCCAGCGCCGAGATCCCGAGCAGTTTGGCCTGCTCGAACAGTTCGGCTGGGCTGGATGCGCCGCGCAGAAACGAGAAATGAGTGGTGACCTGCAGGTCGGCATACACGGTCATGCAAAGAACCCGTGCATCCACCAGCGGCCGCCCTCGGTCATCGGCGCGTCACGGAAGATCCAGAAACGAGAGCCCTCGACCGTCTCGAGCCGGTAATAATCCCGGATCCTCTTCTGCTCGTCACCGAGCCACCACTCGGAGGTGATGCGTTCGGGCCCGTCGGCCTTCGTGACCTTGTAGCGAACCCGGCGCCAGATGAAGGAGACCGGCGGGTGATCCGGCAGCAAGGCCGTCGTCATGATCGATTCCGGTGGATCGAGGAGGCGGGTGGGACGCTCCAGGTTCTCCGGCCAGGTGGATCCCGACGGAGGTGCGAGCGGGGAAACCCTTCTTGTCATCCGCTCTGGCACCAGGGATTGGACCGGAGCAAGCCGGTAGACGCGATCTTCTCCAATTCGGGCAGTCAGCCGATCAACGAGCTGACTCAGATCGACGGCTTCGTCCTCGGCCTCGATCCCTCTTGCGAGTGTCTGCTTTTCCAAAAGTGGCTCGGTGCGGTTGGCGATGAGGACGATCTCCTCGATGCCAAAGCCCGGATCAACGGTCTCGATTTTCTCGTCGAACAGCTTTGCCAAGTGGACATGATCCCGGCTGGCTTTCGCTGTCCCGACCCGGAGTGACGCACCTTTCTGATCCACCCGGCGAAAGATCAGGTCCAGCCGGCGGGCACCTTCTCCGCGTTGTTCCAATGTCTGACACAACTCCTCCGAGAGCCGTCGCACCACAAGCTGCAGGTCCTCCAACTGGCCGATCGGCTCCGCGAAGGCGCGGGACGCAATCACCGCCTCCTCTGGAATAATCGGAGTGATCGGCTCGAAGGCATGCCCCAAGGCTTGGTCCAAACGCAGGCTTGCTTCGCGTCCGAAGCGGCGCACCATTGGCGCCCTCGGCATGGCGGCAAGCTGTCCAATACGCTCGACGCCCAGGCGGAGCATGGCGCTCACCGTCTCACGGGAAAGACGGAGAGCTTGCACAGGCAGGGTGGAAACAGCGTCCACAGCCCGCCCCGGCGGAATAATTCCCCCTTTGCCGAACCGGGCGACAGCCCATGCCGCGCTAGGCACATCGGCAATCGCGGCGCGGGCGTGAATGCCGTTGTTCTCGACCCGATCGATCAGCTTCTTGAGCAAAGCCTCTTCACCACCGAAGAGATGCTCCACTCCCGCGATGTCGATCCAGAGGCCGTCCGGAGGATCGGGCGCAACAACGGGCGAAAAGCGGATGGCCCATTCCGCCAGTTGACGGAGCGAACCATTCTCTCCCTCACGATCGGCGTCGATGACGTGCAGATCGGGAACCATGGCCTGTGCTTTGGCGACGGCCATCCCCTCGATCAGGCCGACCTTCTGCGCGGCCGGGCAGGCAGAGGCGATCAGCCGGCGCGAGCCCTGCCTGATCACGGTCACAAGCGGCTTCTCGCGCGGGG
>KI912051.1:87534-112989 GCA_000517005.1 Microvirga lupini
GGCCCCGAGTTCGGTGGCCAGGGCGTCGAGCCAGAGCTGGGCAAGCCTCTGATTGGTCAGCATGAAATCCTCCCGATCGGGAGCAACATGGCACGGCATCCGTTGCGGACTTCTTGTCAAAACTCTCCGGCCGCCTTTCCCCGCAGGCTGAATGCACGACTTGCATTACACCCTCAGTGTCTTGAGCTTGTTGGGGCGGTTGGGGTCCAGCCTCAGCGGGAGCACGGTCACAATCATCTGCTCTCGTCGCTGGTAAACGATCCTTACCTTCGGGGATGCGGAGAGATTGCGGCGTGTCAGCTTGGCGATGATCATGACCTTAGGGTAGGGGTCCCAATACGGATTCGCAAAAGCAGCTCGGTACTTGAGCTCGATCCGATCAACCAGATCGATCAAAGAGGCGGGATCATAATCGTCGAGATTGTAGCGCTCGCGGAACCGCTGGAGCGCATGGGCCGTCCAGTGGCGTTCGATCACCGCCATGATGTCCTGCTGAGACTTGGTAAAGAGCATGACTGTGCGACAGGGAATCCCGTACCCTTGATGGAAATTATGTTTCACGTCAGCACAATGGCAATTGCGCCCTCCAACAGAATTAGCTGGGATTAGACGTGATGCTAGACTCTCGTCCATGACACAGATGGCCGACGAGATCCGCACCCTCATTGCAGACCTCTACGACGACCCTGAGGACTTCTTGAAGAGGCCTCACCTGTGGTTCGGCGGGCGTTCGCCGGACGAGTTGCTGGCGACGGAGGCTGGCCAGTTCGCGCTCCTGAAGTTCCTTCGCGGCGAAGACCACGTACCACCCATTGAAACGGACAGGGACTTCAAGCCCTACACCGCGGCGAGCACCGGCGACTTAGTTGACCAAGCGATTGCCCGCCTTGAGGCGCAAATTGAGCAGCTCAGGACTCTAAAGGGAGCTGGGCCGGAGATCGCCACGGTCATGGAGAGGGCACAAGAGGTCTTCGGTGAGCGGGGCCTGAGCTGGTTGGTCCGGCCGAATCGGGTGTTGCAGGCCACACCTCTGGATCTGATGACTCAGGGTAAGACAGACCGCGTCCTCCAGCTGCTCGGCCAGATTGAGCATGGAATCTCCGCATGAGCGCGAAGGAGGACCATCTGTGGGTGCCTCGTTGATCCGCTGTTCAGATCGCCAGTGAGCAATCAGCAGATCAGGGACGCAGGTGGCATCGATAACATTCGCGGACCTGAGAGATCAACGGAGGCGCGTCCTGATATGACCAGTCCGATGATAGCCGAGCTGAGAGCGGCCGGTGAGGTGCGGAAAGCCGAGTTGGTCGAACTGGCTGGTGGGCTCTACATGCTCTCGGACGCAGCCGCGACCTTCAAAATACCCGAGCAATTGGTCGAGGAGCGGCGTCAGGCGGGGGAGCTTATCGCCGTTAGGTTGGGTGAAAGCTACTGCTACCCGGCCTGTCAGTTCACGCCGCACGGGATCGTGACGGGGCTCTCCGAGGTCTTGGCAGTGATGCCGATCCGGCATGACTGGACGCGGCTTGAATGGCTCCTGGTCTCGAACGATGCGCTGGAAGGGCTTTCCCCGCTTGAGGCTCTGAGAGCAGGGCGCCTCGAGGACGTCATCGACATCGCTCGGGACCATGAAGGACAGGATCCGCGACGGGTGCTGTCAACGGAGGACACCCCGGGCGACATTACGGCCCTCCTTGCAGACGATCTTGCCGATCTTGACCACGAGGCTCCTCGGGAAGTGGAACACGGCTCGCGACCTTCGGACAGGCTGCTCGCTGATACCAGGAATGGTGTCCGCGTCATTAAGGGATCTGGCCTCGGGCCCCTGGTCAGCCTGGAAGAGGGTAAAGCGCTGCTGGACGAAATCACAGTCGACGATGACTCAACAGACTGGGCTGCATCCGAGATCCTTGGAGCTGCCCGCATCGCGGAGAAGCTCGGTATCTCCGCCGCGACACTCGATCTGTGGCGAGATAGTGGGAAGGTCATTGCCTTCCGCAAAGACGCCGATGAGTTCGTCTATCCGGCGCGCCAGTTTGAGCTCTCCCGACCGATCGAAGGGCTTGATTGGGTTGCCGGATCCTTCTCATCCCCGGAGGAGGCGTGGGAGTGGTTGGTCACGCCCAATCAGTACACCGACAGTGCAGCACCGATCGACCGGCTGCGGTCAGGGCACATCGATGAGGTCATTCGCTCGGCAGAAGGTGTCAATGACTACCAGTAAGGATATGAACTCAAAGCCAGACGACACGATTGTCTCGGATCCGGAAATCTTGGGCGGCATGCCGGTCATCAAGGGAACCCGCGTCCCAGCCTATGACTTGGCTGCGTCCGTTAAGGCAGGCATTCCGCGCGATCGCATTCTGGCCGCTTACCCCACTATCAAGGAACATCATTTGGATCTGGCTGTCGCTTATGCGGAAGCCAATCCATTGCAGCGGCGGACCAGTAAGCTTCCACCATGGCCAGATGCAACCCTGGTGAAGACCGGTCGGATATCGAGGGGGAATTAAATAGTACCAAGGATACACGTCCTCATCGCGACCGCGACGTGCGAGAAACTAAGTGGGCTTTAGCTGTTCTTGAGAATCTGGGAGCTGGAACGCATCGCGGCTATCAACTTCGACATTCGGGAGCATGACAAGCAGAATGCTTCGACGTCTTCGTGACACCAAGGCATCCGACCTACTGATTGGAAACATCGATGTGGCGTATCTCTCCCGCTGATCGTCTGGATGGCCTCACCGTCTTCAAGCATCTGGGCGGCCGATACGTGCCAGCCGGTGAACTGACATTCGCGGGACAAGACAGTCTGCGGCCAGGCATCTTCAAGTATGCCCAGAGTTACCTTGAGATTGACAGCGCTGGTCCGATCGATCCTATCGGCTTACCGCTGGATCAGCGCCAGTTTGCTGGCTGTCCTGAAGTGCCTCTCGCCTGCCTTGATGCCGGGCCGGAGGGGTGGGGCCGGACGGTACTGTCCATGGCGTTTGAGACGTCCACCCTCGGTGCGGCGGAACTTCTGGCAGCCGGTACGACAGCCCGAACGGGCGACCTTGCCTTCGGCGCCTCTGCGGAAGCCGGACCGGGCACCTATTATCCGGATATAACTCTTTCACCCGCAATCTCTGACGCCAGCGCCGACCTTGAAGCCCTGATGACTGCTGCCATTGCTGCGGACGAGGGAAGCGCAACACACGAACAGCTCATCCTGCTGGTAGGAGCCTGTGCCGACGTGGGAGGAGCTCGTCCGAAGGCCCGATGGCGTGACGGGGAGGGGGAGTGGATCGCCAAGTTCTCGACCTGGGGCGACAAGTTCGACGATCCCCGCATCGAGGCCGTCTGTCTGGACGTGGCTGAGGCGGCCGGCCTCCCAGTCCCCAAGCGCCGACTTATGACATTCTCGGGCAAAACCGTCCTGCTCGTGAAGCGCTTCGACCGATCGGAGGATGGTAAGCCCTACCCCTATCTGAGCTTGGGGACGCTCTTTCAGGAGCCGCCAGGGAGCTATGGAACGTCGAAGACCTATGCGGACATGGCGGCAACCGCCCAATCGACCGGTGTCATCGACGCGCAGGAGCAAATGTTCCGACGGCTGCTCGTCAACGCCTTCCTGCACAACACCGATGATCACCTGAGGAATCATGCAGTGATCGACAAAGGATCAGGGTGGGAACTCTCACCCGTGTTTGACGTGGTGCCTTACCTGGGGCGGAAGCGGCATGTCTGCGCGCCGGCGCCTGAGTTCAGCACTGACTGTGATCCGCAAGCGGCATTCACATCCTATGCCGCTTTCGGGCTGACACTTGAGCAGGCCGAAGGCATCCTGGACGATGTCAGAACGGCCGTGAGGCACCTCCCCGTGCTTTTCGAGCAGCGCGAGGTGTGCCGAGCCGATCGACAGTTATTGAGAATGCTGGAGACACGATAACCGAGATCCGAGCCGTGTGCTTTGATGCTTTCGGGACGCTGGTCGAGATCACCGACAGGCGCCGGCCGTTACGTACTCTGCTGCGGGGAAGGGTGAAGAGCATCACGGCCAAGGAAGTCCTAACCCGGCCGCTCAGTCTGCGGGAAGTCGCCGCGAGGGTCAGCCACAAGTGGCCGAGATGGTGCCGACCTGAGCAATCTCTTCCGACGACGCGACTTTCTTGGCGCCGCAGTGCCTCACGTTGAATGTTACCGGTAGGTCCGCTGTCCCGGACAAGGTGCGTCGTCTTTTGTCATCCTGTTTTGGGGATAGTGGATGGCAAGGCTTCTCAGCATAGCAACACGCTTGGAACTGGTTGAAGCAACCATCGAGTGCTATCGATCAAGCGGCCCGAGCGGATAAGCAGCTCATCCGGGATCGCTCTGCCTCCAACAAGAGGCAAAGGGAAGCCTGAGACTTCCTGTCAAATTACTTATGCTAATTATGATATATTGTTAGTATGATCGATCGGCTCTACCTGAGAGGTTTCGCCGTCATCCGTCCGGAACGTCTTCGTTGAAGGTTGCCACCCTCGGAACCAGCGCCAGCTGTTTCAGTTATTGCAGTTAGCTCGGCAAGGTCGTATATTTCATCTGGAAGGAGACAGGCGATGACCTCTCACGTGCTTGATTACGTGCAACTGCCGGAGCGCGACCTAAAGCAGATAGCGCCGCGCCTCAGCAAGGGCGACAAGGTTGAGGTCCGGCTTCGGATCGGGAACAGGGATGATCGCGACGTCCAGTTGCCCCAAAGAGCGGTGGAGCTCGTGGAGGTGCTGCTCGATCACCTTCTCCGTGGCGAACGTGTTGCGGTCCTAGCCGACGAACCGGAACTGAGTCCAACCGACGCGGCCGCGATTCTCGGGATTTCCCGTCCCCTGGTGGTGCACCGCATGGACGTCGGCGACCTGCCGTTCAGGTATGTGGGCAAGCATCGACGCACCAAGCTCAAGGACGTGCTGGCGCTGAAGGAGAAGCTCGATGCTCAGCAGAAGGCCCTGGCTGCGCTGGCGGAGGACACCGAGGAACTGATGCGCGACCATGACCTATAAGCCTCCGGTTGCCATCTACGATGCCTGCGTCCTTTATCCCTTCATCCCTTCCATCTCCGCAACCTACTGATCCAGTGCGCGGCTGACCGACTGGTCGACGCGCACTGGACCGACGACATCCATGACGAATGGATTCGCACCCTCGTGGCCAATACCCCGTCGCTCTCCGTCGAGCGACTGTACAAGACCCGCGATCTCATGGAGGCAGCCCTGCCGAGGGCCTCCGTCACCGGCCACCGGAAGCACGTCCCGAATATCACGCTGCCCGATCCGGACGACCGACACGTCGTCGCGGCCGGCATCGAGGCCGGCGCCTCTGTCATCGTCACCTGGAACGTGCGTGATTTCCCCGTCAAGGAACTGTCCAGGCACGGCCTCCGCAAACAAAAGCCAGACACCTTCCTGCTGGATCTCTACGCGATGACCCCGGCTGCCGTCATCGCGGCTACGGCGAGGGCTAGAAAGAACCTGAGCAAGTCCGGGATCTCCGCCCCGGACTTCATTGAGACGCTCAGGAAGCAGAAGCTGATCCATTTTTCCGCGACGGTGGCGAAGCATATCTCGGACCTGTGAGGCCGTGGCCCGGCCACCGACCCTGCTGCCACAATGGAGACCGAACTCGCTGCGCACGCACCCTGCGGTCGCAGCACATTGAAGAGGTCCTCCGCGCCGCGGAAGGCGCGGATGACTTCCAGTGAGGAGCTCCAGCAGTACGACCATCGCCCCCGCGTCAGGCAAAGCCGCCGATTTCAACGCGGCTCAAGTATCTCTTCACAGCATCGAGCCTGCCCTGTTTCACGAGCTCCTCAGCCGTCAGGGCGCCGAAGCTCGGAAGCGCCTGGGTCTGGTACCAACTCCAGGCTTGCTCAGCTGATCCAGCCAATGGCAGCACCTGAGCGGTGATGGTGAGCGTATCCTGATCCGGCGCCCCCCGCTTTGGATCAGGAAGGTAGCCAAGCACATGTCGGATGAGATCACGGTCGAACCCGCGCGTGATCATGTGGTTTGCAACATCGATATCTTTGATCGGTTGTCGTGGAGCGCCCGCCTCGTCGAATCGCCTTTTGATCCATGCGCACGATCTTGTCGTCTGAGTTCTTCATGAGTCATCCCGGTGATGACCTCGACGGCGGCCAAGGAACTGGAGCAGCTCTCTGAGGATCTCGGCGTAAGGAGCTCAAGTCACTCTGCTCCTTGAGCTCGTGCAACGTCGATCACATCATCGATGCGCCCTTCTTTGAGGGCCTCCAGAGGGGAAAGCCCCTCAAGCGCATCGTCCGGGACCAAGAGCCACTCGAGCCGCATCCAGTCGGCCCGCATCGGCATGGCCTCCAGGATGATAGCGAGGCCTTCGACGATCCCATCGGAGGTGAACTGACACGCCGGGTAGCCGTATATACCCCCGCTTCGTACCGCGATCAGCACCCCTGCTTTGTGTCGATCCTCGATTGCTTCCTCGGAAACGTTGAGGAGTGCTGCCACCTGCGGAAGCGCGTACAGGCCGCCAGCCAGCTCGACCAGTTCCGTCTTCCGAGCGAGCCCTCCAGCTATGAGGGTCTGGATCTCGGCTACCATTGCTTTCACCTCAGAGGCTCCATAGCCATCAAGGAAAGAGGGTCCGGATGACCTGGCACATCCAGCCCCCCTGTGGTTACCCTCGAACCGGAGTCGGGGAGTTCGTCGCCCACTCAGCCAGTATAAACTACGCAATCACCTCGACAACCTTGATCTCGACGCGCCGACGGGTCCGGGACATGGGGTATCCGAGGGGATTGCAGACGACACGGATCTCATGATCCTCGGCTGGCACCAGATAGTCGAACGGGGTGTGCACATGCCCGTGAATCCAGAGTCTTGTTTTCGGAAAGCGCTCCGGATTGAGATTGTTGACGAAGAACGCGTTGAGAGCATCACCCTGGAAGTCCGGATGGATCGAACCAGGGAAGGGAGCATGGTGCGTGACGATTACGTCCGCCTTCGTTTGCTCCAGGAACGTGAGCTGGGCCAAGTGCAGGTCGTTCCACTTGTCGGCCGTCACACCCTGGATCTTCACGAAATCCGGGAAGCGAGCGGCCTCGCGCCGCCCGGTGTCGTCAAGATAGGTCCAGAGAGTTGCAACAGCGAACCGGATCTCGCCGATCGTAATGAGGTCACCTAGATCATTTGGGAATGAGGTACCGTAGTAGTCGTGGTTCCCGTTGACGTGGATGATGGGAATGCCGAGTTCATCCTCGATCTTTGCAGTCACCTGGCGCCGGATCTCAGGATCGGGATGGGTGTCGCCAGCAATGACCAGGGCATCAGCATCGACCCCACGAGGAAGCGACAGGCTGCCAAAGACCTGAAACATCCCAGGCGGCGTTCCCAACGGGGAAGGATCCTTGCGCTCCTCAAGGTGAAGATCGGAGATCAACGCAATCTTGGTCAAAGGTATGTCCCGGACTCATGTTGAGGTCCCATACCACAAGGATCACCTCTGTGCTGCCATCCTTCAGTCCGACAGCCGACTTCTTGTCAAAAGAATGCTTATGCGAAATGTTATGTATTATAACATGCAGAGTTGGCCATGTGCGATCTGCCATCGCCTCCCTGCATACTATCGAACGGACAGACCCTTAGCAGCATGGCAGCGGAACATCCTTGCAGATCCGCAGTTATCGCATTAAATTATGCAGTATTGCAGGGAGCGTAGCATGAACGGAGCTCTACAGGCTGTTGCCGAACGAATGCTGGTCGACCGGCAGAGGCTCGCGCTTGAGGGCTTCTTCAGCATTATGGAGCACTGGGGGATCGACAACACGGTCGCCCGCAGACTTCTCGGCTCGCCCGCGGAACGAACCTTCTATGAATGGAAAAAGGGCAAGGTCGGGCGCATCCCCGAGGACACCCTCCGCCGGATTGGCTACATTGCTGGCATCTGGAAAGGTTTGCAGATCGTCTACTCGCAGCCCGATCTCGCAGATAGCTGGATCAAGCGGCCCAACGCGTTCTTTGGCGGCCAAACCCCACTTGAGCGCATGGCCGCCGGTGACGTGACCGATCTCGCTGCCGTACGCACCTACATCGATGCTGCCCGTGCCCCCTGGTCTTAATATCGCCGAAGCCAAGGTCGATTGGACACAGGCATGGCGCATCATCGCCTCACGCTTTCCACCCATCCACCTATTCGAGCGTGTTTCGCCCAATCCTGCCGTCTGGGATGCGTTGATCGAACTTGAGGAGATCACCAACCCTCGTGTGCGGGATCAGGTCGGACAAATCAGACTGGTGCCACCGGAGCGGCGGGTGAGCGGTGTCAATGCCTCCTGGGTGATGGCCTCCTTCACCCACGTGAACCCGAAAGGGTCGCGCTTCTCCGATGGAACGTATGGGGTGTACTACGCAGCCAACAGCCTTCAGACGGCCATTGCGGAGACGATCCACCACTTTGCGGCGTTTGCCCGCGATGCAAATGATCCGCTCCGGCGGGAAGACATGCGGGTGCTGGTTGGCAGCATCTCAAACAGTTTTCATAACGTTCAAACTGTACTGCCTGAAGAGCACCGTACCGCGGTGCTCGATCCAAGCGATTATTATGCTGGCCAAGCCCTTGCGCGCGCGCTCCGCGAGCAGCACAGCAATGGTGTTGTTTATCCGAGCGTGCGACGTCGGAGCGGGCAATGCGTTGCGGCTTTCTGGCCGGATGTTGTCGGCATCCCGCGTCAGGAGCGTCATCTTCAGTACGAATGGAATGGCCAGACGGTGACCCGCTATTTCGACTATAGCCTGAGCGAGTGGCTCCCAATCCCAGCAGCCTTGTAAGAAGTGTGCAAGACTCCCCTCACCGCTCGCACATATCTAACAAATCGCCCTCGCTTCATGACACGGGATTCCAGATCGCCGGAATGCCAACTCAAAGGCTGTTGCGACAGCACCAAGTCTCAGTGATCAGCCTCTTGGATTTCTAAGGCTAAAGCGCTAAGTGCCTGCTCATCCCTACGGCTCACGTTGAGGCCGAATGATCGGGACACCACATTTCGTCTTGGATTAATTTCTACTAACAATCAGGATTATCTCGATGTCCGGCATCGCACGTCAGTTCGAGCCGCAGATTACCCGCAGTGGCGGCACTCCCTCAAAATTCCGCTTTACCGTCCGCTGCTCGGACTGCGCCAATACCGACACCTACGAAGCGTCCAAGCCTACCAGCAATGACGCCGTTAGAGGCTACTTCAAGGATCGCGGCTGGCTGCTGGGGCGGGCCGCGTCCTTCGACCTCTGCCCAGCCTGCCTCGCCCGGCCGCGCCATGCCCAGGAAATGCAAACCGCAAGCCAGCCTCGCGAGACCAAATCCCTGGACAGGCGGCACAGAGAAACTGCTGACATCCTCGCCCGACATCTGGGCAAGCCGGAGAACCTAGCAGCCGAGGTCTTCCGGCCCAGGGAAGCCAAACCCACCCAGTCCCCTGCTCCAAAGGCGCCGCTGCCTACACAGTCGACGCCAACCCTTTCACCCGAGGTCGTCCAGACCCTCTCCGGCATGGCGGCGGACCTGAAGGGCCTGCGCTCTGTATTGGAGATCGTGGCCGAGCAGGTGAGCCAGCTGGTGGTACTGAGCGGCCGGCAGATCGAAGCCCTCGCCAGCCTGCCCCCGGCTCTTGCCCAATCGACCGAGGGCCTCTCTGACGGACTTCGGCAGGTAGCCCTTGCCATCCAGGCTGTCCCACAGCGACCCCACCCTGCGACCGATCAGGTCTCAACGGCGGAGGCTGACGCCGGTACCGCCCAGACGCGGGCCGTCGAGGCCGAGCCGGCGGCTGCTGCGGAGCCCCTGGTGCCTGAGCTTCCCCGGCAGCCGCGGAGCCGGCGGACGACCAAGGACGATGCCATCGCGAGCGAGCGGGCCGATATCGTGGTGAAGTCGATTGCGGATTCCAAGGGCAAAGACCGCTTCTACACCTCGATCCGCCTGCCGCGGCAGGTGTGGGACCGGGCGGGCTTCGGGCCTGACGATCGCCTGCTGCTCGACTGGAGCGGCAAGGCCCTGAGCATTGATCGAGCCGTCGAGGGCGGCGTCAAGCCGAAATCGATCGGTGCGACCACCGTGGTGCTTCAGTCGTGGAAGCTCGGGAATCTCAATTTCGATAGGCCTTCGGTCACCGGCGCCGGCGGCTCCCTGCGCCTGGTGGGAAACCGGCGCTAGGCGGGTAGGACTGATCCTTACACAGCCGGCGCCGCGCACGCGCTCTCCTCGCGATCGCCTGATGCGACCTGCTGAGACGTGACCGGCTGGCGGACTTGTCGCGCAGGTGTGCGTTCTGCCATTGCGGCATCCTGCAACGATCGTGCGCGACCTTGACTTCCCCAAATTCTGGCTGGCTCGAGAGCCCTGGCCTGGACCTTCCGGCAATCCCGGCAGGCCGCGAGCATCATGCCCGACGCGCTCCGAGGCGGGCGCAGTAGCGACGCAGGAGGTGAAAATATTCGTTCACAATCGGTGCGCCTCAATCATGTCTGACCACCTCGTCGAGCGCCTTGGAAAACTGAATGACGATCGGATCAAGCCCTCCGGGAGCGGCCGCGATTAATCACGCTTCGGGGCACGAAAAATACGAGCGGCCACCGCTCGTGAATTTGCTGGGATGCAGCTGCCAGCGCCAAGCCGGCGCGAGCGAAATGAGATGAGTTTCGTTGATTTTTCGCGCCTCGATGTTCCGGCTTGCCGCTGCGGGCCAGAGAACAGGATTGGCGACAGAGCGTGGGGCTCGGCTGCCCTTCGACCGGGCGGGCCCCGTGCGAGCCGGATCGCGAGCGGTACCCGCGCTATGCTAGGCTATCCTGGCGCCCGCCGCGGACGCCATAGTGGTCGAAGTAGTGCGCTCGAAAGGGCTTGGATTAAATTCCTGCGCAAAAACTGCGGTATTGAGCCTCGGACCTCGGCCGGTGTTATTTAGTAAATATTCCTATTTATATCATGTCACAACGTTGCTGCGTCGGAACTACGGAATTGAGCCTCCGGCCCGCCCGATCGTCCTATCCATTGCCCTGCTCCCGGAACCCGACAAAGCCGCTACACGGCCTCCGCAGGGCCCTTGCCGGGCCGCTCTGCGGACGATTTGCGGTATTGAGCCTCGCCGCAATCGGGCCCTCCAGCCCCTCGTCGAACGCCTCGCAGCCATAGCGGGTGAAAATCTCTATGGCTCGTCTATTTTCCCCCTCCCCTAATACGGGGCGCAAACGTCGGCTTTCTCCAAGGAGCGGCGTTCGTGAAAATCAAAGACCCTCAAAGATTTCCGCCTCGCGCCTGGTAGCAGCGAGCGGGCTTGATCGATCGAGACGTCAATTTGCGCCAGATCCATTCGCGGGCGGGGTGGAAAAATTGACCGCGCTCAGACCCATCCGGTATAATATTCGGACTGCAGACGCGGGGGCCCTGCCCTCCAAAAATGAATCGGGCTTGGGGGTTCGATGGCCAGAAAAGATGATTACGCTTGGGGCAAAGAGCGCCCGAGTGCCCGCGTGCGGCGCCTACGGCGCCTTGCAGATCAGACCGATCTCGAAATCCAAGCGGCTAGGACGGCCTACGAGAAGGACGTCGCCCGCATCCGAGCAAAGAAAGCCAGCTTGCTGCAAGAGTGCGACCGGATCGATCGCTGTCTGAACGCACGGGGTGAGTATGATCCTGTCTTAGCGAAGGCTGTAGCGCCGGAGGGATGGAATTCTAGCGAGATTCCGGTCAAGCGCCCTCGTGGACGGCCTAGGACACATTTCCCCGGGGATCCCCCACGCCTGCGGAAATCGCGTGCAAAGGCTGGTGGGCGCACCACCCGCCGCTCGTCGGCACGGGTACGGGCGAGCATCCCGCCGCCAGTGCTAACGACCGACCAGATACCGACTATTGCAACGACCGAAATGCTCCCTCGGGCCGCTGTTGTCTTTCTGCCGACGAGCGCCGGCTTGCCCGCGAATGACAACTGTCTGCCTGAGCCTGAACCGGCACCGCCCAGGAAGGTCGCGCCGAAATTCGACACCTATCAAGGCCCTGACAAGGCACTGGCGTACGAGGAGGCGCAGCGTAGACAGAAGGCCGCTCGAGAAGATGACTTTGTCGAGTACGAGCGTCGAGCTAATGAAATCGCCAGAGCCGCCCAAATGCGCCAGCGTCTCTCGATGCCCTATGATCTGTCGGATCCCTGTGATCCCTCAAAGATGCCCGAAGAACTATCGGCTCTGTACCCGCACTGGAGCGATGCTCACAAACTTCCAGCGACCGTCGACCCACTTGACCTCCCCAATAATACTTTGTTCGAATGGATCAGAGTCCTCGTACGGGATCCTGACCTAGCCAAGGGGAAGCAGTCTGACGAAGATGCCAGGAAGAACTTAGACAATATGTATGACGGCCCCCGAGCGTTTATAAAACGCTACGACCATGTAAGCCAGGAGATCACAATCGAGAGGCATCGCCGGGAGGCTTGGCACTGGGTGAGTTTGCGTCTCTTTCATGTAGAAAGACTCCATGCCGCACTCCAAGCTGAGTGTAATCCAGACACGATTCGCCGTGAACTCTTCGAGTTCGACTACCAAACCGAGGCAGCCCTCGCCGAAGGGTATGCCTCAGATAAACTCAGCGAGCGTGGTAAGCCCACTCTTCGCAAAGCCTATGTCAGGATTGTCGACGCGCTCCAGTGGCCGGAGCACCTCTCCCGTCGGGAGATCCTGCAATGGGCGCGTCCCGATCATGATCCCGATCAGCTGATGGACCTCTCGCCCTTCGCACATCGAGACGAGCGAATTTTAGCGCTATCCCGCTCCGACAAGCTCCGCGACAAGGTGATGTAGGTCATAAATCACTCCCTCAAGAGGCAAGCTTCGAGCGACGCGAGCTGTAAATCACGTCTGCGACAGAGCTTTGGCTATCCCAGCGACCAAGAAAACAACCATGCAGCACCCCGATATCTCTTCTCACCTGGAGGCCATGCGGTCTTCGGTCTTCCATTCGTCAGACCAGAACCCACTAATTACTCTCCCAAGAACTGGCAGCAGGCGGATTCTTCCACTTGAGGGCTCGGCCTATGCCGTGAAGACAGCTCTCGCTTCCAGGCAGAGCCTGCAGATCGGAGAAGAGATCAAGGCGGCAACTCCTCCAAAAGAGCTGCGCTCAATCTTAGAGGAGATCCTTGCAGAAGATCGAAAACTGCGGGATCAACAGGGTCTATCAGCTCTCAATCTGGGGCTCGGCATCGTCGCGTGGGAAGAGGACGACGAGAGCTACTGTTTCGCCCCGCTTTTCCTCCAGCCGATCGAGCTTGATACCTCTCGTGATGGTATCTGGATAAGACCCACGAGGAGTAGGCCCGAACTCAACGAGACCCTCCTTGCCCGCCTCGGGATTCCCGCGGAGCAAGGACCTGAAGATCTCCCAGAGAACCCGAAAGCCGACATACATGCCAAAATGGCTGGCTATGAAGACCGGTTCGTCCTGGGACTTTTCAATCAAGCGCGTCGGGCAATGGCGACGCGCCTCGATCCTCGCCACAATCCGCGCCTTCTGAATCACGCGACGCTTGCCCGTTTGGTCCTTGCAGGGCGCGGCGATGAGGCAGCCGCTCATGCCATACAACCACACGTGCCTGAATCCCAACGGACTGTGGATGGGAGGCCAAATTGGCACCGGATCATGGCTGACTCCTTCCAAGACAGCATCATTACCGACACACGCTCCGGCTGCCCCGAGCTCGTCGTCCAGGGACCACCTGGAACTGGCAAGTCCCAGACGATCGTCAATGTAATCGCGAACGCGATCCGGGATGATAAGTCAGTCTTGGTCATGGCGGAGAAAATGAACGCGATCGAAGCTGTCTGGCGGCACCTGCGACCAGACGCAGAGCCTGGCCAAATTCTCATGCTCCAAGGTGAGGGCTTGAATCGCACCAGGATCGCGGAAGCGCTTGGCGTACCGGATGCCGCCAGCATCATCAATGTCTTCCAATCATGCCCTGAGCAAAAGCGGCCAAAGGCCATTCTGACCTCTCCGGAGGCCTTCGCCCTCTGCGTCCCCGAGGACTGGACCTTCGACATCCTCGTCGTTGATGAAGCCTCCCAAATGCCTCTGTCATCAGCCGTAGCGGCAATCGCCGCATCAAAGCGGCTTGTTGTCTGTGGCGACAACCAGCAGATGCCACCGGACGCTCCGCTCTGGATCGACCCGGGCAAAGTTCATGCTGAGATGATTAGCCTTCTGACTGCTGCCGAACGAGCCTCGTTCCCGACAAGGATGCTTGAGTATCATTACCGGTCGCGCCACCCTGCCCTGATCGAGGCCTCAAATCGCCTCTTTTACCGCAATCGCCTGAGGATCGTGCCATCGCCGCTACCGGCTGATTATTACGGCGTGAAGTTTCATACCGTCAGCGGAATCTATGATCCCGCTTCCCGGAGCAACCTTGAGGAAGCAAAGCAGATTGTTGATGCTGTTCGGCGCTGTATCCGCGAGGCTCAAAGCAAGACCAGAAAGAAAGATGAGTTGCCGACGACTATCGGCATCATAACCATGAACGAGCCGCAACGGCGGCTGATTTCCTCGCTTCTCGAGGACTGCCCCGAAGTGGCAAGTCTACCGACTGTAGAGCCATTGTTTGTCAAAACAATCTCTGACGTTCAGGGCGAGGAGCGAGATGTCATTCTCATCTCGCTGACCTACGGGCGCACACCGGGCGGCGAACTGCATCCGAATCTAGGACCGATTTCGACACCGAGCGGTGACAAACGGGTCAATGTGATGATGACGAGGTCTCGGTGCCGGACCGAGATCTTTGCGTCGTTCAACTACACCGACTGGCCACCTACGGCCAACAATGGGATTGAGACCCTCCGCATATTCATCAGAAATGCACAGAAGGGACCGAGGGCCTATGCCGGTAAGCCGTACAAGGGTCCTTTAGAATCTCATGCAATTCAGGAACTTGTCACCCTTGATCAATTCGGTCGAGCACTCTGCGTCAAAACACAAGAAGGACAATATCGTGCAATGATCTATCCAGTTGGATCTCCCCCCACACTCGACGAAACATCTGAGATCAAACAGCTCAAAAATGCCGGTTGGTGGGTCCGACCGATTCCAGCCGACTGGCTGCATGCCGAAACAACAATAGAGGAGGAGGATCGCAAAGAGCTTAGGTACTTCCTCGGACGAAACCGTCATTAGAAGGGTGACAAGGCATCTATCCAGCATCGGATCAATATTTGCATCGTATTCATGCGAAGGGGTGTCGATCCTAGCTTCTCTTTAGTTAAATTCTCGAACCGCCTCACCGGCACGGAACTTCAAATGGAGACGCTCTCCAACTCTGCGGCGCCAACTACAATGAGGTACGCTCTCGCTAGTTGCATAACGCCGGACAATTCTTCCGAACGGCAGGCCCGACTCTGGCTGGCCCGCCGACCGGAAATGAAGGAGAGCTTAGCCCTCCTTCACACCTGTGGAGATTGGCCTCTTCCAGGGCACGTAGGAGATGTAGGCCAGACGGATGAACAACAGCGTCAGTGTTCGCTGGGTTGAAATCTCCATCGCCCGCGGCTCGCCCGTCTCGCTATCATAAAGCAACTGGCAGGATTGCCCAGTTAGGTCCTCCCGGGTCGCAATCCACAGAAGCTCGATGACAACCTGCCCTGGCGCATGAGTAACCAGGTAGCCGCCGATCCGATGAACGGGTGGGGTGTTCCAAGACACCCGTTTCTCCCTGCCCTCGCCGTCTAGCTCTAAGTCGCCGACCCCGGCAGCTTGCCCATGAAATCCAGGCCCGCATCCCTGGAACAGACCGGTGAACGAGAAGCGCCGCCGGGGCGTGACAGGGATCAGAGCGATTAAGCGCCGGGCATCCTCGCGCGAAAAAGTCGATCCATCCCTCGTCAGGCGATCGAGCAATGCATGCGCCTCAAGCCGCGCCTCAACGGTGAGCTCGTGATCGCTCATGCTCTTACTCATCCTTAGCCTCGCCGTCAGCGGAGGGCACTGGAGCGGCAGCGGCGAACGCGTCTATCAACCACTGCGGCGTCCCCCGCTCGATCGGCAAGATGCGGATGACATCATCGTCCAAGATGAGCCTGACCGTATGAGCGCCGGCGGCTTTGATCTGCGCCAGGCGGTCAGAGAGGGTATCCCACGGCAACATGATATCCGGGACAGTCGGCTCAGTCGTTGGGTCTATAGCCTGGAGGAGGATACGCGCGTCGAGCCCGCCCTCCTCCAGAACCAGCCCGTGCGAAGCCACCAGAGCGGCAATGCGCTCGTAGTAGGGACGCGTCAGTTCGCCCGCGGTCAGACGCTTCAGGCCGAAGGCGAAGTCGACGTGTCTGAGGAGCGAGGCGGAAAAGCCGGCATCGGCGAGAGCCTTGAGGCACTCGATATGCAGGCGGGCCGGATCCGGGTCGGTGCGGGCGATCTCACCGACTGCGTCCTGAGCCAGCTCGGTGGTGAGGATGAACATGGCATCAGCCAGTGAACGCAACTTGCCGGCTTCATCGATCACGTAACCATGGCTCCAGATCCGCTCGAGGCGCGTGCGCAAGTTCGGGTGGGCTTGATCGATATCCTGAAGCACGAACACGCCGTGAGGATTGTCCTTCAGGGCCTGCAGCAACGAGACACCTTCCGTTGCAACGGGGGACGATGAGAAGATATGGTCGATATCCTCCCCTGGAGCGCCGGCCAGCTTGTACAAACCGCCCATGCTCTTCAGGGACTGGACGAGGCCACCGACCAGATCGAGATGGTCTTCTTTGACATTCGGACCGGCAATGAGGAAAACGCCAGGCCGGCGCTGCAGGGGCCCGAGCGCGATGTGGCTGTAGGCCTCCAGGGCGAAGACCTCGACAGCGACATCCTGGCCGATGATACGTTTCTTGGTGAGTGCGACGAGGTCGCGTATGACTTGTGCAGGATCTTCTTGAGGTGTGGACATGGAATAGGTCTCAATGCGGGGATTGATGGTGAGTGGGGGCTGGCCCGCGTTGTGTGGGCCACCCGTCGAAGGCTCGACGATCTCACGCTCGTCTCAGGTGCTGCACCGCTCCGGGCCGTCCTGAAGCGAGGCGTGAGGTGTCCTTTTTGGGATTTGTCCCTTCTTTTCCTTCACCCATTCGATGATCTTCCCGTCATTCTCTCCTGGGATTGCTTCACCTCTCGTCCTGCCTTACGCGGCAATGAACTAACCCTACCGAAGGCAAGCAGCCGGTCTTATGATCGTCAGGGACATTCGGCAGTGCCTTGCTCTTTGAGATCGCCGCGATTTGCTGAGGATGGCCGCGCCGCGGGCTCTCAGGTTTACAGTGACTGCAGCCGCATCAGTGGCTCCGGCTGCTGACCCCGGCACTGATCGGGCGAAGAGGCACTCACCACAAGTTTCCTTGCATGGGACCGAAAGGCGTCAATCTGGCTCTGCCTAGAACTCACCGGTCTCTGTTAGAATGTAGGCAGGGGTGTCGTTATGCGTCTTGTGCTTGCTCTGATCATCTCGCTGCTCGCAGCCTTTCCGGCTGCCGCCCAGAAGCGGTCGCCGGAATATCAGGCGGCGGCTCAGGCATGGTCTGCTCTTGACCGCTTCGAGCGTGTTCGGCTGCAGGTGCTCTTGGCGGCATCCGGGCACTGGAACTCCGTCCCCAACCAGGACTTCAGCCAGCGCCTCTTTGAGGCCATTACGAGATTCCAACGTGAGAACGGCTTCGAGCCAACCGGCTCCCTCCCTCAGCCGCAGGTCAATCATCTTCATGATCTCGCCCGGCCCGTTCTGGCCATGTGGGGTTTGAAGGAGATCAGGCATCCCGCCCGCAATGTCACCATCTGGGCTCCGCTCGGACTGGACCTCACATCGAACCGTACACCGGAGGGGTTGGAGTTCCGGGATCCGCGGCGGCGGGTTTCCCTGGACTACAAGTATTTTGCGGGCGTGAATGTCCAAGCCGCCTATCCGGTCCTCCTAGCCACCGTTCAGCGGCAGGGAGCCGTGATCCAGTATAAGGTCCAGCGGCGCGACTTCTTCGTTATCATGTCCTACAAGGAAGGTGTGTCCACCTACACGCGCTATCACAATGATGGCAACGGCGCGCTCGGGTTCTCGTTCAGCTGGAATGGTGAGAACGGGCAGGTTTACGGCGAACGGCTGGTCACTCTCATCTCAGCCTCCCTCTACGCCGAGGCCACCGGTGGTCCTTGGGTGACGCCACCCGCCTATAGCCAGGAGGTTGCGGCGACCCCACCGGCCACGCGTCCCGTGTCACCAGCCGCCAGCCCGGCTCCGAAGCCGGACGAAGACGAGAAGCTTTCCTCCGGGACCGGCTACTTTGTCACGAGCTCCGGTCATGTCGTGACCAACCACCATGTGGTGAAGGGCTGCTCAACCATCGCCGTCTTCTCGGGTGATCAGCCCGCCGTCGAAGGCAGGTTGCTGGGTAGCGACGAGACAAACGATCTCGCGGTTCTGAAGACCGAGATCAGGCCGCAGAAGGTCGCAAGCCTTCGGATCGGAGCACGGCTCGGCGAGCCTGTCGCGGTGTTCGGCTATCCGCTGTCGCAGGTATTGGCCAGTTCCGGCAACTTCACGCTCGGCAATATCACGGCCCTGGCTGGACTGCGGGACGATGCGCGCCATCTTCAGATATCGGCCCCTGTCCAAGCTGGGAATAGCGGCGGACCGCTGGTCGATGCCAACGGCAACCTGGTCGGGACCGTGATCTCGAAGCTCAACGCCATGAAGGTGGTTCAGGCAACCGGCGACATGCCGCAGAACGTCAACTTCGCAATCAAGTCCTCGGTTGTCGCGAGCTTCTTGGAAAGCCGAGGTGTCTCCTACGAAACGAATTCGTCCTCAACGACTCTCGCGCCAGCGGACCTTGCGGATCACGCGAAAGCGATGAGCGTGATGATCCTCTGCAGATAGGGAATAGCTAGAGGGCTAATCCCACTACTGCGCCGTCGCGCGCCACGAGGGCGATCCGGATGCCCGCCCGTCTGACCAGCGGTCGGCGCCGCCAAGTCTCCGCGAGCGTACGGAAAACAGGCGCATCCGGCACGGCGGCAACGACGATGTCGTCGGCGGCGATTTCGAACAGCAGCGCCTCTGCGAGCGCCACCGTCAGCAGCGAATGCTCGGCGCGTCCCGGCTTCCGGGCCAGGGGTCCCTTGCTGCATTTTGCGATGATCCGGCGGCCGTCGACCGTGGCGACCACGTTGCCCTCGCCAGGACGCGAATGCACCCGGATCGTCTTGTCGCCGCGCCGGTAAGCGCCGGTCCAGGCGTTCCGGCCGGTTTGCGGCTCCTTGGTTTGCTCCCATCCGGTCGCGGCCATGAAGTGGCTGATGTCGAAGATGACACCGTCGCCGACCTTGATGCTGGCCCCATCAATCGCGACGCTGGCCATGGCTCCGGAGGCGGGGAGCGACAGGATGAATTCCGCCAACCGCAAGGCCACCTCGGCCTCCGGCATGCGGTCGCCCGGCAGACCGAGGTCCAGCAGAACCTGATTCCTCATGATTTCGGACCCTGGTCTGCGACTTGCAACCTCGCCGCCTGAGCCATCATTCATCCGGATCCCTCGCTGCGCCGTTATCGGTTGCTCCAGCGCGTTCGTAAATGATCTTCATTCGCGCCGCTGCCAATGGTATTGGTCAAGCTTACCTGATCCTGTTGTCGAAATACGACACGGCCAATGTTTCTGCTGCACCGGCCTAGTGTTGACGCATGGTTCATGTCTAGTGCACATCCTCATCCAGAAGGCCGTAAGAGCCTGGGAATTATTGCGGGGTGTACCATGAGCGACAAGCAGGCAAATCAATGTGGATCAGTGGCTAAGCTCCATCCCGTCAGCACGCCTCCGGTCGATGAGAACACCGCATCGATGATCGACCTGCTGCAGGAACATCTGCGGCTCGCCCGTGAAGGCAAGCTGCGCTCGCTCGCTGTGGTATCCGTGTCTGCTGACGGATCCGCCATTGGCACCCAGTGGTCTTGCGATCCTGGCGATATGGCATCGCTGATCGGCAAACTCACCGTTCTGACCCACGATCTCATGGCCGCTCGCAAGTAATTCGTTGGCCCGTCGGCCCAGGCATAATCCTCCCGATGCGAGACGAGGTTCGGCTCTCGGCCTGAAGATATTACTCAGAGTGAGTAGCGCGATCGGAACCAACCGGCTGCCCGAGGGCGGAACATCCAAATAAGTTCACGACGTATCCGAACTTCTACCAGCGTTTACCGTTCTCGGCTTAGGGCAAGGGTGTGCCGGAGATCAGTCATGGACGCTGATGAGAACTCACCAAAGCGCGGCTTTGCTTCAATGAGCGGGGAAGGGCGCCGCGAGATCGCAAGCAAAGGCGGCAAGAGCGTCCCGGCTGAAAAGCGCCATTTCTCCCAGAACACCGCATCTGCCTCCCAAGCCGGCCGCAAGGGAGGTCAGAACTCGCTCGGCCGCAGGAAGGATCGTCAAGGATAGAGCCCCGGGCCAAGCTAACGGCGACCGACTGATGGCCAGTCCCGTTATGGCAGCATGGTCACGCGAGTGGCCTTGTTGCCAAAAATGGAGAGCCTTGTAACGGCTCTGGAAGCCCCTCCAAGGCGGCTCCCCTCGGCACGGCGAACCCCGCTTTACCCAATCAGAAAACGGCTGGAGAAGTCTGCCAGCTTCATACAGGGTAATGCACCTGACAGCAAGCGGAACACGCTCAATGCTGCCATGTCCGATGGCTCGCTACCGCTGCTTGAGCATGCTGTCGGAGCATGCGCATTCTTAGGGAACGTGGTGATGGGCCTGCTCATTTCGCGGAGGTTTGCGAGGAAGCCTCCTCAGCATCGCCTTCACATGGTCTCTAATGGCCTGTTGATTGGGCTCAGGAGCGCTTTGCGTCGGCTGAGTCATCCCACTCTCCTGCATCCTGCTGTGCGTGCACGGGCAGGCTGCGATGGCAATCGCTCGTTCGGGAAACATCTTCTGTAACTTAAGTCACACAGCCCGCAGCTTAGGGTATTCACATCGGTCGTCATAAGGCTCGTTTCGTAGATGGGTTGATCGGAGATGAGCCCGCTCTCTTTCGGCAGCGAGCAACCGGGCTCATGCGATGAGGTCGGACGATCGCGTGCCGAGCCGGTCGGTGGCGCCGCACTCTGGATCGTCCTTTTTGGGATTGCACTTGCTCCACCCTCACCCACCTGACGTCTCAGATGCCTCTCGCTGGGAACGGCAAGAAAGGCGTCAGCATGCGCATGACGCCACTCGACATGATTGAGAGGAGTAGCCAGGAAACGATGTGAACTTCACAAGGTGGACTGACGCCATCCATCATCTGTGGGCGGATCCGCCCGAGCAGATCAGTCCTCACCTGACCGCGAGGAGCCGTACGTCTTGCGGACCATCTTCGTGACATGGATTTGCTGGACGACCAACGTCAGGAAAAATCTGAAGCAAGATTGGCATCTCCAGCGATCGTACGTCCCACGCTTATAGAAGCAGCCAATGTTCCGTGGCCACGACATCACGAGCCCGAGATTGTCACCATATCGGACGCCCATTCTGTCACTCGCCTGCCGTCTCGCCGTCAGGAGAGGACGCCGGCTGAGCATCGGTGGATGGGTTCGTTGCGTCCTGTGCCGATAGCTCGCCAATCGGGATGACGTTGATGATCTCCTCGCCCAGCACCAGCCGCACCGTGTGAACGCCCGCAGCCTTCGCCTGCGCCAACCGCGCATCGAGCTCATCGCGCGGCAACCAGGCATCCCCGATGCTAGGCTCAATGGTTTCGTCCATGGAATGAGCCAGGATCCGGCCATCGATCCCGCCGGTCTCTAGAACAAGACCGTGGGAGGCAATCTGATCGGCAAAGCTACGATAGTGGGCCAGCACCGCCTCGCCCGGGGTGAGAGCCTTCAGGGCAAACACCGCATCAAGGCTTTTGAGGAGCGCGGCGGGAAAGCCAGCGTCGAGCAGGGCCTTGAGGCATTCCACGTGCAGCCGGTCCGGATCCGGCTCATCGCGAGCGATCTGGCCGATCTGCGCCTGCGCCACCTCGGTGGTCAGGACGAAGATCGCGCCGGCCAGGGAAATCTTCTCTCCAGATTCGTCGTCAGCGAACCCTTCGCTCCAGGCCCTCATCAGGTTCCTGAGAAGCTTGGGATGGGCCTTGTCGATGTCCCGCAGAACGAGCACACCGGTGGGATTGTGCTTTAGCGAGTAGAGCAGCGAGCGGACTTCCGTGCCGCCGGAGGTCGGTGCAAAGAGGTGGGCCAGATCTTCTCCTTGGATCGAGGATAGTTCATACAGCCCGCCCCCCGTCCTGAGAGAGTCGGCCAGGCCGGAGGGCAGCCCGAGATGATCGCCGCCGACGTTTGGGCCTGCGATGAGGAATATGCCAGGCCTCTGCTGCGCTGGACTGGCGGCGATGTGCCGGCAGATCTCTGCCGCAAAGGCCGTGACGGTGGCATCCTGGCCAATGAGATGTCTCCGGGTTTGGGTGATGAGCTCGTGCAAGGCCTCGTCATGAATGAGTGAGCGGTTTGGCATGAAGGAAGTCTTTCCGGGGAAGGGGTCGTGGGACTGCAGACTGGCGCCGCTGTGACGCTGATCAGCCTGTTGCAGGGCGCGACGATGTCATCTTCACCAAGGCCGAACCGGTCTGGCTCGACCTCAAGCGAAGCTTGCTTTGTCCTTTTCGGGATTTGCCTTGTCTTGCCCTACACCTGCCCAGGTGCCGTCCGATCGTTCGCTTTTGGGGTTATGCCTTCCGGGGCTGTTACTTCCTCTTCCTCACTGGCGCCAACAGCGCCATGGTCCGTGAGAATGCGGTGTTGAACCCGGCATCGCAGGCGCCCTGCTGAGACGTCTCTCGGCCGGGGCACGCCATTCAATCTAAGATAGGACGATAGCCTAACCCGATGCGATCACTGAACATGCATGGCTCGCGATTGAAGTGTTCTGCACTTAGCAATCACGATGCTGTTGGCGGTGAAGCCAGCTTTCCCACGGCTCAATTGCCATATCCGCTGCGGCTTGGATTTCAACTATCTGCCAGCCCTGCTAACCGCCTACTTCCACCCGCTTACAACAGGGAATCTGATAACTAACCTTTTGACAAGAAGTTTCCTGCCGGCCCGAAGTGTGGCAGCATAGGCTCGTCTATTAAGATATTGGAGCATAGCCTCGGCCCACAGGGCAGCCTTTCGCTTTCCCGTGAGGTCGACGCCGATGTCCAGGTCATTGCCGGCGACACGCACCCCGATCCTGAGATCCGGCGCCAGGTGCTCACAAAAATCGAAGATGAACTCGGCATCTGTGTTATCCACTTCAGTGGAAACCACAACTACTATGGTGGCCCATTCCCGAATGACCTGGGCAAGCTGATTACGATCGACGGGATTCAAGTAGCGGTTGCTACGCTCTGGACCAGTTATGGCTTGGACTTGCTGTCGGGTTTCCGCACCACATGCAATCGCGGCTGCGATTTCGGCTCCAGAGTGTCATAGATGCCCGCAGTCGTACGGACGAGGTTACCTCGGAAAGATCTACGGACTGCTCAAGCTCATCGAATCTCTCAATGGTCCAGAGACCATGCACGTCGCGCCGATAGGCTTTCACCGAGATGACATCCGGCTCCACAAGCATGATGACCTGGATGTCTTCATGGGCCTGACACTCATCGATCTTGTCCGTCAGGTCTATGGCCAAGGTACCGGGTGAGGACACCTCCACGACGACCGCGGGCCGTGCCGCTTCCTTTGCCGACGGATCAGGCGGGCCGCAGTCGACGACGATATCCGGGTACCGGACCCCATAGTGCCCGGTTCTGACTGCCGTATCGCTCGATGTTGTACGGCAACCCTTCGTCTTTGCCGATGGGGGTCAGCGCTACCACAATGTTGGCAGTGGCCACGTTGTGGCTCTGCCTGGCCCCAGCCATCATGCGAACAGGCCTGCCGTCTACGAGTTCATGCGATTCGGATTGCCTCTCGATCCAATCGAAAAACTCGTCGGCAGTCATCAGTGTCTCCAACCCTAGAGATCGTCGTGAGTAGGCACTGTCACCCTACCCTATCCAACCCCAAACGCTGGAACTGCGACATCCCGAAGGTTGAGTGGCTTCGTGAGGACTTCCTCGGCCGTGATGTCCTTCACTCTTCCCCGCAACAAGGCGCGGCAGGGCCGGCGTTTGTCGGCGATCTCCGCCAGCGTGCCAAAGGCGTCAAAGCATACAGCCTTGATCTTATTGATCGGATCTGGCTCGATGGCGTTTCTTGGCCCCTCTGAGAATGCCGGCTTGCTTGGCTTTCGTGGAGCTACGAAACGTTGTCATGACCTCTCTCGAAGAAATCATCGGATCCCATCGCTGGCGAACCGTGCACCCATCACTCTGGGAGCCGGAGATGAACCTACGGCCGTTCCTGGGTCTTATTCTCAACCGGTCGACAGGCGCCATAAGCGTCGAGTCATTCGCGATCGATCTTGAGGCCGACGAGTGGGTCCTCCTGCTCCTCAGGTCGGATGATACCTGGGACGGTCGAAAGGCATGGGCGGACGATCTGCTGGCATGGGCGATACCGTCAGCTGGCGCGGGAAATCCTATTGAGATCCCGATTGGGTACATTGGGGGACCTTGTGATCCCACAGCCCCCTCTTGCGAGGAAACTCAGGAAGCGCTGGCGCTTCTGAAAATCCTTATGCTGGGCAATCACGACATGACGGCCGGTAAAACCACACCTGCGGCTGATATCGTCAATCGCGTGCGGGCCAAACGGGCAACCGACTGATCAACGCGTGAGAGCCTCAATCTCGGCATCGGTCAGTCGGCGCTCATGTCCGTCGGGCATCATCACACATAAGCAACCTGCATCGTCCGCGAAGTACACGGGATCCCCTTTTCTCTGATGCTCTGCGACGGCCTCGACGACGGCCTCACGGATCGCGCTCTTGAGTTGCTCGGACCATTCAGTCCCGCCGTACTCGAGATCACCTTCCCTCTTTGAGATCATGCGTAGATCCCGTGTGCGATCTGCCCCAGCAACCGGAGGACCTCATCCGTCCTACCCTCGAGCATCAGATCAATGGGCGTAGCACCGAGGACGCGGTTGTGTCGGATGAGCCAAGTGACGGCGTTGTCGCCCCACATATCGTTGGCCTCTTCGAATACCTGGGCAATCTCCAACCCAGATCCTTTCAGCGACCTGAGCTGCTCCATCTTACTCTCGAGCTGGGTGATCGCCTGGTCGACCAAGTGGTCGACATGGTTACGCTGATCCGTTTCTTTGCTCACACGTACACTCCATATTCAATCTGGTCGATCAGTGGGAGGACGCTCTCGGTCTCGCCTTGGACGATCAGGTCCAGGGGCACGGCCTGCAGCACCGGGTTGTATTCGACAAGCCACAACACCCCCGCCTTGCTATTGATCTTCACGCCACGGGTGTAACATAGGGCG
>KI912051.1:113089-115193 GCA_000517005.1 Microvirga lupini
TAGCCGGCCTGCACAAGATTGAGAGGGTGCGGGACTCGCACAGAATGGGAAAGAGTAGAGATAACCGCAGGGCGAGGCTGCAATTTCGGTTCATTGAAGCCCTGACGAGATGCCAATCCCTGTGAATTCCGTGGAGAACGGGGACAAGCAGGAGAATTGTCACCAGCCGTTGCTCGCAAGGGCCCAGAACTTGTTCTTGACTCTGTGAAGCAAAACCCAAGCAGGAGCACAGTGATGTGCCGTCACCTCTCGGTCCGCCGGGAGGTGATCCTGGACCTCCACGGCTGTCCGATGACGAAAGGAGAAGGCCATGAGCCTGTCGTCACAATGGACTCTGTTCCTCGCCCGCCCGGGTAACCGCCGACAGCACGTCGTCCGGGATCCGCAAGGCGAGCCCCGGCTCCTCTTTGGCGAAGACGATGGCACGCGGATCAACGATCGTCTCGCCCGGTTCCTTGTCGAGAGCCTGAACGCGGGTTTCCATCCGGAAGACCCGAACCCGGACGAGGGCTGGTTTCTGGATAGTCTGAGCGACGGTGACGAGCAGGATCCGGCCCTTCTCATTTGCGACCCGGATTTTGAAGTCAGGCTCGAGATCCTCGAGACCGAAAGCCGTGAAGAGGATCAGGCGCTGGGCCGACGAATTGTGGCCCTGATCAATGAGTATTTCCTCCAGAGCAAAGGTTCGCATCCAAGCGTATCCTCTTTTGGCTCTCGGGCGGGAAGGGAGCAATCCAAGTCCCAGCTCTGAATAGGATCTTTAAGGGACAGCGAACACAACCCCAATCCAAGCGTTATGGCTACCATCCGCAGTGGAGGCACAGCCATGCCTCATTACTATTTCGACATCCGCGAGGGGTTGCGGTTTCGTCCTGATAGCGTCGGGGAGGAGTTCGAGGACCTTGGCTCTGCCAAAGGTCATGCTGTGCACCTTGCCGGAGAGATTGCCAAGGAAATGCCGCTGGATCCCTCGAACCATGTCGTCATCGTTGAGGTCTGCAACGAACACAAAGAGCGGGTGGTGACCGTGACGGTCGCACTCTGGATCGAGCGGACCCAGATCGAGGATTAGCCTGTGCATCCTTGGAGTGCGTAAATCGCAGAGCCCGTCTCCTAGACCGGATCAGGCGCTGTAGCCTGAGTCCTGCGGCGCCTCTTGGTGACCAGTCCCATCCTGCGTGGCAACCGCCAGCCACCGGCGGTTCGGTCTACGTCTCGCCGTCTTGAACAGCTTTGCTTCCATCTGGTCATGGAGCCATTGAAGTTCGTTTTGCAACTGCTCGAGGCGGTCCAGGAGTTCGGTATCGGTCAGTTGAGGGCGCGAGGGGCTGACTGTCTGCTCGGATGGTGCATCGGTGACGCGGCGGATCTGCTCAAGGAAGGCCGGGCCAATGTTAGGAGTTGCAAGCCAATAGCTGTCTGGGATTTCCGCAACCTCCCGGATGCTGGGACAGCTCCCCTTGAACTCACTGAGGATCGTATGTCTCACCCGAGGTGGAACAGCGCCCAGAGGAAACGGCTCATCCCGATCCATGCGTCATCCACAACCTAAACCAACTGACAAAGGCAGCAAGCCAATCCAGGCTGATCCAAGGCGAGACGTAGGCGGATCGTTGGTGTCCACCGCGCTGATTGCGGTGTTCAACGTCAGAAGCGGGAGTGACATTCCTAGTTTGCCACGGCGGGACATTTTAACTTTGCGCTACATGAAAATCGCGCTGCATTTTTTATGGAACCTGAATCCCCAGGTCAGAGGGCAAGAAAGCAGCGGACCAACGTGGGTGGGATCGACATTGTCTCTAACGTTGCTGTCCTGCAGATATCCGCGTAGGGGGAATGGGTCTCATCATGTTCACGCGCGACTTAGAAGAAGCGATTGGCCGGTCATCTCTATCGGTTTCGCGACATCCATGAGATCGAGCAGTGTCGGTGCAACATCAGCGAGACGGCCATCCCTTAACATGGTGGATTCACCACCTACCAGAATGATTGGAACGGGATTGGTCGTATGAGCCGTATGCGGACTCCCCGTGGCTGGATCGCGCATCAGTTCGCAATTTCCATGGTCGGCCGTCACAAGGAGTGATCCTGCCGCTTCCTCGAT
>KI912051.1:115293-120121 GCA_000517005.1 Microvirga lupini
TGACGATCCCGAAGGAGTTGAAGGCACGGCGCGCCGGGCTGCCGGTCATCGTGGTCGGAGATGCGCGTGGCGACATTGCGGTTGGGGTTCAGGCGATGAAGGCCGGCGCGGTGGATTTCCTCGATGTGCCCTACCGACCGGAGCAGCTGCTGGATGCCCTCGCATCGGCTCAGGCCGGGATCCGTGAAACCGCCGACCGGAACGAAGCGGTGGAACTGGCCAAAGCCCGCATTGCGGCGTTGCCGACCCGGGAGCGCGAGGTGCTGGATGGACTACTGGCCGGGGGCACCAACAAGACGATTGCCCGAGACTTGGGGCTCAGCCCGCGCACGGTCGAAGCGCACCGGGCCCGGATCATGGAGCGGCTTGGGGCCCAGAGCCTGCCGGAACTGGTGCAGATCACGGTTATGGCAGGTCTGCAGACCAAGCCGCCGGGCGGGCAAGACTGATCTCGCCCGTGCTGACAGGCCATCGCTGGAGGGCCGCGGCCTGCCTCTCTCCTAATGCGGGCGTGCGGCGTCCGAGAATGGGACGGTCAGGATTGTTTGGCCGGCTCCGTCAGCAATTTCGATGACGGCCTCTCGTCCGAGGTCAGCCACCTCGTCGAGGAGTTCCCGTGCCACTCTCAAGGCTTCGGCAACGGCGGCATCCAGGTCGGGCAGCTCTGTGCCGTCCGGATCGATCTCAAGCTTGTCCCCAGTGCGGATGTGGAAATAGTACAGAGGCATGACGGAGACGAACCTGTTGACCGCAGGCTCTAGGAATATAGCCACTGAGGGTCGCCGCAAACCGGTTGTGTGTGCGACAGAAGCGCATGGCCGCATCTCCGCTGGGAACCGGCGGCGCCAACTTTGCCTCCATCCTGGTGCCGTCTGGCTCGTATGGCTCGACACACGCACCGTCCGGATCCGTCAGATGACGTTCGGCAGTTGATGGCCATGAGGCGGCTGATCCACGCCATCGCGGCCCTCTCAGGAGTGGTCGTTGGGCTGTTTCTGAAGCAGCATGGTTTTTAGGCGATCTGGAAGGCGCGGCGGGCTCGTTCGCGGATCTCGTCCAGCTCGTCCTGCAAGGCATTGATCTGCCCTTCAATGTCTTCGAAGGAGTTGCACTCGGGCGTGATGAGCAGGCGTCCATCCTCGCCCCGGGTGTAGCGCAGGAGGGCAATCCTGACGCCCGCCGGGTTGTCGGGAGTGCCGGGCTGGATGTCGAGCTCAAAGGCGCCGAAGACGTGCATGGTTGCATCTCCTTCTCAACCTGAGAAGGATTGTAGAGCGCTGCTGCATCGCCGCCTGTGCCCAGCCTCGCGATCTATAAACAAGACCCGATACGCCAACCCGGAAGAGGAGGATCGCTGAACGTCAGTCCTGCCGGGACGCATTCTGGTCGTCTCGTGTTGGTGCTCGTGAGTGCCTGAGGAGCGATTGACCCGGTTGTTTCTGGATTAGGGATTGTGTCGAACTTCTGAGACCAGAGGTGATGTTGCAAGAATGTATCAGCAGTACTGTTGTCGGTTGTAGTACTCTCGGCTGCGGCAACGGAAAGAGTAAGGCCGGCCAGGAACACCACGGCTACGGGAGTCCTGAAGCCAATCATGGGGGCCTCCACAGTTACACCTAGAGAATCAATTGTCCTATGGTCATCAGCGTTCCCGCAGGGCGGCGATGTACAATCTTTGTCGATGCGACCCTGCTTATCGAAGATCCAGTAATAGCCTTGTGCATCCAGGATGCGGATGGGCTTGCCGCTCTCATTCTCAACGAGGACCTGAGCGACCCGCTGGCAAGTGTCTGCATACTCAGGAATGGAATCTTCTCCGAAGACAAGGCACCGTGAATGCGCCGAGGGACACGCTTCAGGGCGCCGCTCTCCTCGAAGATGTAAAATCTGGAACTGATTGCCACGTCTCTCCCCCCTGCTTGGGAGAGTCTAGGCTGGAGAGGATTCCCATGGCTAGCGGGAACCGCAGCCAGCGTACGGGCTTCCCTTGGGGTAACTCTGCAAGGAGTGCGAGATGGCCGGAACATCAAAGCCCGAAGATCCGAAACCAGACGCCCCCGAGCTGCCGAGGCCAGTGCCCGAGCTTCCGGAGCTTGATCCTGTCCCGGACGATGGCACTCCTTCCGAACATGGAGAGCCTTCACCGGATGACGTGCCCTATGTTCCGCCTCCAGGCACGCAATAGCGGGATAGAAACACCATGTCTGACATCCCCTACCCCGATACGCCGCAGCCGGACATTCCTGTGCCTCCACAGCCTGACTTGCCGACGCCAGTCCCTGAGGTGGAGCCTGATCCCAACGAGGTGCCTGACCTGCCACCGGAGCCCTCTGAGCCGCCGGGAGATGATGTCCCAAAGGTGGGCTAGCGGAGCCGCATCCGCGCTAGCTTCAGCGAAGGGCGGGTGTGGTGGAGCGAGGGATCTTTATTGCATGTCGGTGAGCTGAAATAAGTAATAGCCGTTAAACCGCACGCCTGCATACGCGGCGCGACGGTGAAAGCCCGATGGTAGTGGGTCTGATGGGCGCAGGGCACGCTCGAATGTCCACTGCTCAGGACCGAGGAAGTGAGGGACGGGACGATCTTCCGGCACGGCACAACGAAGCTCAGGCCGCTGCTTGTTGCGGAAAAGATTATAGACGCAGTCTTGCATCTCCATCCTGGCTTGTGCCGGTTCCCGATTGATCGACAAGAGGTCCCCCAAGGCTTGCGTTGTTTTGATTTGAGGCGCCCTTTGAGGAAGCATTACTATGCTTGGCTGTCAGTTCGGTTCATTACTAAGGATCAATCCTATCGTGCTACATGGGCTCGGGGCTGAGCGCAGCAGCCGCTGCAATTACGGGAAGACGGTAGCCAGTACCTCACCGATGATGACCTCAGGCTCACCGTCGATGACATCGATCAAGCTGGCATGGACCCAAGCGAGAGCCTTCCTGTTTGCGGCCAGAGCGGCCTCCTTGCTGTCGAACATGCTCACAGAGCCGCCAACCCCATCGCCGGCGTCGAACACATAGTAGCCCTGGTACCCGGGAAACTCCTTGAGCAGTTGGCCAATGCCGCTTTCGGCGCGGCGCGCGGCTTCGGGCACAGAGCTGACGTGATTGAACTTGCGGATGACCAGATACATGGCCTCCTCCCGCTGCGCCAAAGGATCCTATTAGATACTAGGTTATCGGGCCCAAGGGACCAGAGCGAACGAGCGCAACCGCACCCGCCCGCGTCAGCGGATGGCGGGGTGTGGTGAAGCGGATTTTGCAGGATTGTTGCTACCGTTGGGCCACGGTCAGTTGCGGGGACCACAATGGCCTGAGAAGAGGCTCGGCAATAACCCCGCCGATGATGGCGAAGGACGCCAGGATCAGCCCGATCTGGGCATAGAGCGTAACTCGATCCTTGCGGGTCATATAACCCTCCAGCCGTCACACATCACCAACAACGTAGATGGGTCGAACCTAGTTACCAATGACGCCTGCCTCATGGATTGAGGCCGTTAATTGGTGCGGGACTTCTCGCCTGAGTGGAGGTTGAGTATCTCGCCGTTGATCCGGTCATGGTCGATTTCGTCCATAGCCTCAATGGCGTCTGCCGCTGCTTTGGCGAGCATCTCCATCTCCTCCTCGACCAAGTCATACGGAGGCTTCAATCCCCGAAGGAATATTCTGCCTCGATGTCCACTCGCCGGGGATCCTGTCCTTTCTCGGGGTTCGTAGCCCAAGCCCGCATCAGGCCAACCCATGCGCCCGCCAGAGCCTCCTCCGGGGTGTGCTCGAGACGTCGGCCTCGGCTCACGTAATCCTGGATGGCTCGCATCTGGGTCTCGGCAATCCAGGATTGGACGGCGGAATTCACGTCGTCATCACTCACAAGACTTCTCCAGCTGGATAAGGATCCACAGAGAACCGCATCCCTGCCTGCACAAGCAATGGCAGGGTGTGGTGAAGCGGAGTTACGAGCAGTCAATGCCGACATATGTCTTGATGAATTCTGCGGTGAGGGCTTTTTGCAGCTCCCATGTCAGGGGCACGGGGTTGGCTCTGTCCCAGGCCCGCTGACCCTTCTGAATGAAGCGCTTCCTACTGCGCTTGACCCCGCCCCTGAGATGAACGGCTAGTGGCGCGAAGCTTCGGCGTAGCTGAGTTGCTGTCTTCTGCCTGGATGGCAGTGCAGCCTCTTTTGCCTCCGCAGTGGCTATGTCTTCAGGTGTCGGATCTGGATGACGCCTCTGCGCCTCATCCTCAATCTGCCTGAAAGCCTCATCCCTGGCGGCATGGTGTTCCTTGAGACCGAGAACATGTTCAAGGAAATACGCTTCCAGAGCGTCTTCCCTCTCTTCGTTTTCTCGTATGACCCAAGGAGCCTGCTTGCCCCGCGTGCCTGGGTTATTTGGCATTTGAACGGCAGCCTTTTTCCTTCTCCCGAACCGAGGAAAGGGATTGATGTGGAGGGGGTTAAGGGGAGGCTTAAGCCTCGCACGGCGCCCTGTCCTTATGCGCTGCCCTCCATGCGCGAGGTCGGGTAGAAACTGCCTCGCAATATCCATCACACCCATCACACCTTAAAAACAGACGAGGCAGAGTCAGGATGACGGCGGATCATACTGCGCGCAGGAGAGAGTAGGGCAGCGCTCCCGCAGCACCCTGCTCCGTCCCTCAAATAGGGCGTTACGATGCAACTCGCTCGTATCGAGAGAATAACTCGCCGCCTTCTCCAAACGGTCCAAAATACAAATCCAGGTCGAGAGCCTTATTAGCTTTCTTTTGCAGCCACTCCGAAATCTGGCGGGGCAAGCTCATTCTCGCGCGCTTTCCAAGGTTACGTATGAAACCCT
>KI912051.1:120221-120440 GCA_000517005.1 Microvirga lupini
TATTCAACCTGGATTATGCCACCGAGAACAAGTGCTGCAGCACCTGCTGAAGCAGAAGAGACAGAATAGCAAGCTCAATCATTCTGAATTGAACTGAGGTTAAGACAATCAAAGCATGCGAGCGCAGATACCGGCTCAGCCGATGATCGGCTACACTTTAAAAGGTGTCATGCTGACGCAGGCAAGTCTCGCAAAAAGCATGAGGTCGCCCAGAGGGCA
>KI912051.1:120540-120657 GCA_000517005.1 Microvirga lupini
TTGCACTCACTCCGTTCGATCTGCTGGCTCCTGTGCGGGCAATCAGGGCTGTCATAGCCTTCCCTCTGAAGGCGCTCCCAACCAGGGATGATCATGCTCGTGCCTCGGGAATTGATC
>KI912051.1:120757-121100 GCA_000517005.1 Microvirga lupini
CCAAGATCATGCTCAAGGAGAATCCAGCCATCGCGGCTGAGGTCGAAGCGAAGATCCGCCAGAACGCCAGCATCCTTGCGAGCGAGCTTCAGGCAAACGATGCAGGAGCCGTAGCCAACGACGTTGCATAGGGTGCTGGAACAGCACCCCGGCCCAAAAATCGGCAAACTGCCAGCAAACGCCTATGAGATGACGATGCCTTGAGATGACCCAACACGGTGGGATGGCGCCGTCGTGCCTTGTGGGAAACTTGCGCGTGGGCGGCGCAAGTTCGCACGAGCGCGGGCTTACCTTGAGTGGGTCGCGTACGGCAACAGGCGCGCATCAACAGCGCGAATCCTGC
>KI912051.1:121200-122308 GCA_000517005.1 Microvirga lupini
CAGACTTTGGTGCGCAATTCGGCATGCGAGCAGGGTTTTCCTTGAAGTCCGTATGGTCAGAGGACCTTATGGGAGATCGGCATACCGAGGCTGATCATGATGTTCATGACTTTGCATCCGACAGTCGCCTCGACCTTCTGGGTGCGCAGAGTCCGAGCGCGAAGGCTGCGCCCGATCAGCGTCTTGTAGCGGAGCATCGCTACCTCGACCAGGGAGCGGCGGCCGTATCCGACAGCCTTCTGCCAGCCGAGCCGGCCACACTCGGAGATCACCTGAAGGTGTCGGTCGCGTTGGGTCGGCGCGCTCTGGGCGGTTTCGCTCAGCACGGCCGTGGAGCGTGGTGGGATGATCACCTCCGCCCCTGGGCTGTGCACGGCGACAGCTTGGTAGACGGGTTCGCCGTCGTATGCGCCGTCAGCCAGGACCGCGCCAAGCGGCCGGTCGATCTGCCCCACCAAGGGGCCAACCAGCGATGCATCGCCTTCCTCCGAGCTCGTCAGCTCCGAGGCGAGGATCGCGCCAGTGTCTGGATCGACGGCCAAGTGCAGTTTCCGCCAACTCCGGCGCGGCTTTCCTCCGTGCTTCTCCAGGTGCCACTCGCCGGCCCCAAAGATCCTCAGGCCGGTGGAGTCGATCACCACGTTCACCGCTCCGTCGGCCTTCGTCAGCGCCGCAGCGATGGTCAGGTCGGCGCTCCGGCGCGAGAAGGTCGTGTGGTCAGGGACTGGCAGGTCCAGGCCGAGCAGGCGCATGAGCGAGCCCAGCAATCCCTCGGTCTGCCGCCACGGACGGCCAAACGCGAGGCGCAGCATCAATCCGGCCTCAATCGCGATCTCTGAGTAGCGCCGCGGCCGGCCTCGTCGGCTCGTGCTGGCGGGCGTCCACGCCGCGATTGCCTCAGGCGTCACCCAGATCGTCAGGTCACCACGTCGACGCAGTGCCGCATCGTAAGCCGACCAGTTCTGAACCCGGTAACGGGCCTTCGGGATCCTGTGACGGCGGCTCTCGTTCGCCTTGTACGGCATGCGGCTCTCGGTTTCAGCGGAACGCTTCTATACCCGCCCAAGCCCCTCGTCGCCACTCACCGCCTGATTTATGCGCCAAGGTT
>KI912051.1:122408-124596 GCA_000517005.1 Microvirga lupini
GCCGATCTGCCTCGATCCGACCAAACGAAGCAACACTGAACCCATGCGATTGCGCAGTCCGTCGGGGTCCTGAGGAAGGCCTCCTGACCGAACAGTGTCAGCATCACTCAACAGAACTTAAGGATTATCTTCTCACGAGACAGCGGGCCTGTTAGTAGCGTAGCTTAGACTCTTTCTAAGGAGTGGGTCTGAGGGTTTCCTTGAGAGACAACGACCGCTCTGCGCCAGAGGCGCAGAGCCACAAAGTTAAAGAGTTCGAGGCTCGGCAGGCTGAGCGCGAGAAGAGGTTCAAGCGAGACGTGATGTGGCTGTCCCTTCTGATGACGGCAACGCTGATCATCCTGGGCCTCTTTATTCTGGCGCAGCTCAGGCGGCCAACCTGATCGCCCCAAATCCCGATAACCCCCGCCGTCACTATGACTTGGCGTCCGTCGGCGCGGCTGTCTGTGGGAACAACGGCGTTAAGGCTGCTGGTGGACCCGCAGGGTCTGCAACAGATCGATATACGCCTGGCGCCGCGTCTGATAGGCGGACCGGATCCTTTGTTTGACGTATCGCTTGATCGCCTCATCGGATGAATTTTTATCGATGTTGTGAATGTCGGCTGCATGCTGGTAATCGATCTCACCAATCGCATGCAAAACATGCCTAATCACTGAATATACATCATCTACATAAGCATTGTGGGCTGGGTTTGGCAATTTAGGCATAACATCACCTCCTCTATACCCTAACTACCAGCCTTAGGATTAAACTGATTTAATTGATTACTAGCGAATATTAACGGCGAAAATGCGCCGCAGCCTCATCTGTCGCGCCGGCCAGTGCCAACGCGTCTTCGCGGAGATTGCGGCCCAGGGACAGAACCAGCCTCCAGATCCCCCACGCCCTGGACGTCGCTGCCATCCGGAGCAAAACCGGACGGTCGCAAGCCGCCTTTGCCCGTCGCATCGGGGTGCCCGTGGGCACGATCCGCAACTGGGAGCAGGGTCACCGCGCGTCGCAGGGACCGCGCGCATCCTGCTGGCCCTGCTCGACCGCAATCCGAAACTTGTCGAAGAAACCCTGAGAAACTGCGGGCGTGGCTAGCCTATACCTCTCTAAGTTACTGAAAACGCATGATCCGGCTCTCGCTGAAGTTGTAGTAAAGGCAAGGAATACTCGTTAATGTGGTAACGCCGTCGTTGGACTGCGCCGCAACGATAATCCCACTAAATCGATGAGGTCGGACGTCGGCTTCTGAACAGCGTAGCCCAGATCAAGAGGACAAGCACTGCTCCAAACGTTGCAGTCACCAGCCCCACTTCGTCACCGGCGCTGAACCATCCTGCTTCTTGCCCGAGATATGCGGCGCCAAAGGCGCCAATAATCCCGAGAACTGCCGTAAGAAGGAATCCAAATGGCCCCTTTCGTCCTGGTGTAATAAGCCGAGCGATCACGCCCGCAACCAGTCCAATGAGGGTGGTCCATAATAAATTCATGGGATCACCTATGACACTTCGCCATGAAGCAACAACCATCCCCTAGCGCGGGTTCATGTCGTCAGGCCGCAGCGGCTCACCTGAGAGCCCCTTCGCGTCATGCGCTATCATCTCGTAATCTTGTTAGGCTGGTTCCTAGCGAGGCCTCCGCCCCTTGCCCTGCGTCACCTCAGCTGATCAAAGGACAGCCTTGCACCTCCGCTGGATTTCGAACTATTTGGGAGAGCGCAAGGCGGTACTGGCTTCAGCGCATGAGAGATTGAGTGCGATCAGAGCATGGTGACACGAAGCGCGCGTCTAGAAAGTTTCATTACTGACCGAACGCCTGAGCCTCGTCTGCAAGTGCAGGCTTTGGCTGAAGATCACGTTGGGACATACATCCTGCCATTCCCGTGTGAGAACACAAACGGAGTTTGGCAGAACGCGGTCACGGGAGAGCCAGTTCAAGTCAGTATTATTGGATGGCGTGAGTTTCAGGCAGCAATCCGAAAGGCATGAGCCCGGCTCAACGAGTCACAACGGATCACTAGCCGTTCGAAGCTGAGCAGGGACCTTAAACCACCGACCGTTTAGGTTCCCGACAGCCTCTTACCCTAGTCCTTGGCTGTGTCTTCTAAAAAGAAGCGACCAAGCAGGTTTTGGTCGAAGCCTTTGATGTTCTTCCGCGACACGTTCCTGTCGGGGCTGTAAGCTCGAGTTTGGCCAAT
>KI912052.1:0-995 GCA_000517005.1 Microvirga lupini
TAACCTCTATAGTTTCGAAGGCTTGATTAAGGCGGCCCAGCCGTTCGCGGAAGAGAAGCTTGCAGAGATTAAGGCGAGCACCGAGGCCAAGAAAAAACGCCTTGAGCGCAAAAAGCCTAAATTGGTGGTCGACAACGACAAGGAACAATGAAGCCTTGTTGGAGATTGGACAACAGAGACGCTTCTGTATAGGGGCGTTTCTATAACACTATCAATCAATATTAAGGGGCTGCGAAAGCCCCATACACGTAGGGGCTTCCCAAGTGTCTAGGCGTCCAAAATACGTTGACCTCGTTCTGGGGCCGCTGCCTGCTGACGTTATCAATGCAACCATTGATATGGAGCTTGAGGCAGGCGAGGTCATTCTCACCAAAGGCTCTCAAAAACATGCGGCGAAGTCGCACCCAAAAGAATATGCTACGTGCTTGCCGCATGTAGCTTCGATTGTCGCCGCCCCTCTCTATGTCGGGGATGACACCATAAACCCCGGCAAGATTGAGCTAATCGGCAAGGTCGCTGCGATTGGCTCATTCATGCTGGTAGCTGTCCTGGTAGAGAAAGATAAGGCGGGCCACTATCGTATCGCCAGCTTCTATCCTGTTTCCGAGACGAAGATTCAGAACCGGAAGGAGAAGGGCACTCTCAGGATTGCTCGTGAACGCTAAAAAGGCCCCGGTTTCCCGAGGCCTTTTTGTAGATAATGCAGAATTTTTGCCGGGTTGCCCACTTCCGGATCTCTTCACTGCCCAGGGCTTCCTAGGATGCCCACTTGGTAGCTACTTTGCCTAAAGGACCTGTCCCTTAGGCGCGTGAGGAGGCCGTTCTCACCTCAAAACCTGTATTACCTGTCCCATACATATGACCATTGTTCGCCACAAGTCAACGGGCAGGCCACGTATCTGGGTACATGGGGTAACGCCCCCCTCTTAAGAGCGTTCCAACTTGGCTATAGGGCTCCTAAGAACTCTCTAGTTTCTTGCATTATCCTCCTAGAG
>KI912052.1:1095-1772 GCA_000517005.1 Microvirga lupini
TAGGTGTTCAGTCCCAGGCTTTGATGGTGCAGTCTTTTCGCATGACGGGAAGGAAGCACTATGGGGCAGGTTCTACACGGCAGCGCCACGACGACAGAGGCAATCCGTCGAGCAATTCAGAATAGTCAAGAGAGCCTGAGGGCCCTCTCCAAGCGTTACGGCATCAACGAGAAGACGGTTGCGAAGTGGAAGAAGCGCAACTCAGTGGCCGATCTGCCGACCGGGCCAAAAGAGCCACGCTCGACGGTGCTGTCGCTGGAAGATGAGGCGATCATCGGCGCCTTCCGCAAGCACACGCTGCTGCCGCTGGACGATTGCCTCTATGCGCTGCAGCCGACGATTCCGCATCTGACGCGGTCCTCGTTACATCGCTGCCTGCAGCGCCATGGGATCGGCCACCTGCCGGAGGTCGAAGGCGACAAGCCGGTTCGCAAGAAGTTCAGATCCTATCCGATCGGGTACTTCCACATCGATATCGCCGAGGTGCAGACCGCCGAGGGCAAGCTCTATCTCTTCGTGGCCATCGACCGCACCTCCAAGTTCGCCTACGCGGAGTTGCACGAGAAGGCGGGCAAGATGGTGGCGGCCCAGTTCCTGCGCGGCCTGATGGCCGCTGCCCCCTACACCATCCATACCGTTCTGACCGACAACGTCCTATGTGGGGAAGCAGCAGCGGC
>KI912052.1:1872-8244 GCA_000517005.1 Microvirga lupini
CAGATATTATTTGTGACGGGGAAGACACAGCGTGCAGGCGTCTTCTGCAGCCTTCATGGTTATTCTCGCGTGCTGAATCCCGTTCTCTGCTCTTGCACCTGAGCAGGACGCCATCTTGCGAAAGGTCAATCGCATCAACCTCCCGCACCGCCATCTTTCACGGGCAGAGTGCGCCCGCGCAATCCGGCTCTGTCACAAGTTGCTCGTCTCTTCGCTCGCGACAATCGCTCTAAAAGAGCACAAGCTGACTGTCTGTGATCCTTGGACAGCAAAAACGATCTCCATCCAAGAATGAATAGAGAAAATCCAACCCTTGAACCCAGGCTCATTGCTACGCTAGAAGCTTTCGCAGACTGAGGGCCGTCTCTCGGTTCGTCCGGAGCACGTGTGCGGCGCTGATGTTGGCGCTCACCTCAAGAACTGAAGTCGATTCTGCAGCACGGGATTGACCATGAGCGAGCGCCGAAGCGATGACGCTGCGGTGCGTGCAAGCCAGTGCATCGATAGCCTTCAGGAAAGAGTGCACCATGAGGAAAGTTGTTGCTGCCAAGTTGCACGGCATCCACGTGACCGAGGTAAACTTGAACTATCACGGCTCGATCACCTTGGATCCGGATCACGGTGAAGAGGCAGGGATCATCCCCCTCGAGTTCGTGGAGATCTGGAACAAGAACTCCGGCGCTCGGATCTCGACGTATGTCATCCTGGGTGAGCGCGGCTCCCGCTGCTGTATCCTGAACGGGGCTGCGGCGCGAACCTGCCAGCCTGGGGATCAAGTGATCATCTGCAGTTCGATGTACATTCCTGAGGAGGACATTACCGAGATGACTCCGAGGATCCTGACCTTCAATCGCGAGAATAACGTCATTGAGCGTCTGAGCTACCAAGTCCACGTCGGTACCGAGGGCTATGAGTTTTCGATTCTCGATGAGGCCGGCGTCAGACAGCCGATCCCCCTTTTCACGGGCGTCGGGTAATCTCGCCCTCGTCATTCATGGACGGATTCCCGATGACTGAAGGAGCAGCGCGGCTCGTGCGCCCCAATCCGCACATCATCTTCGACCAAGTGACCCTCGCTCACGGAGAGCACGTTGTTTTCGAGGGCTTCTCCCTCTCGCCGCAAGAGCAGCGCGTCGGCCTCATCGGATTCAATGACTCAGGAGAGCTCTCTCCTGCAACTGGCCCATGGTTCGGCTTGCAGCCCTGCGGAATGCGCGATTCTGGCAGACCCTAGAATGCGACGCGCCGTTTCGACTGTGCGGGCGTCTTCTGGACGTGAGTCAGCGGGGTTGACAACGGTTGTTGAAATACAGTGCGAAGTGCTTTCCCGCGATCGAACTGTTGCACTGGAGGCCAATCGCATCAATGCATTTCAGAGCTGAAAGAGTGAGGCCAGAAACCGCTCAAACACTCCGCGGACAGAACTCACCGATATCGCCCATTGCGATGAGCGCCAGCTTCTGATGCCCCTGATCCCTCAGAAGGCTCGCTGCCCGCAACGCTCGTAGGCCGCTGCGGCAGCAGAGCACGATCCGGCTCGATCCTGCGACATCCCGGCTCCGCTCCACGATCGTGTCAACGGTCGCGCGGCGAGCCTGCGGAAACGGAGAGACCGACACCTCATCAAGGCTTCTGAGCTCGAAGACAGTATCGTCGGGGTTGATATCCGACGGCGCGATGAAGGGCGGTGCGAAGCCACTCGGCTCCGGCGCATCCAGGAAAGAAAACCCGCCAAACTCCAGTTTTTGCAGATCCACCGAAACCACCTGCCCGAGCGGTGATGGATCAAGGCCCAGAATCAAGGCCAACACCATCTGCGCCTGCAAGCCGCCAAGCACTCCAACACCCGAGCCCAGGACACCCAGCGTGGCGCAGTTCCCAAGGTTCTGCGGAATATCCGGAAACACGGAGCGGTAGCTCGGAGCACCGGCACAGAAGGCGCCGACATAGCCCTTCAAACCGACACAGGACGCACTGACCAAAGGTTTGCCCGTTGCCTGGCAGGCGTCGCTCAGAATGTACGTGACCGCGATGCTATCGGCGGCGTCCACGATGACATCCGCGCCCCTCACGAGATCCGTTGCCGCGGCGGGACCAAGGGAGATGGCAAGCGCGTCGACGATCACGGACGGATTGAGGGCTTCGAGAGCCCTCTTAGCAACCTCGACTTTCAATTGGCCAATGTCGGTCGCGCGATAGATGGGCTGCCGGTGAAGGTTGCTCTCGTCAACGCGGTCATGGTCCACGATCGTGATGCGCCCGACACCCGCCGCTGCGAGATATTGCAGGACGGGACAGCCAAGACCGCCCGCGCCGATGACCAGCACCGAGGACGAAGTCAGCTTGGCTTGGCCAGTCTCACCCACCTCCGGGAGGACGATCTGCCGTGCGTAACGTGTGGTCATACTATGGCTCTCGTTGATGTAATCCAACGGCGGGTTTGTTGCTCCGGGTCCGGATGCCGGAGAATGTCCGTCACCACCGCCGCACTGTCGGCGCCAGCAGCCAGAACGCCTGGGACGCGGTCGACTGTCAGACCACCGATTGCAACGAGCGGGATCTCGCCAATGAGCTGCTTCCATTCCGTGATGCGGTTCAAGCCCTGGGAAGCCCAGGGCATCTGCTTCAGGACTGTCGGAAAGATTGGTCCCAGAGCAACGTAGTCCGGACCAGCTGAGAGTGCCTGATCGAGTTCGGTGTGATCATGGGTACTCACACCCAGCCGGATTCCGGCCTTGCGAATGGCCGCCAGATCCGCGCTGGCGAGGTCTTCCTGCCCGAGGTGAACGAAGGTGCAGCCTTCCGCGATGGCGAGTTGCCAGTAATCGTTGACCACGAGTTGAGCACTATGCTGCTCGCAGCAGATCTTCGCCTCTCGAATCTGCCTTGCGATCGCGGTATCGGACTCGCCCTTGATGCGAAGTTGAACGAGTTTCACACCGAGCGGCACCAGGCGTCGCACCCAAGCCGCGTTGTCGACAATGAGATAGAAGGAATCGAGCACGAGCGTCATGCCAGCATCGCCCTCCCCAGAACTGGCGTTGACGGGCTCGCCATCTCCCGTGGCTCCATCGGAATGGCGTGCCGGGCCAGTTGTCCCGCCTCAACCGCCAGGGCGAATGCCTTGGCCATCCCGACCGGATCACCGGCCTTGGCAACCGCGGTGTTCAGAAGAACCGCGTCGAACCCAAGCTCCATGGCGGCTGCCGCGTGTGAGGGCAGTCCAATCCCTGCATCGACCACAAGTGGTACATCGGGGAAGTGGGCCCGGAGCATCTTCAATCCGAAAACGTTATTGAGACCTCTGCCTGAGCCGATCGGTGCACCCCAAGGCATCAGAACCCGACAGCCCGCCGCCAGCAGGCGTTCGGCCACAACGAGGTCCTCGGTCGTGTACGGAAAGACCTGGAAGCCTTCTTCGGTCAGAATGCGCGCAGCGTCGACCAAGCCGAAGACGTCCGGCTGGAGCGTATCCTCCTCGCCGATCACCTCGAGTTTGATCCACGGCGTCCCGAAGACCTCCCGGGCCATATGGGCCGTCGTGACCGCCTCCTTGACCGTGCGGCATCCAGCCGTATTGGGCAGAACGCGTGTGCCGAGATCGCGGATGATCGACCAAAAGGCCTGTCCTGCCCGAGTGCTACTCGCCTCGCGCCGGAGTGAGACGGTCACCACCTCGACCCCCGAGGCTTGGACAGCCGCTGCCAGAATGACCGGTGATGGATATTGTGCGGTTCCCAGCATCAATGGGGAAGCAAGTTCGACATCATAAAACAGCATGCCTCAGCCTCCCTGCATTGGCGCGAGAACCTCGAGGCGATCGCCGTCGTTCAGCGCGATGGCTGATCGCTGAGCCGCTGGCACAAACCGTTCATTGACGGCCGTGGCCACAACGGCATCGCCGAAGTCGAGCTCACACAGAGCGCGCGACAGGATCCGCTCCTCAATCTCACGCTCCTCACCGTTCAGGATAATCCTCATGTGTCATCTCCAAAGTCGCTCAAAGGTGGAAGACTGCATCGGCGACCCGGGTCGCAAAGGCGGGGGCGAGCAAAAATCCGTGGCGATACAGGCCGTTGAGGTAGATCGTTCGGCCAGATTCCCGGATCGCGGGCAGGTTGTCAGGAAAGGCGGGCCTGACATCGGCGCCAAACTCGATAATCTCGGCCTCGCTGAAAGCCGGGTGAACAGAATACGCTCCATTGAGGAGTTCAACCGCTGAGCGTGCCGTAACGCGACCCCGATCTGAACTCTCGATCATCGTTGCTCCAATCATAAAGAGCCCATTCTCGCGCGGCACAATGTAGAGGGGGATGCGCGGATGAAGCAGGCGGACAGGGCGTTGGAGAGAAATCTCCTGGGTTCTGACAAGCAGCATCTCGCCCTTGACCCCGCGCAGGTCCGGAAGATCGCCCTGCGCGGCAAAGCCGCGGCAGTCGATGATGCGATCCACTCCGCTATCTTCGGCGGGGGCCTCGGCATCAAATCGCAGAGAGACCCCAAGCTCTACAAGACGCGCGGCGAGGGCTGCCAGCGCGCTCCGGGGGTCGAGATGTGCTTCGTCTGGGAAGAACAGGCCTTTGTGGAACCGTCCTGCCAGATCAGGCTCGAGCTCAGCAATCTCGGCGCCGCCGACCCAGTCAAAGCGTTCCGTTCGACGTGCAAAGTGGGTGAGTTCGCCCACGTCGCGGGGCTGGGCGATCACCAACGTACCCTTGCGCGTGGTTCCTGGAAATCGCCTCAGCCACCAGTCGATCGCACGATGGCCCAGTTCCGCCACGGCAGGATCTGAGCTCTCGCGTTCGCACCAGGGCGCGAGCATACCGCCCGCGTACCAGGAGCACGCGGCCGCACCGAGATGCGGGCCACGGTCAATTATCTCGACCATGGCGCCCCGCTCAGCCAATTCCAGTGCCGCTGTCAGGCCAGCGACACCGGCGCCGATGACACGGATGCGCATGCCGCTACTCCGCGGCGGGGATGTAGAGACTGCCACCGCCGGCCAGGAACTCGCGGCTCTTGGCGCGCATGCCGGCCAATTGCTCCTGAGCCTCGGGGCTCATCGCGGCGACCTCCGCTCGCAGATCCTGCGTGATCTTCATTGAGCAGAATTTTGGGCCGCACATCGAGCAGAAATGCGCCACCTTGTGTGCGTCCTTCGGCAAGGTTTCATCATGATACGCCCGTGCCGTATCCGGATCGAGGGAGAGATTGAACTGATCCTCCCAGCGGAAGTCGAAGCGGGCCCGGGACAAGGCGTCGTCCCGCATCTGTGCGGCCGGGTGCCCCTTCGCAAGGTCGGCGGCATGGGCTGCGATCTTGTAGGTGATGACTCCAGTCTTCACATCATCGCGGTTCGGCAGCCCCAGATGTTCCTTGGGTGTCACGTAACAGAGCATCGCCGTGCCGAACCAGCCGATCATGGCAGCGCCGATGCCCGAGGTGATGTGATCGTACCCGGGCGCAATATCCGTCGCGAGTGGACCAAGGGTATAGAAGGGTGCTTCTCCACACTCGCGGAGCTGCTTGTCCATGTTCACCTTGATCTTGTGCATCGGGACGTGGCCGGGCCCCTCGATCATGACTTGGCAGCCCTTGTCCCAGGCAACCTTCGTGAGCTCTCCCAGGGTCTCGAGTTCCGCGAACTGTGCCGCGTCGTTCGCATCGGCGATCGATCCAGGGCGAAGTCCATCGCCCAACGAGAAGGAGACGTCATAGGCCCGCATGATGTCGCAGATCTCATCGAAGCGCTCGTAGAGGAAGCTCTCCTTGTGGTGCGCGAGACACCAGCGGGCCATGATCGAGCCGCCACGGGAGACGATCCCGGTCACGCGATTGACTGTCAGCGGCACGTAAGGCAGACGCACGCCCGCATGAATGGTGAAGTAGTCGACGCCCTGTTCGGCCTGCTCGATCAGGGTGTCCTTGAACACCTCCCAATCGAGCCTCACCGGATCGCCACCCACCTTCTCAAGGGCCTGGTAGATCGGCACTGTGCCGATGGACACCGGAGAGTTGCGTAGGATCCAGGAGCGAATGTTGTGGATGTTGCGGCCGGTGGAGAGGTCCATCACCGTGTCGGCGCCCCAGCGGATGGCCCAGACGAGCTTTTCCACCTCGTCGGCTGCGGTCGAGACCACGGCGGAGTTGCCGATATTGGCATTGATCTTGACCAGGAAGTGGCGCCCGATCGCCATCGGCTCCAGTTCCGGATGATTGATGTTGGCCGGAATGATGGCGCGGCCTCGGGCGACTTCCTGACGCACGAACTCCGGCGTGATGAAGGGCGGGACGGCGGCTCCGAAGCTCTCGCCATCGATGATCTTTGCCTCCGCTTGCGCCAGCATCGCCTCACGGCAGAGATTCTCACGA
>KI912052.1:8344-22285 GCA_000517005.1 Microvirga lupini
CATGCCGGTGTGGCATAGACTTTGCGCGATCCTTGGATCGGGCCGGTGGTGACGGATTGGGGAGCACCCTTGGGCTTGTCGATGTGAACAGTCATTGGATCTCACCTCTTGAACAAAGGGAGATCCGGGCAAAGCGAGCTGAGGGATTCGTTGTATTGCTCGACAGTTCCAGTCCCTCCGCCGGTATGACCCGGATCAGGTTCAAGGGTCACGGCGGATCAGCCGACTCTCAGCCCCTCACAGGGCTCCCCTCGGAACGGATGCAATCCTCGTGGACTTAATCTCGGCTGTCAAGAGCTGACAAGATTGGTTCTTGCCAAAGGAAGGCTGAATGACTATCACGGCGGCATCTCCTTGGGGTGCCCGTTCGGGCTGAGAGGTCTCGCCGAGACTAACCCTTCGAACCTGATCCGGACTATGCCGGCGGAGGGATTGCGAGATGCCGAGCGCACCAGCGTCCGCAGTGGATCCTTTCAGACTTCCAGAATTGGCCGGGCATCTGCTCAACCGCCTTCGCGGTGAGCGCACGCGCGTGCATGCGATCACGAACGCAGCGGCACAAAACCTCACGGCCAATCTTCTGCTCGCCGCTGGCGGGATTCCATCCCTGACCGTCGTATCGGTGGAAGTCCAGGCTTTTACCAGCCGCTCCGCCGCGCTTCTCGTCAATCTGGACACGCTCGATGCCGACCGCCGCGCAGCGATCCCCCAAGGCATCGCGACCGCCCGGGCGCCCGCCAAGCCCTGGGTACTCGATCCCGTCTTCGTCGACGCCTCCCCATCTCGTCTGAAGTTTGCCCGCGCCTGTCTTGCGGGCAGGCCGCGTGTCCTTCGCTGCGATGCGGGTGAGTTCGCGGCTCTCGCCGGAGCGGATGCGACGCTCGAAACCGTGCAGGCCTTCGCGAAAGCTCATGGCACGATCGTGGCCCTGACCGGCATGGTCGACTTGATCACGGATGGCGTCCGCATCATTCGCGTCGAGAACGGTTACTCGCTGATGATCCGCGTGACCGCCATGGGATGCGCCGGAACCGCCCTTGTGGCAGCCTTCACGGCCTTGCATGGCAGCGCACTCGACGCGGCGGCTGCGGCTCTGCTCGTCACTCGCGTCGCGGGCGAGATCGCCGCACGGGACGCAAAGGGGCCGGGGACATTCCAGCCGGCTTTCCTCGACGCCCTCTTCAACCCCAATAGGCCAACCCTCATCACCCATGGGAGGGTCTCATGACCGCATGCGATCTCAGGCTCTACGGTATCATTGATCCGGAACGGACGGGCAGTCGGGATCCTGTTGCGCTCGTCCGCCAAGCCGTCACCGACGGCTGCCGGCTATGACGGATCGGGCCCTGAACTCGTGGAGCGTTCCGGCATGACCGCCATTGCCATCACTATTGCGGGCTCGGATTCAGGCGGCGGTGCCGGCATCCAGGCGGACCTCAAGACCTTCTCGGCGCTGGGCGTCTATGGTGCCAGCGTGATCACCGCGCTCACAGCGCATAACACCGTGGGCGTTCAGGGCATTCACGATGTTCCGCCCGTCTTCGTCGTGCAGCAAATTAACAGCGTCTTCTCCGATCTCATCGTCAATGCGGTGAAAATCGGTATGCTGTCCCAACCCGCCATCATCGACGCCGTGGCGGAAGGGCTTGCGCGTCACAGCGTGACGCAGATCGTCCTCGATCCCGTGATGGTGGCGGCAAGCGGCGATCGTCTGCTCGCGCCGGAGGCGGTGGATGCCTTGCGCCAAGTGCTGCTTCCCAGGGCGTTGATCGTCACACCCAATCTTCCGGAGGCCGCGGCCCTCCTCGACGGGCCGCTGGCCCAGGACGAGCAGGCCATGTGCCGCCAGGCCGAGCGCATCCTCGCTTTGGGCCCTAAAGCCGTTCTGGTGAAAGGCGGCCACGGCACAGGACTGGAGAGCGCCGACATTCTCATGGATCAGCAGGGCATGCGGCGCTTTGCAGCTCCTCGCATCGACATGCGCAATATGCACGGCACCGGCTGCACCCTGTCCTCGGCCATTGCAGCCGGGCTCGCCAAAGGCCTGTCGCTCGACGACGCGGTTGCAGCGGCTAAGAACTTCATCAGTGCCGCCATCGCTGCTTCCGATCACCTCCAGATCGGGCGTGGGCCCGGACCCGTGCATCACTTCCATGCCAATTGGTCCTGAGCACGCACACGTGCGGTGCTTGGCGCCGGAGCCTTCGTTCTCGCGACGCCCACTGTCGTTTGCGCGCAAACCTTCCGCCGGCGCATGGTCACCGCGTGACCAAAGAACCGCACCGGCCTCAGAATCTCCGCGCACCGGATCGTCGAGCGCATCAATGCGATGAGCAGCGGCCGATTTCAGATTCACCTTTTTGCGGCAGGCGAGATCGTGCCGCCGTTTGCGGTGCTCGATTTTGCCTTTCAGGTCCATGACACTGTTGATGCCTTCGGCGGTCTCGAACGGAACCGTCGCGACGAGGCACCCAGCATCACATGTCCCCATAATCCCACTCACGATTCAGTCCCAGACTCGTCAGCTCCGCACCTGGCTGTAACGCTGCCATCCTGCTAACCGCAACCCGCAGGCATCACACTGACCACAGCCAAAGCCCCAGGCATGCCAGGTGCGACGATCGCCATTGTAGCAGGTGTGCGTCTCCTGCACGATCAGCTGGACAAGCGCACTCCCGCCCAGGGATTCCGCGAGAGCCCAGGTTTCGGCCTTGTCGATCCACATCAGCGGCGTCTCGAGCACCAGCCGCGAGTTCAGGCCGAGATTGAGCGCGGTCTGGAGCGCCTTGATCGTGTCGTCGCGGCAGTCGGGATAGCCGCTGAAGTCCGTTTCGCAGACGCCCGTCACCACGCGCTTGAGGCCGCGCTGGAAGGCGACGATCGCCGCAAAGGTGAGGAACACCAGATTGCGCCCGGGCACGAAGGTTGCTGGAAGTCCATCCTCGCGGCTGCTGGCCACCGGCAGGTCTGCGGTCAGTGCACTCACGCTGACCTCACCCAGCACGTCGAGCGGGATCACCCGATCCGGTCCAAGGCGGCTGGCCCAGAGCGGGGATAGACCGGCAAGCGCCTGCCGGATCGGCTCCCGACACTCCATCTCGACAGCGTGCCGCTGGCCATACGAGAACCCGATGGTCTCGACGCGTTCGTAGCGCGACAGCGCCCAGGTCAAACAGGTCGTCGAGTCCTGCCCGCCCGAGAAGACCACGAGGGCGGAAGAGTCAGCGGTGCTCATGATCAGCCGGCGCGAAGTAGGTGCAGGTCTCGCCGCAGCTATCACGGTAGATCGTCACCCGTGTGATCGGCCCGATAGGCTGGATCCGCTCGAAGATGAAGCGGGTGATGTTCTCCAAAGTCGGCCGCTCCAGCCCCTCGATGCGATTGAGGAACTTGTGGTCGAGGGTCTGGCGCATCTCTGCAAGTTTGCCCTCCAGCAGACCAAGGTCGATCAGCATGCCCGTTTCCGGATCGGGCATGCCGCGCACGGCAACCTCGGCCCGGAAGGAGTGCCCATGGATCTCCTCGCTTGCGGCCCCAAGGGTGGTACCAGTGAGCGTATGGGCGGCTTCGAAGGTAAACGACTTGGTGAGTTCCCACATCAGCGGATTCCTAGGTACTTGTGTGTTTGGAGGCTCAGCCGCCATTGCGGATGAGACAGGCAATACGCGACAGCCCGTGCCGTGTTCGCGGCCTGATCCGGTCCGCCCATCGGCTGAAGCGAGAACTGCTCGAAGGACAAGGCGGCAAACCGCTCGGGCGGGGCGTCCTCCTGCGGAAAGACAAGCTTCAACTCGTGACCCGCCCGGATCTTGAGCTCGGTGCTGCCCTTTGGGCTGACGCAGATCCAATCGAGACCCGGCGGCGGCTCCACCGTGCCGTTCGTCTCGACCGCGATCGTGCAGAAGCGGCGGTGAAGCTCATCAATGAGAACGGTATCGACCTGGAGCAGCGGCTCTCCGCCCGTCAACACAACAAGCCGGTGATCGGTCCCGGGTCCCCACAGTTCCTCGATCCGGTGGCACAGGTCAACGGCCGTGGCATAGCGCCCACCGAAGGTCCCGTCGGTGCCCACGAAGTCCGTGTCGCAGAACCGGCAAGCAGCCGCGGCCCGGTCACTCTCCCGTCCTGACCAGAGATTGCAGCCGGCAAAGCGGCAGAAGACGGCGGTCCTGCCAGTCAGGGCGCCTTCGCCCTGAAGCGTCAGGAAGATCTCTTTGACGGCGTAACTCATTCAGGTCTCGCTGGCGAGCTTGCGCCTGACACGGGGCTGCTGGTCAGCGCCGATCCGGTCGGGAGACATCCGACGGCGGAGATGTCGATGATGTCGTGCGGCACGCTGAGGCGCGTGAAGGTTCGCTCAGCTGCAATCGTGTGCGCGAGCATGACGGAGTCCAGTCCGCCGGAACAGATAACGAGGGTGTTCACCAGGGCTCCTTGTTTTGACCGGGTAGGCTGCGACCGGATCGGCTTGCGTGCCGATGAACGTGAGGTGGATCGAACTGTGAACGCGCGGCTCTACCAAGCGCTCACCCCATCCGCTTCTGCGCGGTATAAACGACAACAGACATACCGGTGTCAATGAGAATGCATTCCATCACATGCCTCCTCAGAGCCGTCATGACTTCTAAACAGGAGGGATAAAGAAGCCTGACCTGCCCAAGTATCGAAGCCGAGGGTGTCCTGAAACTGCGACTGGTTTCGAGCAGTGCCCGGGGCTTTCCCGTCAACCAAAGCTCGACTTCTGGCGCAAACCGCGACAGAAGGAGACCCGTCCTGACCTGAAGTGAGCCATGACAGCGATCCTGAAAGAACTGGGCACACGCACCTTGATCATGGGTGTCCTGAACGTCACGCCCGACTCGTTCTCCGACGGCGGCCTGTTCCGGGACCCCGCCGTTGCCGTTGCACATGCCTATGACATGGAGCAGGCGGGCGCTGGCATCATTGATGTCGGCGGGGAGTCCACGCGGCCCGGCCATACGCCCGTGGGGGCCGATGAGGAGCAGCGGCGCGTCATCCCAGTTATTCGTGAGCTTGCGCAGATCCTGAAGGTGCCGATCTCCATCGACACCTATCGGGCGTTGACGGCCCAAGCTGCCCTTAGGGCGGGAGCGAGGATCGTCAATGACATCTGGGGATTTCAGCGCGATCCCGACATGCCTGCAGTCGTGGCGGAACATGATGCTTTCGCGATCGTGATGCACAATCGCGCAGAGGTCGATGCCTCGCTCGATATCATGGCCGACATGCTGCGCTTCTTCGAGCATTCCCTGACTCTCGCCCGCCAAGCCGGCATTCCGGATGCACGCCTGATCCTTGATCCCGGCATTGGCTTCGGCAAAACTGCCGACCAGAACCTTGAAGCCCTCCGCCACCTGCCGGAGCTGAAGGCCATGGGCTTCCCCGTGCTCGTGGGAGCCTCCCGCAAATCGGTCCTGAGCCGCTTTTACGATCCGCAAGTCCCCCCACGAGACCGGCTCTTTGGCACCTTGGGAGCGCATCTGGCCGCCGTGAGCCGAGGAGCCGACATCGTTCGCGTCCACGACGTCAAGGCTCACGTCGAGGCCTGCCGTGTGGCCGATATCTTGCTGAGGACCCTGCCGTGAGCGACACGATCACACTCTCCCGTCTGGCGCTGTATGCTCATCATGGCGTTCACGCTGAGGAGGCCGTCTGGGGCAGCGCTTCTATGTCAGCCTGACCTGCTCGCTCGACCTGAAGCCGGCCGGGCAGGCCGATGATTATCGGCAGACCGTCTGTTATGCGAGCCTCGCCAAGCTCGTTCATGAGATCGGCACAACGCGTCGCTTCCACACCATCGAAGGCTTGGCAGAGGCAATTGCCGCAGGCGCTCTCGAGCGATCCCCACGGATGACATCTGTGGCCGTCCGTGTTGAAAAGCCTGAGGCGCCGGTTCCGTTCATCCTCGATGGTGTGAGCGTCGAGATCAGGCGGTCGCGGGATGGCTAGGGTCACGCTCAGCCTCGGCAGCAATCTTGGCGACAAGCGCGGCAACATTGCCAAGGCCCTGTCGGCTCTTGACGCGGGTGGGGCGAGGATTCTCACCCGCTCCGCTGACTATCGTACGGAGCCGTGGGGGCCCGTGGCTCAGGACTGGTTTGTGAATGCCTGCGCAGTCGCCGAAACCAAGCTCGCGCCGCATGACCTCCTGGCCCTATGCCTTCGGGTGGAGCAGGAGCTGGGGCGGGTTCGCGAAGTCAAGTGGGGACCTCGGGTGATCGACGTCGATATTCTCACCTACGATGATCTTGAGGTGAACACCCCCAGCCTAATGCTTCCCCATCCGTATCTGGCGGAGCGCGCCTTTGTTCTGGTGCCGCTGGCCGAGATCGCACCTGATCTGAAGCTCGGTCGGAAAATGATTGCCGACATCCTCGCTGACTTGAATTGCAGTGGCATCACGAAGCTGGCCTAGCTGAGTACACGGCTGCTGCCGCCAATTTCCAGTCTCAGGCCAATCGCATGATCCGCTGTCAGTTCATCAAGACGAGGAGATTGGCGCGAATATGCTCGACTGTCTCCCGCCTGTGGCGAGAGAGCGGCTTGCCATCGAGTTCCGTCGCGTGCGCCACAAGCGCCACAGAATTGGTCAGGAACACGGCATCGGCTTGAAAGAGACTGTCCTTTGGAAGGTTCACTTCTTGTGGGATCAGACCGAGTTCGGGGGCTAACACATTGAGAACAAGGGCGCGGGTGATTCCAGGCAACACTCCATTGTCGAGGGATGGGGTGAGGAGCCTCTCACCCTCGATGACAAAAATGTTCCCGGCACTGGTGCAGGCCACCTGCCCGCCAGCCGCCAGGAGGAGCGCGTTGTCAGCGCCTTGGTCCAACGCTTCCTGTAGGGCGAGGACATTATCGAGATAGGCGAGAGTTTTGTATCGTGATGTAGGCGAAGAAGGATTGCGCCGAATCCGTGCCGTCGCCAAGCGCACCTCCGCTGCCGTCGGATTTGGCGACCATGGTGCGGACGCAGCTGCAAAGATGGTGGGCTGTTGGTGTATCGGAAGTCGTAAGCCGCGGGGCCCAACGCCTCGGGTCAGGGTCAGGCGAATGATGCCCCCCTGAGCAAGAGCGGCGGTCAGATCATCCACCGGCCGTTGCAGAGCCTCCCGATCCACTGGGATGTTCAATGCGGCCGCACCGGCGAGAAGACGATCGAGATGCGCGTCAAGCATGAAGGCTCGGCCATTCGCAACAACCAGCGTTTCGAACAGGCCATCGCCCAGCAGAAGCCCTCGGTCGCGCAAATCGAAACCGGTTCGTGGGTCATCCGAGATAGTCCCATCAAACCACAGCATGGCGCCCCTCCCCGGCTTTCGCCGCGACATCGAGGAAGTTGGACAGCAGCGTGTGTCCGTGCTCGGTCAGGATGGACTCCGGATGAAACTGCAAGCCAAAGGTGGGATGGCGTCGATGCTGCAGGGCCATGATCTCGCCGTCCTCCGAGCGTGCGGTCACCTCCAACTCCGTCGAGCTCCGATCCTCCTCGACAATCAGCGAATGATAACGCCCCGCCTTTAACGGATCGGGCAGGCCGTTGAAGATGCCCTGACCGCTGTGACGGATGGCAGAGGAGCGCCCATGCATGGGGTTGCGCGCCCGCGTGACCCGCCACCCGAAGACCTGTCCGATGCATTGATGGCCAAGACAGATCCCCAGAAGCGGGAGCAATCCCGACAGATGCCGGATGATCTCGCAGGACACGCCGGCCTCCAACGGAGAGCACGGACCGGGCGAGAGCACGATGGCCCGCGGCGACAAAGCGCGGATCGTGCCAAGATCGATCGCGTCGTTGCGGACCACCTTCACCGTCTCGCCCAGTTCAGAGAAGTACCGTGCGACGTTGAAAACGAAGGAGTCATAGTTGTCGATGATCAGGATCATTCTCGTCGTCTATGCTTCAAAGGTCGCGAAAATGCGCTGAGCTTTCGCCAAGGTTTCCTCGTACTCGGCCCGTGGGTTGGACAGCGCCGTGATCCCGCCGCCCGCATGAAACACCGCTGATCCGTCCGTCAGCATGATGGTCCGGATCGCGATGTTCGTATCGGCCGTTCCGTCGAAGCCAAAGTAGCCGATGGAGCCACAATAGATCTGCCGGGCACAGCGCTCGATCTGCGTGATGATCTCCATGGCGCGGATTTTCGGCGCACCTGTGATCGACCCCCCCGGGAAACAGGCGGCGATCACGTCCGTCGCCGTAAGGCCTGAATGGAGTTGACCCTCGACGACCGAGACGAGATGGTGAACGGCCGCATAGCTCTCCAGGCCGCACAGCATCGGGGCGCGCACCGTGTGTGGCTTGCACACCCGCGACAGATCATTGCGCAGCAGATCGACAATCATAAGGTTCTCGGCTCGATCCTTGTCGGAGCGCAGCAGCGTCTCAGCCAAGTCCCGGTCGCGCTGCTGATCGGAGGAGCGTGCAGCTGTGCCTTTGATCGGGCGTGTCTCGACGCAGCCCTGATCAACCTTCACAAAGCGCTCTGGCGAGCTCGAGGCAATCGTACTCTCATCGAAGTTGAGAAAAGCGCCGAAGGGCGCAGGATTCACACGCCGGAGCTGACCGTACAAGGCAAGCGCGTCGAAGTCATCGGAAACGGAGGCGGTAAAGCGCTGGGCGATGTTCGCCTGGAAGATGTCTCCGGCCAATATGGAGTCGATCACAGCCTTAACGGCCTCCCTGTAGCCGCTGGCCGAGAAGTTCGACGTCCATGGGCTCGCGAGCCTGCAATCACGGAGCTGGCGCGGCCCATGGCTGAGAAGCCTCCGAAAGTACCGAGCGCGAGCCGCAGCTCGCTTCTGGCGTCTGTCTGGATCCTGCTCTGGCCAACCGGTTGAAACAAGCCATGCGTCGCCGCTCCGGTGATCAAAGCTCACGACGACATCGTAGAATGGGAGCACGGCTTCCGGGCATGGAACGTCGACCGGCGCCGGTGTGAGCCTCTCGAGGGTGTGCCGAAAGTCATACGCGAGATAACCTGCCGCACCGCCTTGGAATGGCGGCAGGCTGTCAATTCTCGATTGGCGGTACCGATCTAAGAGACAGCGCAGTGCGGATAGCGGCGGTTGAGGTAAGAGGTCGCCGTTCCAAAATGCTCGTCCACCCCACACGACAAACCGGCCGAATGGGTCCGCGGCGACGAAAGAGCAGCGCCCGAGCACAGGATGGCGCAGAGCGCTATCCAGGAACAGCAGATCGGGCAGGTGCGACAATGCCTGCGCGCAGCTGAATGCGTCGAGGTTGCCAAGATATTCAAGATGGATCGGGAGACGCATGACATCAGCCGTCGAAAATCAGATCAAGGTTGGCGTTCTTGGCGTGCTTCCCTCATCCAACAAGCGGCACACCAAGGCGGCTGAACGAACCCTCACCCGCAGCCTTGTGGGCCAGGGTGACGGAGTCCAATCCGCCGGAACAGACGACGAGGGTCTTCACGTGGGCTCCTTGTTTTGACCGGGTAGGCTGCGACCGGATCGGCTTGCGTGCCGATGAATGTGCGGCAGACGGACGAGAGGCATCGTTGATGCGCTCACCCGCTAGCGCCAGAGCATCAAGAACGACATCGGAGCGAGTGTCAACATTGTCGCCCGGGCACGAGACATGGGTTGCAGCTCTCTTCCCAAGGTCAGCACCATTACCAGTATTCTCTACGGAACTGTGCCAGCAGGGCGGGTGACCGGGTTCACATCGGTCGGCCTAGCAGGGAGTTACAGCGTAACAGCTGCGACTCACTCAAGGTGCCACAGGCTCCAGTACCAGAGTCGATCCAAGGTGTGTCTTGACCCAACCAACAAGAAAACGGATCCAGCGAGCTGTCGCGCGGTCTAACCGACATTTTCCGCGGGTTCTTGACGGCGCGGTGTCGCATGGTGAAGAGAGTAATGTCGTCCGGTTTCAGGAACAATCCGCTCAAACCTCGCGAAAGGGGCGCTGTGGTGTGGGTCCTCGATTTGGCTCGAACGACTGAGATTGTCGCTGACGACGAAGCAAGGGGCGCAGGTCGGTGCAACATCTTCACCATCTCTATATCGATGGACGGTGGGTCTCACCTGAGACCCCGCGGCTTGTCGACCTCATCAACCCTGCCACCGAGGCAGTCTTCGCAACCTTCGCACCGAGTGATGTCGGTGATGTGAACCGCGCCGTTGCCGCAGCCCGGCAGGCCTTCGGGGCGTACGCCCAAACCACACGACGGGAGCGGCTGGATCTCCTGCGAGCGCTCATCGAGTGCTACCGGCGACGCACCGACGATCTTGTCGAAGCGGTCTTGCTGGAGATGGGGGCTCCCCTCACCCTTGCCCGCGAGCGGCAGGTGCCGGCTGGGCTCATTCATCTGCAGCAGAGCATCAAGACGCTAGGAAACCTATCAGTTCGACACAGTGCTGGGCTCGACCCTGATCACGCGGGAGCCCATCGGGGTCTGTGGGCTGATCACCCCGTGGAACTGGCCTCTTCTGCAGATCGCCTGCAAGGTTGGCCCAGCGCTTGCTGCCGGCTGCACGATGATCCTGAAGCCCAGTGAGGTCGCACCCGCCTCGGCATCGATCTTCGCAGAAATCCTGCATGAGGCCGGCATGCCACCGGGCGTGTTCAACCTCATCCAGGGCGACGGCCCCACTGTCGGTCAGGCACTTGTGTCTCATCCTGACGTTGATATGGTTTCCTTCACCGGCTCAACCCACATTGGGATCGTTGTGGCGAAAGCCGCAGCTGACACCCTCAAGCGGGTTCATCAGGAGTTGGGTGGCAAGTCCCCCAACATCCTTCTTGACGATGCAAGTTTCGCGACAGCTGTGAGACATGGGGCCTATGCCTGCTTCGCCAACAGTGGCCAGTCCTGCAACGCGCCAACCCGCCTGCTCGTCCCTGCGCATCGACAACCGGAAGCGGCCGCGATCGCCAAGAGCATCGCCGAGGAACTTGTGGTGGGAGAACCGCGCTCGCTATTGACCACCCTCGGCCCAGTAGCGAACAAGGCGCAGTTCGCGCGGGTTCAAAGCCTGATCGCCTCTGGATTGCAGGAGGGGGCAACGCTCGTCACCGGAGGGCTCGGTCGCCCTACGCGCTTAGAGCGGGGCTATTATGTTCGTCCGACCGTCTTCATGGACGTGCACAATCAGATGACGATCGCACGGGAGGAGATCTTCGGGCCTGTGCTCTCCATCTTGCCGTACGAAAGCGAGGATGAAGCCGTAGAGATTGCCAACGATACCCGCTTTGGTCTCTCCAGCTATGTGACCTCGGCGGACCTTGAGAGCGCCCGGCAGATCGCCCGACGCCTTCGCGCCGGCATGGTCCATCTGAACGGCGTGCCAAGTGATCCTGCGGCGCCGTTCGGCGGCTACAAGCAGTCCGGCAACGGACGCGAGCGTGGGGTGTTCGGGCTTGAAGAGTTCCTCGAGCTCAAATCGATCTTTGGTTACAATCAGATCTGACCTCTTCTTCCCATAGTAAGATGCCTTGGACTTGCAGATCGCAGGTGTGGGGTTGGAAAATAGGCGGGACAACGGTCGGCTCTGTCGCAAACTTGAAGTATAGGCATTTCCAGCGCCAATTTGACGCTGTGGCAGTGGCCCTAAGCCGTTGGTTTCACGGCAATCAGGCAGTGCGAGACCAACAGTATTGATCAGTAAAAAACGAGTTTGCGACAGAACCCTTCATGATCCGCTCAGGACAGAAACGAACCTCGGGCCTTGGCCCAAAGGCCGCTTTGGCTCAAACCCGGTCATACAACGCAGCCGTGTCGAGGTCTGCTTGGCCGCTCAAAGCAGTAGTTCGGCCTGGCTCTGCGTCTTGGCCGCAAGCCTTTATCTCGCCAGAACCAACAGATGCTGCCGGCCAGCATACCGTTACGGGCAGGACGACATCACCGAGCTGCGAACAGGGCGGCACACCCGACAATCTCCACCCTCACCTGCTCAAACCGGGCGGCCAATTCACGACGCAAGCTCTCAACGCTGTCCTGCTGGTTCGAGAAGATCCCCTTCGCGTTGTAGAAGCGCATCAGCGCCCGAGCCGCCCCGGAGCGCTCGACGCCCTCCGCCAGAAGGGTTGAGCCGAACACTACCCCGCCGGGAGCAAGAAATGGCTTGAGATGGTCAAAGACCACTGCCTTCTGCTCCAGGGCACCCGGCAGGCAATGAAGGAGATAATTGAGGGCGATGGAGTCAAAGGGACCTGTCTCGAGCTCAACGGGTTCAAGCACATTGGCCCGTACGATTTTGGGGGCGTAACGCCCGATGCGAGCTGAGGCCCGCTCAAGGCAGACTGGATTGAGGTCCAGCAAGGTGATCTGGGGCCTGTCTGCTGGAAACCGGCAGTGGTCGAGAAACCAGCCTGTGCCGACACCAACATCCAGATGCTGGGCTGCCACGTACTCATTGTAGTGGTCGAGCAGACGTCGGGTCGGGCACTTCCAGATCAGCGCGTTGGAGAGGCCGAGCACCACCACATCGTAGAGGTCGAGCGTCCGTCGGGTATAGACAGCTTGCCCGGCCATAACAGCCGCAGCAGCTCTGTCCTGCTGATTTCTCATCGCGTTCCTCTCCTCTGAGTGTCAAGGCGTGTGCAGCCGCGAGATCGTTGAGTGACATACCGGGTCGGAGCGCGCAATTGCGGTCCACGGCTCGCCCAGCGCTGGGTAGACGTCTTGCGCCTTGTTTTTTGGACAGTCTTGGCGCAGTCCGTTTTGGATCAGCAATAGACCCTCAGCGTACTGGCTTGAAGCCAGTACAGCAAAGGGAGACTCAAAATGAACCAGAGACTCCAGCCCGTTCGTCATGCGTCCGGTGCCACAACAAATGAGGAGAGCACAGCACTGTAGTGGCATGCAGTCGCCACCAGGACGAAAGCGTGCCAGATCGCGTTTTGAAAGCGCAGGCTATGCCACACATGGAAGAGCACCCCGGCAGTGTAAAGCAACGCGCCGGCTCCAAGCAGCCAGAGCGTTGTGCTCGGGAGTGCGAGAATGTGATCCCACAGGACAATCCCGCTCCAGCCGAGCAGGAGGTAGAGCCCGATCGACAGCTGATCGAAGCGCCCCGGCAGCGCGATCTTGAGAATGACCCCGACCAGAGAGGTTGCCCAGACAACAATCATGAGAACCAGTGGCATGATTGTGCCGCTCATGCGCGTGAGGAATGGCGTATAAGTGCCTGCAATCAGGATATAGATTGCCGCATGGTCGAAGCGGCGCAGCCACCATTTCACAGGCGAGATCGGCCACATGTTGTAGGCTGCTGAGATCACCAGCGCTGCCATCATCGTGACGCTATAGATCAGCACTGGAATTAGGTCCAAAGGCGATGGGTTGGGCAGTATCGTAGCCACAAGTACTGCAACGGCACCAAGCCCCAGAACGAGGCCGAGCCCATGGATGATACCATCGGCCCAAAGCTCAGCACGATCATACTCAAAACGCCCGGCTGCCGGTCTTTGCAAACCCATTCTCCTTCGGAAACATCTTGACGCGTGTATCAGCCTCGTGAGGCGAGAGTAGGCCAGACATGGCCGCAGTGACATCTGGCGCGGACCTGTCCCCTGGTACACTCAAAACGCCAACTTGGATACGACCGCCCAGGTTGCGTCGAAATTTCCACCCGCTTCGAATGTTGACCGCAAGACATCAAACGTCATTCGCAGGCTCAAACGATCGATATTCCACGATCACTGGATCCGGCAAATCGTCGAGTCGAGCCGCGTAGGCCTCATCGTCTTCACCGGCCTTTTGAGGGTAGCGTCCTGTTTTGAGCAGGAATTTCAACGCAACTTCGACTGAGCAGCCGTGGTGTTCTGCAAACTCTCGCACCAAAGCCATCGTATGGACGTCGATCCTCTGATAGGTCTCGATCATCGGGCCTATGCTCCGCACCTAGGTCGTTGCCGAAAGAAAGTATGGTGGACTTCCACGTGGGCAG
>KI912052.1:22385-22550 GCA_000517005.1 Microvirga lupini
AACCCGTTCACCTGCTGGTCGACAGCACAGGCCTGCGGCTGTGTGGCCTGGCGAGTGGCTGATCGAGAAGCACGGCACCCGAAGACGCCGATCCTGGCGCAAGCTGCACATTGGTGTGGACGCCGAGACTGGGCAGATCCTCGCATCAGAGCTGACGACCAGCGA
>KI912052.1:22650-23124 GCA_000517005.1 Microvirga lupini
AAGCGCCAGATCGGCGAGCTCTCGGGCGGCCAGAAAAAGCGGGTCTTCCTGGCGCGGGCGCTGGCCCAGGATGCCCACGTCATTCTCCTTGACGAGCCGTTCACCGGAGTCGACGTCACGACGGAGGAAGCCATCATCGCGCTGCTGCGCGGGCTTCGCGACGAAGGCCGGGTGATCCTGGTCTCGACGCACAATCTCGGCAGCGTGCCCGAATTCTGCGACCGCGCGGTTCTGCTGAACCGGACCGTGCTCGCCGCGGGGCTGACGGAGGAAGTGTTCACGCAGGCCAATCTCGAAAAGGCGTTCGGCGGCGTGCTCCGGCACTTCGTGTTCGATGCAAAGCTTCGGGCGGGTGTCTCCTCCGTCGATGTGATCTCGGATGACGAGCGGCCGCTGGTTATCTACGGCGACAAGGCCCCGGATGAAGCCAAAGATGCAACGGCCACCGCGCCGTCACAGGGAGCAAGCACGCCC
>KI912052.1:23224-24277 GCA_000517005.1 Microvirga lupini
GGTTCGAGAAGTTCCTCCGCAATCTGAAGGAGGTACCCAGCGCCGTCGTGTCCGAGGGCGTGAAGCCGATGGGAATCCAAGAGGGCCCCTACACCGGCAAGCCCAACCCTCACGCCTGGATGTCCCCCAGCGACGCCCTCATCTATGCCGATAACATTCGCGATGCGCTCGTCAAACACGACCCCAGGAATGCCGAGACCTACCGGGCCAATGCGGAGACCTACAAGGCGAAGATCCAGGCCACCGTCGCGCCGATCCGGTCGACCCTGGCGGCGATCCCCGAGCCGCGGCGCTGGCTTGTGACCAGCGAGGGGCCTTCAGCTATCTCGCCCGTGACTTCGGCCTGAAGGAACTCTATCTCTGGCCGATCAACGCCGATCAGCAGGGCACGCCGCGGCAGGTGCGCAAGGTCATCGATGCGGTGCGCGCCAACAATATCCCGGTTGTCTTCTCCGAGAGCACGATCTCGCCCGATCCGGCCGCAGGTCGCCCGCGAGACCGGCGCCAGGTACGGGGGCGTCCTGTACGTCGATTCCCTGAGCGACGCCTCGGGCCCGGTGCCGACCTATCTCGATCTCCTGCGCGTACCTCGGAGACCATTGCCAAGGGGCTGACCGAATGAACGCCCCACTCGACGAGCCGCCTCTTATCCAGGCGCTGCAGGTGCGGGTCTTACCGTGAGCGGCGCAACGGTCACCTACCGCAATGGTCATACGGCCCTTCGCGACGTGAGCTTTGCGATCCCGCGCAGCACCATCACGGCTCTCGTTGGGATCAACGGCAGCGGCAAGTCGACCCTGTTCAAGGCTGTCATGGGCTTTGTCCCCGTCTCGCCCGGCTCGATCTCGATCCTCGGTGGTTCCGTTGCGCAAGCCCTCAGGAACAATGTCGTCGCCTACGTGCCTCAAAGCGAGGATGTCGACTGGAACTTCCCCGTTCTGGTCGAGGACGTGGTGATGATGGGCCGCTATGGCCACATGAATCTGCTGCGCCTGCCCCGGCGCCAGGATCGCGAAGCCGTGGACGCGGCGCTTGAACGTGTCGGCATGAAGG
>KI912052.1:24377-24679 GCA_000517005.1 Microvirga lupini
GTGAAGATCATTAGATGGCTACCGAAGAGATGATGATGAAGTTCGCTGCCCTTTTGTTCGGCCTTGCAACCCTGGGCTTCGCCGCCGTGTCGCCGGCTCAGGCCGCGGATGACAGGCTCAAGGTCGTCACGACCTTCACGATCATCGCCGATATGGCCCAGAACGTGGCCGGCGACGCGGCCATTGTGGAGTCGATCACCAAGCCTGGAGCGGAGATCCACAACTACCAGCCGACGCCCGGCGACATTCTGCGGGCGCAGGATGCCAAGCTCATCCTGTGGAACGGCCTCAACCTCGAGCTC
>KI912052.1:24779-33068 GCA_000517005.1 Microvirga lupini
CGCTGGTCGCCGTGGCGGCATCATTCGCCGGTGTCTATCTCAGCTTTTTCATCGACAGCGCCCCCGCTCCGACCATTGTGCTGCTCATGGCCGTCACCTTCCTTGCGGCATTCATTTTCCAGCATCGGTTCGGCCTTCGTGGCCGTATCCATGCCGCGGAGTGACGATCACATTGGGGCAGTTCGCTCGCTGCCAAGAAAAACGCAGAATTCTGGCTTAGCAACCGGCTGAGCAATCCACCAAGGTTCTGTCGCAAACCCGGATTGGAGCCGCAAGATAGGAGCGAATCTCGGTCGTCATTCATGTGACAGAACCGGCGGGCTTGGTTTATATCTCAGATTATAAGGCAGAAGCCCTGATCGAGAGTTAGCGTGACATCCCCTAGCTAAGTGCAGACTTTCAGTATCCGCTAGTGATCCGCCTCGCCAGTTCCCGTCGCGCGCTCTAGGCCGCGAATGTGCGCTTGGAGGAGTGTCGTTGCCTTTCCGAACTCGCGCTTTTTCAAGGCGTCAAAGATTTTCCAATGCGCGAGGCTTGAGCCCGGCCGCCAGCCAGCAGAACGGGTTGCAGAAAAAATGATGCGGGAATTGGCCAGCTGAAGGTCATCCAGCATGGACAGCAGCCTGGGCATCGCGCAAGGGGCGACGAGCTCGCGGTGGAATGTTCGATTGGCTTGCTCCCATTCGGTCATAGTCTGAGCCTGATCCCCGGCGACGAGGGCCCGCTCGATCCTTTCGAAGCAAGCCGCGTTGAGCCTTTGCGCCGCGAAGGTGAGCGCCAGCGTCTCGAGGGCGGCGCGGATTTCAACGATCTCCTGCACCGATTTGGAATCCAGGGCGGCCACCCGCATCCCTCGACGCGGTTCGCTGATGACTAAGCCTTGAGCGCGAAGGCGCTGGAAGGCTTCGCGCGCGGGAACGTGACTCGCATCGAATTCTTCGGCGACGCGATCCTGACGAAGAGGAGTTCCGGGAGCAAGCTCACCGGAGACGATCCTCTCGCCCAAAACGCGCGCGATCCGCTCCGCAATAGTCTCAGCCATGCTGTCCTCATAGATAATCTATGAAAAATTCGGGTGCATCAGTGATGATCATGCGTATAGTGCACCCAACACGATGCGCAATAGTAGATTATCTATGATTTAGCAAACTGCCCCGCGCTGCAATTGCCTGGGCCGTGGTTGTCGAGAGAGGACCTGATGCCAGCACCATCGACCAATTCGCGACTGACACATGTCGAAGAGACCAGGCCTTGGACACTCGATGGCGCCCGCGAACTCTACGCGATGCCGTTCAACGATCTTCTGTTCCGGGCCCAAACGGTGCACCGCGCGAACTTCGATCCCAACCGCGTGCAGCTCAGCAAGTTGCTCAGCATCAAGACCGGCGGATGCCCCGAAGACTGCGGCTATTGCAATCAATCGGCGCACCACGCGACCGGACTCAAAGCGTCGAAGCTCATGGAGGTCGAGCGCGTCATCGCCGAGGCGCGCAAGGCCAAGGAGGGCGGCGCCACCCGATATTGCATGGGAGCGGCCTGGCGCAGCCCTAAGCCGCGCGACATGGACATGGTCGTCGCCATGGTGCAGGGCGTGAAGGCGCTCGGCCTCGAAACCTGCATGACGCTCGGCATGCTGACGCCTGCGCAAGCGGAGAGGTTCGCTGATGCAGGCCTCGACTACTACAACCACAACATCGATACTTCCGAGCGCTTCTATCAGGAAATCGTCACCACGCGCCGCTTCGAGGATCGCCTCGAAACGCTGGGGCATGTTCGCCAGGCCGGCATCAAGGTCTGCTCCGGCGGCATTCTCGGCATGGGCGAGACCGCGGACGATCGCATCGACATGCTGGTGACGCTGGCGAATCTGCCTGTGCCGCCCGAGAGTGTGCCGCTCAACCTGCTCATCCCAATGCCGGGGACGAAGCTGGCCGATGCGGCGCCGGTCGACCCGATCGAATTCGTCCGGAGCGTGGCGCTCGCCCGCATCCTCATGCCGCGCTCCCATGTCCGCTTGAGCGCGGGGCGAACTGCCATGACGGTCGAGATGCAGGCCTTGTGCTTCTTCGCCGGGGCCAATTCGATCTTCGTCGGCGATACGCTGTTGACCGCCGCCAATCCGGGCGACGACCAGGACTCCGCCCTGCTGCGCCGCCTCGGCCTGGCGCCCGTGGCGCCGGAGGCTGCATGATGCCTGACCGGCTGGCCCGCTACGAAACGAAGCTGAGGCAGCTGCAGCAGAAGGGGCGGTGGCGCGTCCTGACCGGACCGGGTGGCATCGATTTCACCTCGAACGATTATCTCGCTCTTGCCGGATCGCCGCGTCTGACCGCCGGTGCGATCGCCGCGCTCGAACGCGGTGTCCCGGTCGGAGCGGGTGGATCGCGCCTTCTGCGCGGCAATCATGCCGAGCATGAAGCCCTGGAAGCCGAAGCCGCCGCGTTCTTCCGATCCGAGCGGATGCTCTATTTCGGGAGCGGCTATGCGGCCAATCTCGCCGTTTTGTCGACCCTGCCGCAACGCGGCGACATTGTCGCCCATGACGCGCTGGTTCATGCGAGCGCGCATGCCGGGATGGCGATGGGGCGAGCCGAGGCTATTTCCGTGCCGCACAACAATGCGGACGCGTTCGATGACGCCATTAGCCGATGGCGCAAAGCCGGCGGAACGGGACATCCCTGGATCGTTGTTGAGAGCCTCTATTCCATGGACGGCGATAAGGCGCCCTTGCCGGATTTGGCCGAACTGGCTAATCGGCACGATGGCTTTCTTGTCATCGACGAGGCTCATGCCACTGGAGTCCACGGCGCCGGGGGGCGTGGCTTGGCGGAGGAGCTGGAAGGACGTGAGAATGTCGTGGTGCTGCATACCTGTGGCAAGGCCCTCGGCGCATCCGGCGCGCTCGTCGGTGCCAGCCGGGTGCTCTGCGATTATCTCGTCAATCGGGCCAGCCCCTTCATCTATGCGACGGCGCCGTCGCCGCTGCAGGCTGCAAGTGTCCGCCAGGCGCTGAACGTCGTGGCGGCGGAGCCAGAGCGGCGGGAGAAGCTTCAGGATCTGGTCGCTTTCGCCAACAGACTCGTCGCCGATCGTCTCGGTTTTGCAGGCAGCGGCTCGCAAATTCTGCCTGTTATCATCGGTGACAACCGCTGCGCCATGCAGATCGCCGAACGGATGCAGGCAGACGGTTTCGACATTCGCGCGATCCGTCCGCCCACGGTGCCGAAGGGCACCGCGCGCCTGCGCATTGCCATCACGCTCAACGTCGATGCTCCAACGATCGTCCGCATGGTCGAGCGATTGGCCCAAGTCATGGCGGAGGAGAGGCCATGAGCCTGCGCTTCGTCATCACCGCCACCGACACGGGCGTCGGCAAGACGGTGTTTTCAGCCGCTCTGGCCGATGCGCTGGGCGCCTGCTACTGGAAGCCGATCCAGGCAGGTCTTGACGCAGAGACCGACAGCGAGACCGTCCGCCGGCTCGGTCGCCTTCCGCCGCAGCGCATCCTTCCCGAAGCCTGGCGCCTCAAGACGCCTGCTTCGCCGCATCTGGCGGCGGACATCGACGGCCTGGCGCTCCGCCCCGAGACACTTCACCCGCCCAAAACAACTTCGCCCCTCATCATCGAGGGCGCCGGCGGCCTGCTCGTGCCCCTGACGCGGTGCGAGGTATTCGCGGATGTCTTCGCGAGCTGGCGGCTTCCCGTCATCCTTTGCGCCCGGACCGGGCTCGGAACGATCAATCACACGCTGCTGTCGCTCGAGGCGATGCGCCGCCGCCACATCCCCGTCCTTGGCGTCGCCTTCATCGGTGACGCGCAACCGGACACGCAACAAATCATCGCCGAGATGAGCGGCATCCCAAGTCTCGGCCGGCTGCCTCGGCTTGATCCGCTGACCCCTGACGCGCTGCGCGAGAGCTTCCACAGGCATTTCGATGTTTCCCAGTTTCAGGAAAGGTGCGTGTGATGCTCCGCCTTCAGCCATCTCCGGTGTGGCGTCCCTTTACCCAGCACCTGCTCGATCCCGTTGCCAAGAGAATCGCCAGGACGGAGGGTGCCTATCTCATTGATGAGGACGGGCGCGCGATTTTAGATGCGATTTCGTCCTGGTGGGTGATCACCCACGGCCATCGTCATCCGGCCATCATGGATGCCATTCAGGTCGCCTGCGAGAGATTCGATCAAGTCATCTTCGCCGAATATACCCACGAGCCGGCGGAAGAGCTGGCGAAAGGACTGATCAGGCTCGCTCCGCCAGGCCTCGCCTATGTGTTCTTTTCCGACAGCGGTTCGACCTCGGTCGAAGTCGCCCTGAAGATGGCGTTGGGTTTCTTCTACAATCGCGGCGCTCCGCGGTCGCGCATCGTCGTCATGGAACATAGCTACCACGGCGACACCGTCGGCACGATGTCCACCGGCGCGCGCGGCGTCTTCAACGCGGCCTATGGACCGCTGCTCTTTGATGTCGACACCATTCCCTTTCCCGAACCCGGCCGCGAACAGGACACACTCGATGCATTCGAGCAAGTCTGCCGCGGCGGCCAGATCGCGGCTCTGCTGGTCGAGCCGCTGGTGCTCGGCGCCGGCGGCATGCGGATGTATCCACCGCATCTGCTGACCGAGCTGAAGCGGATAGCCGAGCAGCACCAGACCCTGCTGATCGCCGATGAGGTGATGACCGGCTGGGGACGAACCGGTACCCTTTTTGCGTGCGAACAGGCTGACATCACGCCGGATATCCTGTGTACGTCAAAGGGCATGACCGGCGGTGCATTGCCGCTGGCAGCGACGCTTTGTTCGACTGAGATCTTCGACGCGCATCTGTCCCACGATCGGAGCCGGATGTTCTTCCATTCGAGCTCCTACACGGCCAACCCGATCGCTTGCGCGGCGGCGCTGGCCAATCTCGGCGTCTGGCAAGATGAGCCGGTCGCGACGCGAATCGGGGCATTGGTGCGGATGCAACGGGAAAGGCTGGCGCAGTTCCGATCTGATCCGCGTTTTGTCAATGTTCGCCAAGCGGGCACCATCGCGGCGTTCGATCTCCATGTCGCGGCGTCCGGATATCTTTCCGAGGTCGGTCCACAGCTGAGAGCGTTCTTTCGCCAAAGAGATCTTCTCATTCGTCCGCTCGGCAACGTCATTTATCTGATGCCTCCCTACGGCGTGACGGCCGACGATCTCGACCGGGTCTACGCCGTGATCGATGAAGCCGCCTCCACGATCGTGACGGTCAGGCCATGACCAGTTGGCGCTCAAGCCGGGCCGCCGGCTTTGGTCACCACGTGCCCGAATGGCGCGTCGAGAATGCCGAAATCGAGACCCGCCTGGGTCTTGAATCCGGCTGGATCGAACGCCGAACCGGTATTAGGACACGGCGTTGGGCGGCTCCTGGCGAAGCGCTGACCGACCTTGCGGCGAAAACCGCCGCCGCCGCGCTCGAAGACGCGGGTATCGCGCGCCATGAGGTGGCATTCACCCTTCTTGCGACATCGACGCCAGACCATCTCTTACCGCCATCGGCGCCCTTGCTGGCCCACCGACTGGGCTTGTCCCATTCGGCAGCCGTCGATCTCGCCGGAGCCTGCTCAGGGTTCCTCTATGCGTTGACGCTGGGCGACGGCTTTGTGAGGACACAGGGCAAACCCGCCCTTGTCGTGGCCGCCAATATCTTGAGCCGCCGCATCAACATGGAGGAACGGGCCAGCGCAGTCATGTTCGCGGATGCAGCCGGCGCGATCGTCCTCGCTCCATCGCGCGCGCCGAATGCCGGGATCCTTGGCGTCGATCTCGCTTCAGAGGGAAACCACTACGATCTGATCTCGATCTCTGCAGGCGGCAGCAGACGGCCGTTTGCCGCAGGCATGGATCCACGTGAACTATTGATGACGATGCGCGATGGCAAAGCGGTGTTCACCCATGCCATCCGCATGATGGCGCAATGTTCTGTCCGGGCGATGGAGCGTGCGGGGCTCACGGCGGCGGACATTCATCGCTTCGTGCCGCATCAGGCCAATGTCCGGATTATCGATGCGGTCTGCGACCAGATCGGTCTTGCGCGCAACAAGACGGTATGCACGATTGGGGAATTCGGAAACTCGTCAGCTGCTACCATCCCCTTGTCCCTGTCACTTGCCAACCAGGAGCGCCCCTTCGCGTCCGGCGAACGCTTGCTCTTGTCAGCCGTTGGGGCGGGCCTGACAGGTGGGGCGGTCGTCCTCGGGATCGGCTAGAGTGATCGCGCTGGCTGGGCAAGGAGATCAACCTGAATGATGGGAACGGCATCGCTTGATCGACGCGAGCGCATGGTTGCGGCGGTGCAGCCGAGGGCCTCATACGCTGCCGACGCCATGCAGCATGAAGTTCATCTTGAGTTGACGATCTGTCGGCATGGACTCGCTCCTGGTCGGGAATTCGCAGCCTGGTGCGGGACGTCATTCAAGACACTGCGAGACACAACTGGATCATTCACCAAGCCGGACAGAACAGCAATCAACTGATCCTCCAAAGATCATAGCGGAAGGAGCAAAGATTCATCTAAAAACTGATCTTCCGGAGAAGTTCGGCTTTATAGGGAACGCGACGGCTGTATGACTGCACATGTTATTAAAGCCTGACCGGCCTCAGGACAAATAAGCGCCTTCAGCAAAACTGGCGTTGACCATGAGCCAGCTCCTGCCTTTCCAGACGAAGAACATTTTATCTATTGCAGTGGGAATCTTGACATGAAAATTCCGTGTGGAGAGCCTTTCTCCTGAGCTTAAGGATCTCCGCAAACGGACAGGCTTTTCGTGGCATGATCTTTTAAAAGAACATTCTCGCTGACATGGCGGGAGGGTGAAACCAACATGACCATGCTGTTTGAACGAATGCATCGCGCGAACAGCCGCGGTGATTTGAAGTGCACAGCTTGCGCCACGAGAACGAACGCTAAAGTGTCACGATGCGCCCGATGGGTCTCGTGATCCACACGAAGGATCGCGGTCATGATGGTTCCGTTGCTGAGTTTCGTCCTGCGGCGCTTGGCGCGTCGGGTTCGCGGCGGCCGCGACTGGTATCGCGTCTAAAAAACTTTCCGCCACTCCTTCCATGAAAACTCGCATCACTGCCAGTCGCATGCTGGCGGCAGGAGACCTGCGCCACGACACATACCACGCATGTTATCGAAGTCGGTGACGTCACAGCCGGCATCGTCGTTGCCACTGAGGGTGGCCTCCGCTTCTTCGCCGCCAGTCTGACATTCAAGTCCCTCGATCTGGCGATCTTTCCCTCCATCGCGGAAGCCAGCGGGCCGCACGCAAATAAGTTCGCCAGCGTCGTGATTCAACATGAGGCCAGCATGATTACCAAAGCTCTATTGGTGACCGTTACTGCCATTGTGACCGCGCTCTTTCTCTCGGCGTTCCGTGTGCAGGCCGCCAATGAAAGCCCTCACGTGACGATGGAGCGGCTCGAGCGGAATCTTGGCGATCCGAAGCATTGCGAACCGATCCGCATTGGCCCAGACCTCGCCAAAAATACCGACAGAGGTTTATGGCCAAACGGAGCGGCTCAAGGTATCTGCTGCTTGAGGCAGCTCAATGTCAAGACAGAACAGGCATCACAATGGCTAGCCAACATTAGACCGTGTACGGAGACTGCGGTGGGTTGCGAACCGGAACATCACTCATGTCCACGGGGGCTCCCATTGTTCTTATGAGTCCTGGGCATCCTCTATGGGGTTGCTTCTCAGATCGTAGCCTGACCTGTTCGTTCCGCCAGGTCACTGAGACTGGGCGGAAACGTTCGCTTGTCCAGCAGGCCAGTATCCAGATCGTCCGCGCGGGAACGATGGTACTGGCTTGGGTTGAGCCTGTAGTGGCTGTCCCCTAACGGCGTTCCGGCAACATCAGCACATCGCGCTGCACTTTTCCATGCGCCGGGATGTAAACGAGCCTCCGGTGCCAGCCGCACCAGCTCGAGCCCACCTGGGTCGGTGCTCCGCAGCAGACGGCCCGTCGAGGATCGTCGGAGCCGATGAAGCGGCACTGCCGCGTTCCGAGCTTAAGCAGCTTTGTGCGTTGTCTTGGGTCGGGCTCTTGCATGACGGATACCTCTTACTCGATTACTTGGGTTAGCGGAAGTGACGTGCCGTGACCCGGATGGAGGGCATTTCGACCCGTTTCTCCGGAACTTTGACGGACAGCGTGTCGACGATCTCCTTCGGTCGGTCGCGCGTGCCGAGCGCCTCGATGAAGGAGTTGCGTCGCAAATTCGAAGAAGGCGAAAAGGCGATCGATGCTCGGCTA
>KI912052.1:33168-36944 GCA_000517005.1 Microvirga lupini
ATCTGTTGCAAATTCGGTTTCTACTTGTCTTTTGCAACTGAGCTTCGAAGGCTCGTGACTGGAAAATCAACCACTTACGGTGACAATCAAAGCGCCAGAATGGCCCCTGAAATGACTATACTCGAAGTTTGCAACAGATCCCCATTCATCGCTGGACCGTCCACTATGCCCCCCTCCTGCTGGAGCAGTTCAGTCGCCGGAAGCGAGCCGTCACCGGTAGATGGCATGTTGATGAGACATTGTATTTGATGGGCGTTGCGGGTCATTCCCCCAGCATGAGGCCGGGATAGCCCGAATGAGACGTAAGACAGAAGTCTGCGATGGAGATGGTGCACCCGGCCTCACCACGCGCCCCAGCTAAGAGTGGACGGTATCAAAGATCATCCCACGACGGGTAAACCTGCATTGACAAGGTTGATCAGCGCAAGGGGCTCTCGAGTGAGAGGAAGCTCTCTGACGGTGTTCTTTGGCATTGATGTCGCACAGGAGAGACTGGATTGCGCGGTCGTCGTTCAAGACCGACAGCGCCCCATCGGTCAGAAGTCGTTTCCCAACACCCCGGACGGCATCGAGCGAGCGGCCGCTTGGGCAATGAAGGCATCCAAGTCTGATCACTTCGAGATCCATGCCCTTCTCGAGCCGACAGCGGCTTATCACGAGCTTGCAGCCCGGCTCCTCGCTGCCAAAGGTATGACCGTTTCCCTCGTCAATCCGGCTCAGATCCGCAGTTTTGCCAAGGGTATGGCTGTTCTGAGCAAGACCGACCGGATCGACGCGGTGCTGCTGGCGCGATACGGCTGTCTGGCCCGGCCGAAAGCGTGGACCCCACCCGCCAAGCCCCTGATCGAGCTGCAAGCCCTCCTCGCACGGCGGAACGATCTTGAGGGTGATCTACGTCGGGAGCAGAACCGGTATGAGCAGGCTCGTGTTCGTGGCTGCTCCAGTGCCATCAAGCACTCCTTTGCGGCGAGCATCAGAGCGCTCAAAGCTCCATGGAAACTGCTCCAGAAGGCGATTGCAGAGCATTTTGCGGCCCATGAGGACCTTGAGGCAGATCTGAAGAGGCTGCGCACCATCCCGGCTGTTGGTCCCAAAACTGCCATGCGGATGCTCGCACTGCTGCGCAGTCACTCGTTCGAGACAGCGCGCCAGGTCGCGGCTTTCCTCGGTCTGGTGCCGATCGAGCGGCAGTCGGGGCGGAGCATTCGAGGGCGGCCGCGGTTGTCGAAAGCCGGCAACTCCCGCCTGCGTGCCGCGCTCTAGATGGCGGCTGTTGTTGCGACAAGGCTGAACCCGGACATCAAAGCCCAGCACCAGCGGCTGCTTGAACGCGGCAAGGCGAAAATGTCGACTTTGGGGGCCGCCATGCGCAAGCTGGTTCACATCTGCTTTGGCGTCCTCAAAAGCAGGGGCGATTACCGCTTTCCGGTTGCCCACCAGACTTGACCGCGCAGACGGTATCTACATCAAGGTCCGCGGGCGGTGGATGTATTTGTACCGGGCGATCGACAGCAACGGGGACACGGTCGAGTTCCGGTTCAGCGAGCGGAGAAACCTCACCGCGGCCAAACGGGTCCTGCGCAAGGCACTCCAGCGGCATGGCAGGCCCGAGAGGATCGTGATTGACGGCAGCCAGACCAACCGCGAGGCGATCCTATGCTGCGACACCGCAGACCAGCTTCAAGATCGCTCGCGGCGTCGTCTGAAACCCATTCGCATTCGGCAAAGTGCCTATCTAGACAATCGTATTGAGCAGGATCACCGGACCATCAAGAGGCGGATCCGACCCATGCTCGGATTCCAATCCGTGGCCACTGCCCGAGTGATCCTAGGCGGGATCGAGATGGTTCACATGATGCGGAAGGGACAGGCAAAGTATGCCTGCAAGCGGCAGCCCTCGCTCGCTGAGCAGTTTGCCCTGCTTGTCGCATGAGCTCTCCACAAACACCTGATCCTTCCTCGTCTCTGTTCCGGAATTGCAACGGAACCTGCGGAACTGCAATGAATTTTTGAACGCCTTGTTGTGACCGTGTTGCACGGATCAGGTCGAGAATGCCCTCAGCCGGCTTTGTTGCATTACCTTGGAAAGAGCATAACGAACCCAGGCGACGTGGATCGCTCAGGCGGCAAGACCGAAGAGTTGGTTCACGAGATGGACTTCGCCTGTCCTTCCCGGCTGCTGCAGCATGCAGTGCCCGCGACCGATCCTGCGCATGGCTTCGAAGCCCTTGATGATTGGGCGCGAAGGGGGTTACTCACGTCCCAGTGCCAGCACAAAGCGCCAAAACCCTCGCGGGCACTTCAGCGATGCTTGGTTTACGCACGCTGTCACGCCGCTTGATTGGCCAAACTCGCGCTTAGGTGAAAAAGGTCCGAAGAAATCCAGATACGTCAGGACTCCATATGTACATGAGCATAGTAGCACTTGCAGATAGAAGCAAAGCGATAATCCAGCTAAGAAATACCCCTCTCACGCAGGTTGTTAACTGGTCGCTGGCTGTCTTTGAATTTAGGATGAGGGCGACCTGCTCATCGACGGAACTTGGATATGCTGGTCGATCCGGGGCTTTGTGATCGTCATAAGCCATGATAGACAATTCAGCACCGTCAACTTGAGCCGAGAAACGCTCTTTCAGGCCATTCTGGCCAACCCTAACCCCTTGAGAGGACGTCACCGGCTCCCCCGGCCGATATGTTCAACAGGGCACGTAGACTCGTTAAGGCGACGGTGCTGTCCTGACATGTTGCTTTCCTTCGTTCGTTCCATCCATTGCGGGTACCCGCGACATGAATGCAGGTCGGCAGCTCCTGCCGCCGTACGACGAGGAAGTTGCAAAGGGCGTGCCAACGGCGCCGCAAGAGCCTCAGAAGAAATGTTGTGCAGATTATTCAAGGGCTTCCCTGAGAGTGCGGCAGGACGCCAGGCCACACAGCACCGTGGCGCGGACCTGACAAACCCGACAATTATCCAGGACTGGCGGCCAGGTTTTCTCTGTGGGAACAGCGCAATTCGCGCGTCATTTAACCGCGTTCGGCTATGTCCGACACTGTCTGACATGCGACATAGCCGTATGAGAGGCATCATGCTGTTGTGAAATCATTCTCTCCTTTGGCACGGTATATGCTGAGCAATCCGCGCTGAGCTGCGAACGCGGCACAGACTGAGGAGAAATCGTCCCATGATCACGCTGACCGACAATGCCGTCGCCGCCGAGCCGGCGGAAGGCTTGCGCATCATGATCCAAGCCGGCGTCAAGGCGTTCGTGGACGCAGGCTCCCAACCCGGCGATGTCACGGAGTCTGGATCCTCCGGCTTTGTCTTCGCCAATCCCAACGCACGGGAGATCGGCAACCCTTCGTCGATGCACGGTTTTGGCGCCTCCGTCGGTGCGGCGGTGAAAGAGACGCGTCGGCAGGTGCAGGCGCTGATCGGCGCGGAGTGCGACCATGAGATCGCCTTCACCTCGGGCGGGACGGAAAGCGACAATGCGGCGATCCTTTCGGCACTCGATGGTGTCGCGGGAGTAGGTCGAAGTCATCCAAGTTCTAGCGTTCTGGAGGACAGGATTGGCTCGATGATCAGCGCCCTCCGCCGGCAGGTGACAATTGGTGCCCAGGCTGGCAACGCACGAGTCGATGAATTGATTGGAAACTGCCAGTGATCAAGCGCTTGGTTCTGGTTGGAGTGATCAGCCTTATCGGCCTCCTTCAAGCAGGTTGCGACTCAGCTGTTCGGCTATCTTGTGAGCGCGCGCGCTTGGCATGGGGACAAGTTC
>KI912052.1:37044-37255 GCA_000517005.1 Microvirga lupini
GACGTCGTCAGGGACAACCGCAGGCGTGAACCGCTGACGAATCTCGACAGTGATTGGTCCCTGCGAGAGGCCATGCTCGTTGCACCACGCCAGGAGCGTTTCAGTGGCCGTGGTCCCGGCACTCAGGCGGGTGCTCAGGTCCTGAATGAGAGCATTGGCCTTGGATCGTGCCGTCATGACGCTCAAGGCTCTTCCGCACCGGCCGTGGCTT
>KI912052.1:37355-37535 GCA_000517005.1 Microvirga lupini
TCCTCGTTCGGGCCGAACTGGGTCGGGTTGATGAAGATGCTCACCACGGTGATGTCGCAGCGGGCGACGCTCTCCTCGATGAGTGCCCGATGGCCCTCGTGCAGGAAGCCCATGGTCGGCACGAAGCCGACCTGCAGGCCCGAGGCGCGGTAGCCGCGCAGGCACTGGTCCAGGGACTTA
>KI912052.1:37635-43067 GCA_000517005.1 Microvirga lupini
TTGATAACCCGATGATCCTGCTCGATGCGATTGTTCAAGTAGGCACTTTGCCGACTGAGAATGGGCTTCCGACAACACCTTGATCGGTCCCGGAGCCGGGCTGCAGTATCGCAGGACAGGATCGCCTCCCGGTTCGTCTGGATGCTGTCGATGACAATCCGCTTGGGACGGCCGTGCCGTTTGAATGTCCTGTGCAGAAGCCGTTTGGCAGCGGTGAGGTTTCGCCGTTGGCTGAACCAGAACTCCGCGGTGTCCCCGTTGCTGTCGAGTGCACGATACAGATACCGCCACTAATCATGCACCTTGTTTCGTCGATATACCGCATGCCGGTAACGATGCACTCACGTGAGTTGAAGCGATCCAGCAGTTCGGGCGAGTAATGAGCAGCCCAGCGATGCATGGTCGCATGATCAACGGAGATACCGCGCTCTGCTATCATCTCTTCCAGGTTCCGGAGGCTGAGTTTGTAAGCGAGATACCAGTGCACGCAGAGCAGGATCACCGCTCGGTCAAAATGTCTGGCCTTGAACACCACGTCCCCCGCTGGTGAGACACGGGTCGCAGTGCCTGAAACTTTTAGATAGACGGTTTGCAACAGTGCCGCAAATTCTCATGCTCCCCCGCAGAACCCACTCTGAACAGGTTGTGTGCGCCTCACTGCCTTGCTCAGTTCCAGCGAAGAAGGACCGGGCAGAAAAATCCTTCTCCAGAACGTCCCGGCAATGCTCCGTGAGCACCCCAATGAACGCTTGATGACAGCTACATGCATCGTGAGCATGCCTGCCTCAGTTGTAGCATCTCTGCTCATTTCTGCGTCGCACAGGTATAGATGTTGCGCTGCAGAGGCAGAAACAACAGCCGCCCTCACGCCAGCGAACTGATAGGGGTTCCCGATGTTCATGTCTCAGATCCGTGCCTACTTCCGTTACCGCGCGACCGTCACCGAGCTGTCCAGGCTCTCCGATCGGGAACTCGATGACCTCGGCATCCGGCGCTTCCAGATCGACCGCATCGCTCGCCGGCGATAGCGGCCTGATATCTTGCTGCACCGCAGCGCGTCGACGCCCGCTCTTCCGCGCGCCTTTGCGGTCGAGGCGGAATGCGCCACACACGAATGCCCCTCCCCTTCTCCCGCTTTCGTTCGGAGGAGAATGCTGACGCGAGGGGCTGATGGCATTGTCACATCGCAGGACATTTGCGGCTGATCTTTCAAGTATTCCTCTGTTCGAGCCGCGGACGGCATCGTCACACCAGCGAAACGCAACCGGGATCTGGCCGAACAGACGGCACGGCAGACCTCCGAGATAAAAGGCACAGTCGTCCTCATTACCCAGTGCCGGTGGCCAACCCGCCTCTTCGCGCCACAACGCGGTCCCCTCAAGTCCTGCCGAAGTGCGGCTTGAGCGGCATGTCGGCGGGGACTCGCCCGGTCTGCCGTTCAATCTTGTGATGGATCTTGGGTGGGCCCTCGCCCCGGTGCAATGCCTCCAGGCGCGCCACAATTTCCGCGTCGGCATGCGTCTGCCTCTGATTATGGCGCACGTATTCGACCCAGGTTGGGACGTGGTACCGCTCGGTCCAGAGTTGAGGCTCTTCCAGGTCGCGCAGAAGCGCCCATTGTCGCGCCCCATCCCGCAGGCGGGTGCGTCGCCGCAGGGCCATGACGCTGAGGAATTCGGCAACATCGCTCTGATCAATATGATAATCGACCATCACCATAATCGGCCCGCTGCGCGGCCGCAGGTCGAGCTGCAGCGCCGGTTCGCAGAACTGGTTGGTGGGATCGAGATTGAGGGTTTCACTGTCCGGGTGGCGCAGAACCAGGCCGATCAGCCCGCCGGCGACCAGAGCAACGCTCGCCATCACCAAGGCGCCCGCAACACCGTGCGCGTCCGCCACCGCGCCCCAGAGCCAGCTGCCCGCCGCCATGCCGCCAAACGATGCCGTTTGATAGAGGGACAGGGCGCGTCCCACCACCCAGCGCGGCGTCGACAGCTGAACCGTCACGTTAAACAGCGACCAAGCCTGCACCCACGCCACACCAGCCGGCACGAGCAGCAGGCAGCTCAGCCAAACGTATTCGCTCCAGGCCAGACCGACGCAGCTGAGGGCCAGCGCGACGAAGGCGCCGCGAATGACCCATTCAGGGCTGAGAACGTCCCGAACCCGTCCGATGAGCAGCGCGCCTAAAATCGCCCCGAGGCCGAAGAACCCGAGCATGATGCCGTAGATGATCGCCGTGCCCGCAACCTGCTCCCGGGCCACGAGGGGCAGCAGCGCCGGGATCACAACGGCGGTGAGGCCGAACACGAGGCTCCGGCCTATTACCTTGAGCAGGTTCGGCGACAACAGCACGTAGCGGAAGCCCGCCGCCATCGCACTGCCGAACGGTTCCCGCGGTAGCAGCTGTGGCGCCGGTTTCGTCTTCCAGTGCCCGAGCGCGATGAGGAGGGCGAAGCAGCAAACGACGTTGAACAGGAACGCAAAGGCCGCACCGGCGGTTGCGACGATGAGGCCGCCAATCGCCGGTCCGATGCTGCGCATGAGATTGTAGCTCATGCTGTTGAGGGCCACCGCGCTCGGCAAGTGTTGCCGGGGAAGGATCTCGCCCATCGAGGCGTACCAGGATGGGTCGTGCAGCGCCCAGCCGCAGCCGATCAGGAAGGTCAGGCTCAACAGCATCCAGGGGGTCAGGGCCCCCGCATAGGCGAGCAAGGCCAGGGACGCTGAGACGCACAGCATCAGCAGCTGCGCCGCCATCATGACCCGGCGGCGATCGAAGTTGTCGGCGAGCGCTCCGGCGGCGAGCGAAAACAGCATCACCGGCAGGGTGGCCGAGGATTGGACGAGGGCCACCATGTCATGGGACGTGGCCAGGCTCGTCATCAGCCACGCCGCCGCCACGCCCTCGACCAAGCTGCCCAGGTTCGACACCAGAGACGCTGACCAGAGGGAGCGGAAGGTTTTGTAGTGAAACAGGACGAGCGGAGACGTTCTCTTCGACATGGTAGGTGGACTCTGCCGTGACATCGTGGTGGCGCAACACGAGCCTCTGGAATGATGGTGTGAAGAGGGCCGGCTGATTGCGCATTCCGAACCCGGAACGGATCGGTCAGGGCATTTCTGACTGGTCTGTCTTAGGTCTTTTCCCCGCCTCACGCGATGGTGCTGACCGGTTTGCGAGCCGATGAACCCCTCGCACAGCGCCGCATGGGCGCGCCGCTTCAATCGGGAATAGGTTTAAGCCCGCATGCTCGGAACGACCGAGCCAGGTTGAGACGGTGTGTGACGGGGCGTCCGCGATCCTGGACAGCCACGGCATGCCGAGAGGCGTTGCAGGCGCGTTCTCCGCGGGACAATCCAATAGTTGCTTGTGACATCGGGCCTATGCGGAAGTGGGAGGAAGTCACGGGTGAAGGCATGCGAGCGTCTCCGGGAGGTCAGTGAGTTCTGGCACGAATACTGCCGTATCAGCTGACGAGCGTCCAGCTTGTGGCTCTGCTGCGTCGCATCCGTGCACAGTTCGCGTGAAACTCCTGGCACCAGAACTGGGCGTGCTTTGATGCGAAGCTCCCAGGTGACATGCGGATTGCTCTCTCACAGATCTTCATGAACGCGCTTCGAGTGGATCTGCAGTGGCCCGGTGCCTCGCGTCAATGCGCGCTCAAGCGTCTCGCAGCATGGGCGCACGATCGCCAGCCGTGCTCGCCGAGCTGCAAAGCACACGGCGGCCCAGACTGAAGTCGGGGTGCTTGCGGGCCAACTTTTTCGCTCAGACGCATCGACGGCTTTGTAGCGTCCAACACAAAAAGATGCCGGGCCCAAGGCCCGGCGCAAAGTTGAGGTCCGACAAATAGGAGTCAAAACCTTCCAGAGGGAACGGCCGACACGGCAGCGCCGGGAGGAAGAAAAGCGGTGCCGCGTCGAAATCAGCCAATGCCCATATCGGCTGCATTCGACTTATTTGCAATGCAACATGCCTCATGAAAGGGCTGCGCTGCACGCATGCTGCTGATGTTGTGGCCACCAGGTAGAAGATTTTGCTTCATCTGATTCATCCACCAACACCTGCAGCTCTCGAGGTGACGCACATTCTCATCTGCCACAAAGCATGAAGGTGCCAGAATCCTACAGGCTCCAATTCTCAGCAGCACGCTGGCGACATGGGATGCTTATTGAACACCACGCATGCTGCAACACGACGCGGACCTTCGAGCAAGGCGTCAATGGCACCAGTCGGCCATTCCATCCGACGGCTGAAGAAACGCCGTGGCTCCACGCCACGTCCTGCGTCTGTATGCATGGGATGTGAGCATGCCGCTGTCCTAACCTACGGCAGTTGAGAGCATAGGTAGACGACAGTGCACGCCGATGACGCGGCAGAGGCCACCAGACAAAGATCGATGACGGTTCGTGGCCGATAGTTCACAATTCGCTTCACCATGACATCGCTCGAAAGGTAAGGGTTAATCAGATACTCTCTCAATAAAACCGACTGTTCAGCCGATAAGTGCTGCCTGCGACGCGAGGCGAATGTCGCCTCATATGGCGTGCGCGCTCTTGCAAGCCCCTCTTGTGAAGCCGATCCACCTCCGGCACAGCTTCAGCCCTTCTTCGCCCAAGGTGCCGCAATGTGAGACGGGCCGATGCGATCCATCGGTGACCTCATCGCTGAACGGGCAGTGCCGGCACTTCATCGCCTTTGCAGAGAGGCTGGACTGGAGCACCTCCCAGCCACCGGCACACCGCCTCCAGAGTTTCAAATTCCTCCTCGAACGCTGTAAAGGGAGATGGACGTGGCGCCACCGGGCTGTCGTTCAGAAGCTCGGCAATCCACGTGATGCTCTTCCTGCGAGAGCCGCTGCGGACAACACTGCCAATGATCTCGTCCCCCAGCACGAGGTCATAGCTGCCAGACGCCAGCTGCCGAAGCTGATAGCCCCTCACCTTCTCCTCTCAATCCGCTGCTCGACCAGCTTGTGCGACTGCGCGAGCAGGGTTTCGCGATCACTCGCCAGAACGATGGTCGGGCGTTCGCCCGGACGCGCCACGAAGGACACCCAGCCGGTGTGCGTCGGTCCAAGCCGGATCCGGTGGTCCAGGAACTGGATCTCCTCAATCGCACCAGGATCATGGAAGACTTGAGACGCCAGGTCAGGTTGGATTGTCATCGCGCAAGCCTCACAGGCTGCGGCGCTAATCCTGCTCGCGATCTCTCATCGAGGACTCGGCTTAAGGGTGGCTTCGCGACCGCAACCGAGACGAGCTCGGCGAAAAACCTCTCCGTCACGAGCGCAAGCGCCGTCCCGGTCCCGCTGCAGATCACAGCTATATGCTCCAGGATAACAGCTGGTTGGGAGTGGTGGGCTGAGGCGCTGTGCTGCGGTGGAGCCTCAGAAGGATCAGCCGTGAGGGGCCGAACGTGCGCAGCG
>KI912052.1:43167-43333 GCA_000517005.1 Microvirga lupini
CAGGGCCCCAGAGGCAGGCGATGCAGGCGGCGATGCAGGCGAAGGGGTTGGCACCCGAGGAGCCGGCGAGACGCACCGTCGAAGTCGAGGCGTTCTGTTCGTGGTCGGCATGCAGGATGAAGATGCGGTCCAGAGCGCGCGAGAGGACCGGGTTCACCTTGTACTC
>KI912052.1:43433-43713 GCA_000517005.1 Microvirga lupini
CGCGCCCCACAGCTGCTCGTGCGGATCCTGCGGGAAGGGTTTTCCCAGTTCCTTCTCGACGAGGTCCTTGTAGCGCGGGATCAGGCTCTTCCAATCATCCGCGGACAGATCCGTGTCGAGGGTGTAACCCTTGCGATCCTTGAATTCGTCGAGCACTTCCTCGAAGTGATGATGGCCGATATCGAGCACCACGTTGGAATACATGGTGATGAAGCGGCGATAGGAATCGTAGGCGAAGCGCTCGTCGCCCGCGCCCTTGGCCAGCGCCGCGACGGTGACA
>KI912052.1:43813-45598 GCA_000517005.1 Microvirga lupini
AAAGCCATCCACATAGGTGCGCACGAACTTGGGCCGATGCCCCTGCGTTAGGCCGAGCACGTCGTGCAGGACCAGCACTTGGCCGGAGCAATGCGGGCCGGCCCCGATGCCGATGGTGGGGATGCTCAGGCTCTCGGTGATCCGGGCGGCGAGCTCGGAGGGGATGCCTTCGAGCACGAGCGCAAAGCAGCCCGCCTCCTGCAGCCGACGCGCGTCTTCCAGGATCCGGAGGGCGTCGTCGGCTGCCCTGCCCTGCACCTTGAAGCCGCCCATGGCATGTACGCTCTGCGGCGTCAGGCCCAAGTGCCCCATCACCGGGATCTCGCAATCCACCAGCGCGCGGATCACGTCCAGGCGCTTGGCGCCGCCCTCCAGCTTCACCGCGGCAGCGCTGCGCTGTAGGAAGCCGCCGGCATTGCGCAGGGTGTCGTCGAGGCTGAGGTGATAGCTCAGATACGGCATGTCGGCCACGAGCAGGGCTCTTGGCCGCGTGCGCGCCACCGCCTCGAGATGGTGGTTCATCATCGCCATGCTGACCGGCAGTGTGTTGTCGAAGCCGAGGCACACATTGCCAACACTGTCGCCGACCAGGAGCATGTCGACCACAGGGTCGGCCAGGCGTGCCGTGACAGCATCATAGGCCGTGGTCATCACCAGCCGGCGACCGTCCCGGGCCCACTGCTGCAGCAACGGGATTGTGACCGGTGGTGCATCCGATGAGGAGAAATGACTCATCACGTTACCCTTTGCTCGAGCAGCCGAACCAATGGGAAGTCACCTTCAGGAACTCGACCAGATCAAGGCCGTATCGGCCCAATCATCACCTTCAGGGATCGAAGCGAGCTCACGTTTGTATCTATCTGGCGCAGTAAGACAGCGCATGACATCGATCTCTCGTCGTGCTCGCAAGCCTGATCGGTCCTGCCGTTGCAGCGGGTGCCGATACGGTTACTCAGCCAACACTCACGTCACCCCAGAGACTTACTAGTAAGGCATGTATACTTGCCCGACTTACTACCGTAGCAGGTAGCCAAACCTCAAGAGACACATATTCTATAATTCTTGTCTGGCTTAGTGCTTTCTTCTCTTATCTGCCGCGACAAACAACGCATATCGATTTGGCTGCGTGCGGTGAGACGAGAGCAGCTGAGCGGACCTCGAGGTGCGAATGTGCCTAGCATGTTTATCGAGGGCAGCAATGACTGCTCTGACCTCCTCGCGAAACTTCTCCTTGAGCGCTCGGGCTCTCGATCCCAGCCCCATCCCTCCTCCTGGATCTCGTAGAGGGCTCGCGCCTCGGCCTCAATTTCCTGCAGGTTCATTGCTCTCGGTTTCCCTTGATGCTTCGACTGGAGAGGGGCGTCCTCGGACGTTTCGGGTGAGCGCACGCATGCACTTAAACCATCACGGGTTGTTCCATCTAACAGACCTGGCTCGCTGCCTTGTTGCCGAGCGCCGCCTGCGCGGCGGCAAGGCGGGCGATAGGGCGAGCAGGACACGTAGTCGAGCCCGACCGACTGGCAGAAATGGATCGAGGCCGGATCGCCGCCATGCTCGCCGCAGATGCCGAGCTTGATGGTGCTCCTCGTCTTCCTGCCGCGCTCGGCCGCGAGCTTCACCAGCTCGCCTACGCCGTCCTGATCGAGGGTGACGAACGGATCGGCGGGCAGCAGGCCCTTTTGCGTGTAGGGACCGAGGAACGAGGCGGCGTCATCGCGCGAGATGCCGAGCGTCGTCTGCGTCAGGTCGTTGGTGCCGAACGAGAAGAACTCCGCCGATTCCGCG
>KI912052.1:45698-46086 GCA_000517005.1 Microvirga lupini
GAGAAGATCGGCACCATTCTGCAGGGCGGTGATGCAGTCGAGCACGCAGCGATCCGCACCCGTACCGGGACGGAACTGGAAGAGATTGCTCGCCAGGCGCTTCGGACGCATGAGCTTGCCGTTACGGTTGATCACGACATCGCCGTTGACGCAGTTCTCGGACGTGATCTCCTCGCAATCGAGGAAGCTGTTGTAGAGATCGCCGATGTCGCCCGGCTTGTGGCTGATGGCAATCTGCTTGGTGAGGCCAGCGCCGAGCGAGTCGGTACGTGCCACGATCAGACCGTCATCGACGCCGAGTTCGAGGAAGGCGTAGCGCACGGCTCGGATCTTGGCGAGGAAGTCCTCATGCGGAACGGTGACCTTGCCGTCCTGATGGCCGCACTGC
>KI912052.1:46335-48675 GCA_000517005.1 Microvirga lupini
GTGCGGTCGAGGAAGCCCGTGTTGATGAACACGATGCGCTCAGCTGCAGCCTTGATGCAGGCCTTGAGGTTGACCGTCGTGCGGCGTTCCTCGTCCATGATGCCCATCTTGAGCGTATTGCGCCGGAGACCCAACATGTCCTCGACGGCGGCGAAAAGGTCGTTGGCGAAGGCCACCTCGTCGGGGCCGTGCATCTTGGGCTTCACGATATAGACCGAGCCGGCGCGGCTGTTGCGCAGCGTACCCGTACCCTTCAAATCGTGGATCGCGATCAGCGAGGTGACGGCAGCGTCGAGAATCGTCTCGGGGATTTCCTTGCCTGCCTCGTCCAGCACCGCATCGGTGAACATGTGGTGGCCCACATTGCGCACCAGCATGAGGCTGCGGCCGTGAAGGCGAACCTCGCCGCCATTCGGCGCGGTATAGACGCGGTCCGGATTGAGGCGGCGCTCGATGGTGCGGCCGCTCTTCTCGAAGCTCTCGACGAGGTCGCCCTTCATCAGACCAAGCCAGGTGCGGTAGACCTGCACCTTGTCCTCGGCATCCACCGCCGCGACCGAGTCCTCCAGGTCCATGATGGTGGACACGGCCGATTCGATCATGAGATCCGCCACACCCGCCGGATCGTCAGCGCCGATTGGGTTCGAGCGATCGATCTTGATCTCGAGATGCAGGTTGTGGTGGGCGAGCAGCACGGCGGAGGGGTTCGCTGCCTCGCCCTGGTAGCCGGCCAGCTGGGCCGCATCCCTCAGCCCCGTCTCGCTGCCATCCTGGAGCTTGACGACGAGAGCACCGCCCTGCAGCGCATAAGCGACGGCATCCTTGTGGCTGCCCTTGGCGAGCGGAGCCGCCTGATCAAGCAGTTCGCGGGCGCGAGTCACCACCTTGGCGCCACGCGCCTTGTTGTAGCCGCCGGAGCGCGTCGCCCCACCCTCCTCCGGGATCGCATCCGTTCCGTAGAGGGCGTCATAGAGGCTGCCCCAGCGGGCATTGGCGGCGTTCAGCGCATAGCGGGCGTTAGAGACCGGCACCACGAGCTGGGGACCGGCAATGCGGGCGATCTCGTCATCGACGTTCTGCGTCTGGACGGAAAAATCCTCGGGTTCCGGCAGCACATAGCCGATATCGCGCAGGAAGCGCTCGTAATCGGCCTGATCGAACGCCTGACGGGCCCGGGCGCGGTGATAATCATCGATCTGCGCCTGGATCTTGTCGCGGAGGGCGAGAAGCTCGCGATCGCGCGGCGCGAAGTCCCGCACCAGACCGGCCAAGCCCTTCCAGAAGGCGTCGGGGCATACGCCTGTGCCGTTCAGGGCCTCCCGCTCGATGAAACCATGAAGGACCGATGCCACTTGGAGGCCGTTCGTCTGGACGTGCATTACCGGCCCATATTGGAGAACCGGAGATTCTAGATTGAAATGCATTCAGGATCCTCGTCAGAGTGGCTGCCGCGGAGATATGGGTTTATGTGCCAGTCATAGATGATGCGTTCATCAGGCGTGAGTATCGAAAGATCATGTTCAACAACAAGCCTTGCTGTCGCACGCGCGGCAGGATGTTCGAGGACATCCTGCGCCAAGAGACCTCCTAGTTGCTTTGCCAAATCTTCGCTCATGATCAGCTCTTATCTTTCTCCGAGGTGATCCGTGGAGTGCCTCGGGCAGAGGCTGGTTGTATCTGCCTCAGAGCTGTGCCTCCGTCCGCTGAATCTCTGCCGGCCACCTTCTGTCCACAACCCTGAACGCAAATTAGGGGTGATCGCCTTACAAGATCGGTCCGCAGCAAGGCTTCTTTCAGAAGCGGTAGGACTCATCGAGCTACCTGTTTCGTGGAACCTTCTCAACGGACCGGAAGAGCTGAGTCACTTTGGCCCAAAGGAGACCCCGCTCGGTTCTATCTGAGTGGGGTCTCCTTATGTCTGTTTATTTTAATTCATTGTTCTGCTTAACGATGATCGGCACGATCAGATCACCCCAGAATCCCTTCTCAGAATGGTAACGCTTGACCCTTTGCAGCTCGATCGACAAGCCGTGACTGACGCAGTTCATCACAGCCTCATTCGTCCTGTGGAGCTCGTTTGCGAGTATTCGCAGAGCTGATTCCTGCTCAGGAGACAGTGTGTTGGCGGCCTCCTCAACTCTGTTCTTCAGTTGAGGCTTTTCTGATGCAGTCAATGGGTTTACTCCCGCTCAACTCGATGTTCATAGCAGCCCGGTTTGATCCGGCAGCGTCCGTAAATACCGGTAGGATCTGGCACGATGGACAATCCAAGCTCTAACCGAACTGGTTCATCGTGTTGTGCGCGCCGCCGGCCTTCAGGGCGGCCTCGCCGGAGAAGTA
>KI912052.1:48775-49045 GCA_000517005.1 Microvirga lupini
GCCGAGGAGAAATAGCTCGTGGTCGCAAGCTCCGTGATCGTCTGCTTGCCGGCATTGATCAGATCGGCATCTTCCTCGCCCTCGTACGGGAAAGGTCCCATGCCGAGCATGCCGTTCTCCGACTGGAGCTGCACATGCACCCCTTCAGGGATGTAGTTCGACACCAGCGTCGGAATGCCGATGCCGAGATTCACGTAGTAGCCGTCGCGCAGTTCCTTGGCGGCCCGGGCCGCCATCTGTTCACGGGTCCAGGCCATCAGAGGGTCTCCT
>KI912052.1:49145-49470 GCA_000517005.1 Microvirga lupini
GTTTGACCGGGTTCGGCACATGCACCATGCGCTTCACGAAGATGCCCGGGGTGTGGATGCAATCCGGGTCAATCTCCCCGGCAGGAACCAGATGCTCGACCTCGGCGATGGTCAGCCGGGATGCGGTCGCCATCATCGGGTTAAGTTGCGGGCGGTCTTGCGGTAGACGAGATTGCCCTCGGTATCGCCCTTGAAGGCATGGACGATGGAGATGTCGGCGAAGAGGCCCGTCTCCATGACATATTTCTCGCCGTTGAACCCGCGCACCTCCTTGCCCTCAGCAATGAGGGTGCCGACACCGGTCCTGGTGTAGAAGGCCGGGATG
>KI912053.1:0-220 GCA_000517005.1 Microvirga lupini
GAATGGAATGGCAGAAGCCTTCGTGCGCACGATCAAGCGCGATTATGCCCGCGTGAGCTCTTGCCCGGATGCCCGATCCGTGATGGCCGCGCTGCCGGGTTGGTTTGCTCATTACAACCAGCTTCACCCGCACCGGGCTCTCGGCTATCGTTCACCCCGCGAGTTCATCGCGGCCCGTCAAACCCAGGAAGCCTTGTCCGCTCTTTAAGGGGCAACAACA
>KI912053.1:320-2473 GCA_000517005.1 Microvirga lupini
TCAATGATGGGCAGGAGCAGGACGAACATCAACTCTGCTTGGGAACACAGCTGTGGCAGTACAGCCCTGATGCGGGCGTGTGGTAGAATAGAGGCCGGACCGCCGATCCGGGAGGTGCGTGATGATCCGAGCCTCATGCCACACCGCCGACAATGCCTTGGCTCGCGAGTTTGACGCGACACCGTGGTTTCGCGAGGCCGATCCGCAGACCCTCGTACACCTTGCCGCGCAGGGCTGGTCCAGCACGTGGGTTGCCGACGCCCTCGAGATGCGTCCCGGCTACGAGGACCTCCATCAGCTCGTCAGCTATGCCGCCACCCGGCTCAGGGAAGAGTCTCTTGAGGATCCTACCTGGGCAGCACTCGAGTGCAGCGTGAGCCAGTCTGATGCCATACAGTGGCTTGCCGCGAACAGACCGGAGATTGCCTCCATGCTCAAGCGCGAACGGCCAACGCCGTGATTCGTCGAAGCTGCGCGGAGAATACGCAGATTGCATAGACAGGATAAGGTTGAGTTGAGCCGGGCACGGTTGCTCTCAACTCACTCGCCGACAGGCGCGAAACTATTGACTCTTGCCTCAGAGGAGCGAGCCTCGCACAGGAGTGAGGCGGCATGCAAGGATTTATAGCCCTCTGCGTAACCACTCCGCCACGAGGTCATCCATGGTGGACCTTGAATGTGAGGACTGTTTGATAGTCGGCAGCACCTCAAACGATAATTCTTAGACCCCGCGCGTTAACGATCTGGCGACATGCATTTCGCTAGTCTGCCCCGCCAGGCTCGCGCATGAGCCTGGTACCACAGGCGGAAGGTGCGGGAATGCGAGGCCAAGCCGATCTTTTCTTAGACTACGACGCACCGCCGGGCCCGATCCGAAGATCTGCGGACGAGATCATCGTTAAGGCCAGGCCATGCAGCGGATCCATCGAAACTCCTGATTATGAAACGGCTGCCCAGATGCTGGAAGCAACCGGTGACTACCGCGTACTCCGCCGGTTGCAGCCCCGCCCTGTCGTCGTTGCGCGTACGCCTTGTGCGAGTGAGAAGATTGCTGTCATCCTTGACACCGAAACCACAGGCCTCGATCAAACGCGGGACGAGATCATCGAACTCGGTATGGTCGCCTTTGTGTACGGTGAGGAAGGGCGGATTGGCGATGTGATCGGTGCGTTCAATGCCTTGCGCGAGCCAGGCGTGCCTATCACCCCTGAGATCACTCGTCTGACCGGCATCACGTCCGATATGGTCGCCGGCCAGGTGCTCGACCTTGAGGCGGTTGAGCAATTCATCGCACCGGCAGATCTCGTCATCGCGCACAATGCCCGCTTCGACCGACCCTTCTGTGAGCGCCTATCCAAGGGTTTTCAGGTCAAGGCTTGGGCCTGCTCCCATTCCGAGATCGCCTGGAGCGGGTTTGGGTTTGAGGGATCGAAGCTCGGGTACCTCCTGACTCAGTGCGGCTGGTTTCACCAAGGCCATCGGGCCGTCGAGGATTGCCACGCCTTGCTCAAGGTGCTGGCAGCGCCCCTGCCCTCCGGGGCCGGGCTCCCCTTCGGGCATCTGATCGCCGCGGCGCGGAAGGCACTTGTCCGCATCTGGGCTGAGGGCAGCCCGTTCGACATGAAGGATGTGCTGAAGGCGCGAGGGTACCGCTGGAATGACGGCACTGACGGCCGGCCGAAAGCGTGGTGGGTGGAGGTTGACGAGGAGACCGGCGAAGCCGAGCTCACCTTTCTCCGGCGCGAGGTTTACCGGCGCGAGGTCGAGCCCTACACCCAGAGGATCACCGCCTTCGAGCGGTTCCGGTCGGCACGTTAGCCGACGGCAGCCTTCGCTCAGGGGTGAGGACGGCATCCGGAGCTGACCCCGAGCCTTGAAATCTTAGCCATTCACGGGCATCTCATCGCCCGCCCAAGCAACACGATTTATTGCACGCCATGACGACTGCTGACATCCCTCCCACCCCTGAGAACCACACCTTCGAGGCCGATGTCGCCAAGCTGCTGCACCTGATGGTGCACTCGGTCTATTCCGACAGGAACGTCTTCCTGCGCGAGTTGATCTCGAACGCGGCCGATGCCTGCGAGAAGCTGCGCTATGAGGCGATCTCCAATCCCGCCCTGCTCGGCGATGAGCCCAAAGCCCGGATCACC
>KI912053.1:2573-3217 GCA_000517005.1 Microvirga lupini
GCGGGCGTCCGGCATCCCGGGAGAGCTCTTACTCGGGATTGCCCTTCCGGGGCGTCTTCTCCATCTCGCGCCTCATGGCCTCCTCAATCTCATCGAGGTTGACCTTGACGGCGTCACCCTTGGTTTGGGCCTTGGCCCGGGTCACCGGCACCTGCTTGGCCTTGGGCCGGGTGACAGCCGCGCGCGCCTGGGCGGGAAAGTGCCCGTCCAGGGTATCGATCAGGCTGTTGAGCGCAGCATCGGACAATGAGATCTCCGGAACTTCATCGAGCCCTCTCAAAGCGATAGCCTGGGTGGTGTAGCGAGGATCGGCCGTCACCTCAGGCCCGAACCACTCGAGGGGATGAAAGCCCCTCGCCTCCTCCCCGGTGTCAAATTCCATGGTGACGAGGTGCAGGACACGGGGCCGGATGATCTCATCGACTAGAGCATGACCCTCACTGATCGGCAGGGCTGTCCGAGTGTAGTCGACCTCGCCGGCACAGACATCGAGCAACGCATGGGCATGGGCTGCCGGGATTTCCGTCTGGTCTTCGACCTCGCCGTGAGAGGCGACCGTCCTGAGGATCAGCAGGCCTTTCTCCTCCTCGAGGCGAACCCAGGAGGAGCGGTCCCGCTGCTCGGGAAAGAAGCCCTCGACGTGG
>KI912053.1:3317-4007 GCA_000517005.1 Microvirga lupini
GGCGGGCGAAGGATGGGGTGAGGAGGAAGCGGCGGCGAACGGTCATGAAACCCAAGGAATGTAAGGGATCGAGGAAGCTCTTCATTCGTATATGGCAGAGAGAGGGCACGGCAACCCTGAACTCGACAACATGGTTTCCGCTGAGCCACCGGCCTTGAGTCCAAGAATCCCAGTTCTCGGTGGTCTGCCGCTGGGATCAGGTAATCTCGATCCCCGAGTACAGGCTCTTCATCAATGAGAGCGTGGCGCTCACAAATGACAACGCCCTGACAGAGTTAGCCGTGCGGAGCTCACTGTCAGGGCGCTTTTGTGATGCCGGTTGCAACACCACGCCACCACAATGTGACACGGACGCCGGAAGTGCAACCGAACGCTGTGCACAAGTACGAAGTGCCCTGGCGAGAGGCTGAGCACCAGACCTCCTACCAGGGTACGTGCGATGTGTTCCGGCATCGCGCGATCCATATAGATACGCGCACGACATGCCACTGTGTGGCTCCGCACACCATCCGTCCTGAACAAGATCATGTGACCGCATCGCAGCCGGAATGTTAGTCACTCCGGCTGCGGTCAACACCGATGTCGCGCAGGATGTGAGGGCTTACCTCCCGTCGCAGAGCCTCTACAAACTCGAACGTCAAGATGGGTCGATTATGATCGTTTGCCGGTTTGCGCCGGAGGCGGATCAAC
>KI912054.1:0-2961 GCA_000517005.1 Microvirga lupini
AGCTGAGCTTCCGAGACTGAGGCCACGGCGGACAGGAGGTCGTAGCTAAACTCCCGGCCGATGCAGGCTGCGGTCTGGGCCACCTCTTTGACCGGACGGAGCCGGTCAAGCCGCGCCATGAGCGAGTCATGCAACGACGAGGGCACCGCCAGGGCCGGCAAGGGGATGTCGGCCACGTAGGCGGTGTCGGTCTGGCGCAGCACCCCCGACTCCAGCGCGGTCCGGGTGAGTTCCTCGAGATAGAGCGGCACGCCGTCCGTCTTGGCGAGCAACTCCGCCATGACCTCTTCAGGCACGGTCTTGCCGCCGGCCACGCCTTCGATGATCGCCTTGGCGTCCTGGCTGCGCAGACGGTTGAGCGTCAGCCAGGTCACATGCTGGTGGCGGCTGAAACTGGGCTGGAAGCTTGGCCGGGCGGTGAGGAGCATGAGCACACGCGCTTGGGTGATCCGGCTCAGGATCAGCTCGATCAGCTCCAGGGTGGTGGGATCGACCCAATGCGCATCCTCGATCCGCAGCACCACCGGCTGCGCGGCCGCAAGCCTGATGACCTGCTCGACAAGGAGGTCCAGGGTTCGCGCCCGGCGCTGTTGGGGGGTGAGGTCGAGAGGCGGATAGCGCGCGGAGGTGTCCAGGCCGAGCAGGGCTCCAAGGAGTTGCGTGGCCTCGGTGCGGTCTCCCATGGTGGGGCGCAGGAGCGCCTCCAGCTTGACGAGCCTCTGCTCGGTGCTGTCGCTGGTAGACAAGCCTGCGGCATGGTTCAGGTGATGCACGACAGGCCAGAGGGGACTGCCGACATGGTAGGGAGAGCACTGGTAGCTCACCACTGTCAGAGGCTCATCTGCGAGCGCATCCAAGGTTGCTTGGACAATGCGTGACTTGCCGATGCCAGCCTCGCCGATGAGCAGGACGCATTGGCCTTCTCCTGCCCTGGCCTGACGCCAGCGGTCGAGGATCGTGGCGAGCTCCTGCTCCCGCCCCACCATCGGCAGCAGCTGTCCGGCCTGGTGGGCCTCAAAGCGGCCCTCGATGGCGCTCTCCTGGCGCACGCGGTAAGCGGTGACCGGTCGCTCTAAGCCCTTGAGTGGCTGGGGACCAAGGTCATCAAGATCAAAGGTGGCTCCAAGCAGGCGGCGGGTCGCTTCGCTCACCACGACCGCTCCCGGCGGGGCAATCCCCTGCAGCCGCGCCGCCAGGTTGGGGGTCTCGCCGACCACGACCCGCTCGCGGGCCTCGTCCCGGCCGATGAGATCGCCGACCACGACCAACCCGGTTGCCACCCCAACCCGAACACCCAACGGGGTGCCGCTTGGGGCGGGCATGCCCGCGACCGCCTCTGCGATCGCCAGCCCGGCCCGTACAGCCCGCTCGGCCTCGTCCTCGTGCGCCTTGGGCCAGCCAAAATAGGCGAGCACCCCATCGCCCATGAACTTGGCCACGTGCCCCTCAAAGCGGGCGATCTCGCCGGTCACGGCATTCTGAAAGGCGCGGATGACCGCGTGCATCTCCTCGGGATCGAGCCGCGATGCCAACCTGGTCGAGTCGACCAGATCACAGAACATCACGGTCAGCTGCCGGCGCTCGGCTTCAGGGGTCGCAGGTGTCGCCTCGACAAGCTGATGGACCGCGGCGGACGGGTTGTCCTGCAGCGCGGCGATTGCCTTGAGCAGCTTCTTGCGGTGACCCAGAAGCACCCCGAGCTTCTCGAGGTCGGCCTCGCCCAGGTCAGGCAAGACCTCAGCATCGACGGCGTTGGCGCGGAACACGGCCTCGTACTGTTCGAGACCAAGAGAGTGGAGCCATGCGCCGATGTCCATCGTCGCGTCCTCCTCGCGGGACAACTGTACCGGAAGCTCCTGGGAATGGCGACCATGCCGGCTCCTATCCTGAGGGCGCTCTGCCATTCGTCCCAGGAGGATGCGGATTGGTCTTTCTGTGATTCTCTCACCGGATCCCGACGAAGGCGCCGCGACGCCTGCGCCTCTGCCGGGTCGAGATCAAGGCCCCCTGCCGAGAACCACGATGATGCCGCACAAGCTAAGCTATTGAAGAACAACAGCATAGCTGCAAGGAGAGAAGCAAAGGGAGCTGTTGCTACGATCGGATGGGTGTGCTCAAGCTGTCTTGCGCGGCTGCATCGGCGCGGAGCCGAAAAGCGTACATGCTCCACTGCGATCCAACGCAGACAGGATGCCCAATGAGTGGCAACCGAGCCGCTAACATCCTTGTTTCTAAGACATTTTTGCCGGCTCGGGGGAAGCCCTCCCCTCTCCGGCTGGTTAACAAAATAGCTTGAGAAACGTTTTCAAACGATCAGTTGCTCGTGACAAACGAAAGTGTACAAAGGACCTGAAAAATGGCTTGGTAAACCCGTTGATGGCCCCTCCCCTCTCGAAAGGTCGCCTAATTGGCTACGCTCGTGTCTCGACTGAGGATCAGGCGCACGATGCGCAACTCCACGAGCTACGCGCTGCCGGCTGTGCTGAGATCCATCAGGAGCAGGGGTCAGGCGCAAGCCGAGCCCGCCCCGTGCTGGCGCGGCTTATCCGTGAGATCAAGCCAGGGGAGGTCCTAGTCGTTGTGCGTCTGGACCGGCTGGCCCGTTCAGTGAGCCATCTCCTTGAGGTAATCGAGGAACTGGAGGCCCGGAATGCCCATTTCCGCTCCCTGCGCGATCCCATCGACACCTCAACTCTGCAAGGTATATTTTCCTTACAGGTTCTTGGTGCAGTCGCACAGCTGGAACGCTCCCTCATCTCCGAGCGCACGCGGGCCGGGATCAAGGCTGCCAAGGCGCGAGGCAAGAAGCCGGGCAATCCGGGCATGCGCGAGCGTCGGCCGGAAGCCATCCAGAAGATCGCCCTCGCCCGGGAAAAGGTCTACATCGACGATCTAATCGCTGGCGCCGATCGCTGGATGCCAACGGTTCGGCGCATGCGCCCGCAGCACCCCTGGGAGGAC
>KI912054.1:3061-3294 GCA_000517005.1 Microvirga lupini
CCGAAACCGAAGATCTGTGGCTTGATCTGATCCAGCGCACCAGCCATTGGCCGGCGGTCGCGGCGGCGGCGGTGGCCTGGAATGCCTGGCTCGATCTCAACCTCTACACCCGCCAGCCCTGGCTCGGGCTGACGCTGGCCGCGTCCATCCTGCGGGCGCGAGGCCTGACCAATCATCTGCTGCCACTGGCGGCCGGGTTCAAGCAGTCGAAGTTCCGGCCGCAGGGTAGGGAA
>KI912055.1:0-1234 GCA_000517005.1 Microvirga lupini
CCTCTCTTCTTGCGGGTACGGATTGCAGGTGGCGGGTCGCGCCTGAGCTTCAAGCCAGGAAGGTTGCCGTTCTCAGGCAGGAAAATCACACCCTCTCCTTCAAGGCACTTCTGAAGGCTATGCAGCGTCATAGCCTGAGCATTGAGTGGCCCATCCAGTCGCTCCAACCGCTTGATTGTGTCGATGGAAACTCCTGACAGCTCAGCCAACTCTGCCTGTTCCATCTTGAGCATGGCGCGGGCGGCCCTTAGCTGCTCTCCGGTTATCATTTTGCCCCCTTAACGTGCAAAAACTTACTTGTTGAGTGTTGACAGCCTATCAGGCTAGTGCTTACATGATAAGTGTAATCAACGCCACGTCAACGGGTAATAACATGGCCCTCCACCGGAAGATAGATTGGACCTCGGCAATGCGGGACATCCGTAAGGACCGCACTGCTCCGACTGCCCCGGGGTTTCTCGCCGCCCGCTCCATGGAAATCGCCCGCTTGGATCGCTTGGCCAAAGAGGCCGCTTCCGTCCCCTTCATCTCCGGCACCTCGTTCGACCGCTCGGCCATCATGAAAGCCGCTGTTGCTCAGGCCCGCTTCCAGAAGGCTAAGGGCTCCAAGGCTCCTTGGTCCCAGCTCGTGGGTGCCGCTCTCCGGTTCATATGGCTCCACGCAAAGCAGCAACGCGCCTTCGCCACGCACTGAGGAGGGCGTCATGACCAAGCAGGCCCAGGCGCCGCCGTAGGCCTTCCAACCTTAGCAAACCTTAACAACCCCACCCTTCAAGCCACCGGAGCCCCTGGAATGGCAACGACCCTGCACGCCCTCTCGCTGGCCGCCCGCATCACAGCCGGGACTGCCTTTCTCTACCTCGCCTGCTTCCTCATCAGCCTCTCGTAAGGAGACCATCCATGCCCGCCACTCACCTCCGCCTTGTCGCCATCGATGGTGCGCAGATTGCGCCCGCCCCTCGGCGCCGTGTTCGTGATGCAGCCCGTCGCGCGGAGCACGAAATCATGCTGCTCATCATCAAGGAGCATCTGGGTCATCTCACGCATTCCGTCAGCCGCATTCAGGCACTGGCGAAGGAGCTGGAGGAGAGCCTTGGTATCTCCCTGCCGGAGTTCATGCCGCATCCGCTCCCGGATCTGCCCCGGCCTGACGTCTCTGCCTGATCCTCACCGCTACAGCACTGGCCTTCATCATGCAGGGAATAAGAATTTACTCCGTGATAACACTTGCCTA
>KI912055.1:1334-2685 GCA_000517005.1 Microvirga lupini
CATGGACAAGACGAAACCCTCATAGAAGCCAGCGATGAAACCTGCCTGCATGTCTCCAGACCAGCGGTGGAACTCGGCAACTGAATGGGCTGAAGCAGGACCAGACAGCATCAGCAACCCCGCAAAGGCCCCAATCCACTTCATTGTCCTCTCCAAAGCCAGGCTTGAATATGACCAGGAGGAGAGAGTGCTGCAACTGCGCCTTTGAGCTTGGAGAGAGGCGCGACCACATCAGGAAACACACGGCAATCTCGGTCACACTTGTCACACCTGTCACAAAACCCGTGCGATGCGCTATGTCATTGAAATATAAGGGCATCACACCTGTCACACCCATCACACCTCAAAAATGGTCGAGGCGAATTGCTTCCGTCCGTCTTGGTGCCGACGTAGTCTGCTCTTATCGGGCGCAGGCCCATAAAATCAGCCCGTTCGGGGCTTCCCATTAAGAGGAACAACTGGCGCTTTCGTCTTCCCGTCCAACGCTGCTGCAATAGCTCCCCCAATCCTGTCGGACGCTTTGCGCAATGGATCGGCGTCGAGGTGTGCATAGCGAGCCGTGGTTGCCGCTTGCGTGTGCCCCAGCAACTTGCCGATGATAGGTAGTCCCATACCTGAGCCTGCCCCGAAACTGGCATGAGTGTGTCGGAGGTCATGAAGTCGGACGCCCGTCAGGCCAGCTCGTTCCGATATCGCGGCCCAAGGTCTCTTGAGGTCAGCACGCGGCTTTTCCGGATCTTCGCCAGGGATCACATAAGGAGAAACTCTTTCAAGCCCTTCCAGGATCGACAGGGCAGGGGCATTCAGGATGATGGTCTTGCGCCCGGTCTTGGAGTCAGGGAGCAACAGCAATCCACGCTCGAAGTCCACATACTCCCACCGGAGGTGCAGGATCTCCCGAAGGCGAGCACCGGTTAGCAGTAATAGCCGAATGGCTGCCGCAGCTTCCGGGCTAATCTTGGTCCGGCGATTTTCTGCTTTTGGAGCATGCTTGGCTTTGGCGCTGTCTGGCTCTGGTTCCCAAGGCAGACCGATAGTTTCAGCTTCGCGCAGAGCCTCGCCTATGCGCTCGATCTCATTGGAGGACAAGAAACGCTCTCGCCGCTTTTCCTTATACTTTTCGATCCGAGAGGCTGGATTGAAACCCTCCGGCGTGAACCCATGCTCTGATCCCCACGAGAACATAGAACTAGCAACAGCGATCAGTCGGTTTGCAATAGCCGGTTTATCGGACAGCCTGCCATGAAGACGTGATAGATCGCCCCGCGCGATTTCCTGGGCCTTACGCCGTCCCATATCAGGCAGGAGGTATGATTTTATAACGTGTTCGTAGTCTTCTACTGTCTTAGAG
>KI912055.1:2785-3132 GCA_000517005.1 Microvirga lupini
GGAGGTCGTCAGGCATTCGGCAGTCGAGGCAGTGGCATCCAGCCGCGGATGTGCTGATCGAAGTAGTTGTGGATGCCGTGCTGGTCTGCAAAGACGCGCCAACAGCTTACTCCAGTGATGTCGTCTGTTTCCCAGACGCCAACTGTGACCGGATAGGTTGGTGGGGTGTCCCTATCCTCAACCCATAGGATCACGGGTGTACCGTTACGCGGTGCGGCACTCACGTCGAGCCACCTGTTCATCCTTGTTCCTCCGCAGCTTCAGAATCTAACTCTGGCCTATCCTCAACCGCCTCAGCTCTGCCGAATGCGAGGCAGCGGCCGCCAGCCGACAATGTGCTGGTCGAA
>KI912055.1:3232-4121 GCA_000517005.1 Microvirga lupini
GTAGGTGTGGGTGCCGTAGCGAGCCCCAAAGACGCGCCAGTGGCTCCGTCCTGTCATGTCGTCATGTTCCCAGACGCCGACCGTCACTGGATAGGTGGGCGGTGCCTCCTCGTCCTCAACCCAGAGGATCACAGGGGTTCCGTCCCGCGGCGCCAGCCTGACTGGATACCAGTCGTCCATGATGGCTCGTTCTCGGTTCAAGATCCTTGCTCTGCCCTCCCCGTTAAATGTCCTTGGCCATGTTGCCACCGAGCTCCAGAGACTTTGCCCGCGCCTTGACCCATGAATACATCGAGTCCACGAACTCCATGGCGGAGGCTGTCAGCCTCTCATCAGCCTCATAGGTCTGGCGGAAGGCTTCCCGAACCTTTGCAATCTCGTTCTTGATGTAGGCTGGCCGGTGATCGGGCGACACTTCGAGAGCTCTCTGTGCAATCGCCTCCACGATCCTCTGGATCCGCGCGGCCTGTTGTTTTCTGTCCATGTCTGCCCACTCGTCCTGGTGCTGCCGATCCTGCTAAACGCCGCCAGATTTGCCGATAGTCCGTCTTCAGTTTTCCAAGGGATCTTTGGAGTGTGACTGAGGCAACCCTGCAAATACAGGGCGAACGCAGGCCTATCGCACTCGGTCCAGAAATCTCTCGCCCTGCATCTTGCGGCAAGCCCAGGAGAAAGCCCGTTTAGGGGAAGCAGCGTTGATGTTGTTGTAGCGAGCAATGGCCTCTGAGATGCAGGCTTCGCGGCTTTTGTCCCGGCCGACGAACCAAGCTTCCTTGTCGTTCTCGTAGTATCCGACCTCTGCGCGGTAGGTGTAGATGCCCAGAGTGTTCGATATCTGGTCACAACCTGCCAAACCGAGTGCCAGGGCCGCAGCAATCCCTATCATCCG
>KI912055.1:4221-4420 GCA_000517005.1 Microvirga lupini
TTTATTGCTTCGGCTTTGCTTTTGGGGGAGGGCAAACATCGAAAAGATAGCTGATGTAGGTGGGGCCTAATTGCTGTGGCATGACTTCAGGATGGATGGCGACCCATGCTTTAAATGCCGCTACCAAATCCGCCACGTTTGTTCGTCCGCTAAGGCATTCCTTGATCCGTTCTCGGGGAGGGTGGTCATCCATCGTAAA
>KI912055.1:4520-10961 GCA_000517005.1 Microvirga lupini
CGCGACACCATAGACCATGATTGCTCCCAGCAAGCAGATGGCGATCGTCAGGCCGATCACGGAAGCGGTGATCAGGTGTGTGGAAGTGCTGGCAGCAAGATCGGCGGCGGCGATTTTCTCCTGGTCGAGAGCCTTGCCGCTGGCGCTGATCCGCGCGTCGAGGGCCTGCATCGCTTTCCGGCGCAGGGCCTGTCCTTCGCCCGTCGAAAGCTTGAAAGCTTCCTCGCTTTCGTTCAATTGAGTGTGAGCGATGCTCCGCCCCATGACGGCGAAATAGTCTTCGACGATCTGCTTCAACTCCTCAGTCGACTGGCGCAGTTCCGGCGTTTCCGAAAGCGCAAGAAGTCTGTCGAAGTCTTTGAGAGCAGCCTCTTTCGCATCCTTGAACCGCTTATCATAGACCAGAATCTGCTCGACCCTCGTCTCGAGAATCAGGTTCTTCTCCTGGATCGCAGCGTCATTGATATTCGCCTTGGCGCTGAGCGCCGTGCTGCTGCGGGCCGCATCGATATCGACGATCTGCTGCATCTCGCTTGCCAGGGTGTCGAGGCTGGCTTTTGCGAAGACGATCAGACCGATCGTCACGGCGATGAACAGGGCCACAGGAATGGCGAGCTTCGTGATCAGCGTGAGATTGTTGAACAAACGCATTGTCGTCTCGATAACCTGCCCACATTGCCGTGGGAGGCGCGCGCCCCCACGACGCGCTCAACCAGGCTTTCTCGTTATAAATTTGCAGTTCTGGGCAAGTCATTACGCAGAACTACTTAGTCTTGCCGAAAAGTGAGACTCTATTCTTCATGAATACTGAAGAACATTTAATATTAATTAACCTTTTCCTGCCGGCATCAACAATACGATAACCCGGGCGTACCCGGGTTATCGCCTTGGAGCGATTGTGGTCGCGCCTCAAGCGAAGGCAGCAGGAGCCTTCCCTTTTGAATGGTCAAAAGCGAAGAGACCCAATCCGGATCGAAGCTCGTCGAGCGTTGCCTGGGTCCGCTCCCGAGCGGCTCGGGTGCCGGCGCGCAGGATGTCGAGGACATAGCCGGGATCCTTGGCCAAAGCGGCACGGCGTTCCCTGATGGGTGCGAGGAGAGCCTGCAGGATGTCTTCCAGCCGACGCTTCACCGCGGCATCGCCGAGGCCGCCGCGCCGGTACTGCGCCTTCAGTGTTTCGACCGCCGCGACATCTTCGTCGAAGGCATCGAGATAGGTGAAGACGACATTGCCCTCGACCGTGCCGGGGTCGGAGGCGCGCAGGTGATTGGGATCCGTATACATGCGGCGTACCGCATCGCGGATCTGATCCGGCGAGGCGGACAAAGGGATGGTATTGCCCTGCGACTTGCTCATCTTCGCCTTGCCGTTGACGCCGGGCAGGCGTCCGACGGATGGGATCAGAGCCTGGGCTTCGGGCAGGACATCCCGACCGATCTGACGGTTGAGGCGGCGCACGATCTCGTTGGTCTGCTCGATCAGGGGAGCCTGATCCTCACCGACCGGCACCACATGGGCCTTGAAACCCGTGATGTCGGCTGCCTGAGCCGCCGGATAACAGAGGAAGCCCGCAGGAATGTCGCGTCCGAAGCCGCGAGCCTGGATCTCGTCCTTGATCGTCGGATTACGCTCGAGCCGCGCCACGGTCACGAAGTTGAGATAGAGCAGGGTGAGTTCGGCCAGCGCCGGCAGGCCGGACTGGACGCAGATCGTCGTCTGCGCCGGATCGATGCCGACCGCCAGATAATCGAGGGCGACCTCCAGCACGTTCTTCCGCACCTTGGCGGGGTCGGACGCATTGTCGGTCAGGGCCTGATTATCGGCGAGCAGCAGATATTGCCTGTGGCTGTGCTGAAGGGCGATGCGGTTCTTCAGGGATCCGGCATAATGGCCGAGATGAAGCGGGCCGGTGGTCCGGTCTCCGGTCAGGATGATGGGGCGTTGATCGGCGTCGAAGGACATGGGGCTTCTCCAGATGAGAGCCGCCGTGACGAAAGACTTGGGTCGATAAAAGCGAACGATGCCTGCCGCACACGGCGGCTACGGTCGTTGCGAAAAAACATGACGACGTGCCGCTCCTGTCAGGAGCGGCACCAAAGGATTGCGGTCGGGGTCGCACGGTCGTTCATGCGCGCAGGAATGCCACGGGAGCTGTGCTGACGCAAGAACCCTCAAAATTTAGAGAACCACGATGCCGGCGTGCTTGGCCTTGTTGTCGGGCTCTACATGGATCGTGATGAGCGCATCCTCCACGTCGGCCTTGAGGGCCCGCTCCAGGCGATCGCAGATGTCATGGGCGTCGGTAACGCTCATGTGGCCGGGTACCACGAGATGAAAATCGATAAAGGTCATCCGGCCTGCGTGGCGCGTGCGCAGATCGTGCGCTTCGATGGCACCCTCCGCATTGACGGCGATGATCTCGCGAACGCGGCTCAGGGTCGCCTCGGGAAGTGCTTCGTCCATCAGGCCGCCGATGCTTTCCTTCATCAGACCCCAGCCGGACCAGAGGATGTTGAGGGCCACCATGGCCGCAAGGGCGGAGTCGAGCCAGTGCCAGCCCGTGAGAGGAACGAGCAGGAGACCCACGATGACGCCCGCCGAGGTCATCACATCGGTCAGAAGATGCCGGCCGTCGGCCACGAGCGCGGGTGAGCGCAGGCGACGTCCCCGGCTGATTAGAAGCCAGGACCAGACGGCATTGATCGCCCCGGCCAGCGCATTGATAGCAAGGCCCTGCTCGGGAGCGTCGATGATTCTGGGGGACAGGAACCCGAAATAAGCCTCCCGCAGGATCGCCAGCGCCGCCACGATGATCAGCACGCCTTCCAGGACGGCGGAAAAATATTCCACCTTGTGGTGTCCGTAAGGATGGTTCGCATCGGCCGGCGTGGCGCTCAGGCGCACGGCCATGAAGGCCGCGATCGCCGTCACCACATTGATGACGCTCTCCAGCGCATCCGAATAAAGCGCAATGCTGCCCGTGATGTAATAGGCGGCATATTTCAGGACGAAAACAACGGTTCCGACGAATATGCTGCCCAGGGCAAGTTTTTGAATCTTGTCCATGGCGCGATGCGTAACGAGAGGGTTCTGCGGGAAACGAGGCGACCTTATAGACCGTGTTTCCCCAAGCGCAAGACTTTGTTTTTACTTGCAATTCGTTTGCAAAACCACGTTGCTGGAGTGACAATTCATGCGCGAGTCAAGTGTGATCGGCCGCGATAAACAGGCGCGTCTCGCCGCAGCCGATCATTCCGGGATGGCGGTCGCCTTGAGCAGAAGCTTCCCATAATATTTCGACAGGGAGGGAGCGAGCGTCTGGCAGTGCCGGACGAGTTCGAGAGCTTCCACCCGCCGTCCCGCGCCGATGCTGTCGAGAACCGTGGGATGCAGCTCCATCAGCTGCGCAAGCGCCGGATCCTGGCGCTGCGTGGCGGGCGCCAGGATGGTGAAGATGGCCGTTTTCTCGGCGCGCCCCTTCACGGCGATGCGGTCGAGTTCGATCAGCACGAGATGCTCCTGCAGCGCTTGTGCCGTCACGGGACCGAGGATGATGGAGACGCCATATTCCTTCGACAGGCTCTCCAGGCGTGAGGCGAGGTTCACCGTATCGCCGAGGACCGAGTAATCGTAGCGCCAGCGCGAGCCCACATTGCCGACCACGCAATCGCCGGTGTTGATGCCGACCCCGATGGCGAAGCGGGGTGCATCCTCGCCCTGTTCCTGCCGCAGCTCGGCATTCAGGGTTTCGACCGCTTCCAGCATGCGCATGGCCGCGCGGGCGGCGCGAAGGGGATGGTCCGGGCTCGGCAGCGGAGCGTTCCAGAACGCCATCACGCAATCGCCGATATATTTGTCGATGGTGCCGCCTTCCGCGAGCACCGCTTCGGAGAGCGGATCGAGCAGGCGGTTGATGAGGGTGGTCAGCCGCTCCGGCTCGTCCTTCAGCGTCTCCGACAGGGTCGTGAAGCCGCGCACATCGCAGAACAGGATCGAGAGATTGCGGCGTTCGCCCCCGAGCTTCAGGGCGCCCGGATCGCGCGCGAGCTGCGCCACGAGATCCGGCGAGAGGTAACGCGAGAAGGCTTCCGACACGGTGCGGCGCAGGTGCCGCTCGCGCGCATAGTCCAGCCCGAAGCGCGTCCCGAAGACCGCGAGCGCCGCTGCCGCCGGCAGGGCCGGCGGGACCCAGACCCTGCCGAGGCGCAGCACGGCCCATGCTCCGACGATGAAGAAGGCGACAAGGAAGACAGCCGCCAGACCGGTTCGCCAGGAGACGCCGTGGGTGGAGAAGGCTGCGGCCAGAAAGGCTCCGGCGATCACCAGAAGCACCATGACGAGCCGAGGCACGGGCAGCACGTAGAGATTATGGCGGAGATTGTCGAGGATCGTGGCCTGCACCTCCACGCCCGCCGTGAGCGTGCCCTCGGTCAGCGTATAGGGCGTCAGAAAGGTATCGGGCGCGCCGATATCGGCAGAGGTCGCCTGCTTCAGACTGAGGCCCACCAGCACGATCTGGTCCTTGAAGAATCCGGGCGGCAGAAAATTCTCCGGATCGAGAGCCTGATAATAGGACACGGTCGGATAGGAGCGGGCTGGCCCGAAATATTGGATCAGGGCCCCCTCGGGAGCGGATCCTTGCGGCTCGCCCTTCAGGCGCAGCGCTTCGGCGGCCAAACTGTCCTGCACCGGCGGCATGCGGCGCAGATAGGCATCCCCGTCGAGATCCACGGAGGCGACACCGACGGCCACGCCGGCATCCAGGAACGGATCGAGGGGGCTGACTCGGGTGACCTGAATGCCTTGAGCCAGCGGCGTGGTCACGTCGTCCGCCGCCAGCACCACGTCCGGGCCGAGCGCCTTCGCGAGAGCCGTATCGGCTTCCTCCGTGGTGGGGTCGGCGAAGATGATGTCGAAGGCGATCACCTTCGCTCCTGCCGTACGCAGGCTCTCGACCAGCCGGGCGTGAAGCTCCCGGGACCAGGGCCAGCGCTGGCCGACTTCGCCGATGGACGGCTCGTCGATGGCCACGACCACGGCGCCCGGCTGCACGGGCAGAGGTGGCGCGATCACCGAGAGAATATTGTAGAGCCGCGCCTCGATGAGGCGAAAGGGCGGGAAGAACAGAACCAGGATCAGCAGAGCCGCAATGAGCCCTGCCATGGCGAAATGGCGCCAGAGAGGCTCTCCTGCGTGATCTCTTGCTGTCGACCGTTCGCCGCTCACCCTAGAACCGTGCCTTCACGCTGGCCGCCACCGTGCGGCCCTGACCGGGGAGTTTGGCGAGGACTTCGTACTCGTTGTCGAACAAGTTGAGCACCGTAAGCCCAAGGGCGAGCCTCCGATCCGGCGTTTCCCAGGTCACAGACGCATCGGTGGTCCAATAATCATCCAGTTTCAATCCTACGAAATCCCCCAACGGAGTAGCGCTCGTCAGGCCGCCCAGGAATGTCTGGGCCACGGTAAGTCTGAGCCGGCTCGGATGCACGAAGGTCAAGCCCGCGCGGGCGAAACGTTCTGCGACGAAGGGGACAGGCGCACCGGCGGCTGGTCCCGATTGGATTTCAGACGAGGCTGCACCGACTGTTCCGAACACGCCGATGCCATACCCCAGCCAGAAGTTGGCCGTTGCTGCCACCCGTTCGATTTGTGCCTTGTCGGCGTCAAGCGTCGCATAAGTCTCAGGGATAGGGAGACTTAAGGAATCGATCTCCTGTCGCTGATACTCGACCGCTGTGAAGAAGCGCGGAGACCATTCCGCGTCCCAGCGCAGCGCCAGGGTGTCAACCTTGCCGCCCAGCTCCAAAGGAATGACGTTCGGCAGGAGGCCGACGGTGGTCAGAGACGAGAGCGTGTAGGTCGACGGGAACACGACATCGCTACGGTAGGCAGCCCGCAGCCATTGTCCTTCGAAGGGCGAGATTCCAATGCCTGCTCGGGGCAGAATGTTCTCGTCCGCCGATGCTCCCTCCTGATCGACCATGACCCGTTCCAATCCGACCTCTGCCTCGAACCAGTCGGAGGGGCGCCAGAAAGCGTCCGCATAGAGACGGCTGCCGGTGAAGGGTGTCTCGATGTCGAGGGACGCGTCCGAAAAGCCGGGGATCGGGACGTCGGTATAGTCCTGATGGATTCTGACGCGCGATTTTCCAGTGAGGGCTTCGACGCCATAGCGAAGCGTAACATCGTCGAAACCGACCATGTGATTCAAGGCGACGACCGTCGCCGTCGTGCGGGTCTTCTCGTGCTTGAGAAGTTCGAAAAGCACGAGATTGGAAACAATGCCGACTTGGTGAGTATCAGTCGTATTCTGGACTTGCCCGCTGAAGACCGCGGCGGTCAGCACATTGCGATAGCCGAAGGTGTGGCTCCAGCCTGCACCTACCTGATAATCGGTCGTTTCCCTTGCGTCCTTGTTGTAAAAGTCTCCGAGTATTAGAG
>KI912055.1:11061-11784 GCA_000517005.1 Microvirga lupini
GGCCAGCGTCGTGAGCCGGTGCGCCACCTGCTCGAAGCTCGCGCCGAAGCGGGCGCCCAGCACCTCCACGTCGTAGCCGAGGGCTTCTGCTGCCGCATGGAACTTGCCGTAGGGCATCATGAGGGCGCCGGCGAAGTAGTTGCCGAAGGAGACGCGCAGCAGCCGCCGCGCCGGCCCGTCAATGGGCTCGAGGCGGGCGGCGAGCGCGTCGATGGTCTCGCGCATCTCGGCGAAGGCCAATTGGTAGGCAGCCTGGAAGGTCCTGCCAGAGGGATCCACCAATTCGGAAATCAGCAACTGGCGCCGGTGATGGTCGTAGCGGCGTAAGCTATCCGGCATCACGTCGATGGGCATCACGCGCACCCGGATCCCGTGCTTGGCGTGCAGGCGCTCGGCGATGGCGAAGAAGGGCTCGTGGCCGGTGACGGCGAGATCGGACGCCAGGGCCTCGGCGGCCTCGTCCAGCTCGGCAAAATGGTTCTTGGCCTCGTGGATCAGCTCCCGCACTCGGTCGACCGGGTTGATCTGCGGCGCATCCTCCGCACGGTCGCGGTCGCGGAGGCTCGGCGTCACCGCCTCGCGGGCGCCGCGCATGGCCTGATAGGCGCGGTAGAGGCGGTTGATGGCTTCGACCAGGGAGGGGGCGCTCTCGACGGTCTCGCGCAGTTCGAGCCGCGCCACCGGCGTCGAGCGGAAGAGCGGATCGGCGAAGACCTCCTCCAA
>KI912055.1:11884-16760 GCA_000517005.1 Microvirga lupini
GCGCTCTAGGGGATTCGTCGAAAAGGTGGTCGGCGTCAGAGAGCTGAACGCTCCGGGTTCATTCTTGGCGAACGTCCCGAAGATCAGAAATCGGTCGGCGGCCGATGGGGCCGAGCCGATGAAGAAGGCGGCGCTGTCGAGCCTCTCCCGATCGTAGGTGTAAAGTCCATTGTCACGCAGTCGCCCCGCCGAGAAGCTGAATGCCGTCGGGATCGGCTCGTTCGAGAAGCCGGTGACCAAGCCCTCCGATCGCCAGCCGACCTTGCCGTCCTGGGAGATCCAGGTTCCACCAACCTCGGCATCGACGAAGGGGCGGCGCACGAGGTCGATGCGGCCGATGCGTCCACCCAGCGCGAGCGGATCGAAAAGAAGCCCCTGAACGACGAGGTTGGCCGCTGCGAGCCCGTCATCGCTTCCGGTTTCCACGCTCGTCAGAGTCGGGCTTCCCGTAAACAGTCTCGGACTGACATTCGCCGACTGATCGAAATAGCTCGTCGCCTCGAAAGGATCGAATGTGCGATCGCCGTAGAAGCGGCCCCATTCATGAAGACCGATGAACCGATAGGCGTCCGCCGGATAGCTGCCACTTTGTCGGTTGGCCGAGAGACCGGCATAATCGCCGCCTCGGTTGCGGGCGCGCTTCACGGCCTCGCGGGCGAATTTTACGGCACCATCGGCCTGGTACTGGTCCAGTGCCACCGCCGTTCTCATGATCGCGGTGACGGGGTCGTTCGGATCGAGCCGATCCGCATTGTCGAATGTCTGTTCGGCTAATTCGATATCACCATTCTGGTAATAGGCGACTGCCGCTGCCACCAAGCCGTTGGCATAGGCGGGATTGGCTGCCGAGCCGGCCAGAATGGACTCGAGGGCGCCGGGCATATCGCCTTTCTGCAGGAGGTAGCGGCCGCGCGCGATATAGGCGACGTGAAAATCGGGATCGAGGTCGAGCGCCTTGTTGATGAGAGCCCCGGCTTCATCCACGCGGCTCTGGTCGAGCAGGATGAACGACAGGTTGGCATAAGGAACCGGGTCCTGGGGATCGAGCTCGATGGCGCGCCGGAAAGCCGCTTCTGCCTCCAAAAGAGCCTCGAGGTCGGCGTAGAGCAGGCCGAGCTCGTTCCAGATCTCGGCATTGCCCGGTGCGGCTTCCAGGGCCTGTTTCAGGTCGGCGAGCGCCGCCTTGCGGTTGCTGTCGACGTCGGCCTTGATCCGGCCGCTCATGGCCAGAACAAGGTGGTCGTTCGGATCCGCCGCCCGCACGCGCTCCAGCGAGGCGCGCATCTGATCTCGGCGATTGAGGGCCAGGGAGAGCTGTGAGGAGAAGACGCCGATCTGCGGGTCGGTCGGGAAGCGCTTCTCGGCGGCGTCCGCGAGATCGGCCGCGGCGTTCAGATCCTGCCGGAAGCCGGCGATGAAGGCATGCGCGAGGGCGGCTTCCGGACTGTTCGGGGCGATCTTGGGCTCGGGCAGGACGCGGTTCGGCTGGGCCAAGGACGCGGCAATGTAGCGGCCGTAGACGGCCGTCACACGCCGCTTGGCATCGAGGCGGCGCTCGGCACGGGCGAAGAGGGCGGCGGAGTCGCTCCACCGGCGCTCCGCGCCCGCAATCAGGGCCTCGACGAGATCCGCGCGGGCGCGCTGCGATGCATTGAGGGATCTGCGGCGAGCCTCGGCCAGGGGGGCGGAGGCCGCCTGATACCCAGGACCAGGGCCACCTCCGCGCGGATCAGCCAGTCTTCCGCACTGCGGGCCTCTGGCGGAATCGCTTCGATCCGGGCGCGCTCGGCCTGCCGTGCGGATCCGCGCAGGGGAGTGGCCGGCAGCCAAGTCAGACCATCGCGGAGGGTCAGATAAAACAGCATCTGCTCGCGATCATTGGGACGCACGAGCACGAACTTAGTGGGGGCCTGACCGATGGCCGCCACGGCACCCTCGCCCTGACGGACAGTCACCGAACCCTGCGGATTGGTGAGCTCGACCACACCTTCGAGCACGATCAGTGAGGTCTTGCCCGCGCCATCCACCGACAGGGACCAATCGGTGCCGCGGATCGCCGCGACCGCCGCCGGCGTCTTGACGTCCACGCCAGAGCCGCCACGTGCCGCGCGAGCCCAGATGTTTCCCGCTTGGAGGCTAAGCTGCGTATTCCCGCTGTCGCCGCTCGCCACGTCATTGACCGTCAGGGTCGAGTTGCGGCCGACGCGGATCTGGGTCTGATCCTTGAACAGGATCGCCAAGTTGCCGATGGCGTTGGTGCGCAGGGTATCGCCGCCGACGAGGCTCTGCTGGAGCTGGGTGGCGCGCCAGAGATCCTCCCGCACGAAGCGCATCTCCTCGCCGCCCTTGGCCGCCACGATGGCGCCCGCGACGGGCGCCTGGCGCGGCACGGGTCCTTGAGCCTGTGCGTCGGCGAGGGAAAGCGCCAGCACGCTTGTGGCGGCCAGAAGCCTGAGGAATTGGAACGACATGGACAACCGGCTCGATCGAAGGGGTACCTGCTCTAACGTTACTTAAGCTTAGCAGGAAGAGCCTAGGAACAAAGCCGATTCACATCATGGATGATGTGTTTTGCAGCACAGGGTGAACGATTGCGGCATTAACGCCACAGATGAGGCGCTGAATCGACCCGAATGCGTCGATTTCAAGCCGTCTTGCCGCGCGCGATCAGCAGTTTCTGCTTCAGATCGTGCTGAGCAAAGGGTTTCTGCAGAACGGGACGGTCGCGGAATGTGTCGCGGATGCCCGCGCTGCCATAGCCCGTCGAGAAAACGAAGGGGATCGAGCGCTGCGCCAGGGCTTCGGCCACCGGATAGATCGGCTCGCCGGCGACATTCACGTCCAGGATGGCCAGATCGACCTGTTCGCGTGCCACAGCGTCGAGGGCCGCCGACAGGCGGGCTGCCGGACCGATTACCTCGCAGCCGAAGTCGAGAAGCATGTCTTCCAGGAGCAGGGAGATCGCGGCTTCGTCCTCGACGACGAGGATACGCAGGCCGTTGAGATCGCCGTCGCTCGTTACGCTATCGGTCACGGGTTCACTTTCTTTCACGCTGGGGCGCTGGCCGGTGGCTCAGCAGAGCACGGAACAAGATGCGCTGGATGGTCTCGACTTCAAGCCTGGAGAATCAGACGCTTCTATCATTTTTGCGTATCCATGCAAAAACCGGCCGGGACCGAGCCGATCCATGATATCATTATAGCGTTGATCTTAGGGCGTCAGCCGGTCCTTGCCTAGATCCCTTACCTCTTCAGTTGATCCGGCAAAATGGCGATCCGAATCGGCTGTCGATGCCCCCTTGCGGAGAATGCACCTTGCCCCGGATAATCGGCCCATGTTCTCGCGTGATCGCTCCCGTTTCGTCATGAACGCCTCTGCATCGGGTCGCAGCCATGCCTAGGCGTCGGTCCAAGGCCCCCATTCTCATCGTCCTGCATCAGGAGCATTCGACCCCCGGACGGGTCGGGCGCCTGCTCACGGAGCGTGGCTACCGTCTCGATATCCGCCGCCCCCGCTTCGGAGATCCGCTGCCGGAGACTCTCGCCGAGCATACCGGAGCCGTGATCTTCGGCGGCCCGATGAGCGCCAACGATCCGGACGATTTCGTCAAGACAGAGATCGATTGGATCGATGTGCCATTGAGGGAGAACAAGCCCTTTCTCGGCCTCTGCCTGGGCGCGCAGATGATGGCGAAGCACCTCGGCGCCCGCGTCTGGCGCATCCCGAGGGTCGAGCTGAAATCGGCTATTACCCCTTGCTGCCGACCCCCGCCGGCGAGACCCTGAGTGCGGATTGGGAAGTTCCATGGCCGAGCCATGTCTATCACTGGCATCGGGAAGGCTTCGACTGTCCCTCCGGTGCCGAGACCCTGGCGACGGGCGATGATTTCCCGACCCAGGCGATCCGGGCCGGAGAGAGGGCCTTCGGCCTCCAGTTCCACCCGGAAGTCACCCACGCTATGCTGTGCCGCTGGACGGTCGTCGCCGAAGAGCGCCTCCGCATGCCGGGCGCGCAGGACCGGGTCCGCCAGTTCGCCGGGCGCTTCCAGCATGACCCGCATGTCTCGCGCTGGCTCGACCGGTTCCTCGATCATTGGCTCGATGAAAAGAACTAGGGTTCGGCGATGAAACCCCCTGTATTGGCGAGTGAGCGTCTATGCTTCCATGCGTGGGAGGCTGAGGACTTTCCTCTGCTGGTCGCTCTTCACAGCGATCCAGAGGTGCAGCATTTCCTTGAGATGGGCCCCGCCTTGGGGCGAGCCTTATCTGCGAGCCAAGTTCGATGGTTTCAGGGCCGACTACGGAGCCCATGGCTGGACCAAGTTCAAGGTCACGGACCGACGCGGTGTCTTTCTCGGTCGTGCTGGCTTCGGGTGCTTTTCGCCAACCGGCGAGCTCGAACTCGGCTACAGTTTCTTCCGTGATCTCTGGGGTCGGGGATACGCAACGGAGGCTGCGAGGGCGTTGCTGGATTGGGTCTATCAAATCCAACCAGTCGATCATGTCATCGGGTTCGCGGTGGCCGGACATGAAGCCTCTCGCCGGGTCCTGGAAAAGGTCGGGATGGCATTCACCGGCATCCAGGATGTCGACGGAATCCCTAACGCCTTCTACCGCCACAACCGTCCGGTCTGATCCCTCACGTCGCGTCGAACTCGAAGGGTGAGACGCCGCGCTTCATCTCGTCGACGATCAGCGCATGCATCAGCGGTCGGGGCGGCGCGCTGCGGGCAGGCGACGCGCTCGCGACGAGGCGGCAAGTTGGATGCCGAGTGGGACGTGGCATCGACCGAAGACAGGTCGAGGCCGCGCGCGTAGACGAGGCGGTGGGCATATTTCAGCTCGCAGCCGAGGCCCACCACGAATTGCGGATCGG
>KI912055.1:16860-29677 GCA_000517005.1 Microvirga lupini
CCATGCGGGACTGGCTCATGTTGAGCTCGCGCCGCAGCCGCTTGAGGCGGGGTCCCACGAAAAGCTTTCTGCTCTCATGCATGTTGTAAATCTTTTTACAAGTTTACACGGTCATTGGAGTCAAAGCTTTACAAGGCGACTTTTCTTTTAAAATCCATCGTTGAAACAATTGCTTCTTCGCGGATTATGAAAGCAAGACGTCCTGCTGCTCTGCAACAATTCTGGCCTGCAGGAGAGTTTTGTCAAGAAATGTAAAAGGAAGGATACCCATGAATACCCAGCCGAACCCGGGCTCCCTGCAAGACTTGATCCCCGCCGCTCCCGCAGGACGCTTCGACGGCATCCGCAGGCCCTATTCGGCCGAGGACGTCGCCCGGCTGCGCGGATCCTTCCCCATCGCCTATACGCTCGCCGAGCGGGGCGCGCAGCGCCTGTGGCGGCTCCTGCACGAGCGCCCCTACGTCCATTCCCTCGGCGCCATGACCGGCAACCAAGCCATGCAGATGGCCCGGGCGGGTCTGGAGGCGATCTATCTCTCCGGCTGGCAGGTGGCGGCGGATTCGAACGTGGCAGGCGCCATGTATCCCGACCAGTCGCTTTATCCGGCCAATTCCGGTCCCGAGCTGTGCCGACGCATCAACCGCACCTTCCAGCGCGCCGACCAGATCGAGCATGCGGAGGGTGGCGCCAAGCGCGACTGGTTCCTGCCCATCGTGGCCGATGCGGAGGCCGGTTTCGGCGGGCCGCTCAACACCTTCGAGATCATGAAGGCTTATATCGAGGCCGGCGCGGCGGGCGTGCATTTCGAGGATCAGCTCGCCTCGGAAAAGAAATGCGGCCATCTCGGCGGCAAGGTGCTGATCCCGACCTCGGCCCATGAGCGAAACCTCATCGCCGCGCGGCTCGCCGCCGACGTGATGGGCACCTCGACCCTCATCATGGCCCGCACCGATGCGGAATCGGCCAAGCTCATCACCTCGGACGTGGACGAGCGCGACCGGCCCTTCATCGAGCCCGACAGCCGCACGCCGGAAGGCTTCTACCGCCTGAAGGAGGGCACCGGCCTCGACCATTGCATCGCCCGCGGCCTGGCTTATGCGGAACTCGCCGATCTCCTGTGGTGGGAGACCTCGCATCCGGATCTCGACGATGCGCGCAAGTTCGCGGAGGCGATCCACAAGCGCTATCCGGGCAAGCTGCTCGCCTATAACTGCTCGCCCTCCTTCAACTGGAAGAAGAAGCTGGACGATGCCACCATCGCCAGGTTCCAGCGCGAGCTCGGGGCCATGGGCTACAAGTTCCAGTTCGTGACCCTCGCCGGCTTCCACCAGCTCAATTACGGCATGTTCGAGCTGGCGAGCGGCTACCGCGACCGCGGCATGGGGGCCTATTCGGAGCTGCAGGTCCGTGAATTTGCCGCCGAGACCGACGGCTACACCGCCACCCGGCACCAGCGCGAGGTCGGCACCGGCTATTTCGACCAGGTCTCGGTGGTCATCACCGGCGGCAAGTCCTCCACCACGGCGATGGCGGAATCGACCGAGACCGCCCAGTTCCAGACCTCGACCAAGCTTCAGGCGGCCGAGTGATCAATCAATCTCAAACCCTCTGCACCAATGGAGATCGATCATGATGAAGTCACGTTTCTGGGTCGTCGGCGGCGAGTACACCTCCTGCGATTGCGAAACCATCGTCCAGGGCACCGAACGGGTGGTCGGCCCCTTCGAGAGCCGCACCGAGGCCGAGCAGACCTGGCGCATCCTGTCCGAGGACCATCGTCCCCAGGCCCAGGTCCGCTTCACCATCGCCCAGGAGCCTCCGACGACCCTGAGCGCCTGAGATTCTGGCTCATGAAGCCATGCCCTGCTTTTCCCCTCCCCCTTGCGCGGAGGGCAGGGGTGGGGGTGGTCCAACTGGGTGAAACCTTCCCGTCATGGCCGGCCTCGTGCCGGCCATCCCGATCCTGTGAAGCGCCGCGCTTTTCTGAAGCGAGATCACCGGCACAAGGCCGGTGATGACTTGGGAGGGCGAGCGTTTTTGCCGTCACCACACAAAGTTTTTATCCCCAGGCCGCAGTCTTCTTGGTCCCCCTACTGCCTAAACGCCGGATCTGTCCTAAAAACACCTGGGCACTGTTCCTCAAGGGGATTCGCATGAAGACCGTCCTCAAGTCCCTCACCTTCGCTGTCGCCCTCGGCCTGGCTGCAGCCAATGCCGCCAAGGCCGATGTAGTGGTTTCCTCAAAGATCGATACGGAGGGCTCGGTTCTCGGCAACATCATCCTGCTGACCCTCAATGCCAACGGCATCAAGACCCAGGACCGCATCCAGCTCGGGGCGACGCCGGTGGTGCGCAAGGCCATCACGGCGGGCGAGATCGACATCTACCCGGAATATACCGGCAATGCGGGCTTCTTCTTCAACAAGGCGGACGATCCGGTCTGGAAGGATGCGGCCAAGGGCTTCGAGATGGCCAAGAAGCTCGATTACGAGGCCAACAAGATCGTCTGGCTCGATCCGTCGCCGGCCAACAACACCTGGGCCATCGCGCTGCGCAAGGACGTGGCCGATACCAACAAGCTGAAGACCCTCGCGGATTTCGGTCAATGGGTCACGAAGGGCGGCAAGGTGGTGCTAGCGGCCTCGGCCGAATTCGTGAATTCGGACGCAGCCCTGCCGGCCTTCCAGAAGGCCTATGATTTCAAGATGAAGCCGGAACAGCTCATCGTGCTCTCCGGCGGCGACACGGCGGCCACCATCAAGGCGGCGGCCGAACAGACCAACGGCGCCAATGCCGCCATGGTCTACGGCACCGATGGTGGCATTGCCTCGTCGGGCCTCGTGGTGTTGGAGGACAACAAGAACGTGCAGCCGGTCTATGCCCCGGCACCGATCATCCGTGAATCCGCCCTGAAGGAGAACCCGAAGATCGCCGAGATCCTGAAACCGGTCTTCGCATCGCTCGATCTTTCTACCCTCCAGCAGCTGAACGCCCGTGTTCAGGTCGGGGGCGAGCCGGCGAAGGCGGTTGCGACGGACTATTTGAAGTCCAAGGGTTTCCTGAAATGATGACGCCCCGTGAATTGATCTGAGATCCCGATTTCAGAGGCTGATCCGTTAATGGCGCACTGTTCGCTCTGAGGCGCAGACACTCTTTCCCTCCCCCTTGTGGGGAGGGATCAAGGGTGGGGGTGTGAGCGATAGCCTATCAAGGTCTGGCGCCGGCACCCCCTCCTCCAACTCCTCCCCACAAGGGGGAGGAGGGCTTAAGGTGATGCTAGCGCTCCATTGTAGGCCATACTCCCAGACCATAGGCGGCGCGATAAGAGCCGGAAGCTTTGTGAACACGATCTCCTCCCGAACGACCGCGCCCGGCATGCCTTCGTTGCGCCCAATCCTGTCCCTGGATCGACTCGGGAGCGTGATCGCCATCCTGATCGGTATCGCGCTGTTTGCCGCACCCTTCGTCATCTACCGCGCCAACCGCATCGTGGCCGGTGACGGGCGGATGCTGGTCGACGCGCTGCCGCCGACAGGTGCCCTCGGCGTGATGATCGTCGCGCTCGGCGTGGCGCTGTGCGCGGCGCTGGTCCGCACGCCGCTGATTCGCCTCGCGGCCGCTTCCCTCGGCCTATTCGTGATCTTTCCAGCCGTCGGATGGTCGGCCGGGTTCATCACGCCGGCCGGCAACACTTTTGCGCGCGTATCGCCGTCTCTCGGCTTCTGGCTGCTCGCGCTCTCCTTCGCGCTGCTCGCCGCCGATGCGTTGACGCGCCTGCGTCTGGGGCCATGGGTGAGGCTCGCGGCCATCGCCGTCGCGGCGGGAGCGATGACGGTCCTGCTCGTCTCCGGCGCATGGGACAACCTCTCCCTGCTGAAGGAATATGCGAACCGGCAGGACACCTTCTGGCGCGAGGCGAGCCAGCATCTGTGGCTCGCCTTCGGCTCGATGGCTGCCGCCTGCCTCGTCGGGTTGCCGCTCGGCATTCTCGGCCATCGCATCCGGCATTTGAGAACACCGATCCTTCAAGTGCTCAACATCGTCCAGACGATCCCGAGCATCGCGCTCTTCGGCATCCTGATCGCGCCGCTCGGCTATCTCGCCACGCATGTGCCCCTGCTGGCTGCCTTAGGGATTCGCGGCATCGGGGCCGCGCCGGCCTTCATCGCGCTCTTCCTCTATTCCCTGCTGCCGGTGGTCGCCAACACGGTCACCGGACTGAACCAGGTGCCGACCGCCGTGACCGATGCGGCCCGCGGCATGGGATTGTCCGCGCGGCAGCGCCTGTGGCAGGTCGAACTGCCCCTGGCGCTTCCCGTCATTCTCGCCGGCATCCGCATCGTGCTGGTGCAGAACCTCGGGTTGGCCACGGTGGCGGCGCTGATCGGAGGAGGGGGCTTCGGCACCTTCGTCTTTCAGGGGATCGGCCAGACGGCCATCGACCTCGTGCTGCTCGGCGCCATCCCGACGGTGGCCCTGTCCTTTGCCGCTGCCATCATCCTCGATGCGATCATCGATCTGACCAGACGGGGCTCTCCATGATCGAGATCGAGCATCTCACCAAGCGCTATGACGCCACGACGGTCGTCGACGACGTGTCCTTCCGGGTCGACGAGGGAACGATCGCCGTCGTCGTCGGCACGTCGGGAGCGGGCAAGTCGACCCTGCTGCGCATGATCAACCGTCTCGTCGAGCCGAGCGCGGGCCGCGTGCTCATTAGCGGCGAGGACACCATGACGATCCCGGAGGATGAGCTGCGGCACCGGATCGGCTATGTGATTCAGGGCTACGGGCTGTTTCCTCATCGCAACGTCACCGAGAACATCGCCACCGTTCCGCGCCTCCTCGGCTGGGACAAAAGACGGGTCGCAGCCCGCGTCGAGGAATTGCTCGATCTGTTCCAACTCGATCCGGCGGAATTCGCCAAGAAATTTCCGCATGAGCTGTCCGGCGGTCAGCAGCAGCGCGTAGGCGTCGCGCGCGCGCTCGCGGCAAAGCCTGCGCTCCTCCTGATGGACGAACCGTTCGGTGCGCTCGATCCCGTCATCCGCAGCAAGGCGCAGGACGATCTCATCGCGATCCAGCGCCGTCTCGGCACCACCATCGTTCTCGTCACGCACGACATGAACGAGGCCTTCCAACTGGGCGACCGCATCGCCGTGATGGATCGGGCGCGGCTCCTGCAATATGCGACACCCGCCGAGCTGCTGACGCATCCGGCGGAAGGCTTCGTCGAGCAGCTCGTGGGAACGGCGGAACGACCTTTTCGTCTCCTGTCCCTGATGCGCGTGCAGGAGGCTCTCGAGCAGGGTGCCGCCGAGGGAGAGCCCATTCTCGTCACCGACAGTTTGCGGGATGCTCTTTCGCGGCTGATCTGGACGGGGCGGGAGGCATTGCCGGTCGCGGATGCATCCGGTGCTCTTGTCGGACATGTCAGCGTCAAGGGTATCATGGCGCATGGGCGGTCGGTCGCATGAGTTGGCGATCGTTCGTCTTGCGCGGCGCGGCGCTGCTTCTGCTGGTGCTCTTCATCACCGCGCCGCAGCTCTTCGCTTTCGCCTTCAAGCCGCTGACCGTGAACGACGCGCCGGCGATCTACAACCAGGGCAGCCTGCTCGCCCTCACCCTGTCGCATCTGCGCATCGTGTTTCTGGCGACGCTGGCCAGCACGATCCTGGCCGTGGGGCTCGGCATCTTCGTCACGCGGCCTTCGGGGAGCGAGTTCCTGCCGCTGTCGCGCAGCCTCGTGAATATCGGCCAGACCTTTCCGCCGATCGCCGTTCTGGCCATTGCGGTGCCGCTTGTCGGTTTCGGCGAAAAGCCGACCTTCATCGCGCTCTTTCTCTATGGCCTTCTACCGATCTTCGAGAACACGCTCACCGGCCTGATGGAGGTCTCGCCGCAGACTCTCGAGGCGGCCAAGGGCATGGGCATGAATCCGCGTCAGCGCCTGTTTCAGGTGGAGCTGCCGCTCGCTCTGCCGGTGATTCTGGCGGGCATTCGTCTCTCAGTCATCATCAGCCTCGGCACCGCCACCATCGGATCGACGGTGGCGGCCAAGGGATTGGGCGAGGTCATCATCGCAGGCCTTCAATCCAACAACGTTGCTTTCATCCTGCAGGGCGGGTTGGTGGTGGCCTTGCTCGCCGTTCTGATCCACGACGGATTGGGGATGGCCGAACGGATGGCCGCCAAGAGGCTGGGCCGACCTGTGGACGAGGTCTCATGACACTTCTCGAACGACTGAAGATCGAAACCTGCGAAGCGCATGACCGGATCGAAAACGCCATCGATCTCGACCGCCGGATCGCATCGCGCGAGGCTTACAGGGATCTGCTGATCCGGTTCCATGGATTCCACAGAGCCTGGGAGAGCGAGGCTGCCGACAAGGCTCCCGATCCGGCCTTTTTCCAGAGCCGCTGCAAGACGCAGCTTCTCGCCAGGGATCTCGAAGCGCTAGGACTAAAATCGGACGACATCATTCGTTTGCCACAATGCCGGTCTCTCATGCCTCTGCCGGCGCCGGAGGCGGTGCTGGGGAGCATGTATGTGGTGGAGGGCTCGACGCTCGGCGGTACCATCATTGCGCGCGAGGTGAAGAACCGGCTTGGACTGACCGCGGAAACGGGCTGCGCCTATTTCCGCAGCTACGGACGTGATGTCGCTGCCATGTGGAAGTCGTTCGGCACGGTGCTTCTGGAAGCCTCGTCGCCGGAGGCCGACGATGTGATCGTCGAGACCGCACAGAAGACCTTCACCGTGATGCATGACTGGCTGTGCGAGACCCCATGATTCTGCAAACGCCGCAAGACATCGACCTGACCGCCTGCGAGCGGGAGCCGATCCATATTCCAGGCAGCATTCAGCCGCACGGGCTGCTCGTGGCGGTCAGGCTGTCTGACAGGACACTCGCCTATGCCAGCGCCAACCTCGCTGAAATCTTCGGCCTCGATCCGGCGGATGTGCTCGGCCAGCCCTTCGAGCAGGTGCTGCCGGGCCTGAGCGCGGAATTCGCCGCGCAGCTGGACGATCCGCCATCGGCGGGAAACACCCGCTTCATCAGGACCATCCAGGTCAGGACCGCGCAGGAGGAGCGATTCTTCGAGACGGCGATCTCCCGCTCGGGCGATTGCGCGATTCTCGAACTGGAGGAGCCTCCCTTCGGCTCGGCCTCCGGCCTCGATGCGCTCTATCCCACCTTGCGCCGGTTCGTGGAGCAGTTGCAGGGGGCGGCAAGTGTCGACGTCCTCTGCCGTCTGGCGGCGCAGGACATCCGCCGCATGACCGGCTTCGACCGGGTTCTGATCTACCGCTTCGACGAGCAGTGGAACGGCGCCGTCATCGCCGAGGACCGCAACGCGGTGCTGCCCTCCTATCTCGACCTGCGCTTTCCCGCCTCCGACATTCCGGCCCAGGCGCGGGAACTCTATCGACGCAACCGGCTGCGCATCATTCCCGATGCCAATTACACGCCGGTTCCCATCCAGTCGCACGATCCCGCGCCACTCGACTTGAGCGACTCGGTGCTGCGCAGTGTCTCGCCGGTGCATCTCGAATACATGCGCAACATGGGGACGCTCGCCTCCATGTCGATCTCGATCCTACGCGAGGGCAAGCTGTGGGGTCTGATCTCCTGCCACAACAAGGAGCCGAAGCGGGTCTCGTTGCAGGTGCGCAACGCCTGCGATTTCCTCACGCAGATCTTCTCACTGCAGCTCGCAGCGCGGGAGAACACGACGCTCGCCGAGAACCGGGCGCATCTCGGCGCCGTGCAGACGCGGCTTCTCGCCCATATGGCGGCGGAGGAGACTTTCATCGCGGGCCTCGTGAACCACCCGGACGATCTGATGATGCTGGCCGATGCGCAGGGAGCAGCCGTCCTGACGCAGGACCATTGCTGGTGCCTGGGCCGGACGCCCGACGAGGATCAGGTCAGGGCACTTTTCGAGTGGCTGTCCGAACACCATCAGGAAGATGTCTTCGCCACCGATAATCTGCCGGAGGTCTATCCGGCGGCGAAAGCCTTTGCGGATCGGGCGAGCGGCCTTCTCTCCATCTCGATCTCGAAGGTGCATTCGAGCTATGTGCTCTGGTTCCGGCCCGAGGTCGTGCAGACTGTCAAATGGGGCGGCAATCCGCAGAAGCCCGTCCAGGAGGAGGCGGGAGGTTTAAGGCTTCATCCCCGGCGTTCCTTCGAGATCTGGAAGGAGATTGTGCGGCACCGTTCCCTATCCTGGGACCGTAGCGAGGTCGAGGCGGTCAAGGAACTGCGCAATGCCATCGTGGGCACCGTCCTGCGCCGGGCCGAGGAGCTGGCGGCGCTCTCGGAAGAACTGCGCCGTAGCAACAAGGAGCTGGAGGCCTTCTCCTATTCGGTCTCCCACGACCTGCGGGCCCCGTTCCGGCACATCGTCGGCTATTCCGAGCTCCTGAAGAAGCAGGAAGGGGACGGGCTGTCGGAGAAGGGCAGGCGCTACGTCGACACCATCATCGAGGCCGCCTACACGGCCGGCACCCTCGTGGACAATCTGCTGCGATTCTCGCAGATGGGCCGCACCGCCCTGAAGCCCCGGCTGGTGGACGTCGCCGGCCTGGTCGACGACATCAGGCAGAAACTCACGACGGAGCATGGCGACCGCCGGATCCAGTGGGTCATCGGGGACCTGTCTCCGGTGAATGCGGATCCGGCGCTGATCCGGCTGGTGTTTGAGAATCTTCTCGACAATGCGGTAAAGTATACCCGTACCCGGGAGAAGGCGCGCATCGAGGTCGGCTCCGCCCGCAAGGATGGGGAGACGGTCTATTTCGTGCGCGACAACGGCGTCGGGTTCGATATGAAATACATCGACAAGCTGTTCGGCGTTTTCCAGCGCCTGCACCGGATGGAAGAGTTCGAGGGATCCGGGATCGGGCTGGCCAATGTTCGCCGCATCGTGGAACGACACGGAGGCCGGACCTGGGCCGAGGGGGCGCTCGATCAGGGGGCGACCTTCTCCATCGCCCTGCCGGACCATCAGGAAGGAGCAGCGTGAATGCCGGAGCTGAAACCGATCCTGCTGGTTGAGGACAACCCGAAGGATCTCGAACTGACGATGGCGGCCATGGAGCAGAGCCAGCTCGCCAACGAGGTCGTCGTGGTGCGCGACGGCGAGGAGGCGCTCGATTTCCTCTATCGCCGCGGCGCGCATGAGAGCCGCAACACCAGCGATCCGGCCGTCGTCCTGCTCGATCTCAAGCTGCCGAAGATCGACGGGCTCGAGGTGCTGGAGACGGTCAAGGCAGACCCGCACTTAAGGCAGACGCCGGTCGTCATGCTCACCTCCTCGCGGGAGGAGAGCGATCTCGTGCGCAGCTACGAGCTCGGGGTGAACGCCTTCGTGGTGAAGCCCGTGGGGTTCCGCGAGTTCTTCGACGCGATCCAGGACCTCGGCGTGTTCTGGGCTATCCTCAACGAGCCGCCGCCGCAACGCAACGGAGCTTAAGGGCATTGATGAATCGCGCTTCCGTCATCCCATCCGATCGGGTGCTGCGCTTCCTCCTCCTGGAGGACAGCGCCCTCGATGCCGAGTTGGTGACGGAAGCCCTGATCGGTGCCGGTCTTCCCGTGTCGATCGAGCGGGCTGTGTCGGTGCAAGAGTTCACCAAGGCCGTTCGCGACGAAAGCTGGGATCTCATCCTGGCCGATTACCTGCTGCCTGCCTTCAATGGCCTGCACGCCCTCGACATCGCCCGGGAGATGTCCCGCGCCACGCCTTTCGTCTTCGTTTCCGGTGCCCTCGGCGAAGAGGTGGCCGTCGAGGCCTTGAAGCGCGGGGCGACGGATTATGTGCTCAAAGACAAACTCGCCCGGCTGCCCGCCACCGTTCTGCGCGCCCTGGCTGAAGCCCGCGAACGCGACGAGAAACAAAGGGCGCAGGAAGCCCTGCAGCAGATGCTCGACGAGCGTACGGCGCTTCTCCACGAACTCGATCACCGGGTGAAGAACAATCTCCAGCTGCTGCTCTCCCTGATCGGCATCGAGTTCCGTCAGGCCAAGGACGACCATGTGCGCCAGGTGCTCGGGCGCATGAAGGAACGCATGCAGGCGCTGGCCGCCGCGCATCGCGATCTCTATGACGGGCAGGGAGCGACGCGATTCGACGCTTCGAGTTTCGCCAAGGGGCTATGCCAGGAACTGGCCTCGTCACTTCCGGGCGTGAGGATCACGACGGAATTCGATGTCGAGACAGTGGAGGTCGAAGCCGCGAAGGCGGCCCCCATGGCACTCCTGTTCAACGAGATCGTCGTCAACGCCCTCACCCATGCCTACAAGGAGCGGCATGGAAAGCTGAAGCTCATGCTCCATGTCAGGGATGGATCTCTGCTTTTCCAATTGTCGGATGATGCCTTCAGTCCCGAGGAGAAGGAGGCTGCCCAGACGGGCGCTTCCGGCACCATCCTGAAGGCCTTGGCGCGCCAGCTCGATGCTCATGTGGAATGGCCGCGCGACGATCGAGCCACGCTTGTGCGTGTCCTGATGCCGATTCAGGACAGCTAGCATGACAGGGAGAAGATCCGAGACGGAAAACAGCGCCGGACAACCGAACAGGGATCGTCCTGAAGGAGCCCGCACCTCGTTGCGGCAGGTGCTATGGGGGCTCGTTTTCGTTCTCGCGTTGCCGACCATTCTAGTGGCTGCGGCAGGTCTCTATTCAAGCTATCGGGCCGAGCGGCAGGCCACCGATCTGCGCATGCAGGAAACGGCGCGTGCGCTGAGCCTGTCGCTCGATCGCGAGATCGAAAAATCGGTGGTGGCGCTGCAGGTCCTCGCCCAGTCCTCCAGCCTTGCCAGGGGAGACTTCGAGGAGTTCTATTATCAGGCGAAGAACACCGGTCTTGCTGAACCTTCCTGGATCGCCCTTTCCGAACCCGGCGGTCGAGTGCTCTTCAACACCCATCTTCCTTACGGCGTCATCCTGCCGAACAGCAACCGTCCGGATGTCTTGCGGCGCGTTCAGGAAACCCGCAAGCCGCACGTATCCGATCTCTATGTGGGCTCATTGACGGGACAGCGCCTGATCATCATCGATGCCCCTGTCATTCTCGATGAGCGGGTCGCCTATATCCTGTCGCTCGCGATCACGCCGGATGTCTTCCAGGCCATCATCCGCGATCAAAGGATTGCGAGTGAGTGGAATGCCGCGGTGCTCGATCGCAGCAAGACGCTCGTGGCCCGCTCCCGCTTGCCGGAGCGGTATGTCGGGAAGCCTGCCAGCCCGTACGTTCAGGAGGCCCTTGCAGCCTCGCAGGAAGGAATCCTCCAGAGCGTTACGCTGGATGGCATTCCGGTCCGCACTTATTTCAGCCAGTCGCCGGTCTATGGCTGGTCCTTCGTCATCAGCATCCCGGAAACGGAGCTGGCCAAATCGGCCCAGCGCTCTCTGTTCTGGCTCACGGTGCTCGGAGCGGTCATCCTGGGCGGCATTCTCCTGGCGGCTCTGCTCTCGCGTTCCATCGCCAAACCGGTCGACCAGCTCGTCGCGGCGGCGCAGGCTCTCGGGCGTGGAGAAGAGATCCCCAATCCGGCCACCACGCGCGTTCTGGAATTCGACACGATCAAGAAGGCGCTCGTGGAGGCTGCGACAGGCATCCGCAAGCACGAGCGGGAGCGGGAAGAGGTTCTCGCCCACATGGCCGAGAGCGAGGCGCGCCTGCGCCTTGCTCTCAATGCGGGACATCTCGGCTCCTGGGAGCTCATCCCGTCGACCGGCGCCTTCACGACATCCGCCATCTGCCGGGCCAATTTCGGCTGCGGACCCGACGAGCCTTTCTCCTATGCGGATCTGATCGCGTCGATCCATCCCGACGATCGCGTCATGCAGGCGGAAGCCGTCGCGCAGGCGCTTGCGACCCGCACGGACCTTCACGTGGAATATCGCGCGATCTGGCCCGACGGCAGCGAGCACTGGATTCGGGTGAGCGGACGGATGAGAACCGGACCGGACGGAGTGCTGTCCATGGTCGGCGTATCGCAGGACATCACCGAGCGGCGACTGGCCGAAGAACGGCAGGCGCTTCTGCTGCACGAGCTCAACCACCGGGTCAAGAACACGCTGGCCACCGTGCAATCGATTGCCTCTCTGACCAGACGCTCCGCCGACAACAGCGACCCGGCCGCCTGGAACGCCTTCATGGATCGGCTGCACGGGATGGCCAAAACGCACGATCTCCTTACGGCCACCCAATGGCAGGGTGCGCTTCTCGAAGACGTGCTGAAGAATGAGCTGGAGCCCTATCAGGACGGCATGCAGCAGCGCATCCGCCTGCGCGGCCCTCGGATCAACCTGCAGCCCAGTGCCGTCCTGGCCTTGGGACTTGCCGTCCACGAACTGGCGACGAACGCCGTCAAGTACGGCTCTCTCTCGGTCCCGGAAGGCAAGGTTCATGTGATGTGGGCCGTCACCACAGGCGCGGGCCAATCTGCGCTTCTCGTGGAATGGGTCGAGAGCAGCGGCCCGCCGGTGAAGAAGCCGGAGCGCCAGGGTTTCGGAACCAAGCTGATCCAGCGCGGCCTCGCGCAGCAACTGGGAGGCGAGATCAAGCTCGACTTCGTGCCGACGGGGATCCGCTGCGTCATCACCTTCCCGATTTCGACGATGGCGTTCGATCAGGGTGATGTGGATAAGGACCGCGAGCGCTATGCCTCGTGATGAAGGAGAGGGTGCTGCCCTGTGTGTCATCCCCGGCGGCCGAAAGGCCGGGAAGGGGATCCACGATTGGGCTCTGTCGGTATGGATTCCCTTCCCCTCCGCTACGCTCCGGCCGGGAATGACACCCG
>KI912055.1:29777-29991 GCA_000517005.1 Microvirga lupini
TTCGGAAAGTCTTCGTGCGGGCTTATGGAACGCCGCGCCGACTATGCAGTAAAAACGTCTGCTACGATGCCGTCGGCACTGGCGGATATACTGAAAGCAACTTGCAGCCGCGCCAGCCCAAATTCGCCCCATTCCAGGCCGAGGATCCGACCTGTTGCCGTAGCTTCCGCTCGGCAACATCAACTCCGTTCGGAGACCAAGCTCCCTCCCAGAT
>KI912055.1:30091-36697 GCA_000517005.1 Microvirga lupini
AGGGTGTCATCCTTAGACCAGGATGCTCTCAAAGCTGATGGATCCTCTTCCCGGTCCAGCGGACCACCGGGGATGACAGCGAGGCGCTAAAGTGTCATTCCCGGCTGACGCTCTAAGCCAATGCCCACTCATCCGGTGCCCTCATGACGACGATCAGAGACAAGCTCGAAACCATTCTGGCGCGCCTCGCCGGCCGCGCGGCCGATGAGCGGGTGTTCCTACGCGTCTACGAGGAGGCCGCCCGCCTTGCCGCCGATGCCGCCGATGCGCGACGCCGCGCAGGCCTCTCGCTCGGCCCGCTCGACGGCGCGATCGTGTCGATCAAGGATCTCTTCGATGTGGCCGGCGAGACGACGCTTGCGGGCTCGATTGCCCTGCGCGAAATGCCTTCTGCCGACCGGGACGCGATGATTGTTCGCCGCCTGCGGCAGGCGGGCGCCGTCATCATCGGCAAAACCAACATGGTGGAATTCGCCTTCTCTGGCCTCGGCCTCAATCCGCATTACGGCATGCCAGGCAATGCCGCCGATCCTTTGCGGATTCCGGGCGGCTCGTCCTCGGGCGCCGGTGTCTCGGTGGCGGAGGGAACGAGCGAGATCGCCATCGGCAGCGACACCGGAGGCTCCGTTCGCATTCCGGCTGCCCTCAACGGTGTCGTCGGCTTCAAGCCGACCGCGCACCGTGTGCCGCTGGACGGCGCCTTTCCGCTCTCGCCCAGCCTCGATTCCATTGGGCCGCTGGCGCGCAACGTGCAGGACTGCGCCTTCACGGATGCGGTCATGGCCGGCGAGGAGCCGCGCGTGTTGAATCCGCATCCCTTGGCGGGTTTGCGGATCGGCGTTCCGTGCGGGCGCCTGTTCTCGCAAACCGAGCCGATGGTGGATCAGGCCTTCGAAGCTTCGTTGGCGCTTCTGTCCGGGGCGGGTGCAAGAATCGTCGATCACAGCATCGAGGATCCGCTCGAGGCCATGGCGGAGACCACCGACACAGCCTCCATCGCGTCCATCGAGGCGTCCGAGGTCCATGCGGACTGGCTGGAGACCAAGGCGGCGGAGATCGACCCGCGCGTGCGCTGGTGGATTGCCCGCAGCGGCGCCGTGCCGGCGCCGATCTACATCCGCATGCTGCGCCGCAGGCGCGCGCTTGTCGCCGCCATGGACGAGCACTTGTCTCCCATCGACGTGCTGGTGCTGCCGACCACCGCCATCTCGGCGCCGCTGACCGCTCCGTTAGAGGCCGACGACAAGCTCTACAACAAGATGGACTGGCTGATCCTGCGCAACACCATGTTCGGCAACCAGTTCGATCTCACCGGCATCTCCCTGCCGATCCCCGGCGCTGAGCGGCCGGTCGGTCTCATGCTGGTGGCGCGCCATGGTCACGACCGGCGGCTTCTGGAGATCGCCGCCAGTGTCGAGATGCTGTTGACGCAGGGGGCTTGAACGGCACAGGACCGGAGCATGGGGCGTTATGCTCATTCCGGAGTGGACTTGAGTAAGAAGCTGGATGATGCGTCATTTCTATCTCTGCCTCGGCTATGCGAGTCTAGCGTTCGGCATCGTCGGCATCTTCCTGCCGGTTCTGCCGACGACGCCTTTCGTGCTCCTGGCGGCCTGGTGCTTTACCCGGTCGAATCCCGCCTTGGCCAAGAGGCTTTACAGGCATCCGCGGTTCGGCCCGCTGCTGACCGCATGGCGCGATCAAAGGGCCATTCCGCTGCATGCCAAAATCTATGCGCTGACGGCACTCGCCCTGTCCTATGCGCTGATCCTGTATCTCGCGGAAAGCCGCATTCTGCCCGTCGTTCTGGCGCTCATCATGGGAAGCGTCGCGCTCTATATCGCCACGCGTCCGAGGCCTCGTGATACAGCTGATGGCACGCTGTCGGATGTTTGCGACCGATAGGGATGCAGCACGCGCATCGTCGTTCAGTAAGGCTATATAAGAGCGCCAACTTTGCAGAGCTTCTCATGTTTGGCCAAGGTTATGCCATGTTGCGGCCCAGGTTCCGGTTAGGCTGCAGGCACTAATGTGGAGGGAGCCCAATCATGCGCAGTCTTAGCTTGTCGGTATTCCTGCTTGCTTCAGCCGCAATGCTTGCGCCGCTTCTGATTGCACTGGCCTATGCGGTGAGCGTGTTGGTTTCTGCCCTGATGTTTCCCTGAAACGTTATCGTCTCTGTCATTTTTCATTGAGCAATTTACCGACGACATGCAGCAGATTGGTTGGAACCGCGTTTGTGGGCGGGCGTTGGATTGCGATTGCTGAATAGGACTTTTTCTGATGCGTAAAATCGTTTTCCTTGCTGCTGTTGCAATGGGTTCAAGTCTTTTCGCTGCCTCGCCCTCCTTGGCGCAGCCTCAGATTCAATTCGGCATCGGACCCGATGGGCGCCCGCAGATCGGCGTACGCGATCCCGAGCAGGAGCGCTATGAGCGCCGTGAGCGCTGGCGCGAGCGTCGACGAGAGGAACGTGCCCGCGCCTATGAGGCCGGCCGCCGGGACGCTCTGCGTGAAGAGCGCCGTTACGAGGTCTATGAGAGCCGCTGCCGCAACATCACCATTCATGAAGAGAACGAGTGGGGCCGCACCGTCACGCGGCGGGTCCGCCGCTGCGATTGATGTCGAACTGAATCCTCGGGCGTGATCCGCTTGACTCGTTATACCCGGGGATTCGCGATCTCCGCCGTGAGCTTGGGAAGCTCCTTAATCATCCAGTCCACCATCTGATCGTTGGTTTTCAGATGGCTCGGCATGGGGATGAACGGGCCTTGCGATTCGTAAATGGCCATGGGATCACGCGCTCCCAGAATGGGATCGAGATTGTCCTCGAATTCCGGCGTGATGGTTCTGCCGCCGAACCATGTGAGAAGCAGCAGGAGCATCCCGACGGCGCCGGCCAGAACGACGAGCAAGGATATTGCCAAGTCTGCGAACACCTGTTCTTCCCTGAGCCCCGAAGCGCCTCTTCGTTGAGAGCCTAGCACCGAAAGACCCGCGCTCCAACGCCATAAAGCCGGTCGCACAAGGCGGCGTCCAGTCTACATTTTCGCAGATGCGAGGAACCCTGCTCAAGAGCTTGAGGTTGAATTTCAAACCACCTCGCTGCGCGGCGAATGCGCTCTTTCGGCGGCCGCGAGGGAAGGGGTGCGGAGCGGTCGATCCTGTCGGATGGGAGGCACCCATGAGAACGTATTATGTGTTCCAGTCCAAGACGACTCCCGATCTGCGCGGCTTCACGGAGAGCGCAACGGGCGAAACGCTGCCCGCCGAGCATGGGCCCTGGGCTCTCGACCGGCAGGTCGGTCCCGATGACGAGTGGACGCTCAATGTCAGCCGGGCCGTCGTCGCGGCCGGGATCATCGAGAACGGCTTCTATCTCTGGGGACCGGTCAACCGCTCGGACGCTTGGCATCCGGTGATCGAAAGCGATCGCGTGGAAGGCACGGCCGTCTACGATGTGCAAGGAACGCAGATCGGCACCATCAAGCGCCTGCTGATCGAGAAGGTGAGCGGACGGGTTCTCTATGTCGACGTGACCTTCGGCGGTTTCCTGGGGCTCGGGGTGCATCATCATACGGTCCCGTGGGACAAGCTGTCCTACGACAAGGAACTTGAGGGCTACCGCACCGACGTGACGGAAGCTCAGGTGCAGGGTGCTCCCGCCTTTTATGGCGACGACCGGATCTGGCCCGACCGCAAGCGCGAGCAGGAGATGCGGGATTACTGGCACGATATTCCGAGAGGTCCGATCTGACCCCAGGCGTGCCCCGCAAGAGCCGCGCTTTTCTTGGACAAAGCCTCACGGTAAGTGCGTGGGACTGGTATAATGGCTTCGTCTCCTGGTTTCTGGAGGGTGCCACCATGATGGCGCATGTGTTCAAAGTCGGCCAGGTCGTGCGGCCCAGAGCGACCTGTCACAGCCTTCCGAACGACCTTTTCCGCGTTCTTCGTCTCCTGCCCTCAACAGCGGGCGGCGTGCCACTCTACTGCATCAAGAGCCAGGCGGAGCTGATCGAGCGCGTCGTCGAGCAGAGCGAGATCGAGGTGGCGCCCGCTAATGCTTGAAGGCGCGGACAAGCTTGGCCGCAGACTTGCGCTCACATTGCGTAGTTGATCGCTACGCTTATGGTTGTTTGTAGTTGTTGGCCGACGCTTCCTCGTACAGTCATGCTCTGCGAGGATAACAAGTCCCGTCGTTCCATTTCATGAAACGTAAAGCGAAGTAACGCGTTGGTCACCAAACGACAATACGTGGAGATGGAATGATGAAGAAATCAGCTTGGCTCTTGGCGGCTGCTCTAATTGGTTCGAGCGTTGTTGTTTCAACGCCTTCATCTGCTCAAGTGCAGTTCGGCATCGGTCCCGACGGTCCGACCGTCCGCGTTGGCCCGGATCGCGACCGCTATGAGCGCCGCTATATCGAGCGCCGTCGCGTCTATGACCGCGACGACCTGTCGACCGGCAGCATCGAGCGGTGCCGGACCGTGATGATCCGCGAGGAGGAACCCGACGGCGATATCGTCACGCGTCGCATCCGCCGCTGCCGTTAACGTCCATAACTCTTTCTGGAATGCCCGAGAGGAGCGCCACCTCTCGGGCATTCTTGTGCGACTTTATCTTAAGCCCGGTGCTCATGCGGCTGCCGCATGCGGCGTCTGGCATGAATCCACATCCGCGGTAATGGCCGGCGTCATCATGCGTCCGCGGTTGATCAGGGCAGCGACATGGGATGCCAGCGACAGCGCGGCCCGATCCGACCGTCCCTGCTGGAGACCGCACACGTAGAGCCGCATCAGCTCGACCGTGACATAATGAAAGGCCACGTCCGATCCGCGCGCGATCTTCATCCGCCGCGAGGCCGTCATCAGCTTGTCGAGATAGAGGGATTGTTCGACCGGCGCCTCCGCCAGGAAGCCGCTCAAGCCTCCGAACATGTGCTCGAAATGGTTCCACAGGAGAGCGAGATTCTTGGCTGCCTTGTTCTGCTGATCCGGCGCGAGCGCCTGGAATTCAGCAAGAAGGTCCCAGACCGGATCGGATTCCAATGCCTCGTCCTCGGCGCTGGCCATCGGAATGAAAGGCAAAAGCGCCTGCGTGCGCGAGAGCAAGGCGGGACGCAGCGCATCCCATCCGGCAAACACCTTGGGCAAAACGATCAGAGCGGTGGCGAGAACGGTCTGGTCGATCACGGCGCCGGTACGCTCGAGCATCGGACCCAAAAGTGGACCCACTTTTGGGTCCGATGCTCCACCCTTTGAAGAGCGCATCGTTGAGCGCGGAAAACCGGACCCACTTTTCCGCACGACGCGCTCGAGCGCTGGACGCGCCGCCCGCCTGCATGTCTCGATGAACTGCCAGCGCAGAAGGCACAGCCTGTAGAAGTGTTCGAGTTTTTCGATGAGCCCGTCCTGCGGTTGATGATCGACCGACCATGGGAAGGTGAAGTCACTTCGAGACTGAGGCGGGCTGCTCATGAGGCTGATGATCCGATCCGAAAATCGCTTCCGATATGCGGTCATACAGGAGCAATCCAGGCAACTTTGTGGCTCCTGCAGTTCATCGGCTAAGTACGTTTGGTCGCAGCGGAATTTTCTCTTGTCGGCGGGAATATGAAGCCAGGGTTGGATGTAGATCTCGACGGCCTCTCAGCGAAGCGGACGAACGGCACAGCCTTGAACCTTCATCCGCAATCCTTAAATCTCAGACGATCCCGATCCGGGCCCCTCTAACGCGAGCCAAGCCGGCCCTTGCGTGATGTCGGATCCTTCCCGATCCGATGGCCGGCACAGAGGTGAGAATGCTCCAAGAACTCCTGGCGACCCTTGTCAGCGTGCTGATCGTCGATCCGCTTCAGGCGGAAATGAGCGAACGTCTGGCCCAGATCCGCGCCCCGCAGGCCGTGATTGTGGATATGCGCACCTGTGCCGAATCCTCCCTGCCGAAGCTGGCCGACCGGGCCATGGCCGATCCGCTCTGGGTCGTCACGACCACGCTGGACGTCTGGACCGGCAACACCGCTCCCGAGGACGTGCTCGGCGGCACGTCGACCCAATGCGACGCCGCCGTAAAAGCCGCGAGGGTTTATCTGGAGAGCCGCGGGGCCTGACTCGCCTAACGGCTGCACTCGCCGCTTGGGCAAGTGCACCGAGGATAGTCCAATGTCCTGCATGCCCTGAAAGGGGCAGCCCTCTAAGGTTAGATAGTAATAATATAGAGCGGCAAAATAATGAGCGCTCATCTGATTTATACAGGGTGCATCAAGTATAAGTTATACTCTGTAACATGGATCATCTTTGGGGAATGAAGTTCCTCGGGGAAGGGAATACATATGAGCAGGCGCCGATGTCTTGCTAAGAGCGAGCCTCAATTGATAGTTTTGGGGCGTTCAGACTGACAGAGCTGGAAAGGCCGCCGCAAAGCGTCCATCGTTCAAAAACACTCAGCGTTCTGTAGCAAATTCCCAGATGGCAGGAATGAGCATGGCCAGCAGGTTGTGACTGTCAGGATTTCAATGGAGGTCCACCGGGGCAATCCTCCGCCGCACGCGTGAAACCGCCTCCGCAAATTGCGCGTAAACCCCATTATGCAACGCGTTTTACAGTG
>KI912055.1:36797-39779 GCA_000517005.1 Microvirga lupini
CTGGCTCTCCCTTCACAATTGAGAAGCCCCGCTGATCAGGCGACGCAAGAGACTGCAGAAGACGAATGGCGTCCGCGGCCTGCGGGTGGATCGGGATCAGACGCTCGGCGTTTGTCTTGCCGGCGGGAATATGAAGGCGAGGCGTTCCATCGGGATAGGTATCCAGGCAGTTCAGCTCCAGGTTTCGGATCTCGCTGCGCCGCCCGCCGCTCCAACGCGCAATGATTAGAGCTGATCGTTGATAGGGACACCGCAAGTGATCGACTGCACGCATAAGTCGGTCGAGGTCACACGATGGAATATAGCGTGGGATACGTACTGGGACCCGCGGTAGGTCTTTGACGTTGATCAGAGGCCGGCTGGGCGATCCTTCCCACTCCCACGCCGTGATATCGTGGAAGAATACGGATAGAGCCCCTAATCGACTTCGCCGGGTCGACAGCGAACTGGGTGTTTCATCCAACAGAGTGTCCAGGGATGAGGCATAGGTTTCGATGTGATCCCGGCTTACGTCTGCGAACGAGGTGACCCCCGGAAAGTGGACGCGGATCCAGTTGGCAAAGTGGCGAAGGAACGAGCGGAACCCACATAGGGTGGCCGGCTTCGTTCCCTGCGCCTGCCGTGCCGCCAGGTACCGGCCGATCAGAGCTTCCATTTGCGGTGGTGGGTGATACCAGTTCCGTCCTGGCGACCACTTCTTCGGTGGCTCGGTGATCGCGCCTCGATGATAAAGGACCTTCCGGAGCAGGAAGAGAGAGCGCTTGAGTTCCAGAGAGGCAGCACGCCAGCGGTCATCGTCAAAGAAGTACCCTCGTTCAGGGTGTTCTCCGAAAGCTACAAGGTGTGTCTCAAAATCTTCGAGATCGGCTTCGCTCAGATGACAGGCTGCTTCGCCACGATTTAAGCAGAAGTATTTGAGGGCTCGACGGAGAAGTTCGACGCGGCACTCGGCACATCCAAGGCTCCGGGCAGTATTATCCAGGTCCTTGATGGTGTCCTTCACCTTAGGCGGCAACTGAACATCCGTGACGACATGGCGGTTGATGGCAAAGATCCATGGCCAGTCGAGGCGAGCGAAGCCAGAGGACGCCAGGAAGTACAGGTAAGGACGCGCCAGAGCAACTTTGCGTGCATCCCCGGACGTCCGTTCTCGGTTGCCGACTCGTTCGATAAGAGGAGCCGCAAACCAAGCATCCAGGTTCGGATAGAGCCGCACGAACCGCGCCCGGATTTTCCGCAGGTTGTCAGCATGAGTTCGGCTCGTGATATAGCCACGCAGGAAAGCGACGTACTCGCTTTCAGTCGAGTGGCACCCCCCGATGATCAGAGGAGATGCAGCCAGAGCGACCATGTTTAGGGCTCCTTGCTCAGCCTCGAGAGGGCTTTCTGATAGTCGGCAACGAGATCATGGTCGGTGACCCGGGTGTAGCATTGGGTTGCCTCGAAGGAGGCGTGACCAAGTCTTTTCTGGAGGGATAGTTCGCGCATGCCGCCTTGCCACAAACGCGTGGCATGAGTGTGCCTCAGAGAATGGGGTGTGATCCACCGATCCATGAGACCAACCCTTTGACACCGGCGCTTGAAGCTCTTGACCAGTCCAGCATAGCTGAGAGGCTGGAGTGCCTGTTGGCTTGTCCCACCCACGAGGAACACGTATTGGCTGGCAGCATTGCGTGGTCGTTCGCCGGCAACATAGGCGCTGAGCGTCGCCAATGTCTCTGGCTCAAGCAAATCGACAGCGCGCTCGGCTCGTGTCTTGGTTCTGACGCCACGGGGGTGGTCCTCACGGTAGCGGATCAGAATACGCCGGCGGCCATATTGGATATCGGCCAAATGCAGGTTCAGAACCTCGCCCGGCCGGAGGCCACCTTGGAGCATCAGGAGGAAGATCGCCCGGTCCCGCAGGCTGTGTGTCACGCTGAGAATGGCGGAGACTTGTTCCTCCGAGAGGGGTCTCGGCAGGCGATGAACCCTTGGTAATCTGGCAGACCGGCGGATGGGTCGCTGCGGCGGGCTCGGCTGCCGTTTGTCGCCACCCGGATCAAAGGGGTTCTGAAGGTTGTCCGTGGCGCCGGTGAGGATCAGATACTCGTAAAAAGTGGAAACGGCTGCAAGAATGCGGTTGCGCGTGGCCGTGGAGAGAGCAGCCTCGGCCGTACCGCCCTTATCACGAACACGGCCTTGGTAGCGCTCTTGCTCCAGATAGATAAGGAACTCAGGGGAGCGCCGGACGGTAAACTGATCAGGCGACAGGTCTTGCGCGTGCAAAAACGAATAGAAGTGCTTGAGGTCGTGGGCGTACGCGATCAGAGTGTTGGGAGAGCAGCCGCGGGCAGTTAAGGTGCGGAGAAAATTCGCAACGAGTGGGACTTCGCTCTCATCATCGTCAACGAGAGCGATGTTCAGGCGGCCATCCCCGGTTCTGGACTTGGCCACGCGCATGTCGGACACCTCCGACTCGGCACGCTCAATGCATGATGAATGAGCATGTCGGACTGTCTATATAAACTCGCCGAAGCTGGTCAGCGGCACCAAGCACCGGTACTGCGGCTTGAGCTAGGCGCTCCAGAACGGAGACGACACGTTGCGGACGTTCGTGACCGGCTGAGTACCGACCTTCGGTGGCGGCGGGAAGCCCCAGCGCATCTGGATCAGTTCGCGCTCGTCTTCATGCATCCTGACCACGGGCGCCATCTGGTCAGGGAAGATCCCTGGCAGATGGGGCACGTTACCGGCGCTGTCGCGTTCGACATTGAACGCCCGGCGCATGGCCGCCTGGGTCGTGAAGACGCTGTAGAGATTGCACATGGGCTGCTCTCCGTCCTGATTCCGGGGCTCAGATCTTAGCTGCGGCAGAGGCCGGCCTCCTCAAGTTCTGGATGGTCCATCGATTTGACGGTCGACAGGCCTGAAGGACATGGTCACAGATGTCCTGCCCTCCTTGTCGCCTCACAGAGATGTTGGGATCCCGAGAGATTAGAG
>AZYE01000987.1 GCA_000517005.1 Microvirga lupini
AACATCACGCTCGGCCCCTGCCGGTTTGAGGGCACAACCTTCCGCTCAAGGGCCTTAACCATCCCGCTCGTGCGCCGGGCGGCCGAGGCTTACGTCGGCGGATCTCTCCTCGGGCCCAAGCTTTACCGCGACGGGACTGGCCGTTTGTATGGGCGTCTCACCAAGCACGCGTTCTGGATGCTCTCCACCGAGGCCATGCATGCATGGCCTGTCATCGTTGAAGAGCGCGGTCTCACCGTCCGCAGGCACCAGAGCTGGGTCTACTGGGACCTTGGTGGAGGACTGCCGCCACGCCTGGATCACCTGATCGACACCCGGCTGTCGCACAGGGCTTTTCCGGTGGATGGTTGGCTTCTGCCTGATAGGGCGAAGGATCAGAGAGGCCGTCCCATCGTTTCCACAGTACAAGCATGCGAAGTGTAACGTGAGATGAAGGATAACTGTCTCGAGAGCTTCGGCAGTTCGTTTTCCGGCTTCCCTGACGCCGATTTCGGCTTCGGCCGGTCCAAGCGATCACCTGATGACCAGAAGCCGTCAAAAGCCGCCGCAGCGGTTCCGTCTAGTCGCTTGCTGAACGCACGCAACCGGGCTGGGCAAACGGTGATCGAGATTGTAGCCGACGATCTGGCCGCTCATGGTCCGCAGGTCATCACGATCCTGCGGGATCGTGATCCAGTTGCCTATGCCCGCCTGGTGAGTGACCTCGTCGCCTTCAAGCGACTCCTCCGATCCCACGCCAGTCCCGATAAGCCTGTTCTGGCGGGCGGGGAGCCAACAACACGGGAGCGGCTGGCCCAGCAGCTTCTTGAGGTCATGGCGGCCGATTTCGCGCAGCATGGGCCACAGGCAGTGGCAAGGCTCCGGGAGATCAACCCGACAGCTTATGCGCGGTTTGTTGGCGAGTGCGTGCAGTTCCGCATGCTCACTCCGGAACGGGCCCCGAGAAAAAATCCCGGCAAGCCTCGTCGTGAGCCACGGCAGGTTCGTGTCAACAATCTGCTTAAGGCCACATACGATGGGCCGATTGACGTGAACAACCCGAGGCTTCCGGAGCGTTGGGTGAACCGATGGGTCGAAGAGGAACTCGCGCTGAAGAAGCAGGGGCTGAGTGCCTTCGACCTGACGCCGGAGGAACTTCGTGCACGCTGGCCGAAGCGTCTTGCCGCATGGTTTGAGAAACAAGTGCGAGGCAAGATGCGGACAAAGCCGTCAGTGGATAAGATGGCCCGCAAGGGGTGAGACTGCAGGATGAGGGAACGTGCGAGAATTTCAGTCGAGTGGGGCGATGAGATCCACTCGATTAAGCTGACGGCCAGGAATTGGGCCAGAGTGAAGGTGGGCAAGCCCCTTCGCATTCGGGGCAAGGGCTATTGGTACGACGGCGAGTTCTTTTGGGACTACTGGGAGTTCGCCGGCGGATACGAGGGCCGCCTCCTGGTCGAATATCACCTACATGGTGAATGGTATGGCACTGGCTGGGACAACGCGCTGAAGGATGCTGAGATTGAGACCTTTACGGGCGCCGAACCCGACAATCCGCCTGAGATCGCGCCGGCAGCAACCTGGTTCATCGAGCATGATCTGAGCACGCCAGAGCAGGGTTTCCGGCTGCGCCGGATGCTAAACGGCGGTGGCGCCCCACCGCGGATTGATGTCGATCTACGGGCCGCTACCCTGGAGGAGTTGCGCCAACAGCTCCCGCCCGGACTGACCCGGAGCACGCCTCAGGACATCACGAACACAAAAGTTGTTGAGGTCTGGCAGAAGCTCCAGATCCCAGCATGATGCCAAAGCAGTTGGAAAGGAGCATCAAGCTCCGGAAGCAAACATAAAAGGCAGGGAGATTATGGGAGGGGCAATACTGAAGGACACAACGGCCAATTCAGTCACTATTGGCGCAACCGTATGGGCATCCAAGCAAGGCCGTATCAGCTTCCACAAACCGACTGCGGACCTGTGGGGTCTTAAGCAGGGCCAGGACCTCGAAATCTTGGTCCATAATGGCACAAAATTGACCTCAGGCTTGGGCAAATACACGTCAGGGAATGAAATTCATGTAAGGGCTGACGATCCAACCTACCCCCTCTTGCCCCAAGGCATGGATGTTATTCTGATGGTCATCCGTCCCACTCGGTATTGGGCGCTGGTTGCCGATCCCTCGCGGTATCGTATCCGCGATGCTGCCGCCAACGTGGAGATTGATTGGTGGATCACAGCGGGCAAACCAATCCGTCCCGGGGATTGGGTTGTCATTTGGCAAGCCAGCGACCGAAAGCGGCAACGTGGTGTTGTGGCTCTCGGCGAGGTTATCGACGGGCCAACCTATCGCTCCGACGAAGAGAATCCCTTTTGGGCCAAACTGCAGGATCCGGAAAAAGAAAAGGCAGTTGAGCGGGTTGCCATTCGCTACATCCAGCTAGTCTCCCCCTTATGGATTGGAGGTCCTCATGATGATCTCATCGCTAACCTCTCAGCAGCTCGGGCACGTGGAGGAACGGTTTTCAAGGTAACGCCCCAGCAATGGGGGGCACTCACCCAATTCTCTGCCGACGATCCAGCTAAGGCTACAGCGGTGAGCCTTATCGAGACCCGCAAGTACCGCATGCATAAGAGGATTGAGCGAAACCCGAGCGCCTCGCGTGAGGTAAAGAAACTGCAGGGCTTTCGCTGTAAGGCCTGCCAGCTGGATTTTAAGGAGATGTACGGCGCTCTTGGGGAAGACTTTATTGAAGTCCATCATCTGCGCCCGATTTCAAGCCTGCAGGATGGTGAGGTCGCGACCTATGACAGCGCGACCGATTTTGCTGTGCTATGTGCGAACTGCCACCGCATGATCCACCGTCTTCCAGATCCATCAAACCTTGAAGAGCTAAAGGCTCGGATACGGACTCATCGCGCATGATCTTTCCGGGGCCAATCGCTCTGCCAGTTTGCGGTGGAATCCTGGTGGACTAGCAAACTGGCAGAAATGACTTCTCAGAGGCCTGCCTGGGCAGCGCGCACTTCAGCCGTGATGTTCACAGCCTGTGGCAGGGCGGCACCATCAGCGAACCGGACGTAGCGCTGCTTGCTTCGTTTCACCAGTGCCTCCATGGCGTCGTGGGGCGCGAGGTAGGCGCCGGCGACCGAAAAATCCTGGTCGAGCACGATGTGGACGAAGTGGTCGAACAGGCCGTGCTTGCTCGAGGGCACCTGGGTGCGGTCCTCGCGCCTGCCGTCAAGCGGGTAGCGCCGTGACCGCACCTCGATCCGGCCGTAGCGGGGGTGCTCGAGATCAAAGCCCTGGTTCACACCGTTGGTGAGAACGCGCGCTCCGAGCGCTTTTGCAACCAACAACTCGGCATATGGGCCTTGGTCCTTGAAGCCGTACCGAGACCAGAGCTCCTTTTCGTAGTCATGAATGCGCTGAAACAGGGCGTGCATGGTCGATGGCTTCTTGTCCATGGCGAAACGTCTCGTGGTTTGGGGTTGGTGAGGTGAAGAAAAGAGGTCAGTCGCGCCAGAAGCGGCGCGATTGATGGGCGACAGTGACGATGCGGCCGTTGTCCCCGAGCACGGCATAGACGTCGAGCCAGCGCTCGATCACGCGCAGGTTGCGCTCGCCTCCGAGGTGCCGCTTCAGGCGCTTGAGGGCGGCCTTGTCAAAAATCAGCCGGTCGGCGCCGCAGCAGCGGATAACCGAGCCGCATTGCTCCAGCAGCGTAATGACCAGGGGCGGAATGGCCCGCTGCTGCAGGCGCTCCTGGGCATGGAGGGTCAGGGCTGTCGCGATCATGACCGACCTCCCTCGGCGGAAGCATCACGCCGCAGACTAACCTCAAGCGCCTTGCCGACGAAGGTTGGTACATCCAAGCCAACACCTTCGGCAATGCGTCGAGCCTTGTCCACATCAAAGGCGAAGGTGCCACGGTCGACCCAAGCCTCATAATCCGGATCTGGCAGTACACTGTCGACGACATGTCCGAGTACCAGGTCGGCATAGAGATTGATGTACTTCCGCATGAAGAGTGTGAACTCCTCGACGGTTTTCACGCTCGCGAGATCCTCGTGAAGCACCGTATCGAGCTGCGGCTGCTGCGGCGTTGGGACGAAGCCGCGACGTCCAGCCAACCAGCGCCTAGCCTCGTCATATTCGACCCGAACAGGTTTCGACCCGGGGATTGCCCTCAAGCCATTCTCGCCCTTGTCGGCCATCGCGTTGCGCACGGCACCCTCAGTCATGTTGGCCAGCAGGGCCAGTTCGCGTGTGGTGAAGGTATGAGACCCACGTCCGACTGAGTCCCACTCCAATTTCCAGCGGGCGTGCACGGCGTCGGCAACGGTCTGACACATCCCGTCCGGTTCCATGAAATCGTGAACCTCGCCGGCGGAGCTCACGCCACCAATGCGGGGAGTGCCTTCCATGAAAGCAATTAGGTTTTGGACTTCGTGCTCCTCGATGGTGTTGGTCAGGCTGGGCCGAAACGCAAAATCGTAGCCACGATCGAAGGAGTCGCTGATGTCGAAGCGGCGGAGATCCACCAGTGTGGAGCTCATGTGACAGTACTCACCGCTCTCGGTCGGGAAGCCGATGAACTGCTCGGCCATCTTTGATCCCGCACCGAGGATGATGTGGTCAGCCTCGAACAGGAAGATGGTGCGCAGTTCGTCTAGCATTTCAGCCTTGGTGAACATCTTGTCTTTGTTGATGCGGTCCATGTGATATCCATGCTTCATATTTGCATAGTAGCGTTATAGCCGTGTTCTTGCCGTTAGCAAGAGCCATAAAGCAAATATTTTGCATGTTTGCATATTTTGCAGCTTGGCAGGGATTGTGAGTTCCGATAACAAAACGGTATCGGAACCCAAGAGGTGTCTTGAGCTGATGGGTAGTCGAATACTATCCCAATGGAGTTGCGCTGTTAGAACGTGACCGCCCGCCGTCCAAACGGCCGAGTTTATGGTATAAAAATCGCCTCGAATTTGTCTGCTCTGGTTGGAGGGCGATCCTGCGAGCAGTTAGCCATACAGAATATGCCGTTGCTCCCGGAGGCGAGAAGACGTGCCTTCTTGCGCCTTGGAATGCCCAGCTGGGGTCACTCGCAGCCAATGTCTAAAATATCGCGCGTTAAGCCGTTAGGTTTCCTTTGTCGCAAGCTTTCGCGCAACCTTCCAGGGATAGCCTCGGATAGACGATCGCTCTGGCAAATGTGTGTGTGTGTCACTTGTTGGAAGAGCTTGGGGCGGTGCCGGCAATGGCAGACGCTCGAGCAGGCGAGCAGGTATCGATGCGGAGCCGCACATGCGATCTAGCTGCGCGCCGACCTCAGTCCTGTTAAGTGCCTCAACTAACGCAGCAGGACTGGCCGCTTTGTCGCTCGTAGGGAGAAGCAAAATGACGTGGTTCTCGGCAACTACACCCCCGTTCTTATGAACGAAGCTGGCGGGCACCTCGGCGGCGGCGATGCGCCGCCGCTGGCCACGGGCGGAGGTTCGCTGGACAGCCACGCAGCCGGTCCTAATGACGTAGGGTGCAGCCGCGGGAACCTCGACCCAACCGAGACCTTTCGAACGTGCACCTTTCTCAAAGTCGAAGGCGCCGTCCTGCGTGATCGCCTTGGCCCACACCAGTGGCACTCGGCCCTTAGCGTACCTGGTATGGAGCCGATCGGCCTGGCGGTTCGCGACGAGGTAGCCAACTCGTGCGACGTATCCCCAGTCGGCCAGCGTACACGGCAGAATGGCCTCAGTGCCCGGCAACACCCAAGGGGCGTCGCCGGCCGGCAGCCTCGTAGTGCCCATAGTTAGGGCCGTGCCGTCGCCTCTGACCATCTGGGTGGCGGCCTCGCTCGCCCCGGGCGCCTCTACCTCGTGCACACGCTTCCGAAGCACGAGAACGCACGTGTCCTGGACAACGTTGAGAAAGACAGATTTCCTAGGTTCGATAATATCCACGGCGAGGACCTCAGCCATTTGCCTGACCCGTAGCCGGAATCTGGCGAACTCTGGTCCTCCGAGGAATGATGCCGGGAGCACGTAGGCCAGCAGCCCGCCGGGCGGCAATGCTGCGAGACCGCGCCGGACGAAGATCGCATAAAGATTGAGGCGTCCGGCACTAATGTCGGCGAATCGAGCTGCCTCAGGTGGGGCGTACCGTGCGGGGAGCCGCAAGAACGGGGGATTGCCAATCTCGTGGTCGGTGCCAGACAGGTCGTCAGCGCCTGCGGCGAGCGAGTCCCCTTCCGCGATTAGGGCTAAATTCTGCACAAGTCGGCGGGCTAATCCGTGCTCCTCGATAAGGCAGCGGCGAAGCAGCTCGTTGGCGAGGCGGGCGAGCCCCGGATCTAGCTCCCTTCCGATAAGGCGTTGTTTCAGCAGCTTGATTACCTGGGTGTCGGATGCACCTTCCTGTCGCCAAATCCTCACCATCTCCCTGGCCACAGGTACAAGGAAGGCTGCGCCACCGGCGGCGGGATCGCGCACCCGCTGTGTGGCAAGATCTACACCGAAATACTTGGTGCGGGCGAGGAGGTGCTGGACCAGCATAGGCGGCGTGAAGAAAGCCCCCAGCGCCTTCCTGCGGTTTTCGGACATGAGCGTGGCATAGACGCTCGCGATCGCATGGTCTGCCCAGGCCGGCTCGAGCTCGCGAAAGTCTTTGGCCAGCTTATCCGGCATGTTGCCTTCGGCCAGACCCAGGCACGTTGCGAGCGGGTCCGCTCCGCGCCTTCGGCGGTAGTACGCGACGATCCGTGCAACACGCTGTTCGGCGGCCGACGTCCGAACAATTGTCTCGGGCGGAACTAGCACGCCGCTTTCCCGATCGGGCGCGCGATCTTCTCCACCGCCCTCACTATTGACGCCACCGCTCTGGCGGTACGACCTTCGACAATGATCCCGAGCTCCATTGAGTGCCGGGCATACACGGTCATGTTAGCGCTGCCAACATACGCTGTGTCGCCGTCGGCAATAACAACCTTCGCATGGAACGTTTCGTACCCACCACCCGCCGGGAGCAGGTAGTTCAGGACCGTGACTTCGTTTGCTATTAGCTCTGGCATTATCGCGTCCAATGCGCGGCGGGTTGGGCCGCTCCGCCGCGTTATGAGGCGGCGCTCGGCTGCCCTCGTGTCGCGAAAGAGTCGGACCACTAGCTCGGCGCCCTCCCGATTGACGAACGGAGTCATGATTGTGAGCGATCGGATGGCAAGCCGGGCGATCTGACTGATTGTCTCTTCCGTGCTCCTGACGGCAGCGTGGATCGGTCCCTGCGCCGGTAGCGCCTGCGCGATTGCGCTCGGGGCGGCAGGGAGTGTCACGACCGCTGCAGTGTCGGTGACCGGGAGCATGGCCCGGCGCATCGCCGCAGCACCGTTGAGGAAGTCCGACAGCCCGGCCGGAAGCGGCTGTGCCGAGCGCCGCCATCCTTCTCCCTCAGATACAAGCCAGCCTCTGGCAACGAAGTCGCGCGTGACCCGCGCAACGGCGGGCACACTATGTCCTCCGACTGGGAGGTTCGCGGCGATCCTTGTCGAACCGCTTTCTATTAGGGTAGCCACGGCCGCAGCAGCGGCGCAGTCCTGTCCCAACCTCTCTATAAGCGAAGCCGCAAGCGCTGTTCCGACCCCAGTTGTCATGCCTGCCCGTGCCCCGCACGAGCCGCAGCGACCTCGAGGTACCCGGTCAACTCGCCTCCGACAGCATCCCAGCGAGGGCTGCCGCGTCCAATCAGCGTGGACCTCGAGAGCAATTCGTTACGCGTAAGGCAGGCATTCTCGGGGATGAGAATACAGTCTGGACAGGCGCCCCCCTGGTGGTTGCACACGCTCTCCGAGCCGCAGCGCAGGCTGACCGGGTTCAGCATGTGATCGAGTACTTGGTTGCCAACATCTGCGTCCCCACGGTCCCGCCACATGGAGGAGAGATTGCCTAGATCCATTGTCATGCCTCGGCGGTACACAAGGAAGGCCAAGTCCGGGACGAATAGTTGCTCGCCGAATGAACCGAGATCGAGACCCGACATTGCAGAGCTGGTGGCGATCAGGTGGTGCGCCATGGTGTGCAGGAGCGTGTAAACGAATGGATATGCCCGCCTTGGAATTGCCCGCTCTCGTCGGTATTCGTCCAGGAAACGCGAAAAGCGGGTGGTCGGGTCGCGTTCAAGCGTTTCGTACTCCTCAATCAGTGGTCCGCCGAGCCGGACACCTTCTGGCGCATGGGGTAGCGGGATCGAGTTGACCTCCAGCCAAGCGCGGACAGTCTGCTCGTCCAAGCGTACATAGAACCCTTCATTCGACTGGACGAGGCAGAGGACAGGATGTCGGGCGGTATCAGACACCTCTACCTTGTCGAACAACCTGAGCCGGACCGGCAGGTCGGCGTCACCCGACTTGTCCCTGCGAACTGTCGGCGACGATGACGTTCGCGTGTAAGCGAAGCTGTACTCGCAAATGCGTACGTCTCGGATCAGGCGCATCTCCTCGATACCGAGCAGGTCGAGCCGGCGGCGCGATGCGGCAGCCTGCGCCTGGAGTTCGGATTCGGTTAGTCCGTCTGGTCTCAGGAACGGGTCAAGTATTGTCAGGTCAACTGAAACCTCCTTACCATCGGCGAGCTGGCCGCCACGGAGCTTTTCCTCTTCAAGTGTCATGTGCTCGACGGACATCCTTAGCGGGTCGAAACGGCGGATGTAGTCGACCCTACCCCGGCACGCAGCCGTGATCCCCGGTGCGGCCTGACTGTGAGCGCTAAAAACGGTCGCGTTCCACTCCGCCTCCCGCGAGGCGATCGTGGTCCGTTGCGCCTGCAGTGCGGCCTCAGGTACGTTCTGCTCCTCGAGTATGCGTAGGATACCCAGGAGCTGCACGTGATTTTCCCAATCAGCCCCGCGGCCAGCAGCCCGGAGCAGCCTCTCCTTATCGGCATCGCTGAGATCTGCGGCTGGATATCCGTACCTGTTCGAAATGAGGGTCTCGAGCTGTGGCACGCGGGTGTCCGACAGCAACGATAGATGCCTGTCCTCCTGGAAAACCAGAAGGCGATCGCCATGCACGTAATAGGCGGCCGAGGCACGGTAGGAGACAGGCTCCATATTGATCTCGGCAAAGGTGGCGAGGCCTTGGTCCGTCAATGGGCCAAGCGCCTGTAGCGTTGGCCTGTCACGCTGAAGGAGCGGTCGAACTAGGCGGCACTGAACGCATTCGAAATGCCAGCCCGCCAGCGGACCCGGCGGGCGCCGCAGAAAAAAACGGTCAGAACTGCAGGAGCTGCAGTTGCGCAGGACCGTAATCTCCTGCCGGTCGGAAGCCCAGTGACGGTAAGCAGGCGACACCGCTTCGACCTCTCCCGACCAATGGGTGAGCACGACATCGATCTGCTCCCAATCGTCCGCACAATTCCGGGCTCCATTGGGGCAGGCATGCCGAAAGCGCTGAGCATCATTCTCAAAACGGTCCACGCCCGAGCTCTCGCGATGCAGGCCACAGCGCCCGCAGACGAAGGAGAGAGGAAAGGGCAAGTATGCAGCGAAGTCTGGCACTTGGAACGTGAACTCACCGGTGCGGACGCGGACCGCGCCGTCGCTGAGTACCCGACGATCGACGGTGAGCTGCGACGGGATTGTATGAGGCAGGTTCGCTCCCCTGCCAGCACGCTCGGCCCAGGAGGAAAAGTACTCCTGTATCTGCTCGCCAATGGTCCGCAGTGTCACTTGCGGCAGGTCGACCGGGCGGTTCGCTCCTGTAGGCAAGGCCATGCAGGCGCCGCGCCCACCCTCGAACGTGAAGAGGCTGTGTGGCGCGTACGCAGTCGCGATCTGACTACGCGAGCGTTGCATCTTGGGGGGCAATGTCAGACCTCCTCATCCATTTCGCTGGAGGCGGTCCTGCGACCACCACGGTTGCGGACGAAGGCCATAGCCGCTTCGACCGTCTCGTCATCTATTGGGTGGCTCTGCGCGGTTCTCCGCGATGCGCGAATTATGCCAGCCGCGTCTACGTCACGTAGGCTCATCATCGGGCGTTGGAGGCCACTGAGCGGATTGCTCCAGAAGTCGCCCAATCGTCCAGTGAATTGGTCTGACGACGCAGTCGCTTCGATTCGACGTAGCTCCTGCAGTATCAGGTCCGAATAGTAGTTCGGGTTTGTCGGACGACCTTCGGCACCGTCAATCCCGACGGCCTGCTGCACGAACCTCGCGCAGTCCGCTAGTGCGCTGTTGTTCGACAAAACCCGGTTCATCTGCTCGACGGTTGCAGGCAGTGGCACTCCGCGTTTGGCGCCATCTGGCGCGGCTACTAAACGACGCTGGAAGTCTACGCCGGCCAGCCAGGTCTGCACGAGCGAAGGAACCGTGCGGGCGATCGCCCGGTCAGCCCACCGCTCGATTGCAGGGGGTGCGATCATGCGCTCGAGCAGCCGATGGAAGGACTCGTGGACTCCGACCACGAAACGGTCCCGGCGAGTCTGTGGCGTGGGTATGAGCAATGAGAAGCCAACGTGCGTGCGGCCGACGCGGGACGACGCCTGGATATACTCGGCGATATCCGACGGCATTCCCGCGAATGCCATTGCATTAAACGCCTCGACATCGACACCGTGCGAGATTGCGCTAGTGGCGACGATGACGCGCAGCGCGGCGGAGATGTCGTCTGACATTGGGTCGAACGGTGACTCTGCCGCTCTGATGACGCGCTGGATGCCGCCAATGTCGACCCCGCCAGAGATTAGTTCTGTGGCGAAATCAGACAGACAGTAACGATTGCCCATCGCTGCGTGAACCTCCTCGACCTCGCCACGCAGCGCAGCGAGGATCTGGTCACCACCCTTCTTGTTTGTGACGTAGGTCAGTTCTATCCGGTGCAGGTCGACCACGGCGGCGAGCCGATCATGGTGGCCCTGAGCTGCCCGGCGCACTGCTGCTCGACGCCCCTCCGCGTAGGGAGCGTCTGACACGCAAGCCTCGATTTCACGTGCCGCTCGTGTGCGCAGTTCCGGGTCCGGCGATGAGAGATCACGCTGCCACCGAGTGATCGTCGCCGCGTGAGCGGCGAGCACCGAAATGGTAGTGACTGTATGGAGTCGCCCATTGGTCATGATGCTCGCGTGCAGGCGGCCCCAGGGGGCAGCGATTTCGCGTCCGCGGGGCGTCTGGGGTGCTTCCCTCCGTTCAAGTTCGGCGGCGCTGCCATTCGTGAACCGGGCCATAGTGCTGTAGAAGCCGGCGTGGAGCGCCGGTCCTGGGTGCGGGAACTGGTGGACGCGGCGCTGGTAGAGTGCGCGCGTATGCTTGGCGGCGTCTGACACAGTGGCCGTCGCCCCGATCACGTGCGGGAGCCTAGGCCGGTCCGGAGCGCCGGGAACCCGGGCTACGCGTTCCCCCAACAAGGATGCAAGGCGCTCCAGCCATGCGAAGAGCCCCGTCTCGAAAATACCACCGAAGGTGCCGAGGCTCTCCTCGAGCAAGTGCATCTCGTCCTGAACAATCACACTTGGAAATGGGTCATGAAAGACTTCGATACCGTCTCGGAAGGCCGGTGCGACGGCCCTCAGCTCGCCTGTGCTGATTCGATCGAGCTCGGTTCCAGATGCTGCTGACAGAAGACCCAATGGGCTGTTCTCGACGGCGCGGGCCAGACCGAACATACCCGCGATTTTGTCAATGGTATGCGTATTCTGCCCGATTAGGGCGAGCTTATCGACAGTCCCGAGCAGCACGGCCGGCGCGTGACGATAGATATCGCTGTCAACAAGCAGGAAAGGTAGGGGAATGGGGGCACGGCTTCCCGCGTGCGCCTGGTTCCAGTCACAGGCGGCGTTCCGGCACAGGATCCCGAGCCGGTTGTGGGCGCTCGGGAAGAGGCGAAGGCCCGTCGATAGCTCTGAGCGGCAGAATGGGCAGTTTGGGAGCTTGTTCCAGGCAGCGTTTGCGGCGGCGTAGGCCCGGTCAGCGGGTAATTCGCTTTGAAGAAGCGCGTCCTCATCTGTACCCCTTGGATCGTTCCAGGCCGGGATTGAACGAAGCTCGTCTAGAACAACCCCATCCCGGGACTCAGTCCGGTTCGGTGTGTTGCCGCCTCCTACCCAGAACCCGATCTCGAAGGGCGCACCATCAACTCGCTCCTGCCGTCGGATCATCTCGGCGTGGGCAAGCAAGCGGGCGAGTCGCTGCGCCTGCTGTACGGTCAGGAGGCGCAGTGGGTAGTGCATCATGGCGGTGATGCCGCGCGCCTTGCCGCGGAGCCGGTCCAAGAAGAGCGCGTACACGACTGTGCCGAAGAAGGCCTCGGTCTTTCCGCCGCCCGTCGACATATAAAGGAGGCTCGCAGCGTCCTCGTCGAAGTCTGCGCGGAAAGAGGCCGCATGTTCGGGCATTCGCGAGGCCAGTGTCGGGAGGTGTGCGAGCACGAAGGCGAGCTGGAACAGGCGCCAACCCGGCGGCGGGTCGCCCTCTCGGGGCGGGTTTGCCCGGTGGAAGGTCCCGTTGAGGAGTAGCCATGCACGGTACGGGATTGCGCCCCGTGAGCTTGGGTCTGTGGTCCAGGCAGCCTGCGATGCTTGCAGCAGCTCGATTCCGAGCCGAACCCGGCCGGCTTCGTACTCCCAAGCGCGCAGGTCGGCCTCGAATTGATCGCGCTGGCGCCGCTCATCGGCGGCGTCGCCCTCGTCGGGAGAGAGTGCGAGGTCCGTTGTGTCCTCGACCTCGCGCCGCCATGTTTCCATCGCCCGTACCAGCTCCATAAGATTACCGATCGGGAGATCGCTGCGGGCGAGTTCGGCGTATGTGGTTGGCACCGCACCAATCCGCCGCGCCTCCATGCGCGGCAGCACGTATCGGGGTACCCACGTCGTTCGTAGCGTTCGCAGCCCGGCGGCAGAGCCCCGGTCTTCGACGCCCCCATTCACGCCGATCGCGGGCATGTTCATGAAGCCGGACAGGTGATAGCTCCGCCGCACTCGTTCCAGGCGCATGGGCGCGAGCGCCGCATCAGGAAGCTCGACGTCGAGCGCAACGTTGAAAAGTCCGCATTCCATGTCAGAGTCGGACTCGCGGTTGTTCTCGAGCGCGAGCCGAACCGAGTAGCAACCTGGCGCCGTGGGATCAGGGAGCGCTTGCGCGAGCAGCTGAGCCTCGATCTGTGGTACGAGTTCGCCTGGCTCTGGCCGGTCGAGACGCACCCGCGCGAGGAACGCGTCCCATGCCTCCGGCGTCCAGAAATCCTCCGACTCGGGCCGGCGACGGCGCCAGGCCCAGGTCTGCCCTTCCTCGGAGCCGATGAAGGCGAGGCAAGCATCCGTAATGGTCTGCCTCAGGGCGGTGGTATGAGCCGTAATCAGCGGATGCCATGAGTCAAGATCACAAGGGAGCGGCAGTTCGAGTGTCGGCGCGGCGACGGTCACACGTCGCCACTTCGGCGGCGTTTCATAGCGTCGCGAGATCCCGTTTGGGATCCTGAGACGCCCGTTCGTCACGGGCGGTGGCGGTACCGGGTCGCTCGGGTCGAGGTCTCTATCGTCACCGCCTGGCAGCCTCGCGCCCTCAGGCACAATCACGCCCATAGCGGCATAGACTTCCGCGGCAATGCGCGCCCGTAGCTCCGCACGTTGGCGGCTCGTGGTCAGTGTGGCTTCATGGGCCCGCGCGCGGCGGGCTATCTCCTGTTTGGCGCGCCGGTTGGCCTCGGTCGATAGATCGGCAGGCGGAAGCAGTCGACCGGTGCGAGCGAACAGCTCCTCGGACGTAGGCAGCGTTCTGACGTATACGGCTAGCCTGGGGGAGACACGGATCGCACCCGCCGCGGGCTGGACCCGTAGGTCAAGGCCGTGTGCATTAATGCGAATGTCGCTTGCTTCGTCGTCACCGTCTTCGTTGATGCCTGGAAGGATGAAGCCGCTACTCAGGGTCCGTGACGGCTTCGCCCCGATGATTGTGGCGCCTTCATCGCCATCGCCAGAGACGGTGCGGCGGGTGCGCTCGAGGATAGCATCACATATCGCTTCCTTCAGCAGCTGTCGCTCGTCCGGATCCATGCCGCGCAGCACCAGCGGTTCCGCCATTTCCTCTTCTCCTAATTCCCGTGCTCAATGGCCTTGACGTCGTCTACGGCCTCGACAAGGGAGAGCCAAAGCCCTTTCAGGGCCCGCCAGCTTCCCGCTCCGGCCGACACGCCTTCTGGATCCAGCACGAACTGGACGACCCGTTGGTTGAACTGGTGCCCCTCTCGTGCGCGGTATGAGCGGGTTGGGACGATAGCGTAGGACCAGTATGTCTGGGCCAGGACTGGGTCAACACCGTTCACGTGCATAAACAGGCTGAAACGGGGCCAATCGCGGGCGGTGCGTGGCTGCCGCACACCATCATGCGCTGCTGGGGCTTGGTCGGCACTGAGCCATCGCTGAATGTTTGCGACTTCGCTATCCGGGAGGGAGGGATCGATCTGCCGCATGCGTCGCAGCACCTCGCGGCTCTTGTCCGTCAGCGTCTCGCCTGGAACGGCGGCGCGCAGCCTTGCGATATGCGTATGGTAGCTTGCAAGCTGGTCGAGGCTGGATCGCGAAGTGGCAAGGGCCCGCCTAATCCGCTCGCGGATTTCCTCGTCGAGCACGAGTATATGATCCCCGACCTGTACGTCACGCGCGGCGATCCGCTCGAATGGTCGGGCCTCCCCAGGCGAGAACAGGAGGACGTCGCTGCTCGGCCGATACACGATGCGGTGACTGGCGGTTACTAGGATCACCTTCTCACCCGGGTAGGCACCGCCCTCCTGCGTTAGGTCAATGTCGCGACTCCGCGGCTGCGGGAGTAGCCTGAATTCGCTCTCGCCAGCATCATGTCGCTCGTCAAGGCCGCCGCGGTGGAGGGCTGCGTGCAGATCGGCAGCCCGCCTCGCCACCGGGGCGAACGCGGCCATCCTGCACAATGGGGCTAGTTCTCCCGAGATCAGCGCCGAGCCTGAGGAATCACCCAGCAGGAACACCTCGCCAGGCGTCTTCACGCTTGTCAGCAGCGTGCGTATGGCCAGCGGTGTCGGCCCGGTGACGATCAGCCGATCAAATGCCTTCCGGTCCAGTGCCTCGGCAAGATCCCGATGATCTGTGATGGCGCAGTGCCAGCCGACGCTGCGGTCTGAGCCCATGAGAACCTCGGCCACCCGCCGGTCCGGAACGGCGATGAGTGTGGCTGGCGAGTTCCATCTGGGTTCCAACATCAGGTCCGCGAGCTTAGCGGAGACGGGAGTTTCGTCTGCCCAGGCCTTAGCGCGCGCTTTGATCAGCTCAAGGGAACGCCTCACGTTCGCGGCAGCTGGGGAGTGCTCAGCTAGTTTGGCTAGCCGTGACAGGGTCATTAGCGGACGGAACATAGCCCGGACGCGAGCGTCCACATCGTCCTCAGTGTCGAAGAGTACGTCCGCAGTGCGAACCGCCTCGTCAAGTCCAACCGGCAGACTTGCCGAGCGGCGGAGGAAAGATAGTGCGTCCGAGACAGCTCGCACTCCGTCGCCGTCGCGTTCCTGCCTAAGGCGGCGGCCTAGTTTTACCAGCTCCTCCCTCATCTCGACTAGCGAGGCGTCCTTGATATCGGCCGAGAACCTGACATCGGGCAGCGTCTCCGATAGCCGAGTCCCGGGAGCCAAGAGGCCTGGCTCGGCTAAATATGCACCGGTCTCAGTCGGAGGTGAGCGGCGAGGCCGCAGTCGTGCGTTCTCGGTCCGCAGCGACCGGATAGCTGTTCTCAACGAGAATGGATCATCACAGAGTGCAACGATTGGGGGACGCCGCCCTCCCGCTGCGTCGAGTGACTGCAGAAGCAAGGCAAGAAGGCGCTCCCACGTATCCGGCAGTTCGCCACGGGATTGATGGGTGAGATCGACAACAATAGCATCAAGGCCTCGTTCACGAAACCGCTCGAACGACAGGAGGCGTCGCAAGCGGGTGGCCGAGGCCTCCGCCGGGATTCCAAAGAGCGCGAATGGCGCGAACGCCGGATTGCCGAGAGTCGCGACATCGCCGGATAGCTCCGCGCCTGGGTTGCCCATGAATGTATGGTCGCGGACACGCCTCAGCACCTGCGTCGCATCTTCCTCGAACGTACCCGCGCTCGCAGGGAATACCGCCGTCGTTTCGAGCAGTGTGGGACTCCTGACGATCACGTCTAGCCGACTGCGGCCACGCCGGATTCGCGGGGGCGCATTCTGAGAAATTAGATCGCGCAGGCGAAGTTCGACGAGGTCTAGCGACCGGTGGGCGAGACCATCCCGAGTCCAGGCTTCTCCCCTCTCCAGCTCGTTTATAGCAGTCCGGGCCGCCGCAGAGATGTCCGCCGGGTGGACGAGGATCGAACGCGCCGCCCGTGTCAAAGCTGGGCGCCATGGCCACACGGCCAGGGTCGCAGACGCCAGCCGACCGGAGCAGCGTGCCTCGCGTAGCGCGAGCCCCGCAAGTGTGAAGCCATTCCCCGGCCGTTCAGGCCACGCTAGCAGAGCCCGATCGCTGCCGTCTGAAACCGACTGGAGTAGAGCGTCCACTAGCGGCCGGCCCGCTCCGAGGGGGGCCCAGCTCTCGGCCGAAGAGGTCGATGCATACCTGACAGTAGTCGCGGTGGAGATGCCTGGCCGTTCCAAGGTCTGCGGCCCCAACTGCCGTGGCCTGGATTGTATCAGAGCGCGAGCGCGCTCGGCCCGCTGCTTGGCGGCTTCCGTGATCAGCTCAACTCTGTTGTTTGCCGCCCAGTCGGTACCTGTGGCCCGTCGCCCCACTCAACTCTCCCCCATGGCGGCGATTCTGGTACGCCATTACGAAGCTTCTGATGATCCCGCCAAAGGTCAAGCTCTACAAAGGTTTGATTCTTATCCGACACCCAAGCCCAATAGGGCGCAGATCTTGTTCTAGCCCCCTCTATCGAGCTTGCCGGCTAGATCCACAACCAGATGACGCATGGCCTTCTGGAACAGGGGCTCGGTGGTATCGGCGAGCGACTCGTCGTCCATAGTTGAATCACAGCCGCGTTTCCGGAGGAGTTCTTCGCCCCCAATCTGCCCCGCTTACTTTCAGAGGTACATCGTCGCGCTCCGTCAAGTGATTGATCTACTTACCTAAGAGCGAAAATAGCGAAGCTAAAACGCAAAGGGCTACGGTTGCATGGGCGAGCGTCGCCGCCGCCTCCCCCGCCCACAAAACGCGTCCGGCCAACCAACCAGAAGCTTGGCAAATCGGGGTTACATTGGTAATCGGGCGTATACAGATCGCAATCCAGGCCATCAATGCCCACCTACGTCGCCTACTACCGCCGTTCCACCGCCAAGCAGGCCATTACCGTCGAGGCGCAGGAGGAGACGGTGCGCCGCTTCATCAGCGGCCGGGGCACGCTTGTCACCAGCTACACCGAGACGGAGAGCGGCAAGAGGAAGGACCGGCCCGAGCTCCTCAAAGCCCTCGATCACTGCAAGTGCACCCGGAGCGTGCTGGTGATCGCCAAGCTCGACCGCTTGGCCCGCAACGTCGCTTTCATCGCCAACCTGATGGAAAGCGGGATCGAGTTCGTGGCGGTCGACTTTCCCGAGGCCAACCGGCTCACCCTGCACATCCTGGCGGCGGTGGCCGAGCACGAGCTGCGGATGATCTCCGAGCGCACCAAGACGGCCCTGCAGCAGCTCAAGAGCAACGGCCGGCGCCTCGGCAATCCGATCAACCTCCCCCATGCTCAGACCCTCGGCAGAGCGACACAGGCCGAGCGGGCCGACACCCGGGCCATCGAGATCGCCCCGGTGATCGACGAGATCCGGGCGAGCGGGCTCAGGACACTGGACGAGATCGCTCTGGCACTGAATCGCCGCGGCTACAAGACGGCTCGCGGCAAGGCCTGGCAGAAGACGACTGTCTCGCGCGCCCTCACCCGGGCTAGGAGCGCCATCCAATGAGCATCTACTAGATGAAGACCGCCGACGTGCATTCGGATGGCAATTACGACAATACCTTCTTCATGACCCTCGGCCCAGCGGCGCTTTCTCAGCTTCCACATGGAGGCCGGCGATGAAGCAATCAGCAACACCCATCAGATCACCGGAAGTCCTCCGGGCAGTGTAGTGGGAGTGCGCAAGGCTTGTGCGATCAACCTCGACAAGCCGGGCAAACTAGGGGCACCAAAGATGGAAGCACAAGAAGTCTAAAGCTAAGCTTATCCGCCAGCTAAAAGATTGGATCCCTAATGCCCCCTCTGTCACTCAATGCTCGTCCACTGGCGGATCAACCCATGCTCATTCTCCATGGAATCTGGATGGAGAAATACGAGGGCTGGGAGAAGAAAATCTATGCCGCGGGCTTCAGCTACCCCCAAGTGCACGGTTGGGCAGGAGAAATGTTTAATTTCCGCGACGTTGGCGGCAAATATTATGGCCACGTCGAAATATCTCCACGGAAGGTGGGGCAGGGATCTGTCGATCCACAACTGCGCATAGAAGCGCTTGGAGCAACGAAGTCCGACCCCGTCGCTCATGACGTGCTTGTAGTGTGGACTGCACCCGATCCCCGCAAGCCTGGTCGAACCGTTGTTGGCTGGTATAAAAACGCTACCGTTTATCGACACTTCCAGGAACCTAAAGGTTCACTGAGGAAGTTGCGTACCTTCAAGGGGGTTGTTTGCTCTTACCGCGTCGAAGCCGAGGCCCAGAACTGCAGAATCCTTCCACTGGAGGAGCGGAAACTCACTCTTCCGCCAAGGAAGGGAAAGGATACCGGGGGTCCTGGCCGCTTTGGGGCTTTTTATCCAGCCTCTCATGGCGCAAGCGGCCGTAGCATCGAGAAAAAGATCCGACACTTCATCGAGACTGGGAAGCTTCTCGGGGCACGGCCACATAAGAAGCCCAAATCTGGCAGGTCGCAGCCAGATCCAGAATTGAAAGCGAAAATCGAGAAAACAGCGTTCAAATGCGTTTGGGCCCACTTCGAAAAACTCGGGTACGAGTGCGAAGACCTTCAGAAGGACAACAAGGGCTATGATCTGATTGCTCGGAATGAAGCTGAGGTTCTCTGTGTGGAGGTAAAGGGGCGTGGCGGCTCTGACATTGCTGCCGATTTTACACGAAATGAGTACGAGAAAATCCTCGAGTTTCAGCGTGGGATTTTCGCGGACGGCTCCTACAGAATATGCATCGTCACTGATGCCCTGAGCAGTCGAACGCTCCACCATTTTATGTACTATCCATCAGAGAGCAGAAAGGGAGATGGCACATGGTGGTCGGTGGGTGATAAGCATCAGCTTACCCTGCAGCCTGTGACGGCCGCGAGAGGAGTCGCGACTAGCGGCCGCCGTCGGAAATGATCGTTCGCCTAGGAAATGCGTAGTTTGTTCAACAAACCCTATAATGAGGTACACAGGAGGGGCAAACCTATGGTGCGAAGAAATTGGAGAAGGCTGTGGCCTATCTCCGTACCTCGTCAGCAAAAGACCGCATTTGCATCAGAGTAAGCAGAATTTCAAAGGACAGTACGAGCCTCTGTTCTCATGCTGCATCCTTCGGTCTTGCTTCTGGTGCCCATTCTGACTGTACGCTCTCATACGGATGCAAGTCAGGGAAGATGCAACCGAGCGGCCGCGCCTCCATCACTAAGGAGATCGGTGAGTTCGGGCTCTCTGAGCAGCTTACTGTCTGCGGCCCCATATGTCGCCTCGTAGTTAATCAATCCTAGTGCCAGCAGGCGCTGGTTCGCTATGTCACTTGCCGTCCAAGTAATGACATTGACCAAGTGAAAAGCGTCAGGGTCTGAAATCTTGAAGGTGTTGCAAACAGCAACCTCGATGGCCTCTGTAGCGCGGTCCCACTGAGGTCCACTAGGGAGATCCACGAGAGGTGAGAGGCGCGTTGGATCAAGGACAGAAGCTCGAAATATTGAGCGGTTCGAATTTATTGCCACAATCTCTGAGATGCCTGGTTCATTGACGCAAAGGCGCCAATCAGCCGAACTAAGCGAGCCCTCTTTTGGGTGGTTATGGATCAAGCGGCAGCGATTACCGTTGCAGAGATGAGCTTTCATGGCGGTCGTTAAATGCACATGGTCTGGCGCACCGATCGCATGATCAATCATGGCGAGCCCATCTTCGGTGACACAGAACAGGATCTCCGTCTGTGGGTTAGAGGTAACTTGATGGCGGTGGGTGCGTTCAAGCAAAGAGAGCTCGAGTGGAGTAAATGGGTTGAAGGCCATGGAAACCTTTAGGACTGCACGGACGTGTAAGCGGACAGGACGCTACGAACAAACATTCGTTGTCAGCTGACAACAGGAGCGCCCCGATTCATTAACAGCTTGGTAACCCTTATTCTCTTGCTCTGCCATTCGAATCGTGGCCATATCTCAAGACGGAAACTAGGCGTTTGACGCGCGGAAACCGTTTTGAGAGAGACAATGGCAGAACCTGCCCTAAAGACAGAGCAGAGAGGTGAGGCAACGAGTGCGCGAATTGCGCGGCATGCCCAAGTCCTTTCGGGCCAACTTCGTTCGCTTGGCACATCTCTCTTCCCACCTTCCGCGTCCAAAGCTCTGAGGTCGTTCTCTTCGGGTGAAGTCGCGCGGATCGTTGGCGTCTCTGACGGATATCTTCGCCAACTCTCCCTTGATGGACTTGGCCCGAAGCCTGCGCTGGCAACTGGGGGCAGACGATCCTACACTCTCTCACAGGTCAATGAACTGCGGGACTATCTTGCCGGCGCCCGTCCGAAGGAAGCGCTTCAGTTCAAGCCAACGCGGCGGCCTGGCGATAAGCTGCAGGTGGTTGCTGTAGCGAACTTCAAAGGCGGCTCGGCAAAGACCACGACCGCGTTGTATCTGACACAGTATCTGGCACTTCAAGGCTTTCGCGTTCTCGCGATTGATCTGGATCCGCAAGCATCTTTGTCGGCCATGTTTGGCTACCAGCCTGAGTTCGACATTGCGGAGAACGAAACCCTCTACGGCGCAATTCGATACGATGAGCATCGCCGCCCAATGCGGGCGGTGGTTCGCCAAACCTACTTCAACGGCGTGGGGCTAGTGCCTGGTAATCTTGAGCTCATGGAGTTCGAGCATCATACACCGCGTGCAATGATTGATAGGCGGGAGCGAGGCCACGATTTGTTCTTCCGCCGCGTTGCTACCGCGATCGACCAGGTGGCTGACGATTACGACGTGGTTGTCATCGATTGCCCTCCGCAACTTGGATACCTGACGCTTGGCGCCTTGAATGCTGCTACGGCAATGCTGGTGACCGTTCATCCGCAGATGGTGGATGTCACGTCCATGAACCAGTTCCTGCTCATGACGTCCGAATTGATTTCGGTCGTTGAGGAAGCTGGCGGTCAACTCGACCACGACTTCATTCGCTATGTCGTCACCCGGCATGATCCGAACGATGTACCTGAAGCGCAGATAGTCGCCCTCCTCCGCGGACTATTTGGTGATGACGTGCTTCGAGCTACGGCATGGAAATCAACTGCCATTGCGAACGCAGGCCTAACCAAGCAGAGCCTGTATGAACTCGACCGTGGTTCGGTGGGCCGTGCGGCTTATGACCGAGCCCTTGAGTCGGTCGATGCAGTCAATGCTGAGATAACGAGCCTGATTAAAAGGATATGGGGCCGGTGAGCATGAACAAGCGAATGGACGCCATACGGTCCCTGATTGCCAACCCTCAGCCTGACTCGTTGTCAGCTGACAACAAGCCGGCGCCCCTGCCCCGTGTATCCTCGGGCTCCGTTCGCTCCATGAAGGACTCCTTCTCGGGCGTAGAGCGGGAAAACGAGGAGCTCCGTGAGAGGCTCGCCGCGGCCGTTGTCGTCCAAGAGATTGATCCGAGTCTCATTGACCCCTCGCCTATTGCCGACCGCTTCCGCGAACATGAGGATGCCGGCTTTGAGGCTCTGAAGGAGTCGATCAAGGCTCGTGGGCAGGAAGTCCCTGTATTGCTCCGGGCTCATCCCACTGCGGCGGGCCGTTATCAAAGCGCCTACGGTCATCGACGCATCCGCGCCGCCCGCGAACTTGGCGTCTCGGTTCGGGCCGTAATTCGAGCGTTGAGCGATGAGGACCTGGTTGTTGCTCAGGGCGTCGAGAACTCCGCCCGTCAGGATCTGAGCTTTATCGAGCGAGCTGTCTTCGCCAATCGTCTTGAGGACGCTGGGCACGAGAGATCCGTTGTGCAGGATGCCCTCTCAGTCGACCGGGCTGAGGCCTCCAAGCTTATCTCTGTGGCAAAAGCTATTCCCGCCGACATCATTGAGGCCATTGGTCGAGCGCCAAAGATTGGCCGCCCACGTTGGCAGGCCCTTGCAGACGCCCTAAAGGCCCACCGTGGCGCAGCGAAAGCGATAAGGGCCATTATTGGCAAGCCTGACTTCCTGGCCCGCGACACGGATGCGCGGTTCCTCAAAGTGCTATCAGCGGCGACCCAGGCGCCCAACGAAGTGAAGAGCGGTAAAGCCGAAGCTCACACAGTTGTCGCGGCTTCTGGCCAGAGAATTGCCCGGGTGACGAGCTCAGGGCGCGATTTGAAGATTTCGTTCGATCAGGGACTAGACGCGGCTTTCGCATCGTTCCTGGTGGAGCAGATCCCAACCTTGTTTGCATCCTACAAGGACGCAAATGGGAAGGGTGAAGCCGGCGAGGGCGATGCTCTCGCTAATCAGCAACGTGAGCAGGAGTAGCGCGGCAAAAGAAAAAGGCCCCCGGAACGACGTCACGGAAGCCTCTCTCTGTAGTCTGGACAACTCAGAGAATCCCACTTCCGCACAACTCAGTCAAGAGTCTTAGCGTCATTTTGGCGAGCGGATTTCCTTTGCCCTGAACAAGGCAAAGAACATGGAGCACATTTCATCAACGCCCTTCGGGCGGCCGCTCTCGCTTGCCATGGTGGCAGCAAGGGTGAAGGCGGAGCATTGCCCACCGGAAACAATCGCCGAAAAATGGAAGGTGCTCGACAACCTCCGAGAGGCGAAAGAAGCCATCGGGATTTCAGACCGGGCGCTGAGCGTTCTCAATGCCCTTCTGACATTCCATCAGGACACAACACTGACGTTAGGGGAGGGGCTTATCGTCTTTCCCTCCAATCGGGCCTTGCTGCTCCGAGCCAATGGAATGGCGCCGGCAACCCTTCGCAGGAACCTAGCAGCCTTGGTTCAGGCAGGCCTCGTGATCCGCAGGGATAGCCCGAACGGGAAGCGCTATGCCCGCAAAGGGGAGGGTGGTCAGGTTGAACAGGCCTTCGGCTTCGACCTGAGCCCGCTCGTGGCTCGTGCAGCCGAGTTCGAGAAGCTTGCCGGGGAAGCTCGTGCCGCGGCGAAGGCTCAGTACCTGTTGCGCGAGGAAATCAGCCTCCTCAGGCGCGACATCTCACAGACGATCCTCATGGGCCTCGAGGAGGGGCTTCCTGGACCCTGGCGCTTTCTCTCGGATCAGTTCAAGGCCCTCGGCTCGATGCCGGCACGGAATGCTGACGTCCTTCTCCTTGAGGGAGTAGCGAAGGATCTGCGGGCTCTCTGGCGTGATGTGGATAAGTGCCTGACGGATTACCTGAAAACGGAGGATATGAGCACCAATGAGTCTCATACTGAGCGCCACCATCAGAATTCAAACTCAGACTCCTCAAGTGATTCTGAAAACAGCTATCGAGTAATAGAAGAAGGAGCCCTCGCACCTGATCCTGAAGCTCCAAGGCAGCCTGTGCGGGCGTTCCCCTTGGGTCTCGTCCTCCAAGCATGTCCAGACATTGCCATGTACACGAGAGGCGGGGAGGGAATTGCAACCTGGCGGGCACTCTCCGAAGCGGCCGCTGTCGTTCGGCCGATCCTCGGCATCAGTCCCAGCGCGTGGGCCGAGGCCTGCGAGGTGATGGGACATGACAATGCCGCAATCACACTTGCCGCTATTCTCCAGAGGGCAGAGGCCATCCGAAGTCCGGGGGCATACCTCCGTAACCTGACGCAGAGAGCCTGTGCCAATCAGTTCTCGCTCGGACCTGTCATCATGGCGTTGTTGCGAGCAGCGACGCAGAAGGAGCCCAAGCATGTATGCTAGGAATCAGCCACACATTCACAACATTGGCAGCATCGTGCATCTGTAAATGATGATGAACCGAGGAGCTAGAGCAATGGCGGTCCTGACGGAGCCAGTGCAGTGCCGCTATCGCATTGTTTGAGCACTACTTCTCCCCGCGAATCATGATCCGATGCGGGGCGCGTTGCTCTAACTCTCTTTCTACCTTTGCGTTTGAGAAATGAGGTGGGATTTTCGTCTTCTTGCGCCGAGGAGGCTACGATGGAGTCAAGAACAGGATGTCTGTCCCTGCTGGGATCTGTACGTTTCACAATGATCCTTTGCTTCTTCAGTCTGGCGTTCACAACAAGTGTCGAGCAAGCCTACGCACTTGGCAGTTGTGTTTGTCACTCTCAACATGGCGGTAACATCGATTTGGGTTGTAAGGAGAATATCGGGCACTGCCGAACAGCCTGCTACACGGCAAACCCTTCTAATACTGTAACTTACCTCGAGGGCAGGGGTGGCTGTGCGCAAGAGCAAGATGCCGGCCTTGTTTGTTCTGGCGAGTTCCGCGCGCCCGAGAGGGGCGTAAGTATGGAACTTCCTGAAGGATATCATACCCAGCGCTTGTGTCGAAGCGGAGAGCCAGGCCAAACCGCGACAAAGCTATACTGCTCAATGAAGGATGATGGTGTGGGTTACGTTCCCTGCTCGTGGAGTGTCGATACAAATGGGAGTTGTTGGTACATGGCTTCTGTTAGGATGACCATGAGAACAGATAGCAATAACGTTAAAACATACTGTTGGGTCTTCAATGCTGAGGACGTAAAACGGAAGCGTATGTTCTTTTTCGACGCAGATTTCAGATAGGGCAAACAATGGCGCATGGTGAGATTCAGCCCGCTCCTGGGTTGCGCCGAATTCTGCAGCGAATATGTAATGGCGCTGAAGATATCCACTAGCTCAAAGCACATCCGCTTGATCGTACCGAGGTCGATGTTGTGGGTTTGGCCTTTCGTGGACCAGTAAGGATTATCCAATCAGGTCTCCCAGACGGCTCTGTGTACAATCTGCTTAGCAGGCCGAAACGGGTTCCTGAATGTCGATCTACTGGATGAAAACCGCCGACATTATCCGGATGGCGGCTATGGCCCGACTGAGTTCATGGCCTTCGATCCCGAGGTGCGCGTTCCTCGCTTCCCCATGGTCGATGGGGACGAGACCATAGGAAACGTGCATCTGATCAAGGGCGGCCTTCAGTCCGGACTATGGCAATGGTCTATGACCGTTTCTCTGCCTGGCCCTCGCTACGGCAGCCCCACCAGCGGAGTAGAAGACAGCAGGGGCGCGGCCGGCGCGTCATTGAGGTGTACCGGCACTATCTCTCGACACGGCCGGAGCAGTACCCGCGATGATGCGTGATGAGCTCCGGTCTCCGATTAAGCACCATCTCGTGCTGCACCGGATCGACCCGGAGCAGAGGATTCGGCGCTTCTACAGCCTCATGATCGAGCGGGATCTGTTCGGGACCGTGCGCCTGGTGCGCCATTGGGGCCGGATCGGAACGAACGGGCAGGAGCTCGTTGAGGTGTGCGCCAGCGAGATTGAGGCTGGCGAGGCGCTGGAGGCGTTCGCCGCAGCCAAGCGCCGGCGAGGGTATCGGGATCTATGAAGGGTTGTCACATTGCTCCCGGGAGGCTGCACGGGCTTCGACAATGCGGAGCAGGTGACTCGCAATGATCAGCATTTCCGCCGTCTCTTGAGGGTCGGCTAGATCTGTTTGGCGATGGCTGCGAGGATTTTTAAAATACCCCACGGCCCCAGCCATCAGCATCTGCAATGCTTCCTGCTCCTGCCCTGAGGCAGTGGGATCCCTCAATGGCCCGCCAGGATCCTTCGCGTTGAAGGCAGCCACAACCATAGGGCGCCCGTGCTCGTGAGGGCTTAGCCCGGCAGCATCCCTGATAGCTATCTCAAGCTGCTTGAAGGCCTCAAACACTGCGGCCTCGTAGTGCCCGGCTGTGAAGATGCCCAAGCACTGCTGGCGAACGGTTGGGTGCAGCAGGAAGTCAGGTAGGAGCTCCCGAAGGCGCATAACGTTAAGGGTTTCGCGACTGAATGCGCGCCCTGCTCGCGAAAGCATGAAGAATTCGGGTGAGGACTGATCCATATCCCGGACAATGAGCAGCATTCGTCTCGCCCATGCCAGGGCTTCAGAGACTACGAGGCGCAATTGACTACGTTCAGGCCGTTGGATTGGCTGCTGCATGCCGTACATATGCAAGAGTGCACCCGGCAGCGATCCCTCTTGGAGGTAAGGCTCTTGGACTGTTTGGAAATACAAAACAATCTCGGCGCCAAGATCCTCAGGCCTTGCCTGCAATAGGTCATCGAAAGTGGGGAAGCGGTCGCGAATAGCCATAAGGCTGTCTAGCAGGCCTCGCGCGCGTGGAAAACCTTGACGCAATTTCGCATAAGGTCCGCTCAGCTCTGGACGTGAGCCGATACAGACCGAGCGGTGGGGACGGAGCGTAAATTGACCCGTTTCCGGTCGAGAGTATGGGGGGAAGAGCTGTCCGCCATACCAGCGCGAGCCGCGCCGGTATGGCGGTATGGCCTGCTCAGTAGCAGTTCGTCATGTTCCCGAAACGGTAGCAAGTCACGGGTCTTGATGCAGCAAGGTTTGCGTTCATGGCAGCCATTGCCGCCTCTTGTTGTGCTGCCACGGCAAGGCTCGCATTGTTCCGCCTCTGGGCTTCGCTGTTGATATTTGCCAAGAGCTGGTGGATCTCGGCAATCCCTTGGGCTTCGGTCAGTTGTTTCCTGTCGATACGCTCCATGATTGCGATGCGTTGCGCATGAAACAGCGAAACCAGATCTGCATTGGTTCCCCAAGTCGAGGCAAGAGGAGCCTCGGCATTGGCAAGACACCTTCCCAGGGCAGCGTATGAGGTAATCTTCTTGGCCTTAGCAGCAGCATCGCATGCCGTCTTAGCTTCTTGGACCGCGGCTTGAAGCTGGATGTTTTGTTCATTGCCAGCCGAGACGCATCCTGCAAGCATCAGCCCCAACGCAACAGTAATAACGAGTTTCATTATAGCCCCCTTTTAGCAGGGGGGGAGCATACAGCCTTGCACGTGTGTGGGAAGATGGTCCGCGACTTTCCGAGAAGGCCTTATATGGAAATCGGTCACGAGTGACAAAGATGTTTCAGGGAACTGCTCTGAGCCTCTAGGAGCGCGGCGGCTGTCATTAATGCGCCCATCCGACCTTCAATCTAATACCCGTTATTGCTTATAAAGTGCATCTGGCACGGGGCCGAGATAGAGCATGTTGAAACGGGTAGGGTTGGTCGTGATCCTCGCATTTGGGGGATATGTTGCGTATGACTCCTACATGGCGGGCTATCATACTCGGCCGGAAATGCCAGAAGGTGCCTTTTCTCTTTCTTACAAAAACGGGCTTCGCGGCATCCTAGTTGATGTGCCCGACGAGAGACAGACACGCCGCTATCTAGCGGTGCCGATGAAAGTCGCTTTTTATCTCGAAGATGCATGGTCATGATGCTCCCCGCCTACGAAGGAAGAAAGCGCCCGAGCCGCCCAAGTCATGGCAGAATGAGACTTGCCCGGCCAGAGGCTTGATGCGGTCTGCAAGATCGCAGTTGAAGGTCGCAGCGACCATGCTTTAGCTGATCCGATGGAGCGGATCGGATCAGCTTCTTCCACGGAGCAGGCGAGGCGATCCATCCATGCCTCGTCTACTTTGGGGATGTACGCCTCTAGTGCAGTGACTGTCTCGTGACCACAATCTGGAATTAGCGGCGGCACCCAACACGGCAGCGAACGCGCTCTACCATAGGGGGATCTTCTTCTCCGAAGGTTCCCACCTCAATCAGTGTCTCCCCGCTCTTTGAGCGCCATAAGAAGGTGCAGCGGGCAAGTCCGGTGCCGGAGCATGCGGTAGCCTCTGGATAGCTTTTACAGCGCTCTTCAAAGCCTGGAGAGCAACGATTTGGGTTAGCTGATGTCGGGGCTGGTTGCCATCCAAGTGCAATGAGGCTCTCTCTGGCTTCTTCGTAGGACGTCCGTTTTGGGAACGTTGGAACCCGCTCGGCAGACAACGCCGACGATGTCATAGCCAGCAACACCATAAGCACGAGCCGCATAGTCAAAACCCTCCTCTGATTTCGTATCGTCCCGAAGTTATCCGACGTGCGTGAGGCCTCCGGCCCAATAACATCCATACTGCGCGGGAGGCAGTAGTTGAGGGGCTGAGCAGTTACATTGCTGCCAAGAAGGCTCAGAGGCAGTCCTTTAGGGCACTGTCCCGCCAATAGACTTCCTAGACATAGGCAGCTTGACCGTCCGATTGTTCTGCCTTTGCGGCTTGCTCGGGATCCGATGTCCATTCGTACCGCGCCTTGAGCTTGTTGAGATAGCTCCAGGGCAGTACGCCACGGTGCTGGAGCATCCCGACGACAATGCCAGGATGTATCCGGCACTCAGATGCAAAAGTCCGGACGTCGAGTTCTGATCGGGGAGCCCTCCTTACAAACCCGTCGAACCGTTCGCGTCCGACTAATGTCTCTTCGGCCCACTGATCTGCTTGAATCTCAACCCCGTCACCTTCCCCGTTCTGGTCATCCGCGAAGTTTTGCCCACGATGCAGCACCAGGTGCGCGGCCTCGTGGAAGAACGTCCACCAGAAATGGTCGTTGGTTTTCATCCGCAGGGACATCTGGATAATGGCGCGTTCCGGATCGAGCCAACGGGCCGAGCCGAAAAGACAGGTCTTGCTAATGGGCTTTTCGAACACGAGAGCAACCCCCGCCTGCTGGCAGAGATCCACCATTCTTGGCGCAAAGACCTGGGGATCGTCCTCAACTGTCAGGCCTCTGATTTCCTGAACCGCCTGGAGAAACATCTCTTCGTCGAAGGGCGGCAGGCTCATAGAGCTCGCCTGATGCTCTCCGAGCAGGAGCCATGCAAAGACGTGCTCAGGCAGGCTCCCCGAGCGATTGGACTGCCGATGATGGACCGCAAGGCTTGAAACCTTCGCCGGATAGGCTGACGGCGAACCAATGCGCAGGAAATGCAGGAGAGCGTCTGCCAAAACACCCTCATCCTTGACGTTTGGGAGCACACCCCGGGTCTTGAGTTCCTTGATTGGAAACCGCCTGAGCCATCCGGCTGTTTCAGGCGCGGTCACCTGTGCCTTTTGCCGCGCCTGAAATAAATCCCAGTTGTTTTGAAGATTGGTCCATACCTGCGCCTTGAGGCCCAGTACCCGCTCGAGCTTGATGGCCGTGTCATGCGTGACGGGATTGGTTCCCTTGATAATCGTGCTCACGAGTTTTGGCGTGAGATCCGCTAAACGCGCGAAGTCGGCCTGGCTCCAGCCATGCATCTCGATGTATTCGGCTAGGTGCTCGCCAGGATGGGTTGCCCAGTTCGGCAACCACTCATTCGTCTGTGCTAGAGTCGCCATGGTACCCTCCGTTCAATGGTAGTCTTTGACCAGTACGATCTCGACGGCCGTAATCGCCTTTAGATCGACGCCCCCGCTCGCCAGGGTGGGAACAGGATCGTGGTCCGGTTTGAAAATCAGCCGCCAGTTCTTGCCGGTGATGTCGACGGCATAGTGCCCCGCCCACTCAGCCCCCAATTGATGCCGCCTCGGCGGCGGCTCAATGGGAACGTCGGCCAGAGTCGGTGCGGCCCGCAGCAGGTCGAGCCGCATCTTCAGCCGACTCGCCCGGTTCCCGTAGGCGCGCTTCATGGCCGCCTCGTTGGTCAGCTCCTTTTCCAGCTTCTTCGAGGAAAAGGATAGCTTCATGGTTTGTTCTGGTCGCCGTTACGCATTAGGTAATTCCCCCTGCCTTATTACGCAATAGGTAACGAAAAGATCCCTAGTGCGGCAAAAAGCACACCTTCAACCCGGGCGCAAGCCTTGAGCGGGAGTTCATTAGAGGGGGAGTGCCCGGGCCGCAGCCGAGCCGCCTCCCGCGCACACGATCTCAGGCAAGCGTGGCCGCTTTCCAACGCCGATGAACATTATTCAGTCTCCACGGATTATCTACCTTGGCCGTTGCAGGGTGCGTGCATTCGGGTGCGTTGCGTATCAGCCCGATCCGATGCGGGGTTGCTCCTCCGCTGACTCCTTGGCTGGGACTGCCCTTACCTCCCCGGCTAGGGCATTTTTGCGTTCGTTGTCCTAAAACTCCATAGCGTCATTTCGGGGAATTGTAGCTATAGGCGTTGTGCGGGTCGCATGCTGGCTGCACACTCTCGCGGATGACGGCGGTCAGGCGGGCCAGGCTCTCCGGTGAAATTTCCGATTTTCGGTCCTCAGTCACGATGTATCGCGCCCGCACGTAATCGTTCTTCGCAGCCACCTTGCGGATCTGATCCACGGTTTGGGGGGCAACCTTCAGGCCGGCTGAGATCGACTCATCGAGCATGCGAGACAGGTCGTGGTTCAGACCCCGTAGCTGGTCGACGTCCCAACCATGGAGGCGGAGATAGGCTTTTAGGTACAGCTCGCAGGCGTGGTAGTAGAGCAGCCTTACGGGCCCCCAGGTGAGCGGCCGCGCCGACCTCATCACAAGGGCGGCCGCCTCGTCGAAGCTCTGGGCAAGGGCATATATTCCGAACGGCGTTGCGCCGGCACTTTCCGGGATCATGCGCAGGACAGTAAGCCAAGGAGAGTTCTAGCACCAACTCCGCCGCGCACCGTCCCAGCGCCGTGCCAAGCCCTCAACAATCAGCGTATCACCTAATGATTGTCCGTTGCGAGTGATGAGGCGGAGTTTCCGCCCGTAAACGTCCTCATCTCGTCCGCCGGCATGGACCACCTCAAGCGGGCCGGAGTTCATTAGGTCTAGCAGCCGATTCTTCGCCCTCTGACCAAGCGCCAATTCGGAGGAGCACTTGGGGCTGAAGATCTCTGGGGTATCGATGTCGGCCAGCCTGATCTTCACCCCACCCCAATGAATGGTATCGCCATCGACCACGCAGTTCTCCGCAGCCGACGAGCCGCACAGACGAAAGGTGACGGCAGAGGCAACGCTGCTTGGACGGACCTCGAAGGTGGGGAGAAACTTGAACACCACGCCCCCGGCGATTGCACCGCCCGCCAACCCGATCACGATCAGCCAGGCAAGTGGCATTCGCCCTTGTTGAGGCTGCGGCTTGATCCAATGGCTCAGACGGCGGAAGCCGGTCATGCTGCCCGATGCCGGACCTTGCTGCGACCCCCACGGCCCAGCGACAATCTTGAATGAAGCTTGATCCCGGCGTCTGAAGGCATAGCGCCAAACGCGTTTGCCGATGACGTACATTCCCCAGACCAGCGCCAGCACGATGGCCCCAAGCCCCACAAACTCCAGAGGTTCGTCCAATGTGAGCGAAACGCTGGGCCTGAACTTTGCCACCGCGGCGACGAGGACGAGCATAAGCACGATCACCAGTTCGAACTGGTTTGGAGTCAGACCAAATGGTCGCCACCAGCGGCGTCTGCGGTAGCCGGAGTACGATCGGCGAGGGGGGAACCCCTTGGGCTTGTAGGTGCCACGCGGGCGCGGTCTTCGATGTTCGTCCATATGCCATCGGCTCTTCAATTTGAGCCTGAGCATATCGACCCATGCGCGTGTGGGAAGATCATCCGCGCGCCATCCCCATCGATCAGCAGAGGTCTGATCCTAGCGGCACATCAGAGGCGGACAACGGAATAATCATAACGATCGACAAACGCCGGCGTTATGCAAAATAAAGATCCTTTTTTATGCAAAAACTTCAAAAATGGCTCATTGCATAAAATAAGGTATGATGATCTAAACAAAGCTAGCCTCCTGGGCGCATCAACTCAGGAGGTTTTCAGATGCCAAGCAACACCAACACTGCTGTCCAAATTCTTATGACCGATGCCCTAAATGCGATCAGGCCAAGCGTCCTCATTGAAAAGGCACTCGGTCTGCTGGAGCCAAAGCGCGGCAAGTGGAACGGACGCAAGAAATTAACAGAGGAAGAGGCGATTGCGGTCATGCGGGTAATTACCTCCATGGCAAAGCGTTATGGCCTAAAGCCGACCGTCGCCCTCGCCCGTGCCAAGACTGAAGGAGCGGCGGGAGCCACTTATAAATTCTTCCTCACGGAGGATGAGATGAGTGGCGTCGCGCCAATGCGTGCGCGAAATCGTCTAAATCTTACCTTGAAAACTCATGTCGAAAGCGTTCGCTATCTGGTGAGAGCAGCACGAGAGGCACACCACGAAGTCTCTTATCAGGATCTTCTTGATGAGATTGGAGCAGAGATACCGGAGTTTTTAGAGCAATTCCGGGCGGAACTCGCTGTTGATGAAAATATCGAGTTGGCAGAGGACCTTCAAAAAGTTGCTGATTGGCTATCTAGCCCACGCAGCGGCGTCGAGCTCGTGCGCTTCCTTCGCGAAGCCTACAGCGAAGGCCTCATCTTCAATCCTGAGACGGGAGAAATGGAGTCTGAAGGTGACGACGGTGATACCGAAGTCTGGAATGCCCCGAGTATCCCGCTGATGATCCGGATCGTCGGCGAAGCGTCAGGCGAGCATCTGATCTTCGACGAGAGCGTCGAGGCGGAGAGACGGGTGAAAAGGGCGAGTCGCCCGGGCAATCGTGTTGTCGCCTCTGCACAATGCTATCTTGCCTATCATGTCCACCTCCAAGCCCATCTCGACTCGTCAAGGCGAGCAATCGAGCTTACCTTCACCTTGAACCCTGTCACCTATGTCTCTGGGCCAATCACGGAAGACAAAAATTCGAAGTGGCTTAACAGCGCCAAGCGCCGCTACCAGATGATCAGGGGCTTCCTCGTTCCCGGCTGCCCGCGTCGTATTCCCGGTTCTGAGATACAGGTTCGGATGAGTGGCGATGTCACGGAACACTGTACCGAATTGTTCTCGGATCAGTGGGATCGCTTCTATAGTGAGGAGCACGGATGGAACGACGAAGGGATGTATTATGGGTATTCCATTCCGGTCACGCCAGAAAACTGCCGTATTCTTCTCGAGGACAAGAACCGCTTCCGCTTAGACCGGCTCTTCTTTAAAGGGATCTCCGAGGAATCCATCCTCCCGCAAGAGGTTGAGCTCGAGGGCATAAAATCCAACAGCCTCCGGGATCGCTTCAATTGGGCTTTGTACAACACTGACAAGAAGACATCTCTCGCAGGTCAGCTTCTAACCGAAGCAAAAAGACGTTGCGCGGCTCTGGAGGCGCATCAACTGCGCTCAGTTGCCGGGCTCCGGCGGCGCCAAATGGAATTCCGACGCTGGATGCGTGGATGAGGTTAAGAAAAAGGCGGGGCTCAGCCCCGCCTTTTGTGATTGACCGATTAGAGCTTGGTCATAGGTGCTTTAAGAGATTAAGCTGTTACGGCCGCTGCTGGCGTCGGCCAAATCGCGACTGCACGTTCTGCTAGGTGGCGTCCCCGCTCTAGGATGGCTGTTTCATCCCAGCTGCTGCGTGAGGAAAACCATTTATTGAGTGCGAGCAAGCTCTCGTCCTCAAGGGCAGCCTTTTTGGCTTCGAATCCGCCATTGCTGAGCGAAATGTTTAGAGAGTCTGTCGTCAGTGTCAGATTACCAACGGTATGAATAATGCGATCTCGTTCCGCAATCGCCAACGAAAGAGCTGGATCATTCGAACTGCGATCCAAAATACGGCCATCAGAAAGCGGCCAATGAGTATCCCACGCTTTCGGCATGACGTGTTCAATCCATAAATTCTCTGGCCTGGCCATAGCCTCTGAGAACTTGCTCCGGCTCGCCAGCTCGAACTCCCAGAGGATGTCAGGCAAGCGCCCTCCTTTTGAGAACCAAATGTAGAGCGGGTTTGATAGAATCGCGACGCGCAGCTCATCATCAGACGGGAAGCGCACTGCGGGGCCAGTCTGATCAGCAAATGTCTGGGCAAACACGTCCGCTGATGGGCCATCTCGCAAGAAACGGGACGCAAGACGCTGGAAAACACCATTCAAATTCTTGTTGGTAAGCCCACAAATGGCACGCCGTACGACATAAGAGTACAACATGCGATAGATCAGCTTCGCCTCTGAAGGATTGAGGCCCGCCTCCTCAACCTGAAAGGCGACGGGATAAGCGCTTGTGATTTCCCACGCGGCAAGCTTAGTACCCAGCCAAGTCAGCGGCGAGCTGCTGTCCCCTTCACCTTCTAACGTTCGATACGCAGGCGCGTATCGCGTGAGCGCCAAAAGTTCGTCTTCGACCCGCTCGAATCTTGGTTTCCCCTTTGGCCGAGCAAAGGCACGATATTCAGCATAGAGCTCGCGCATCGAAGTCGCCGTGCCGGTTTGCGCCATTAGGACATGGCTGAGGAAGTGGTCGATTCGTGGCCGTGATGGCCTCGCTCGTGGAGCAATCTGCTCCCAGAATGGCTCCTCGAACGTCCCCCACAACCTCTTATAGAGGCCTTCAGCGGCTTCACCCTGGCTCTCAGCTCGGTGAAAGATGTTGTTTCGGACAAGATCCATGGCGAGCAAGGGTTTTCCCTTGCTGTTAAGAGTCTCGAAGATCACTTGAGCATCATCACCCTCGCCAAGCGAGATGACGACCAGCTTCATGTGACTAAGCAGAGCTTGAAGTAAGGCGTGCAACCGGTTTGCGCCTAGCGTAGGGTCTGTGTCACCGTCTGGTTCATCGCCTATCTCACGTTGATCCACATCAGCTAGGCCATAAAGGACGTAATCATTGATCCTGTCGTATAGACGGTGGTACGCAGCGAGGGGTGTTGGTGCCGCCCCGGCACGCAAGGTGCCATTCTGGAAATAGTATTCCCGATATTTCGCTTGAAGGCCTTCACGTTTCAGCTCGATGATGTCGTGAACAAGGGTGCGGTCGGCCGGGGTCGGCGAAAGCTTGAAGCGAGCCAGCGGATCAATGTCTCCGCTCATTGTCTGATTGAACAGGTAGTTGTTGACACTCGCTCCAATCCCGTCAACACCGCGCGCTGCCGCCACCTCGCGCAATGCTGCAAGAAATAACTGAAATGTTGTAAGGCGCTGCTGCCCGTCGACGACTTGAATGCGTGGAGTTACGCCAACGCTATAGCCGTCCCCACCCGGGGCCAATATAAGCGCACCCATGTAGTGCTGAAATCTAGGCTGACCTTCGAGAGCCTCGTCAGCCTTTGCGACAACATCATGCCAGAACGGCGCGAGTTCGGCTTCTGTCCATTGATACTTGCGTTGATAGATTGGCACCATAAAGCGACGTGGATCGCGCAGAACCTCGTTCACAACATAATCTTTGGCGTCCATAGTTCCCCCGCGGTGCCACAATAATTTCGGCATGCCAGCTGCACTGGCATAAGGTCCTAAAGACGAGCTAGTGGGATCTTAGTCAAGGGTTGTGCAACGAGCCTTCCGCTGATCTTGCAAAGTTATCGACAATGTCACTGGGCTATATCGCAAAGCACCTGCGGGTCTAGTTCCTTGAGGGCTTAAGGTGAAGATTCTCTGCAGTCTAAAATCACCAGTTCATTCAACAATCCGTCTAGACGGAAGTGTATGTCAGTAAATCCACAGGATTTATGTCCTCAAGAATTCCTGTCATTCTATGGGTCCCCCTATGAAAAGTCGCTTAATGTTGCCAACTTGGCAACGAATACACAAGAGATGTTTGATAGACCTCTTGTAGAGCTATTGCGATCCGGAAAATCTCTAGCCATTGTTCCTGTGTCACTGGTTATTCAGGAGCTACAACGGTGAGCAAAGCGATGAGCGGGGCCCAGCCCGAGTTCTATTCCGTGACGGACGCTGCGACTGTCGCGGGCGTCTCACGCATGACGATCTACCGTGCTGCCGAACAGGGCGAGCTGCAGACGTTCAGGATCGGCAGGAAGGTTCTGATCAGACGGACGGACTTCCATACCTGGATCGAGAGCAAAGCGAGCGAGAGAGCGGCGTGAGTGCACAACCAGACCTCCATACGGAAGAACTGACCTCCACGACTGAGGGAGACTCGAGAACGATCCTTGAGGGAACGCTTGCCATGCTCCGAGAAGACTTCGGCGACGACGTAACTCTGCACGACAAGTGGCGCCTGCTGCTGATCGCGGCACATGGCCTGCTTCTCCGAGAGGGCATTGATCCGCAGCTGGTCTCGCTGTTGGATCGTCTCCAGAGTGATCTGGCGGATCGCCAGCGTGGGATTCCTTCCGACCTCCTGGAAGCAATCAATAAGCCTGCCTCGCGCCCCCGGGGCTTATCAGCCCACTGGGAGGCGAAAGCCGCTCTGGTGATTGCACTTGAAGCCCAGCGGGCAGGTGGAGGAACGTTTGCTGCTGCCGCACTGAAGGTGCACCAGGACTTCGGTCTGCCCGACTTCACCGGGAAGAACGGCAGCTCCGTTCTCGCATGGCGGGATCAGCTCTCCCGACCGCCAGGGGATAAGGCGCCCCGAGACGGCCAGCACTGGAGCATCCTCGAGGAAGGCCGAGCCGAGATTGCTCCCTACAAGGATCGGCGCGCCCCTGAGTGCGCGGAAAATCTCGGTCGGATCTATGAAGGGTGGCTCAGACAAGCCTACGCGCTGCTCCCCGACAAGACCCCGGAATTTCCCCCGCTGTTTTTCCGGAGTGATCGCATGGTTGTGTGAGGGCGATGACGATGACGTTCCTTCCATCCCATAGGCCCAAGGTGCAGATCCTGCTCACCACGCCTGAGGCAGCCCAGCATCTCGGCTACACGGCCGAGACGCTGAGGTCCTGGCGCAAGCGTGGTGAAGGACCTCCGTGGATCAGGCAGGGCTCAAGTGTCCGGTATGTGCTGGACGAGCTGCTGGCCTGGGAAGCGAGGACCTCTCGGATGCGCGGATACTGCATTAGGGTGGTCCCACGCGAGATGGGTGGGAACGTGATCGACATCAACGAATGGCGGCTGCGAAGCCGCAAATAGAAACCGCCCCCGAGATGGCTTCCCGAGAGCGGCAGAAACAGTCTTAAGCACCTGTTTTTCTGCCCGATCTAGCGGACGCCGTCAAGGATAGGCACAGCACGTCGGGCTACTATCATGCCATCTATTCTGAATTTTCGCCCCCACCGGGGCGGAACGACCTTGCGCGGGTTCTTCGACCTTCGAGTCAGCGATCCTGATCTGATCATCCGCAACTTCATGATCCACGAGAAAGGCGGCAGCCGCTGGATCGCAGCACCAGGCGTGCCTCAACTAAACAAGGACGGCACCGTCAAAACGGGCCGCAATGGCAAGCCGGAGTACGCGCAGATCATCAGCGGCATCGACGCCAAAGCGTGGAAGCAACTCACAGATCGCGCCGTCGCAGCTCTCGCGGAATCTCACCCAGATGCGTTCGACATGACGGGAGGCAGATCATGAGTGTGTCTCCCGAACGATCTGTGATGAGCCGCGACAAGATCGAGCAGGCTCGCGCCCAGATGTACAGCAACGGCTACCAGCCGGTCCCTGTGTATGGTCTGGAGGCTGGCGGCAAGAAACCGATGGGAGCACAGTGGCAGAACAAGACCGAGCTGCCTGCATGGTGCCCGGATGCGCCCAACACCGGCATCAACTGTCGGGGCCTGCGCGCTATTGACATCGACGTAGACGAGCTCGACGCGGCAGGCATCAGGGCTCTGGTTGAGACCCGCCTCGGCCCGGCTCCAGTCCGGGTACGCTCGAACTCCGGCCGCTCTCTGCTGCTCTACCGGGCCGCACAAGGCGAGCCCAGAAAGCGCATGTGCCCACTTGATTACAAGCCGCCGCCTGCGCCAGGCGAAAAGCCTCCGCGTGTCGACAAAGTCGAAGTCCTCGGCAAAGGCCAACAGTTTGTCGCCCACGGCATTCACGAGACTGGTGTTCTGCTCGAATGGTCGGGCTCCTCACCGTTCGACACGCCGCGTGACAAGCTGACAGCTGTCACCGAGGAGCAGATCGAGGCGTTGCTCGACGAGATCTTCGAGCGGTTCGCTACACCAGCCGCTAAGGCAAAAGAGGCCGCCAGAACGACCTCCGAACGCGTCATGCCCATCAATGATAACTGTAGCTTGTCTGACGCAGGCCTGGACCGCGCCTGGGCCAAGGCGCGACTGCAAGGCGAGATGCAGGAGCTGGCTCAGACCGGTGAAGGCGGACGCAACGACCGCCTGAACCGTGCAGTGTTCAACTGCGCTCAGTGTGTGCCGCTCAACTTGTTGACCGAGGGTGAGATTGTGGCGGCGGCCGAGGAGGCGTGCCGGATGAACGGCCTCGCGATGGACAGGGAAAGCGGTGGCATGTCTGGCGTGCAGAAAACCATCGCGAGCGCGATGAAGGAGGGCAAAGCGAACCCTTACCCTCTTGAGCAGGTCGAGGCCCGACGCTGGACGCGGCACTCGGAGCAGGCCACGAGAGGGGCGTCGCCTTCATCCGAGGACGTCAGGCTGAGTGGGAGCCAGACACTGCTCAACTCGCACGCGCTCAAGAACCTGCCGGATTGGTACCCCCAGCTATTCAAGACGGTGATCCCTCTGGATGGCGGCGGGCTTGAAGGAACGGATGACGACAAGGTCGTGATCACGGCTACCGCCAATGGCATCTCGGGAGGCATCCTGCCCATTGATCTTGTGGCCGAACAGCTCGGGATGTCACGCGATGAGGCTGCCGACCAACTGGCGCAATGGCTCGAGTTCGAGTTGGAGCCAGACCAGAACGCAGCCCTACGCGCCAGGTCCAAGGCCAAGCAAGAGCGTAAGGCCAAGATGCGCAAGGTTTACGAGGACGCCAAGGGCGATCGCGCAACAATCCCCTATCACGCTCATGCGTTCACTTTGGCGGCAGAGCAATCCGAAAAGGCGATCCTGGCCCGCAACAAGGACGTCCTCGTGCGTGGCGGTGCACTCGTGAGGCCTGTGGTCTGCCCGGCGGAGGGAGCTCATGGGAAGCCAACAAAGGCCGTCGAGCTCAAGAAGATCACCTTGTCGATCATGAAGAGCCTTATGGATAGTGCGGCCGTGTACATGAAGCCAGGATCAGGGGACGGACCCGAGTGGGTGCCGACGTTCGCTCCCACGGAGGTTGCGGCATTGATCCTCGACCGCGTCGGGTACTGGTCGTTTCCGGAGGTTGTGGGTGCTATTGCCTGCCCGACCTTGAGGCCAGATGGCTCCTTGCTCTCGGCAGAGGGCTATGACCCCGCAACACGGCTCTACTTGGTGGGTGGTGTTGACCTACCGCCGCTCCCCGAAAAGCCGACCAAGGCTGACGCCGAGGCCTCGCTCGCCCGGCTGAACGCGCTGCTGGACGACTTTCCGTTCGTGGATGAGGGCAGTCGCTCTGTGGCCCTCTCGGCCTTGATCTCACCGGTGTTGCGAGGCGTGCTGCCGCGGGCGCCGATCCACGCAGTCACTGCGCCAACTGCGGGGACCGGCAAGTCCTTCCTGCTCGATCTTGGCTCAATCATTGCGACGGGGTTTCCCTGTGCCGTGCAATCGGTTGGACCGGATGACGCCGAAACGGAAAAGCGCCTTGTCGGCTCAATTCTGGCCGGACGGCCGATCATCTGCCTGGACAACATCAATGCCGTGTTTGGCAGCGACTTCCTGTGCCAGATCGCAACTCAGGCGCGGGTTGAGGTCCGGCCTCTTGGGGGCAGCGATAAGATCGATGTTGAACCCAGAATGACGATCTTCGCGAATGGGAACAACATGGTTCTAACGGGCGATCTGACTCGACGCGCGATTGTGGCTCGCCTTGATGCCGCGGTCGAAGATCCCCACAAGCGCCAGTTCAAAGGCGATCCCGCCGGCGACATCATGCGGGACCGCGGGCAGTACGTCGCCGATGCGATCACCATCGTGCGGGCCTATATCGCGGCCGGCAGGCCGGGGAAGCTCCCAAAGCTCGCCTCCTTCGACGTATGGTCCGACAACGTTCGCTCCGCCCTGGTGTGGCTGGGCTGCGCCGACCCGTGCGATACGATGGAGCGAGTGCGCGACGACGATCCTGAACGGGCTAAGGCTGTCGCGTTCTTTGAGGCCTGGAAGAAAGAGCTCGGCACCGACGGCGAGTACAAGGTCAAGGATCTCATTCAGGCCGCCACATCCACCCTCGAGGATCACGACTGCCCTTTGCTGCGGGAAGCCATCACGGCCATTGCCTGGCGCCGCGGACAGATGGATGCCCAGGCGCTTGGGATCTGGCTCGATCGGTATCGGGATCGCGTGATCAGCGATCTGCAGCTCACGCATGGTCAGAAGATTGGCGGAAGCCGTCGGTGGCTCATGCGGCAGGTCGAGAGGGGGGCGTAATGGCTCCCCTCACCAAGCATGGGGAAGGTGGACTTGGTGGACCAGGTGGACTTCTCCAACTCAAAAAACGCGCGGAAAACCTTACCGCAATGATGTTCATAACACTGGGCGATCCGACGGTAGAAGGAGTTCAGAAGGTCCACCTCAGTCCCCCAGGTCCACCTCGGCAGCCTTCCTGCAGGGCTGTCGCCCCCTTGCAATGGCATGCTCCTTCGCACGCTCTGGGCGCGCACGCGCGGGAGACTCAACAATGATGCTGAGGCCTGAACACGCCCATCCTCTGGAACTGGTGTTCCAGGCAATC
>KI912056.1:0-994 GCA_000517005.1 Microvirga lupini
CGGGCCAATGTTTTCTTGGCCTGTGGGCTGCGCTTCTCTACCTTGAGTTGCTCAAAGAAAGCGGCGACGGACATCCACTGAGGACTAGTCGGGAAGGTTACCTGTGGAGACTCGGGCTTCTTGGGTTGAGTCATGAGTCAGTCTCATCTCTTGTGATGCGACCCTTGATGTTTACGGGGTCAACGGTTGGTAGGTCCAGGAACGCCTCGGAGGAAGGCGACTTTGGCACGAAGCGGATCGGCTGTCCGAGCACTGCGCTGAGTCTACCTTCGATTTGGTCGATGCCGAAGCTGCGCAGCGTTCTCGTGCCGTCGGCGATGCTGTCGAGCATTTCGTCCCCCGCCAAGTCGCTCAGTAGCTCGCCAAGAGTATTACCAGCACGATTAGCGATCTCGGCAGGCAGACGGAAAAACATCGCGTCGAACCCTTCCTTGTCTAACAATTGGTCAAGAAACAGATTGCGCTTGAACGTGGCTGCCCGGCAGTCAAGTTCCGGAAACACCTCGATACTGCGACTGAGGAAGTCGAGCATCCGGTAATTGGACACCTCTGTGAGCGACGCTTTGATATCATCCACCGTGCCTGGTGTCACAAGCGTCAACGCCTGCTTGCTACCATCAGCTAATTGGCCTTCGTCCAGCTGCAAGCTCGCCATCACGAGACGGTAGCGCGCCTGTAATGTATGAATCATCAGGTCGATGTCCGCCTCGACAGCGTCGATCGAGTGTTCGAGCGAATCGCGCTTAGGATCTTGAGGACCAAGCGTCCGCAGGCGTGCATACAAAGACACAAGTTCCTCGCTCTTCTCGCGTAGTTTATAGAGCTGAGCGTTGAGAGAGATAGCTTGTCCCGCAATGAACGCTGGGCCTGTCATCCAGAAGCGACACAGCGGACAGTTGCGAGCTCCGCCTGGCACAGGACCGTACATACTGCTCTTGTCGCGAGTGCCGCCCTCAGCGCACATAGTCTGACCGTTCGGGCATATGCCATCTAA
>KI912056.1:1094-3552 GCA_000517005.1 Microvirga lupini
AAGTCACGAGTTGCAACATCTCCGATTGGGGCAACGGAGAACTGACTAGGGTCGATAGGCTCCTGAGAGGGACGGTAGGACGCGCGGCGGCTGTTCCACCGCATCGATATGTCGAAGAGCGATAGCTGGGTCATTTCCGAAGATGGTTTGAGAGAGGAGGCTTCGAGAGCTGGTCAGAGGCGGCACACCGCGACGGCCGAGGCCGAAAACAGAAAACCCTGCGCAGCGGGGGCAACAGCTACGCAGGGTTCCCGGAGGACAGGATCAGTTGGGTTGATCCTTGAGGCCAGAGGTAGGCACCGGCCCTTAACAAAAGCTTATCGAGGTGACGGATCCACAGGCAGGATCTTGAAGGCGATGATGGCGGTATCGGGGATCGCTGCACCGTACCGGACCTGGCCCATGATCTTGAACACCGAAAACCAAGGTATCAGCCCGGCATCCCATTCGGCCTGCGTGTATCCCAGAGCCAGGATGTCGTCGGCCATGGTCTGGGCCTCTTGATCCAGATCCGGCAGGAGGTGCGCCGGGTTTATGACGGAGGCGTCGATCGCAAGAATAATCCAATCGACCGGCCACTCCTCACCGCGATTGCAATCGGCGTAGTTTGTGGCGATCCCGACTTCGTCGATCAGGAAGACAACCGGCACGTCCGTACTCGAATCCATGCTTGGTCTCAGGCCATGCTCTTTGATGTGACCAGGAACAGCGGGATCCCAAATGCCGTGATTGGCTGTTGCGTGGGGATCGTACCGGTCAAGGGGGGTCGCGTGATAAAGCGTATGAGGGAGAACAGCTGTCATCAGAAAACCAAAACCCCGCGCAGCGATGGGACAGCTGCACGGGGTTCGTTGGATTAAGGTCCACTGAGCGAAGACCTTAATGTAAGGGTGGCAGAGTATGGTTAATGGCGGCTTAAAGCTGATCTAGGCTGCCATTCGATTCGAAAATCGGTGCTGCCCTCCGAGCACGTACTCGAGCCTGCATTCCGAAGCGACCCATCGGCGGTCGAGGGCCTCGGCAACGGCCGCGGTCGTGAGAGAGCCGCCGAAGGGCTCGAAGACGAGATCCTTCGGTCGCGTGAGAAACTTGATGAACATCTCAGGCAATGCCGCGGGGAACCTGGCTGGGTGGACCGGGAGGCCCGAGGCCTTAACGCTCCGGATGTAGTCGGAATTGCTCTCCGTATTGGCCGCGACAATGAGGTTGCCTGGAATGGCACCGCCATTGTCATTGCCAAACGCACCTTCTGCCATCCTGTATCCGGCTGGCCGCGTTGCTGCTTCCTGCCCTCCCCTCTTCAGGCCTGCCTTCATGCTGTCGGAATAGGGGACAAGAATCTGCCGATTGTCAGCGGATGGATTGTCCGAGGCGGACAACCAGAAGACATTCTCGAGAGATGGCTTCACGCGGACCCTGCGCACGGTCACCCATTCCGCCGGATTTGGAAGCCGGGCTGGATTCTGCCAAGAAAAACGCTGACAGAGTTTCAGACCCAGCTCATCCTCGAAGTTAATGAGAAGTCGCTCTTGGTAGAGCGAGAGGGTAGGTTCGCCTCGACGCCATGCGTCACCCAGGTTGAGGACGACAGACGCGTCCTTGGCAAGTTTCGGCATCCACTGCTCGGCCAGTCGCAGCATCCAATCAAGATACTCCCGTTCATCCAGGTTTCCGTACTCCTTCTTACGCAAGAGCGGATAGGGAGGACTCGAAAAGACGAGGCTCAAACTGTTGTCGTCGAGCAGCCCGACGGCATCTTCGCAATGTCCCCAAAGGGCTGCGCCTTTTTCGGTCATGAAGATCGTAACGACGAGCCCAGGAGTTGCCTTGGTGAGCGCCGAATGCCCTTTGTCGGTAAGCGACCAAAGGCCTGCATTCGCCGGTTGCAAGAGAGCTTGGAGTTTTGCTCTCTGTTGGGCCCAACGCACCTCGCGCTCGAACGCATTATACGAGTGTCCGGAGATCGAAATTCGGGCGGAGCGCTCGTCTGCCGACAGGTCGACTTTCTCGGCCACCAAGTCGTAAATGTCGCGTGCCTTGGCTGCCCCTCCCCTTTCCTCGATCGCGTCGAGCAGCGGCAGGATAAGCTGCGATTGGCTGATCTTCTTTTTCATGGGGTTTGACCTCGTCTGATCCACTCCAGACAGGTCACTTCGATAGGTTGAGGCTTAGACACTTAAACGCCGAGCTGATTCAGGACAGCTTTGGACAAGCTTGGCGATCTAGATAAGAACTATGTTGGTTCCGTAAGAACTTTATTGTCTCTGACCAAACATTATTGTCGCAGGGCATAAAGAACAGATTAGGAACATCTTCGCAGCGACAGGCATATATTGTCGCAACCCTGAACTTAACCACAATTATTCCTTGCCTATGAAGCTCCGTCGATTCATTTCGGAATCGTTAATTCGGCGTTTGATTCCGAAGGCAAAAACAATAACGAACACACCATGGTTGG
>KI912056.1:3652-4679 GCA_000517005.1 Microvirga lupini
GATGAGGCGTTGGCACCCTCCCTCCAGACAGGAGCATCCCCATGATCGACGCATCCGTCAGCCCGTTACGCCAGCGCATGATCGAAGACATGACGATCCGCAATCTGGCACCAAAGACCCAGCATGGCTACATCCGCACCATCAAGCAGTTCGCCGCATGCCTCGGCCGCTCCCCTGACACGGCCAGCTTCGAGGATGTCCGGCGCTTTCAACTGCATCTAGCGGCGCGCGGCGGCAGCCCCGGAGCGCTCAACCAAGCCGTGTCAGCGCTGCGGTTCTTGTTTCGGATCACGCTCGGGCGCCGCGACATCGTCGAGCACACGCCGTTCGTCCACGAGCCGCGCAAGCTGCCGGTGGTCCTCAGTCCCGAGGAGGTGGCGCGCCTGCTCGACGCAGCGCCGAGCCTCAAGGATCGGGCGGCGCTGAGCGTGGCCTACGGTGCAGGTCTGCGCGCCGGCGAAGTGGTCTCGCTCAAGGTCTCCGACATCGACAGCGCCCGCCTGCTGATCCGCGTCGGGCAGGGCAAGGGCCGCAAGGACCACTACGTCATGCTGTCGCCGCATCTCCTCGCGCTGTTGCGCGCCTGGTGGCGGGCGGCGCGGCCCCAAGGCTGGCTGTTTCCCGGCCAGAACCGGGTCAACCCGCTCACCCCGCGCCAACTCAACCGCGCCTGCCATACCGCAGCCGAGCGGGCCAGGCTCGACAAACCCGTGTCCCTGCACACGCTGCGGCACAGCTTCGCCACCCATCTGCTCGAGCAGAACATCGACATCCGCGTGATCCAGGTTCTGCTCGGGCACGCCAAGCTCGATACCACGGCGCTCTACACGCGGGTTGCCACCAAGACGATCCGGGCGGTCATGAGCCCGCTTGAGCCGCTCGCCCTGAAGCAGGCGGAGCCGCGCGCCGAGAGCGCGGCTCGCATGGCGCGCCCCGCTTTGGAGGTTGCGGAGATCTTCCGCGACCATGGACCGGCCTGGCGTCAAGCCAACGCCGGCCATGTGAGCCGCGGCCACCTGAAGGTCAT
>KI912057.1:0-6492 GCA_000517005.1 Microvirga lupini
TAATATTGACGAACTGAGGACGCGTCGCGGTTGATGGGGAGAACAAAATCGTGCGGGAAACTCGCGTGAATTGAGCACCGCCGGGATCGTCGCAATCATTTTCAGACAACGTGACAACACCCGGATACTCGAAAGGCTGATGAGCACCGTGCCGTCATCCATCGCCGCGTCGATGAGCTGGTCGGGGAGTCGGCAACCCCAGAACAAAGGTGGTTACGATGGAAAGTACCGTGGCTGACGCCAAAGCGGTGACCGATGAAGTCAAGCAGTGGAAGCGGCGCGGGATCGGTGCGCTGTTTGTCACGGCATCGCCAGCGCGGCAGTGTCCGGCTCGATCGTCGCATTTGTCGCATACTGGTGGGATGCTATCATGCGGGCGCTGCGCGCAGTAGCAATCCGAGCCGGGGCGGTTCCCCGGCACTCCCAAACTGGCCCGCTGCTCCGAAAGGGGTGGCGGGCCTTTTTGCGTTTTAAGGCCCAGCCTGTGGTTGCGGCGACCGTCAGCCGGCGAACAGTTCCTTATATCCTGCCGTGACAAGCCAGTTCACCCGGTCGAGGTGGCTTCGGGCCGCATTGCGGGCCCGTTCCGGTTCGCGCTCCGGGTCGATGCCGAGGATCAGACGGGCCATTTCCTCGTAACTGGCGTTGTCGGCGGAAGCATCGAGCAGCTGCATATAGGTCGTGAAATGGCGTTGGTGCATGGGTCCGGACTTGAGGGGATGTCGATCTTTGAAGCGGCAGACTATGCCGTGGCCGCCTTGCGGCGGGCGGCGTTTGCGGGCACGGTCGCTTCCCGTTCAGCAGACCGAAGTCGGCATCCCCTCAAGTCCGGACCCATGCACCAACGCCATCGCCGTGGCAAGCTCACGTCAATGTCCCCGAAGTGCCGTTCTGGCTGGCTGAGGCCGACGCGTTCGCCGACCGCCAGACTACCCCGCTCAGGAGCGCGACGCCGGCAGCACTCCCATCTCCTTGAGCAACCGGCCAGCGCCGTCAATCTTGTCCATGGTCCAAAGCATGAAGCGACTGTCGACATGGATGGCTCGACTGCGGTCTGCGGCATATGCCCAATCGGAGATCACTCCATCGAGCGTGCCGTCGAAGGCGAGACCGACGAACTCGCCGCGCCCATTTAGCGTGGCCGAGCCGCTATTGCCGTTGGTAAGGTCGACCGTGGACATGAAGTCGACCGGCAGCGTGCCCAGCTCCGGCGCGACATAGAGGCCATAATCCTTCGCCCGGATCGCGGCGACGGCGGCGGCCGGCGCATCGAACTCGCCCTTGCCAGTGTGCTTGGCCAGAAGTCCTTCAGCCGTGGTGAATGACGTCCAGATCTGCCCGTCGCGCGTTCGCCCCGACACCTTGCCCCAGGTGATGCGCAGCGATCCATTCGCGTCGGGATACACCGGCCGGCCGATCGCCTGCCGGTAGGCACGCTGGCCGTGCATATAGATGGCGCGAGCAGCCTGGCTGCGTCCAGCGCGGTCCTTCGCCGCGCGCTTCGCAGCTATGTCGCCGGGATAGAGCGCGACCGCCAGCTTGATGAAAGGATCGTCCGACGCCTCGAAGGCAGCAGCGGGCTTGTCAAGCCAGCCGAGCCGCGTGGCTGTGTCGCCGAGTTTGGTTTCTGCATAAAGTCGGTCAAGGCCGATTTGGTACAGAGCGGTTTCGAACGCAGTATCGCGGTCCTTTGCGTCCAGCCGGCGATATTCATCGAGCGCGGCCTCGAACAGCTTGCGATCGATGTCGGGCAGATAACCGCGTTCGATCTGCGTCAGTTGATCCACGGTCTGGTTACGGTCACGATCCTGAAAGCCGCTTTCGCGGTCTTCATCGAGCTTCTTGTGCTCCTTCGCCCAGCGATACAGAGTGCGTGCGGATGAGAGCATTTGCGCGCGGTTCAGCAGCGCCTGGCGCAGCCCCGCGAGCGAGGCCCGGCTATTCTCGCCCACCATGGCGTCCAGTTCGCCGATCGCTGCGCCATAGCGCGCCCGCCGCGCCGGATCGTCGGCGACCCAGTCGCGATAAGCTTTCTCCTCGATAGCCTTGCGCGCGTCGAGCCCGATCGCATTGGCCCCGGCGAGATCGCCCGCCAGCTTCTTCTTGTAGTTTTCCACGCCTTGCAGGATGGAGGCGTAGCGGATCTGCGCTTCGCGATTGCCTGCCGTGGCTTGCTTTATCTGGGCCGCATGATCCGACAGCAAATGCTGCAACAGCGGTTCGTAGTGCGCGAAGTTGAACCGGACTTCATCCGCGGTGAGGAACCGATTGGTTTCTCCGGGAAAGCCGACGACCATCACGAAATCGCCGTCTTGCACGCCTTTAGAGGCAATGCGCAGCCAGTTCTTCGGCCGGTAGGGCACGTTGTCGCGCGCATAAGGCCGGGAGGAACCATCAGGAGCGACATAGGCGCGATAAAAGCCGAAGTCGCCTGTGTGGCGCGGCCACATCCAATTGTCCGTTTCGCCGCCGAAATTACCGATGCCGAGCGCGGGCGCATAGACGAGGCGCACGTCCTGAATTTCGAGCTTCTGCTGGAGATAGTAGGAGGCGCCGCCATAATAGGACCCCACGCCGCAGCGGCGATTGGGCTGTTCTTCACATGCAGCGATCAGCGCCTTCCGGTTCGTGTCGAGCCGCTCATAGCGGGCAAAGCCGCTCAGCGTGTCCGATACGCCCTCGAGCATGTCGGCGGTCACATCCCGCATATCCTCGATCACATAGATGCGGCTGCCGGGCACCGCGGGTAATTCTTCACCAAGGCTCTTCGCCAGAAAGCCGTTGGTGAGATAGTCTTGGCTCTCGTTGCTGTTGTACTGGATGGATCCCAGCACGCAGTGATGATTGGTCGCGACCAGCCCTTCGGGACTGACGAAGGAGGCGGAGCATCCGCCCAGTGATACGATCGCGTTAAGCGGGGCAGCGTCCAGTCGGCTCAGCTGCGCGGGATCGATCTGGAGCCCATCCGCGCGCATGGCCGCGCCCACTTCCGCAGTCTGGCCCGGCATCCACATACCTTCGTGCGCCGACGTAGCGGTGACCGTCCAGAGCAAGTTCATGGCAGTTGTTTGGGCCAAACGTTTCAAATTCGAGTTCATGCTGATCTCGCTCCCATTCTTTGTATTGTTCTCCGCAGACTGGATCGATGAGCTATCGGCTGGCCGGCGTCCGCAAGCGCTTGCGCGGCAGCCACTGGGTGAAGGCTGAGTGCACGGTCAACGCAAAAATCTGGATGACGCCCCCTCACATTGTATCGGTTCCGTGCACCGTTTGCAGATCATCCGTTGCACTAATCGTGCCAAAGGAATAAAGCTTTCAATGACCTACGTGGCAAGCTGCTTTCCATGTCCGACCTCCGACATTTGGTTGTAGACGCGACACCCTCGTCCTCGCTAGCGACGAAGCCCGCTGCCGAACGGCGTCGCCTGGCCATTATTGTGAGAGCGCGTGCTATCGTTTCTGTTAAGCATGCGGTGTTGCGCGAGGGCGAGGGTGCGAGGAGTGCCCGGACTTCCCCTGGCCGCAAATCCGTTCGGCGCTTAGCGACAATCGTGCGCATAACCAGGCAGACTATGCCGGAGCAGTGCGTTCGAACCGAGCGGCGTCCCACGCTCCTCACGCGGCGGGCTCGCTGCTGTTTCCGTGCGGTATCTGGGTCGAGTGCGTGACCGATTGCTACCGGTCAAAGCCGTTCCCGTCAGTTGCAAACGTCTGCGTCTGCGGCAAATCTTCACCTACCGTATACGCCGAAGACCATGCGGCATCTGATGCATTTCCTTGCTGGTGTTCGCCGATCGGGAAGTGGAGCGACCGATCTGCGAACATCTGAATTATTATCGCCGCTGGATAGGCGCCGGGCGGTTCCGGAACTGCTCAGCCCCATTCCACACTGCACACTTATGCGACTTTACAAGCACAAAAGGCGAACACAGACCCCGCCCGATACGCTCCACTTCGCATATTCTATTCATAGTAGGCGCGAAATTTCTCGTGATTCCGCAAGGCCTCAGGACGATAGGGGCCGGACCCAGCGCATTGCGGAACCTGCGTGAGTTGGAATCGCTCTTCTACGGTAGGATGGACAGGAGCTTCCGGATTGATTTCCCGGATTTTGATCTTCCAGCCAAGGCGGCTTTTGAGCAGGCGCAGCCAGTGGGGAATGCGAGCTTCAAGCACATCCTGCATGCCCGCAACTTCGCAATGCTGCAGGCTGTCAGCTCTCGGGAAGAGGTGAAGAGGTACCCCATTTTCAGACGTCTGCGGCAGACGTTTGCCGTCGATAATCACCGGCCCCATCTTAAGACCGCCGGGCAGTCCCAACACCTCTTCAATCATCCATTGCAAGGCAATGTCGGAGAGCCGTGATTCACCGGGTAACTGCCGCCGATATCGGAGTGGTTCCCGGCGAACCACAACTGTTTGAACGTACGGACGCCGTTCCGCTCCTCCGGCATGTCCCTTGTTGGACCCCAACCCACGCGAGCAAAGTCTACTCTCGTTTCATCAATGGCATTCGCGGAACGCGCATATCGGCGATGTCACGTTGTCTGGCTATGAACGCGCTGAGAGCTGCGGCGCTGTTGTCAGCTGACCACGGTTACGGCTTTCCAATCCGCGATGGCCTGCAGGCGGTGAATATGTGTGGCGAGAGCGGAGCGTTTTGAGCGAGGTGGAACGAAGAGGTTGCGCAGAGCCGAGAAGATCGAGACGAAACGCTGCAGGCTTCCTGGCGACCGGAAGCCCTGCATCACCCGCTCTCGTTTTCGCAGCGGCACATGGGAATTCTCGGCGCGGTTGTTCAATCCTTTGTGTGACCGGTGCTCGACGTCCGGCATCACCTGACGCTTGGCCGCTCCATACGAGCGCAGCTTGTCAGTGATCATGCGCTTCGGTGCGACGCCCTGTTTCTTCAATAAGCGCGTCAGCAATCGCTTGGCCGCCTTGGTGTTGCGGCGGTTCTGGACGATCTCGTCGAGGACATAGCCGTCCTGATCGACGGCGCGCCATAGCCAGTGTTTTCGGCCAGCAATGGTGATGACGACTTCGTCCAGGTGCCAGATGTCATCGCGGCTCGGCTGCTTGCGGCGCAAGCGGCGAGCAAAATCGGGCCCGAACTTCTTGCCCCAGCGGCGGATCGTTTCGTACGAGACCACGATGGCGCGCTCCAACAGCATTTCCTCGACCAGACGCAGGCTCAAGGGGAACCGGTAGTAGAGCCAGACCGCATGGGCGATGATCTGCGGCGGGAAACGATGGCGCTTGTAGCTGATGGCAGGCATTATCATGCCGCCGTCCCTATGCCACAAATGCTGACGCACGGTTTACGTGACAACACCCCCTAAAGGGTTCTCCTCTGCGCTTCGCTCCGTTGCGACCGCTGACGCGGTGCACTTGGCAGTTCCAGGGCGTTGGTGCACGGATCGTTATTGGTGTGGGTTTAGGCAAGCGGCAACCGCAATAGCCTTTGTAGCGTAGCCATGCCTTTCAAACACAATACCAACCGTCGCCATCATATTGAGAAGATGAAGTTCAGGATGAAGAACTGGCCAGAATACGAGGCAGGGCTTCGTCATCGTGGCAGTTTGACCCTGTGGGCGACGCCGGAAGCCCTGTCCAGGTGGCAAGCGCCAAGACGCAAGACACGTGGCGGCCAGCACCGCTATTCTGATCTGGCGATCGAGACCACCTTGACGCTGGGCCTTGTGTTTGGCCTGCGGCTGCGCCAGGCAGAAGGCTTGCTGGAATCGGTGCTGCAACTGATGGGGCTGGCGCTCGCTGTCCCCGATCATACCACCCTGAGCCGTCGGGCGCGGACATGGCAACCGCCCAACAAACGGCATGATCGCCAGGTTCCGCCGGAGGGACCAGTGCATGTTCTCGTCGACAGCACCGGCCTGCAGGTCTACGGCGCGGGTCAGTGGCTGGAGGAGAAGCACGGCGCCAGATCCCGTCGCAGTTGGCGCAAGCTGCATCTGGCACTGGATGCCGACAGCGGCGAGATCATTGCCCATACCCTGACTGATCAGGACACTGGCGATGTCTCTCAAGTTGAGCCACTACTCGACCAGATTGGCGGTCCGATCGGACAGTTTACTGCTGACGGCGCCTATGACGGAAAACCGACTTACGACGCAGTCATCGATCACAGCGCTGCCGCCGCAATCGTCATTCCGCCTCGCGTCAACGCGGTCGAACCATTCGACGATAGACCTGCCGGCCAAAGGGAGCAGCATATCGCCGCAATCGGCAGAGACGGCCGGATGAAATGGCAGGTCTCCAACGGTTATGGCAAACGCTCGCTGGTCGAGACCGCCATAGGGCGATACAAGTCCACCATCGGGCGGCGTTTGCGGGCACGGTCGCTTCCAGTTCAGCAGACCGAAGTCGCCATCGGCTGCGCCGTCCTCAACCGCATGCTTGCCTGCGCACGCCCGAAATCCGCCCGCCGCAAGGCGGCCACGGCATAGTCTGCCGCTTCAAAGATCGACATCC
>KI912057.1:6592-7101 GCA_000517005.1 Microvirga lupini
AGGATCTGGAAGAGGTCGCCGACGAGGCCGTAATCCGCCACCTGGAAGATCGGGGCTTCCTCGTCCTTGTTGATCGCCACGATCACCTTGGAGTCCTTCATCCCGGCCAGATGCTGAATGGCCCCTGAAATGCCGACCGCAATGTAGAGATCGGGCGCCACCACCTTGCCGGTCTGGCCGACCTGCCAGTCGTTGGGAGCATAACCGGCATCGACTGCCGCGCGCGAGGCGCCCATCGCCGCACCGAGCTTGTCGGCGATCGGCTCGATGTAGGTCTTGAAGTTCTCGGAGCTTCCGAGCGAGCGGCCGCCCGAGATGATGATCCGGGCCGAGGTCAGCTCCGGCCGGTCGCTCTGGGCGATTTCCTCGCCCTTGAACTGCGATACGTCGGGATCCTCGGCCGCATTCACCGTCTCGATCGCAGCCGAGCCGCCCTCAGCGGCCGCCGGGAAGGCGGCGGTGCGCACGGTGATCACCTTCTTGGCATCGGTCGCCTGCACGGTCTGGAT
>KI912057.1:7201-14231 GCA_000517005.1 Microvirga lupini
CTCTAATAGACCGTCTTACCTCAATGGCTTCACAGGTGAATTGACCGTGCCTGTAGTTGCCGTTTCCAGAGCCCTTAGGGGCACCGCTGCCCCTTGCCCCACCATGCATTCTACACCGGGCCTTCCCGTTCACTGCCGGGGACTTGCACCGCGTCCCAGCTCGCGTCTTGGCTCCACATCGGGGCGCCTGGAGCAAAGGCAATAGCCTTCGGATCGATGGGTGCATGGGGTTGATCACCACTTTGCTGTGTACCCCCACCCCCTCCGTGGTTGCTGACATTACCAACGATGGCTTGGCCTCCGGGGTACACGTGGACATGCTCAACTCTCACTGTCTGTTCGCCGCCTCGCCGGAGCTTGGCGAGGGCTTCGATTTGGGCTGTGTAGGTGCGTAGGAGCTTCACGGCGAGGCCGCCGGCGCTCTGAATGGCTGGAACCGTGCCGTTGCTTCGTGCGAGGGCCAGCATGGACAGGGCCGCTTCATGGGTGGCAGCCATCTGGATCGCCAGCATGGCTTCAACCTCGTTTTCAGGGCGAACCCCGGCCACGATGGCAAGCCCAGCATTCAATCCATTTTCACGGCTGCACCCTTCCCGCTGCATGGCGGTTCCGAGATGGGTTAGACCCCGGTTCACAAAATCGTCGGAGGTTGTGCCAAAGGCATCCTCTAACTGCGCATGATGAGCATGAACATCGCTGTGCGGGGACTCCACCGTGCTCTTGTCGTCCCCGTCGTTCATTTTCACCTGAACACGCTTGCGCCTGGCGAGCACCCGCTTGGCTGCTTCCACGCCCTCGGCAACATCCCGCTTTGACGGTTCCGGCTTCTTCGCAGCCTTATTGGGCAGGGCAGCCCCCTGTTTTTGCCCTGTATTATCAGGAGCCGCCTTTCTCTGTTTTCTCACTGTATTATCAGTGACGGGCCTGCGAGCCATCACGCGGCCTCCATGGTTTCAATCCACCGCGCACAAAGCACGGTCTCCAGGTCAAGGGCATGGTGGTTACCGTCGCGCCCCTCCACCTCACGACGGGCCTGCACGTTCAGATCCCGCGAGAAATGCAATGCGGCGGCCACGGGCAGGCTTTCTTGCCTTCTGAGGAAGAATGCTGCCGTGAATCCACTATTCGGGCTGGAGAGGCTTTCGTCGGCCATGGATCAGGCCCTCGCCCCGAAGGAGAGGTCGCCACGTCTGTTGTTCTCGCCGTTCAGGTAGGTAAGCACCGCCCGGCGGATCAGCTCCGCTGCGCTGACGCCTTCCTGCTCTGCAACCTCTTTGACCTTCTCGCGAAGGCCACGCGGGGCACGGGCGCGGATCACGTCCGAATACTCGCCCCGCCCATCATCAAAATTCACTACCTGAAACATCGGAAACCCCTTTGTTACACTGAACATAAAGTAGCACGGTACGGCGCTATCAACCAACTTCGATAGCGCCGTAAATCCTTGTGTTTTCTAGTGTTCCTGGGTTTCTTGGGATTTTCCCATGTTCTTGGAGTTGGCTTTACGCCGCTGCCTGCTTGTCGCCGGCATAACCCACGCTCAGCAACTTCACATCACTATGCAGGACATAGCGGGCATGTGTGCCGGCATAAGGGCCGCCGTGCTTCTCGTTGATGGTCTCGATCACCACGCCATAGTGAGAGCGGAGCCAGAACACATAGTGGCTCCACCGGGGCATCGGGTAATCAATCGCTGGGCTGATGCCTTTCTCGCCAGCTCGGACCAGGGCCACGAGGGTGCTTGCATAGCGGCCCTTGGCCTTCAGAGGGCCGTGTCCATCCGAGGTGAACTCCACAGTGGTAACAGGTCGATTGTCGTTGGTGATGAAAGAATGGGTCATTATGCGCCCCCTTTGAGCGGGACGCCCGCCCGATTGAAATACTTCACGACGATTTCGCTTGTACGGTCCCCGGCCCAATAGGCTTCAAGAGCTGCCTGGTCGTCCTCAAGGAACGCCAGCAAGCAAGGATGACTGATAGCCCAGCGGCCAGCGACCTTGCGGCCGAGGTCCTTGTTGGCTGCCCATCCCCGCACCGTCTCCACAGTGCGATTGGCGATAAATGCCGCCTGCGAAAGGCTGATAGCCTCCCGCCTGTCGTAGTCCGTTAAAACATGTCTGATGCCTGCCATTAAGTGCAGCCCCTAAATCTGGGCTGTTTTGGCAAGCTTAGAGAAGAAATAATTTGCCGAACCCGTTGCCTTTGCCCCGTCGTTCGTTTTATAGTCTCTTTGCTCACCACTACAGAACCTCGCTTGTTTTAGTATCCAAGCTCTGAAGGTGTCGTCACCACCTTTAGCGCCCGTGGTTTTAAGCCTGCAAATCAGGCCGATTACCATTGAATAACCTAGCATTATTGTAGCACGCTGTCTACTATCCTTGTAGCACGGCGGGCTTTTTCTTGTCTGCTTTCAGTGGGTTGGAGTGAAACGTTCCGCTCTGGCGGTCCTGAAACGTTACCGTAACGTTGCGTCCTCTCGGCTTGATGCGTTTCCCCGACGTCGTGGCCTGAAGGCCCCTTTTTAGGGACTCCGAAAACTCCCTCGCTCGGCTCGATCACGGGTGATCAGAGGTGATCAGCATGGAGCCGGCTGGGATCTTGGCCCGTCGATCCTGCGGGTAACGTTGCTAACGCGTTATCGCTGTTATCGCGGTCTGCGGGACAACAGCCGACCGCAAAGCGGGACAAGGCGGGCACCCATAAGCCTCTGCTGAAATACAGCCTTCCGACGTCCGCGCTGCCCTAGCGGGACAATGCTGGGACAATGAGCGGGACAAAGGATAGCCGAGGTGCGGCGGCATTTGCCGGGGGTGGGGGAACAGGTTCCGGGGGTGGGGTCACAGTGTCCGGGGGTGGTGACTCTCTGTCACCAGGGACGGCAGAGCGCCGCCATGTCTGCCTCACCGCCTCACCCTTGCCTCACCTTGAGCCGTCGAGGTGGGGCGACCATCCGTCCGTGACGGTCACGCGATGTCACAGTGACGTCACGTGACAGGCTGCGTTCGCTTGCGTTTCCCTGCGTTTCAGAGCGTTCCACCGGAAGGATTTTCCGATATGCCCCTTCGTCACCACCGGAAGGACGTTCCGGTAAGGGTCGGGTTAAGGGTCCGGTTGAGGGGAGGGTTTACCCCCTCTCGGCTTGCTTGGGTAAACCCAGCATCGTGGTTGAACGGTCGTTGAACGGCGGTTGAGGCGGATCGTTGATTTCATTGAGAGAACGGCCCGGCAGGCTGCGTGCTCCATCCTCGGCAAGGTGCATGTGGTGCAGGGGGTGGTGCAAGAGGTTCACCATGTGGTGCAGCTCCTTCACCACGTCGGACATCGGCACTGTCCCCCAATGTCCCGCAATGTCCCAGGGACAACAGGAACGCCCATGCCGTGCCCTCTGAGGGCGGGCTAGGCTCCACCAGTGGGGAACGGGTTCGGTACTGGTGTGGAACCCCCGTTGATCCCGCCTTTTTGGAAGCGCCGATTTTCTGGAGTGTTCTTTTATTACAGTATCAGAGGACGAGACCGCCCTCAACCGAGACAGGAGGCAGGAGGAGCAGGGGCAGAGACAGGAGGAGGGGAGGAAAGGGGAGAAGAGCCGGAGGGGAGGAAAGAGGGGAGAGGGCATTTGTGATACGTATTTAGCTGGAACCCTTACGGCATAAGGGTTTCAGCCCTTGAACGACCCTGTTCAAAATGACCGGACTACTCCCATCAAAATAACTTGGGTACCCCGGTCAAAATGAATGGGGTAGAGGTCGCACTATGCGGCCTTGGCGCGATCCTTGATCCAGCGACGAAGGCGGCGGGCCGGCCCCTTGCTAAGGCCGTACCGTCCCTGCTTCCAATTGACGATGTGTGAACGGCTCGTGCCGATTTCGCGGGCTATGTCTTCATGCCGTTCACCGGTCATGTGAAGGATCTCTTCAACGGCCCGCGCAATGGGCTCAGGGATAATACCGCCCTCATAGGCCTCAGATGCAGCCACCGCCTCCGCAATGGCCCGCTCCGGCTCATCGAGCCCCATCCCTGCCAGGAAGTCGAGTTGAACCGGCTTCCTGGAAAGCGCCGATTTTTGAGAGGGTTCTTTAGCTGCATCATCCAAGGCCTGTAGGGCTTGTGCGAAGTCGCCCGAAAGAGCCGCCCGCTCCAGAGACAGGGGAGAGGAGGGAGAAGAGGCCGGGAGGGAGGAGGGCATTTGTGATACGTTTCTCCCTGGAACCTTTATAGCGCAAGGCTTTGAGCCCTTGAACTCATGAGCATAAGCCTCCTCCATGATTTCGGCCCCTTTGCTCACATGCCGCTCCTGGAACCTGAAAGAGTCGTGCCAGGACAGCACCGGGATACCGATGGCCGCGCATCGCTTCAGCATCCGAAATGCAATCCGGCTATCGCGGCTCATGAGGTGGAGGCCGAGACCCATCCCAAGTTGCCGCTCAATGAGGGCATGTTTCTTCCAAAGAGCATCGACTAGGGCATGGGTGCCATCTCGGCCCCGTGTCCATTGTGGTTCTCTAGTGTGTCTATCAAGCTTGAACCTCTTGAACAGAAGCGAGGCAACAACCCCGCCTTTGCCGCCGCCGCGGTTCAGAGCGACATTCACAGCAAGCTTTCCTTCGTCCCTGGTGAATGGTTCCCCTAGGTCATAAGGCTCTGCCGGTGGGGTCAATCCGAGCTCGTGATAAAGCATCGTCACATGATACGCGCTAAAATCAGGCTCTAGTGTTGGCTCTCCGTTGAGCAGCAGAGCCGGCCGGCGCCTCTTGGGCATGCTCTGCCCCCACCAATAGCCGCGCCCGCCGAGGTCGAAAGAACCCGCGTTGAAAACCCGGTACATCTCAAGCGTGGTTGGGAGCAGGTATGTGTCATCCAAAAGGACATGGTGTCCGATTGTCTCCGCATCAGGCGCATTGAGATCCAGCTTGAGAGACGCCAGGAACTCATTCACCACCCGAAGGTCCTTGAGCATGCGGCGCCGCTCATCTGTGAGATTGAACGGGATCAGATTGCCCTCTGTGTCCTTCAGGCGAAGCGGTCCATGCAGATGGAAGTTGGCTCTAGTGGCTTCATCCCAGCGGGCTACCAGCTCGGGCGTTGCCCAATACCGGGATTGCATCTCCGTCCGCATGTGGTCGCCAGGACGGGCGCGCAGCTCCTCAATCAGGCCAAGGGCTAGCAACTCTCCAACGACGTGTCGCACATTTGCATAAGTATAATCTGGCGAGTAATACCCCTTCAAATCAGAATAGAAGTTCGTCCGCCTAGAATAGCTAACGGAACGCCCTATCTCGTGGGCAATCATCGCCTCTGTAAGGATGAAATTTCGCGCGGCGTTTCGGCCCTTGTTCTTATCTAATGGGACGCCAATAGCGCGGATAAGCTCCTCCTCTACTGACCAGGACGAGCTTAAGAAATGGTCGCGGTCTTGCTTGTCGAACGATTCAACTTGTTCTATATTATTGGGGTCAACTGAGTTAATCGCTTCTTCAAGCCGTCCGCTGTCACAAGGCGGGCGGTTTCTTTTTGTCATGCGGCGGACGCCTCCTCCCGGCTCTTGAGCCAGTCGGCCAGGGCTTGGCGGCGAATGACGGTACGGGTGCCCAGCCGGATCAGCGGCGGGCCTTCCTGATTGGCGATTAGCCGACGCAGATGGCGAGGTGAGATGCCCACCAGTTCTGCTGCCCCTTTGATCGATAGTGCCATTGTCTGGCTATTCTCTTCCATTCCCCTTGGCTTCCTTTCCGGGCCTCCGACTTTTGTATGATGCTCTAGGAACATATGTAGATCAAGCCGGGCCTGCTGTGGACTACGGATGACGCAACATACAACCTTGCTATGACTTAAGCAAGCTGCGTCACTATCGTGCTAGCACCGTGCCGCCTTATCAACGCCTGCTGCTCACTATTGCCCGCCAAGCGTATGGCCAGCTTCACGGTACGACCATTCGGACGCAAAGGCAGATAGGAGGAGATAGTACGGCCCATAGAACTGCTTGCGCTCGATGAAGAAGACCCGGAAGTGCTGGTAGCATCCTCGCTGCATCTGTTCCCGAACGTTGATCCACCAGCGGGCTTCCGTCTGGCGCAACAAGTGCCTGCGGTAATCGTGGAGGGCCTGCTGCATCGTCTCGTTTTGGGAAGCATCCAGGTCCAGGGCCTTGCGAACCCATAGGAGAGCATCAACGCGCAAGGACATGGCCCATTTGATCTGCTTCTCTGATCCCTCCAGAGCCGGCAATCCGCCGCTTAACGTCACGACGTGTTCATGGTGTTCAGCACGCCGACACGCCGGGCAATTCTCACCGGCCAATCTTGCGACAGTTTCGGGGTGCCTCTCTGGCTTTCCCTTCAACTCGATGTCTCTTGAGTGTCCACAGGCGTGATGGATCGTATGGAGGGGCATTCGCGTGAACTATCTTGGGACAATTGGCCGTCTGTATGCGACAGCGTTCACGCGGTGCAACATGCGAGCGGCAGCCTCCCCAGCTTTGTGATCCCGCAGCTTCTGCCGAGCCATGGTCTCTAATGCCTCGCCGTTCCATAGAAGTGTCCTGCGAAGGAAGCAGATGAACTTCCCATACGCACGCGTGACGATATTGTTAGGTATGCTGGACGGACAACCTATGCCTGAAACTTACACAACCTATGCGATCCGCGATCCGCGAAGCGGTAAGTTCGTCTACGTTGGGCAGACCATCAACTTTTATAAGCGGAGGAAGAACCACTTAAAGCTGCGATCCCACCGCCCGAATATCCAAGGCATGAACATCAAAAAATGGATGTACGACACCTTATCCAGTGGCGTTCGACCTGAATTCGTTATTCTCGATAGGTCAGAGAATGAAGAAGCGTCTTTGCAATCTGAAACCGAATGGGCGCGCCGATTGATCCGAGAAGGAAACCCACTTTTGAACCACTGGCAGGCTCACAAAAACGAACCCGGCACCGACTGGAAGAACATCTTCCAGCTTTGGAGGGAAAACGGGGAGAGGCTGCCATTCATTGTAGCCAAGAGCACATGGAGCGCGGCAGCAGGTCATTAT
>KI912057.1:14331-22700 GCA_000517005.1 Microvirga lupini
ACACCATGCTCCAATGGTGGAATGATCCTTCAACGTGGCACTGGGCTTGCGGACCACGATCAGCCCTATCTTCAGATACTCCCAACCGCTGATGCCCGCTTGATCGCTGCTGCCCCAGACCTGCTGAGTGCAGCGAAGGCGCTGCTTGATGGCAGCTTTGAACGTGAAGTCAGCGAACGCGCTGACGCATTCTTTGAGATGCTGGCACAAGCAGTCGCTAAGGCTGAAGGCGCAAATCTTTAAACCCGCAAAAACGGAAATCCGAGAATGAGTGAAATCGTAAATAAGATTGAGAAGGCGCGGGCTCTTGCCGAGGCGACGGTTGAGGCGCTGTCCGAGGAACTGGAGACCACAACGAATGTGACGCCAAGCAGGCGCGGCAAGGTCGCCATTAGCGCTTACTTCGATAAGGCCGTGCGTCAGCAGCTCGCCATCCTGGCGACGAGGGAGGAGAAGTCCCAGGCCGCTCTCATGGCCGAAGCGCTCAATCTGCTGTTCGAGAAGTATCGCAAGCCGCCCATCGCCAAAGCATAGGAGAAGAAATGAGCAAAACCAAAAAGGCGACTAATGAAGATGTCGTGGCGATGTTCCACGAACTCCGCCACGCGTCTGATGCTGCAAGCGCCATTGAGGTCATCAGCGAGAAATCAGAATACAATCTAGCCTATGTCATAGGGACTCTGGAGGAGGCTGCCGACTTCATCCAGGACGTGGACACCGGGCGCGGCATGATCCGAGAACTGCGCGACATCATCAAGGGGTGGCGCGAAAGAGCAGAGGCGGCGGAGGCAAGGCTTGTCTCCTCGAACCCCTTCCAGTGGCAGCCCATTGAGACCGCGCCCAGAGACGGGAAGTTTCTCCTCGGAGCCTACTACAACAAGAAGGACAGTGAGTGGGAGATTGATATGATGTGCTGGCAAGAATATGGGACCGGACACGCGGAATGGATATCGCATGGAACGACCTCTATCCACTGGGAGCCGAGCCATTGGATGCCCATGCCAATGCCTCCCGGCGCACAAGGCGACCGGCATTGAGCCCCATCCAGAGACATAAGACTGACTCCGGGAGCATACCCATAGGGCAGAGGCCGACCCGGAGTGTACCTGTGGAATTGATGGTTAACTTGACGTTCAGACCTTCTCCAGCCCTAATACCCGACGCTGGAATGTCCCAGCGCAGAGAGTCGTGACGTAGAAAAGCGAAAGCCCCGACCACGCCAATGGTCAGGGCTTTGGGTATTCGAGGGTAAAGCTGCTGCAAGCCAACCCTCGCAAAAATTAGGACCTGAGTCAACTGAGAACGCCATTTCTCAGGACGCTCCCTTTTTGCCTCACGGCCCGCGAGGGTCGATATGGAACTACGGGAATTGTACGGCCGCCTTGCTGCGGGGAAGATCACTGAGGAAGAAGCCGAACGCCTGGACCACAGGCACCGACCACCGGAGCCGCGGAAGCACGTCGGGAGCCGTCCGCGGAAACCGGAGCATGTCGAGAGGAGGAGGAGATGGGCCGCCGCGGGCAAGATGCCTCCGCGGATCGCTTGCCGGTTCACTGCCGCGGAACAGGCTGTCCTAGCCGCGGTTGCCGCGGAGGTTCAGCGCCGCGGGGATTGCCGGAAGTCGAATGATGAGCTGGCCGATATTGCGGGAGTATCAATCTCAACCGCGAAGAACGCCTTACGAGAGGCGAGGGCACTTGGCCTGATAGTCTGTGAGGAGCGCCGCGGCGGGCGATGGTTCAACCTGCCGAACGTCGTGAAAATTACCGCGGCGGAATGGCGGTCATGGCTGCGGCTCAGACACGGGGTCAAATTAGCCGCGGCCATAGATACAAAGATTATTCAGAAGGGATCTTCGGGCGGTCATCAGTCCCAATCCCGCGCATTTCATAGGCTGCCAGAAAGAGGATACAGCAGCCGCAATGGAGAAGATGGGAGCGGCCCGTGTCAGGATCGCACTTCTCACCCATCCACCACGCTAAGGAATGACGCTGGAGGGCATTCCAGTATCGGGACCACTCAGCCCCAGCCTGCCAGTTATCGGCGCCGCTAATCGTTGTCGTTGTCCCCAACGGCGACGGCGCGAAACTTAGAGATGGTCGGTTGCTCCAAGTAGGAAACCGCTTTTCTAAGCATCTCAGGATCTTCGTCAAACCATCCGAGACCGTTGTTACATTTATTGCAAAGCAGTCCTCGGAACCGGCCCGAGTCGTGACAGTGATCAACATGCTCACGGGTGTCTGCGAGAGACCGGGTGCAGATTGCGCACTTGCCGCCCTGGAATTCGCGGACGGCAACGATCTCTTCGGGGCTGGTTCCGAAGGCAGCAAGTCTATATCGCCGCTTGGTTGTTTTGTCCTTGAGGCGCTTCTCAGGGCAAGACTTTCTTCGCTCAATTGCTGCGCGAAGCCTTTCGGGATGCCGCTCTTTCCAGCGATTATAGTTCTCTCGTTGCCGCTCTGCGTATCCGGGGTTTGTAATGCGAAGGTGTCTGTCGTAGCAGGATTTGCAAAGACCCCCGATGCGCTTAGGTCTATCCGGATGTTCGCAGATAACTGTTGTGACAAATGCCTCCCGAGCCAAGAGCAAGCCTCCTCATCTGTTTGGTCGAAGCACTGCGTATACTTTGCGGCGCCGAACTCCATGATGTGAAGAATACCAAGTAGAGCATCCCACGGGATCAGGCTCCAACGCACCTTGCCTGCATCAGCCTTCTGAAACTTCATAAGTAGCGGCTCTCCAAGGTCTTCATCGAAACACGCGCAAAGTCATCAATGCGCCCGTTGCGAATAATAACATCATGGATGCCCCACCACCAAGAGGTTTGTGATAGTTTAGCGTAAGACTCAACATGTCCATGTGGAAGACTAGTGCCAACGTCAATCAAGGTTACGCCCGTGTCCTGACCTATCTTGGGGATGGTCAAATACGTTGCAACATGGGAGTGCCCTTTTATCAAATCATGTGCTAGATTGTTTGCCATGATATTCGGGCTGCTATGCGGCTTGCCAATACGATTGAGGGGCACATGAACAAACCCGCATCCGCCGATAAAGACCACCTCTCCGAATGGGTAGGTCTTCCAACGGAATTGCGCGAAGCTATCAAGGACCTCATGCCAGACGGAGCCCTCCAGTTCACCGCGAAGCTCTTCGTATTTCCGAACGCGGTCGCAGTGATTGCCGAGGGTCACCGTGCGCGGGATCACGCTCGGGCCGAGTTCTCTATCGAAGACTGCAAGGCTCTCGTGATGGGCCTCAAGATCCTGGCGGAGCGAGGGGCGGTGCTTTGCTTTGACAGACCCGATGGGGTCATGAGTGGAGACGCTATCGAAGGTTGACCAATCCCCGATCTGAACGATGTGGTCGGGCTGGGTCTCTTTGATATGTCGAGCAATCCAACGGAGCCGCGAAAGGTCTTGGCCGGGACTGACATGCAGATCCCCGATCACGCAAACCCGAATAGCCTCGCCGTCATCATTGGCCGCAGGCTTCTGCCAGCTCCACGGAACACCGCGATATTTCGGCTTTGAGAACGGGATCACCTCTGCCGATTGGACATTGTCCATATCTGGACTACTGGCAGCCAGTACCCGGAGCCTGTTCTTCACCGTGGAGGGAGCAAGGCCCAAATGCCGCGCCATCTGTTCAGCGTTCGGCCTGCCGTCAGGGTGTGTATGAATACACATTGCCTGACGGGTTGCTTCGATCTGCTCAGGGGTCAGCCGCATTACACGTTCCACTGTTGAGAGAGTGCCTCATCACGGATGAAGCAGGGCATCCACGCCCCGGCATAGGGACATGTCTTTTCGAGCTTGGAGGGATGGCGGGGGCGGGGTTGTGCGCGTGTCTCAATCGCCAGAGCGACAAGACACGCAACAGCAACCAGCGCCGCGATTAAGCGGGCTGTCATGTGGGCTCCAGTTGTCAGGAGATCAGTGAGAGAGCTTGATCCAGGCAACGAGGGCGCTGCCGATCACACCGAGGGCGAATGTCACGCCCGTGCGCCAGATCCACCTGGCGCCGTCTTCAAGCGTATTGACCCGAGCCTCTACGGCATCAAGATCCCGCTTGGTCGGGTAGGCTTCAAGCCGCTGCGTCAGGGTTCTAACATCTTGCGCAAGGTGCTTGATTTCCGTTGTCACGACGCCTTCAAGACGGGCAAAGGCTGCCTCTAGGTTGGTGCCATCGCTCATCCCTATCTCCGGCGCGCAATGTTGATCTTCTCGATGCCACGGGCGCCGATCAGGGTCAGAAGAGTGTAGAGGAACGACTGAGACACATACTCAGGCGGGTATGGGATCGTCACAAGTGTGTTGGCAATCGGGAGAACAAAGCCCTCCCAGGCAAGCCCCGCAATCGAGACGACCGCTGCAAGAGGACGCCAGCTCGTCGCCATCCAGCCGCCGCTGTGGAGATCAGCAAGCCAGGTCTCTTTCGCGGTTTCCGTGATGGTCTGCTCTAGTTGTGTGACCTGAGGGGCAATCGTCTCAATCACCTCTTTGGCGTCCACGGACTGGCCGTCCTTGACCTTGCCAAGGATGAGTTCAATAGCCCCCTGAATGACAGGGACGAGGAACGGGCTCATGCGGCCCTCCTGTTGAAGAGAGCTTGCCAGAGGGCGGCAAACACGTTGAGTTTCGGGGGAGTGATGGGCTCGATGTCGAGCGGCTCTTGTGTGGCGGCTGGGGCGCCCTTGGTGGACCACAGAAGCCCCTCGGCCTCACGACGGCGGGTCAGCCCTTTGAGCACCTTGCCGCCCGCCTTGTTCCAGCGCAGGAGTTGAGCCGGGACGGCCGCGTAATCGCCCGCGTTCAGCTTCTTAAGCAGGGTGGAAGAGCGGAAGTTCGCTGGCCCCACGTTGAAGCAGAACGACACCAAAGCATCGAACTGCTCTTGAGTAAGCGGAACCTTCACCGCTTTATTAACGGCATCCTCGTATTTAAACAGATCCCGCTTCAGGATCTGCTCGGCCTCAGCAGCGGTGATGACCATTCCCGTCTTGACGACAGGAGCGCCCGCAGAGGACGTGTGGCCGAAACCGATAGTTAAAATGCCCGCTGGGCAACGGTAAGCCTTGAGTTCGCAGCCCTCAAAATCCTTGATGAGGGCAAGCCCCTTCGGCCCCGTCTTCGTGGACAGGTTCGCCATTCATACACTCCATAGAAAAAGCCGCCCGGAGGCGGCTCGGTGGTCATGATGTCCTCGTGATGTGGCAAAGAAAAACTTAGATAGTCAGAGCTGCGATGACTTGAAGTCTAGTCTTCGTCTGCTTCGGCGGAAGAAACATCAACGCAGGAAAACTCTGGCACATCGCACCAGTTACAGGTTTCGCCAGAGCCGACCCAAATTAAGGCCCGCTCACCCTCGCAGAAGTGAACCCACATAGTTTCCTCTCGATGTGCAACAAGTCGCGGGAGTGCGCCTAGATCGGCAAAATGCACCATGCTAAAAGCGCAAAAATCCGCCATGAACGGGGCTCGCCATGTCAACTTTTCCAACCCATACGTCCCAATCAGACCGAGCCAAAGCTCTTCAAGGCTATGGGTTTCAGCAGATCAAGCCGTTCGTTGGAACAACGGTCTTCCATTGGTTCACGCCGAGCGAAGGGAATGTCCGCGGCCCCTGGCAACCTATCGGCGGCCGTCAGAGCTGGACTGGAGACGTGGCTTTCTGGACACAGCAAATCAAGGAGATGATGCTCGCCAACATTGACGCGATCTATCTCCACCTCATCGAGCAGTATGAGGAACCTAGGATCGAGTTTTTTAAGGCATATGCCAAACTCAGAGCGGAAGGCTGGGACGTTCCGAAGGTCGCCCCGTTCCTCGACCCGAACATTCTCTTCGGGGCGTCTCCGATCGATGTCGCCACTCCGGCCGGCAAGGATGAGTTTGCACGGCACTATATCCGCTTCTTCAAGCAGTATTTTGCCGAGAACACTGATGAGAACGCCGCGTCCTATCTGCTGACCATCGACGGCAAGCTCGTTCTCCATACGTGGTGGGTGTATTGGCTCCTTCAGAACCTGGAGCGGCTCACCCGTGAGGACGTTAGAAGCCGCCTGGCCTCCACTCTAGGCGATAAGATCCCGCAGCTTGCGAATGGCATCTATATGATGAGTACTGCGCTCATCGATCCAGATCTTTCGTTTTCGGACGAACGCGCGGTTATGTTCGCTGGCTACAGCTATGCCATCCATTCCGTGCACAAAGGCGTGGACGTGTGGCATGTTCAGCCGGGGTACTGGGACCAGAACATCCGCAAACCCGGCTACTTCCTGCCGCGCGACGGTGGCAAGAATTACAAGCGGGCGTGGGATGCTGTGATTGCCGCGATGCCCCAGGTCCATCGCGTCTATGTCGAGAGTTGGAATGAGTATGACGAAGGCTCCGGCATCTATTCGGCAGACCCGAACGGTCTTTTTGTCGATCGGGGGATGCACGACAACACGGACACCTTCTCCGACACCGGGAATCCTTACGAGTACATCCTAACCACGGCCGAAGGCGCGGCCCGCATCAACGGCCGGCCATCATACGATGCTAGAATTCTCTGGCATGATGCCCCTCAGACCATCACAGCCGGCAGTCCGTTCTCCCTAGAGGTGACAGTGCGCAACGAGGGCAATGCGCGGTGGGCCGACCAGGACGGCTGCGCGTTGATGCTTTTCGATGACCAAGGGAACGAATACGCTCGGGTTGAGATCAGCAGTTCCGACAAGAACCAGTTCACAGCCGGGCTCGGTGTCGTTCGAGGGCAACCGTATACGTTCCGTCTTCAAGTCTCGGCTCCGAGTGACAAGGGTCGTTTTGTCTTAAGCGCCGCTATGACCCGCGCGGGCTCCGTCCTCGGCGGGACCCGTTTGATCTCGGTAGATGTAGTTTAGTCTCAACTCTGCGATTGGTGCTCTGGGGCAGCAGCACACTGCCCCAGCTAGGCCGCACGGCAGACCTCGACCCAGTTCGAGCCAGTATGCCGCAGGGTCAGGGTGGAGTTGGCGGCGGCTGTGAAGTTAGCATTGCCCGCCAGTCGCATGCTGTTGGCGCTTCCACTGCCATTGAAGACCGTCAACGCGGCCTGGAAAAGAAGCGTGACCTGCCGCCCGGCGTAACCGCCCGTGAGCTGACCGAAGCCCGTCGTGCCCGTCACGACAACGAAATCCCCCGCTGGCGGAAGGTTCAGCGGATCAGATGAGGCGATGCCTGCCACTGCGCCGCGATCGACGCCGAACAGAACCGCCCCCGCCGCTCCATCCCAGAACAACTGCTGGATAGCCGCATTGAGATAGTTGAAGGAAGCGGGGAGCGCGAATGGCTCCGCCGTGATGGCTTCGTAATAGGCTTGTCCGATCTTCACTCGCGCATTCGTTGAACCGAAGCTGATGGCCCGAGTGGCCGTTTTGCAGTAATGCTGCCCGACCAGCAGCGTTCCGCTCGTCAACGCAATCCCGGTGGCGCACATTTGCGTGTGCAGTGTGCCGATCTTCACATGCTCGGTTGAGGCCATTTCCGCCACGACGCAAGTTTCGGCACCCCAGACACTCGCGTTCGCAATGGATAAGCCAGTGACGTTGTTCCCAAAGGAGATCCCCCGCGTCCCTGCCTGGTTCGCTGGGTGATCCGACCAGATGCGCCCGATGTTGATGGCCCCGGTACTCGCGAAGTCGAAGTTGGTTGCGAAGCCGTACATCAAGACGCCGTCGATCTGAAGATCATCGGCAGCGCCGCGAACCTTGAACCCCGAGCCGGCCCGCATGATCAACGCAGGGTTGCTGGAGCCGCCCGCCGAGTAGGTCTCGATGGTGGCGAAAGGCCAGCCATGGACATCACGGATCCGCGCCGTGTCGTAGGACGTATCAACGTCAATACCGGCCGTGCAGTCGAACCAGATCCGCTCGATGGTGTAGCGGCTTGTTTGCGGAGTGACCCCGCCTCGGTCATCATTGACGATGATGGCCGTCGCAAAGCCGACGATAAACAGATCCTTGGCAACCTGGGCGTCCTGGCGGGAAGCGAAGCGAACCGCCGTTCCCGCGAACGCCGAGGCATCAGCAGCCGGCAGGGCCATGCCCTTTCGCTTAATAAAGCAGTTGGCCAGTCCCGCGCCTCCCAGCAGGATGATCGACGCCGCAGCATTCAAGGCGATGCCGCCAAGCAAAGACCACGAGATCAATGGGTTCCAGCCGGGGAAGGTCGGATGGGTGTAGCCACCGTTGAGCGTCACGCCCTTCGGAATGGTGAGATTGCTATCCACCACATAAGTCTTGCGGGGATTGAGACGCACGGTGCCGGCACCATTCAGGTATTCCATGGCCGAAGTGATCGCGGCGTGATCATTGGTCACGCCGTCACCCTTGGCGCCCAACAT
>KI912057.1:22800-22960 GCA_000517005.1 Microvirga lupini
TCGCCGGTCAGCAGGATGTGCGCCCATCCCAGCGGGGATATGTGGGCCAGAAGCTCGGGCGGCACGTCGAACCCTTCGTTCCGTCGCTCTGCGACGGCATGGCCGAGATGGACGGTATTCCAATAGATGATGATCGCGGTCAGGAGGTTGAGACCGGCGA
>KI912057.1:23060-34066 GCA_000517005.1 Microvirga lupini
TGGAGCTTCGATCCTTCAGGCAAGTACCGCAACGTTGACCAAGACAGCATCGAGGTCCGGGACAAGGACGGGAACCCTGTCATCCGTGGGGAGCGGGGCTCCAAGAAATGGCGCACAGCAACGACGCGGGCGCCTGTGTCCCGCCGAGAATGGCGAGACTGATCAAGCATACCCTCGACGGGTTTTGGCTGCCTGGAGCCTCTGGAGAGCGGCAAGGGCATCTCCCTCCCCTCTGTACTCATCAAGGCGGGTTCTGCCGGCCGTGCCGAGGCGGCCCCAGCGGCGTACCAAGACCACACGCCCGAACAAGTCCCGCTCCACGGCCATGGAATAGAACCGCGCCATGCTCCGCCCCGGGTCGATCCGATGCAGGTGCACGGCCGTATCAAAACTAGATGCCGAATAGATAGACATGGCACCCTCTCCCTCTCGGCTGCCAATCCTTCTCAGAGCAACTAGGAAGCTACAACGCTTGTTCCCTATAAAGCTAGTATGCTATCGAACTAGCACGCGTGACCGAGGGTTGCGGGGGCTGGGGCGGGCGCGGATGTACCGCTGTCCCGGCTCCCCGGTTGGGGTCCAACGGGAACTTATCGGACACCAGAGCGGCGGGTGTCAGGACGTCTTTTCTAGTGTCCGATAACCTCTAGCCGGCCGGGCGCCTGGAGCCCCCACGCTGCCCCTACTCGACGAGAACGGCATGTGCCCCGGGGCGCACGATGTGGCTCTCGGTGCCGTTCCAGCGGAAGAGGTATTCCACCTGCCCCCGGTACTTGGGGTTATCCAGCACATAGCGAACCGTAGCCGGCCACCACTTGCCTCCCCTTGCGGTGGGGACGCCCTCTGAATTCAGGTGGTTGGCGATGGCCTGGAGGGTGGCGCCCTCGTCCTTCATGGCGAAGATCCGGCGCACCGTCTCGGCACTCTCCTGATCCTCGACGAGCCCACCCTGTCTGTCCTTCCGGTAGCCAAGGGGAGCCGCCCCACCTGCAAAGCCGCCCCGGGATGCCTTCTCGCGACGTCCCAGGAAGGTGCGCTCGGTAATCACCTGCCGTTCCTGCTCGGCCATGCCGGCGAGAATGGCGAAGACGGTCCGTCCCATGGGAGTGGCCGTGTCGATGGGCTCCGTTACGGATCGGAGCTGCACCCCGTGCTGTTCCTGTAGGTCGTTGGCGGCCGTGACGGCATAGACAATCTGGCGGGCCAAGCGGTCGAACTTCCAGACTAGGAGGACGGAGAAGGCGCCCTGCTCGGCCATCTCCACGATGCGGCGGAATCCTTCGCGCTCGCCTGGCTTGGTCGCCCCGGAGACGCCGGGATCAGCCACCACCTCAAGGAGTTCATAGCCCTGGCTGGCGGCAAAGGCCCGGATTGCCTGCTCCTGGGTGGAGAGGCCGAACCCGGAGGATGCCTGTTCCTCGCTCGATACCCTGATGTACCCGACAGCCTTGGAAGCCACCTCAGCCCGGGCCGTCTCGACTGCATGGGCACGACGCTTCAGACGTTGGACGCGCTTCGATCCGGTCGATGTCATAGGGTTGCTCCCCAGGGCCCGTAAGGACTCATTTATAAACTCACCCGAGAATTTATAACTGCCGCGCTTCCGAGGCGGCAAGTGCTATCATGATAGCGATGTGCATAAATGCCATTTAAGCAGTCTTAACCACTGGCGGGGCACCTGTACGACCGAAGAGGACTGAGGATCACTCCATGACCAAGCAACCATCATCGGCAGCCAAGAAAGCCGCCTCCCCTAAGACGGCAGTTGAACCGCTCGCCGGCCGGCGCAAGTCGCAACCGGATGGGCGCAAGGGTATTCTGGTACGCGCCACCCCGGCAGCATGGAAAGAGCTGAAGCGCGTGGCGATTGATGAAGAGAGAACCTTGCAGGACGTGATGACAGAAGCCATCAACGACGTGCTGCGGAAGTACGGCAAGCCCCCATTGGCCTAGAGGCGTCTGAACTCAGACGGTTTCAGACGCTTTAAGACAGTCGCGCCAAGATACCTTCAGCACTCTCGCCTAGGCAGGTTCCTTACGAGAGCAGGTGGGTCCCACACGGCGGAGGTTGTCTCTCCTATGGTGTAGGCTCGACATGGCCAATAATTTTCAGCTCAACTCTGCAATCGTTCTCCGCGACATCTACCGCCTCCTGTCTCTCTTCGCTGGGGATTTGGCGGTTCTCGAAACCGTCGAGGGGAAAGATGACCCACTGGTGAGCCTTCGGGACCAGTTCATCGTTGATGAGGTCATGCACCTCCTGGTCAGCACGGCGACCGCAAACCGCATCCATGATGAGCACATGGGATGGCTTCGAAGGGACCCGAAGGAGACTGATTTTCCGCAGATAGACCATGAGTGCGGAACGCTTTGGCCAGACATCCTGAAGGATAGCACAATCCCCCTCAGCTTTCGGGAGGCGTGCAATAAAATCATCCACGCCGTTCATATCGTCCCTGAGACAGCCGGAGACCCGGCTGAAAACCCCCTCTCCACCAATATAATTCTGAGGGGTCATCTACGGGACAAGGCGTGGGTAGCTCATCTTGACCTTGTGGAGTACGTACGGGCCTCAGTCAGGAACTTTAGCGGCGCACCTACCCCACGTTATTAGCGCCAATTTACGTCCCCTGTTGGATCTGTGCTCCTTCCGCATTGGGAGCTAAACGAACGTCAGTACGTACCTACGTCATTGCGTACGTGCTTCATGACGTAAGTAATGTATCGCTGCTCCCCGCCTTCTTGGAGCCAAGGAGCTCGTAGTTCTTCATCACCATTCCGGCGTCCTTGTCGCCCCGCAGGAACGGAGACCACCAGAATATTCCTGACTTGCGGACTTTGAAGTGACCTCGCACGAAGTGCGCCCGGATTGGGGATTTGCCATCACTAGCTGACTGGCCTCGCGCTACTCTCGTCCCAAATCTGAGGGAGACCTTGCAAGTGGTGTAAGAGAGAAGTTCGGTTTGCTTCTTCTTGCGCCGAGCCTTGTTGAGGCCCGCGAAGTCTGTCGTTTCCATCGCCACGATGTTGCGGCTGTTCAGCAGTGCCAAGGCTGCCAGCCAGAACAATGGTTCTCCCATCCAGTCCTTGGCCGCGTATTGGTCCAGTTCCGCCTTGAGGGCGACGCCGCTCGGGGTTTGGCTCAAGCTGGCCAGGTACTCCCGATGGTAGGTTGAATCCATGTGGGAGCAGCGTCTTTCCATTCGGATGTACGCGGCCAGATCCTCGCCCTGGTGGGATGGGCGCCCGCCCGTGGCGTCGACGTAGTCCCAGACGGCAGGCTGTAAGGGCTGCAATGCCCCCGGGGCGCTGAAGTCAACGGACAACGCCCTCGTGCTCAAGAATGCCCGGCCATCCTCGGTGCTCCAGCCCAGGTGCATGATCCAACCATCCGCGTCCTTGCGGTTCTCCAGGAGAACACCGACACGCTTGATGGTCTCGTCGAGGCCGGGGAAGTGTTCGCCGTTGATGAAGCTGTCCCGGTACTGCTGGGCGGTCTCGAACCAGCACAGATCAAAAGGTAGCTTGCAGAGAGGGAGCGCCTTTTCGAACGCGCTAGGGTTGGAGAACTTCAACTCATCCGCAGCCGCGGCGAAGTTCTGATCCAAGGCAAATCGATGGGCGGAACGGATGTCCTTGAATAGACGCTCCATTCCGGCGCCGGAGTAATTGGACATCTTCGCTACAAGGATGTCGTCAGCAAGCATGGGACTACCTCGAGTACGTGGTGACGTATGGGCGGTTCAATCGGCCCAATTAACCCAAGGCGAGAAGAGGTAGGTGTGGAGCTCATCAGATGAGCTCCATATCGTTTTTAGCTAATGACGTGCTTACGGAATGACGTAGGTGCGTAGTTAATCCGAGCGCTTCTTCAGGATACGGTCCCGGATTGAAGGAGCTGTGGCTGGGTTCGGAACTTCCTCGCTTTGTGCCCTCCCCTCGTTCACTACCTGCTCTTGGTTTCTCTCAGTCTTTCGAGCCTTCGACCGATCAATCACTGTCCTGCGGTAGAGCTCGAGAGATGCCGAATGACGATCCAACTCGGAAACCTGTCCGACAGGGTTCCCATCAATATCGTACCGCATGGCACAATCAGCGGCGACCGCATCCAAGTATCGGAAGCTGCGGGTGTACTTGGCCATTGCACGGCGGAAGGCCTTCCGAGTGTCGTTATCGTCGGGAAGGCGGGCGTACAAGTCATCGTAAATCCCAACCTTCAAAGGAAGGGCATCGTCATCAGGAGTTTTGGGCAATACATCTGGCCATTTCGACCACGGCAACTCATTGAAAAACATGACGGGTTTATTGGTGAAATCGTTCATTGCTCTTCCAATTTGCCTTCGGTCCGCACTTACCTGCATACGTACGTCACTACGTCAGTGTGTGGTTGGAGGTGGGTTGGTAAGGAGGGGAATCAATGCTCCCCTAAGCTCCGCCATCTGCTGTTCGGTCTCGCTACGAGCTCGACCTATATTCGGATCGAGCCGTTCCCGCAGCCGGGCGTTCTCGGCCGCGAGCCGGTCATTCTCAGCGGACAGGATTGCCACCTTCTCCTCTGCAATCCTCAGCCTGGCCCGAGCATCATCACGCTCTTGCTCCCGGATCTGCGCCTTGTCACGCCAGAGGCGAGTTGCAGGGGTTTCGTCGCTCATGACTGCTCCTGGGTTTGTTAGGTCCACGAGGGATCAGCACGATATGAAATGGTGATGTACCTACGTGCGTACGTAAGCCCGTCATTACTTTGATGCCGGATAAAGAGGCTGGCAGAAGGGCCTTTCCCCATTGGCGGAACAATAGGTGACAGTGCCCCGCCAACGGTCAGTAACGAAAGCATAGTCTCCATCTGCCCGGACCACGCTCATGCGCGGAGCGGATACTGCTGTGCCTATGCCGATGAATAGGCCTGCAACCGCAATCCCGATTGCGATATTTCGAGAGGGATTGTCACCGAACTTCATGGTTGTACTTGCCTACGTGTTTACGCACTGACGTACTTACGCAGTGGGTTCCTGTTGATCGAGGTAAGCGAGGAGAGCGCTCTCGATAATGTCCTGATGGCTAAGGCGTCTCTCGAACGCGAACCGCCGAAGCCGTTCATACTGTGTCTCAGACAGGCGGAGTGTCAGGGACTTCGCACGAGGCTCCCGAGCCGCGGCTGCCGCGGGAGTAGATGGAGCCGCTTGAGGTGCAGGCTGCGGTGCCGGGGCAGGTTGTGTAACGGCGGATTGAAGACTGGTCTGCATCTCCCTGGCCGGACTCTCGCCGCGTTGGGACATGGTGTCAGGACGAGGTGCACCCTTCGTCTGGATCAGGCCATCAAGGGACGGAATGTTCTTATTAGCCATTGGCAACCTTCTTCTCTACGTGCGTGCTTGATGACTTGTTAAGCTGCGTAAGTACGTAATTCAGCACTTCCCGCACTTCGTTCGCGGATGGTCCTTCCTGCTCCAGCTCGGTCACTGTCTTCCCTGTGATGGCAGCAGTCGGGAAGTCCGTTCGGTCATGGATTACGGTAGGAGCGAGCTTGCCGTGCTTCGCTAGTGCCATGACGGCCTGCATCTGGAGGCGTGTGCGAGGCTTCGCTTGGCTGAGTACGAAAACGAACGGGCAACCTGCCTCCTCGACCAACGCCAGCGTATCGCCAACGGCGTCCAAGTCGTCAGGGGAGGGGCGTACGGGGATAAGAACCAGTGTCGCCTTGGCAAGTAGGTCCTTCAACTCCGGGTGGACTGACGGCGGGGTGTCAATGAATAGATACTCGATGCCTGCGGCTTCCAGTTTCGCAATTCCTGCATCCAGTTCGGCCGGATCAATCTTCACGAGGACGGGTGTCTCGCTCTCTCGCCTATTCCACCAGCTCGTGAGCGAGCCTTGAGGATCTGTGTCGAGGAGGGCGGCCATCCCGGCTTTCTGCTGCGCCGCGACAGCAAGGCTGCGGGAGAGGGTGGTCTTCCCCGCTCCGCCTTTCTGGCTGGCTACCACGATGATGTGCATTGCGTGCCTCTTTACGTGTTTACGTACTTACGTACGGACCTGCGTGAGCAACTCCGCAAGTGCTGCTTTCAGTAGGGTTGGGGCAACATGGTTAAGAAGTCGTTAACGTGAGCGGGCCCGGCAGGGGCGAGGATTCTGGCTCCGGGGTATGTTCCCCTGCGGCGTCTGGTGTCCGATAACCATTTCGCACCGGGGCCTATCGGAAGTCGCATAGTCGACCAGAAATCCGTCTGAGGGGGGCTTCCGCTCTACCCCGGCCGTGCTGCAATTGGGATCCCTGCGCGCTTAACACGTCCCGCCCGGGGCGAAGATGGCGCCAGGGCTGTCATTCCCTGTGCGGTGCGAACCGTCCCGGGGCAGGGGACGATGGCCTTCATCACGCATGGAGGCTGATATGGACCAATGGAAGATTGAGCTGATCCGCGCCCTGATCGAAGCGGCTAGTCCCATCCTAGAGATGGTCGTGAAATGGTGGCTGGGGATCGGGTGAGTTCCGGAACTGGATTAAGCTGGGTGAGGCGACAAGGAAGGCAGTACATCCGTGCCTGTCCTTGTCCCTCGGGCCATGCGGCCACGACGTCGATCTAGCGGTCACCAATGACGAGGTTATGACGGCGGTCGACTACACGGCCGCGTGCTCTAATTCGCCTCCCACCAAGTACCGTTCTCCCAAAGGATAAATGAGCCTCCTTCGAGCAATCGACCACGAAGGTTACCCCAGTCAGTTGCTACAACAGTGGCAGGATCAGCGAGCTTCCCGCGCGAGCTGGCGCCGTACTCATTCGTAAATGTCAGTTGCTCATTTGGTCCTGTGATTGAACAAGGCTTCCCGCCAATTCGCCAGCTTCCCGCCAAGATCCTCTTCGCATTTTCAGCGGGTAACTGGCCAAAAGCATCCCGACTCCACCACGTTCCATTGGCCCAAAGAAGAAAGCGCCCTTTCTGCCGGAGTTCTCCGTTAAGGTTGCCCCAGTCCATAGCCTGGACATTCGTGTCACTCCGTCTGGTTCCTGAACTGGGTTCACCACGCTCATTCCGGAATTCGAGCTTGTTATCTGCTGCGAGTGCGATTTGAGGCAGCTTTGGGGTCTGTGGGTTCCCACCAAAATACCAGTTGCCTTTGATATCTACCATCATTGGTGGAGGCATAACTGGGTCGGGTTTTTTGGGCATAAGAGCGATCAACGGCATTACGCTCGTTGATACAACGATGCTCCCGCCTGGGTGGAGGAACTTCCTGCCACCTTGGTCGTAAGGAGCCTGCGAGACCCGTCTGCATGTCATATCTTGTGATTGGCTATCGAGTATGCTGCCGTCACCAACTTCTGAAAGCTTTCCGCTACAAGTTAGTGATGCAGGAACATTGATTCCATTAGTAAATTTTCGCTGAGTAGTATCGCCAGGAGGAGGTGTAAAATATACACTTGCGACTAATGTATCTTCATCAGGGTATAGAACACTAAAACGGACACTAGCAGTGTTTGCTCTGACGCAGTTATCAACTACTTGTAGCGCAGCAGGATTTAATGTCTTTTGGAAATGAGCCCTGTTAGCTGTGTATTTGTCAAGAGAGTATTGTGACTCACACATTGCCTCTCCAACAGAACTAATCTGGTCTTTATCGAAATTTGCTGATCCCCCATAAAGACCGTAGCTTCCACTTGCGCCTCCTGATTGCGCATCTCTTTTATACTGGCTGTAGGAGCGACATAGATTTCGATTTGCTTCATTGTAAGTCGAAGCTTCTTCCCGACCAGCATATTCGTCGTAGACTGCACGGCGTATCAACTCGACGCAGACATCGTCAGCTTTGGTCTGCGTGGTAGTCCCGAGGAAAGCCGCAACAAGAATGCCGGAATATTTCATGCAAAGTCTGAATGGTTCGTGTCGCATCGCCATTGCTCCTACTGTTGCCGGAGTGACGCATGACTCAACCCAAGGTACTGAACTTGCTAGAGAATTACAGCGGCAACTCAGTTCCTGCCTTTACCGAATGATGGTTGGTTCTAGGCCCTGATGACTCAGCGGGGTGACTGACGCGCTTTCAAAGACTTCAGCCAGCCACACAGACAGAGGATACGCCTCTACCGTTTTTGTTGCGAGCCACAGGCTTGGGAATAACGGGCTATCGCCAATCGGCAAGAAGTAACGAAGACACTTGCCTCGTTGCCCAGCCAAACAATCAACCCTCTAGGACGGAAAGCTCTACTGCACGAACAAGTCAGGGTTAACGAGCGGTTAACGCCTCGCTGTCAACGTGAATGATGGTTCAGTGCGTTGACTCGCATGCTGGGCCAAGGCGTCATGCCTAATTGGCCGGCTCTCATTCGTGAGGATTCGGCCGCAACTGAAGGAGCAACCGCCGCGAGTGTGAACTAGAAAAGCGAAGGCCCCGGGAGACGGCAATCTCCGCAGGGCCTTGGAAATCGATAGGGACGCTTGGGTCTCCAGACAATTCCCAAGCTACCACGGCTCCAGCCGGAGTCAACGGAGAACATCGTTTCTCCGAACGATGAATGCTTGCCTGGAGAGGTCTAACCAATTTTGGTTCGTCCTCACTCACGCGCGGCCCATCGAGGGCCAACCTATGTTCGTTGATCAGATGGCAACTGCCATCAATGAAGCGAGAACGATGACACGCCTGGATGACCTATCCCGGGCGATATGGCAGGGCTGGGGAGCCAATGCCGTGACCGATGACCAAGCGCAGGAGCTGGCAAGCCTGATCCATGCGCGAAAGCTCATCATGCGAGGGGAGGTGAAGCCCGTAGGCATTCCTCAAGGGCGTCCATCCATCTTTCCGCCTCGACGCCTCCAGCGGGCTCCTATTCGGTCTGTAGCGATAGCCCGGAGACGTCATCTCGCTGCCTCAGGACCGCTCCCGCCATCCCTGGCCTGCAAGTTCACGGTTGGAGAGTTGGCAGCCCTTCGGATCGTGGCCGATGAGGTGAGGGAGAAGGGACATTGCGACCGTACCCTTGGGGAGATTTCGGCACGAGCTGGGATCAGCCGCACGACAGCACAGAACGCTATGCGGGCTGCCGCAGCTATGGGGCTCATCACAGTTCAGGAAAGGCGGCGTGAGGGCCAGAAGAACCTTCCTAACGTGGTTCGTGTCGTTAACCGGGAATGGCAGCTCTGGATCAAGCGGGGAGGGCAGAGGAACGCCCCTCAAGGATCAAAGGGTATAGGGTTCAAAAAAACCGACCCCACGGACAAAGGATTCAAAGAGAGAAGTAAAAACGGCATTCCCCCTGCAGCCTCTGAGGCCAGAATCCAATCCCGAAGCGCTTGGGAAAACCGAAGAAAGGCTATCGGCAAAGCCGGGGGCTTCTAGCAGGATCCGCAGCGCTAAACCGAGAAACGAAAATGGACAAAAAACAACAGGCTGAGCGGGTTCGGCGGATCGTGGAGGCGATTGCGCAGAGAGCAATCGAAGTGCCGCCCGATAATCGGCCAGCCTACATCAAAAACGAGATTGCAAAGGTTCGGGAAGCCTTCCGCCAGACCTATGAGGCTGATGAGAGGCTGACAACCTCCGCCATGGAGTTCGTGGACTCGATGTATTCATGGGTCAAGGCGAGGGCGAAGTCTCTGGAACTCGATAGCACTATGGCCAAGGACATTTGACGGAAGAGCAGAGCAAGGATCTTGAACCGGGAAAGAGCCATCATGGAAGACTGGTATCCGGCCAGGCTGGCGCCGCGGGACGGAACCCCTGTAATCCTCTGGATCGAGGACGAGGAGGCACCGCCCACCTATCCGGTGACAGTCGGGGTCTGGACAACTGACGACATGACGGGGCTGAGCCACTGGCGCGTCTTCGGGGCGCGCTACGGAACACACGCCTACTTCGATCAGCATATTGTCGGCTGGCGGCCGCTGCCTCGCATTCGGCAGAGCCAAGGCGGGTGAGGTAAGGACGGAGCGCAACATGATTCTGAAGACTCCGCCTAACGAGGAGGGAATATGACAAAGGCGACCATCAATTCTAGCGAGGTCTATTATGAACCGAGCGAGGCCGCTTATGTGGCCAGCCTTACTACCGTTTGGGGCGGCCGCGATGTTGCCCTCACAGAGCAGCAGGTAAAAGACTACCAATGCGATCCTGACGGGTTCGCCGCGGCGCATTTCGGTCTGACCCGCGAGGAGTATCAAGAGTGGATCGCATGCAGAGGCGATGCCCTATGCAGTGGGAAAACCAAAGCGGGTAAGCCCTGCGCCAGGACCTTACCCGGAGGCTCTCAACTCGGGGCCGAAGAGTGGAAGGCTCGGCATCGATCCGAGTACTGCACCACGCACGGCAGGGCATGACAGCGGCGTGCCCTTCATAGGTGCCGTCATGGGGCACAATGCCTGACGAACTGCGGTCTCCGATCAAGCACCATCTAGTCCTGCATCGGATAGACCCGGAGCAGGGCATCCGGCGCTTTTACTCGCTCATGATCGAGCACGACCTATTCGGGACAATCCGGCTGGTGCGGAATTGGGGGCGGATCGGCACGAACGGACAGGAGAAGGCCGAGGAATTCGCCACGGTGGATGAAGCCGGCCAGGCGCTTGAAGCAATCGCTAAGGCCAAGCGCCGGCGAGGGTATCGAGATTTGTAGGGCTCTAGCTTTGTCCGCGAGGATCAGGCTCAGCGTTGCAGGGTTTCACCCGCTGGATCGACGTCTGACACGTCCGGCACTTTAGGCGGCTTGCTACTGAGGCTAACGGTTCTCCGACCTTCGCCAGCCTCTCGACCATTTCAAGTGGCGCAACTTTCATTACTCGGCAGGTTTCACACCATCCCTCAATATCAGTGAAGCCCTTAGATCGGATTTCGGGAAGTGTGAGACTATCCATTTCCGGAGTGCGTGCACCAGAGACAGTTAGCAGCCTCCAATTATAGGTTCCGGCAGCTTTGATCTTTTCTTCGGGCCCGCCTGGACTACCCTTCCAATGATAGCGCCCCCAGGCCGAGCCATACGGCCATTTCTTAATTTCAATCTTCTCGACAACCAGATAAT
>KI912057.1:34166-35628 GCA_000517005.1 Microvirga lupini
TGAGAGGATCCTGAAGCCTCGGAGGGCTATGCCATGGCACACCGCGAACAGCACAGTAACCGGGAAGCGAAAAAGCCAAAGAAGGAAAAGCTCAAAGGGGGTGCTGGAGCACAGCCCAACAGGTGGGCTGTCAGCGAGGCGCTGGAGGGGAAAGACGACTCGAAGCGCTAGGCGTCGATCCTTAGCCAGCCCAAGTGGCCTGTGCGACTACCAGCGCATTGATGGCGACACGGCCGGCAAGAACCGCAAGCTGTGCGCCTTCTGGTGTAGGGGCGAAAGACTGGAGGGGAGTGATGTCGTCCGCGCCTCCGACAACGACCAGGATGAGCGGCGCGGCTGGCTTCCCGGCTTCTTGGGCAACCGAGACGGACAGGCTCCCTATGCTCCCGAGGAACTGCTTTTCTTCGAGGGCGTGAATGTCCGTTCCAGGTGGGAAATGCAGGGTGTTGGGCATTGCTGGCGCTCTCGTCTGTCGGATCGATGGGCGGTCACTGCCCATAAGTCTTCATGAACTCTGCCGTGAGCGTTCGCTCCAGCTCCCATGTCAGCGGTGTCGGGTTGGCTCTGTTCCATGCCCGCTGATGCCGCTGAACGAAGCGCTTCCGACTGCGCTTGACCTCGCTTGGAAGGTGGGCAGCCAGAGGCGTGAAGCTGCGACGGAGTTGAACTTCCGTCCTTTTCCTGGATGGCAGGGCGGCCTCTGCGGCTTCCGCTGCGGCGATGTCGTCTGATGTTGGATCTGGATGGCGGGCTAGTGCATCCTCCTCAATCTGGATGAAGGCTTTGTGCTGTGCTGCGTAGTAGTCTTTCAAGCCAGGAGCGTGGTCCAGGAGATAAGCCTCAAGGGCTTTGTCTCGGTCCTCTTGCTCGTGGCTACTCAGACGGAGATGCTTACCCCGACTTGCTGGATTGGCTGCCATTTTGAATGCAATCTTTCTTCGGGAATGGGATAATCATGCACTCCTGCCGAGGCGCAGGAACGGATACCGGGCTTTCCCATTCGGCCCGAGCCATAGATAGAGCGAGAGTCATCCCTTGCCCTATGGCCTTGGCGAGATCCTCATGGGCAGCATTGACTGAGAATACCCGCTCATAGGCTCCATCAGGAGCGTTCAGTAGCAGGTGCAGGCACGGCGGGCTGGGCAGAAAGCCATCTTCTTCCCCTTCTGCTCTCACAAGCGACAGGTACAGACCGTCCACCTCATCGAAGGCTTCAAGCGTGTCGTAGTAAATGACCCTCGGCATGGTTGTCCGAGACATCAGTTAGCCCTCCCCGCTTACATCTTGGGTTTCAGCATTTCCAAGCCACTGGCGGGCCTCTTCCAGACTGTTGAACGTGTGTTCTACTTCTGTGAAGGGAGCTGGCCTTCTCCTCGGATGCACATCCACCAGAAGTTCCGCTGTCCAAGTGGCGTTATCGGTTGCGCCGCTTCGAACCAGGCTGGCGATAATCACCCCATTG
>KI912057.1:35728-36325 GCA_000517005.1 Microvirga lupini
GCCTCTCTTCTTGCGGGTACGGATTGCAGGTGGCGGGTCACGTCTGAGCTTCAAGCCAGGAAGGTTGCCGTTCTCAGGCAGGAAAATCACACCCTCTCCTTCAAGGGTCTTTTGGAGGCTGTGCAATGTCATGGCTTGAGCATTCAGCAGCCCATCCATGCGCTCTAGGCGCTTTATTGTCTCGATAGATACGCCTGACAGCTCAGCCAGCTCCCCCTGCTCCATCTTGAGCATGGCGCGGGCGGCTCTTAGCTGCTCCCCCGTTATCATTTTACCACCTAACGTGTAAAAACTTACTTGTTGAGTGTTGACAGCCTATCGGGCTAGTGCTTACATGATAAGTGTAATCAACGGCACGTCAACGGGTAATCACATGGCCCTCCCCCGGAAAATCAACTGGACCGCTGCGATGCGCGACATGCGCAACGACCGAGTCAAGCCAGTCCCTGGGTTCCTGGCTGCTCGTTCCCTGGAGGTTGTCCGCCTCGACCGGATCGCCAAGGAAGCTGCGGCAGTCCCCTTCGTGGCGGGCACCTCCTACGACCGTTCCGCCATCATGAAGGCGGCCGTCGCTCATGCCCGGGCACAGAAGGCCAA
>KI912058.1:0-549 GCA_000517005.1 Microvirga lupini
TATCCCACGGCGCGAGCGAGATAGGTCGTGTTCCACAGGATGATGGCGTTCACCACCAGATTGAGCCCGGACGCCCGATAAGCCATCGCCTCCGCCCTGCGGTCCCGCAGCTCGCCCAAGCGATGGAAGAACACGGCCCGAGCCAGGGCATGACGGCTTTCGCCCTTGTTGAGGTTGCCATGCGAACGCCGCCGCAACTCAAGATCCAGCAGCCAATCGGCCATGAAGATTGAGCGCTCGATCCGGCCGATCTCCCGCAGAGCCTTGTGGAGCGCATTCTGGCGCGGAAAAGCGCCGATCTTCTTCAGCATTACCGAAGGTGGCACCATCCCGGCTCGGAGCGACGCCGCCAACCGCAACACCTCGTCCCAGTTCTCCTCGACCCGCCGCAGGTCGGCCGCGCCGCCGATCAAGGGCGTGAGCGGCCCATAATCGGCCTGTTTGTCGATGATGAACAGCTTGCGACCACTGAGGTCCCGAATGCGGGGCGCAAAGCGGTAGCCGAACAGGTGGAAGAGCGCGAACACACTCTCCACCGTTATGTGGACA
>KI912058.1:649-832 GCA_000517005.1 Microvirga lupini
GTTGCCGCGCACCAGCCTTGACGCGATATGCCTCATATGAGGGGGCTGCGTGGGAGTTTCTGCAGGATTGTACGCTAAGAGTTGGGGAACCGGGCGGGATCAAAGCGGTTCGTGCGCAAAGGTCGGAAGCGTTCGCGCGGCCGCGCAATCTCGGACCAGAGGTAGTCGCCGGTGAGTGCGATA
>KI912058.1:932-4019 GCA_000517005.1 Microvirga lupini
GCTTGGACACGTTGCGGACATTCAAAATTGTACGCGTCAATGGCCTTCTGCGAGATCTCAGGTGCAGGCCTTCGAGGGGCTCCGCATGCAGCGACCTGTGAGCATAGACTCGTTCATGGTCGTACTCTCCGGACCAAAGACCGTGATCAGGGCTGCTGTTCGTTAAGCGGCCGGGAAACCGGCACGTTGTCGGCCTCCATACCCCTTGGTACCGCGGGACTGAGTCCTACTCAGGGTCTCCAAGATTGGCAGGGGGCAGCCTAGCCCCGACGCGGCGCGCCTCTTCCCAAATGAAGCGCGTGAAATCACCAACCTGGGGCCACTGAAGGTGCACCGGATCAGTAAAGGCTGAAGTGGGGATGATATACTTCGTCTGTCCATCGATTAGGATCGCATCTGTGTCGGCAAGGGCTTCTTGAACATTCCTCAGGAAGTCCCACTGAGTGACGCCACCTGGATCATAATGCCTCGCCCAGTCTGGCATCACTGGGAAAGTCGCGACGAGGAGCTGGATGTCCTTCTCCCTCAGTTCGGTCGCAAGGCTGCGCAATTCGCGGTAGCAGTTTGGTTCTGGCCTGAAGGGATACCGCAGTTGAGGCTTGTCAGTTGTTATCGGTCCTGAGCCGAACTGGTCGAAGACGAGTTCCTGCTTCCGCCGGACAGGCAATTGAACAATGTCACGGATGAAGGACTCAGGACGAAAGTTTCGGAAGTAAACCCACAGCTCAGGCACTTCATCCGCGAAATACGAATCGGCGACGGCTGGCTCGATGAAGGCAGACGCCGAGGTCGAGCATGCCTCGAAGTCTCGCGGGCTCAGAACGGTCAGAACCGTGTGGATCTCCGGCCTGTACTGAAGCAGGTAATGGGTCATGAACCGTGTCTGATTGGCGCGCAGAAAGCAGGGGGCCGCGTTGACGATGCCGCCCATTGCCGTGCGGGCTGCGGGTGAAAGGACCGAGAAGTCCAGGTTGCGCCATGTCACGGATGAGCCGACAGCGACCACGTTCGAGGCGAAAACCTGCGGATTGTTCTTGAGCCAGGCCAGCTTCTCATCAATGCAGTAGGTTCCCGACACCGGCGGAGCCGGAAGGCGGCGGGCAGCGGACAACATGCCGAGCGCGGCAGTAAACCCGGTCCCGCAGAGGATCAACGCAGCCGCGAAGAAGAGCAGGTAGGCACGTCCGCCGAGCCCCTCTCGATGCCGAGGGAAATGGGTCGTCATTCCCGAAGATTGTACCCGACAATTGTCGTTGCTGGTCGCGTACAGGCGCTCTGAATCACTCATGGGCCACTCAGAATTGGAAATACAGGAACACTGACATTGCGGAGAGCTGGGTCAGCAGGAAGAAGAACAGGCACCCGACCGCAAGCGCATGTGCGGGATGCATCGAGAGCCGGTGCATCCAGGGACGACCCATCACCCGCCCCGCAGGATCATACCCCACCCACTCCTGCGTGTTAGGAGCGAACAGTGCGAGGCCAAGAAGGCAGGCAATCAAGGCGATCGCCCTGCGTCGAGGGATGAGCTCTTGGGAGAGAGTTTCGATCCCAATTGAAGATGCAAGCGACGCGAGAAGCGTACCATCAAGAGTCTGAGGCAGCTCTAAGCCATTGAAGCCGAACATGGCCTTGCAGATTACAAGCGCGCTTTCCAGGGACGTGGCTCGGAAGAACACCCAGGCGACAATGACGCAAAGCAACGTGAGGGCACGCGCACTGACGCGGTTGAAGTCGGGAAACTTACGAACCCCGCGCCCATGGGCCGCGCCCAAGTAGGTTCCCCAGGCATGGCAGACCACAAGGAAGAAGCCGTGGAGCGCCCCCCAGATGACAAAGGTCCAGCCTGCACCGTGCCACAGGCCGCCGAGGACCATGGTGGCCATCAGATTGGCGTGGCGCCTGAACGGACCGCATCGGTTGCCGCCAAGGGGAATATACAGATAATCCCGGAGGAATTGCGACAGGGTCATGTGCCAGCGGCGCCAGAAATCCGCGATATTGCTGGCTTTGTACGGTGAGTTGAAGTTGAGCGGCAGCCGCATGCCCAGGATGAGCGCCAGACCGATTGCCATGTCGGAATAGCCCGAAAAGTCGAAGTAGAGTTGCAGGGTATAGGCGAGCGCCCCTGTCCATGCTTCAAGGATGCTCACGTTGCTGCCCGCCGCAGCCGCATTGAACACGTAATCGGCCTGTGGCGCGATGCTGTCGGCCAAGAGCACCTTCTTTGCCATACCCACGACAAAGATCGTAAGCCCGACAGCGATCATGTTCTCGCGGGGCCGCCCAAAGTCTGGACCTCTGAACTGCTCGATAATGGCGCGGTAGTTGATGATCGGTCCCGCGATGAGGTGCGGGAAGAAGGTCACGACAGTGCAGTAGCGTGGTAGGCTTGACTCCCGGAAGTCGCCGCGCCATGCCTCGACCAGAAAGGCAATTTGCTGGAACGTGTAGAAGGAAATCCCGAGCGGCAGGATAAGAGTTGGGGCAGACCATTCCGCTCCAAGAAGTGAACCAACATTCTGGACGAAGAATGCCGAGTATTTGAAGTAGCCCAGCGCTGCGAGATTGCCCACGATCCCGATAACTAGGAGGGCCTTTCGCCATCCTGCGGAGAACGATGAGTTAATCAGGAGGGCGCTCAAGGCGTAGTTGAAGGCAATGCTTGCAAGCAAAATCCAGAGATCCTCCAAGCGCCAGGAGAGATAGAAGTAGACTGATGCGCCGAGGAGCCAGAACAGGGCTGCGCGGGGCCGGCCAAGGGCACCAAGCGTGAAGAAACCGATGAGCGTTGGCGGCAGGAAATGGAAAAGGAACTCGTACGAGTTGAACAGCATCGTCCTTGACATCCGTCAGACCCACAGCGTAGGCCAGCGTCACAGACGGCAACCGACGCTTATAAACGTCTGTCGATCATCAGTGAGCGGTGAGTGGATTCATACATCCAGGATCGCGCCACCCGCTGTCAGGGGTGCGCAGATGGGAGTCGGTCTGCGTCTGCGATCAACGGCCGACCGAAAGCCTGGAAGGCGGCTAAGTAGGTCGCCACAAGTTCTGCAACAGCTTTCTGAGCCAGAAGTGTTTGGA
>KI912058.1:4119-6504 GCA_000517005.1 Microvirga lupini
ATCTCGAAGATCACAACCTGGCGCCTGGCCCTTTTGCACCAGAGGTCGAGACCCGACTGACGTCACGAGGGACACCGTCCGGTTCGTCCCCCGACGCAATACTTTGAGGATAATCATTGCGCGACAGGAGGTCATCAGGCCGAAGTGCCGATTGATTGGGCGTCTGCCCACGTGACCATATCGTCGGCCTGCGTGTCGCCCTTCTACGGAACTTCATAGAGCGTGATCTCATCCGGGATCCCACGGAGGATGGCAGAGCGCGGAACAGGCCTCACTCCAATAGTCTTGAGGAACTCGGATGATTGTTGCTCCCTGATCACCGAGCCAGTCGCCAAGATCGCTTGCGCATCGGCTAAATCCTGGACGCGAGCCGCCACGTTGACGGTCTGACCGAAATAGTCCTGGCGGTCGTTCAACGTCACAGCAAGGCAAGGCCCCTCGTGAATGCCAATCTTGAGGGAAAGGTCCTCGCGCTGCTGCTCCTCATTGAGACGATGCATCCCTTCGCGCATTCGGAGGGCTGCGGCAATCGCCTGCCGTGGCGTGGCAAAGGTCGCCATGACGGCGTCTCCGATCGTCTTCACGACCGCACCGGCTTCAGCGACAACGCTCTCGGTCAGCACCCGGAAGTGGGCCTGCACGAGATCATACGCAGCAAGATCCCCAACGCGCTCGTACAGCTCTGTCGAGCCGCGCAGGTCGGTGAACAAGAAAGTCATGCTGGTGATCTTCAGGCGTTGGTCCACATCGAGCATATCGGTCCGGTAAAGATCGCGGAAGGTCTGGTTGGTCAAGAGACGCTTGGCGGTCAGGTAGGGCCGTCGCCGCGCGACAAGGTCGTGCAGCCGTTCATCCGCGATCCAGACTGTCGGCAAGAGCCGCACGTCGCGGTGGTTCTCAAGGGAGAGACGCACCGGTCCAGGGCGTAACTCGATGGGTTCACTCGCCGCCGGCACAGGACCGAACACGAGCGAGAGGCTTTGGCGCTCGCTGGCTGTCTCGCCCTTGACGTCGACAAACTGCGTCGCATGGCTCACCGGATCGAAGATGATGATGAACTTCTCCGGCAGCTGCAGAGACAAGATCGCCTTCTCACCGGGAGGCAGCTCAAGGGACTCAAGGGTAATTTCTTCAACCACCGTTTCCAGGTCCTCAGGGAGATCAACGCCGGAACTCCAGAACATCTGGCGGCAGTACTCGCAGACGGGGAGACTGTGCGGATCATGGCCGGCAATCTGGCGGAGCCGCGGGCTCACGGTAAAGGTCACCTCGACGATCTCATCCAGGGTCGGCTCGTAGCCCATCGCACAGAAGGCGCACCGGTACTCAACGCGGTTGATCGACTTCAAGCTGGTGCCGGCATCGAGAACCCCTCCGCAAGCTGGGCACAGCACGTTCCATGACATTTCGAACAGACCGAGCCGGGTGGCGTGCAGGAAGGCGGCGATAGCCTGTTCTTCGTCCACGCCGTTGTCTTTCGCGAACGCAAGCGCATTCACGCGATGCAGCGCACGATCAGGAGCCTCTCGGAGCAGGTGCTCTATGGCGGCGACCGCCCGAGAGTCGGCTGATTGTCTGAGCGGTGGGAAAAGAGCGTCAATTTGAGACATGGTCAGCATCCGCCATTTTTAGCTCCGGACTTTGACGCACACGGAAGAGCAGGCGACTCTATCCAGAAGACTTCGCCTGCCACCTGACAGGTCATCCTGGTGACCCGCATGCCAACGTAAAGCGTTTGGGTGACGATCTGGCCGGTCAACGAGATTCATCCTGTTGGCGCCGATCAGCCTGCATCATGCGCAGGACACTCCATCCCGCCCGAATGCCCAGGTATCCAAGCGCCTTGCGGCGTGAGCCGGCTCTCGGCAGGACTCGTTGTCGACTGCATTGATGCCTTTGGCCCGGTATTACAGCCGGCTCAAACTCAAATATTCACCGAGAAAGATAACCTGCAGATTGTTCAACGAACAGGATCTGAATTTCGTGTGCCTTTGTTGATCTGAGTATTGTTCCGAAAACCATCCCTCTCGCCCTTGACGACCGACGGCATCGCAGATCCGATCTTGTCTGATCCTCGAATGCCGAAGGTGGCATTGAGAGACGTTCCTGATATGTTCTTGATACGCCTGGCTGCTCATCTCGTCAACAGGGATTTGACTCGCCACAGCCTCGAATGGCAGCCGCCTTCGGAGATACGCATGACCAGGACACGATTGTGCTTCAGACAACGGGCTCCGATCTCAAATCCGAAATCCACTCTCGAGATCTTCCCTATGACAGGGGAACACGAACAACCTTGGCTCAACGATTGAAGTGAGTTCGTGCGCTGGCCCTAGAGCGCGTTGACATTCAGGCTTTCGACGGGCTCGCAAATCTGATTCAAGC
>KI912058.1:6604-7456 GCA_000517005.1 Microvirga lupini
TAGGCTGTGCAAAAGCTGACCTTATCGGCCATCCAAACCGCTATACTCAGTTAACGTGACATCCCCCCTGCCGGACCCTGGTCCGGGACTTCGTCGGGTTTCGGTGGCGGGGGCACATCGCTAGGAATGTGTCCGCCCGGCGTCGGCTCCCCAGGCCGGGGCTTTGGCTGAGATTCTTGATGCACAGTCCGGGAGCTCATCATTGCGCTCCTTGCTTCCCCGTGCTGGTCAACCGCCCCCAATTCGATCAGTTCCGACGGGTGCCGGTTGGCTTGATGACAAAGGGCAACCCCTAATCGAAGATCCAGCTGAACGATCCGTCATTGTTCAAGCGATTTCAGGTAATCGATGACGGGCTCGACGTCTTGGGCCCCGAACCTGAACGCAGGCTTGCCCGGATGACCGGTTGTGAGTCCTTCGGCGAGCGCCTCGGCTAGATCTTCAACGGTTCTGTCGCGAATTTTCGATGACGACAGAAGGATGGCTATTCCATACGCGAGCCTCATGCAGCCAGCATGTTGAACTGCTCGGCGAGGGATGGCTGCCGATGGCAGGCATACTTCGCCTGCTGCTTGCGCATCATGTGCACGGTGTTGTCACGTTAACCCGATTATCAGAGTGAGGCGAGTAGATGGGGCGGCATGATCAAGTCCGTCAGCTACAAACGCCATCGCTTCCCGCCTGAGATCATCGCCCACGCTGTCTGGCTCTATTTCAGGTTCCCATTGAGCCTGCGGCTGGTCGAGGAGATGTTGCTCGAGCGCGGCATTCTCGTCTCCTACGAGACTGTCCGTCGGTGGGCGCTGAAGTTTGGGCCGGCTTACGCTCGCCGCCTCAGGCGCAAGACGCCAA
>KI912059.1:0-834 GCA_000517005.1 Microvirga lupini
AAAATCTGCATAGGGCTGCAGGCTAGAATGGCCCGCTTGCAGTAGATTATCAGAAGAGCGGTCTTTTCTAACGACAGTGCATGACCAACAGCCAAAACGTGCTCTTGCACAAGGCTTGTCATTCATTTCACGGACCACTGGACACTCGCCACTTCCTTCTCTGTAAAGCTGAGCGAGTTTGAAGACGTCAATGGACATCGGTACTTCTAACTCATAGAGAGTTAACCAAACAGAGAGTTAACCAAACGTCCGCTAAGTCGAAATTTGCAATCGGCATATATAGATGCGCAGTTGATCCAGCACCTCGTTGCTTTTGGATAACGGCGTCGCCCAATTCTTGAGTACCGTGGTTAGTCATACCGCGGTCACGTTGGCGACTTTCCCCCCACCTCATTCCGACGACAACAAGGCTATTGGGCCCTGCGTCTTTCAAGAAATGTTGAACAGGGCGTATTCGTAGATCCGTCGTGCACCATCGGAAAAAAGTTGTTGGAGGGGGATAACCTCGCCCAATTATTCGAACGAAAAAGCTTTGATCAATTCTCGGTTTGAGAATTCTTACCTCAGACTGCAAATTGCTATCGCGCATCTCTTGCGAGAGATGCCCTAGTGTATACTTAACAAAACTATCAACAACCGAACTTTCAACTTCAGTATCACAATAGATGAAGGATACCTCTGAACTCAGAGAAGGTTCTCTCAATAGAGCTGCATATACCAATTTAACAACTACAGAGGAGTCTTTGCCGCCACTATACGCGACGGCAATTGGACCGTTCCAATTTTTGAGGACCCTTCTAACCTCCTCAATTTTCGTTTCAATCATGAGCTAAG
>KI912059.1:934-3127 GCA_000517005.1 Microvirga lupini
TTTGAGATTATACATTTAATTTGAGAATTTGGTTGGCTTTGTACATTTCTTTTGAGACGATTGCCTTCCAACGTTAGCATCGATTTCGGGGGCAGAGTGAGCGACGAGGAGCGCGTCTACGAGGATGAGGAGCGGCATCGGCGATGGGCCGAGGGCTGTCGCCGTGAGACCGCCATCCGTGAATTGCTCAAGCGCCATGAAGGCAAGCGTCTCAACAGCAGCGATGTTGCAGATGTCGCTTGGGAGCTCGGGATCAGCCGAGCTACTCTGTACCGGTTGATCGAAGCCTACCGAACCGCCCAAACAGTGCAGGCGCTCGAGCCGCGATCACGCGGGCGACGACAAGGCACGTTCGTTCTCGATAAAGCGCGCGAGGCGCTCATCGCCAAAACGATCCGGGAGATCTATCTCCATCCCAGCCGCCCGACCCTGACCTACCTCGTCGAGCAGGTCCATGCCCGGTTTGCCGAGAAGGGATGGCCTACACCCGACAGACGCACGGTCAAAGCACGGGTTGACGCCATTGATCGGCGCGTCCGCGCACTTAAGCGCCGCGACGCGCGAGGCATCAAGGCAACCCGGGCCGTTCCTGGAGAATACGTCGCCACGCGCCCTCTCGAGATTGTGCAGATCGACCATACGCAGGTTGATATGTTTCTCGTCGACGAGGTCACCCGTAAGCCGATCGAGCGCCGCCCCTGGCTGACGCTTGCGATCGACATCTTCACGCGGATGGTGACGGGCTTTCATCTGTCGCTCGATCCACCGTCGCGGGTCTCGGTTGGCCTGTGCATGCTGCACGCGGTCTACGATAAAACAACATGGTTACAGGAGCGAGGAATCGACGCGGTCTGGCCCGTGGCCGGACTGCCCGAAGCCGTGCATGTCGACAATGGTGCAGACTTCCGCTCGCGCGCCTTCGTCGGAGCGTGCCGGAATGAGAGCATCGCAACGGTTTGGCGTCCGCCCGGGACACCCCATTACGGAGGGCACATTGAGCGCCTCATCGGCACCATGATGGGTCGCGTTCACCTCCTGCCGGGTTCGACAGGGAGCAATTTGACCCAGCGCGGGGAGGTCGACCCGCAGAAGGTCTCAGCACTGACCCTCCGCGAACTGGAGTGTATCATCGGGTGGGAGATCGCCGGACGCTACCATCATGAGATCCACCGCGCGCTCCAACGCCCGCCGATCGCGGTCTGGCGTGAGAATGAGGCGAGCTTGGCGCTGAGGATGCCCCTGGATCGCATGGCGTTCTGGGTTTCCTTTTTGCCTGATGTCCGCCGCGAGCTTCGGCCCGACGGCGTCCACCTGCACGGCATCGCTTACTGGTCGACCGTGCTCTCAGCCGATGTCGGCCGGCTCGATCAGGAGGTCCTTATCAAATACGACCCTCGGGATGTCTCACGGATCTTCGTGCAGCGTCCGTCCGGGCATTTTGTCGAAGCCCGGACCCGCAATCTCGCCTTTCCCTCTCTGACCCTGCGGGAATGGACTGCTGCGCAGCATCGCCAGCGAGTAATAGGGCGTGCTGAACGTAATGCTGACCAGTTGCACCGGACAGCACTTGCTCAGCGGCGCATCATTGACGAGGCCATCCAGAAGACGGCCCTGGCGCGCCAGAGACCTATGAACGCGCTGAACTCTGTCGGGGATGACGTCGAATTCGGCTCGCTCAAGGGCATCGACTCGCGTCAACCTACGGCTCTTGAAGCCGCGGAGAGCCGTCAGCATGATCGACACGCCAGCCCACCTGACCGAGGATGCCGCGCAGGTCCTGACCAGACCTGACCACGAGCGGATCTACTTCATTCGGTCGAAGCGCTGGATTCCATATCCGCGGGCTTGGCAGGTGCTTCATCAATTCGAGCATCTGCTTGCCTTTCCTCGCACGACCCGGATGCCCTCGCTCGCAATCTATGGCGACAGCGGCATGGGCAAGTCGATGATCGTCGAAAAGTTCAGGGATGATCATGCCATCACCTTCGACCCCGACTCCGGTACGGCACGCACTCGGTTGCTTGTCGTTGAGATGGCCGGACGCCCCGGTGAGCGTAGGCTCTATGCTCAGATCCTGGCAACGCTGGGGGCTCCCCACAGTCCGCGAGCCACAATCGTCGATCTCGAACAGGTACGGTGCGCCTCCTACGGGCCGTGGGTGTCCAAGTGCTGCTTATCGACGAGGTGCATAAT
>KI912059.1:3227-5351 GCA_000517005.1 Microvirga lupini
GCTCGAGTTTGGCCATTTATGCCGAGTAGCAGAGAACAGCAGTCAATCGTTTCAAGATGTCGATTTGGGCTTTTGTGATGTCGGCGTGCCAGCGTGACGCCTTGGAAAAGGCATCGGCCCATAGTGAACGGCGGACTGCCGCCAGAGCATCGCTGAAGGTGATCGTGCGCTTGTCGTACCAGGCGGCACGCCGCGGTCGCGCCAAGCGTCGAACGGCCGGTTCATCGGTCCAGAGGCTGACCAGAGAAAACAGCCCCAGCAGGGCTGGTGTCGTGCGCGCAATCGCCTTGTCCGACCATTGACGCTGCGTCTCCACGCCCAGGTGCCGGCGCACCTCGGCAAAGGTCACCTCAGTGCTCCAACGCCGCACAAACCAGCGCAGGATATCGAGAGGATCGGCCTGCAGGTCCGTGCACAGGAACGCCTGAGGCTTACGGGCGCCGGCCACGTCGCGCACCAGAACATAGCGGATCGGCACGTGCTTGCCGGGATGGGACCAGATGGCTGTGCCCGAGACGAACTCGATGAGGCGTTCGCCGCCGCCATACCATTCTTCGACCCGCACACGCCGCCATGCCGTCCTCGAATCGGTCAGGCGCTTGGTCAGGTTCGGCAGGCGCTGTCCGACAAGCCGCGGCCGTCCACGGGTCCCAGGCCGATGAGGTGGAGCAGGCTTGAATAGGCGCGCATCCAGGCGCAGGCGGGTGATCATGCACAGGTGATGACGAACTGCGCTCAACAGCTCAATCGCCGCGTAACTTTGATCGGCGACAGCCACGATGCGCCGTCTCGGCAGCCAGCGGACAATCTGGAGAAGGATTTGCCGAGCCCAGTCCGTGAGAGCCTTGTGGCGCTGGCGATGCTCGCGCGAGAAGCGTTCGGAGGGCGCCAGCACCGTCAGAAACGGCAGTGCCCAGACTCGGCCGGCCCAGGGGACAGGGGCGAGCACCATGACAGACAGCCAGCGCAATCCCGAGGCTTTGACGAAGTGGCCATGGGAGGAGCGGACCGGATCCCGGTAGATGCCGCGGGCCTTGATCCGGGCACCCCAGCGTCGTTCAAGCGTGTCATCCAGGCCAAGGACCACCGGTCCGGTCGGCAGAAAGGTCGTCACCAGCAGCCCGAGCAGGCGGCGCGCCACCTCACGGCTGGACCACTGGTTACGGTTGAGCACACGGTGATAGTTCGTGAAGGTGCGGGTCTGGGCGAGACCGACCACGGTCAGCATGGCCGTGATGGTCCGACGCCCTGGCGTGAGAAGGGCACCCATGACGAGCACAAGGGCATGGCGAAAGGTCGGCTCTGTCAGGCAGGACCGGAACGGATCCAGCCAGATGGACAGGCGCTCACAGGCATGGGGCTGGACGGGCATGGCCACAATCTCCCACAATCAGCCCCGAGAGCCTGGGAGGTCGCTATGGCCGAAATGGGTCGGACCGAGATCCTGGAGCGTTACCGTCATCTGCGCGCCATCAGCACCCATCATCACAACGAGGCTCTCGGCTTCGTGCCGCACTCAGCCTTGATGGAGCAGGCGCGTCGCTTAGGCCTCACGGTCGGCAAGATGCTGGTGGCGGAGAGTCTGGACGAGGTGACATTGGCGTTCGATCTGGCCCTTTACACTGCTCCGCCGGGCCGCTCGCGCGGGATCGAGCGCTATGCCCGCAGCGCCCCAGTCGCGCCCGGCTCGGATGAGGGCGTGATGTTGCAGGCCCTGCTCCGGGCCCGCTTCTCGGTCTGGCGGGTTGAGCGCCGGCATAAGACGGCCGGCTTGGTGGTGCTGGATCTCATGCGCCAGGAAGAGGTCTGGCTGGTCGACGAGCATCTGGAGCAGACGGCTCATCCGGGCACATCGCTGGCGATGCGGTTGAGCACGCCGGAGGCTTTTGCGATGACGTGCGGGGTTGTCGTGCCTGTGGATGCTATGATGATGGAGGAAGTGTTCGATACCATGCTCGAGCGCGTGCATGGTGATGCCGACGCGATTGCCAATGATCGCCGCTTCGCCACCGCGATCTACCGGATTGCCGTGATGGATGCGCTCATGGATCATGTGAGATTTGCCGATCCGGACTGACCCGCAGCACGTGGCCTACCAACCCGAAAAAATGGCCAAACTCGAGC
>KI912059.1:5451-6078 GCA_000517005.1 Microvirga lupini
AAGGCCCGGATCAGAACACACACGGTCCGCTATCCCCTGGAGGCCGCCAATGAGGCCTTGGACGACCTGCGATCAGGACGGCTCCAAGGGGCTGCGGTCCTGATCTCCTGATGTAGGACAAAAGCAGATGTCATCGGGTTCAGAAACAGAACGACACGTTCAAAGGGAGGAATCCATGCTCCAGAACATTCGCAGCATCCTGATCGGGATTACGGAAGAAGGCGAAGCCGAGGAACGCTCGTCTGCCCTGGCCTACGGGCTGTCGCTTGCCAGGCAGGCGAACGCCCATGTCACCGTCCAGGCGGCCTCCCTGAAGCTCACCCTGACCCATGCCTTCATCAGCGCCTTCGTAGAAGGGCTTGTGGCCGCCGAGAACCGCCGGTTGGACGTTCTTGCTCGCGCGGTCGCCGACTCGTCCCAACGCGCCGCGGCCGCATCCGGCGTCGCGTGCACGACGCAGGCGCCGCAGCTTGCCTATCCAGCCCTCATCAAGAGCTTTGCGTCCCTCGCCCGCGCCCATGACCTGACGATCCTCGATGCGGAGCCGATGTCCCTGGCCGTGGATCGGGGGCTGATCGAGGCGGTGCTCATGGACAGCGGCCGGCCTCTCATCGTTGTACCTCCGGG
>KI912059.1:6178-11042 GCA_000517005.1 Microvirga lupini
TAGTCCGTCCTTACATGGACCTGAACTTTAAAGCGCGCTAAAATCGCGCACCGGCGCAGGTATGCCAACAAGGGGAGGGTGACACTCTCCGGCATCTATTGGGGGGCAATGCAGTGTTCACGTTCCTGGCTCAATTCTTTCTTGGTGAACCGCCGCAGCAGCAAGGCTACGACATTGGAGCGATCTATCACTCTCCAAACCTGCATGCCTTTTTCATGTTCGGCCTCATCCTGTTCTGCATGTGCTTGGCTCCGGCAGTGCTGGCCCTCTGGAAGTCTCAGAGGCAGGGATGGGCGCTTGGGATTGGGCTAAGCCTTGTTATCGGAGCCGCTGTCGCCTCAGGCGGCGTTTATGCCAGCGGGTACTCGGAGGCAAAATATCCACGCCTGCAAGCGAAAGCAGCAAAGAGCTTCTGAGCCGCATCAGGTAGGCGGCCTCATTGACCGTGAGGCGCTCTGCCATCACGTCGAGTAGAACGTGCATCCGGTCGATCTCGGACGGCTCATGGCAATGACCATCATAGAAACGAGGCTCTCTGCTGCAAATGACACCGGGAGATGGTGACATTTGTAACGAGGAGCGCGGCGACATCTCTACCGAGGGTCTACAGACCCAATTTCGCGGAACGGGCCTTATGGAACCCGCCATTCCTCAGACCAGGTGCTGACGGGTTGGCCGGTGAGCTCGGAGATGGCGGTGGCGTCGCGGGAGTAGGTCATGGGGGAGGGTATAGCGGGGAGGAATAAAGAGATAGTGTACGGTGAATCTATGCCAGAGGAACGCCTAGGCGGTCCCGGACCTCGGCTTTTACATATTCCTTCGCCAGTCCCCACAAGACTTCGACACCGAGGCCTCCCACTTTGGCGGCGCCTGCTTTCGTCTTCCGCCAAATCTCAGGGTCACGCACGGTCGCTAAGAATTCATACCCCTGCTAGGTGAGATGGTAGGTGCCAATACGTCCTTTGACGAATGATCCCAGCCCACTCGGGTTGGCCTTAGGCATAGGAAAGCTCGAAACGAACCCAGCGTCTTCAAGCAAAGTTAGGTGGTTTCGGATCTCTTCTGCCGTAGAGCCCTGCACATTGAGATCCTCGGGCTTCAGATAGAGATCTGCCCCGCTTCAAGCGCGAATAGAATGTCGCGCACGAGGTCCATATCGCACTTCATCTTTGCCCCTCATTCTCTCATCACACCATAGCGGCTAGCCGCAGTCCGTAAACATGCTTTCCCGATGAGGGCTTCAGCCCGAAGGAGCGCACCCTTTCTCATCCCCTGGAAGAAAAGCAGGACGGGCATCGGAGGCCAGTCTCAGACAAGCCTTGGGAAGTATATTGTCACAGCCCGAATTCTGCGTGCTAAGGGGGCGCGCGCCTCCCACGGCGAAGTGGGCGGGCTAACCATCGGAAATGTCCCAAGAAACTACAATCCCTCGTAAAAAGCTCACAGCGGCTTTCTCAGGCGTTACCGGCCGGTTCTATGCGGGCATCCTGGCAGGCATCCTCGCACTGATCGCGCTGGCCATCTACGGCTCGCTTACCATCTCCAGCATCCTGCTTGAGCGCAAGCAATTGGAGCTCAAGAGCCTCGCCCAGTCCGCAACCAGTCTCATCGCGGGCTACGAGGAGCGCGCCAAAAAGGGCGAGTTCTCGGTCGAGGAGGCTAAAAAGCGCGCCGCCGACACCCTGCGCACGATGCGCTACAATGGGAACGACTACTTCGTCGTGCTCAACTACACAAACTTTGTTGTCATGCACCCCAACAAAGCCACGGAGGGCAAAGACCTCTCGGACGTGAAGGGCGCCAACGGCACTTACGTTACCCGCGAGCAGGTCGAGGCCGGCAAGAAGGGTGGCGGCTTCGTGAACTTCCTCTGGCCGAAGCTGGGGGAGACCGTGCCGGCTCCGAAGACGGTGTACGCCGTGTCTATCCCTCAATGGGAATGGGTCGTGGCCGCCGGCATGTACGTCGATGACCTCGCAGTCATCAGCGCTACGTACAGGAACCTGTTTCTCGGCTTCGTTTGCGTAGCTGCTCTAATCCTGCTGGCCATTGCCTTCGGCCTTGGTCGGAGCATCTCCCGCCCCATCGCTCGTCTCATCGAGAACATGCGTACACTCGCAGAGGGCAACCTCGCCACGGCAATTGAGGGTACCGAGCGCAACGATGAGATCGGCACGATGGCGCGCCGGGTTCAGGTGTTCAAGGACGCACTGATTGCGAAGAAGGCCGCCGATGAGCAGGCCGCCCGGGAGGCTGATGCTAAGACCCGTCGCGCTGAGGCATTGGATCAGCTCACCAAGCGGTTTGAGATGAATGTTTCGTCCCTGACCCAGGGCCTGTCCTCGGCTGCTACCCAAATGGAAGCTACTGCCCAGTCTATGACGCAAGTTGCGGATCAGACCACCCAGCAATCCCTCACCGTCTCGTCCGCCGCGCAGCAGGCCTCGGCCAACGTGCAGACGGTGGCGGCCGCCACGGAGGAGCTCTCCATCTCTATTCGGGAGATCGCGTCACAGGTAGCTCAATCTTCCCAGATTGCTGAAAAGGCCGTGGCAGGCACTGAGCGTACAAGCGCGACGGTGCAGGAGCTGGCGGCGTCTGCCGAGCGCATCGGCGACGTGGTGCAGCTGATCAACACCATCGCGGGTCAGACCAATCTCCTGGCGCTGAACGCCACCATCGAGGCGGCACGGGCCGGCGAGGCCGGCAAGGGCTTCGCCGTCGTCGCCTCCGAGGTGAAGGACCTGGCGACACAGACCGCCAAGGCGACCGAGGAGATCTCGCAGCAGATCGCTTCCGTCCAGCAAGCGACGCAGCAGACGGTCTCCGCAATCCAGGAGATCGCTCGCACGGTCACCGAGATGTCGCAGATCTCGACAGCGATTGCGGCGGCGATGGAAGAGCAGGGTGCCGCGACAGCGGAGATTGCTCGAAACGTGCAGGAGGCGGCGCGCGGGACAGAGGCTGTGACCGGTAGTATCGGTGACGTTCAGCAGGGTGCTGGGGAAACAGGGTCAGCTGCCAGCCAGGTCCTCGGGGCAGCGCAGGAATTGGCGCGTCATTCCAACGATCTCGGGCACGAGGTTGCCACCTTCCTTCACGGGGTAAAAGCCGCTTAAGGATTGAGAGAAGCTGGTGCAGGATTGGCGAGCTAGCCCCACGCATGCTCACAGCCCATCCAGCAGAGCAACCTCAAGGAAGGGTCGCTGGAAACAGCGACCTTTTTTGCTGAAGGGGAGTGCGGGCTAAGCACTCATCGAAGGACACGGCGGCCGTGGTCAGTGGTGTCCTATCGGGCTATCCGGCGGCTGCAGCGGCTCCGGTGATCGGTACGGGCGCGAAGTGCTCGCCCGTGCGCTGCTGGTGGGCGAGCTTTCACAAGCGCGTCAGGAACACGGTCAGGACTAAGTTCAAAACCCTTCCCGCTCGGCGGTTCGTCAGAGCCATGCCTCAGCAGCCGTCATAATACTCCAGGATAAGGAACAGACAGCCTGGGTGAGAACTTCTTGAAGCGGCAGTCATGATGCCCTGGCCCATCGTTCGCAGGGCGCTTTTGGTGGATAGACATGCTGTGGATCATCCTCCTTCTTGGCGCCTCCGGGTTGGTCGGGGGCTACGCGGCTGAAAGGGCAATCATCCCTAACCTCCAGTATCGCCCGGGCACTCCCAATGCGGTGGTCGAAAAATGTCGCCAAGCGGTCATTGCAGCAGCGCGCACACACGCCGCCGAGTCTGACGCGAAGCTGGTCCGAGTTGATGCGACCAGCGCCGGCGAGATGCGCCGCATCCGAAGCGGTCAGCGGGCGCCGGTGGAGATTGGGATCGTCTACTCGCGCCCAAGCGGGCGGGAAGCCCGCCAAGGCGTCATTGAATGCCGCGTCGACGCTCGCGGGCAGGCAACTATTGCGGATCTTGCAGGCGCAGCACGCTAGGCAATTCCTGCGCCCGAGCGACCGGAGCCGCCGACTGGCGTACAGCCTGGTTCGGTTGCCGGGCGATCGCACGCGGCGCAAGGCTGCTTCGGACGACCCGTTGCTGCGTGCCTGCCGTGGCGGTTCTCTGAATGGATCCCGTAGTTCCCGATGCCGCTGGGCGCACACTCTGGCGGCGAACCGTGGGTGGTGCGGTAGTAGTGGCGCGTTGTTGTGGCTCGGCCTTCTCTGCGCTCGTCACAGAGGTAGCAGGTTTGGAACTCGCGGCTTCCTGCTTCAGACGGGCAAGTTCGGCCTCGGCGGCTTCGCGCGCCTTGTTGGCCGCCTCCAGTTCGGCCCGAGCGGAAGCGGCTTCGGCTCGGGTCTTCACAAGCTCCTCGAAGAGGTTGGCGCGAACCCGGTTGAGCCGGGCGATTTCGTCTTCGGGCGACGCGACAGCGCTTGACACTGAGGCGATGCTAAGTCCAACGGCGACGACAACTGCACAGCCGGTAGAACGCAGGATCTCTTTGGTCTGTGAACGTGACATCGGGGTCCTCCCAACAGCATCCATCACGGCACGATATTGACCGAGGGGCGATCCTGCGCTCCCCGCCAGCGGTCAGGTAGGCCCGCAGAAGGGGTAACTCTTAGAAGTGGGCCTCTCCTTGCTGCCCCGGCACAGCGGGTGAACGACTTAGAATCAACCGCGGAAATAGGGTCGGTTGATAGGGAGGCCTGCTGTTCACACCGTCTCGGACGTTCACAACGGGTAAGCTGATGGATGTTTACCAGTCTTCACCGGGAGAGCTGGGCTCTGTTCAGCACCACTCTGGCTTTCTGTCGCACAGCTATCCAAGGTCGCGCATCGCAGGCTGTGACACCTTTTGGCCGTCGTCCTCCGGCGGCCTCTGGCTGAACACGCGCACCACCGGAATGGGGCGGTCTTTCCA
>KI912059.1:11142-11810 GCA_000517005.1 Microvirga lupini
ATAAAGCCCATAAAACGGAGTGTTCTCCGAGAGACCTCTTGGCTCGTTGAATCGACGCGTAATCATCGTTGTTGTCCTGTCTGAAAATGCGAAAGGCCCTCCATCGCTGGAGAGCCTCTCTGGTGATCCTAAGCGCCCTTAGGCGCTCTCTTGGTTTGTCTTGGTGCGTTCCTGGCTGCCTTCCCGCTACCTGCCCCGGAACAAGGAGCCAAGGACTCCGACGATGGAGCCAGCGGTGGACATAGGAGAAGCTTCGGTCTTGGTTTTGGAGAAGCCTTCGCTACCCCAGAGCTTGTCACCCACGGTACCGTAGTAGTCGTTAAGGACGGACTGCTTGAACTTGTCGCGATGATCCCAACGAGCAATCTTGTTATCCAGCTTCAATTGGCTCTGCTCGCGGTTGAGGTCGGCTACGGCTGTGTTGAGGCCTAGGAGACCCGCTTCGTTCGCCAGAGAGTCTTTGATTATGGAGTTACCCTGAGAGACCATATCTCTCGCAAGATCCCCACGGCCTCCATCGCCCATGAGACTTTTGAGAAGGCTTACTTGGTCCGATTGTGACATCTTCAGTCCCGTACTCCACGCATTACCCCGCATGGTCGCTGAGGTGTCACCTACGAAGTCAGCGACTCCGCGTTGAGCAATGCCAGCCGCCACGCCTGCACGAG
>KI912059.1:11910-16418 GCA_000517005.1 Microvirga lupini
TTGCCCAAACACCAAACAAATCAATCCGTTACATGAGAGAACATAGCATTATCGCGAGAGCCGACAAGTGGGATCTGAGTCTTTCAGAGGGCCTGATTTAGACCGTCTGTCACACTCCCGCTGTGACAACGGTGTGACACCTAAATCAGAATGGAATATCATTGTAACTTGGATCGAAAGGAGGCCAAGAAGCAGGCCTAGTCCCGCCTGGATGCGCTGTTCCTGGGTCTGCCACCATCTGGCTTAACATCTCCATATCGTACTCTTCCAAATGCGAAAGGTCAGAACTCCTAAATGACGTCTTGATTAGATCGACGTCATCGATAATTGAGCCATTGAAGAGATTTAGGTTTGTGAATGCACATTCGAAGAATAGGCTGTGCATCAAAGATAGCAGTACATTGCTAGAATAAATAGAACATTCTCTAGCAACGCAATTCACGAAGCCTATTGCGAGAGTATTCGGACCAGAATTAGTCGATTTGGAGGAAATGCTGAGATCGTATAATCCAGACCATGAAAAGAATGCTTGGCTATCAACACTTATATTAATCTCGTTTTTATAGAGTTGGCACCTGATAAAATCGGCTGATCCTCCCTTGATGTGAATTGTGCAGTCTATGAAAACGCATCTCATGAAATCAGCGTCAGAGATGTTTTCCAAGCTTAAGATGCAGCTTACAAAAATACATTTCTCAAATTTATGATTCTTACCTGTTATTGAGTTCAATATTCTACCAACGAAGATGCATTCTTGAAACAGCCGATAAGATGATTGAGGAATTTCTATTTTGGATAGGCTTGATACTGCCTCGGTAACATCAACGCGCGTTTCTGGAATAGACATTAGCCATATCTCTATATCTGCAACTTGAGCATCTATACCTTCCCTCCACTTATCTATGTCCTTTGCGAAGCGTGATTTATCGTCTTCATTCCGATAGTCCTCAGTCCACCTAGGATAGGAACCGAGGTTAAGGGGCGGCTGTGGGGGATGCCTTCTGCCGTCCCTTGAATACCAAGAGTTTTCCCTAACATATGACAGAAGCATATTTTCTATCTTGGGAGCATCCCGCCTGCTTTCCTCTGCTAGGCGAGAGAGTGCATGAATACCGCCAAGCCGTACTTCAATGTTAGGGATGGTGCGGGTGCGGCTCTCTCCCTTCTCTTCTCCGGCAGTTTCCTTATGCTCCCGCGTAGCGCCTAACTGCTCAACGCTCTTCGAGAAGATCGAGGTGTAGTGCGTCTCACGGTCAATCTGTGTTTTCTCCTCAGCCGTCCTCGTTTGCCTGTTAAGGATCACAAGACGCCATATGATGAGCGGGAGGCCCACAGCAGCCGCAGCCAAGGGTAGGAACACTCTTGAAGCCTCAAGAGCCTCTTGGTTGTTTCCATATACCAATCCCCATCCCAATCTCAGCACAGCTACCACGCTGAAGATTACGAACAGGAACCCCAAGATCATGAGGGCTGCTGAAGCTGTAGCAGCGAACACATGCGGTGGAGAGCGTAGCCAATCGAGAACAATCGGCCAGCCACGCGGCTGCTTTTGGGCTTCCTGTGATCTTCCCTGAGTGAAGGGGTTCTGCTGGTCCATATGCGTTCTGCTCAACCTAAACCTACATCGACAATAATCAGGAGAGAGAAAGGCGCTATGGAGTTGCTCCTGGGAACCAAAGGTTGTCCCCAAGAGACCCATAGCGCCTTGTCTCTGCCTTTGGCTTCTGGGCGATGCTCCCCATGCTTTCGCAAAGCGGTAGACCGCAGGGGCCACTAGATGCCTATGCTCTGACGCTTGTTATCACTCTTCACAAATACAGTGTGATACTCAAGAAGCCTTGAATCCAAGGCCTTAGAACAAAGACTTACTTACTTCACGACTTTCTATTGCCACATCCCAGTAAATGATCACGAGAGGGTAAAGGTCAATAAGTCTGAAGTCCCTCACAGTGCTAATAATCTCTAGCACTATAAGGGGGTTCGCGGTTGTAATTCATGCGGCTTCCTGTGTGGTCGCCATATGAGTACGCTGGAATCTAGAGGGGTTACTGCGGCTCTTGCCGCTGACATAATCCCAGGAACCTTCAACCATAGCAGCCTTAACTTCAGGACAAGCTAGAAGCCTCGCCCCGTTCTTACTAAGATTGATCCCACTCAGATCAAAAACGTCTTTTAAGGTCAGGGCGTCTCGGTCTGTGGTTAAGAGCAAGTGGATAAGACCTTCAGAGCCCTTCTTGATCTTGGGGCCTGTCTTGTCGCCCATCGTCTCTTGTTCCACGACAATGAGGGTGGAGCCTGGAAACAGGTCTTCTTTGTGCTTAACGAACCTCTTGAACTCAGAGGTCACGAAAAGCTTTTGCTTTCCACATATCCCCTCAGGAGTGATGTTTCTCGCATTGCCACGCATGGCTAGTTGCTTCTCCCACCGCAGTAGGTGTCCTGTTTGAAGAGCTTTGAACGCCTCAAACGGACTATTGGGAGACTGCATGCGGCTAAGGGCTGAGGAACCTGCCGGTTGATCCAGGATACCAAGAACCTGAGCTACCGTGGCTCTCTTGGGAACGTGGAACTCACCAAATAGAAATACGCTCGTGGCCTCTTTCCATCGATTAGAGCCAATGCCATACCCCCAATTGACACAGGCAACCTTACGACCCTCAAGGTCATAAGCATCCTCTCCAAGACTGTCGCCGCTTGGGATATACTCGTGGTCTATGATGGCCTTATGGGCCACGACTAGGACCTTCTCCCCTATGTCTGTGTTCTCGACGATGGTTCGCTTAATCCACTCGCCATAGGGCCGGGCTCGCTTGGCTACCTTAGCTATCTGGCTGATCTTTTCCCTGGAAGAGATAATATCTTCAGGCGGTGTGATGTGTTTGATAGTCAGGTTCTCGAAGGATACCTTAGGTGTCTCTACGGGATCACGCCAAGGCGCAATTTGAGCCACACCATCGATATCCGCCGTTGCATCTAACAAGATTGTTCCAGCACAGATTGGAAGGTCCATCTTGTACCCCACGAAGCGCCCGCCACACAGGCTCCCCTCATAGCGGCTCATGAAGGCATAGCCAGTAGCCAGCGATTGACCAAACCCAATCACTCGACAGGTCGTGGCCTCTTCACTTTCTCTAAGAAGTTCATGAGCGGCGACTGTTGAGAACCAATCAAGATTTTCCTGAGACAATGCCCTGTAGTTTACGCCCTCTTTACGCTCTGTTTCCCACATCTCTCCCAGATAGCGGTGGAGATCGGTCAAAGCCTTAGCTGCATCGCTGCCAGAACCGCACTTCTCCACGATCCAATCACGAGCTTTGGCAACATCCCCCTGGTCTATGTCGTAGATGGTAACTTCCTGTGGCCGCTCATCCATAATGGTGAGGGTGCGGTAGTTATCCTTATAGACCCTCGCAAGGTGCCCACGAGAGCCTCTATAGAAGGCGTGTGTTACGACAATGACGCGATAGTTCTCTAAGCTATCCACTCTGAATTGGTCTGACGGCCTAAAGCCATACGAAGCTTCAACCTCGTCCAAATCCTTTGACGCATCATGAGCAGAGGTCCAGATAGCAAGATCGTTGCTACTAATAAGCTTGCAAAGCTCCTGGTATGTGTCCTCGCATTGATCGATGGTTTCACAAAGGAAAACCCCTGATCCACTCCCATCGGCATTTATAAGCGCCTTCAGGAGAGCCATTGCATAAGAGGATTTACCTGAACCTGTTGGGGCGGATACGACACGATGTTTACGGAGACCTTGAAGGTTGTCCTGATAAGCCACCAAGCCAGCATCTAGGATTGTTTGTGCAATCTTTTTATTGAACTGTGTTATGGGTAGACCTCGACGCTGTGCTTGTTCTTCCACAGCCTGCCAAAATGCTTCTCTTATGGTTGTCTCGATTTCCAATACTGCCAACTCCTATATCTAAACGACGAAAGGCCCCGGCTGGCAAGGAGGCCGAGGCTCGTGTGTCTTGATTGTTTCTCGATATTCGCCTGAGGCTTACGCACTGTGAGGTAGGGGTACAGGCGTCCCACAGAGAGCCGATTGTTGTGAGCCCTAGTTAGTGTAGGGACCCCTTGAACTCATGAACCCACTCTTGAGGAATAGTCCCGCTGCCCGCCCACGTGAATCCGTGAGTCTCCGCCCACTCTGCATACGTGGTGGGGTCATCACGAGATATCGCTTGGTTCTCGCGTTGAAACACAAGCCTTAGGTCTATCTCAGGGTGCTGGGCCTTCACGAGAATAAGCTTTTGGCTATCCTTCACCACGTCCACAAAGCGGCCTTTCACTTCGATGAAAGTGATCCGATCAATTGTGAAGTCAGGGTGGAACCAGTGAACCTTACCGCCTCTAATGTACGGAAGCTCTGTAGCCTCATAGGCATGCGGAATCTCAGCCTCTGTGAGTTGCTTTGCAACCCTCCACTCAGGATCAGAGCGGTAGTCCGTTCTTGTGAGATTCCTAGACTTCCTCTTGCGTGTCTTACCGTTAGCCATTTCCGG
>KI912059.1:16518-17577 GCA_000517005.1 Microvirga lupini
TCCTCAAGATCAAGGTAACGGTTATTTGGGTTTCCCCTGTGTCATCACGAATAATAGAGGTGAGTATTAGTCACGTATTGCTATGTGATAATTTTCGCATAATACGTATTGATGTCTTACTTCCGGCAATTTATAAACAATTTATCGCCCGATTTGAGACAAGTAGATGGCGAATGACCAAGGGGCAGCTTGATATTCCTGATTTTTTCATTCTAGGCGGCGAAAGGTACGAGCCTATCGCGGTAACGATGGCTACATTGCCTGCGGTAGAACTAGTACAATCTTCCGGGTATAACCTTCAGAACGGGCCAACTATCTTTGTGAAGGCTTCAGAGATTGAAGATCTTTTCAAATTAATAGATGAGGCAGGGCTTAATACTATGACCATGTGAGAACGAGAGAGAGCCTCAAGGGCTCTTTCTTCGAGAGGGACGCATGCGAGTTGCTATGCGGCGGGTCTGTTTCCCAACCGATAGCGGCCCTGAAGCGTTAACAGGCGATAGACAATTGAAGGTGCGCGACCGCCCACCTGCTCCATCATTTGAAGCTTCTGCTTGATGTTCTCAGGATCGTGACGGTTCATCCTCACTTCCTCGATCACATAGGCGAGCTTGTTGTGTATCGGTGCGATCTGCTTGAAAACCCGCCCATCAAATCGAAGGTATCTCACGAAGTTGATGAGAGTTATGAGGGCATCCCAGGCAAACAGGAGGCCGACTATCAAGGCTACGATTAGCCATCCCGCCGACAGCGCCCAGACCGCACCCGCACCAATCAGCACTAAGAAGCCAGCACCAAAAAGCAAACGTACTCGCATAGTGCTCTTCATCTCTTTGACCTGGACAATATCGATGCACCTATCCAGTTCAAGGAGAGTGAACAAGAGTGCTGAAGTCAGGCCGTGATTGTAGGTCTTGCCTTCAGAGGTTTCGATGCTATCAGCGTAAGCGACCGCCGTGCCAAGCAACTCTTCCCTATCTATACTCTCGACGAACTCTTGATCGTCCCTTTTTAAACGTCTCATCGGAATCCTAGAGAAATCTACAATGTTCTCTAGAG
>KI912059.1:17677-19307 GCA_000517005.1 Microvirga lupini
CTAGCCCGGTTAATTCACAGCGACCCTTCTGAGATTGGCTGTGCGATCCTTGCCGGTGGTTTGACCGGATTTCAGGCATGCCCTCACCACCTCCAGGCGTTCTGCTTGGCGGATGAGGACGGCGGGTTTGCAGGTGGACGGGCAAGGGCTGGTGTCAGGGGCGTGTGCGCCCCGTTCGTCAGGTGACGAGGCGCGGAATGCGGCCAAGAACCACCCGCAGGATCGTCTGATCGGGGCAGGCGCTCGGCAGGTGCAGCCGGATCTGGGTCTTCAGTTCAACCACCCGGGCGGCGATCTTGATCAGCCGCAGCCGCAAGGTGTCAAATTGCGCCAGCCGCCAGAGCGAGCGCTTCGGCATCCTCGCCCGCAGGCCCCACATCAGCCAATAGGCGCCCGCATGCAGAAACAGACGGAACTGGTTCGCCGTCGCCCGAGGGCAGGACGTGCGGTCGGCCGCCAGGTGGGTTTTCCAGGCCTTGATGTGGTTTTCCGCCGTGCCGCGCCGACAGTAGATCCGCTCATAGAGCGTTCTAGCTTTGCCGCCGGCAAGATTGGTGACGATGAACCGGGTGTCGCTGCCCTGCTCGCCCGCTTCCACACGAGCGATGATACGCTCGACCCGGCTCCAACTCTCGGCGCCGTCGAAGAACTCCGTGAAGCGCCGCACCTTGCCTTTGGTGGGAGCCGCGGCAAAGCGTGCCTTGGCGTTCGCCTCCAAGCCAGCGATGTGCCGGCGCAGGGTGGAGGTTGAGGCCACGCCGAGGATGAAGTCGATGCCATTGGCGCGGCACCAATCAATCACCAGCGGACCGCAGTAATGGCTGTCAGCCCGGATCAGGATGCGGGTGGTGGGCCAGTGGGTTCGGATCGCTCGGATGAGCCGGCGCAGATGAGCCCGGATCTCGCTGCCCTTGGGCCGCTTGGCCGGCCGCAGTACGGCCGTGATGAAGCGGCCCTCGCCGTCGAACACGACCATGGGTTGGAAGCCGTATTCGTCATAATGGGCATTGAACAGCCGCAGCTGCTGGCCGCCGTGAACGGCATCGAAGGTGTCGTCGATGTCGAGCACGATCTGCTTCGGCACCTGTCGGAACGAGGCGCAGTACAGATCGATCATCGTGCGTCCCATGCGCAGCAGCGAGCGCGCATCGGGCACATTCTCCAGGCGCGAGAGCGTGGGTTGCGAGGCGAGATGGCGATCCGATGGCAGCACGTCCTGCGCCATCTTGAAGATCGGGTCGGCGCGCAGGCTCGTGGCGTCGTTGCAATCCTCATAACCGGCAGCGATCATCAACAGCCGGAAGCGGATCAGATCGGCCAAGCGATGAACGACCTGATCCTGAGAGCGTGGGTCATCGATGCACGCGGCGAGCCGCTCGGCGACACCCAAACGCCTCTCCACCTCGCGCAGGGCGAGAAGGCCAGCATCAGACGACAGCAATCCTCCATCGAACCGAGCCACAACGGTTTTGCCGCCAACAGGTGACAGGCCCGGCAGTGGAAGCGTAGAATGGTGCATGGCGGGTGGGTTCTCCCAGAAACGGCGCGGATCGGCTTCAACAACCAAATCCTAAGTCATCTCAGGGCCTTGAGCTACACCCGCCAACCCTCCATGAATTTTCCAGGCTAG
>KI912059.1:19407-19744 GCA_000517005.1 Microvirga lupini
GCCAAGGGGCTCGAGGAAGGCCCCCACCCATCCGTTCGGCGCATAAAGAGCAGCCAGCGCGATGCCAGCCACCGCTGTCGGAAGGGCAAACGGCAAATCGACGATCGCATCGACGATCTTGCGACCGGGGAAGTCATATCGGGTGAGGACCCAGGCAACCAGAACACCGAACAGGGATGCGACGCCTGCCGCGACGAGGGAGAGGCTGAAGCTCGTCCAGAGCGCACCTGCAACCCGCGGCTCATGAGCGACCGCGAGGATTCCGCCAAGTCCTATGCCTGAAGCCTTGGCCACGAGCGCTCCGAGCGGCAGAAGCACCAGGAGCCCGAGATAGAGC
>KI912059.1:19844-20487 GCA_000517005.1 Microvirga lupini
GGCAGCCTCAGTCCTGATAGGCCGGTAATGATGCTTGGCAAAGATCGCCTGCGCCTTGTCGGTGTAGAGGAAGCTGAGGAAGGCCTCAGCAACCTTGCGCGTCCCCTTGGCGTCCACATTGCCCTCGACGAGAGCGACCGGTGGCTCGGCCAAGATCGACAGCGGCGGCACCACGATCTCGAACTTGTCGCGCCCGAATTCGTCGAGGACCAGGAAGGCTTCGTTCTCCCAAGCCGGCAGAACATCCCCAAGACCGCGCTGGGCGAAGGTCACGGTCGATCCGCGGGCACCCGTATCGAGCACCGGAACGTTCTTGTAGAGGGCGGTGACGAACCCCTTCGCCTTGTCAGCACTTCCGTCCTTGGTTTGCGAATAGCCCCATGCGGCCAGGAAGTTCCAGCGGCCGCCCGCGGATGTCTTCGGATTGGGGGTGATCACCTGAACGCCTGGCTTCACAAGGTCATCCCAGTCCTTGATCCCCTTCGGGTTGCCCTTGCGAACCAGAAAGACGACGGTCGACGTGTAAGGCAGCGCGTTGTTGGGCAGCTTGCTGCGCCAGTCCGGCCGGGATCTTCTTTGTTGCTTTTGCAATGGCATCGATGTCGGAAGGAATGCCGAGCGTCACCACATCGGCGTCAATGCC
>KI912059.1:20587-21408 GCA_000517005.1 Microvirga lupini
ACGCGCCCGACGGTCCCGAAACGCGATCATCTCGCGGAACTTCCAGGTGGTGTCCACATGAAGAAGGGGAAACGGCAGCCGTGCCGGATAGAATGCCTTGAGGGCCAGATGCAGCAGGACCGACGAATCCTTGCCGATGGAATACAACATGACCGGGTTGTCGCTTTCGGCAACCGCCTCTCGCATGATATAAATGCTCTCCGCCTCGAGGCGATCGAGATGGGTCAGCCCGGCTTCCGGCCGTTTGCGCTCAAGTGTCGGCTCTTGAGGATGGGGTTGTTGAGCGCGGCGCATAGCGCCCTCACGCCACCCGGTCATGGGAGGGCTCCTGTGTTGTCTGTGTTGGCACGAGGTGCAGACCACATTCCTTTTTGCTCTCCTGCTCCCACCACCAGCGGCCCGCACGCTCGGGTTCGCCGAGGTGGACGGCGCGGGTGCAGGGCGCGCAGCCGATCGACGGGAAGCCCTGATCGTGCAGCGCGTTATAGGGAACGGCATTGTCGGCCACGTACCGCACGAGATCCTGGCGGGTCCAATCCGCCAAAGGGTTGACCTTGATCAGCCCATAGGCATTGTCCCGAACTGCCAATGGCACGGCAGCCCGGAAAGCGGACTGCTCGGCACGCAGGCCTGTGATCCAGCCTGCGGCTCCCGCGAGTGCCCGTCCAAGAGGCTCCACCTTCCTGATGTCACAGCACGCCTTGCGGGCTTCGACAGAGTGACGGAAGCCGTTGATGCCCTGGCGGGCCACCAATGCCTCCAGGTCGGAACGATCGGGACTGACGGCGCTGATCCGACGCCCGTAACGCTCCTCCGTCTGA
>KI912060.1:0-806 GCA_000517005.1 Microvirga lupini
ATGTTTGATCCCGGGGTTTGATGGTGCATTCTTATCGCCGGAATGGAGGGATGCGCTCTGGGCTCAGTTCTCCATGGGAGCGCCACGACGACAGAGGCAGTCCGTCGAGCAATACAAAATAGTCAAGCGAGCTTGAGGGCCTTGGCCGAACGCCATGGCATCAACCCGAAGACGGTCGCCAAATGGAAGAAGCGGGGCACCACCGCAGATCGCCCGACGGGGCCGAGAGCACCGCATTCAACGGTGCTCTCGGTTACGGAAGAGGCGATCGTCGTCGCCTTCCGCAAGCACACCCTGCGGCCGTTGGATGATTGCCTGTACGCCCTCCAGCCCACCCTCCCGCACCTGACGCGCTCATCCCTGCATCGCTGCCTGCAGCGGCATGGCATCAGCCGCTTGCCCGAGGTGGCGGGTGACAAGCCCGCCAAGAAGAAGTTCAAGAGCTACCCGATCGGCTACTTCCATATCGACATCGCTGAGGTGCACACGGAAGAAGGGAGGCTCTACCTGTTTGTGGCCATTGATCGCACGGCTAAGTTTGCCTTTGCCCAACTGCATGAGAAAGCCACACGGCGTGTGGCGGGTGACTTCCTGCGGGCGTTGATCGCGGCCGTGCCTTACAAGATCCACACGGTTCTCACCGACAACGGCACTCACTTCACCACACCGGGCAACACCAGTTCGGCCGCCCCTCTGATCAAAGAGGCGATGGCCCGCGGCGAGATCTTCCGGGCGCATTCGTTCGAGCTCGCCTGTGCGCAGAACGACATCGATCACCGCCTGACCAAACCGCGCCATCCCTGGAC
>KI912060.1:906-1100 GCA_000517005.1 Microvirga lupini
GGTGCCGATATTGCCGAGCACCGTCGCGACCCAGATCACCGCAAAGAGACGGTGGCGGAGGGGAGAAAAGGTGCCTGCCGGCGCTCCCGCGATCCTGGTGGTCTGTGTCATCACCGGGCCTTCCTCAGAAGGCCCAGCAGGAGCAGCCGAGGGCGCCCCAGAAGGAGCGCGAGTCCGACGTCGGTGGGGTGGAG
>KI912060.1:1200-1473 GCA_000517005.1 Microvirga lupini
CCAAATGCCGGGACTAAACATCTCTCTCTAGCCTTTGATGAAAGCGAGAACGTCGGCGTTGAACTTGTCCGCCTCGGTTTGCGCCAAGCCATGTGAGCCGCCCGGGTAGACCTTGAGTTGGGCGCCCTCGACGATCTTGGCAGCCTTTTCGGCCGCCGCCTTGATCGGAACGATCTGATCGTCATCGCCGTGGATGATGAGCGTCGGCTTGTCGATCTTCTTCAAGTCCTCCGTGTAGTCGACCTCGGAGAACTCGCGGATGCAGTCGTAGTG
>KI912060.1:1573-5443 GCA_000517005.1 Microvirga lupini
ATTCCCCCGATTTCGGCCAATGGCAGCCTCGCACCATGGCAGGAGCGTCGCGCCAAGGAGATTATGCATTCCCGCCTTGCAGTTCGTCTGACGATTGCCGACATCGCGCGCGAATGCCGCCTCACGCCGAGTTACTTCGCCAAGGCCTTCCGCCGCACGACGGGGACGAGCCCACATCGGTATCTGACTCATATTCGTGTGCAGGAAGCCAAGGGCCTCCTCCTGTCCTCGACCCTGCCTCTGGCCGACATCGCGCTCATCTGCGGTTTCGGAGATCAGAGTTATTTCACGCGCGTCTTCACCCGATCTGTCGGCGCGAGCCCGGGCAGTTGGCGAAGGGCAATGCTTCGCTGATTGAATCCGATGCGGGCTTTTGATCTCCAGTCAACGGCGTTGCCACTAACTCACCGGATACTCTCATCCAATGGATCGAGAACCCGCGCGCCATCGACCCCAAGACAGCCATGCCCGTCACTGGCATTCTCAGGCTGAGGCGAGGCATGTCGCAGCCTATCTCTACACGTTGCACTGACCCGATCACCGTGAGCAAACAGGAAATGGAAAGTAACTGCGAGGAGTGTTAACGCGCTCAAGGCATCATGTTAGCTCAGGCCGATTCGCCAGACGCGCAAATGCCCCTTCCGAACCAATCGATCGACAACACCTCGTCATGGACACGACCTCACCAGGGAATTCGTCTGCCACAGGTTTCGCAGATGGCCTGCCGATTCCCGAGCGGCTCTTCGCCTTCCTTGCCATCGCCATCGCGCTCACCATGGCGGTTCTGGATAGTGCGATCGTCAATGTGGCCCTGCCGGTGCTGGCTCGGGAGCTTCAGGTTGATCCTGCAACGGCGGTCTGGGCCGTCAATGCCTACCAGCTGGCAATTACCGTCTCGCTCCTGCCTCTGGCCTCTCTTGGGGATTCCTTGGGCTATCGGCGGATCTACTGGACCGGGCTCCTGGTGTTCACGCTGGCCTCCCTCGGCTGTGCCCTCGCTGGGTCATTCCCGATCTTGATCGTCGCTCGTATCCTGCAAGGGTTGGGAGCGGCCGGGATCATGAGCGTCAACATCGCTCTCGTCCGGTTCATCTATCCCACCAAGCTGTTGGGCAGGGGAGTCGGCAACACGGCTCTCGTGGTCGCCGTCTCATCGGCCGCCGGTCCGACGATAGCCGCAGCCATCCTGTCGGTCGCGTCCTGGCCCTGGCTCTTTCTGATCAATGTCCCCCTCGGCGTGTTTGCGCTCATCGTCGCCGCTCGGACGCTGCCGGAGACGCCACGATCGGCTAGACGGCTCGATGGGTGGAGCATTCTTCTCAATGCCCTGACCTTTGGGCTTCTGATCACCGGGATCGACAGCCTCGGCACCGGAGACCTCACCTATCCGCTGCTCGCCTTGGGTGGGGCCGCCGTGGCGGGGTTCGTGTTCGTCCGCTACCAGCTATCCCTGCCGATGCCGCTGCTGCCCCTCGATCTGCTGCAGAGGTCAGTGTTCGCCCTGTCGATGATGACGTCGATCTGCTCGTTCTCCACGCAATCGCTCGCTTTTCTGGCGCTTCCCTTCTACTTCCACGATGCGTTGGGCCGGAGCGTCGCCGAGACCGGCATGCTTATGACTCCATGGCCCCTGGCGGTTGCGGTGGCTGCCCCTATTGCCGGCCGTCTGGCGGACCGCTTCTCCCCCGGCCTGCTGGGAGGAATTGGCCTTGCCACCCTCGCTGGAGGGCTGCCCCTTCTGGCCGTGCTGTCGGACGAACCGTCGACAGCGGACATTGTCTGGCGGCTGACGATCTGCGGTCTGGGATTCGGCTTGTTCCAGTCACCAAACAACAAGGCCATCATCACCAGCGCGCCGCCGGAGCGCAGCGGCGGTGCGAGCGGGATGCAATCTTCGGCGCGGCTGCTGGGCCAATCCCTGGGCGCGGCCCTGGCGGCGGTTCTCTTCGGCTTGGCTCCCGGCAATCCGACAGCCGTCATCCTATGGCTCGGCACAGGCCTGTCGATGATCGGGTGTGTGACGAGCAGCCTGCGAACCCTCAGAGACCGCTAGCGCATCTTGCGGAAGTGAAGATCGGTTCCAGCGCAAAGAGGATTCGGTTTGGCCATAGTTTTCATTCGATCACCACATCAGCGCTGCTGATCAGTGAAGACGGTACGGTGATACCCAAGGTGCCGGCGGCCTTCAGATTGACGAACAGTTCAACTTTCGTGACAAGATGGACCGGAAGATCGGCAGGCTTCTCGCCTTTGAGTATTCGCCCTGTATAGATGCCGGCGCGACGGTGCGACTGCATGAAATCGCCTCCGTAGCTCATCAGGCCGCCCGCGTTCGGGAAATCGCGTGATTGCGTGATGGCAGGCACACCATAGCGGGTCGCCAGCGCAGCAAGCCGCTGGCTGCGGAACGCGAAGTAGGGATCCGACGTGAACACGAGCCCCCCTGCCTTGAGCTGGGAGACGGACGAGAACATGGCGTCGAACTCTCGTTCGTCGCTGGTGGTCAGAACATGAAGTTGCACGCCGAGGGCGTCCGCTGCCGCATGGAGGTTCTTCAATTGAGAATCGGCGGTCGGGCTGGTGGGGTTGACGGCAACCGCGAATGCGGTCGCGGTCGGAAGCAACTCGTGCATGAATTCCAGCCGCTTCCGCGAGACTTCCACGCTCAGGCTCGATACGCCCGTGAGATTGCCTCCTGGCCGTGACAGGCTGTCCACGACTCCGAGCGCGACAGGGTCGCCGCCCATCTCGAAGACAATCGTTATCGTGCTGGTTGCCGATTTCGCCGCGAGGGCCGCGGGAGCGCCGCCGGCCGCAACGATGACGGCGGGCTTCCGGCTGACCAGATCTGCCGCGAGTGCAGGCAGTCGATTGTACTGGCCCTGGGCCCAGCGATACTCGATCGCGACATTGCGGCTCTCGGAAAATCCGCTCTCGCCAAGACCTTCGCGGAAGGCTTTGAGGCGGCTGGCGAAGGGCTCAGGGGATTCAGGACCGATATACCCGATCAATGGCACCGTCAGGGGCTGGGCGCGCAAGGGGAGCGTCAACGCTGCCGCACCGCCGATCGCCGTGATGAAGTCGCGCCTCCTCATGGGATCAGCGTCCGCGCGTGCAAGAGGACTCGAATCCCGAAGGGGGCTCTGCTTCCGACAGCCATCGCATGGCACCTCGATGCGCTTATGTGAACCCACAACCCGGTGGCATGATAGCCGCAATGCTTGCGTCCCGAAACAGAGGGGAATATTCGCCTATCCTGACGCGGGCGTTTGCGTTTCCCAGAACCAGTTTAGGCTTCGTGCGGCCGCTCTTCGAAGGGAATGCCGTACACGGGCAACTTCTCGTCGTAACCCTTGATGGGGCGCATCCCCAGTGTAGCCATGGTGCGCTTGCCGTTCACGGCCTCGGCAACGGTGACATCCGCCAGGATTTCTCCGTCCGCCGCCGAGGCACACAAACGGGCGGCGAGATTTACGACGCTGCCGATGGCAGTGTAGTCGAACCGGCTTTCGTATCCGATCCGTCCGACCGTGGCGGGACCCATGGCCAAGCCCACTCCGAACCCGATCCGGTGACCGCGCTCTCTCCAGCCGACGATGAGTTCCTGCACGCTCCGCTGCATCGCCGCCGCCATGTCGACCGCCCGGAGGGCCGGCTCCGCGATCGGAACGGGAGCGTTCAGGAGCACCATCAGGCCGTCTCCCGAGAAGCTCGTCAGCGTTGCGGCATATTTCGTGATGATCCGGCCAAGGGCATCGTAATATTCCGAGAGCACGGTCATCACTTCATCGGGCGTTGCTTTCGCCGAGAAGGACGTGAACCCGCGCAGATCGCAGAACACCACCACCACCTCGGTGCGGCGCCCTTCGA
>KI912060.1:5543-5770 GCA_000517005.1 Microvirga lupini
CAGTTCTACATGCGCAAGGAAGCTCTCGACGACTTGGCCTATGAGCGTGGCGCCTCGCCGATTTCGACCCTGCGCGCTTTGCCCGATGCCTCTGACCCCATTTTGGGCGCGATGTGTGGTTCCTTCTGTCGGCGCCGCCAGAACTGGCGCAAACCAATCAGCTCTTCGTCGATCAGATAGCGCTGAGCCTGTTGACCTATTTCGCCGAAGGTTATGGGGGCATGCAT
>KI912060.1:5870-10455 GCA_000517005.1 Microvirga lupini
CCGATTGCCGGCGATTGCTATCGTGAGGTAGGGTTCGGAGTCTCGATAATGGCGGACCTCGCCATACCAGAGCTGGCCGGATCGGGCTCCGGCGACAGCCTCATTGGCTGAGCGGTTCACACGGCTCTCGGTTCGATTCAACCCAATGCGAGAGACATACAGCCGTTCGCGCCCGGCGCCATCGACCAGGGTGAGGCTGACGATGGCAGGCATCTGCCGCAGCAGGCGGAGGGCGTCGATCCGCCGCCGCTCGTCCGGCTCATCGGTCCAGGGGAGCTGAATCAGCCAGCCGAGCTGATTGGTGATCCCGTCGAGAAAGCCCTGGATCTTGGCGGCCGCGGATCTCGCCTCGATGTCCAGCGTCTGATCGAGCGTCGCCCGCTGATCGCGATAGCCGAACCAAGCCTCGCTGACACCATTCGTTGCGAGCGGAATGACCACGGCCAGAAACAGCACGAGGAAGTACTTCTGGAACAGGCCGTTGAACCGAAGACGATGCCTGGTCATGACCAGATGCGCTTCAACCAATCCCGCCGGAAGCCGGTTGGAAAGGTGAGGGCAGGAATCGGGCTGTGCGTCAAGACGGAAGGCAAGGCGATCATCGAGAGCCCTCGACCCGTAGCGGGCGCATTCCATTGATTATGAGGCCGGGTGCAGCCCCTCGCCAGTGGTTCATTCCCGTAGTAGCCCGTAGCTATTCCTGGCCGGGCCCCACGCAGTACGGCGGAGCCTGGTTCAGCAAGTTGAGCAACCATGGAGCAAGGCGGATCAGGTCGTCTGTGCGGCTGGTCACAAAACCATCCGATCGCGAATGATCCTGAGGCACGTATCCAATGCCGCGGTCGGCGCCATGTCTCCCGGCGATTCCACCCCTGATGCCCCAGCATGCAACCATGCGCGAGAGGCATGTGTTTCCCGAATGATTCCTGACAGGAGCCCACCATGGCAGACACTGTGGCTGATTTCATCTGGCAGCGCTTGCACGCTTGGGGCGTGCGCCGGGTCTATGGCTACCCGGGAGATGGAATTGGTGGCTTGATCGGCGCTCTTGCGCGGACAGAAAACGCTATCGATTTCGTGCAAGTGCGGCATGAGGAGATGGCGGGCCTGATGGCCTGTGCCGAGGCAAAGTTCACGGGCGAGGTCGGGGTCTGCATCGCCACCTCCGGTCCTGGTGCGATCCATCTCCTCAACGGTCTCTACGATGCCAAGCTCGACCATCAGCCGGTGCTGGCCCTCGTCGGGCAACAGGCCCGTACCGCGATCGGGTCCCATTATCAGCAGGATCTCGACCTGCAATCCCTCTTCAAGGATGTGGCTGGTGCCTATGTGGAGACGGCGTTCACGCCGGAGCAGATCCGACACCTGCTCGACCGCGCCTACCGCATCGCCAAGGCAGAGCGGAGGGTCACCTGCGTGATCCTGCCCAATGACCTTCAGGCGGAGGCGATGGTTCAACCGTCACGCGAGCATGGGATGACGCATTCGGGCGTGGGCATCGAGAGGTCGCCTGTCGTTCCGGATGCGACCGCTCTCGACCGCGCGGCGGAGGTGCTCAATGCGGGCGAACGGGTGGCCATCCTGGTCGGGGCAGGGGCTCTCGGGGCTACGGATGAGGTCATCGCGGTCGCGGAACGGTTAGGGGCCGGGGTTGCGAAGGCGCTTCTGGGCAAAGCAGCCGTGCCCGACGATCTGGCGTTCTGCACCGGGTCTATTGGACTTCTGGGAACCAAGGCCAGCTGGGATCTGATGCAGGAGTGCGACACGCTCCTCATGGTCGGCTCGAGTTTTCCGTATACGGAGTTCCTGCCGAAGGAGGGGCAAGCCAGGGGCGTGCAGATCGATCTTGAACCCGGCATGTTGGGCTTACGCTACCCCATGGAGGTCAACCTCATCGGCGACGCGGCCGCGACACTGGCGGCCCTCCTGCCGTTGCTCCAGGACAAGCCGGAGCGCTCCTGGCGCGAAAAGATCGAGGCCAGCGTCTCCGCCTCGCGTGAACAGATCCGCGGCATGGCATTGGCGCCAGCCCATCCGATCAATCCTCAGCAGGTGGCTTTCGAGCTTTCGGAGCGATTGCCGGACCGCTGCATCGTGACGGCGGACAGTGGCACGACGACCGTCTGGTATGCACGGAATCTCAGCTTCAGGCGTGGGATGATGGGCTCGGTTTCGGGCACTCTCGCGACCATGGGATGTGCGGTCCCTTATGCGATTGCGGCGAAGTTCGCCCATCCCGATCGGCCGGTCATTGCGCTGGCCGGGGATGGCGCCATGCAGATGAATGGTCTGGCGGAACTCATCACCATCGCGAAGTACCGGAGCCGCTGGGACGATCCCCGGCTGATCGTCATGGTGCTGAACAACCGGGATCTCGCCTATGTCACCTGGGAGGAACGGATTCAGTCCGGTGACCCGAAGTGGGAGTCCTCGCAAGTTCTCCCCGACGTGCCCTATGCCGAGTTCGCGAAGTCGATCGGGCTCGACGGCCAACGGGTGGAGGATCCGGAGCAGGTCGGAGCGGCCTGGGACAGAGCGCTCGCCGCCGATCGACCGTTCGTGCTCGACATGGTGACGGATCCAAACGTGCCGCCGCTCCCGCCGCATATTACCCTGAAACAGGCCCGACACTTCATGGGGGCGCTTGCCAAGGGTGACCCCGATTCAGGCAATGTCATCGTCGACACGGCGCGCGAGCTGGTCGGATCAATCCTGCCTTCGAAGGAGCGGGGATAAAGCCGGATCGCTCGTCATCCTCTTCTGTCGGAGTGCCTAACTGCATACCAGGATGGTGCTCCCGATGCAGATGCATGTCGTTGGCACTTTTCAGAAGTGACGCATGGACTACGCGTGTGGTCCGGGCAGCCATGTGTCGTCCGTCTGTATTGAAAACCAGGCAAAGAGCAATAATCCGGAAGGCATATCCATCGCCTGCCCTGGGCTTGAATGGCCTTGGCAATTCGCCGCCCATAATCCTCTCTCAATTAGCTCGAACATCATGAACGTCCGAGATGTGACGGTCAGCGGACCTTTGCGGCTATTGCTGTACATTGCTCCTTGAGCCAGTGCGGACAGCAGGGACCTGTCAATTGAGACGCCTCAGGTTTGGCAAACTTAGTGCAAGCCTTGTCCGAACGCGCGAGCTAATCCCATCACTCCCGGCCTGTTCGGTGCTGTTCGTTTCGCTCTTGAGCTGACTTACGCCGGAACACCATCCACAAGCTAGCGATCAGCAGCATCGCCGCCGTGGGCCAATGAAACCAGATTTCGTGCAGGCCACTGAATGCATTGATCAGAAATAAGAACCCGCTGATGACAAGCACCGCCGCGACAGGGCGTGGAAGATTGGCGAACCAATCGGAGGAAGACCGCACGCGTCTTCTCAGGAGGCGCTCGTCAGAGGCTGGTTGAGTGGCAACCTCGTTGATGATGTCAGCGCGGTGTTCCGTTGTGCCATTCAGGGTTACCCGGTAGCTCATCACGGGAGCTGCCACGTTCTTCACCTGTTGCCGACCGAGATAATCGAATCCTACGGACAGTTTGTTGTAAACTTGATCATAGACCGGGCCGGAGATCAGGATGCCCCCCGGTTCGGCCAATTCCTGGAGCCGTGCCGCGATGTTGACACCATCGCCATAGATGTCGGCGCCGTCTACCATCACGTCGCCCAGATTGATGCCAATGCGGAACTGCATGCGCTGCGCCTTGGGCAGATGAGGGTCTTGGGCGGAAAGCTCCTGCTGGGTCTCGATGGCACATTGCACTGCCTCGACGACGCTAGGAAATTCCGCAATGACGGCGTCGCCCCAGGTATTGACGATTCGTCCGTCGTGGCGCTCGATCAGGGCCGCCATGGCGGACCGATAGCGACGGAGCGTCGCCAATGTTCCGGCCTCATCCACCCCCATCAGGCGCGAATAGCCGTACACATCGGCGCAGAATACGGTGGTGAGCCGCCGTTTCAGCTTTTCTGTCATGCGGAGCATGATAACGCAGAACATGTCTAAGTGCATGAGCCATGGCCAATAGCTCCTGCCAATAGCTAAAGGGCAGCTCCCGGCACGTTCCGAAGGTACGCTGAGTTCCTGCAAGGACGCGATGAGCGGACCTTCACACAGCAGTGCCTAAAGGCCCAGTTTGACCCACTCTGGACCTTTCGCAGGCCGCAACCATACCACCCCACGGATGCGTGCAACCCACATTGATCACCACCTCATGCTGAGGCCGAGCACGGGTCCGTGCTGGAGCATGTCGAACTCGTAGCGGCTTCGGCCCTTGCCCTGGACATAGTCGACATACAGCGCCCGATAGCCGATCACGCCCGAGAAGCTGATGCCCTGATAGCTGCCGAGCTCGAAGCCGTAGGCGCCGAGGGCCTGCCAGGACAAGTCACTGCCGACCGAACCCGCCGACTGTCGCCGCGCAGCCAGAGCTCGTGGCCCGGCGCCACCGTATAGCGCAGCCGTGCACCGATCACGGGATCGAGCCAATCGACCGAGCCGGAGCGGGCGAAGGCCCGCGCCCCGGCAATCTGCAAGTCGCCGACGTCGACCGCGGCCGTGACCTCGAGCGAAAGATCGGCCTG
>KI912060.1:10555-13727 GCA_000517005.1 Microvirga lupini
GACTTCCTCGCGGCGGTGGAAGCGGAACTGCCCGATGACTCTTCGCACAGCACCGATAGGCCCTCCCAGCCACCATAAGGGAGCGCGTAAATCCGTGGGATTGCAGCTCGAAAATAACGGGCCACGCACAACACCTGATCCAGGCTTGAATCGGCACGATCCAAGTAACTGGCGTCGCTTATTGATCTGACAAGTCGCTCGACCCAGATACCTGCCCTGCCAGGAACGCAGTTGCCTATTGCTCGTCCAAAGCCTGAGCATCGGGCTGATCTGATTCCCGCACGCCACTCCCATATCGGAGGAAAAGGGACGGACCGTTGATTGATAGGGAGGAACACGCGATGAAGACGTTGAACATAACCGCACGTCTTGTGCCCTTTGTTGGTGCCCTGCTTGCGAGCACAGCCATCCCGGCTTGGGCCGAAATGTCGAGTGCCGTCCGGACAACCTCGCACGAGGTGCAAGGGCTCCAACAGCCCGCCGAGCTGATCGTGGATCAGTGGGGCATTCCGCATATCTATGCCGGTAGCACCCGTGACGCGATTTTTCTGCAGGGCTACAACGCAGCACGCGACCGGCTCTGGCAGATCGATCTCTGGCGCAAGCGCGGACTTGGCCGTCTCGCGAAGGATTTCGGGCCAGCCTATGTCGCTCAGGACAGGGCCACCCGCATGTTCCTTTACCGCGGCGACATGAACCAGGAATGGGCTGCCTATGGTCCGGACGCCAAGAGCTATACTGAGGCGTTCGTGGCCGGCATCAATGCCTTCGTCGACGAGGTCCACAATGGCCGCAGGCCTGTTCCGGTCGAATTCCGGGTCGCCGGAACGATGCCCGACCGCTGGGCGTCTGAGGATGTCGTGCGCATCCGCAGCCATGGCCTTACCCGCAATGTTGCATCTGAAGTGTCACGGGCGCGAGTCGCCTGCGCGGGAGGGCTCGAGGCCGATCGCTTCCGGCGCAAGATCGAGCCAGATTGGACGACCAAGGTGCCTGACGGCCTCGATCCTTGTTCGATTCCCCGCGAGGTGCTGAACGACTATCAGCTCGCAACACGCGAAGTCACTTTCGCGAAGCCGGGACAGCAGCGCACGTCGCTCGACCCCGACCGGTTCCTAGCCGAAGCAGATGATCGCGTCAGCACCATCGGCTCCAACAACTGGACGATTGCGCCCAGCCGCACAGCCACCGGTCGGCCGATCCTGGCAAACGACCCGCATCGTGCCCATGGGGTGCCGTCCCTGCGCTACATCGTGCACCTCAATGCCCCCGGCCTCTCGGTGATCGGGGCCGGCGAACCCGCCCTGCCTGGCATCTCGATTGGTCACAATGGCCAGATCGCCTTCGGCCTCACGATCTTCGCCATCGATCAGGAGGATCTCTTCGTCTACGAGACCAATCCGGATAATCCCAACCAATACCGCTATCGTGGCGGCTGGGAGGATATGCGGGTTGTGCGTGAGACGATCGAGGTGAAGGGGGAGGGACCCCGTGAAGTCGAACTGCGCTTCACGCGGCATGGCCCCGTTCTTCACGCCGATCCGGCTCAGCAGCGGGCTTTTGCCATGCGGACAGTCTGGTTCGAGCCCGGCACCTCAGCTTACTTCAACTCGGCGGAGTACATGACCGCGAAGGATTGGGACGGCTTCAAGAAGGCTATGGTGAACTGGGGTGCGCCGTCTGAGAACCAGGTCTATGCCGACACCTCCGGCAACATCGGCTGGATTGTCGGCGGGCGATCGCCTCTGCGTCCGAACTGGGACGGTCTGATGCCCGTCCCGGGCGACGGCCGCTATGAATGGGCAGGCTTCCTCAAAGGCGAGGAACTGCCCCAGGTCTTCAATCCCGAGACGGGGTGGTTTGCCACCGCGAACGAGATGAACATTCCGGCCGGGTATCCAGTGGCTGAGCGCAAGGTCGGCTTCGAGTGGTCGGATCCCTCGCGCATCACCCGCATCAAGGAGGTTCTCGCGTCGAAGGAGAAGATCACGCTAGCCGACGCCATGGCGCTGCAGACGGACGACTACACCGTCAACGGCCGACGGCTGACCAAGCTGCTCGATTCGGTTTCGTCCAACGACCCGATGCTCAGCGAGGGACTTAAACTGCTCAAGGAGTGGGACCATCGGACCTCTGCCGACAGCGCGGCGGCTGCCCTGTTCGAGGTCTGGATGACCAAGCACCTCGGGCGCGCCCTGACCACGAAGGCGCTTCCCGAGCCAGCACGAGCAGCGCTCGGGACGAGCGACATCGCGGCGGCCGTCGATTACCTTGAGAACCCTGACAAGTCTCTTGGAACGGATCCCATCGCAGCCCGGCAGGAGATCCTGATTGAGAGCCTGAGGAACGCCGTGAACGAGGTCCGCCAGGTGCTCGGTCCCGACATCTCCACCTGGGCTTGGAGCAAGCTGCATCATGCGCAGTTCGAGCATGCCCTGGCTCCTCTGGCGGACGACCCGACTCGTGCCCAGATGACAGTGGGCCGGCTGGCAATGGGCGGCTCCGCCTTCAGCCCTCGTGCCGCGTCCTATCGTTCGTCTGATTTCCGCGTGACCGCCGGCGCATCCTTCCGGATGGTTTTGGACGTCGGCAACTGGGATCAGAGTGTGACCATCAACACTCCCGGGCAGTCGGGCAATCCCTTCAGCGCCCATTATCGTGACCTGGCGCCGCTATGGGCGGCCGGTGACTACGTGCCGCTCGTTTATTCCCGCGAAGCGGTCGAACGGGCGGCTCGCGATGTCATCAAGCTCGTACCGACCCGCTAACGACTCTCGTGACCGCTGCTCTGCATCGGCAGAGCAGCGGACGGGGACGCAAGAGTGGGAAGCAGCCCGTGATGCAAAAGGGTCGCCAAGTCCAAGATGGCCCAACAGCCAAGCTGTTGGGCGAAACACCAAGATGGGGAGTTGTTACAGCCGGTCTCCCTCAAGGGTTAGATCAACTGACTTTTAATCAGAGGGTCCTGGGTTCGAGTCCCAGCGCGCTCACCAACAATTTCAAAGGATTACCTGCATCTGCCCTTTGAACCATTTCGCTCCAGGTAGCCAATAGGTAGCCAAGCGCTGAGGCGAGCAGGACTCATTCTTGTCCGGACCCAAGCCGACTTAAGGAGCGGAGACGGCGAAGTGAGCCGTTCAAAGCCTACCCTCGGTCCGCTCCTAGCTTACTA
>KI912060.1:13827-14427 GCA_000517005.1 Microvirga lupini
CTCTAGTAGTGTTGCCACGGTACAGCCCGTGTTGAAGCCATAAAGGTCTGGTCTCGCGCGTTGAGCAGACCTTTATCTGGTATGCCTGAACTTCCCAATTTGACCGATGCTGTTCTCTAATGGGTCAAGGAATGGCTCTCCGACCTGAGCGGTTTTGCGATGCCTAAGGGTGTCTGCGTTCTCTGCGTGCTCCATGGCACTTGATGGGGCCAGCTGGGCTGGAGCGACTTGGTTGAAACCGCAGTCAGCTCATTTCATGACCTGCATAGCGGAAATGGCTGCTTCGATCGTCGGGAAGAACCGTGCCTCTCCGAAGCGGGTGAACAGCCCGAACCGCTTGAGCTTGTCCTTGGCTGGATCCTTGAACTCGGCGAACCAGAGTTCGACGCCTTTCGCGAGCAATGCCTCGTCGAGCGCGGCCAGGGCATCGGCGGCGGTCACATCGACGCTCGTGACTGGAGCTGCCGCGATTAGCGCTTTATCTCATCATCGCGGCCGTCCTTTACCTGATCCCGGCCGCAACGCCTTGAAGTGGGATCGCCGCCAATCCCAGGTGTGGCTCGCCACCGTCGGGGTGCTGATGGTTGCGCATGTTGCTGA
>KI912060.1:14527-16457 GCA_000517005.1 Microvirga lupini
AATACCGCGCCGCCTGTTCCGGCGAAGACACACAGCGACAGGACGACGTTGCGCGACAAGCGCCGCAGACGCATGTGGGCCGGCATGGTTCGAGCAACCCGTTTCACTTAAACCTCCTCGCAATCCCCTTTCGGGGCATCTGAGCACAATCATCCTTGGGATGCCATAAGGCCCCTGCAACGGCAGCGCCGTCACTGCACTTGCAACGCCGGTCACGGGTCGGAGACCCGATGCCCCTATGCGTTCGGGGCCTCGTCCGAGATCGACATCGGTTTGGGAACCACCCGGATTCCGTTGTCCCGGAACGCGGCCTGCACGGCGGACAGGACCGCCTTGCGGATCGCGAACTGTCGGCCCGCTTTCGCCTTGAACTTGCCGCGGATCAGCAGGGTCCCGTCCTCCACCTCGGCGATGCCCTGGCTCTTGAAGGGCTCCAGCAGGTCCGCGTTGAGTTCCGGATCCTCCGCGATCTCCTGTCCGATCCGCTTGAAGAGCTTGCGCACCTTCTCGACGTCCGTATGGAAGTCCACGCGGAACACCAGCTTCTCGATCACCCAGTCCCGGCTGTGGTTCTGGATCTTGCCTATCTGCCCGTATGGGATCGTCGCAACCGCGCCCCGGGAATGGCGCAGGCTGACGGAGCGGACCGAGATCCTTTCCACCGTACCCTTGGCGCCGGAGGTTTCGATGTACTCGCCCATGCGGAAGGCATCGTCGAGCAGAAAGAACAGGCCGGACACGATGTCCTTTACCAGCGTCTGGGAACCGAAGCCGATGGCAAGGCCGAAGACGCTCAGGCCGGTGATCAGCGGCCAGACGTTCACGCCAAGGATGACCAGGATGGTCAGGACCGTCGTCCCGACCCTCGCTCTTGCCCAGGAGGACGCGGATGATCTCGCCAAGCAGCTCCAGAACCGGGTTTCCAGCCTGATCAGCGTGCCATTCCAGGGCAACTTCGACTTCAACGGCGGTCCGAACGGCAACGGCCGGGTCTGGACCACCAACATCCAGCCCGTGATCCCGATCACGCTCAACCCGGACTGGAACCTGATCATCCGCACCATCCTGCCTGTGACCTACCGCGACAACATCACGGACGGCCAGGAATTCGGGCTCGGCGACACGACCCAGAGCTTCTTCCTCTCGCCTTGCAACCCACGGCGGGCGGGCTGATCTGGGGCGTAGGTCCAGCCTTCCTGTGGCCGACCGCCACGGACGACAGCCTGGGCACGGAGAAATGGGGTGCGGGTCCTACCGGTGTGGTCCTGACCCAGCAGGGACCGTGGACGATCGGGCTGCTCGCCAACCACATCTAGTCCTATGCCGGACCGCGCGGCCGCTCGGATGTCAGCCAGACCTTCGTCCAGCCGTTCGCGTCGTACAATTTCGGCGGGGGCTGGAGCGTCACGCTCAACACGGAATCGACCTACGACTGGACGAACGACAAGCTGACGTTGCCGATCAACTTGCAGGTTGCCAAGGTGTTCAAGATCGGCGACTAGGCGATGAGCCTCGGGGTAGGAGGTCGCTACTACGCGATCCAGCCGGAAGGGGCCCCGGATTGGGGCCTGCGCGCGCAGCTCACCTTCCTGTTCCCGAAATGAGCTGGCAGGCATAGTGTCATATTATTGGAATAGGGCCGTTGCTCCCAGCACTAAGTCTGGATCATGTAGCAGTTGCAGTACCGGTCATCCCGACTAGACCTAAATGGCCCAATCTCGGGCACGCTGATAATCCTTGGCCTGGGGGCTGCCGGGGGTGGAAGAGATTTGCAACCTGATCATGAGCTGAGAGTGAGCTCTGGGCTTCTGGTGATTGCCGACAAGGACCTCGACCGGCTGATCTTCGCCCGTGAGCTGATGAGCCGGGCGGCGGCCCAGACCCGCTTCAATTCCCGGCTGCCGGGACTGGTAAATTTGTTTTTGACCTG
>KI912060.1:16557-16687 GCA_000517005.1 Microvirga lupini
GATGATCGCATTATTCCCTTCGGTTTCGGCGAGCAGCTGTACGCGGCGGCTCCCGAGCCGAAGCGATTCATCCGCATCGCGGGTGGGAACCACAGCCGCAACCTGGAGCAGGGCGGAATGGCAGCGGTGG
>KI912060.1:16787-28286 GCA_000517005.1 Microvirga lupini
CTGTACTTTGCCTTCGTCAACTACACGACGCTTGGCTACGGCGACGTCGTGCCGGTCGAGCGCTGGCGGCTGCTTGGTCCGATAGCGGCCATGAACGGCGTGCTGCTGTTCGGCTGGTCGACGGCGGTCATCTTCGAGGTGATGAGGCAGGCCATGCGAATCCGCGAAAAAAAGCGAGCCGTGATCTCCATGCCACGGCGCGAGATGCGGTCGTCGACTAATATGGATGCCGACGGCCATTTCTGGCACTTCTTGGAAGTAGACCGAACGTCCACTTACGAGGGAACACCGAGCATTCCTGAGGGATAGGGGAATTTCACAGTCTGACCACAGTCGTCATTTTTTAGGGATTGGGGGCGAGAACTCGGTACCAACAATGAAGCAGGTTCCTGACCTGCTGCCCCGGCTTTAGCATCATGGCAGTTGGCAACATATTTCCTGCAGACCGTGGAGCGCGCGGCTCAGGGCATCGACATCCGCCGGAGACGCGGCTTCCATGGGAGCTCGGGGCCAAGAGGCCTTTAATCCCTGAAGCCGTTGAGCCGCTTTGACACGTGCAGGCAGATTGGGTCCCGTCAGGACGGCCCAGAAGTCCGACAGCCCCACCTGGAGGGCGAAGGCCTCGGCGGTCCGACCATCCCTGACGGCACGCCAAAGACGGACATTCTCCTTTGAGATCGCGGATGCAATCGCCGCGATGGAGCCTGCAATCCGGAAGTCGTAGCAACTCTTAAGCGATCCATCGAGAGCGCCGAAAACGCGCTCGGGTCCTATCGAACGGGTGAGCTCCGCGAACACATCCATGTCGCGGTCGCTCTGCTTTACAGCAATGACCTGAGGAACCTCTTGCATGATGCGAAGAGCAAGCCTGGGCGTCACCTTAGCCCAAGGGATCACGTTGTAGATGATCAGAGGAATTCCGGCGGCTTCGGCGACGGCGCGGTAGAACCGAACAAGGCCATCCTCCGACGGCGAGAAAATGTAATGGGGCGGTGCAATCTGCAGGGCCGCGAGCGGTAGATTTCGAAGCATCGTGGCGCGCGAGACTGCGCTTCGCGTGCTGTCGGCGATGATGCTGGCCAGAACCGGAATGCGACCTGCCGAAGCTTTGACGGCACTGCGTGTTAGGAGCAGAAGCTCGTCCGGATCAAGTGCATAGCCTTCACCGGTACTGCCTCCGACGACCAATCCTTCAACGTCCTGTGCAAGCATCCAATCGATCTGCTCGACAAACGTCCCGTGATCGATCGCGCCGCTTTCGTCGAATGTAGTTACAACAGGAACGATCACGCCGTGAAGATCGTTAGGCGTCGTCATCATGCCCTCTCGTTGTTACGATTGTGCGGAGTCGTAGCCGAGTTGTCGCGACAACTGATTAGCCGTCGCAACTACGTACTCGGCTATTTCCGGCACACGTTCAAGAGTGACGCGCTCTTTAGGACCTGTCACGCTCACGGCTGCAAACACGCGGCCAGCGGCGTTGTAGACCGGTGCTGCAACGCACCGCACTCCCGGCTGATGCTCGCCTTCATCGATGGCATACCCACGTTCGCGGACGGCGCGCAACTCCTTGCGTAGAACGTTAGGATCCGTGATCGTGGTTGGTGTGTATGGCACGAGCCCGTTGCGGATGACCTTCTCGATGACGGCTTCTTCCTGGAAGGCCAAAGTGGCCTTTCCGACGCCCGTGCAATAAGACGGGGAAATCGAAAGCGTCGTCGTCCAGTTTACAGAGAGTGCTCCCGGCTCGCGGTGCTCGATGATCACCATGTTGGTGCCGTCGAAGACGCACAGATGGGCACTTTCGCTGCTGATAGCCATAAGACGTTCGACGAACGGGCGAGCCTCGCGGTTGATATCGAGGTTCGCCAAGACGATGCGCCTTCCCGAGGGGTGGGACGTCGGTAAGGTCAAGCGCATGGGTGCTGACGGCGTCAAGCTACTCCTCTGGTACCGGCCCGACTGCTGCTCCGATGTCGTGGCGCATCAGCAGGCACTCGTGCGGTCGGTCGGCGAGGCGTGTGCGCGGTATGATATCGCGTTCCTGCTGGAGCTTCTCGTCTATCCGTTCCAGGGTGCTGCGAACCACACAACCGATTATACCGAGAACGAGAAGTATCCGGAGCTCGTGCTGCAGAGCCTGCGCGATTTCGCGGATCCCTCCTATGGAGTGGATATCTACAAGCTCGAAAGCCCGGTTCCGGCCGATTCTCTGCCGAATCCGGATGAGGACTCGGATGAAGTTCGCAAGGCGCAGGAATGGTTCAACAAGATCGGCGATATCATCGACCGCCCTTGGGTCATGCTGAGCGCCGGAGCCGGAATGGAGCAGTTCCGTCGCGTACTGGCCTTCGCTTATCGCGCCGGTGCGAATGGCTACCTCGCCGGCAGGGCGATCTGGTGGCAAGCCTTCGGCGCCTATCCGGATCTCGCCGCTATCGAGGCAGGTCTTCGCAAGGAGTCCACCCGCTACATGGATGAGATCAACCGCCTGACCGATGAAATCGCTCGTCCGTGGGGCCAGGCGCCCGCCATGTCGAAAGGCGTGCAGCTTGAAAATGCCGGCCACACCTTTCCAAGCCTCTATGAAAGCTTCAGCTCGCAAGCCGCCTAAGAAAGAGTCGATTATGCTCAGTGACCTTCAAAACAAGCGCGTCCTCGTCACAGGATCCAGCACGGGCATCGGAGCCGCCGTCGCCAAGGGCTTCGGCAAACTGGGTGCGCGCGTTGTCGTTCATTACAACTCCAGCGCCGGAGAAGCAGAAGCCGTGGTGTCTGCCATCCGGGAGAGGGGCGGCGAGGCGCACATGGTCAAAGGTGATGTGGCGAGCAGCGCGGCAGCGAAGGCAGTCGTCGACGAGGCGGCCTCTCTTCTCGGCGGCCTCGACGTACTCATCAACAATGCCGGTGCCATGGTGAAGCGCGCTCCGCTCATGGAGGTAGATGACGAGCTCTACGATCAGGTGCTCGACATCAACGTGCGCTCCGTCGTGATGGCATCCAAGGCGGCGGTTCTCCACTTCCGTCAGGCAGGGGCTGGCATCATCGTGAATACAAGCTCCATCGCAGCCCGCAACGGCGGTGGTCCCGGCGCAGGGCTCTATGCAGGCGCAAAGGCCTTCGTGGGCAACGTCACGCGGAACATGGCGAAGGAACTCGCAGGCGACAACATTCGGGTAAATGCCGTGTCGCCGGGCGTGATCATGACGCCGTTCCATCAGCGCTTCTCCAGCCCGGAATGGCTGGAGGCCATGCGCAAGACGATTCCTCTGGCCCGGATCGGTGATCCTGAGGATTGCGTTGGCGTCTACCTTTTCCTGTCGTCGCAGGCTATGAGCGGCTACATCAACGGCCAGACAATCGAAGTGAATGGGGCCAGTATATGCCCTAGTGAAAGTGTGAGCTGCCGATGGACAGCATCCGGCAGCTCCATCAAGTGGAAGTGGCGCATCTGCAATTCCGCAGCCGGTGCACGTATATCGTACCACGATGAGCAGAGTGTATCTTAGCCTTTCAAATGACCACTGCTCGCGCGGGGTGTGAGCAAGCCGAACGTCATCTCTTCCGCAATGAGCAGACCTTTGCACCATCGCGCTGAAGGGCTGAATTTACCCCAAACAAGATCTTCGGCCGCCTGTCAGGATTTGTCGGCGACTAAACGGTGGCGCTCCCGTGTCTGCAAATGTGCCCCCAAAGTTCATCCGCTGCATGGTTGCGGCAATCAGGTGACCTGAACAGGCGAATCTCAACTGGGATGTCGAAGCTCTCCGGTCCAGCTCGCATGAGCCGCGAGAGCTTCAAATCTTCCTCGGCCAGCCCAAGGGGCAGCCAGGCGACGCCGTGTCCCTCCCGCGCCATGGTCATCAGCGTTGCGGCCAGATGCGAGATGAAAACGCTCTCCTGTCGAGATGCTTCAGTGTTCCCGCTTCGGTGGGCTGCGAGGATGCGACCGAGCCCGGATGCCGGGCTATAGGCGAGCAGCCGCACCGGCTTCTCGGTTGTGCCGGGAAGAGGCCAGAGGGGCCGGCCTTCCGGATCTGGTGCGCAGACCGGGACCAGGAGATCCTGCCCCACGCAGATGCTCTCGAAGCGGCTGTCGTCGAAGCGCGTCGGCACATCGGCATGGTAATGACAGAGCAGGAAGTGCACTTCGCCCCCGAGCATAATCTGCTCGCACGCCTCCATGCTGTCGGAGATCAGGCTAAGAGTGCCGAGCGCCTCGAAGCGCATATGCCGGCGGATCCAGCTAGGAAAGAAGGTAAATGACAGGGCATGCGTCGCGGCAATGGACAGTGATCCTGTCTCGCGCTCGCCTACGGCTCGTGTATCGCGGCGGGCGCGATGCAGGTTGCGCATCAGGTCTGCGGCCAAAGGCTGAAAATGAAGGCCGGCCCGGGTAAGGTTTGCGCCTTGCGCGCCCCGCGCGAAGAGGGGCGTTCCGATCCAATCCTCAAGAGCGCGGATCCGGCGGCTGAAGGCTGGCTGCGAAACGTTGCGGGCTTCTGCTGCCCGGGAAAAGTTCTTCTGCTCCGCCAGTACCAGGAAATCCTCAAGCCAAGTCAGGTCCATCTCGATGCCGATCACGCATAACGTGAACCGATCTTGGCATTGGCCCGCCCGTGGTGTCCAAGCGTATCAAGACTGCCGCCCCTGTAACATCCCAACGCGAGAAGGTTATCCATGCGCATCATTGACGTCCGTGAGATCACCCAGCCGATCGCCTCGCCGATCCGCAACGCCTATATCGACTTCACCAAGATGACGACAAGCCTTGTCGCGGTTGTAACCGACGTGGTGCGCGATGGTCGCCGCGTCGTCGGCTACGGCTTCAACTCGAATGGCCGTTACGGTCAGGGCGGTCTCATCCGCGAGCGCTTCCGCGACAGGATCTTGGAGGCGAGTCCCGAGAGTCTGCTCGATGAGAGCGGCAGCAATCTGGATCCGCACAAGATCTGGGCCACGATGATGAAGAACGAGAAGCCCGGCGGTCATGGCGAGCGCTCTGTGGCTGTGGGCACTCTCGACATGGCGATCTGGGATGCCAGGGCCAAGATCGCCGGCAAGCCGCTCTTCCGTCTCCTGGCGGAGCGCAAGGGACTGGAGGCGAATCCGAGAGTCTTTGTCTATGCCGCCGGCGGTTACTACTATCCGGGCAAGGACGACAGCGCGCTCCGGGCCGAGATGCGCAGCTATCTCGACCGCGGCTACAATGTCGTGAAGATGAAGATCGGCGGGGCCTCCATCGTGGAGGATCAGCGCCGGATCGAGGCCGTACTTACCGAGATCGGCTCACAGGCGCAGCTTGCGGTCGACGCGAATGGACGCTTCGATCTCGAGACCGCGATCGCCTACGCCAAGATGCTGCGCAATTATCCGCTGTTCTGGTACGAGGAGGCTGGCGATCCCCTCGACTATACCCTCCAGGCCGCGCTCTCCGAGTTCTATCCCGGCCCGATGGCGACGGGCGAGAACCTGTTCTCGCACCAGGATGCACGCAATCTCCTGCGCTATGGCGGCATGCGGCCGGACCGCGACTGGTTGCAGTTCGACTGCGCACTGTCCTATGGGCTGGTGGAGTATCTGCGCACCCTCGATGTGCTCACACAGTTCGGATGGTCGCCTTCGCGCTGCATTCCGCATGGCGGGCACCAGATGTCGCTCAACATTGCGGCAGGTCTCGGTCTTGGCGGCAATGAGAGCTACCCGGATCTGTTCCAGCCCTATGGTGGCTTCCCGGACAGCGTGCGTGTGGAGAACGGCCACATCGTCATGCCCGAGCTGCCCGGCATCGGGTTCGAGGGCAAGTCGGATCTGATCAAGGTCATGCGCGAGCTGGCGGAGTGAGGAGTACTAGCTGCCTTACCTCTCTGGCGGCACCAGATATTGCTCGTCCGTGACATGCTCCATCCAGGTGACATGGGTGCCGTCCAGGGCCTCCTGCATGGCAATGTGAACCATGCCGGTGTTGGATGCGGCCCCATGCCAATGTTTCTCGCCCGGTGGAATCCACACGCTGTCGCCGGCCCTGATCTCCCTGACCGGACCGCCCCAGGTCTGAACGCGCCTGACGCCCAGGATCACGTGGAGTGTCTGTCCGAGAGGATGAGTGTGCCACGCCGTCCGTACGCCGGGCTCGAAGGTGACGCGGTTCGCGCGAATACGGGCTGGAGGCGGGGCATCGACGATTGGATCATGTCAAATGGTTCCGGTGAAGGCATCAGCCGGAGCCTGCTGCGCCGGGAACGTTTCCGCAACATAGATCTCTATGAAAATCTCCCCTCATACGACAATGGCGCCAGTCAAACTGGTTCGTCAGAGATGCTTGATGCCGAAGCTCTCGATCAGCGGAAGAAGCTCGTCCCGGGCATTGATACGGTGCTGGCGGGCATACTGGTGAGCCTCGGCCGCTTGTCCTTTCCGGATCGCCTCGGCAATGTTCCTGTGCGCAGCGGCCGATCCGGTCGGCTTTGGCCGGAGCTTGAGCGTAAGCATTCGCGCCCGATGGGCTTGGTCAGTAATGGTCTGGGCGATCCTGCGGATGCGGCTGTTGCCACAACGCTCGACCAGAATGCGATGAAACTGATCGTCGGCGATGGCCCAGGCATGGAGGTCGTCTTTCCGGAGCGCCTGTTCCATGTGGACAGTCGCCTCCTCGAGTTCGTCGGCGACCCGACGCCGATCGTCGTACGGCATGGCGGCGAGCAGCTCCGCGGCTCTCGCCTCGATGGCGATGATGACGTCGTAGATCTCGCGAATGTCTTCCAGGGCGAGCGGGCAGACCTGGACGCCCCGCTTGGAGAGCACACGCACGAGCCCGTCCTCCTGAAGCCGGATGATGGCCTCGTGCACGGGCGTTCGGCTCATGCCGAGCCGCAGGGCGATTTCCTGTTCCGAGCCCTGATAGCCCGGTGGGAAGACATTGTCGCGGATTGCCTCTTTCAACGCCCTGTAGGCATCCTCGACCAGCGAGGGTCTCCTCGCCGTCTCCTGTATGGTACGCACCTGCAGCTTTGCCACCATCAAGCCCTCCGGCTTCATCATGCCTGCGTTCGCTCTTCCATACAAGGATGAATGGATGATTGACAAAGGAGGAATTGAGGGGCAGCTTTCTTGTATGCCAACTTCCATGGAAGATACGAGACGATACAAGCTGCTAGCCAAGCGCTCATAAGAAGCGGGGGCATTCAGGAGGCAGAGGCGCATGGATCCCGAGGTGCATCACCACGGGACAAGCTTTGCCAACAACAAGAACTCTCAAGGGAAGGAAACGCCTATGAAGAAAGCTCTCTTTACCCTCGTGGCCGCTATAGGCTTCGTCGCGACAGCCGCACAGGCACAGGGAACCTATCCGACACGGCCTATCGCTCTGGTGGTTCCGTTCGCAGCCGGCGGCACAACCGACGTGGTGGCTCGCCTCATGGCCGATCACATGAGCCGCACACTCGGTCAGCAACTCGTGGTCGAAAACGTCACCGGGGCAGGAGGGACCGTCGGCGTGACCCGCGTTTCGAAGGCCGAGCCGGATGGCTACACGATTCTTATGGGCAATTTGGGCACGCAGGCAGCAAGCGTCGGTCTTTATCCGAAGCTGGCCTATGATCCGCGCACCGATTTCGAGCCTATCATGAACTCGGCGGCGACGCCGATGCTCGTAGTCGCGAAGAAGGATCTTCTGGTCAAGGATTTCAAGGAATTCATCGCCTATTTGAAGGCCAACGCTCCCAAGATGAACTACGGTTCGGGCGGCGTCGGCTCGACCTCACACCTGACCTGCCTGTTCATGGAATCCCTTCTGGGGGTGAAGCCGCAGCACGTGCCTTTCCGCGGCTCGGGTCCGGCCCTGAATGCGCTCCTCGGCGGCCAGGTTGACTATGTGTGCGATCAGACGGTCGCCATCGTGCCGACCGTTCAGGCGAAGGAGGCCAAGGGTTTGGTCGTCGCGGTCCCGAACCGTCTCCCGGTCGTCCCGGATGTCCCGACTTCCGCCGAGCAGGGCCTGCCACAGTTCCAGGCGACGGGCTGGAACGCGCTCTTCGCGCCGAAGGGAACGCCCAAGGAGATCGTCACGAAGCTGAATGCCGCCGCCAAGGCCGCTCTGAAGGACGAGAACACGCGCAAGCGCCTCCTCGATCTCGGCGCCGAACTTCCGGATGAAGCGGGCCAGACCCCAGAGGCTCTCGGCAAACTCGTGAGTTCCGAAATTGACAAATGGGTTCCAGTCATCAAGGCCTCAGGCGTTACGGGACAGTAACAACCAAGGGCGGGTGCGGGCGCCCTCAGATCCCGGATCCGCCCTCGGGCACTCATGACTGACGAACGGGATTTCACATGGCACAGGATCAAAAGAAGCGGTATCGGCTGGCGGTCATTCCGGGCGATGGCATCGGAAAGGAAACGACGCCCGAAGGCGTACGGGTTCTCGAGGTCGCTGCCAAGAAGTTCGGCTTCGACCTGCAACTCGATCACTTCGACTTCTCGTCCTACGACTACTACGCCAAGCACGGCCGAATGCTGCCGGAGGACTGGAAGGAGCAGATCGGTTCTCACGATGCCATTTTCTTCGGTGCCGTCGGTTGGCCGGAGAAGGTCCCGGATCATGTCTCCCTGTGGGGCTCTCTGCTGCAGTTCCGGCGCGAGTTCGACCAGTACATCAACCTGCGGCCGGTGCGCCTGATGCCCGGCGTTCCGACGCCGCTCGCCAACCGCAAGCCGGGCGACATCGACTTCTGGGTCGTACGCGAGAATACCGAAGGCGAGTATTCGTCCATCGGCGGCAAGATGTTCCCCGGCACGGAACGCGAAGTCGTCATCCAGGAAACCGTCATGACGCGCATCGGCGTCGACCGCGTGCTGCAATTCGCCTTCGATCTCGCGCAGAAGCGTCCTAAGAAACACCTGACCTCTGCCACGAAGTCGAATGGCATCTCGATCACGATGCCCTATTGGGACGAGCGAGTGGAGGAGATGGCCAAGCGCTATCCGGACGTGAAGTGGGACAAGTATCACATCGACATTCTCACGGCCCATTTCGTGCTGCATCCGGATTGGTTCGACGTGGTTGTTGCCTCGAACCTCTTCGGCGACATTCTCTCCGATCTCGGTCCGGCCTGCACGGGCACCATCGGCATTGCGCCTTCGGGTAATATCAACCCGGACGGCAATTTCCCTTCGCTCTTCGAGCCGGTTCACGGTTCGGCACCCGACATCGCGGGGCAGGGGATTGCGAACCCCATTGGGCAGATCTGGGCCGGCGCCATGATGCTGGAACATCTGGGCGAAGTAGAAGCGGCTGCTGCCATCGTTCAGGCCATCGAGGATGTCTTGAGCGAGCGGACCCTGCGTACCCGCGATCTCGGCGGGAATGCAGGAACCGAGACCACTGGAAAAGCTGTGACCGACGCGCTCGGCTAATCAGGAACAAAGACTATCGGCTCTCGGCCGCCACATGTCGGCGACCGATAACACCAGGTGCAGTCATGAACAGCTATAAGATCGCGGCCATTCCCGGCGATGGAATCGGCAAGGAGGTCGTCGCGGCCGGCGTCGAGGTCCTTCAGGCTCTGGCAGCCCGCGACGGTGGCTTCACACTCGATTTCGAGACCTTCGACTGGGGCTCGGACTATTACAAGAAGCATGGAGTCATGATGCCGGAGAACGGCCGAGAGACTCTGAAAAGTTTCGATGCAATCTATTTCGGTGCCGTCGGAGCGCCAGACGTGCCCGATCATGTCACACTGTGGGGCCTGCGCCTCGCGATCTGCCAGCCTTTCGATCAGTACGCGAATGTGCGCCCGACGCGAATCCTGCCCGGCATCGATGGGCCGCTTCGCAACGTGGCAGCAAAAGATCTCGACTGGGTGATTGTGCGAGAAAACTCGGAAGGCGAATACGCCGGCCAGGGCGGGCGCTCGCATCGCGGCTTGCCGGAAGAGGTGGCGACGGAAGTTTCGGTCTTCACCCGCGCCGGCGTCACACGCATCATGCGTTTTGCCTTCGAACTGGCGCGCTCGCGTCCGCGCAAGCTGCTCACCGTGGTGACGAAGTCGAATGCGCAGCGCCACGGCATGGTGATGTGGGACGAGATCGCCGCCGAAGTAGCTGCGGATTATCCCGACGTGACCTGGGACAAGATGCTGGTCGATGCCATGACCATGCGCATGACCCTGAAACCGCAGAGCCTCGATACCATCGTCGCAACGAACTTGCATGCCGACATCCTATCGGATCTCGCGGCAGCCTTGGCTGGATCGCTCGGCATTGCGCCCACCGCGAACCTCAACCCGGAGCGGAAGTTCCCGTCGATGTTCGAGCCGATTCATGGCTCGGCGTTCGACATTACGGGCAAAGGCATCGCCAATCCGGTCGGAACCTTCTGGACGGCCACGATGATGTTGGAGCATCTCGGCGGGAAGCCGGCCGCCGAGCGCCTCATGCGGGCCATCGAGCGGGTGACCGCCGATTCATCGCTGCATACGCCGGATCTCGGAGGCTCGGCCACAACTCGTGAGGTCACGGACGCGGTGATCGTCGCTATTTACGGTGATAATACGTGAGAAAGTGGCGCCCTAGACTCATGAGCTTTTACAAGAGCTGCTTGGGAATGTGAGCTAGAGATCGCATGACGCACGTGCACGAAGCAGGATCTGTTGCAAGATTTTCGATAACTCAGCTCGGCCTACACCTCTGATCAGTTCCGGAGTGCACGATGAAGGCCGTCATTTCGATCGCTCGGTGATCCTGCTCTGCGCCCGGTGGTATCTGGCTTATTCTCTGACCAGTACGGCTACTTCAGCATCCTGTCGATCAGCGCCACTGAGAGTGAGGCTCCCTAAGTGTTGGATGGCCTGTTTGATCATGGGGTGGAAGCGGCGAGCAGCCTGTGCTGTGGATGGCTTCGATCCCTTGCGTCTGCCCAAGACCTTGGCGTGTGCTGCATAGCCCGCCGACAGAGGCCCCTCGCGCAGAACGGATGCTCAGGTCCCTCGTTCGTTCTAGCTTAGTGTATAATTAGGAACAGATCCTGCGCTGGCCTCAAGGGAGCGGCCGAAGCGTTTTTGCCTGGGCCGCCGCCGATCCCGGATATAGGGACGCCAAGCGAGATCGGTTCTCCAGGCCCACGTGGAGATGGCGGTGGATGAGCGGGAACACCACGCCCGTTACTACTCCCCAAAGCAACTGGGCCAACAGCAGGCCGGCAGCCGGATAGCCGCGCAGGATCGGCTGACCGGGCAGCCATTGCAGCAGCGGGATCGGTCCGAGCATCCAGAGGACGAAGCCATATGCCATCCCAAAGAGCCAACCGCCCCGCAGGTCGTTGGCAGCGCGTTGGAACAGCCAACCATACAGGATTCCGCCGAGAAGCATCAGGCCGGCATAGAAGAGACCGGCAGCGAACACGGACGTGCCGATAGCTCGGGCAGGTGCATCCAGGGACTGAAAGCCGGCCAGGACCGACAGGGCCGGGATCGCTGCCGACACGCCGGCGATGGCGCCCGTCAG
>KI912060.1:28386-43049 GCA_000517005.1 Microvirga lupini
AGAGACTGATCGAGAAATAGAAATGCTGAAACGATCCGGATGAGACGCTTGATTATTCCCGCTCTAGGAAAATGTGCTAGAAGCCTTATAACATAGGAAAAGTAATAGCATATATCACTTCATGGGCGGTCTTCGGATCCCACGGCGCTTTCTCCGGCACTGCGGGCCTGACCAGGGCGGCGCCGACACCGTTTGCCGACTGGAAAAGCCGTGCTGCCGAGATCGATGCGAAACGGGTCAAGCGGATCCGCATTGAACCCTAGAGATAAGCCGTCGAGAGCGTCGGGATCATGGCGATGACGAGCAGTCCGACAAAGAGCGCACCGATATAAGGCCAGATGGCGCCCATGGCCTCATCCGGCGAGACGTTGCCGATCTTGCAGGCGATGTAGAAGCCGATACCGATGGGCGGTGCCATCAGGCCCACATTCATGGCAGTCACAACCACCATGGAATAGTGGATGTCGTTGATCCCGAGAGTCTTCGCAATCGGGAACATGATCGGCGCCATCAGGACAATGGCTGGCAGCCCTTCGAGCACGCAGCCGAGCACCATGAACACGGCAATCGTCGCTAGCATGTAGGTCACCCAGCCGCCTGGCAGATCGGTGACCATCGCGGCCATCTTGAAAGCAAATCCGGTTTGGGTCAGCGCCCAGGCCATGGCCGAGGCCGTGCCCAGGATGATCAGGATGGCGCCCGAGAGAGCCGCGGTCTCGACCAGCATGTCGTAGATCTTGCCGGCCCGGATGCCGCCATAGAGGACCATGCCGATGATCAAGGCATAGAGCACCGCGATGGTGGAAACCTCGGTGGCTGTCGCCACGCCGCCGCCGACTGCGCTCCGGATCAGGAAGGGCAGAACGAGCGCCGGAGCTGCGACAGCCAGCGCCTTGCCAACGGCGCGAAGGGGAGCTCGCCGGATGCCCTCCATCACCTCGCCACGCGCCTTCCAGCGCGCGAGGATGGCGAGAACGAGAAGCAGCACCATGGCGATGACGAAACCGGAGGTGAACAAACCCGCGATGGAGACGCCAGCCACGGATCCCAAAACGATCAGCACGATGGAGGGCGGCACCGTATCGGCCATAGCGGCACCTGTCGCGAGCAGGGCGATCATCTCCTTTGGCTGATGACCGCGCCGCTTCATTTCCGGAAAGAGGGCCGGTGCGACGGTGGCCATGTCGGACACCTTGGAACCGGAAATGCCGGAGACGAGGAAGAGCGAACCGAGGAGCACATAGGACATGCCCGCCTTCACATGCCCGAGCAGAGACGCGAGAAACTCGACGATAGCCCGGCCCATGCCGGTGGCATCGAGGATGCAGCCCAGGAGTACGAAGATCGGCACCGACAGGAGAATGAGGCTCGACATGCCCTCGTCGATGCGCCCGATCATCACCATCGTCGGCACGGAGCTGGTAAAGGTCAGGAAGGTGAGCGCGCCGAGGCCGAAGCAGAAGGCAATCGGCACGCCGATGGCGAGGAAGAAGGCAACGAAGCCGACGAGAAAGATGAGGATATTGACGTGCCCGAGGGAAGGCAGGGACGGGGAGGCAAGCCACAGCAGTGTGCCCGCCGCCGCGATCACGGCCGCCGCCGCGGCAATTTCGGCGACTTTGGCCACACGTACCGTCTCCCTGAGCGCCAGGAGCGCCATCAGGCCGATGCCGACCGGGAGAGCGGCGACGCGCCAGCTCATGGGAATATTGAGCGCGGCCGAGGTGATGTAGGATTCCTCGATCACGTACTCGACGGCAGGCCACAGCATGCCGATCAGAAAGACCGCGACCAGAAGCGGTCCCAGCGCGCCGAAGAAGCCGCGCAGCCTTTCTGGAAACATGTGGAGGAGCAGAGTCAGGCGCAGGTGTTCGTTGCGGTCGATGGCGATGACCGCGCCGAGCATGGCGAGCCAGAGGAAGCAGAAGGCGGCGGCCTCATCGACCCAGACGATGGGGAGCGAGAGCACGTAGCGCGATGTCACGCCCATCAGGAGCAAACCGATGATCACCACCAGAATGGCGGAGGCAATCATCTCGATGGGCTTCAGAATGGCCGAGCCGCTTCTCAGGCCCGTCGACAGATCCTCGAGTTCACCGACGTCGATGGTCTCTGTTGCCATGGTCATTGTCTCCTCCGTCTCTGATTGTCTCTGGCGCTTCTTATTCTTCGTTGTTGCGGGTGCTCGCCGTCAGGGCAGGTTTTCCCTGAATACGACTTCGATCCGCATGGGATCGGGCGGGTTGGCGAGCTTGTGCCCCTCCCGCAGGTCGCGGAACAGGGCGGCGCATTTGGCGATGGTGTCTTCGGCACTCTGGGTAATGACGGCATCCATCGTGCCGTCGAGAAGGAATTCGCGCGTATCGCTGGTCAGCCCGTGGCCGACGAAGACCACGTTCTTCTCGCGCCGTGCATCTTTCAGCGCGCGGCCGACGCCCGAGGCGCCGCCGCCGATATTGTAGATCCCATCCAGATCGGGATGGTGGGAGAGGAGCGCCCGCATCTGCCGATAGTTGAGCGCCTCGTCGTCATGTCCCTCACGCAGGCCGACCACTTCTATGTCGAGGTAGAGTTCCTGCAGGATGTCGAGGAAGCCCATCTCGCGCTCTCCATGGGCGCGATAGCTCAGGCTGCCTGCGATCATGGCGACCTTGGCGGGACGCTTGCCGATGAAGCGGGCCAGAAGATAGCCCGCCATGCGCCCGGCGGCCCGGTTGTCGAGGCCGAAATAGGCGGTGCGCATTGGGCTCGCAACATCGGAGATCAGCGTCACCACGGGTTTTCCGGCGGCCGTGATGCGATTGACGGCCTCGCGCACCACAGGATGCTCGATGGCCATGAAGGCAAGGCCGTCGGCATGTCTAGCATGGCGATGGAGGGCTTTTGCGAGCAGGTCGGGATTGAAGCTGTCGATGTATTCGACCGTGGGCTTGATCGAGAAGCGCTCGAGCTGCGGCGCCATCTCGTTGATCATGCGGCCGAGCATGGTGATGTAGCGGTTGGTGCCTTGGGGCAGGATGAACGAGATCTGCGCGAGCGGGCGCACGTCCCGAATCCGCTCGTCGCTTTCGTCCACATAGCCGAGTTCCGCCGCAGCCTTCATGACCCGCTTGACCGTTGCCGTCTTCACGCCCTGTCTGCCGTTCAGCACCCGGTCGACGGTCGCTGTGGAGACATCGGCAAGCCGCGCGATGTCCACGATGGTGGCGCGCCGGCTGAGGGAAGGATGATCGACCTGAATACTCATGGAATTACATCAAAAACCATCAGAATTTTGATTTGACCCCATCATTAATATGACTGATTTTTTCATTCGGAAAGAGCAAAACCATCTTTTCGGGAGAAATTACGCCATGACCATCAGCCGAAGGACGCTTCTCAAGGGCATCGGGGCTGCTCCGGCCGCTGTCAGCCTCTTCTCGATTCCGCGCTATGCCCATGCCGCCGAGATCACGCTGCGCTACGGCAACAACCTGCCTCTCAGCCACCCCCTCAATATCCGCGCCAAGGAAGCCGCTGATCGGATCGCGAAGGAGACGAACGGGCGCGTCGAGATGCTGATCTTTCCGGCCAATCAGCTTGGCGGCGATACGGACATGCTCTCCCAGGTGCGCAACGGCGCTCTGACCTTCTTCACCCCGTCGGCACTGGTGATCGCCACCCTCGTTCCCGTCGCGGCGATCAATGCCGTGGGCTTCGCTTTCAAGGATTACAACCAGGTCTGGGCGGCCATGGACGGTCCGGTCGGCGCTTTCGTGCGCAAGGCGATTGCGGATTCCAGGCTCCATGCGCTCGAGGTCATGTGGGACAATGGCTTCCGCCAGATGACCACGAGCGGCGCGCCGATTCAGAGTGCGGACTCGATGAAGGGGCTGAAGATTCGCGTTCCGGTCAGCCCGATCAGCATCTCGATGTTCTCCGGCCTCGGCGCTGCGCCGGCCAGCCTGCAGTTCAGCGAGGTCTATACCGCGCTCCAGACCAAGGTGGTCGATGCGCAGGAGAACCCGCTTCCGATCATTCAGGTGGCCAAGCTCTACGAGGTGCAGTCCTCCTGCGCGCTCACGAACCACATCTGGGACGGCTACTGGTTCATCGCCAACGGCCGCCAGTGGGCGGGCATGCCGGCGGACGTGCAGGAGATCGTCTCGCGCGCCATCAACGGGGCAGGCCTGAAGCAGCGGCAGGACATCAAGAGTCTCAACGAATCCGTGCAGGCCGACCTTCAGAGCAAAGGGCTGTCGTTTAACCAGTGCGATACGGAAAGCTTCCGCGCGAAACTGCGCGAAGCCGGCTTCTACAAGGAATGGAAGCAGAAGTTCGGTCCCAAGGCCTGGGGCCATCTTGAGAGCGCCGTCGGAACGCTCGCCTGACGCATGTCATGGGATCCGATGGCGCCCATCGGATCTCCTCCTCCCTCGAGCGTGGCTCAGGAAGCCGCGCCCTCATCAGATTTGCAGGTAAAGTATGAGCCGATTTCTCGGAGAGATCAGGCAGGCCGGCTATGTTGTCGACGACATCGAGGCCGCCATGGATTACTGGTCGCGTGTTCTAGGCATAGGACCGTTCTTCTACAAGGAGCAGGTCCCGATCGAGAACTACACGTACCGAGGCGAGAGCTATCGGCCGCACAATTCCGTGGCGCTCGCCAATTCCGGTCCACTCCAGATCGAACTCATTCAGACCCGCAACGATGCGCCATCCATGTACCGCGACTTCAAGCAGGCCGGCCATCGCGGCCTGCAGCATGTCGCCTACTGGACGGAGAGTTATGATGCCGATTTGGAACGGCTGATGAAGCAGGGTTTTGTTCCGGTGATGAGCGGCGAGGTCGGCGAGCGCGGTCGCTTCGTTTATTTCGACACCGAATACCATCCGGGCACCGTGATCGAGCTGTCGGAGGTGGCCGGGCCGAAGGGCAGGATGTTCCAGCTGATCAGGGAAGCGTCGGAAGGCTGGGACGGGCGCGATCCGGTCCGGCCGTTCCCTGATCTCTCCCGGCTTTGAGATCCGTCATGTCGGACGCACATTACGAGGCGACCTATCTCGTCGAAACACCTCTGCCGCTCGAAAAGGTGGCTGAGATCATGGCTGGCGAGCAATCCTGCGGAACCTTCACCCGTGTCGAGGGCGAAACCGACGAGTTGCGCGAGCGGGCCCGCGCGAATGTCGTCGCGGTTCGGGATTTGGGCGAGATCGCGCAGCCCTCCGTCCGCAGCTCCTGGCTCGACCGCAAGGGCTTGTCGGCTCCCTCGCGCCGCGGCGAGGTGGTCGTGCGTTTCCCGGTCGCGAATGTCGGCGTCAATCTGTCGACGCTTGCCGCGACCGTGGCCGGCAACCTCTTTGATCTCGGTGAGGTGACGGGCCTGCGGCTCGAATCCCTCAAGCTGCCCGGTGCCTATCGGAAGCAATATCCGCTGCCGCGGCATGGCATTGCGGGGACGCGACGCCTGACCGGCATCGCTCGTGGCGCGCTCATCGGATCGATCATCAAACCGAATGTCGGCCTCCGTTCCGAGGAGATCGCATCGCTGGTGGAACGCCTGTGCGACGCCGGGCTCGACTTCGTCAAGGATGATGAAATTGCGGCTAATCCCGCCCACGCGCCCCTGTCCGCCCGCATTCCAGCCGTGATGTCCGCTGTGCGCCGATATCAGGATCGAACCGGCAAGCACGTCATGGTCGCCTTCAATATCACCGACGAGACGGATGCCATGCGCCGTCATGCGGATCTGGTAGCAGGGGAGGGCGGAAGCTGCGTCATGGCCAGTCTGAACTGGTGTGGGTTCTCCAGTATCGAAACCCTGCGGCGCAGTACCAATCTGGTGATCCACGGCCATCGCAACGGCTACGGCGCGTTCTCGCGCCATCCCGCGCTCGGTATCGGATTCCAGGCCTATCAGACGCTCTGGCGCCTCGCTGGCGTCGATCACATGCATGTGCACGGTCTAGGCGGAAAATTCGCACAGGCCGACGATGAGGTGGTCGACAGCGCCAAGGATTGCCTGACGGCGCTCTGCGACGTGGATGATCGCGTCATGCCGGCCTTCTCTTCCGGTCAGTGGGTGGGAACGGTGGGGCAGACCTATCACGCCGTGAACACGTCTGACCTGCTTTTTATGGCAGGCGGTGGGATCATGGCCCATCCGGGCGGACCCGCAGAAGGTGTCGCGAGCATTCGCGAGGCCTGGCGGGCCGTGGAGGCTAGCGAAAGCGTCGACAGCGCGCGCACGAAGCATCGTGCACTTGCGGATGCGTTCAGCTTCTTCGCTAAGTGCTAAAAGGACGGAGACCGCCGTGACCCCGTCCTATGGCTGGTACGGAGACGATTTCACGGGAGCGACGGATACGCTCGCGACACTGGCGCGGCGCGGTCGCCGCGCCTTTCTCTTCCTGCGTGTGCCGGCTCCGCAGCAGCTGGTCCAGGCCGGTGATCTGGAAGCCGTAGGCATTGCAGGTGTTGCGCGTGCGCTAGAACCGGGCGAGATGCAGGCCGAGCTTGCACCCGTCGGTGCATTCTTCCGCGATCTCGGAGTTCGCATCGTGCATTACAAATGCTGTTCGACCTTCGACAGCGCGCCGGCACGCGGAAACATCGCAGTGGCTATCACGATCCTGCGTAGATATGTGGAGCATGAAATCGTTGCCATCGTCGGCGGGCAGCCATCACTCGGTCGCTACTGCGCCTTTTCCAATCTGTTCGCGTCATTCGGTGCCGATGGAGGCGTCTTCCGGCTCGACCGTCACCCGACCATGAGCCGGCATCCGGCAACGCCGATGACCGAAGCCGATCTGCGGCAACATCTCGCTGCTCTCGGCATGCAGGATATAGGGGCGATTCACTGGCCTCTGCTGGCTGGAGATCCAGAAGCCATTGCCGCCGATTGGCAGCGCCTGTCGAAGATGGCATCCGCGGTGCTGCTCGATGCGCTCGACGCGCAGCATGTGGACGCCATCGGCCACTTGCTCCGAACAGAAAGCCAGCGGCATTCCCTGCTGGCGGTGGGACCTAGCAGCGTCGCGCAAGCCTTCTTCAAGGAGGGGGAGCCGATGGTGAACCCTCCGCCGACGCCCATGGATGGGCCTGTGCTTGCTTTTGTGGGAAGCCTTTCTCCCACGACGAGAGCACAAATGGCGGCCGCGCGCTCCTACACACGTCTGGCTGTAGATCCCGACAGCGTCCTGTCGAGTTCAGATGCGCGCGAACGGATCATCGAAGAAGCCGCGGCTGCGTTGGCTCAGGGAGAGCATGTCATGCTCTCGACGGCTCCTGAGGCAGCCGGCGCTCCGCATTCTGCGGCTGCCGATCTTGCAACGGTCAGCGCCTCCCTCGTAGATGAGGTTCTCAAGCGTCATCCGGTCCGGCGGTTGGCAATTGCCGGGGGCGACACGTCGAGCCGGATTGTCGGCCATCTCGGCTATTGGGGCCTTGGCTATCATAGCCAGATCTGCAACGGGGTCGCCGTCAGCCTGGCGCGGAGCGATGACTCATCACGCGATAGGATGCTCGTGATGCTCAAAGGCGGCCAGATGGGCCACGAGCAGTTGTTCGAGTCATTCTTGGACAATAGCGTTGGCCCGTGAGCAAGAACACACAGTCGCATTCCTCAGCAGGTTGAAGAGGGAAGGGCCGCTAATGGCACGGGACCGACCTATGCGGAATTTCTGCAACAGAGGAGGGAAGCGGACCTTCACAGGGACAAGCTGAATGGCCGTCTCGGCAACGTGAGCCTTTGCGCAAGATTTCTGACCTTGTGTAGGGCCCACGTCGTGGGGTCCGCATTAGAGATCTATCTCAGGTCCTGCCAGTGACCGTGACAAGGTCGGTTTGGGGCTTGCTTGTGTCTTCCACAGAGCGAGGCTCGATCTGGCTCATTAGCTCGTCAGCCATCTCCTGAAGACGCTGGCAATCCGATTCCGAGAACTCGCGAGGTTGGGTGTCGATGATGCACAAGGCGCCAATAGCCAGCCCGGTCGAGGTCCTCAGTGGAGCCCCGGCATAGAAGCGGATGCCCTTCTCCAGCACGAGCGGATCGTCGGCAAAACGCGGATCCTTGGTCACGTCCTCGGACACCAGCGCCTCGTTCGCCGCAATCACGTGTGCGTCAAGCGATTCTTGGTGAGAAATCTGCTGGGTGACTTCAGATTCTCGGGTCAGCCCTGCTGCGTCGGGTTGGGGCCGATGCACCTCGTTAACGAAGGAAACCAGAGCAATTGGTGCATCGAATGTCTGCGCGACTTTCCCTGACACCTCATCGAACTGACGCCCCTTCGCGGAGGCCAAACCAAGGTCGTGCAGCGCCGCAAGCTGCGCTTGCTCGGTATCGGGGAGGGTCGGGGGCGCTTCGCTGGGCGAAGTCGGCCGGCAGACCCATGCATCCACCTGCTCGATACAGGCTTCCAGGGAGGCGAACACCGCATCGGCTGCCATTTGCTTCTTGAGGTCCTCTGTCTGTTCCGTCCCAGGCGCCAGGTTCCAGCAGCAGACAACGAGCTTCATATGCGGTGCGCGGCGGCGCAGGCGGCGGCAAATGTAGCGGGCATAGACCTGCGGCTGAGGGTGAAGATAGGACAGGCACACCACATCCACGCCCTGGAGGTCGAGCTGTCCCAGAGCACCCTGGCTGACGGCGATCGGCGGCAAGACCCGGGCGCCAATGCTCCGCTCCTCGAGCACCTGTGCCATCATCTCGGCCGCGGCACGGTCGAGTTCCGTGCGCCCCGCCAGACAGAGGACGGACGTTTGCCGTGTTTCGTGCGCAGACGGGACGCGATCTTCGCCCGTGGCTGTTTCATCACCGGAGGTGGCCTTTTCCTGGATATGGTCCTCGACCTCCCGCACGACGCAGATCGCCGTGTCGGCCACGAGCCGCCGGTAGTTGGTATCGGTGGTGCTGCGCTGGCGGTCGTTCTCGGCCAGCCGAAGGGCCGGGATGGCGACGTTGTCGTAGAACTCGCGCGAGGAGTGCTCGTCGACATAGTCCTCGGCCATCTCCACCGCCTCTTCCAGGTTGCCGGCCAACAGGCGCTGGTAAAGGCGCTCCTCCGGCGCAAGCACCGGATCGCTGCCGAGGAGAACGCCGAGGAATTCAAGCTGCGGCACGTAGCGCCCGATCACGACCAGGCAGACCGTCAGGGGCGTTGCGAGGAACAGCCCGACCGGACCCCACAGGCTGGTCCAGAAGATCGCCGCCATAATGATGGCCAGCGATGACAGCCCGGTGCTGGAGCCGTACAGCCACGGCTCGATGACGTTGTTACTGACGAGTTCGGCGACGAGGAACAATCCCACTACCCAGAACAGCATCGTCCAGCCGGGATCGACCGCGACGGCAAGGGCAATTGGGAAGAGGGCGGCCAGGAAGGGGCCGAGATAAGGGACGAAGCGCAGCACCGCCGCCAGCAGGCCCCATAGCAGGGCATTCGGCACACCGATGAAGTAGAGAGCGATGCCGATCGGGATGCCGTAGGTCAAATTGACCACGAGCTGCATCAGCAGATAGCGGCTGACCCGGGCGGCAGCGTCGTTGATGGCCTGCGTACTTTTCTGGAGATCCCCTGCGCCAGCCAGCTTGATGAAACGGTCGCGCAGGTCCTCCCGCTCAAGCAGCACGAAGATCACGAAAATCACCACCAGGCCGGCTGTGGCAAGCGGTGCCAGCAGCGGACCAACGACGGTTTGGATAATCTCAAGAGGCTTAGCCTGCGGGGCTTCGAGCCGCACAGTGACCGGCTCCTGGGCGGTGCCGCGGCCGAGCCTGGATCCGGGTGTCCGCGCCGGAGGGTTTTCCGGGGCCTTTTCTTCACCCGAGAGCTCATTGCCAAGATCCTGAATCGTCGTCGTGACCTTGCCCACGATTCCGCCGTCGGGAGCGGAGGCCTGCAAGGAGCGGATCTTGTTAGTGATGGTGGTCTGGTAGGTTGGAAGGTTATTGGCGAGCTGAACGAGCTGGCGCCCGACCACGAAGGCGATGCCTGCAATCAGGATGAAGGCGAGGGTGACGGCGACGAGAACCGCGGCGATCCGCGGCAACCGCCATCGTCTGAGCCAGTTGACCAGCGGCGTCAGAGCGAAGCTCAGGAGGATTGCCAAGGCGAAGGGAACAAAGATGTCCCGGCCGAAGTAGAGCCCTGCGATCGCCAGAACGATGCCACCGGCGGTCAGGATGGGGGATCCTATGGGCTGTAGGGGGGGCGGAGGTGGAGCCGGGTCGGCCATTTTGCAATGCCTTCGGTTCAGGTTGGCCGGAGAACAACTCGATGCCGGTGCTTTTGATCCGATCAGCCATTCCGGTGCGCTGCCATCATCAAGGGGCGCTGGCCCGGCAGACGCCGTCGGGCACTTTCCCTCACCGGATACATTCTCGCCCTGACTGCGGTGGATCCGGTTCCCGATGAACCTGCGTCTTTTCGCGCAAGCTTGCGGCATCCTCCCCGGTTTGCCTGTCCTGTCGAGATAGGGCTTGGGATCACGGGCGGCAGAGCCTGGGCTTTGTCATTGACTGACATTGCCCCTGGATCGACAGATAGGCTCGGACGTGGACAATCGCGAATGGCCGCTCCCAGCAGATATTGTTGATTTAGTCGGGCAGACCAAGGGCAGAGGGTCGACTGAGAGCGGTTCAGAGCTACGGGACAATTGTGCCCACGGTGCTCCGGCTTTGAGCCCGAGTTCGGGATGGCTGGAGGGGCATTGTCATCTCCATTCCCCAGCATAGGCAGGCGTGGGCCGAAGCTTGGCGAGCCGTCGCAGGTTCTGCGCTGTCGCAGCCAACAGAAACTCGTCGCGTGCCCCGCCCGGCCCTCGCAGTCTCAGACAAGCCAGCCGCAGGATACGCTTGAGATGAGCAAACAGTATCCCGATCGTCTTGCGGTGGTGACGCGAGCGCTCGAAGGCCGGCGTGCCGGCCAGGGCACGGGCGACATCGCGAGCATCCTCGTCCAGATCACGCGGCACCCGACGCCGCGGCGTGTTGGGACAGCACTGGGGTTTCAGCTCTCAGCTCTGACAGTCGGATCGGCTGCCATGGTACAGGCGCATGCCATCCTTGGTGATGCCGGTGCGCGGGACTGCAAATTGGCGCCGGTACTGCACCAGCCGCTTGCCGCCCGGGCAAGTGTAGTGGTCACGAAGTCGGCCCGTGAGAAGGTGCCATCAGTGCGATTGGCTTTGCCGATCACCGGGATGTGCAGCGCGATCTGCTTCTCCTTGACCAATCAAGCTAGGTTCTCGGTCGAGCTATAAGCGCTATCAGCCGCCAGATGCTGTGGCTTGAGGCCAAAGCGCTCAGCGGTACGATCAAGCATCATGCGTGAGGCTCCTACCTCTGCCTGCCGGATGGCGCGGATAGGGCCGATCACCCCTTGCATCTCTACGATGGTTGGCGCCAGATCGGCAAATGAGCGAGGAGACATCGCCCTCTATGAGCGGCGGCCATATCACAGTATGTGCTCCTGTCAGTCTAAGCAGCGATTCTCTTCTGTGAAGCTGTGATTTGGAACAGATAGAACCCATTGAACCGCACGCCGACCGTGGCAGCCCGATCCTCAAAGCCGGCTGGTGCCATGTCTGCCGCATGAAGAGGGCGCACAAAAGTCCAGTCTTCCGGAACAAGAAAGCTGGGAACAGGATGGTGCTCGGGCACGGCACAGAGGATGTCCGGCCGCTGCCTGTTCCGGAACAGGTTGTAGGTGCAATCGCGTGCGGACGGTCTGGCAGAAGCCAGCAGTGGAACAGAAATCACGGCAGATCCCCCTGGAGGCTGGCGCTCTTGTCATTTGTTGACGCAGAGCGTCTGCCGCAAGCCTTACAAGAGCTGATGGAGCTTTTATATCATCCTCACGGGGTATACGCGGTGAGCAACAATACATCCGAGCGGGGCCTCGTCCCGCCCGCAGCAGCAGTTCGCAAGGTGTAGGGAGCTCCAGGTTCGTTCATTGAGATCCGGCAGCATCGTCCCCATGTTTGGAGATGATGAACGATGTTGCCATAGAGGCTGAAGCACTCAGCCCTCCCACCTTGATCGCAGCCGACGGCTCGTTGCGGCGGGTCGGTGTCGAGGTCGAGTTCCTGGGCCCGAGCGCTCAGGTTGCAGCCCAGGCCCTTGCGCATGATCTGGGCGGAGCCTGTGAGACGGTCGATCCGCACGCCTTTAAGGTCGCCGGCACCCATATTGGCGATCTGTTGATCGAAACTGACTTGCGGCACGTTCATCCCGACCAGCATCCGGAACTCGGCCTGAGGCTGGATCGTCGGGTGGCCGCATGGCTTGGCACCATGGTCTCACCCTTTGTCCCACGGGAGCTGATCACCGCCCCCATTCCCATCGCCCGGCTCCCGGAGATGGACAGAGTCGTCCAAAGCTTGCGGGCCGCCGGTGCGCGCGGTCGCGGGACCGTGCTCTGGGACTCGCTGGGGCTCCACTTCAATGTCGATCCGCCGCGCCTCGATGCGGCAACGGTGACAGCTTTTCTCAAAGCCTTCCTCATCGCCGGCCACCGGCTCCGGCAGGAGATCGTCCGCGGGAGCGTTCGGCGTTCTCTTGTCCTTCCACCGGATTACCCGCTGGCCTACAAGCGCCGTGTGCTCGATCCGGATTACTGGCCTGACCTGACGAACCTGACAGAGGACTATCTGACCGCCAACCCGACCCGGAGGCGGGCACTGGATCTCCTGCCGCTGCTGGCCCACTTCGATGAAGAGCGGGTGCGTTCGGTTCTGCCGCATGAGAAGATCGGTTCCCGGCCGGTGTTTCACTACCGGCTGCCGCAAGCCCACCTGAGCGATCCAGCCTGGAGCATCATGCCGGACTGGGAACGCTGGCTGGTCGTGGAGCGTCTGGCGATGACCCCACTCCGGCTTGCCGAGATGGGTCAGGAACTCCTGGACCGTTGGGCCGCGTGAAAGGCTCATTCCGGACGTTGAACCCTGACAATCGCCGGGTGCGGCCCACTGCGTGGCCGGGTTACCGAAGACACCCGACCTGCCTGTGATTCCAGCCTGGCTTGATCCCTCTGGCAGGCAGAGGCGCGCACCACCTCGGACACAGGTTTGTGATGCACAAAGGTACGTAAAGCTGGAACAGGGCTGGTTGCTTCTGCTTTCCGAAAGCGGACTCGCCCGGGAGGTTCCATATGCGCAGCGCCCCGCTTTCCGCCGTCCCGCTCCTGATGTTGTCAGTCTCGGCTCTTGCTCAGGCGCAGCCCTCCGGGCCCGGCACCGATCAAGCCATTGGTCAACGCTTCGAGATCAAGGCGGATCAGCTGCCAAAACCCTTTGAGGGGCCGATCGTCCGTAATCCGCCCCTGATCCTCGAGCGGGACAACCGGGCGCCCGCCGTACCAGACGCCTTCGATGTCTCGCTCTTTGCCGATAAACTCGACAATCCTCGCCAGGCCCTTGTGCTCCCCAACGGCGATCTGGCCGTCGTGAGCCAGGGGTCTGGCACCATCTTCATCCTGCGGGATGCCGATCAGGATGGGCGCGCCGAATGGGTCGAACGCTTTGCGGCCGGGTTCAACAAGCCCAATGGCATTGCCCATCGGAGCGGCGAGTTGCTGGTGGCCGACCAGGAGGGCATCTGGAGCTTAGCGTACCAGGATGGCGCCGTTCGCAGCCAGGGAACGCAACCACGCCGCGCGGCTGATGTGCCACCGGAACAGCGCAAGCCCGATCCGGTCATGGATGGTCAGAAACTCATCACCGCCCGGGGCGTCTTCGGCGTTGTTCAGGGCCACGCCAATCGCGATCTCGAGATCGGCCCGAACGGTCAGCTCTATGTCGGTGTCGGCTCCACCGGAAACCTGGGGGTCGAGCCTGAACCCAAGGCGACAATCCAGAGGTTCTCGGCGGAGGGCAAGGAGCAGACGACGATCGCATCGGGTGTGCGCAATCCGGTGGGCTTGGCCTTCCATCCCGAGACAGGAGAGCTCTGGGCTACTGTCCAAGAGCGGGACGGTTTTGGTGATCAGCTGGTTCCGGATTATCTGATCCGGGTGCAGGAAGGCGGATTCTACGGCTGGCCCTACGCTTACACGGGAACCCATCCTCAACCCGGCTTTGCCGCCATGGCGCCCGACAAGGTCGCAGCCTCGATTGCCCCTGATCTGCTGTTCGAGGGGCATTCCGCGGCCATGGATTTCGTGTTCCTGACAGGCGAGCGTGTGCCGCCGGACTACCGAGGCGATGCGATTGTTGCGCTCAAGGGGTCGTGGAACCGCTCCAAGCCCACCGGCTACAAGGTGGTGCGGGTGAAGTTCGAACAGGGGCGTCCCGTTGGCTGGTACGACAACTTCATGACCGGCTTCTGGACGGAAGGGGAGGAGCAAGCCCTAGTGTGGGGCCGCCCGGCCGATGTGGCGATTGCTCCTGACGGCACCCTGTTCATAGTGGATGATACCGGTGGAACGATCTGGCGCGTGACACCCAAGGCGGATCAGACGGCGACCGGATCGATCAAGCCATCGTCCCAGCCGTGACGCTCCCGAGGGCGCAATCCAGCAGGACGAACAAGCATCAACCTGCCAGGGGAGCATGAGGTTTCGTGCTATCGCGGATTGTTCCGACACGAACCTCGTCCCTGCCGGCAGCGGCATAAGCGCCCGACACTTCCTCATGCTCCCCGATAGGGGAGTCGAACAGCCTCCCAGTCGACCCGCCCCAGGTC
>KI912060.1:43149-45365 GCA_000517005.1 Microvirga lupini
GCATCTCACGAGATAGGACACCAAGGCGCCTCGCCAACGTGGCGGCCCCAGCCGTGATGAAGCAACGGACCGACGCGGCCCTGCGATGCCAGGGGCCAACGCGCATCAATGTTCTGCGGCATGATGCTGTCTCGCCCCGGAAGCTATCCAGAAGCCCGATGGTCTGTCCCGCCCGTTCGCAGACCTGTCGGATGGAGCGGTTCCTGCCGTGCAGCCGACTACCCGCGATGCCGGCCCAGCAGAACGTCCTTGGCTTGGTTTACCCGCGCCGCAAGGTAGGTGGAGCCGCCCTGGTCCGGGTGGAGCTTCTTCATCAGCGTCCGGTGAGCCTGCCGGATTTCATCGGCAGTAGCCCCCGGTTCGAGATTCAGGATCTGGTAGGCTTCCTCCGGTGTCATCGCACCAGAGGCAGGTCGAGCGTCTGCCCGCGGCTGCTCCTCAGCCCGAGTGTCTTCACGCCAATAAGGAAACCGACGATCAAGATAGGCCTCAAGGAGGCGACCACCATCCGGGTCACTGGTATGGCACTCCGCCAGCAGATTCAGCAGGCGCGCCTCATCAAGCGCCCCGAGTTGCTGCCCGGTGAAGGCTCCAGCAAGCACGATGCCCTCCATCTCGCCGGTGTCGTGATCGAGCGTCATCTCAATCAGCTTCGAGCGAACCCGCGATGCGCTGCCGGGGGCTGGCTGTGCGCGTCCAGCAAGGTTCGGGAAGGTGAGGCGGCTCCACCCGAGGAGCCAAGCTCCGAAACTGCCGATCAGCAAGGCCATGTCGATCCGCCCCCGCACGGCGAGCAGGCTCGCGATACCAAGGGCCGCAATCCCGCCGATGACCTTGAACAGCTTCGCCAGAGTGGCTGGGTTCGCATGCGCGAAGTTGCTCAGGAACCACCACAAGATTGCAACCCCCGCGATACCGTATAGCAGCATCACGGCTTGCCTCCGGTGATGGCCATGAGCAGGCTGCGGGCCTGCGCGCTGCCGGCGGTCAGCCGGGTAAGGCCCTCGACACCACTGGCCGCATAGGTGGCGGCGGCACGCAGGAGCTCTGACAGAGTGTGGGGAGCGCTTGCATCGAACCGGGCATAGGCTCCACCGCTCAGGCGGGCGATCTCCTGAAAGGCCCGAGCCGCATCTGGGTCATGTCCCTCATGGAACATGAAGGCCTTGACCCCGAGGAGACCGAGTTCACCGGCGACAGCACAGAGATCGTCGATCGGCTCTTCCATGGCATCGCCGACATAGACCAGCACTTTTAACGGGGCGTGGCTCGCCTCTGTCCGGACGTGACGGAGCACCCGCCCGATCTGGGTTTGGCCACCCCGGCAACCGATCTTGGTCATGAGGTCCGTCAGCGACCGCGGATCGGCAACCCAGCGGGAGGCGCGGCACTCACCGAAGCCTCGGAAATAGACCAGCTGCACCGAGAGGCCGCCCGCCTCACTGGCTGCGGCAAACATCTCACCTTGGACGCGGCAGGCGAGATCCCAGGTGGGCTGTCGGCTCATGGTGGCGTCGAGGGCAAACACAAGCCGCGCCCGGGGTACATTGCCAGCCACCGGTCCAAGCCGCTTGGCCTCTGCTAGGAAGGAATCGATCATCGAAGCCGAGCTGTCAGCAGCCGTGGATGGTCGCGTGAGATCCTTCTTGTCAGTCATTGTGTCTCCCTCCCCAAGGATGTGGGGCTCAAGGGGATACCTGTAAATGGTGCTGACACGCGACTGTCTGGCTCGCCTGCTTCGCAGCGCGGGCGAAGGCAGGAGCAGGCAGGAGAGAGGTTCAGAGCCTTCTCCCTAAGTGGATGATCGGCACGCTTTCGGCTGAGCGAAGATAGGCACCTGGAAGTGTCGGCGGTAGGCACCCGGCGTCATCCCAGTGACACGCTTGAACAGGCGGCGGAAGGCGGCCACGTCCTCGTACCCGACTCTCCAGCTGATCGCGTCGGCAGGCTCATCCGTGCGCTCAAGCCGGCGCTTGGCGTCTTCGATTCTGAGGCGCTGGACATAATCGATGGGCGCGAAGCCGGTCGCTTCCGTAAAGCGCCGCTTGAACGTCCGCTCGGCAAGGCCCGAACGGCGGATCATCTCTTCGACAGGGCTCGCGATGGAGAAATGAGTCGAAAGCCAGACCTGTGCGTCGGCAATGGCAGCATCGCCATGATCCCGGCGGCCTTGGAAGACGATGTAGGGGGCGAGTCCGTCGTGGTGCCACTGCAGA
>KI912060.1:45465-46130 GCA_000517005.1 Microvirga lupini
TACCCGCTGGGGGCTCAGCGGCACGCCAGGGAACACCTTTGCGAATGCCTCAGCGTAGCCCCAATGCACCGTCGCCTCTCGACCGTCGAAGAGCCCGGTTTCGGCGAGCAGGAACACGCCGGAACAGGCCGAGCAGAGCAGGGCGCCTTCGGCATGCATGCGCCGGACCCAATCGACGATCTCAGGGTAACGGCCGGGCGTCCATCCACCGGGCCCGAGCAGGACCGATGGAACAATGATGATGTCAGTGGCCGCTATATCTGAGATCGCCCGGTGAGCCTCCACGGGGACACCACTGGCCAGCGCCACATTGCCCCGCTCAGCAGCAACGATCTCGACCGTAAACGGCGGTGATTCCGGGATTGAGAGCTCCACACGGCCGAGCATGCGGAACGAGCCCAGCACATCGTAGATCCCGGTCAGGGTCGATATGACCGCATCAGGGATGGCGACAAGGCTGACGTGCAGCGGACGTGTCGTTCCCGACATTGAAGGGCCTCCTGGCACAAATGGACCGTTCCTGACCAATCTCGCACTCCCGGCCTCAACAGCCAATCGGCATCCTGAGCTGGACTTCGGCGCACAAGCCGTTGGGATGCAAGGATGGAGTGAACGATGACGATCAATCAGCAGAAGCTCGACACGCTGGTCGGAAGTCTCCTCGG
>KI912060.1:46230-46979 GCA_000517005.1 Microvirga lupini
AGATCTCCAGGATCATGCCGTCTTCGGCGCGCTCGGCACCTTCAATCGAGGCCTGATCGAGCATGTCCGTGCTCATATGAGTCAGCAGCACGCGCTTGGCTGCGATCTCCGGCAGATGCTCGTGCAGGCTCCGCCAGTTCGTATGGAAGGGCACCGGCCGGTCGAAGGTATAGCACTCCACAATGAACACATCCGCGTCCCGCGCGGCGTCAATGAGCGCCGGAACCCACTCCGTGTCCCCGGAATAGCAAAGCGTCTGGTGCTCCACCTGGCAGCGCAGCGCATAGGAGGGGGCTCCTGAGGGATGGCGCACCGGATAGGGGGTGACCGAGACCCCGTTCACCTGGGCTGTCACCTGCGGCTCGAGTTCGACGATGGCCAGTGAAAACCCGAGGTCCGATTCCGTGGAGCCCGGGAACATGGTCTCCCGGAGAGCCTGCAGGCGCGTGGACAGGCCCGGTGGCCCCGCGATCGTGAGCGGGATCGTCCGGCGGCTGACGAACTGTGCGTCGAGCAACAGAAACGGCAATCCGCCGAAGTGGTCGCCATGCAGGTGCGAGATCAGCACTGTCCCGATCATGTTCGGCTCGATCCCGAACCGCCGCATGGCGATCAACGACGATGCGCCACAATCGACCAGGAAGCTGGCCGAGCCTGCTGAGACATGAAAGCAGGTGTGGAAGCGTCCGCCCGAGCCGAACGCATCTCCGCACCCAAGAACCTGCAGCCGCATCACCATCACCTCATCC
>KI912060.1:47079-70453 GCA_000517005.1 Microvirga lupini
GAGCTTTCGGCCGGCTATGGCGGCGTCATGGTGAGCCTCGGCGACAAGCTGGGTCTCTACCGGGCGATGGCCGGCGGAGGTCCGTTGAGTTCGCACGAGATTGCCCGGCGCAGCGGCTGCAGCGAGCGCTATGTCCGGGAATGGCTCAACTCCCAGGTGGCAGGCGGGTACGTCGCCTATCATCCGGCTTCAGTGACCTATGAGCTCACGCCGGAGCAGGCCGCCGTCCTGGCCGACGACACGAGCCCGGTGTTCCTGCCGCACGCCTGGCAGGTGGTCGCCTCCATGTGGGCTGACGAGCCAAAGACACTCAATGCTTTCAAGACGGGAGAGGGTGTGAGCTGGGGCGAGCATAGCGACCGGCTGTTTTGCGGGGTCGCCGCATTCTATCGCAACTGCTACAGCGCGAGCCTCGTCCAGGAGTGGCTGCCGACCCTCTCAGGTGTCACGGCCAAGCTCGAGAAGGGTGCCAAGGTCGCCGACATCGGCTGCGGGCACGGTCACTCGACCGTGCTGATGGCCAAGGCATATCCGGAGAGCCGTTTCTGGGGTTTCGACGGCCATAAGGGCTCGATCGAAATCGCCCGAAGGATCGCCCAGGAAGCGGGTGTCGCGGAGCGTGTCAGCTTCGAAGTCGCAAACGCAGACGAATACGCCCGGCACAACTACGATTTGATCTGCTTCTTCGACTGCCTGCACGACATGGGCAGGCCCGTCGATGCAATGCGCTACGCCAGGACCGCGATGGCCGAGGACGGGACGGTCATGCTGGTTGAGCCGTATGCCAGGGATCGAGTCGAAGACAACATCAACCCGGTCGGCCGCCTCTACTATGCCGCCTCGACGACCCTGTGCTGCGCCCATGCCATCTCGGAGAATGGCACTCATGTTCTAGGCGCCCAGGCAGGTCCAGGCCGGCTGGAATCCGTGCTGAGGTCCGCCGGGTTCGGCACCGTGCGCCAAGCCGCCCAGACTCCGTTCAATCTGATCATCGAAGCTCGCCTGTAATCCGATTGCTGGAGGCTGGCAGGCTGTGCTCAAGGTACTTCTATACATGAGGCAGGAGCGTCCCATGTTCCATGTTGATAATCTCTGTGCGGGACCGATTGGAGGCCTCTACCTGCCTCCGATAGCCTGGGACCTGCTGTGGCGAGAGAAAATCCAGACCATTGATCAGCTCATGATCAATGCTGACCGGCTCGAGCAGTTCGATGGCATCGAGCCCAGGCTGGCGCAGGTAATCAGGCAAGCGATCGCCTGGGCGGGGCTGCTGGAAGGGTGGCCGCCAGGTGAGGTGCTGCCGAGCCCGTGGTGTGCGTGAGCTAAAGTGGCTTTCTGAAACCTCTCTCGGGAGCCATATCCAGAGTACAATGTACGTCGAGGGGCAGTCCAACGTGCGATTTAGCCCTGAGGGCTTGAGCTCGACGGTCGCCCACTCAACCGGAACCATTCGTCCTGAGAGCTCATTGCCCTGTACAGGGTGATGGAGGTTCCGATGCCTGACGAGAAGATCGATCAGAAGCGCCCGGTCGACGCAGATAACGAGCCAAAGCCGATTCAGCAGCGGCATGTAGACGATACTGTTGATGATAGTTTCCCTGCCAGTGATCCACCCGCTTGGACCACATCGGCATCAAAAAGTGTCGCTGCCGAATGTGAGCCTGAGGCATTGAACGAGGTGCCCGCACCACCTGGCCAGGGACTGGAGGGCCAAACTGGAAACAGCAGCGTTCAGTCTGCGGTCGACCAAGCCTCTGGTCTCGCCCACGATCTCTACCGGCGCGGTCAGACCTACATGGAGCAGGGCAGACGGTACCTGCCGGAGGCCGAGCACTACTACCAGCGGGGCACCGAGGCCATGAGCCGGCCTGTGCAAGAGCACCCGCTCATGACCATGCTTGCCGTCGGCGCGCTGGGCTGTGCCATCGGCTGGCTTCTTGGCCGCCGAACGGCCAACTCAGGCATGGGGCCGCAGTGGCATTCCGGCTCCAGCCAGCGCCCGAGGGGGACGGAAATCTGGCGTCCGGCTCCGCGGGCAGTCCGTGAAGCACGACACTTTTCCGGTCGTGACGGGGTCGAGGCGGCAAGGCATGCAAACAACAGCTTCTGATCCGGTCGGCAATCCTTTGCCGCGAACCAGGTCCTGGCCTCAGCAATGTGAGATTTCGGACGGTTCGCTCATCGACGTAGAGGAGACAGATCGATGACATCCAGCACGAGTTCGAGTTCTTTATCGTCCCGGAAAATGGTGACAGCTTTCTTCGACAGCCGCAGCGATGCTGAGGATGCGATCGAGCGTCTGGTTGATGCCGGAATGTCCCGCGACAGCATCCGCTTCATGCCTGGCGACGAGCGTGATCCGCCGGACGATCCTGCCGCGGCCCGGCGCACAGGGGCGCACGGATTCTGGGGCGCCCTGGGTGGTTGGTTCCTGCCCGACGAGGACCGGCATACCTATGCGGAGGGTCTGCGCCGCGGCGGCTACCTGATCTCGGTCAATGCCAATGATGAGCAGTATGAGCGCGTGCTCGATATCCTCGACGATGAGGGCACTATCGACATCGATGAGCGCGCCGATGCCTGGCGGGCGGAGGGCTGGTCAGGCGTGTCGACGGACGATGTCCTTTCCGGATCGACCGCGAACGTGACCACCGCAGACCGACTGGATCCTGACGGCGAAGAGATGGCGGCTGGAGCTGCGGAGCAATCCGGTGTGGGCCGGCGAGATCTTAGCCACAGGCGGACGCGGATCCGCTCCTACGTGGTGGAAAGCCTATCCAAGAGAAGGTGAAGTCGCTCCTGCAGCGTAGGCTGAACGTGAACCGATCCTATCAGGGCACGGTAGATGGATTGATGGACGCTGGGAGAGAGGGATGTCGCTAGTATCTTACCGCCATCCCAACCGTCCATTTATCTCAACGGTGTTGCGTATGGGATAATCACAAGCTTCCAACGACAGGACTGCGCGTGCGGTCCTGGGCAGGATCGAGTGGTTCACATGATGCGCAAAGGACAGACGAAGCACGCCTGCAGCCGGCAACCATCATTGGCCAAGGAGTTTCCCCTGCTCCCAGCAGAGTGCTTCACAAGACTCTCGCTACTGCCTCGCTAATACTCCGGGTCTGCGACAAAACCGGGTAACATCTTGAAAGTCTGTACCAAATAGTTATCATACTGATTGGTACAATTTGCTGTTGTACTCAGCATCAGTGAGGCCTTCTGGGCAAAGGGAGACAGGACAATCATGGGTCGCCACCGGGAATTCGATCCTGACGAGGCGCTGCACATCGCGCTTCAGGTCTTCCGGCGTCAGGGTTATGAGGGCACGTCCATCTCCGATCTGACGGATGCCATGGGCATCACGCGTCCGAGCCTTTATGCCGCGTTCGGCAACAAGGAGGATCTCTTCCGCCGGACTCTCGATCTCTACGAGCGCCAGCACCTGTGCTTCGCACACGAGGCCCTTCAGGCGCCGACGGCGCGGGAGGCAGTCGAGCGGCTTCTGCGCGGCTATGCCGATGTGCTGACCGATCCCATGAACCCTCCCGGCTGTCTTGGCGTGAACGGAGCCGTGGCCTGCAGCGAGGCGAGCGAAGCCATCCGCGAGGAGCTTATCGCGCGCCGGATGGTCAACGAGAACAACCTGCGCGATCGTCTGGAGCAGGCACGTTCCAACGGCGATTTCCCCCAGGAAGAGAATTCGGCCGATTGGGCGCGCTATGTCGTGTCGATCGGCCTTGGGATGGCGGTCAAGGCAGCATCCGGAGCCTCGCGCGCGGAACTCCATCGTGTGGTGGACTTCGCTATGCGTGGCTGGCCAACAGTTCGGGCTGAAGACTGAATTGCCCGGTGCCCTTTAGCTGGAGGATTTGCATCCACGGCTAACCGTGAGGCTGATCGGAATAACGGCCGTTCCAAAGTTTACCGTAGCCTTGATCATACCGCCTGGAGGGCTGGGCAGACCGTCAACCTCAATCCAAAGCGCCTCTCCGTCCGCTGAAAGGACCTCACCCGGAGCGACAGGGATCGAGTCCAACGCTGTCGTCGCCCCGTTACCAAGGGCCGCGACGATCCGGGAGCGCCGGGCGCCAGTGACCGTCATCCCTCCGAACAGGATCCGTTCCGCGCTCCGGTTTTCCAGCACGAACATAACCTGCGCCCGGTCGCTCGACTTCGCAGGCGCGACACGCACATCCGTCAGAACAACATCATTCGTAATTGGGTAGTCTTCTTCAGCCTTAGCGCTTTCCAACAATGTGCTCATGGCGAGCAGCAGAACAGACGCCATAGCAGATCTGAGGCTTATTTCAGATCGAGACATGAATGATGTTCCATTCAAGGGAAGGGTTGATAGCGGGACGCCGGCTCAAGCAGCGCCCCGCGCATTCGTTCAGTGCGCCATTTCCTTCTCCGGGAGCGCATTCGGAATCGGACCCGCAGCGGCAGGTTCAGACTCATGTTGAAGATGGCGGTTTCCCGCCAACCGGCGCACCAAGACGTAGAAGACCGGCGTGAAGAACAGGCCGAATGCCGTCACGCCGATCATTCCTGAGAACACGGCCACACCCATCGCGGCCCGCATCTCCGCGCCGGCGCCCGTTGACACCACCAGCGGCACGACGCCCATGATGAAGGCCAGCGACGTCATCAGGATCGGCCGCAGGCGCAGTCGACTGGCTTCAATGGCGGCCTCTATCGGAGTGCGCCCCTCCAACTCGAGCTCACGAGCGAACTCCACAATCAGGATGGCGTTCTTGGCCGATAATCCGACCAGAACGATGAGCCCGATCTGGGTGAACACATTGTTTTCGCCGGCGGTCAGCCACACACCGGCCAAAGCCGCGAGCAGCGCCAGGGGGACGATCAAAATGATCGACACCGGAAGCGTCAGGCTCTCGTACTGCGCCGCCAGCACTAGAAAGACGAGCAGGATGGCAATTGGAAAGACCAGGATCCCCGAGTTGCCAGCCAGAATTTCCTGGTAAGTCAGCTCGGTCCACTCGGCCCTGAACCCCTTTGGCAAGGTTTCAGCCGCAATCCGCTCGACCGCCGCCTGCGCCTGACCCGATGAGTATCCTGGAGCCGCCTGTCCATTAACGTCTGCCGCCAGGAAGCCGTTGTAGCGCATGGCGCGCTCCGGTCCTACGCTCGACTGGATGTTCAGCAGAGCCGTGAGCGGAACCATCTCGCCCGAAGTCGACCGGACCTTGAGGTAGCCCACGTCCTCGGCACGCGCCCGGAAAGGAGCATCCGCCTGCACGCGCACCGAGTAGGTCCGGCCGAACTTGTTGAAGTCGTTCACGTAAACCGAGCCGAGATAGATCTGAAGCGTGCTGAACACATCGGAGATCGGAACCCCGAGCTGACGCGCCTTGGCGCGATCCACATCCGCGTAGAGCTGGGGCACGTTGATCGAATAGCTCGAGAACAGTCCCGCAAGCTCGGGCGCCGCTGAGGCCTTGGCCAGAAACTCCTTCGTGGCCCGGTCGAGCGCCTCGTATCCCAAGCCGGCCTGATCCTCGATCTGCAGCTTGAATCCGCCGATCGTGCCAAGACCCTGCACCGGCGGGGGCGGAAACATCGCGATCACGGCCTCCGAGATGGCAGCGAACTGCTGGTTCAGCTGACCTGCGATCGCTCCGGCAGCGAGACTCGGGTCCTGACGTTGCTCAAACGGCTTGAGAGTCAAGAATACGATGCCCGCATTCGAACTATTGGTGAACCCATTGATCGACAGGCCGGGGAACGCGACGGCGTTCTCGACGCCGGGGTGCTTCAGCCCGATGTCGGTCATCCGTCGGATGACGTCCTCGGTCCGGTCGAGGGTGGCAGCATCCGGCAATTGGGCGAAGCCGACGAGATACTGCTTGTCCTGCCCGGGAACGAAACCGCTAGGCACTGTCTTGAACAGGAGGCCGGTTGCGCCCAGCAGAGCGACGTAGACGACCAGCATCAGGGTCTTCGCCGAGATCGCTCGCCTCACGCCGGTGCCATATGCATCGGCTCCCCGGTGGAAGGATGTATTGAAGCGGCGGAACAGCCAACCGAACAATGCATCGATAATCCGGGTCAAGCGGTCCTTCGGCGCATGGTGATCCCGCAGCAGAAGGGCTGCCAGGGCGGGTGACAGGGTCAGCGAATTGATTGCGGAAATCACTGTTGAGATCGCGATGGTGACGGCGAACTGCCTGTAGAATTGCCCGGTCAGTCCGCTGATGAACGCAAGTGGGATGAACACGGCCACCAGCACCAGCGCGATGGCGATGATCGGCCCGGAGACCTCCTGCATGGCACGATACGTAGCCTCGCGGGGGCTCAGTCCCTTCTCGATATTCCGCTCCACGTTCTCGACCACCACGATGGCATCATCGACCACGATGCCGATAGCCAGAACCAGTCCGAACAGGCTCAGTGCGTTAATGGAGAAGCCGAGGACATGCAGGACCGCGAATGTGCCGACGATCGAAACCGGAACGGCTGCGAGCGGTATGATGGAGGCCCGCCACGTCTGCAGGAACAGGACCACCACGAGCACCACCAGCAGCACGGCCTCAAGCAGCGTATGGACCACCGCGTCGATCGAGGCCCGCACGAACTGGGTTGTGTCGTAGACGATCTGGAAGTCGACACCGTCCGGCATGTTGGCCTTGATGTCCGCCATCTCGGCCCGAACCTTATCGGCGATCTCGATAGCGTTCGATCCCGGCGCCTGCAGGACGGGAATGGCCACCGCCGGCTTGTTGTTCAGGAGAGCCCGCAGGGCGTAATCGGCGGCGCCCAGCTCAATGCGGGCGATGTCGCGCAGGCGGGTGATCTCCCCGTTCGCGCCGGTCTTGACGATGATGTCGCCGAACTGCTCCTCATCCTGGAGGCGGCCCTGCGCATTGATCGACAGTTGATGATCAACGCCCGGCAGGCCCGGCGAGGCGCCGACAACGCCCGCGGCCGCCTGCACGTTCTGGGCGCGGATCTCGTTGACGACATCGCCGGCGGAGAGGCCATGTTCGGCGATCTTCTGCGGGTCGAGCCAGACGCGCATGGAATAGTCGCCGGATCCGAACAGCTGGACCTGACCAACGCCCTGGATACGGGCGAGCCGGTCCTTGACGTTGAGTGCAGCGTAGTTTCGCAAATACGTGACATCATAGCGCCCGTCGGGCGACAGCAGGTGGACGACCATCATCAGATCGGGTGAGCTCTTCACGGTGGTGACGCCCAAGCGACGCACCTCCTCAGGCAATCGGGGCTCTGCCTGCGAGACCCGGTTCTGGACGAGCTGCTGCGCCTTGTCGGGATCGGTGCCGAGGGCGAAGGTCACGGTCAGTGTCAGCACGCCGTCCGTGGTCGCCTGGCTGCCCATGTAGAGCATATCCTCGACGCCGTTGATGGCCTCCTCGATCGGGGCTGCGACAGTCTGGGAGATGACCTTTGGATTCGCGCCTGGATACTGCGCTCGGACGACCACCTGCGGCGGCACGACCTCGGGGTATTCCGAGATCGGCAGGATCCGCAGGGCCAGCAGTCCGACCACGAAGATGAGCACCGACAACACCCCGGCAAAAACCGGGCGGTCGATGAAGAAGCGAGAGATATTCATGGAGTCGGCCCTCAAGCCTGTGGCGTAGGATCAGTTCGCCGCGGAAGCGGTAGAATTGCGTGTCTGAAGTGCGGCGGATGCATCGGGCTGCGGCGCGATCAGGGCTCCGGGACGGACCTTCTGCAGCCCGTCGACAACGATCCGTTCCCCTGCATTCAGGCCGCTGGTGACGATGCGTCCCCCGTCCACGGCAGCTCCGAGCTTGATCTCGCGGTAAGTCGCCTTGTGAGTTGGATCGACAACCAGCACGTACTTCTTGTCTTGATCGACCCCAACGGCCCTCTCGGGCACGACCACCGCAGGGGTTGTCTTGGCCTGCCCCAGGCGAATGCGGGCAAACTGGCCTGGCATCAGGTCGTCGGCGGCATTATCGAACACCGCCCGCACCCGAACCGTGCCGCTGGCGCCGTTGACCGTATGGTCTATGAGTTGCAGCTTGCCGCGCACGACCTCGGCCTCCGGTCCGGAGCGCATCTCGACCGGGATGCGGGCGAGATGGTCACGCCGGTCACCGCCAGCGGGCAGCGTCTCAAGCGCCCGCTGGACCGCACGCTCATCGGCATCGAAGCTCACATAGATCGGGTTTGTTGAGACGATCGTCGTCAGAACTGGTGCGCCGGAACCGCCATTGACGAGATTACCTGCAGTGACCTCGATTTTACCGATCCGTCCGGAGATCGGTGCGCGCACTTCGGTATAGGACAGGTTGAGACGAGCGGTCGTTGCCGCGGCTTGCGCCGCACGCAGACTGGCCTCCGCCTCGCGTAAACTGTTCTCGCGCGTGTCAAGGTCGCGTTGTGTGATGGTCTGGTTGGCCGTCAGCTTCATCCCGCGATCCAGTTCATTGCGAGCGAAAGCAATCCTTGCCTCGGCCGCGCTGACCTGCGCCTCTGCCCGCTCGACTTCGGCACGGTACGGTTCGGGATCAATCGTGAAGAGTAGATCGCCGCGCCTTACTAACGATCCTTCGCGGAAATGAACGGCCTGGATGGCGCCTGGAACGCGGGGACGCAGATCGACCCGTTCGACCGCCTCGAGGCGGCCTGAGAACTCCTGCCATAGTGTCAGCTCTTGCCGGTCTACGGCGACCACGGTCGCAGGCGTCGCAGATGGCGCCGGTCCCGTGCTGCCCCCCTGGGTGCTCGTGCTGCCAATTGCAAACCAGAGCGCTGCACCGCCAAGGAGCAGAGCAATCATCCTGGAGGAGGTGCGTGGAACAGGCCTGGAGAAGACTGTCATGGGTGAACTATCCATTCGAAGGGCTATCAGAACGGCTTGAGGGATGTTGAAACCGTACCGCTTGGTATAATACCGCTTGGTAGCTTTCGAAAGGGGGGCGTTAGGAAATTTTAGATCGAACGGTATGGAAAAACACGTTGTGAGGCTGGAGCCAGCGATAGGAATGTGTGCTAGCGCACCTGCCCAGATGACCTTACCGCCGGGGCGGAAGGCGATGCTAAGGGCCGCGAGCAGGTCGAGATCTTCCCCCAATGACGCCGAAGCGGCTCGGGTTTGGAGGCGGGGGCCATAGCCCAGCGGCAAAAAAGCTATCCGGACCTTTGATCTCGCCAGGGTCGTCTCTCGGTTGAATTCTCCTGCTCTTGCCGAGCGCGCGGTGGTCTACCTATATGGAGGCGCAAGAGAGGACGACCTCCCCCAGACACTGGGCCGATCGTTCGGGACGACCCGAGCTTTGACCCGCTGGGGGATTACATGCGAACCGCACGCGACCGCATTCGTCACGCAATCAGCTTCGAAATCATCGGTTTGGCACTCGTCACACCACTCGGTGCCTGGGCATTTCACATGCCTATGCACAACATGGGCGTGGTGGGGATTGTCGGCGCTACCATCGCAACGCTCTGGAACTACGTCTACAATCTTGGCTTCGACCACATGATGGAGCGGATGCGGGGCAGTACCAGGAAGACCGCTCCGATCCGCGTGCTGCATACGATCATGTTCGAGGTCGGGCTCCTGTTCGTCCTGCTGCCGTTCTTCGCATGGTATCTCGGCATCAGTCTCTGGCAGGCCTTCCTGATGGACGTGTCCTTTGCCCTTTTCTACATGGGCTACGCATTCGTATTCAATTGGGCGTACGATCGTCTGTTCCCGTTGCCAGAATGGCAAAGGCTGGAAGCCGCATGACTATCATGCGCTGGAGTGGGGCAACCCGGAGAGGCCGTCTGTAAGCAATCTTATAGTCGTCAAACGAAGGACTGGTGTTAAGGCGCCTCAATCTCACTTGTGCGCTGCCCTGGATCGTCAGCATACCATCCGCTGCGAAATCCAATCTGCGGCGGTTCGAACGCTCAAACACGGCCGAGCCGAGATGGATAGCCACCGCAAACCCAAGACAGGCTTCAACTTGGCGTAAACAGGGCTTCTAGGAGATGCTGGCGGAGAGGGGGAGATTCGAACTCCCGATACGGTTGCCCGTATGCCGCATTTCGAGTGCGGTGCATTCAACCACTCTGCCACCTCTCCGGGGTGCGAAGGCCCTCAGGCCCGCTGGTTGAGGCGGGGTGGATATCATGGGCTTGGCGGGTCTTCAAGCACCAAAAATCAGGTTTTTGATTGACAAACGTGAGGGCTGCCCGTAGTTAGGCCTCCTCTATGAGCGGGTACGAGTGCCTGCCCATATCCATGCGGCAGGTCCAGCCTGCCGTGAACCGAAGCCGGAAACTGCCAAAAAGCCAATCCGGTGGGGCTTTCCCCGCTGAGAATTGGGTTTGAACACGAGGATCAAGATGTTCGCAGTGATCAAGACCGGCGGCAAGCAGTATCGCGTTGCCGCCAACGACGTCATCACCGTCGCCACGCTCGCAGGCGAGCCTGGCACCGCCGTCACGTTCGACCAGGTTCTCATGGTCACGAACGACGGTTCGACCCAGGTGGGCGCCCCCCTCGTCGAGGGCGTGACCGTGGCGGGCGAGGTGGTGGAGCACACCCGCGGCGAGAAGGTCATCTCCTTCAAGAAGCGCCGTCGCCAGAATTCACGCCGCAAGCGCGGGCATCGCCAGGACTACACCGTGGTGCGGATCACCGAGATCCTCGCCGGTGGCGCGAAGCCCAAGAAGGCTGCGGCCAAGAAGACCACCAAGGCTGCGGCTGACGAGGCTGCGCCGGCCACCGCTGAATAAGCGTTCGGCAACTGACAGGAACACGGGAGTAACCCATGGCTCACAAAAAAGCAGGCGGTTCGTCTCGCAACGGTCGCGACTCCGAAGGCCGTCGTCTGGGCGTCAAGAAATTCGGCGATCAACAGGTCGTCGCCGGCAACATCATTATTCGTCAGCGTGGCACGAAATGGCATGCCGGCGCCAATGTCGGCATGGGCAAAGACCACACCCTCTTTGCCACGGCCAATGGCCGAGTCCGATTCCTTACGCGTCAAGGCCGAGCCTTTGTATCGGTCGTACCGGCCCAAGAGGCCGCAGAGTAAACGGCGAGAGCGAAACGAAGGAGCTCCCGCCGGCATCACACCGACCCGGCGGATCTAAAGCTCCAACTAGGCCCTAAAAGGCCAAGCTCAGATCCGAAATGACGAAGGGGAGGTGGGATGTCCACCTCCCCTTCGTCATTTCTAGGGCCCAAGGAGGGCCCGACCGGATCGGAGCAAGACGATGTTTCCCGACCTCACCCGTGACGATGTTTTCCGCCTCGAGACCCGCGGCCTGTGGCTGCGTTGGGCCCGTCTCGCGGATGCCCAAGCCATCGTACGCCTTGCCGGTGAGAAATCGGTCGCGGAGATGACGGCTCGCATTCCGCATCCGTATCACCCGGACGATGCCGAGCGATTTATCTTCCAGTCCAGGCGGTCCAATGCGGACGGCCATGGATTGCAGCTCGCCATCACGCCCAAGGGCCGGCCCAACAGCCTCATCGGCATGGTCGGCATCGGTCCTGATCCCGAGACGGGCAAGCCCAGCCTCGGCTACTGGCTCGGCACGCCCTACTGGGGCAAGGGCTATGCCACCGAGGCGGCGAGGGCTCTGATCGATGCCTTCTTCGCCTATGGCGAGACGGACGAACTCACCGCCTCGGCCCGGGTCATCAACCCGGCCTCCCGGCGGGTGCTGGAGAAGTGCGGCTTCGCCTATCAGAGCGCCGGCCTCGTCGAGCTGCCGGCCCGGGGCGGTCTGTATCCGGCCGACCATTTCCGCCTCGACCGGCGGGCCTGGGAAAGCCTGAAGAGCTGGAGCCATACCGGCCTCGTGCGCGAGCCCGTCTGCGTCGATGTCGAGGTGGACCGGGAGATCTCCCTCGCGAGCTGAAAACAAGGAAGCGCTCCTCGAAGCATTTCGGGAGCGCTTCCCTTTTGTCCGCGTTGCTCCCGCATCACCACGGCGGACGGGAGCATTTTTTAACCGCAGGCCTGATCGGCTTTTGCGAAAAATGCTCCAGTCCCGTAAAGGATGCGGGTTATGAAATTTCTCGACCAAGCCAAGATCTATATTCGCTCCGGCAATGGCGGCGGCGGCGCCGTATCGTTCCGCCGTGAAAAGTTCATCGAGTTCGGCGGACCGGACGGCGGCGATGGCGGCCGCGGCGGCGACGTGTGGGCGGAATGCGTCGAGGGGCTCAACACCCTCATCGACTACCGCTATCAGCAGCATTTCAAGGCCAAGACCGGTGGTCACGGCATGGGCAAGAACCGGCACGGCGCCAAGGGTGCCGACGTGGTGCTCAAAGTTCCGGCCGGGACCGAGATCCTGGAGGAGGACGGCGAGACCGTCATCGCCGACATGACCCATGTGGGCCAGAAGGTCCTGCTGGCGAAGGGCGGCAATGGCGGCTTCGGCAATGCCTATTTCACCACCTCGACCAACCGTGCGCCGCGCCGTGCCAATCCCGGCCAGGAAGGCCAGGAACGCACGCTGATCCTGCGTCTCAAGCTGATCGCGGATGCCGGACTCGTCGGGCTTCCCAATGCGGGCAAGTCCACCTTTCTCGCCACCGTCACGGCGGCGAAGCCGAAGATCGCCGATTATCCCTTCACCACACTTCATCCTGGCCTCGGCGTCGTGCGCGCCTATGGTCGCGAATTCGTGCTCGCCGACATTCCAGGCCTGATCGAAGGCGCCTCCGAGGGCGTGGGGCTTGGCGACAAATTCTTAAGCCATGTGGAACGTTGCCGGGTGCTGCTGCATCTGGTCGAGGGCACGAGCGAGGACGCCGGAGAGGCCTACAAGACCGTTCGCCACGAGATCGAGGCCTATGGCCATGGCCTTGCCGACAAGCCTGAGATCGTCGCTCTTTCCAAGGCGGACGCCTTGGACGAGGACACGCTCAAGGAGCAGCTGAAGAAGTTGAAAAAGGCCTGCAAGCGGACACCCTATGTGGTCTCCTCCGCTTCCGGACAGGGCGTGCAGGAAGTGCTGCAGGCGCTTCTCACCGTGATCGATGAGGCCAAGGTCGAGGAAGAGCCTGCCCAGCCCCAGGAAGAGTGGCATCCGTGAATCCTGAATTGAGCCAATTCCGCCGTGTTGTTCTGAAAGTCGGCTCCGCGCTGCTCGTCGATCGGGCCCGCGGCCGGCTGAACCATGCCTGGTTGGCGGCGCTTGCCGAGGATATCGCCGACCTTCATGCGAAAGGTGCCGACGTTCTCGTGGTTTCTTCCGGGGCCATCGCCATGGGACGCACGGTTCTGGGTCTCCCGTCAGGACCCCTGCGGCTCGAGGAAAGCCAGGCAGCCGCGGCCGTCGGCCAGATTGCGCTTGCCCGCACCTGGTCCGAGGTGCTGGCCCATCACGGCATCACGGCAGGCCAGATCCTGGTGACGCTCGCGGATACCGAGCAGCGGCGGCGTTATCTCAATGCCCGTGCGACGACCCTGAAGCTCCTCGAAATGCGGGCCGTGCCCGTGATCAACGAGAACGACACGGTTGCGACCTCGGAAATTCGCTACGGCGACAATGATCGTCTGGCGGCGCGCGTCGCCACCATGATCGGCGCGGATCTGCTGGTGCTGTTCTCCGACATCGACGGTCTTTACACGGCGCCGCCCGCCTCCGATCCGAATGCCGAGCATATTCCGGTGGTCGATCGCATCACGCCGGCCATCGAGGCCATGGCCGGCGGGGCTGCTTCCGAACTCTCGCGCGGCGGCATGCGCACCAAGGTCGAGGCGGGCAAGATCGCCACCTCCGGCGGCACGCATATGATCATCGCCGATGGCCGCACGAAAAATCCGCTGAAACGCATTGCGGAAGGTGGGCGCTGCACCTGGTTCCTCACGCCGTCCAATCCCGCCACCGCGCGCAAGACCTGGATCGCAGGTGCGCTAGAGCCGCGCGGAACGCTTTATGTGGACGAGGGTGCCGCGCGCGCGCTCCAGGGCGGCGCGAGCCTGCTGCCGGTGGGCGTGCGCCGGATCGCGGGAACCTTCCATCGTGGCGATGCGGTGACGATCAGCGACGGACATCGCGTCCTTGGTCGGGGTCTCGTGGCCTACGATGCCGATGAAGCCTCCCGCATCATCGGCCGTCCCAGCCGCGAAATCGAAGCAATCCTCGGCTATCCGGGACGCTCCGAGATGGTTCATCGGGACGATATGGCATTGGCCATCATCGGTATGCAAAGTGAAGCGAGCGCTGGAGCTTAAGGAAGCAGACGGATCATGGATGCTCTCAAGGTGATCGAAGGCGGCAACATCGACGCGCTGATGGCCGATCTCGGCCGCCGCGCACGAGGTGCGGCACGGCGCGTGGCGCTGGCGAGTGCCGAAGACAAGAATGCGGCTCTGCGCGCCATGGCAGCCTGCATCCGTGCTCGTAAAGATGCGATCCTCGCCGCCAATGCCGAGGATCTCGCTGAGGCAAAAGCCAAGGGCCAGAGCGGTGCCTTCATCGACCGCCTCGTTCTCAATCCGGAGCGCCTCGAAGACATTGCTGCAGCAGTGGAAAGCATCGCTGCGCTGCCCGATCCCGTCGGGCGCGTGCTCGCCCGGTTCGAGCGTCCGAACGGCCTGAAGATCGAGCGCGTGGCGACGCCGCTCGGCGTGATCGGCGTGATCTTCGAGAGCCGTCCGAACGTGACGGCCGATGCGGGAGCGCTGTGCCTCAAGGCAGGCAATGCCGCAATCCTGCGGGCCGGCTCCGAGAGCTTCCGCTCCTCGCTTGCCATTGCAGAGGCGATGGGCGAGGGGTTGGAGCAGGCCGGTCTGCCGGCCGATGCGATCCGCCTTGTGCCGACCCGTGACCGGGCTGCGGTGGGCGCTCTGCTCTCAGGCCTCGACGGCAATCTCGACGTGATCGTGCCGCGGGGCGGCAAGAGCCTCGTGGCGCGGGTGCAGGAGGAGGCGAGGGTCCCGGTCTTCGCGCATCTCGAAGGGCTCAATCATGTCTATGTGCATGCCAAGGCCGATCTGGAGATGGCGAAGACGATCGTGCTGAATGCCAAGATGCGCCGCACCGGCGTGTGCGGCGCGGCCGAGACGCTGCTGGTGGACCGGGCCTGTGCCGAGACGCATCTCAAGCCTCTCGTTTCCATGCTCCTCGATGCCGGCTGCGCCATGCGCGGCGATGAGGCGGTGCAGGCGGCCGATCCGCGTGTGGCGCCAGCCCAGGACGAGGATTGGCGCACCGAATATCTCGACGCCATCATCTCGGCACGGATCGTCGATGGGCTCGATGCCGCCATCGCGCATATCGAGACTTATGGCTCCCATCACACCGATTCCATCGTCACGGACGATGGAGCCGCCGCCGAGCGCTTCCTGGCCGAGGTCGACTCGGCCATCGTGCTCCACAACGCCTCGACCCAATTCGCCGATGGCGGCGAATTCGGGTTCGGCGCCGAGATCGGCATCGCCACGGGGCGCATGCATGCCCGGGGCCCGGTCGGGGTGGAGCAGCTGACGTCGTTCAAGTACCGCATTCACGGCACGGGCCAGACGCGTCCGTGAAACCTGCCTCTTCCCGCTTTCGCATCAGGCCTTCGGGCCTGGCCTGTCTTCCGCGGGCCGCCCCCGGCATGCGGATCGGGCTCTATGGCGGGTCCTTCAATCCAGCCCATGCCGGGCACCGCCACGTCAGCCTCATGGCTCTGAAGCGGCTCGGCCTCGACCGGGTCTGGTGGATCGTCACGCCGGGGAACCCCTTGAAGGACACCGGTGAACTGGCGACGACCGCGATGCGGGTGGAGGAGGCCAGGCAGATCTCCGACGATCCCCGCATCGATGTGACCTCCTTCGAGGAGGAGATCGGAGCCCGCTATACGGTGGATACCCTGGCCTATCTCAAGCGGCGCTGTCCGGGCGTTCATTTCGTCTGGATCATGGGGGCGGACAATCTGGCGAGCTTCCACCGCTGGCGGGGTTGGCGGCGCATCGCCCGGATGATGCCCATCGCGGTGATCGACCGGCCCGGCTGGACCCTGAAGGCTGTCCACTCCCGGAGCGCAGCGGCACTCTCCGCAAGCCGCATCAGCGAGAGCGAAGCCCTTGCCCTGCCGGGACTTGCGCCGCCGGCCTGGGTCTTCCTGCATGGGCCCCGATCCCACCTGTCGTCCACCAAGCTGCGCCAAATGAGACGAACTTCTCCCACCGGGAGACGTTGAAAAACGGGGGCTTCCCGCATTATCTTAAGGGCCGGCACCAGTGAGTGCTGTTGAGAAAGGGCCTGAACCTGAACCGACTATCTTCCCTCGAAGCGGACAAGAACCCGCTTCCTCCTCTCTCCGGAGCGGACGCTCCGCACGATGAGGACATCCGGGCCGTCGCCCTGGCTTCCCTCGAGGACATGAAGGCCGAAAACACGGTCGAGATCGACTTGGCCGGAAAAACCTCGCTTGCCGACACCATGATCGTGACATCTGGCCGTTCCGATCGCCATGTGGGCGCGATCGCCGAGCGCGTGATCAAGGACCTCAAGGACAAGGGGTTCGGGAATGCGCGCGTCGAAGGCCTGCCTGCCTGCGATTGGGTGCTGATCGATGCCGGCGACGTGCTGATCCACGTTTTCCGTCCCGAGGTTCGTGGCTTCTACAACCTCGAGAAGATGTGGGGCGCCGACCGTCCGCAGGATCGCGTCAGCTAACCAAAGGTCAGGATTGTGCGACTGAGCTTGCTGGCCGTGGGCCGTCTCAAGAGCGGCCCCGAGCGGGAGCTCGTCGAACGTTACAAGCAGCGGGTCGAAGGCATGGGCCGTGCCTTGGGCCTGGCCGGGTTCGACATTGTCGAGTTGCCCGAGAGCCGGGCACGCCGCGAGGACGACCGGCGCGCCGAGGAAGCCGCAGCGCTCCTCGAAAAGGCCGGCTCGTCCGTCCTGATCATCTTCGACGAGCGCGGCAAGAGCCCTTCCAGCGAGGCTTTCGCCGAACGAATCAGGCAATGGCGCGACGAGGGCCGCTCCGGCGTGGCCTGCGTCATCGGAGGGCCCGACGGGCTCGATCCCAAGCTGAGGCAGCGCGCCGACCTCGTCGTCTCCTTCGGGGCGCTCACTATGCCGCACCAGATCGTGCGGGCGCTGGTGGCCGAGCAGCTCTATAGGGCCCTGACAATCATAGCCGGACACCCTTATCATCGCGCCGGCCACGATGATTCCTGACGGATGATCTGCTTCAAGTCCTTATTTTCCCGCAAGGCTTTGGGCTTTGCTGCATGGATGGTTGCTGCCAGTCTGAGCCCCGCCGGGGCGCAGCAGCAGATGCCTGCGCCTGCGGCACAGCCCTCGCCGGACCAAACGGCCGAGGAAAAGGCCCGGCGGGAAAAGGACCTGAAGGTCCTGGAAGAGGCCATCGCGGCCAATGCCGAGGCACGCAGGCGTCTCGAGACTGAAGTCGAATCCATCAAAGCTGACCGGGCCAAGCTCAATGCCGCCCTGATCGAGACGGCCGAGCGGGTGCGTGGCACCGAGGACCGGATCCGGGGGCTGGAACAGAGGCTCCAGACGCTCAGCTCCAGCGAAGCGGCCATTCGCCGCTCCCTGCAGAGCCGCCGCGGCGTCATCATCGAGGTCTTTGCAGCCCTCCAGCGCATGGGCCGCCGGCCACCGCCGGCCGTGCTCGTGAGGCCGGAGGACATGCTCGAGGCCGTCCGCGCCTCGATCATGCTGGGTGCCGTTCTGCCGGAATTGCGCCAGGAGTCTGAGATCCTGGCGACCGACCTTGCCGAGCTCGTGCGCCTCAAGGAGGCCATCACCACGGATCGGACGACTCTCAACGGGGAACTAACGGCCCTGAATCGGGAGCAGGAGCGCCTTGCCGCCCTCATGGACGCCCGGCAGAGCCGGATCGCCGAGGTCGAGCGCAATGCCGGCACCGAGCGGCAGAAGGCCGAGGAACTCGCCCGGCAGGCCGGGACGCTGAAGGAACTGATCGACCGCATGGAAGCGGAGATTGCCGGGGCCCAGCGTGCCGCTGAGGAGGCCCGCAAGGCTGCCGAGGCGCAGGAGCGCGAAACCCGGGAGAAATTCGCCCAGCTGGCCTTCCGGGATCCGGCCCGGCTCGCCCCGAAAATCCCGTTTTCCGAGGCCCGGGGCCTGCTGCCCCGGCCCGTCAGCGGCGACACGGCCCTGGCTTTCGGGGCCCCCGACGGCTATGGCGGAACGACGCGTGGCATTTCGATCACAACACGGCCCAAGGCGAGTGTGGTATCACCCGCCGACGGATGGGTGTCCTTTGCCGGTCCGTTCCGGTCCTATGGTCGACTCTTGATCATCAATGCCGGTGGGGGATACTATATTCTTCTGGCCGGTATGGACCATATCAACGTCGATGTCGGGCAGTTCGTGCTCGCAGGCGAACCCGTTGCGACCATGGGGGAAGCTCCTCTCATGAGTTTGATCGGCGCCGCCATAGAAAAGAACAATCCTGTCCTCTATGTTGAGTTCAGGAAAGACGGCAGTTCAATTGACCCAGGTCCCTGGTGGGCAAAATCGCAAAGCGAAAAGGTTCGCGGATAATGCGCAAACTATCCCTTTTGATTCTCGGTGCGGCCATCGGTGCAGGCAGCGCGACCATGGTGTCGCAGACCAGCCTTCTGTCGGGCATGAGCGCAGTTGCCGCATCGGCTGACACGTACCGGCAGCTGAGCCTTTTCGGAGACGTTTTCGAGAAGGTCCGCACGGATTACGTCGAGAAGCCTGAGGAGTCGAAGCTTGTCGAAGCAGCCATCAACGGCATGCTGACCTCGCTTGATCCGCATTCGAACTACATGGACGCCAAGAGCTTCCGGGACATGCAGGTGCAGACCCGCGGCGAGTTCGGCGGCCTCGGCATCGAGGTCACCATGGAGGACGGCCTCGTCAAGGTCGTGACGCCGATCGACGAGACGCCTGCCTCGCGGGCCGGGATTCTCGCCAACGACGTCATCACCCACATCAACGACGAACCCGTTCAGGGACTCAACCTGAACCAGGCCGTCGACAAGATGCGCGGTCCGGTCAATTCCTCGGTCACCCTCAAGATCCAGCGCAAGGAAGCCAAGGATCCGGTGGTGGTGAAGCTGACCCGCGAGACCATCAAGGTTCGTCCGGTGCGCGCCCGCGTCGAGGGTGACATCGGCGTTCTGCGCGTGACCCAGTTCAACGAGCAGACCTTTGAGGGCCTGCGGACCGGTATCGAGAAGCTTACGACCGACATCGGTGCCGACAAGGTGGCGGGCTTCGTCATCGACCTGCGCAACAACCCGGGCGGCCTGCTCGATCAGGCGATCATGGTGTCAGACGCCTTCCTCGACCGCGGCGAGATCGTCTCGACCCGCAGCCGCAATGCCGAGGACACGCAGCGCTTCAGCGCCAAGGCCGGCGACCTGGCCAAGGGCAAGCCGATTGTCGTTCTCGTGAACGGCGGCTCGGCCTCGGCTTCCGAGATCGTGGCTGGCGCCCTGCAGGACCACAAGCGTGCTACGGTTCTCGGAACCCGCTCCTTCGGCAAGGGCTCCGTGCAGACCATCATCCCGCTCGGCGGCAACGGGGCTGTGCGCCTGACGACGGCGCGCTACTACACCCCGTCCGGCCGCTCGATTCAGGCCAAGGGCATCGATCCGGACATTGAGGTGCTGCAGGACATCCCCGAGGAGCTGAAGGGCAAGGACGAGACCAAGGGTGAGGCTGGTCTGCGCGGCCACCTGCAGAATGGCGGCGAGAAGGAAGAGCGCGGCGGATCCTCCGCTTACATTCCGCCGGATCCGGCCAAGGATAAGCAGCTGCTCGCCGCTTATGACCTGCTGCATGGTGTTCGCAAGGGCGCTGCCAACGCGACCACGACGCCCAACTGATCGGCGCTCGTTCTTCAGGATACATTGCTGCAAGCGGGCCTGACGGGAGAGATCCTGTCAGGCCCGTTTCTTATTCAAACGTCTACAACCCTGCTGAAAGGCTTGTGCAAGGCTTGGCGAAACGGCACTCTCTTTGCCTGCTTGGGAACCATGCGTCAGCGCCGGCACTATTCAAGAACCGGCTGCAGCGGGTTTCCCCCATCGAGGGAGTGAATGTCGGATGAGGAGCGCAAGAGGATCACAGGCCAGAAAGGATCTGCCCTATCGCTCCTGTGTCGGCGTCATGTTGATCAACAAGGACGGTCTAGTCTTCATCGGCCGACGCCGGTCCGATGCCGATGCGGCCACCGACGGCTATTCCTGGCAGATGCCGCAGGGCGGTATCGATCCCGGCGAGGAGCCTTACGAAGCCGCCTTGCGCGAACTTTATGAGGAAACCAGCGTCCGCTCGGTGAGTCTCTTGGCCGAAGCTCCGGAATGGTATGCTTACGATCTCCCGTCGATGGTGGCAGGTCGCGCCTGGCGCGGTCGCTATCGCGGACAGAACCAGAAATGGTTCGCCTTTCGTTTCGAGGGCAATGAGAGCGAGATCAACATTCATCAGCCTGGCGGCGGTGGTCATCGGCCTGAATTCGACGAGTGGCGCTGGGAGGAAATGCACCGGTTGCCTGAGTTGATCATTCCGTTCAAGCGGCCGGTCTACGAGAAGGTCGTCGCGGCCTTCGCGCCGTTCTCGTCGCAGAATCTGCAGGCCTCCGATCATTCCTGAGCAAGACAGGTTTATTTTCATTGTTTGTCATAGCTTAAGCTTTGACGGGTGTTGTATATCTTGGCCCTAAAACAAGTCAGCGTTGCTGTTCAAATCATTCATGAAGATGAACGGGAGCTGTACGCTTAGTAACTCTAAAGAGAGTAGCGGAACCACGCCGAAAACATCTCGTTGATACGCATAACGGAGGGCTCATACGAGCGCTCTATTCACGGGAGATCTTTCGATGCGTACGACTTTGATGGCAACGGTTGCTGCGGCGGCTCTTTCCTTGAGCGTCGCGGCCATGGCGCAGACCAGTGGCGGCTCGAGCGGCAGCAGCTCCGGCGGTGCTGCGGGCGGGGCTTCGGGTGGCTCGACGATCATGACTCCCGGTGGCTCCTCCGGCTCCGGCGGTGCCGCAGGCGGTGCTGGATCAGGGACGTCGGGCGGAACGAGCGCTCCTTCGGGCAGTGCCAGCAGCTCGACCGATAGCGCCTCACCCGGCGGAACACGCGGCAATGCATCCGGGACAGCCTCTGGCGGAACGAGCGGTACGACGAGTACCACCGGCAACACAGCAGGCCAGACGGGCGGAGCCGCCAACACGACCGGCAGCACGTCATCGTCCAGCTCCACGAATGTGAACGTGACCTCGGAGCAGCGCACGCAGATCACCGAGTCGTTCCGCAGCGTGAATGTCCAGCCGCTCACGAACGTGACCTTCAGCGTCAGCGTCGGCTCGACCATTCCGACCTCGGTGACGACTTTGTACGACTGCCCGGACAACGTCGAGCGGATCCTGACCAGTCTACCGGAATGTAGGTATGTGGTCGTGCGCGATCAGATCGTGATCGTGGAGCCGAGTTCCCGCCGGATCGTCACCGTGATCGAGCGCCGAGGCTGATCGCATTCATTTGTCACGGACGCACGGTGAACAAGCGGCGCCTGCGGTCGATAGGCCGCAGGCGCTTGCATGATGCCTTCAAGCGATGGAGCTCAAAAGGTGAGGGTGGTGAGATGCAACCGACGCAATGCCCGGAATGGCCTTATGCCGCATAAGGGAATACGCAGATTTCTGCCCCGGGCATCTTCGGCTTGCGATGCTCTGCAAGCAATTCCAAGGCCGCTTGGGCGTAGAGACGAAACTCGTCCTTGACGATATCAGGTTCGCGCTCCCAAACCTGCGCATCATCCTCGGCATTATAAAGGGCACGGGCAACGAATTCGATTTCGGCTTCCATCACAAGCCCCTCCTTACGGCTTTGAAGGCAATCAATGATATGAGCCGAAAAATCCCCCTTGGCGCAGGTTCGCGCCGCCCCGATCATGAATCCGCATCTTTCTTCGGCCGCGGCCATTTGTTTCAAAGAGCTTGTCATTTGCAAGACTAAAGATGGGGTAGCCCGAAAGCGGTAGGGCTTTGGATCTGACAGCAGGTCCGCTTCTGAGACTCATCCCATTCTCCTTCCTTGGTGAGCGTTCCCGCGGGACAACGGAGCGTAAGGAACGCAAGCCATTGCTGCATGTTTGATTGATCAGGTTCTCAAGGAAGAGAGCCTGTTGGCAGCAAACCTTGAGGGATAACGTCAATACTTGGGCGCGAGGGGCGGTTGGAAGCCTCCCGCCCTGCTCGGAGGTTCTCCCATGGCGAAGAAGCCGGACGACACACAATCCCAGAAGGGAGCAGCACCGGAAAATCCCGCTGTCGATTATGTGCGCACGAAACAGGAACTAGACGCCGCTGAGACAAAGCGCCAGGCGGAAGCCGAGCTCGACGCTGCGCATAGAACGCGGGCGGATGCCCCGGCGGCCGCGAAGAGCCACCCAAAGCTGCACAAGAGCGAAGACGAGGGACCAATCCAGGATACGTCCAGCGAGCCTGTCGTCGAAGATGAGCCCTAGCCTCCGCGTTCCGGCAGACGGCATGGACAATGGTGGCGAGAGCTTTCACGGCTTCCGGGCGAATTAAGTCTCACCCGGGCAGGTTCGAGGCGTTTGAAAGCCGGAATGGTGCCCCTGGCCGGTATTCTCGGGATCACACTGGCACTCTAACATATTGATAGTACATAGATCATTTATCTGAGGGAAGAGGGGTGTATCACCTGGGGTATTCCCTGTGATGAGCCTTGTCCACAGCGGCTCAACACCGATATGAACGGTAAGCTTCTGTATTGCGGAAGAAATCTTAACTGTTCACATGAGATGCTCTCAGTGCGCGGAAGGCGTTCCGGAAACGCGCTTGTCAACAAACAGTTGATAAGCCAATGTACGCGGGAACAGAACACGGGCTACTTGCTTGACACAGTGCTCTGCGTGGCACCGGGCTAATAGCTTGGTTTGAAGCGCCATGATGGCGAAAGATTAAGGGGGCAGTCTCCCGTCCCCCTACTGCGCCCGTTGAGGGGTTATGGTTTCTCAGGCCACCCTCGTCGGACTGCTCAAGTGGTGGTGTCCAGGCTAGCGCCTGGGCATCCCACGGCAGTGTGAGCGAACATACTCCCAGCGCCCGAGGCGGAAGCGTAAGTAGTCCGTCACACTAACGGGTTTAAAGAGTGGACACGCCCAAGGACGCATCGTTCTTTCCTCCATTAGAAGCGTTGGAACAAGCCAACTCTCCTTCAGCAATAAGTTGCCGAAGCCCGTTGCATTGAAGAGCAACCGTTGCTGTATGGAGGACGACAGTATTGGTGAGTACCGCTCTGCCCCGTTAACCTATTAATGTTCTTTCTTTAGCTTATCTCTTGGCCGCTCCGCGCTAAATCACTCGTTGGTTAAAGGTCTAGTCGTGTTGCGAGCCTTACGT
>KI912060.1:70553-70703 GCA_000517005.1 Microvirga lupini
CCCTCTATATATAGTGTGGAGAGTGTTAAGAATGTGGAAAACTAGTTAACCCACGGACACTCCTCGAAAATTCCGTTCCGAGATTTTGCAACGGCCAAGCCTCGCCGGCTCAGAGTCGGCTCGAAAAGACCCCAGATGTTGTGCCGGCGC
>KI912060.1:70803-71871 GCA_000517005.1 Microvirga lupini
GCGATGGATGATCTACGTCGATCACTAGGAGCTGCGAGACCCTCTGGCGAAAAGAAACCGCCCCTTGGCCTCAAGGGAACGCTGGAGGTGCCGGCCCGTGAAGTACATGGGGCAAACCGTGGTGCCGGTACTTTTCACCTACACAGCGAAGCTCATGTTATCAGTCGGGTTTCCGACAGTTCTGGGGTAAAAACCGAGGTTCTTGACATATTCCTAAATCGCTTACCCGTACGGGAAGGGCCGGTTATGTAGCGCCCTCTTAGGTGGCATCGGCAAATCCTTGAACGTGAATCCAAGGACGGCGGCCTTGATCGTCTCCCGGCTCACACCGTAATCCCGAGAAAGCCTTCCCCACTCACGTTCGCCAGAGGCAAACCGCAATCGAGCCTCAAGAACCTGCTCTGTGGTGAGCTTTCGTTTTCGAGTGGGCACGGCGAATCTCCATGAGAACAGAAAGTGAACGTCTCATAGAGCCTACAGTTTCGTCGATGGGTCGTAGGGGAACCTGTGGACAGTGTGGATGAGGGCTGTAGCGGTGAATCGCCATGCGCTTAAGCTTCCCTTCTAACCATCATGGGCTTGGGGAAGCTATGAATATCAAAGTAGGAGTGGCGGTCGTAGGGGTAGCTGTGAGCCTTACGGCGTGTATGTCGGCAGAGCAGAAGCACACAAAGGCATTAAATCAGACGCAACTCGTGTGTTATGGGGCTGGGTTCAAGCCTGGGACGCAGCAATACAACCAGTGTCTAGCGCTTGGTTATGTGCACTTCACTCAACAGATTGAACGGGACGAAGCCGCGAACCGTGAGCGGATCGGTGATGCTCTCATAGGAGCAGGAGCTGCCATGCAATCCGCAGGACGCTCTAATGCCATCTCCTGTACGACGACAGGTCCGTATCAACACCGCTCAACTACGTGCTGGTGAGGACGCCATGAGATTCCTTACGGCTGCTTGTGCTGTGGCGGTTAGTTTCATTGCTGCGGGTGCTCCTGCCCTGAGTGCGAATTACACCGCTGTCTGCGAGGACATCGCAGGAGTGCGTGTGGACGACACTGGCTCAGGGCTA
>KI912060.1:71971-72746 GCA_000517005.1 Microvirga lupini
CTCTAGAACTCGACAAGGACCAAGTGAGGGGCGCGACTTGGACCTTCCGTTGGTCGGATGCCAATTCAGATGTTCAGATGATTATGCAGAACTCACGAGCAGCCGGGGGAGCACAGTTCACGCAACAGGGGATAAGGCTCACAGATGGCAATATCATTACTATCGTTGCTACTCTGCCAGAGGCGCTATGGGCTTACACGCTCTACATGAATGGGGATAATCGCCTCTTAGCTACGCAACACACCACGACAGCATCGGGCGAGAGGCTCTCAGGTAAGATGATGACAGGTGTTTGTAGAAGAGCCTGATAAGGCCGCCATAGCAACTCGCATGCGTCCCTCTCGAAGAAAGGCCCCTACGGAAACAATGGGGCCTCTCTAGTTCTATAAAGTCACCGTAGATAACCCGGCCTCATCTATAACGTCATACAGTCTTTCCAACTCAGAAGCAGCAAGCAAGATAGTTGGGCCGTCGTGTAGATGGTAACCAGACGATTGTAGAAGTTCTACCGCCGCTAATGTATTTGCGGTAGCCGCCGCCCCATGTTCCTTGTGCCAAGTAATATAGAAATCGGGAAAGTGCTTATAAGACCCCTTAGCCATTGCCATCTCCTTCTTCTCAAATAAGGCAATAAGGTGTCTATAACTCGCAAGAAAAAAGTCAGCAATAAGTATTTTCCGCACATAATCACATAGTAATTACCGACTAATACCCATCTCTATTATTTGCGGCTACGTATGGGAGCCCTCAATAACCGGTACCTTAAACTTGGATG
>KI912061.1:0-1351 GCA_000517005.1 Microvirga lupini
GGGTGTTGCCTCGTCCGAAGGAGACGTGAGCTGTCTCGGGGAGTGGGCTGACGAGGGCCTGACGTTCACCGGAAATCTGGAACGGGTCCGATGGGATTGGGCGCATCACTGCCTCAAGGATCCGGAGCTTCTCAGTGTCGCGGTTTACTTGGCTTCTCGGTTTTCAGGAGACCAGTGCATTCACGACTTCGTTCGGGCGATGGACTGGCCTCGCGCCAACGCGGATTCGTGCCAAGTCAAGCGGCAGCACAGAGGATGTTCCGAATTGATCATCAGACACAGGTGGCAGCGGGAAACGAGACGAACGCCTCCGCGTCTCGAATTGCCAAGCAAGTGTCCCAAGGCGTCAAGCAGGCTCCGCCCCGGTCTTTAGGCTGGCGGGCGTGGGAATCAGCAGGAGACCGAGATGCGAAAGGGAATGATCGGCGTTGTGTCAGCCTTGTTCATCATTGGCGCGCCCGTAGCCCAGGGACAGCAAGCCACCTCTGGCGCCGCCAGCTCACCTGAGAGCGGACGGATAAGTCAGGCAGATTTCAAGATGCTGACCGACATTCGGGTCGGGGTGATCAAGGCCGCGCTGCAACTTACCCCAGAGCAGGAGAAACTCTGGCCAGCCGTGGAAGAGGCAATCCGCGCAAGGGCAGAGACGCGCTACCGTCGATTGGCCACAGCGAGAGAGCGCCTGGATCAGACGCGTGAGATCGATCCGGTACAGGTTTACCGCCAGCGTGCCGATGTACTGGCGGACCGTGCAGCCGGTCTGAGGAAGCTCGCCGATGCTTGGCAACCGCTCTACCAGAGCCTCACTCCCGACCAGAAGACGCGGCTGCGCCTTGTGACGGTGCACGCCCTTGAAGGGCTTCGGACCGCCATGGAGAACCGCCGCATGGAGATGGACGACGAGGAGGACATCGATCTTTGGATATTCCCTCAGTAGCTGGATCCAGGAAGGCACACCTGTTCCTGTGAACTGCTCGAGCATAGAACCGCAAATTAAGGAGCTTCCATGCGGATAATCATCGCTGCACTTGTATCCAGCGTTTTCCTGGCAGGATGCGTCTCAAACTCCGGATTGGACTCGCGGCCGCCAAATTACGTCTCGTCCCAGGCCGCCCAATCACCCGGGATCCGCAACGATGCCTTCGGGGGCGCCGCGATGCCGATGAGAGGTCTGCCACGCTAACACCCTTAGGCCGTTCCGCATCAGTCGATCGTACCCATAGGGGCAGCCACTTGGCGGATAAAGCCAGTTGATGTGTCACCTCGGCCTGCGGCCACGCGGTCGGCGTCTGGCCCGACCAGCGCCGAAAGGCGTGGGTGAAGGCGCTGGCCCAAGGTGCGGCGACGCGTA
>KI912061.1:1451-2823 GCA_000517005.1 Microvirga lupini
TCAGGCAATGAAGTTCGCCGACGTTTCGGAATGTCTGGTGCTCTCAGCGTGAGCGGACATTCAGTGTACTTCCGCCTCGTGCCAGAAGCGGCCCTTCCGCCGGATTATAAAATAAGGAGATCAGTCCCGTCGTCCGGCTCGTGTTAATCACCAAGCGCTTATGGTGTCGGCATGTGTGGTGTAGGACTGACCATCGCATGGTATCTGTAACAGATGGCCCCGGCCGCAGCACCCGACGCCCGTCCTTGGCCACACATTGATTAGTTTTGGCATCTCGGTCAGATCAGGGAAGGTGCGATCTGGACGGGCAATAACGGCCGGCTCATCGCTGCATGAGATTGCGCGCCAGCATCACCGCTGCGGCATCGGAAGACCCTCCCCGTGCTGTTGGCATCAGGTTCCCGGCCTTGAGCGTGAGCTCGGTCATGACATGCAGGATCTGCTCGTCCGATTGAACCACGCCCGCGGCGTCGAAGTCCTTGCGGATCTTGCTGAACACGTCGTTGCGCTCGGGATCGACCGTGGCCCTGGCGAGGACGTCCGAGTAGGCCTCGGCGTCGCAGCCCCTGATGCCCAACTTCTCAGCGGCCCACCGGCCGAGGAGCTTGTTGCGAAGGATCGTCCTGCCCACATCGTCGGCGCTCGTCATCGAAATTCTCCGATTGCCTGCCGTGGAATGCCGCTTCCGATCACCCGACTTTCTGGCCCGGGAGGATGGTGTCGTTGAGAGATCCAAGTCCGGACATGGTACACCAACAACAGCCGGGACGACAGCTTGAGGGCCCGACCAACGGTCGCGGAGGAAGCGCGTCGGGCTCGATCGCGCCCTTGGGCCGCAAGCGGTTTTGGCCTAGGTTACCTGATGGTTCGGCCACAACGCGGCCGAGTCGCTTTTGGTTGTTTTTCGTCGGTTCCCGTCTGACCGCGTGAGCGGTCAGACCCGTCAGCACCACTGGAGGGAACGACCGTGCCCAGCGACAGTCATGTGCAACCCATCGGACAGGTCGCTCTCATCTTTTCCGACTGGCGGCCGCTGCAACACCTGAAGGACCCGCTTCACAAGGATCTGTCCGCCGTCGTGTGTGTCGGCGACAGTCTCTTCCTCGCCTGCGACGAGACGGCGAGCGTCGAGCGACTGCGGCGCATGGCGGACGGCACCTTCGGCGAGCATCGGCACTTCACGTTCGACGGGCTCGTCGATCTGCCGGCCGGGGCCGACGGCGAGATGGACATTGAAGGCCTATGCGCTATCGATGGCTTCCTCTGGATCGTCGGCTCGCACTCGCTCAAGCGCAGCAAGCCCAGGCGCGACGAGAGCGATGCCGATGACGCCCTGCGCCGGATGGAGCGGGTCGACCGCGAGGCAAACCGG
>KI912061.1:2923-3393 GCA_000517005.1 Microvirga lupini
TCGGCGCGTCGAGGATGGGCGGCGCTACCGCAAACACCTGCTCGACACGCGCGGCCTCGGCATCCGCGACATGCGGCTCGACGGCGACGATCTGCTTCTGCTGGTCGGGCCGACGATGTCTCTGGAAGGCCCGGCCTTCGTGCTGCGATGGCGGGACGCGGTTCACGAAGATGCCTCCGGCGTCATCGCCCCCTGAGCGCATTGAGACGGTCGCCGAATTGCCCTACCGCTTGCATGCCGATCACCCTGAGGGCATCGAGCTCTGGCCGGAAGCGGGCTTGGGCAGCTTGCTCGTCATCTATGACGCCCCGGCCGCGGAGCGGACGGACCCGGAGGCCTTCACGGTGCGCGCCGACGTGATTGGCCCGCGGCAACTGAGGGCCGGATCACGCGCCAAGCGGGTGGCGGCAGTCGCGACCTGATAATCGGGCCGAAGTGCGTGACGCAGGACAGCCTTCGGCCCGTCAGGC
>KI912061.1:3493-11579 GCA_000517005.1 Microvirga lupini
GTGGATGCTGGTGTCCGACCTCTTCCGCGGGCTGTGATCGCCTGGGGAGGGTCACTTGCTAACGTGGCGGTGACCGGAAGGGTTGCCGCCGGATCGGGCCTCCGGTGGAAGCACTCCTCAGCCCCCGGGAGTTATGGCGCCCCCTCACGCATCGTACGGAAGGCGGGCCGGTTCTCCGCGCACAATGATCCTCTCCGGTTCGACTCTATGGCTGACGGAGGCTGCCGTCCCGCCCGTGCAAGTTCTCGATCAGGATATGCACGCTGATCAGCAGCACCCAGATCGGCAGAACCATGATGCTCCAGTTGAAATAGAAACTGCCGAGCAGCACCAGCGCTGCCAGCGCATAGCCGATCCCGGCCATCCACCGGGGAGCGATCCCGGTGTAGATCACGACCGTGGACGTCGAGATCATGAACACACCGGCCATCTTGATTGCATAGACGTTGAACAGGATGTAGGCGGCCGCGCGTCCGAAGCGGAACGTCGGGGCGGTCGTGGTCCCGGTCAGCTCGGTTGACGGGGCAACGAGCAGCAGGGCGCCGACAACGGTTGCGGCCACGAACAGGGTCGCCAGGAACAGCAGGCCGCTTCCCAGAAACACCGTCGCGAAAAAGCGATCCTCCTTCGGACCGAGGCGGTCGCGCAGCACGCCGATGAACCACAGGAAGGCGATGCCTGCAAAGGGAATGAGGTTCAGGGCCAGCGCCACCGACCGGGAGCCGCTGGCCAGCCAGGTGCCGGGGTCCAAGGGATCGGCTGGGACTGCGCTCCGGAAAACCCAGAAGATGATGACCAGCAGGATGGAGAAGACGATGCCGGCAACGGCAGCCGCCCGTGGCGTCCGCAGATGCGAGTACATGGCGGTCTCGTCCCGAGGCATGGCTGACCTCCTCGCCTGGCCCCATGCGCCTGATGGTATCGTCAGCGCAGCCCGCGGGTGAAGGGCAATCGACAGGCCGGATCGGACTTCGACCTGTCGATCGCGTGGCCGAATCCCCTTTACGGCGGCACGACGGCCCAGATGTGGGTTGCGAGCCTCAGCCCGGATTACGAACCACCCTCTGCTACTCGGCGGGGGCCGCAGGTGCGACGCCGGTGACTTGCGCCGAGGGTTCCTCGCTGAGCCAGCGGTAGAGCATCCCGCCGAGCGCTCCGCCGATCAGCGGCGCGACCCAGAACATCCAGAGCTGCGCCAGCGCCCAGCCGCCCACGAACAGCGCCGGTCCGGTGCTGCGGGCCGGGTTGACCGAGGTGTTGGTGATCGGAATGCCGACGAGGTGGATCAATGTGAGCCCCAAGCCGATGGCGATGGGCGCGAAGCCGACGGGCGCCTTGCCGTGGGTCGCGCCCATGATGATGAACAGGAACATCATGGTCAGCACGACCTCGGCCACGAAGCCGGAGATCATGCTGTACTGGCCCGGCGAGTGGGCGCCGTAGCCATTGGCGGCGAAACCTTTGGCGAGATCGAATGTGGGCGAGCCGGTCGCAATGGCGTAGAGGGCTGCGGCGGCGATCACCGCGCCGATCACCTGCGAGACGACGTAGGGCAGGATGTCCTGCTTCGGGAAGCGCCCGCCCGCGGCCAGGCCGACGGTGACTGCCGGGTTGAGATGGCAGCCGGAGATGTGGCCGATGGCGTAGGCCATGGTGAGGACGGAAAGACCGAAGGCGAGCGAGACGCCGAGCAGACCGATCCCGACATTGGGGAAAGCGGCTGCGATGACGGCGCTGCCGCAGCCGGCGAACGTGAGCCAGAAGGTGCCGATGCCCTCGGCGACGCAGCGGTGGATGTTATGGCTGCTGTGCAGGTCCATGAGCTCCTCCCTTGGATTACATAAACCACACGGTATCGGAGCGACGTCGACGAAGCTGTCGATTAAAAGCGGCTCGCCGGAGCCAAGGTCGGACGCAGGACATTGACTTATGTGATGAGAATACGCCGTCCCGCTTCGTTGGGAAAGCGATGATGGATCGGCTGTTCTCAACCGGAGTGGAAGGTCAGTTCAGGGTCAACCTGAGTAGTAGCGGATGTCGTTGCGAAGGTCCGCTCATTCCAGCAGTGCGGAAGTAAGGCTAAGGTCAGCGTCGTGCCAGAAACCGCCATTCGCCAGCCTGCGGCCGAATGCTTGAAGTCGATCGACCGCGGCGGCTCCTGCCGGGTGTCGCCTTTCGCGTCGCCCGGGCCGAGGCGGAGGCCGAGCTTGAGCTGGTTTGGCGGCGCGAGATGGTCACTGGTGCCTACGTGCCGCGCTGGGTCAAGCTGCACGGGCCGGACCTGGCACGTATGGCATTGCCTTTACCTATCAACCGCGAGGCTCCGAACTATGTGCGTCCGGCTCGGAGGCTGAGACGGCCCGGGTAATTGCGAGCACCTTTGGGCCCTTGGCTCCTGCCAGGACTCTCTCTTCGACACGATCCACGGGCTCGAAGGGTTCGAGATCCACGACCATCATCTCAACCGGATTGCGTACTTGGTGCGGGAGCACCGGAGCTGACACAGGCTGGAGCGGCTCAGCGGCCCTCTTCGGTGGGAGCCTCCGCCTACTTGAGAGCTGTAAAGCCACCGGCAACGTGCGTCACATTCCCGATGCCCATTTCCTTCAGAGCCTTCGCTCCGAGCGCCGAGCGGTTGCCGGAGGCGCAATAGAGCACCAGCCGCTTGCCACCGCCCAATTCCGGTTTTGGGTTGGGCTCGTCGGGTCGGCCTGAACTCCAGGAAGCCGCGGGGCACGTGCATGGCCCCCCTGCACCTCCTCGACCTCGCGGACGTCCACGAACACCACGTTGGGGTCCCGATGAATTTGGGCGTCCTCCGCGGTTAGCGTCTCGACCGTCCTGTTCGCCTTGGCCACGAGGTCCTTCGCGCTCTTCACCGTCATGATAGGATCCGCGGGGTTACGCCGCTAGGAAGCTCATCGCCAGGGGAATGCCGTTGTTCGGTGTTCTATAAATGCCCTCCGCGAGGCTTAAGCTCGCCCGCGAAATCCTTCTATCGGGAGTGGATCTGCGAGTACGTGCCCGGGAGCAGCCGTTCATAGATCCGGCGGATCTTACTGTAGCATTCGCAGGTCGTCTTCTCGAGACCGGCCCGGTCCAGCACGGTGATGTTGCCCCTGGCCTGCTGGATCAGCTTCGCCGTCTGAAGTGTGCGGGCCACCACGCTCACGGCCGGGCGCTGCACCCCCAGCATCTCGGCCAGGAACTCGTGCGTGAGTGGCAAGCTGTCCTGCCCCATCCGATCCTGAAGGCTCAGGATCCAGCGGCAGCAGCGTGCTTCCACTCTATGCACGGCATTGCACGAGACAATCTGCAAGGTCTGCGCCAGCATTGCCTCGCCATAGTCGGTCAGCAACTGCCGCAGCCTGGGGCGGGCGCTCCTCACCTCGTCCAATCGCTTGTAGGCGATGCGCGAAGCGGTGCCGGGCATTTGCACCATGTAGCGTCCGAAGGACTCGCGAGTGGCCATGGCGCCATGCAGACCCGCGGCGCCCTCGCGTCCGAACACCCCCACCTCGACAATGCCGCAGTCCTCCATGAGGTTTACCAGCGAGATGATCACCTCATGTGGGAAGTAGACGTAGTGCATGATGTCGCCAGTCTCATACAACACCTGACCACGGGTCAGTTCGACCAGTTCAAGATCCGTCTCCAGCAGCGCGAAGTCATTCGGCAGGACAGCCGCCAGGAGCCAGTTGGCGCGGTGATCGGCTTTCGGAATGTGGATCATAGCAAGGTGTCCGACTCGCAGAGTTCCTGACACAACGCCGATGCTTGCCAAGTGGACCCACGAGGATCTGATGACAAAGTAGGAGTAGTTAAGCCGGTCTACTCCCGGGGTGTCAGTTCTATAGGCGCTCTTCTGCGCGAGGCGGGGCCGCAAATCCGCAACCAAGCCAAAGCCATCATTGTCGGCGCAGTACTGAGGATTGGCTGGCGTAGATGTCCATCTATCATCGATACGCGCTCACCAATCATGTCGCTGCGATCAGAACACGGTCGGACTACTACTAAAGTAAATTCGGATTTACTTTAGTAGTATAGAACTCACGATTTACGATAGCTTTCCTCGACTGTGAATGCATTCTTTAAGTAAGGTAAAAAAGTACTGAAGCTTATGACGAATCGGAGCATGGTTAATTGCCGTCATATGGCGGATTTACGCTACATGGAGATTAATATGCCAAAATTCGTGAGCGCATTACTTTTGTCGTCAGCATTAATACTTCCGGGATTTGCTATGGCGACAGAATATGATGGCAAGGACAATGAAAAGTCCTGCGAGGCCAAGGTCAACGAGTTCATCAAGGATTATTTTGGCACCCCGGGCAAGAATAAGTTCGATAAGGATGCTAACGACTTCGCCCATAAGCGGAACGAGATCCGCAAGAAGATTTGCGATTACGAACCCTATTGAGCCTACCCGCACGGGTCCCGCAACGGGACCCGTGCCCTTTCGGGTGCCATGATAGGGTGGAGCAGACATGAGGGTTCTTCTGCTAGCTTTGGCCGTGCTCGCCGCCGTGGTGGCGGCGGCGGCGAACTCCTCGCTGGTGCAAGCCCAAGCGGCGAGGCTGCAAGGCTATCTCGGCCTGCCGGCCCAAGATGCCGCCGGCGACGCAATGCGCTATCTGACCGAGCCTGTCATCGAGGGTGACCTCGCACAGACCATCACAGCGACAGGCACGTTGAACGCCACCGTCAACGTTGAGGTGGGTTCACAGCTTTCCGGCCAAATCACTGAGGTCTTCGTCGATTTCGATGATACAGTCGTGAAAGGTCACCCCTTGGCCCAGCTTGACCAGCGGAGTTTCAAGGCCCGTCTCGCGGAAGCCGAGGCCGAACTGCACGCGGCGCAGGTCAGTGTCGGAGCGGCGATCGCAAAGCTCGAGCGGGCCCGCATCAGTGTCCAGGACAGCGACGCCCAGCGCGCCGTTTTCCGGGCGCGCACCGAAAGTGCCCGGGCGCGGCTACAGGCCGCCGAGAGCGAGCTCTGGCGCAAGGACAGCCTGCGCGAGCGTGGTGCCGGGTCGGCGGCCGCCCAGGAGGACGCCAGCACCAGGCTGGCTGTGGCCAAGGCCGCCCTGCGGGAAGCTGAGGCTCTGGAAGCCGCGCACGAGAACACGGTCAAGAGCGCCGCCGCGGACCAGCGACGCGTGCAGGCGGAGTTGGAGGAGGTGCTCGCAAGCGTGCCGCAGAAGAAGGCGGCGGTGCTGGTCCGCCAGATCGACCTTGAGCGCACGGTGATCCGCTCACCCGTCGATGGCGTGGTCGTCGGCCGCAACGTCAACCCTGGGCAGACGCTGGCCACAACGCTCGAGGCAAAGCCGCTGTTCATCGTCGCCGGTGACCTGCGGCGGATGGAGATTCACGCTAAGGTGGATGAGGCTGACATCGGCAAGATCCGGGTTGGTCAGCCTGCGACGTTCACCGTGGACGCACATCCTGGCCAACGCTTCCCGGCTGTGGTGCGGCAGGTTCGCAAGGCGCCGCAGCCGCAACAAAACGTGGTCACCTATACGGTGGTGCTATCGGCGGACAACGAGGAACGCCTGCTCCTCCCGGGGATGACCGCTTCAGCAAAGGTCACGGTGAACAGCATGCAGGCCGTTCTGAAGTTGCCCCTGGCCGCGCTGCACTACGTGCCAAGGGACGAGCAGGCTGCGCCCGCGCCGGAGGTGGCGCGGGGCAAACCCGCCTCGGTGTGGATAGCCGGTGAAGACGGCCGCCCGCGGCCCGTGACCGTGGGTCTGGGCGAGGAGGACGGGAGCTATGCGGTGGTGGTGAGCGGGTCCCTTGGCGAAGGGGATCGTGTGATCGTCGGCGAGGCTGCCAGCCCTTCCGCCAAGCGCCTATTCGGCATTCGGATTGGGCTTTAGGCGATGCTACTCGTGGCGGACAGGCTGGCGAGGCGCTATGGCGAGGGTGATGCGGCTGTCACGGCGCTGCGCGAGACGTCGTTCTCTATCGCGGAGGGCGAGTTCGTTGCCGTGATGGGCCCGTCCGGGTCTGGCAAGTCGACGCTGATGAATATCATCGGCCTGCTCGACCGCCCGACCTCGGGAACGCTGATGCTCGCTGGCCAAAGCGTAACGAAGCTGCCGCACGACCGCCTGTCGGCAGTGCGCAACCGGCGGCTTGGCTTCGTGTTCCAGTCGTACAATCTGCTCGCGCGGCACACGACACTTGAGAACATCGAGCTGCCGTTGGTCTATTCCGGGATCGCGCGAAAGCGGCGGCGAGTGCTGGCAGAGGCGGCGCTGGCGTCCGTGGGCTTGACCCACCGCGCCCACCATTGGCCGGGCGAACTGTCAGGCGGCGAGCAGCAGCGCGTGGCGATTGCGCGGGCGCTGGTTAGCAACCCTGACCTCATCCTGGCCGACGAACCGACTGGTGCGCTCGACAGCGTGACGAGCGCGGCCGTCCTCGGCCTGTTCCAGGAGCTACATCGAGTGGGGCACACGATCGTACTGGTGACGCACGACCCTCAGGTTGCTGCCCACGCCCGGCGGGTCCTCAGGATGCGCGACGGGCGGCTGATCGGTGACGAGCCGGTGGCGACGACCCCAGTGGCAGCCGAACCAGAGGTGGTGCCACCATGATGCTGTGGGAGAGCATGGGGATCGCGGCGCGCTCGCTGTGCGCGAAGAAGATGCGCAGCTTCCTGACTATGCTGGGCATCGTCATCGGCGTCGCCTCAGTGATTACAATGACGGCAATTGGCGCGGGCGCTCAGACGAAAGTGGCGGAGCAGATCCGGTCACTTGGTGCGAACGTGCTCATGGTCTTGCCTGGAGCGGCGCGCAAGGATGGCGTGAGCTTGGAGGGCGGGACGCGCCACACGCTGACTGAGGCCGATGCGCGGGCGATCGCCGCACAGGTGCCAGCGGTGCGTACAGCCGCGCCAGCGGTGCAGGCGAGCGCCCAAGTGGTGCGTGGGGCACGCAATTGGAACACCGTGGTGAGCGGCACCACGTCCGGGTACTTCCTGGTCCGGGAGTGGGGCCTCAGGGCTGGTCGCCACTTCTCCCCAGGCGACGAGGAGGGAGCGGACAAGGTTGCGGTTATTGGCGCAACTGTGGCCAAGGAACTCTTTGGCACTGATGATCCTGTCGGGAGCGAGATCCGCGTCGCGAGCGTACCATTCGAGGTGATCGGTGTGCTAGCTGAGAAGGGCCCGTCCGGGAGTGGACGCAACCAAGACGACATCATCTTCGTGCCGATTGCGACCGCCAAGATGCGAATTGCCGGCGGGGCGAACGAGGTCAACCGCGACGCGGTGGCCTATATCCTGGTGAAGGCAGCCTCCGATGAGGCAGTGGAGGGCGTAAGAGCACGGACCGAAGCGCTGCTGCGCCAGCGCCACCAGCGCAGTGGGGGCGAAGCCGATTTCCGCATTGTCGACCCCGCCGCCATGATGGCGGCGCAACGCGCCTCGACCGCTACGATTGCTTGGCTCTTAGCGGCGATCGCCTCGGTGTCGCTGGTGGTGGGCGGCATTAGCATCATGAACATTATGCTCGTATCTATCTCGGAGCGCACGCGCGAGATCGGGCTGCGCCTGGCGGTTGGCGCGCGCCGGCGCGACATCAGCATGCAGTTCCTGACAGAGGCCGTGGTGCTGTGCGTGCTCGGCGGTATAGTCGGGATTGTTCTGGGAGGCGGCGTCTCGTGGGCGGTGGCCAGTTTAGCGGGTTGGCCGGTCTTTCTCGGTGCGGATGCCATGGTGCTGGCAGTGGGGTTCGCCGCAGCCACGGGCATCTTCTTCGGCTATTACCCAGCGCGCAAGGCTGCCAAGCTGGAACCGGTCGCTGCCTTGCGATCCGAGTAAATCCGATTCCGGAGGGATGTGCTCCACTTGGTCATAGATCCACTTGGTCATAGAACAGACGCGGCATCACTTTAAACCTAGCCTCTTGGCTGGCGAGAAATGGCCGCTCTGGGTCAGGAACCGAGATTCCTTGCGCTTGCGGAATGTCCGGTTCGGGGAGGATTGCTGCCTTCGGGCTTAGGTCTCAGGAGTGCCAGGAGCCGACCTTTACCTGCGGCGAGCGATGATTAATTCGCCGGTTGCGCCTTAGAG
>KI912061.1:11679-24033 GCA_000517005.1 Microvirga lupini
TAGGTAATATCTACGTACCGATTAAGACCTCGGCATGCGGACGGATGGCGTAGCTCCAGCCGGTCACGCTCGGCAGGCTGTGTCCCGGCCAGCATCGGAGCAGTTCCATCCGGGGATCCGAGTCACTGCATCTGCGCCTCAAAGCTGTGGTGCATTTGGAGCGGCGCTGATCTCTCACTCAGGTCTTCAATTCACGCTTGATTTCGTTGAGGAAACGCCAGTCGGTGCCATTGGCAATGATCTTCTGCGGACTCGACTTGATCATTCCCCCCTCACGGAGGCGCAACGAGAAGAACCGGATCGTGTCCTCCGGATCGATCTCCCGCCATTTGGCATAGGGAATTTCCCTCAGCGACTGGAGTGCTGAGGTATAGTGCGTGGTATACCCGTCGTTGACCAGAAGCCTGGCCACACCCTCCGGATCCGAGACGCACAGATCATTGGCCTTGAGCATAGCGCGGACCACCCTCTTGGTGGCTCCCGGGTGTTTCGCTGCATAAGACGCATTGGTTGCCAGCATGCAGCAGTAATACTGCGACCAGGGACGGTCCTGGATGCTATTGACGATGACATGGCCAATCTTGCGGGTACGCAGTTCCTGAGGCTCGGGTGGAAACGCAAGGAAGGCATCAACCTTGTGCTGTGCGAACAGCTCCATAGGCTCGACATCGCTCGTCACCCAACGAATGTCCTTGAGGGGGTCGAGCCCGACATGGGTCGCCATCGCACTCACGAAGAGGTGCGGATCTGATCCCAAGGAGTTTCCCACACCCACACTTCTTCCCTTCAGGTCGAGGACGCTGTTGATGCCCTCATGGACAAACAGCTCGTAGCAGCCCACATGCGTGCCGCTGAGCACCTTAATGGGTTCTCCCCGGTCAATTAGAATGGCAAGGGCGATGCTGAACTCAACGCTGAAGTCCACCTCACCGCGCGCCAGCAGCGTTGTCGAGGACAGGCCACCCGGTGTGTCCACATAGCGGAAATCCGAGAGGCCGTCAGCACGGATCAGGTCTTCGGCCACATATTGCGGTGCCAGACAGATTCCCGGAGACCGCGCGAAGCGGACAGAGGTCGTCTCAAGCGGTGCCTCTTCGGCAAGAGCCTCCCGGTGACTGAACAAAGGAGCAAGTCCCATTGCGGTAAGGCCAGCCAATATGTTACGGCGGGTCTGAATCGTATCCATGGAGCGCCTCCTCCTGTTGATCTTGGATCGGCCAGAGCAAACCCTCTGTTCGCACAGGAACGTGCTGCAGTGCGCTAGCTTTCTCCTTCGACGGCAATCGTCCGCGTTTCGTGGGCATATTCCTCAATGACAGCTTATGTGTAAGCCGGGAGCGGAGGCGCCTTGGTTCCCTCAAAGAACGTCTCCTTGCTCGGCTCTTTCATCCATTGCCGCGGATATCGGCTCGGCACACGGCCCACGCCATGAAATGAGCTCAAAAGCTGGGACGGGCTTGTGAAACCCCTTCAGCGTCAGATCGCCAACTGGACTGACGTCGATCTTGCCGTGAACAGAAGAGAGAACCTTCTGACTCAGCAGGATTTGGCCCGGCTTCGCCTCGCCGCATAATCGGCTTGCGAGGTTGGGAACCGTGCCGATGACCGAGTATTCCTGCCGATGCTCGAAGCCGACACTGCCCAGGGTTGCGTCTCCTCTGGCCACGCCAACGCCGAAGCCAAGGTTATGCCCTCGTTTCCGCCAGCCCTCGGCCAGGGCGCGAATGCGCTCGCGCATCTGGAGCGACAGCCTCACCGCGCGCTCCGCATGATCCTGCTGTGGGAGCGGATCGTTGAACAATACCAGCACGCCGTCTCCCACAAAACGCTCCAAGGTTCCTTCGAACTGCAGCACGAGTTGCCCGACCGCATTGTGATACTCTCGGAGAACGGCAATCACCTCTTCCGGCTCCGCCGTCTCGGCAAACCCCGTAAAGCCCCGCAGATCCCCGAACACGACCGTAACATCACGCCGGTGGCTCTCCAAAGGATCAGGGCCTCCCTGTCCTGCAACGACGAGATCTGCCACTTGCGGTGGCAAGAACCGGCGCAGGCGCTCCATCCGCCCGATCTGCTCAACCTGCTCGGCGACACGTCGCTCCAGAAGCTGGTTCCAGGCGGCCAATTCCCGGGCCTGGTCTTGGACGGTATCGTGCAGCGCCTTGATCCGCAGCATGGACCGGACCCGCGCCAGCAACGCGGCATGGTCGATGGGCTTGGTTAGGTAGTCATCGCCACCGGCGTCGAGGCCTTCAACCACGTCCCGCGGGTCCGTCTTGGCGGTGACGAGGATGACGGGGATATGCCGGTGCGCGGCGTCGGCCTTCAGTCGCCGAACCGTTTCGATCCCGTCGAGCCTGGGCATCATGATATCTAGAAGGATCAGATCGGGTTCAAGCTCCGCCACCCGGGTGAGCGCCTCCTCCCCATCGCCGGCCGTCGCGACGTCATAGCCTTGGCTCCTGAGCCGGCGCGCGATCAAGTCGAGGTTCTGCGGCGTATCATCGACGGCGAGGATCAGGGGCACGTCACGCATGGCCGTGTGTCCACTTCATGCGAGATACTCCTGGACCTTCGCCAGCAGATTGCGTGGGCTGAACGGCTTGGCGACATACCCATCGCAGCCGGCCTCACGCGTCTTCGCCTCGTCGCCCGCGAGAGCATAGGAAGTGACGGCGATGATCGGAATGTGGTGCAGAGCCGGATTGGCCTTGATGCGCCGGGTCGCGTCGTAGCCGTCCACCAACGGCAACTGGATGTCCATCAGGATCAGGTCGGGCCGGTGTCGTTCGGCCTGGGCGATGCCTTCCTCGCCATTGCCCGCCTCCAGCACCTCGAAGCCTGCCCGCGTGAGCAGATCGCGCAGCATCTTTCGATTGTGCCAGGTGTCCTCCACCACCAGGATGCGCTTCATCACGCCGCCTCCATCACTTCGCCCGCCTGGAGCGGGATCCTGATCCGGAAGGTGGAGCCCTGCCCCGGGGTGGACACCACAGAGATCGTGCCGCCATGCATCTGGACAATGCGCTTTGAGATCGCGAGCCCCAGACCGGTGCCGCCTTTTTCCCGGGTCGAGGAGTTATCGACCTGCTGAAAGGCGTCGAAGATCCGCTCCTGATCTGCCGGGGCGATCCCCGGGCCGGTGTCAGTCACATCTAGCTCCAGCAGGTCGCCGACTGCCGTTGCGGTGATCGCGACCGAGCCCGCGTCGGTGAACTTGATGGCGTTTCCGACGAGGTTGAGGAGAACCTGGGTCAGCCGCCGTTCATCACCCCGCCCGAGTGGAAGATCCTCTGCGACACTCACCTGAAGCACAAGGCCCTTGGCCTGAGCCAGCGGCTGGGCGGCCGAGACGACGGCCTCGACCACGCTCTGTATGGCATAATCATCAAGCGCCAGCTTAAGCTGCCCGGCCTCGATCTTCGACAGGTCTAGCACGTCGTTGATGAGCGCCAGCAGGTGCTGTCCATTCGCCTGGATGTACTCCAGGATCTCATGAGCTTCGCCGGTCACCTCGCCGTAGACGCCATCGAGCAGCATCTCCGTGTAGCCGAGGACCGCATTCAGAGGCGTGCGCAGCTCGTGGCTCATGTTGGCCAGGAACTGCGACTTGTGCTGGCTGGCAATCTCGAGTTGACGGCCCTTGTCCTCGATCTCGCGGAAGAGACGTGCGTTCTGGATGGCGAGCACCGACTGGTTCGCGAAGGTCTGCATTAGGTCGACGGTCCGCCTGGCGAACTCTGCTTGCTCCCGCCGCATCAGCACGAGCGTTCCGAAGACCCGTTCGGCCCGTACGAGCGGCACGACCAGAACGCTCCGGATGCCAGCCCCGACAGCGGCATCGCGCAGCGGCCAGTTCGGCAGTTCCGTGATGTCGCTGACGGCGACCGGAACATGCTGCCGGATCGCATTTCCCATGACCGTCTCGGCCTCGAGGATCCGGATGTGGCGAATCCGCTCCGAAAAGGCCTCGTCGAGACCGCTCGCCCGCCACAGCACGAAGGCGCGGTTGGTTCGATCGTACCGGAACAGCCCACAGGCATCCGCCTGGCCCAGTGCCATCGCCCTACTGGAGACCAGATCAAGGACCTGGGGCAGGTCGAGGGTGCCGCTGACGGCCTGACCGGTCTCAGCGAGAGCCTTGAGTTCGTCGACCGAGGCGGTCAGTACCGCAGACTGCTCCTTCAGCTCTCTGACGAGGCGGGCGTTCTCAATGGCGATCACCGCCTGATCGGCAAAGACCGTGATCAGATCGATCTGTTTGTCGGTGAAGGGTTCGACATAGGGACGAGAGAGCACGATTGCGCCAATCGGTTCCCCATTCCGCAGTAGGGGCACACCGAGCACGGTGCGGAAGCCTCCAAAAGCCTCGGCTTCCTTCCACAGATAACGGTCATCCGTCGCGATATCCTCATAGTGGAGCACGCGACGCTCCTTGGTAGTGCGCCCGACAATGGTGCCGGTCGCATCCGGACTGATGGGATTGTTCTCGAGAAACTGCTTGAACTCGTCAGAGAAGCAGTACGAGGCCCGGAGCCGGTAAAGTCCATTGTCCAAGCGGAACAGGAGGGCCCGGTTGGCCCGGCATAGCCGGGCGGCGGTCTCCAGTAACGTGTCGAGCACAGGCTGCAAGTGAAGCGTCGAGCGGCTGATGGCCTTGAGCACCTCACCCGTGGCGGTCTGGTAGGTCAGGGCCTCGGTGAGCTCGTGCGTGCGTGCCTCGATCTGCCGGTAAAGCTGCCCGAGCTGCTCGGATGTCCGATTGACGTTCTGAGCGAGCATGCCGAGCTCGTCCCGATTGGCGATCGTGACCTTCTGGGCAAAGTCGCCGGCCGCGATCTGGCTGAGATGGGTCTCAATCTCCTTGACCGGCTCGATCAGCGACCATGAGATGATGTAACCAAGGCCGAGTGCCAGCAGGATGCTGCCGACGGCAAACGAGATCACGATGGCCCGGGAGGTGGCGTAGGCCCGCTCGGTTGTCTCGATTGCGCCCACCATGTCGGCCTCGGCGATGTTGACGAGCTGGTTCGTCAGCCGTTCCAGACGATCCGCTAGCGGCATGATCTGCGCCAGTTGCGTTGTCCGCGCTTCATCCGTCTGGCCGGTGCGGATGAGGCTCACCACCCGTGTCACTGCAGCCGTCAGGCGGTCATAGTCCTGGCGAACTTGAGCAAGAAGCTCAGCCTCGTCCCGGGCAATGAATTCCATGCGATCGAGATCGTACCCGAACTGCCTGAGCTGACGGAGCGCTGCATCGAGCATCCGGTTTTCCTGCAACAGGAGTGCGGTCGAGATGCTATAGAGCTGACTGGTGGTATCATGCTGGACTTGGTGATAGGCCGCGATCTTGCGCTGCTGCCGGATCAGCACATTGGTTTGATCATTGACTCCGCTAAGCACCTGCAACCCCACCGCGCCGAGCACGATGAGGAGCCCAACGATGGAGAGAAACGCGGCCAGCAGCTTCGTCTGAACACGCGCCGGCAGTCGGGCGACCCGGCCGACCAGCCAGTTCCTGATGTTACTCGGCCTCATCGAGGAGCTTGAGAAGATCACCGCGGAACTCCTCCAGGTCGAACCGGACACCCAGATACTGCACTCGCAAGCGTCCCTCACGGTCGATAAGCGACGTCAGGAAGGTGTGATCAACATCGCCGGACGCGGTCTTCTTCGCGAAGACGCCATACTTTCGTCCGACGTCACGAACGGCGGCGGGTTCGCCAGTCAGAAATGCCCAGCCTTTCAAGTCGGCGCCGAAATTCTGCGCATATTGCCTCAGCACTTCCGGTGTGTCGCGATCGGGGTCAACGGTGATCGACACGAAGGCGATCTTAGATCCGAATGTGGAACCGAGCTTGTCCTGCACGCGCGCCATGGTGTCGGTCAGCAGCGGACAGGTGTCCGTGCAGGACGCAAAGATGAAAGTGACAGCCACCACCCTGCCGCGGTAGTCGCGGAGCGACACGCGCATTCCGTCCTGCGATGTCAGCGTGAAGTCCGGCGCCGTCCGTATGATCGGCAGACGCTGGCTGTGCGGCGCGTCATGGGCATGCGCCGGCCAGGCCAGCAGCGCGAGCAATAGAGTGGATGTGAGCCGCCCGCTCATGTCTTCAACTCGCGCTTGATCTCATTGAGAAAGCGCCAGTCCGTGCCGCTTGCAATGATCTTCTGTGGGCTCGATTTGATCATGTCAGCCTCGCGGAGGCGCAGCGAGAAGAATCGCATCGTATCTTCCGGGTCGTGGTCGCGCCATTTCGCGTAGGAGATTTCTGTGAGCGCCTGAAGAGCGGGGTCATATTGCTGGGTATAACCGCCATCGACCAAAAGGCGGGCCACCCGCTCGGGATTCGAGACGCAGATGTCGTTGGCCTTGAGGATGGCGCGCACAACCCGCTTGGTGGCGGCGGGATATTTCGCCGCGTAGGCAGCGTTGGTGGCCAGCATGCAGCAGTAGTACTGCGACCAGGGACGGTCCAGAATGCTGTTGACGATGACATGGCCGATCTTGCGGGCCCGCAGCTCCTGCGGTTCGGGCGGGAAGCCCAGGAAGGCGTCGATCTTGTGCTGCACGAACAGGTCCATGGACTTGACGTCACTGGTCACCCAATTGATGTCCTTGAGTGGGTCGAGTCCAACATGGGTGGCCATTGCGGTGACGAAGACATGTGGATCCGAGCCCAGAGCATGTCCCGCGCCGACGGTTTTGCCTTTCAGGTCCATGACACTGTTGATGCCTTCGTGCGCGAACAGCTCGTAACAGCCGACATGCACACCGGCGAGCACCTTGATCGGCGCTCCTTGGTCGATCGGAATGGTAAGTGCTGTCGCGAAATCGAGCGCAAAATCAATATCACCACGGGCCAGCATCGCGATCGAGGCAAGGCCGGCTTGTTGGTCGACATACCGAAAGTCGGTCAATCCCTCGGCCCGGATCAACTCCTCAGCGACATATTGTGGCGCAATGCAGATCCCAGGAGACCTCGAGAAGCGGACAGTGGACGTTTCGAGCGGAGCCTCCTGGGAAGAGACGCCTCGAGCGCTAGCCAGTGTGGCAACTCCTGCTGTCGCGAGACCGGCGAGGAAGTGGCGACGAGTTTGGATGCTCTGCATCTGGGCCTCCTCCGGTTAGGTTCGGATCAGGCTGGTCAAACTCTCAACTTAGATTGCACTCACCTAGATTAGATTGCACTCACCTAGAGCCGCTGGCCTGCTTCAGCGGCGATTCTCAGCCGGCTAGCTATGGCAAGTCGCTTGACCCGAGGGTTAACAGTATCCTTTGAGCGCCATGTAGCAGGTTGGTGACCCCAGATGACCGAATACCGGAAGAGCCGGCCCGAGAATGACGACCAAGAACGAGAGGCGACTTTCCCTCTGCAGACGCTCAAAGAGCCTCGTCAACTGAAACAATTTATCACAGAGACGAGGACCTGAAAAGGAGCGTCTCCCTTGAGTAGCAATGGCAATGGTGTGATAACGTTCTTCGCCGTGTTAAAGCGCAGGTGAAGAGGGTGGGTGCGATCCCGATGGTTGCAGTGCCGCACGGCGCTCATGGACGGCGAGGTTTATCGACAGCGGACCGATCGCAAGCCTGATCACCACCCAAGCTGGCAAGATTGCGCTGGTGTCGCGAAGAACTGCAATGGGTCAAACTTTCACCTCTCGGCCGTCCAACGAACGTCGGCTCTCAGGTTCCGAAGCAGACCAAGCTCTTACGTCTCAGGAGTGCCATTAGGCGACCTTCGGAAGCTGCCGAGTCCCGTCATAGGGGACGTTTGAGGTTGAGCCGCGAAGCCCTCCGAGTGAGCGCAGTGTGACGCGGGTCGGCTGGCAGGCGCATGGATCGCGATGTGGGCGCCAAGCCTCCCTTGAACCGAGCCGTTGCGATCACCCAATTTGGTTCGCCGCCGGTCACGCCAACGCGCGCGACAGCTCGGCTTCCGCCTCCGGCAGCCAGTGTGTCATCTCCATGGCGCGCAGCGTGGCGACGGCAGCAGACAGTTCAACGCGCGCCTCGTGCGCTCGTCCCGTCCGCCGGTGGAGTTTGCCGAGGCCGAGATGGCAATGGGCCTGGAGCGGCCGCATCTCAAGTTCCTTAGCCAATGTCCGCGCCTCGCGGTAATGGGATTCGGCTTTGTCGGCATCGGGGGGATCAGGGCGCGCGGCGATGTCGCCGAGAAGCCGGAGCGCCTGTGCCTCGTAACCGCGTTCCTTACGCTGTCGGGAGCCGTTGAGAACGCGGTCAGCAAGCCGGATCGCTTCCTCGAGCTGGCCGACCAGCAGAAAACCTTCACAGATCGGTATGGCTAGGCGATCATCGGAACCTTCCGTCGCCCGTTTAAGCTGTGCTGCTGCTTGTTCCAAGAACGGTACGGCTTCGGCGGGGCGGCCATTCAGGGCATGGGCGAGGCCGAGCAGGGAGGCGGCAAAGGAGCCTTGGCGCGGAAGGTCCCATCGCTCGGCGAGTGCGCAACACTGCTCGAGCAGCGAGATCGCGGTGCGCTGATCGCCCTGTGCAATATAGAAATGGCCGAGCCACGCTCTCAAGGCGGCTTGGCTAAAGGGCTGGCCAAGCACCTCGGCTAGACGGATCGCCTCTTCCGCGTGGGCCCGCCCTTCTGCGAATTCACCGACGTCGCCCAGGCACCAGGCCAACAAGCCGCGAGCGAGCACTGCCGGATAGCCGGCCATTCCGAAGCGCTCGTGGATCTGCTCGCTTTGGAGGTTGAGCACGGTCCACTTGAACCCATCGATCGCCTGGCGATAGTCACCCCGCTGCCAGTGCGTATAGGCCAGGTAGAACGTTGCTAAGACGTTGAGCGGGAGGTCTTCTAGCGCGTGGCCGATGGCTAGGGCGCGCTCCGCGGTTGGGATAGCTCGCTCGTAGTCGCCGAGCATGAAGCCGTAGGAATACGCCAGCCAGCACAGAGTACGGGCGAGCCGGCGCTGGTCGTTCAGTGTCTCGGCGATGGCCTTGGCTTGACGAAGGTGCCCTTCGATCTGCTCAAACTCCCCGAGCGGAAAGAGCGGCTGTCGGAGGTCAAGCCGCAGATCGATGCCCTGCTCCAGTGTGTCACGCGTTTCTGGCAAGTGCTCAAGGGCTACGAGGGCATGCTCGAAGAAGACCACTGCCTCTCGATTCGCTGAGCGGGCCACGGCTTTGTGTCCGGCCTGACGAAAGTAGCTAACCGCCTTATCCCAGCACTCTCCCCGCTGTGAGTGGTGGGCCAGGCGCTCGACGTGCTCGGCTAGGCGCTCGGCATAGAGCATCTCGATGGCGACAACGGTGCGGGCGTGCAGCGCCTTGCGGCGCTCTTGCAGGAGACTGCCGTATGCGACCTCATGCGTCAGGGCGTGCTTGAAGGTGTATTCCAGCACCGGGAACAAGGTCGCCTCGTAGAGGAATTCCGCCGCCTGCAGATGGGCCAGGCCGACTCGCAGGTCGTCCTCCGCGAACGAATCGTGCGTCGGCGTGCCAAGTGTCTCGGCGGTGATCGCCCGCAAGAGCGCAAAGGGCACGTCCTTGCCGATCACCGCGCTGGTCTGGAGCAGCCGCTTCTCGTCCGCGGGAAGCCGGTCGATGCGGGCCGCCAAGACGGCTTGAACCGTCGCCGGTACACGAATGCCGGCGATGTCTGCAACCAGCCGATAGGCGCCTCGTGCACCGACGAGAGCGCCGGTTTCGGCCAGGGTACGGACGCTTTCCTCAAGGAAAAAGGGATTGCCCTCGGTGCGCTCAATCAGGAGCCGTTTCAGGTCGCGCAGGGGAGAGGCCGGGCGCTCGCCCTCCGCACCCCCCGTCCCCAACAGCGCATCCAGCAAGGCCTCGGCGCCGTCCTCCGGAAGTGGGTCGATCCGCACCTGCGCGTAGTAGCTCTTGCTTCCCCAGGCGTGCACGTATTCGGGGCGGTAGGTGACGAACAGGAGGATACGGGCCGTCGCGAGGCTTCCGACAAGGCCGTCGATCAGGGTCTGAGTCTCCGAGTCGATCCAATGCAGATCCTCAAATACCAGCAGCAGCGGCTGTGTACCGCTCTCGTGCAGCATCCAGCGTTTGAGGGCGTCGAGAATCTGCCTGCGGCGCTTCGGCGGGTCGAGGGTCTGCCAAGCCTGTTCCTCGACCGGCACATCCAGCAGCGACAGAAGGGCCGGCAGGTTTGGCTCCAATTCGCGATCCTGTGCGAGCAGTTTGCTGGTGAGCTTCTCGCGGATCGCGCGTGCATCGTCGCGCGGTCCAATCGCGCAATAGGTCTTGAGCAGATCGATCACTGGCAGCCAGGATGTCGCTCTTCCGTAGGAGACCGAGCCGCTCTCCAGCACCAGCCAACCCTGGGTGCGGTCCGAGTGCGTGACCTCCCAGACCAGTCGTGACTTGCCGACGCCGGGCTCACCCACCAAGGCCACAAGTTGGCCGTGGCCGACTCGGGTTCGTTCGAGGGCATGGTGGATCGCGGCCAGCTCGGCCTCTCGTCCGACGAAGCGCGTCAGGCCGCGCGCCGCCATGGCCTGGAGGCGCGTCCGTGCTGCGCCGGCTCCCACGAGTTCGAACAGCTCGATGGGTCCCTCCAGCCCCTTGATCGCGACCGGCCCGACCGCGCGGACCTGCACGTAGCCCTCTGCCAACCTGAGCGTTTCGGCGGTGAGAAGGCAGGTGCTCTCGCGCGCCAGCTGCTCGAGGCGGGAGGCGAGATGAACGGTCCGGCCCATGGCCGTATAGTCCATGTGCAGATCGTCGCTGATCAAGCGCACGACCACCTCGCCGCTGTTGAGCCCAACCCGCGCCTCGACCAGTGCCCCGTGGGTCCGCCGCGCCTGTTCCGCGTAGCGGCGCATCCCGTCCTGAAGCGCCACAGCGGCGTAGCAGGCACGAACCGCGTGGTCCTCGTGAGCGATCGGCGCACCGAACAGGGCCATGATCCCATCGCCCGACGCCTTGCTCACCGTGCCTTCGTAGCGATGCACGGCATTCATCATCACCTGGACCGCGCCATCGAGAAGCCGTCGAGCGTCCTCGACGTCCAGTGCCTGAATGAGTTCGGTCGAACCCTTGATATCGGCGAACAGCACCGTCACCTGCTTGCGCTCGCCCTCGACCGCATTCCGGGACGCGAGGATCTTCTCGGCTAGGTGTGGGGGCGTATAGGTCGCCGGCGCGAGCGCACGCGACGCCACCTCACGATCGGCCGCCGGCGTCGGCCCAGCTAATCGTCCGCCGCATTCGGTGCAGAAGCGGCTGTTCGGGCGGTTGTCGTGACCGCAGCGGGGGCACGGCCGGCCCAAACTCGCGCCGCAGGCCTCGCAGAACTTGGCTGAGCCCGGATTGTCTGCATCGCAAGCGGCGCAGCGCATGGCAATAGTCCGTCCCGGCTCGGTGCTCCCCCCGAAATCGCATTGTAACCGCGCCCTGAGACTGCGTCTCTGAAAAATTGCGGCTTGCCGCCGCCTTAAGCTGAGCTGACCGGCATCAAAGGCTGTTGGCGTGCTGGCCGCGCGCTGTTCAGATTAAACCGAACGAAGGTCCGCAAAGGGTCTTGGCTGTGTAAAAACTCTTACGTGTCGCCCGCTGGAGCAATTCTATGTCTTGCGAGGCCAATTGGACCGGAGATTCCACGGCATATGGGGTTGCTGTTGTACAAATAATTCGTCGAGATCGGACCCGTTCGCGTTTTGACACAGGCTGGGTCAAACTTTCACATTCCGGCCGCTCAACGAACGTCAGCTCTCAAGCACCAAAGCGGACCAAGGTCTTTGGTCCGGGGAGTGCCATTTTCAGACCTCCGCCGACAGGACGGCAGCGTTCATGATATCGCCTCCGCCCGATCCGTGGCTGTGAGCCATCCGGCACTCGGTAGCAAAAGCCACCAGACTTGATCCTGCCCGTCGGGTAGTCTCCGGCTCCATTCCCTACTTGGGTCTCGAACATTGGAAAGACCCGTTGCCGGGCCTCAATGGGTGGGGCACCCGTCAGTTCTCATTGAGAACGAGGAATTCCTCTGCTGCGATGCGCCAGTTATGGCTCAAGGCCGAGCCGACGTAAGACTGCCAAATTGACGCCACGGTTCGTGAGGTTCATCCCCATCGGCGATGGCCAAGCCGACCTCGCCTTCAGGGTGACCGAGCTGCCGTGCGCGCTCGGCTGGTGTGAGGGTGTTGAGGTTTACTATGGCCTTACCTCCCGCCCCGTCGAACTAATTAACGATGTTGATCCAGATTTCTGGATGGCTTTGGAAGCCGGATCGTGCAGCCTTGGGAAAGGCACCCCCGTGATGGGCCTCGGGTGCCTTGGCATAGGCTGAGGTCAGAACGAGCGCCAATCATTGTCGTGACCGTGGGTCCGCCACGCGGTCGGTGTCC
>KI912061.1:24133-24503 GCA_000517005.1 Microvirga lupini
TGGTTCTTGCGTCAGTCGACCGTACCAACCTGCCGAACGCGATTGCGCTTAGCTAGCGAGTTCAGCCCAGCCGAGCCATGCGTGACGAAGCGGGTAATCGACGGGTCAGTCGCCGTGACCCCGTGCTTCGGCCTGATCGGACGGCGCAAGGATCAGGATTTCCCCGGACCTGCCTCTCGGGGCTTCCCGGCTGACCTCGCGCCATTCGCTGATCGCGCCAGCTCGTGCGATGGTTGCGTCGGAGGCCAGCAACGGCACGCCAAACCGCTTGGTCGCCTGTTCGATCCGAGCCGCGACGTTGACCACATCGCCCAACACCGTGAACTCCAATCGCCCCGATGCACCCAACACGCCGCAGAAAGCTGTTCCC
>KI912061.1:24603-24813 GCA_000517005.1 Microvirga lupini
CGCTTGGCATTCCAGCGCGCGACGAGCCGGATGATCTCCCGGGCGCACAGGATGGCGCGCCGGGCATCATCGGGCTCCGGCTGCGGGACGCCGAAGATCAGGAGCGCTCCGTCCCCCATGAACTTGTCGACCACCCCGCCATGGGTTTGCGCCGCCTGCATGACCCGGCGGCGGAAGGAGGAGATGAAGACCGACAGCCGCGTCGGATCC
>KI912061.1:24913-25536 GCA_000517005.1 Microvirga lupini
GGCGCGATGGAGCAGGCGGCGGGCCCGCAGCATGACCAGGGCGGTCGTCGCGCCCGTGAGCGCCAGCATGACGGCGCGGACCAGGTTGGACGGCAGCGACAGGAGGTCCGAGGCCGCGGGGTCCGCCGCGAATGCCGCTGCGTCGCCAGGCGGCAGGAAGATGCTGCCGTGGAATGCGACGAAGACGAGGCCCAGTCCAGCGATCATGACGCCCGTGGCCCAGAGCTGGACGCCCGGACGGTATCGCAGCGCCCCGACGGCCAGGATGAGCGGGGTGGCCCACAAGGCCGGGGCGATCACGATCCAGTTTACTCCGAGCTGGTTGTCGTGGAGCGTTGCGGCGACGGTCAGCACGACGATGACCGTGTCACCTGCCGTCAGGGTGGGTGCCATCCAGGGGACGTAGGCCCCGGTCCGCACGAGGACGAGCGACACGATGCCGAGCACAAGGAGGGCACCGATGGCGAGCGCCCCCAGGCCGAGGCGTGCCCAGAATTCCGCATCCCCGGCTGCGGCGGCCATGCGACCGGACACCAGCAGGCTTGCGCCCAGGACGGCCGCGAGCACGATCCGGACCCATCCCGCGGTGCGCTCCGCCTCGATTTCCGCCTCCTTCAGGAGGG
>KI912061.1:25636-26494 GCA_000517005.1 Microvirga lupini
AAGCGGATCTCATTCGTGATCGCCCGGTAGCCCATGCCGCTGCCCTTGAGGCGGCGGCTCAGCGTGCGGCGGTGCATCGCCAGCAGCTCGGCGATGTCCACGGCCGAGCAGCGGGCACCCATCAGCCGCGTGCGCAGCAGCCGCCGGATCTCGTCCAAGAAGTCGGCATCCGCGTCTGCCCTCAATTGCCGCAGGCGGTCTTCCAGCATCATCCGCAACAGAGGATCGGCGCCCACCACCCTGCGTTTCAGGTCATCGGCCGGGAATACGAAGCTGGCGCTCTCCTGGTTGAACCGGACCGGAGCCCGGAAATGGCGTCGATAAGGTTCAGGATCGGCTGGCGTCACGCGGGGCACGAGCACCTCGGCAGGGTGCCAGTCGGCGCCGCACAGGGCTCGTAGCACGTTCCCCGTAACGGCTAGGGCCGCATCGGTGACCTGCTCCGCACTCTCGATTTGCGGCTGATAGACAGCATAGGTGAGCAAGGCTAGGTCGTCGCTGACCGTCAGCGAGGCGACCACGGCACGATCCTGGACACTCAGGTTGGAGACGAACCCTTCCAGGGCCTCGCCGACGGTCTCCGAGTGCTGCATCAGGCGTCCGACCAGATCCATGGACAGGATCGTGGCACGCTGGCCGACCAACAGCCCGAAGTGCGGGCAGCGCGTGCGCGCCACGCACAGGGCGTACAACCGGGCCAAGGCAGGGAACGGAACGACGTTGGTACTATCCTCGAACAGGCGGGGATTGAGGCCGGCTGCGCGGATGTGGGGGCGGGATCGAGGCCGAACACGCAGACTTTGGTCCGCAAAACTTAACATAGGTGAATAAAAGATTAAGGCCGATGTGCGGCTGACT
>KI912061.1:26594-29541 GCA_000517005.1 Microvirga lupini
GTGCCGATCCGCTCCATGGCGCGTTCTCCCACCCGGGTCAGTGCCCACTGAACACAAGGAGCTTGATCGGCAGCACCAGTGCCTGGATCCGCAGGATGGCGGCATGCACGATCCCGACGGCATCGACCGCGTGGAGGACCAGTCCCTTGGCGGCGCCGACCTCGCCCGACGCGATCCGGTCGTGGTTGCTGGTGTAGGCGTTGGCGGTGCAGGAGCTGCCGGGCGTGACTCCTTCAAGCCCACCCTCGTAGAGGGGCTCGAGATAGACCAGGATGGTCCCCGGCCGCTGCACCTGCTGCGGGTCGACCAGTTGCTCGCCGCCGCGGAACTGGCCGGCCGCGATGTAGTCCTGCACTCCCGTCACCACCATCGGGATCACCGTCCAGGGCTTCGACAGACAGGTGGCCTCGGCCACCATGCCGATCTTCATGACCTGCGCCTCGATCTGCCCGAAGCCCGCCACCAGGGCCTGGCGCCCGGCGCCATCCGGGATCAGCACTCCGGCCGGCCGCATGAACGGATTGACGACGTCACCGACCCGCAACGTGAACTGCTCGACGCGCCCGTTCACGCCAGCCCGGATGACGGACTTTGCCAACTCCGCCTCGGCCTGTGCCAGGGCGGCTTCGGCGCTGGCCTTCTGCGCCGGGAGGAGCGTGGAGATCTGCGCTTCGGCGGCCTGCTTGGCGGCCGTAGCGGCATCGATCATGCCCTGTCGCCCCCGCACGTCCACTTGGAGCCGCTCTATGTCCCGCGTGGCGACGGCGCCAGGGTTGCGGCGATAGAGCTCCTGTTTGGTCGCCAGTTCATCCCTGGCCTGTTGGTAGGCGCTCCGAGCCTCCTGGATTCGGCCCTCGGCGGCGGCGACCTCGGACTGCGCCACGACCAGCGCGGCTTCGACTTCGGCGATCTTGCGCCTTGCTGCTTCCGCGGCTGCCTCCTGCCTCGAGCTGTCGAGCCGGAAGATCGGCGCTCCCTGGTTCACCTCGCCGCTCACGCCGTTCACGTAAACTTCGGCGACGCGCCCATTGATTTCGGACACGATCGGGACCGATCGGTAAAACAGGGTAGCGCTGCTCGTGGTGGGATGATTGTAGAAGATCACCGTGATCAGCCCCACGGTCAGCATCAGGCAGGTTGTGATGCCCCAGCGCAGCTCGTACCACACCGAGTAGAGCGTGATCTCCCGGCCGATCTGCTTGCCCTGGCCGTAGCGGCGGTAGAGATAGTCGGGCAGGATCGTCAGCAACGAGCAGAGAAGAAGCTCAAGCATCGATCATCTCCTTCCGCTCACCCCCGGAAAGACCCATCGGTTTATCCGACTGATTGCTCGCACCCTCGTCCGGCGCGGCGCCGGCGGTGGTTTCGTGCGGCGCTTTTTTGGTCGGCTTGGGGCCGGCGATCTTCTCGAGCGATCCCGCAATCTTGCCGAGGGGCGTTCTGAAATCGGGCAGATCAACCAGTGCAAGCAGCAGGCCCACCACCCAGAAAAGATGCACGTTCGTGAAGAGTGATAATAGGCACAGCACGGCGACGATCTCGGACTGCAATTTCTCGGATTTGTGCGCCATGCGTTCAGGGAGCGTGTGCAATAGAAAGAACAGGTTACCTACGGCCAACACGGCTACGATTAGGAGCACGGCCATTCCCACCATGAGAATGTCCGTATCGCCGGGAGCGGTAATGAATGGCGGCAAATGGTGGAGTGCAGCAGGATGGAGCGATGCGTTCAAAGCTGGCTTCCCAACGAAGACTTCAGATGCTCAGAGCAGGCTTGCGCGTTGCCGGAACGGCTCTATATATACATACCGTACGTTTGTATAGTGTTTATGCCGCAATTCGAGGAATTCCGTGAGGCGAACAAGACAACAGGCTGAGGAAACACGGCGAACTATTCTCCAGGCGGCAGAAACACTGTTTCTCGACCATGGCTATGAAGGGGTCTCATTGGACGAGATCGCTGCCGCGGCTGGTATCACTCGTGGCGCAGTCCATTGGCATTTCCAGAACAAGCAGGGCCTGCTTTTCGCAATTCGTGACCAGATGCGGGTGCCTGTCCAGGAATTGTCTGATCAGCTTGGCGGCAACGGGGACGTAGCCCCAATAGATGCCCTCGCCGATGCGATCTCATGCACGCTTGCTCGATTGCAGGCCGATCCGCGCCAACGCGGATTGCTGCGAGTATTGTTGCACCTCGATCTGACTGCCGAGGCGAACAGCGGAGATGTCTTTCAGAAGGAATTCAGGGCATCCCTTCGCCATATCTTCGACGTTGCATCCCGGAAGGGCGAACTGGCTCCGCCTTGGACGCCCGCGTCTGCTACTGTCGCCCTCAATGCCGTCATAGGAGGTCTGATTGTGCAATGGGCGCGTGGCATGCCTGACTTCGAACTGATCCCAAACGCAGAAGCAATCGTGCGCATATTATTGGCTGCGTGGCAGACACCGCGGAAGAAGTCCCGGTCAAAGCTGCGCGCTGACTAGCGCATCGTGTGGACCCGGTTTTCTGCACTAAGCCATGCGCCAGCATAAAGAATGAGAACTGAATGGCCCAAAAGTGGGTCCACTTTTGGGTCCGATGCTATAGCAGGCGGCCTGAGCAGGATCGGCGCACTCTGGCGGACGGAATGCCAGACGGGGTGCGCCCGATAAGACCAGCTCCCGTGCAGATGCTCCAGAGGTCGTAACGATCGCTAATACGCCTTCTCTGCCTGACGGGAAAGCGGCACAAGATCCGCCACTGCCAGTGCCGAGCGGAAGGTCGGCTCAGGGTCAAAGAACTGAATGGCCCAAAAGTGGGTCCACTTTTGGGTCCGATGCTATAGCAGGCGGCCTGAGCAGGATCGGCGCACTCTGGCGGACGGAATGCCAGACGGGGTGCGCCCGATAAGACCAGCTCCCGTGCAGATGCTCCAGAGGTCGTAACGATCGCTAATACGCCTTCTCT
>KI912061.1:29641-29842 GCA_000517005.1 Microvirga lupini
CTGAGACGTTGGGCAGACCATATGAACGTCCGCTTTTCGCACCTTTACAGAAACTTGGCATACTTCCGGAACATGCCATGAACGGACCTTCCTGGTTCACAGGTTCGGATTTAGGGGAATTGCCTAAGGAGTCGGTGTAGCGTCGGAATGTTGGGATCATGCAAGGCAATGGATGATTTATCCATTGCCGGGTTTGGTCAG
>KI912061.1:29942-42026 GCA_000517005.1 Microvirga lupini
GTACGGGCGCTGGAGACAAGCGCATAAACCTAGGCTCGGCGGAACTGCTCCCACAGACCCGCCGAGCTTCGCATAAGATTTGTGGGTCGCTCTAATGGGGGTACCGGACTGCCCAAAACGGTCGCTTGGCGCAAACCCTGCGACCTAGGTAGGAAAAGCCGCGACATAATCACCGGCTTCAGGCTGCGAGAGCCTGCTCCAAGATGTCGAGCCCCTCATCGATGACGGTGTCCTCTGCGGTCAGCGGCACAAGGATGCGGATTGTGTTGGCGTTGGTTCCGCACGACAGCAGGATCAGGCCACTCTCGTAAGCGCGCTGCACCACCCGTTTTGTGGCGGCCGCATCAGGATCGCGGCTGACGCTATCCTTTACGATGTCAAAGGCAATCATGGCGCCCGGGCCGCGCACATCGGCTATCGGTGGCAGGTCGTTGCGCCCCTGTAGCCGCTCCAGCCTGGCGCGCAGGCGATGGCCGATGGCCTCGGCACGCTCCAGCAGGCTTTCCTCCTCGAACACATCGAGGACTGCCAAGGCGGCGGCACAGGCCAGCGGATTGCCTGCATAGGTGCCGCCAAGACCACCTGGATCGGCTGCGTCCATGATGGGCGCTTTGCCGATCACGCCGGATAGGGGAAAGCCGCCGGCCAGACTTTTGGCCACGCAGATCAGGTCTGGCGCCACATCATAGTGCTCCATGGCGAACATCTTGCCGGTCCGGCCAAAACCCGTCTGCACCTCGTCGGCAATGAGCACAATGCCATGCTCGTCACATATGCGCCGCAAGGCGCTCATCAGTGCGGCGGGCACCTGATGGAAGCCTCCCTCGCCCTGCACCGGTTCGATGATGATGGCGGCAATCCGGGAAGGATCGGCATCGGCTTTGAAGATGAAGTCAAGGTACCTCAAAGCGTCTTCAGGAGTGACACCATTCTGTGCGGTCGGAAACGGTATGTGCCAGACCTCTGGCATCGCCGGTCCAAGTCCTTTCTTATAGGGTACGACCTTGCCGGTGAGGGCCGAGGCCATAATGGTGCGGCCGTGAAAGCCGCCCGTGAAGGCAATCACACCTGCGCGGCCGGTTGCAGCTCGGGCAATCTTGACCGCATTTTCGGTGGCTTCGGCACCTGTGGTGAAGAACACCGACTTGAGCTGACAGGGGATAGGCGCCAGAGCGTTCAAGCGCTCGGCCAGAACGATGTAGGTCTCGTACATCACCACCTGGAAGCAGGTGTGGGTAAAGTGTTGCATTTGCTCCTGGACTGCGGCGATGATCTTCGGATGGCAATGGCCCGTGTTGACCACCGCAATGCCACCGGCAAAGTCCACATAGCGCTTGCCCTCGACGTCCCACACTTCGGCATTGCGGGCGTGGGAGGCGGAAAGCGGGGTTGTATGGCCGACGCCGCGCACGACAGCGGCATTGCGGCGAGACAGGAGATCGGCATTTGTTGTCATGGTACTGGCCTGTGTCTCAACAAAATCGTTTTGAGGGATCAGGCTGTGGGGTGCCCCGCCTCGACCCAACGCAACGTATCGTCAAGAGCGAGCTGCGCCTTCTCCATCATTTCGTCGATTTGCGCCTCGTTGATGATGAGCGGTGGGCACAGGTTGAAGTTATCTCCGATACTTCTGGTGATCATCCCGTGCGCTTGCGCGCGCTTTCCAGCATAGACAGCTACGCCGAGCCCGGGGTCAAACGTTTCTTTAGTCCGCTTGTCCTTGACCAGCTCGAGCGTGCCAACCAATCCGACGCCGCGGGCTTCGCCGACAAGTGGATGCTCCCCGAGCTTGCGCAGTCCTGCCTGGAAACGAGGGGCGATGCGGCGCACGTGCCCGACGATGTCGCGCTCTTCGTAGATCTTTAGGGTTTCGAGAGCCACGGCCGCCGGAACAGGATGCCCGCCATAGGTAAAGCCATGGCCGAACGTTCCGATTTTGCCGCTTTCATCGACAATCGCCCGGTAGACTTTGTCATTGATCATCAATGCCGAAATCGGCTGGTAGGCCGCTGACAGCTGCTTAGCCATCGTGATCATATCAGGTTGGAGGCCAAAGGTTTCACACCCGAACATGTTGCCAGTACGGCCGAACCCACAGATCACTTCATCCGCAATGAGCAGGATGTCATGCTTGCGCAGAACCTCCTGTATTTTGTCGAAGTAAGTGCGTGGCGGCACAATACACCCGCCCGAAACCATGACAGGCTCAGCAAAGAAGGCGGCGATCGTATCCGCGCCTTCGCGCTGAATCAGGTCTTCCAGAGCCTGCGCGCACCGGGTTGCGAACTCTTCCTCGGTCTCCCCGTCCTTGCCGAACCGGTAGAGCCCTGGGCATTCCGTGTGGATGACCCTGTCGATCGGCAGGTCGAAATCGCGGTGGTTATTGGGCAATCCAGTCAAACTCGCTGATGCAATCGTCACACCATGATAAGCTTTGACCCGCGAGATAATCTTCTTCTTGTTCGGCTTGCCGATTGCGTTGTGATAATACCAGACCAGCTTCATGGCCGTGTCGTTGGCTTCCGACCCGGAATTGGCAAAGAACACCTTCGACATCGGGACAGGTGACAGCGCGAGAAGCTTCTCAGCGAGTTCAACCACCGGCTCATTCGATTTATGACCGAACGTATGATAGAAGGGCAGCTTGCGCATCTGCTGCGTTGCAGCCTCGACGAGACGCTCCTCGCTGAAGCCAAGGGATGCGCAGAATAGGCCACTCAGTGCCTCAATGTAGCGGTTACCCTCGTCATCAAAAACGTAGATGCCCTCGCCATGCGAAATGACCATGGGCCCGTCACTCTCATGGGTTTTGGCGTTGGTGTATGGGTGAAGGACATGAGCGATGTCGCGCGCATGAAGAGAATTTGGATGAACGGTCATGGGTGACTTCCTGCTTTCGATAAGTGTTGCAGGCTGCAGTTCGAGAACCCGCCCGCTCAATTCATAAGGACTTCGCAGCTCTTGAATTCAGGCAATCCTACGCAACGTGCACGATCCTGTGGCTTGACAGAACACAATAGACGCATTGAGGCGGCCACACGGGAGCAGGAGCCGGGCCTGAGTACGTCGGCCCGGGCCCCTTCCCGCGGATGTCAGGTCTGGGGTGTTACGTCAGCCTTGAACCATTTCTCCGACAGTTTCTTCAGGGTTCCGTCTTTGGCGGCGGCCTGGATGGCCTCATCAAACATCTTCTTCAATTCCTGATCTTGCTTGCGCAGCCCAACTGCGATGCCACGCCCGAATACATCTCCCGTAAACGCGGGCCCGGCGAGCTCAAAGGTTGCATACTGCGGCTTCTGCAGGGTTGACTTGAGCGAGGTCTGCTGGGCCACGATCGCATCAATGCGGCCAGCTTGGAGGTCAAGGTCGTGCTGCTCCGTCGTTTTATACTCGCGCACCTCAACGTCGCCCTTGAAGTACTTGTCCAGGAAATTTGCGTTTGACGTGGAGCCCTGGACACCGATGGTCTTGCCTTTCAGGGTGGTTTTCAGCTTATCCAATGTTGCCTTGGCCTTTGCCGGATCCGCCTCCAGATCGATCACCTCGTCCTTACCAGGGAGGCTGGCGAGAGGCCCGGTCTTTGCCACCATGAAGCCGGCTGAGCTCGAGGCATAAGGGCGGCTGAAGTCCATAGCCGCCAGCCTCTTCTCGGTGACGATCATCGAAGCCATGATGGCGTCAAACTTGCGGGCGTTGAGGGCCGGAATGAGACCGTCCCAGTCCTGAGCGACGATCTCGCACTTCACCTTCATGCGGGCGCAGAGATCATTGGCGAGGTCGATTTCGAAGCCCTGCAGCTGCCCGCCGGGACCCGTGAAGTTCCATGGCTCGTAGGCACCTTCGGTTGCGATCTTGACTGTCGAAGGCTTCACCTGGGCCTGCGCTGCGCTTGCTGCGACTCCGGCAATGGCAAACACGGCAAGAGCTGTAAGACGTTTCATTGAATATCCCTCTGAATGGATGAACGTTCTAGTTGTGCCGCTTGTCGTTATGGTTCCACTCGCGGTGCGGCTGTAGCCGTCGAGCGTTGATCTCGGCGCAAGTTGATGGCGCGGGTTGAAAGGCATAGGAGTTCGAACAGAACCTGGGCTGCCGCATGGGCGGTGTTCGAGGTGGGGTCGTACTGGGGTGCAACCTCCACAACATCGCCGCCAATGATATCGAGCCCGATCAGACCGCGCAGAAGGGTCAGAGCCTCGAGCGTGGACAGCCCCCCAATCTCCGGAGTTCCCGTGCCCGGCGCGAACGCCGGATCCAGACTGTCGATGTCGAAGGAGATGTAGGTTGGACCATCGCCAGCGACCGCCCTCGCCCGCTGGATCACGGCCTCGATGCCCATCTGGGCCACCTCTTCGGCATGGATGACCGTCATGCCAGCATCGAACGAAAACTCCCACAGGTACTCGGAGTTGCCGCGGATGCCGATCTGGATGGTCCGGTCGGGGTCGAGGACACCATCCAATACCGCCTGGCGGAAGGGGCCCCCGTGGTGGAACTTGCAGCCCTCGAACGATCCCCCGGTGTCGCAATGTGCATCGATGTGGATCATCCCGACCGGTCGGTCCTTGCCCACAGCCCGCAGAATGGGCAGCCCGATCGAGTGATCTCCGCCGACCGAGAGCGGTGTCACACCTGCTTGCACAATCCGGCCGATGAAGGCTTCGATGTCCTCGTGGCACGAGGCCAGGTCGAACCGGCTCCGGAATGGCACGTCGCCGATGTCGGCAATGGCGCACTCACTGCTCGGAACCATCCGCAGCACGTGCTCGTAAGGTCCGACGCGCTCGATTGCCCTGACGGCCCGTGGTCCAAGCCGCGCGCCGGCGCGGTTTGTGACGCCCAAGTCCATCGGCACACCCAGCAGGGCCACGTTCAAGCCGCCAAAATGGGGATCGTCTGCGGCGTCAGGGTGGTAGGGCGCTTTCAGCAGGGTGGGAATTCCTGCGTAGGGTGCCGGCCGTTTGTCGCCATCCTTGAATACGAGGTCAGCGACTTGCTTGAACTCGGGATCGAAGATGTCGCTCCCGGCGGCGTTCGCGTACTTCTCCCGCAATCGGCTTAGCTTGCTCGTATCAGGCATTGTCAGCAACCTTTCGCTTCACCAGAATCAGCTTGCGTTCGCGCGCGGCTACCACCCGAGGGCACACCCGTCCTTGCGGTGGTCGGAACCTCCGATGAGGGCTCCGGTGTCCCAGTCGATCCAGATAGCTTGGGCCCCGCCAATGGCCCAGGATGGCGGCACCAGCTTGAAGCCGCGTCGCTCGAGCTCCGCGCACGTGTCGGGCGGGAGGGTTCCTTCCGCCTCGACCTGATCGGTGCCGGGTTTCGGGAAGATCCGCGGCAGTGCGATGGCGGACTGGAGATCAAGGCCGTAGTCGATCACCTTGGTCAGCAGGTGCGCATGTCCCATTGCCTGGTAATGCCCGCCCATCACGCCAAACGGCATCTGGACCTTGCCATCACGCGTGAGCATTCCTGGGATGATGGTATGCAGAGGTTGCTTGCGGGGCGCGATGGCGTTCGGATGGTCCGGGTCCAAGACGAAGCTCTGGCCGCGGTTGTGCAGGAGGACACCTGTCCGGGGGCTTACCAACCCGCTCCCGAAAGGATGGAAAATCGAATTGATGAAACTGACCGCGTTCCGATCCTTATCGACCACGGTGATGTAGACGGTATCCCGATGGTTCGGCGGCATGAACGACGGCGGAGTGTCCATGGCGCGTTCGAGTTTGATTTGGCTGCGCAATTGTTGAGCGAGTTCTTCAGATAGGAGCCAGTCCGTGGGTACATCGGCCTTCTCTGGGTCGGCCAGAACGGCATTGCGAATGGAGTAGGCGAGCCGGGTTGCCTCGATCTCGAGGTGAAGGCGATCGGCGGAGAGCGGGTCGCCTTTAGCCTCGAAGCCCGACAGGATGTTGAGGATCATCAATGCAATGATGCCCTGCCCACTTGGCGGGCACTCATAGACCTCATAGTCACGGAACCGTGCCTTGATGGGGGTGACGTAGCTGCCTTGTGCCGCCTTGAAGTCTTCCAAGGTGTGCAGACCGCCCAGGCTCTGGAGATACTCGACCATGTCCGACGCAATCGGCCCGTCGTAGAAGGCGCTTGGGCCACGCTCGCCGATTTGGGCCAACGTGTCAGCCAGTTCTGGCTGGTGATGCACCGTGCCGGCGGCTGGAACCCGCTCATTTGGCAAAAAGATGCGCGCAGCATTCGGATCGCCGCGCAGCAGTTTCTCCTGATTGGCCCAGTCATGCGCCATCCGAGGGCTGACGGCATAGCCGTCCCGGGCAAGCTCAATGGCGGGGCGAAGGAGTTCTGCCAGGCTGCGGGTCCCATGATCCTGGACCAGTCTGCTCCAGGCCTCCACTGCACCGGGAATCGTTACAGCATGGGGCGACTGGCGCGGGATTTCCGAATAGCCCTGCTCCCGATACCATCCGGCGCTGGCAGCGGCCGGAGCCCTCCCCGCACCGTTATACGCAATGATATTGTCTGTCCCGCCTAAGGCGAGAAGCGCAAAGCAGTCGCCGCCGATCCCGGTCGATCCCGGCTCGACCACACACTGCACGGCACATGCGGCCACGGCTGCATCCACGGCATTCCCACCGGCTTGAAGAACATTGACCGCAGCTAACGTAGCGGCCGGATGGGAAGTGGCGGCCATCCCGCGCGTCGACATCACCAGAGAGCGACCGGGGGCTTCGAAGTTACGCATTGGCGGCTCTGTCCCAATTGAGTGTGCCCTGCGGTCAGCAACTTAGTCGGGCCGAGACCGAAGGCACTTTTGCTGCTGTCGAATACCGGATTGTATACACTTCGGAATACGTGTAAAGATGGAATGCGCCACATCAACCAGGCCGATCAGTTGGTGCTGTTGGGCGCGAGGCGGAGGAGCAGGCTAGAACATGGAGGCGTTGGGAATGGTGAGCCTGGCTTCGATGTTGGGGTACTGCTGGATCCTGGCCCGCCGCGGCACCCCCTGTTCCATGCCAGAGTTGCGGATCGCTTGGCAGAATTATGGTCTAGGTGGATGTGATCGAGAAAGGTTCGGCAGCATCGGAAGGGGCATTGGCGAGAATACCCTGCTTTTGGTAGTGGAAACCTTTGCCGCGGACTGCATCTCCTCCTGGGGCCAAAGGCACTGCCGGCAGGCGACTTGATAGGGTTGAGTGATGGAACGTGCTGTAGCCGCAAAGAAGAGAGAAAAGCCTTTGCCCATCAAAAAGGCTTCGTCCGCCAAGAGGTCGGACTCATTGCGGCAGCGCACCTATGAGCAGCTCAAAGACCTCATCGTCAGTGGCAGCCTGGGGCCGGCTGAAAAGCTCGCCGAGAGCAGATTGGCTGTTATGCTCGGGGTCAGCCGAACTCCTCTTCGCGAGGCACTGATGAAGCTCGAGGAGGAAGGCCTCGTCGTCAGTGAACGCAATATTGGCTACAAAGTCGCCAACTTGGACATCAAAGCTGTCTACGATCTGCTCGTCGTGCGGGAAGCGCTTGATGCCTGTGCCGCCGAGATCTGTGCGACCATGGCCTCCGATGCAGACCGGAAGCGCATTGAGCTGCTCCTGGGCGAGATGGCTAAACTCCAGAAAGCAAAACGCTCCATGCCTGCGGATACGGCGCGTGAGTTGGAGCTTGGAATCTACATCCATCAGGTGATCGCGGAAGCGACTGGCAATGAGGCCCTCATCAAGTTGACGGGTCAGATTTATCAGCAGCTTCGGCTCGCATTGTGGCTTGAGGTACTCTGGATTGACCTGAAGGACTCAGCACTGAGCGAGCACGAGGCGATCGTGCAGGCGATCCTTGCGCGCGACAGCATAGCCGCTGGCGAAGCCGCTCGACGCCATGTCCGCAGCTCCATCGATAATATGTCCAAGGTGAAGGAGATCTATGCGTTTCGCGGGCTCAGGAAGCTGCGATAGCGCTGTGAGCGTACAAGAGACTCATCTAGAACTGTCCTGCTGTGATCACCTCGATCGTTCAAGATATTCAAGCTGCCGATGTTAGCGTGCTCATGACCGGTCCGATAGATGAAAGCCATGCACCAGAATGATCGCCGCTAAATCCTTGTTGATTCAAGCCTGATCCCTACCATCTGTGTAACCGCGAGGTCCTGATGTATCCTGATGTTGCCCTCCACATTGCCGGCACCTGGTGTTCAGCATCGTCCGGCGAGACTCTCCCGATCATCAACCCAGCAACAGGTGAACTGATCGGGCATGTTCCCGTGGCAAGTCGTACCGACCTGGACCGCGCACTGGAGGCAGCGGAACGTGGCTTCAGACAATGGCGAGGCGTCTCTGCCTTCGATCGCTCAAAGGTGATGCGCAAGGCGGCTCAGCTCCTCCGGGAACGGGTTGATGCCATCGCTCAGACCATGACCCTGGAGCAGGGTAAGCCTATGGCTGAATCCAAGACCGAGGTTTTGTCTGCCGCTGATACCATCCACTGGTTTGCTGAGGAGGGGCGCCGCGCCTATGGTCGCGTCATTCCAGCCCGGGCCGACGGAGTTTTACAACTCGTTATCAAGGAGCCGGTGGGACCGGTCGCAGCATTTACACCTTGGAACTTTCCAATCAACCAGGCTGTCCGCAAGGTCTCGGCGGCACTCTGCAGTGGGTGCTCCGTGATCCTCAAGGGCCCAGAAGATACACCAGCAAGCTGTGCGGAACTGGTCCGCGCCTTTGTGGACGCTGGCCTGCCGGGTGACGCGCTTAGCCTCGTATTTGGCCATCCTCCGGAGATCTCGAACTACCTCATTCCGCACCCTGTCATTCGGAAAATTTCGTTTACGGGCTCGACGCCAGTCGGCAAGCAGTTGGCATCCTTGGCCGGTCTGCACATGAAGCGCGTTACCATGGAATTGGGAGGTCACGCGCCGGCCATTGTGTTCAAGGATGCCGATGTCGGGAAGGCGGTTCAGGTCTTGGCCGCAAGCAAGTACCGCAATGCCGGCCAAGTCTGTGTCGCTCCGACACGCTTCCTTGTGCATGACTCGGTGTTCGAGCAGTTTGTCGAAGAATTTGTCAATCGCTCAAGGTCGGTGAAGGTCGGCAATGGCCTTGATCCGGTGACCCAGATGGGTCCTCTGGTCCATGCGAGACGCATTGAGGCCATGGATGCGTTTGTTGCCGATGCCAAAGAACAAGGTGCCACTCTGCGCACGGGCGGCACGCGTCTGGGCAACCAGGGATTCTTCTATGAGCCTACAGTGCTTACGGACGTGCCTCTCACCTCGCGCCTGATGAATGAGGAGCCGTTCGGGCCAATTGCCGCAATCCAACGATTTAGCGATGATGACGAAGCATTCACCGAAGCCAACCGGCTGCCTTATGGACTCGCGGCGTATGGATATACGACGTCGGCGGCAACGGCAGCGAAGCTAGGAGCCTCGATTGAGAGTGGCATGGTATCGATCAACCATCATGGCCTCGCTCTTCCGGAAACCCCTTTCGGCGGAATGAAGGATTCCGGGTATGGCAGCGAGGGAGGCTCCGAGGCGATTGAAGCTTACCTCAATACAAAGTTTGTGACGCAGTCGAGCGTCTAAGGTTGAGGATGACTACCATCTAACTCAAAACCTGTCGTTCTGCGCCCGCACACAGGCAGGCGCAGACAAGAAGGCTCTTAAACCATCAACCGTGAGAAGGCTCATGCGCATCGGCGTCCCCAAAGAGATCAAGAACCACGAGTACCGGGTCGGCCTCGTTCCTTCCTCTGTGTCCGAACTCGTCCATCACGGCCATGAGGTTCTGATCGAGCGGGGAGCAGGTCTCGGCGCCGGGCTGGCGGACAGCGAGTACGAAACGGCCGGAGCCACCCTGGTCGATGGACCTGCTGCCATCTTCGAACGCGCCGAGATGATCGTGAAGGTGAAGGAGCCTTTGGCCGAGGAGCGCCGCCGCCTGCGCCCAGGACAGATCCTTTTCACCTATCTCCACCTCGCCCCGGACCTGGCACAGACTGAGGACCTGATGAGGAGCGGCGCGACCTGCATTGCCTATGAGACGGTCACCTCGCCTTCCGGGACCCTTCCGCTTCTCACCCCCATGTCCGAGGTGGCCGGTCGGCTGGCGCCTCAGGTCGGCGCGCATTGCCTGGAGAAGGCGCAGGGCGGGCGCGGCGTCTTGCTCGGCGGCGTGCCCGGGGTGCCCGGAGCCGAGGTGGTGATCTTAGGCGGCGGCGTGTCCGGGACGCATGCGGCCACGATCGCCATCGGCATGGGTGCGAACGTGACGGTCATCGACCGCTCGGCGGAGGTGCTGCGCCGTCTTTCCGTGCAGTTCGGCGCCTCAATCCGGACCGTCTTCTCCACGCGCGACGCCATCGCGCGCCTGGCGACCGAAGCGGATCTTCTGATCGGCGCCGTGCTCGTGCCGGGCGCCGCCGCGCCGAAGCTGATCACCGCCGAGATGGTGCGGTCGATGAAGTCTGGCTCCGTCATTGTCGACATTGCGATCGACCAGGGCGGCTGCTCCGAGACGTCCCGCCCTACGACCCATTCCGAGCCGACCTATGTCGTGGACGATGTGGTCCATTATTGCGTAACCAACATGCCGGGCGCGGTGGCGCGCACCTCCACTTTTGCGCTCAACAACGTCACCCTGCCGTTCACCCTGGCACTCGCCGACAAGGGATGGCAGCAGGCCCTGAGGGACGATCCCTATCTGAGCGACGGGCTCAACGTTCATGACGGCAAGATCGTGTGCAAGCCCGTGGCGGACGCCCACCAACTTCCGTATTCGCCGGTCGAGGAGACGCTGCCTTAAGTTGGAATATTGGGCCAGAACAAGAGCCGTGCCCAGTGACACGTTTACTGCGAACGGATGGGCAGCTCTCGCCGAAGGGTCCGCACCGGGCCGTTTTGAAACCGAGAGCCCGACGATCTGAACTCGCCCTGTGCCCAAGTTTTCAAACGGCTGGGTTCGCCATCGGCTAACAGCAAGGCTTTGTTAACATTTTGGTACTGCTTATCTTCAGGGTTGCAACGATACCGAATACGCTAAAGACTTCGCTTACTTTGCAACGACTCGGAGCAAGGTGCTCACTTCTGATAAGTTTCGGTTATCGGAAGTGAGCTGGATCTCTCATCGGGATGGCTGTTCCTTCAGTGGAACAGGTTGCGCCTCGGCGGTTGAGGAGTTGTAGCGACTTTCTCTGCAAGCGGCTCTTCCTCAGGCTCCGGCGACAGATGAACGATAGCCGCCAGGATCGCGGCTGGCCGGATCTTCAGCTCCTGATCGATCGCTTTCAGCAGTTCATCGTCCTTCGCCACATACTCCAGGACGCCCAGCAAGAAATGCGATGATCTCGCCGACTTACGGATGGTCTCGGGCTGAACGCCAGTGACATTCAGAAACTGGATGATTCGATCAACATCCGCGACGATGAAGTTCAGCACCTGGGTGGCGACACTCTCGGCGTCGCCCCGGCCGGCAATGGTCCTGCCCTTGAATGTCTCGGTCATTCAGCCTCCATCGCTTCACTTATTTGTCGGTACTGCGATACATTGCTGGAGGTCTCGCTATAAGCGTCTCGGCCTCTCACTTCTATCCTTCATGGACGACCGCTCCAGAGCGATTGGTTCAAACTTTGAGAACCTTAAGCCCATGTGGCCGGTTTGGGTCGAGCCTCAAAGGCAAGACGGTCACGATCAGCTGATTGCGGCGGTTGTAGACGAGTCTCACCCTGGGAGAGGCGTTGCGGTTTCGGCGAAACGGCTTGGCGACCACCATGACCCTTGGGTGCTTCTGCCAATAAGGATTGGCGAAAGCCGCTCGATACTTTCGCTCGATCCGCTCAACCAGATCGAGCAAGGTTTCCGGTTCGTAGTCGTCGAGATTGTACCGCTCGCAGAACCGTTGAAGAGCATGGTCCGTCCAGTGACGCCTGATCACCGCCATGACGTCTTCGGGAACGGTGATCTCCGTCATGACCGCCTTTCGGCATGAGCTCCACAGCGCATCCCGCAACGATAGCAGCTTCAGCCCAGCATGGAAGCCTGCCGGCTCCGCGGTCAGCCCGTCGTTGGGTGCATCAAGATCACCCGGTTGGAATCTTCCAGGTTCGGTGCTA
>KI912061.1:42126-43787 GCA_000517005.1 Microvirga lupini
GCGAGCATCCAACTTCTGGCGCAGCGCATCAGTGTCGAAGCCCTTGTCGGCGATCAGAGCGCCGATTTCGATGCCATCGAGCAGGGGCTCGGCTCCTACGCTGTCATGGCGCTGCCCAGGCAGAAGGAGAAAGTGCGCCAGATTGCCGAGCGCATCCACCAGGGCCACAATCTTGGTGGTCAGGCCACCACGCGAACGCCCGATCGCCTGAGCACAAGTCCCCCTTTATGGATGGCCCGCCCCTTACCCGAGCCGATCCGCTGTATGCTGGCGGTGTCGCTCAGACGAGGGGAAGGAGTGGAGCCATGGAGATTGCGGTGCTTGGAATCGACCTCGGCAAGAACAGCTGTAGCCTGGTCGGTCTGGATCAGAGTGGTCAGGTCGTCGTACGCCGGCGTATGCGGCGTGAGACGGTGATCGCTTTCGCGTCCAGGCTGCCAGCCTGCATCGTCGCGATGGAAGCCTGCTGTGGCGCCCATCACATGGGGCGCTCACTCGCCACACAAGGGCACACGGTTCGACTGATGTCACCGGAATACGTGCGCCCCTATGTAAAGGCACAGAAGAACGATGACCGTGATGCTGAAGCCATCGCAGAAGCCGCCACACGCCCGACCATGCGCTTTGTCGAACTGAAGTCGGAAGCCCAACTCGACATGCAGACCCTTCACCGCGTGCGCGACCGCCTCGTTGCGGAGCGAACCTCGCTGATGAACCAGATCAGGAGCGTTCTTCTGGAGCGAGGATACGTTGTACCGCAGGGGCGGGCCAAGCTCGCAGGTCGGCTGACTGAGATCGTAGCCGACCCGGCATGCATGCTCAGTCTTCGCATACGCCACCTCATCGCCGATATGCGGGAGCGGTGGGAACTGCTTGATCAGCGGATTGCAGCTCTTGATGAGGAGTTCCATCAGCAGTGCCGCAGCAATGACCAGGTCCGGCGGCTGACCAGCATCCCGGGCATTGGCTCGCTGAATGCCACAGCCCTCGTGGCGGCTGTTGGGGATCCCGTACTTTCGCCCGCGGTCGCGATCTGGCGGCGTGGCTTGGTCTGGTTCCACGCCAAGCCACCACGGGCGGCAAGCCGCGGCTTCTGGGGATCAGCAAACGAGGCAGCAAGTATCTGCGCAAGATGCTGATCCAGGGAGCTCGAGCGGCCCTGCCAACGCTCAGAAACACGAACACGCGGCTCGGTGTGTGGCTGAGAGGACTGCTCGCGCGGGCGCATCCCAACACCGCCGTGGTGGCACTTGCGGCCAAATTGGCCCGGATTGTCTGGGCGCTCCTGCGTCATGAGCGCTCGTACCAAGCCGCAGCAGTGGCTTAGGCAGGATCTAGCTGGCGCGATCCGCGCCAGCTGACGAAGTCCGCGGGTGGTGAGAGGAAGATGGCCTGACAGTCGACCGGTGGTCTGGAACCCTATGGCGCAAAATGGCACTCGATGCCGGCCCCTTTATGAGGACCAGGACGCGCGGATCTCCATCTTGGCCAACAGCTCAGCTGGAAGGCCGGATACGTTTATGCAGACTGCTCAAGTCAGCCGAGACAAACCACTTGCCGACGGGGCAGGCCATACGTTAGCGCCCGTCCCGTGTTGATGGACGCGGATGATCGTGCCGTCGATCAAGGCGTACTCGAAATCAGGGTCGCCGGACAAAACC
>KI912061.1:43887-48612 GCA_000517005.1 Microvirga lupini
TTCCCTGCCCACTCCGATACCTTACCTTTCCAGAGCAGAGAGATGCGGACACCGCATCGTCCCACCTCAAAGAATCTTTTCAACAAACAGGATTTGCCAGATGCCCGGCATCGCACGTCAGTTCGAGCCGCAGATTACCCGTAGTGGTGGCGCTCCCTCCAAGTACCGCTTCGTCGTCCGCTGCTCGGGATGCAACAAGACGGAAACCTACGAGGCCTCTAAGCCTGCCAGCAACGAGACGGTCAAAGGCTACTTCGACGAGCGCGGCTGGCTCCTTGGTCGGGATCGCTCCTACGACCTGTGCCCGGCCTGTCTCGCCCGTCCGCCCCGCGACGGCAAGGCGGACGATGCGCGCCGCCGTGAAACAGCCGACATCCTCGCCCGACACCTGGGCAAGCCTGAGGCTTTAGCCACGGAGGTCTTCCGGCCCAAGGACATTGCGCCGCCGCAACCATCCCCTCCAAGGATCGCGCACCAACCCAAATCCATTCCCTCTCTATCACCTGAAGTCGAGGAGACTCTGGTCGGCATGGCGACGGACCTGAAAGGCTTGCGTGCGGCGGTGGAGTTCATGGCTGATCAGGTCGGCAAGCTGGTGGCACTCGGGGGCCAGCAGATTGAAGCCGTTGCGCGCTTGGCCCCTGCCCTCCTCCAGTCGGCTGAGGGTCTCTCAGGCAGCCTCCGGCAGGTTGCTAATGTCGTTCAGAAGTTCTCGGACCCGAAACTCCCGGCGGTCGAGGTGCAGGCCGAGCCGCATACTGCGTCTGGAATGGACGAGACGCGAGCCGGTGGTCCTGAATCAGCAGCGTCACCAGTATTAGAGGTGCAACATTCCTCAGGGCGGGTTCAGAGCACTCGAGCCGCTAAGGGCCAAGCGGTTCAAGCTACATCTACTCCGGTCATAGTCCGATCAATTGCGGATGCCAAGCGCTCGGACCGGTACTACACCTCCATCCGCCTGTCGCGCGAGCTGTGGGATAGAGCTGGATTTGGGCCGGATGACCGCCTCCTGCTCGACTGGAGCGGGAAGGCTTTGACCATCGAGCGTGCGATAGAAGGTGGGGTGAAGCCGAAATCGATCGGTGACACCTCTGTAGTGCTGCAATCCTGGAAGCTCGGCAACCTCAACCTCGATCAGCCCAAGGCCGCCGGTGCCAACGGCTCTCTGCGCCTGACCGCGGGGCGCCGCAGCCCTGAGGCCTGATCGTCGCGAGTGGGAATATCGATCGGACCTTAACCCTCCGAGCCGCCCAAAACTGCAGCATGGTCGTTCGGGCTACTGGTCCTGAGCTCGCTTTGTGCTTTGGTCTGACCTGCAATCCAGTCCCGCGCCTTGATCAGGGCCGCCTCGCGATCGGCTGCCAGGACAATGCCAAGCCGCTGGTTGGGCTGGGTGATCACCGCCATCCACTCCAGCGGTGTCGGCTGCAGCGTGATGCTGTAGCCGAGATATTCGAGCGCCAATGCCTCGTCGGGTACTTCGGGATCGATGGGGTACGGGTGCGGATCAGTCATGGCACGTCAGCAGTCGGCGAGCAGACCAGCGATTGGGCTGTGTTGAGCCATGTCTCCTGCCCTGCTGTCAATCACGTCCACCGTGTAGCCGGCCCGCAGTACCGGAGACGATGCTTCTGGCTAGCAGCGGAGCAGGTTCAGGTGTCGTTCTCGGAAGTCAGCTGCTGCGGGCGCGTGCCTTCATCTGATCTCTGCTTCTTGAGTCGTACGCCTGGCCCCTCACCGTTCTCCGCAATGAAAATAATGCCGGCAGCTTCAAACGCCCGTGCTATGGCCGCGAGATTATTGACAGAAGGAATCCTTCGCCCCTTCTCGAAATCACGAATGGTGCTTTCACTGAGGTTAGCCTTCTGCCCAAGTTGACCTTGTGACCAATCCAGAAGCCCTCTTGCAGCCCGGGATTGCTCCTTAGTGATCATGGTCAAAACACGTTTTCCAACAATTATAAACGAAAACCGTTGACACCGGCGTCGCTCAACGGTATTCTTCTACGACTACCGATTTCCGTTTATTGGAGCAACACGCCATGTCTGACATGGATCGTGAAGGGCAGACGCATGCCTCACGCCCAGCCACATCGGAGAACCTCGCCCTGACGCAGCTTGAGACCATCTTCGAGGCCACTCTGGCTGAGGTCTACGTATCGGCCGCTCGCCTGAACCAGCTCGAACAGACCTGGTTACAGAAGAAGCCACGTCTGCCTGATGTTCTTGTGACCACCCGAGCTGATGCTGCCTTCGATCTCTGCCACGAGAACGAGGTCGGCTTCTACTACACCGTTCGTGACATCCCGGCCTTGTACGAAGCCGCGAAAGCCGCACCGCCCCTATGGGCTCGGGTGCAAGCGATCGTGACGGCCCTTCATCGCCATCATCATGAGATCTGGCTGGCCGCCGAGGAGATTGGCTTGACGGCGGCGTATCAGGAGAATGCGGCGCATCAGCAGGCCGTCGTCGAGGCTGCGGATGCCATTCTGCGCCAGCCGGCCACCTCGATGGCGGTGCTGTCGGCCAAGGCCAGAGTTCTGGTCGCAAGCCGAGGCCTCGATCTGACCCAGGACCCTTGGCTCCTGAGTTCCCCCGACGAGCGCGCCCTCCTCATTCTGGTGCAGCATCTGCTCACCCTCTCCCCTGCTTTCACGGCCAGCCCATGATGACCCCGGAGCTGTCCCGCGCTGCCACGACACTCGGCCGTCGACTGACGAGGCCCGGGTCATGAACTTCGAGTTCTGGTTTGCCGCAGTCATCCTGCCGCTCATCGTCTGTAGCATGGCCTGGGGCGCCGTGTTCCTGAACGAGTGGCATAACAAGCGCGAGGTTGCCCGCGCCCGGTTGGGAGAACGGCACCAGCCCTTGGGGCCAGAGGATGCAGCTCTGGTGTCCAACGCGACCGTGCGGGCCGCTGCGCACCTCGGTCTTCCTGATCCGGTGCTGGCCACGATCCTGGGCCTGTCGGCTTCAGCGGTCGCGCAGGCCAGGGAGAACTCGACGCCTCTAATCCAGGATTGGTTGACGCTCGAACGCGCAGTTCCCCTCCTGCGCCTGAGCCGGGCTTTCGATCAGGGCCTCGGCGGCGTTCCGGAGGCAGCCGGAAGCTGGATGAGGAGCCACAACACCGCCTTTGGCGCCAGGCCGATCGACGTGCTGCAAACGGCGGGTGGACTACAGAGGGTACTCGACCGTGTGCAGACTCTGCTGGGCTCGTCATGATCCGGATAACCGCTGTTACCCGCTCACTATGGAGATTTCATGCGGCTAACCTTCCGCGGCTTTGAGGTGCTGTTCCTCGACATCGAGGCGTCGGGCCTGAACTCCGCCTCCTTTCCGATCGAGATCGGCTGGGTGCTGGATGACGAGGCAGAGCCCGAGAGCTTTCTCGTCAAACCGCACGAGACTTGGGATTTCGTTAGCGGCTGGTCAGAGCAATCGGCGGCCATTCACGGCATCGCGCCGGCCATGCTCGAGGCCGAGGGCCTGTCCGTCGCCGAGGCTTGCACCCGCCTGGATGAGGCTACCCACGGCCGGCTCGTGGTGTCGGATGCCCCTCAGCATGATGACTGGTGGCTCGGCCGCCTCTACGCCGCAGCAAGTCGGGAGAAGACCTGGGCAGTGGGCGATGTGGAGCGTCTCTATGGCGGGCTTGCTCAGGAGGCTGGGCTCGATCCGGCGGAGGCAGCCCGCCTGCTCACCCGGATCGAGCAGATCTACCCGCATCCGCATCGGGCCGGTCCTGACGCCCTGCGGCTCGCCAAAGCCGCGCGAGCGCTCGCTGATCCAGAGTTCCGGTCAAAGTTACATGAGCCATGAGAGTGCCAGTTCCCCGCGAATACTTCGGCTTATCACTGCCGCCAGATCATCCGACCACTATCCGTTCAATTAGGAACCCGAACCATGAGCCGTAGAGGATTCACCCCGAAGGACGTCGAGCGCAGCGCGATCCTTCGCACCCTCAGTGTCAACCTGGAGCTGATCCGCCGCATGGAGGGTCTGACCATGACCAAGTTCGCCAAAATGGTCGGGGTCAGCGATCGGTATCTCAAGGAGTTGATCCGCCAGGAGACCAATGTCAGCATTCTGGTGCTGGAGCACATCGCGGCTCGCCTGCGCATCCCGCTCATGACTCTGATCGCCTCGCCGTTAGAGGTCCGGATCCCTGGTGCGGTGACAGGCTTCCTGCGCAGCATCCAGCAGAAGAGCGCGGCCCAAGCCCGGGATATGACGAGAGAGTCATCAGCTGAGGGATTCAGGCCGCTCCTCCGCAGACCCGGCCTTGTAGCGAATGAGCAGAGCAGCCTTACACCTCTGCTCGTCAGTATTGCGCACAATCAGCTTACCCTAAGCAGGCAGTTGGCGGAGCTCGATGCCTGGATGAACGATAATCTCATAAGCGATCGGATGAGCAGGCCAGACGCTATCCAGTGACGCAAATGGCTTTCGGCCGAGGAAGAGCAGGTCGATCTTCACCAAGCCCACGGGGCGCTCACACGCGAGAGGAATGGCACCGCGCCCAGGGACAAGCCAGTCAAATTCGCGAGACCATTGAAGAACCTGATGCTCCCTGCAGGGGGCTTTGACATCCTCTGAGAAGCAACTGCAGGCTCTGCCTCCATTGCACGATCGGACGGACCAGACTCATTTCGGCTTCGGACCGCTATTCCCGCTTATCCACACGATTGCCGGCTGGAAGCTTGTGGCCTCATGAGAGCTCCGA
>KI912061.1:48712-55955 GCA_000517005.1 Microvirga lupini
GGCGACCGAAGTCCTCGACGTAGTGGAAGGCGAGGGCACTGTAGGCGAGATCGAAGGTGGCTTCGGGCAACACGATTCCTTCGATATCCGCTATCCGGTAATCGATCATGGAATCTGCGGTGCTGGCTCTGGCCCGAGCAATCATGTTCTCGGACAGATCGATGCCAACGACGGACGCCGCGCCGTTTTCCCTCGCCCAACGAGAAAACCAGCCGAAGCCACATCCTAGATCGATCAGACGCATGCCGTCCAAATCGGGAAGCATTGCCTTGATCCGGGACCATTCCGGGGCACCTGCGAGGCCATGGACCTGGCGCGGGATCTGGCTGTAGCCGGAGAAGAACTCGGGATCGTCGTAGATGTTCTGTGCCATGTTCCCTCTGGCGCACAGGTCTGAGTGGGGTCCGGGAGGATCCCAGCAATGGCAGCCCTTATGATTTCAGCAGCCGGGTTTAACGGGTCAGGCCGTCCGTTGGTTCTTGACGCTGATCGGAAGGTCCAGATGACGGGCATGCAGTTTCGCAAAGAACGAGCCTGGGGCCATGCGCGGTTCAGGGCATTGAGAGCGCAGCTCCAGAGAGGAACCTTGCGCATCTCGGCCGGCCGGAGCAGGCGAGGGAAGCCGCGCGGTTGAAACGCGAGGCGTATCCGTGGCTTCCCTCCATGACCTCCAAGATCGATGGGTGAGAACACAGGGGCAAGGAGGGACCGGATGGTCCCAGGAAGGCCCTGAACTAGCGTACCAGCGGCCCTCGCTGGGACGATCCACACTTGCCAGAGGCTGCTTGTCAGCCTGGCCGAACCGCTCCTGAGAGCGGTAGAGGCCGAAAGAGCATGCGGACGCTGGTCGTCCGCCCGCAGCCGGAGCGTTCTGCGACGGCAAGTATTCGTATAGTATTAACGATGGACGCGTATTCCGCGTCCGGATTGCGAGGCAGGGCTGCGCTCAGCAGCCGGAAGCCTCGCTCCCTCCCGGCCACGATCCGTCTGGATCGTGCGGTTTGGCTTGATGCCAAAGCGCGCCGGGACAGCCTCGCAGAGCCCAATGTAACCGCCTCCAGTTTTCTCCGAACCGATAGGTGCGGAAAAACTGGGGTATTGGGCCCTAAAAAATATCCTGCCCCTAAACCTCCCTCTGGACCCCTCCTGTTAGGGGTCTGTGAGCCTCAGAGGTGTTCCGACAGCCGAAGGCTATGCCCGTCGGCGGGGTAGGGTCATGCGGGACGTGAAACGGGGCCTGTGGCCCCTCCCGAGCCGAAAGAGGGCCTTTGAGCCTGTCCTGCCTCGACCGGCCTCCAGGCCGCTCCTGGCGGGTTTGGGGTCGCGCCTACAGTGAGAGCGCGTCTTTCTCTGGCGTGACAACGTATTCCGGCAGTACAAACTGATATGATTACGCTCCAGCACCATCGCGGGGGCACACCCGCTGTACTTCGATACGCTAGCATCAAGCACAGGATATGTATTCAGGCCAAGCAAAAGACCAATGGCGTTCTAAGAACGCTCCGAACAGGGGTTTTACTTCGCACGAATGGAGTCTGGCCGGTGAGCTGGCGAGTCCGGCCTGGTGCGCTGGGGAGATCCGGGAGCTTGGGCGACCGGGATCGACTGCCATCTTCGAGAAGGAACGGTGACAGGTCTGTTGTGAAACGACCTGCCATTAGACTGTAAGGCAGGCCCATGTCTGACCTGTCATGCCGTCTGGTCCTCTGGCATGGCTCGACCAGGCGGGGAGGGGCGTGGGTCTCCGATCGGACTGGCGGATAGGGCTGGGCGGCCGCTCGGTGTGACAGGCCGCGGTGCTTCAGACCTGACACTTGTCCCGACAGTTCCGTGATCGATCGGGCTCGTCTGGCGGAGCGTGCCGGACGCGGGCCTCCGGCGTGAGGCGGGCTTGTGGGGTGCCCGCGTGTTGGGCCGCGTGCGATGAGGCGAGGAGCCCAACCTTTATATCGTAAGGGTTTGGGCGAGCAGATGACAGGCGCTTGCGTGTTTGACCTGTCACCTTAATGGAAGGCGCTCCAGCGCATGGCCTGTCGGACCGACCCAGCCGTAGTGACAGGCGCGCTCAATCTAGACCTGTCACACCTTTCCCGACCTGGCAGCCGGCTCGTTCCGCAAGGAAGCCATCCGGAGCGTGATCAGACCAGGCCGATGGGATTGCCTGGGTATCTAAAGGGAGCCGAGCCTGGGGTCTGCCGGTGATCGCTCGAGCGCGGCCGCAGTGATCCCGAGGGAAGAGGAAAGGAGAGCGGAGGGCTGCTGGGGTGTGTGTCAGACCGATGATGAGATGTCAGGTCATTGCTTTTCAGACCTGTCGCTTGCCCGAAGTGTGAAAGGTGGGCGGGAAATCGACCTGTCAGACTGATTTACTTTGTGCTGTCAGGTGAGAATTTTCAGGCCTGCCGTTTCAGCGACAGGCGGACATTCCGGCCACCTGACGTTCCGGCCTGCGCCACGGGCAGGAGGTTTCTGGTGATAACTGCCCTTTGAGTATCAGTTGAATTCGGTCTGCCGGGTTTCACTTCTTTGAATCTTGACCATAAGGCTGCTACCTTGCGGTTTAATTCGGAGGTGTGAGTCCAGCTGCACGCCTCTTGTTTTGACGAAGTGAGAGGCTTTGTGATGGGCGCTGCTGCGACCGGATCAGTATCAGTCAACACGGCCCGCAAGGACGGGAAGCGCTACTCCTGGGGCGCTGAGCGTCCCGGCGTGATCGAGAAGCGTGTGCAATCGCGCAAACAACAGATTGACGCTGAGATCGCCAAGATCCGTGAGGAAGGCGAACGTGCGATTGCGCGTCGGGTCGCAGCGAAGGAAGCTGAGAAGAAAAAGCTGGACGATCAGGAGGTGCTTGTAGCGGAGCACCGGAAGGCTCTGAAGGAGCGTAGGCGTGCCTTCCGGGTGACCAACAGCTTCATCGTGCCCAAGGGCACTTTCACCGATGAGCAGCTAGCGGAATTCATGGCTGCAAATCCTGGGCTCAGCGAGAAAGAGGCTCGTGTCCTTCTATCGATGAGAACAAGTGAGACAGAGCAGTCGGACGTGTCCGGCACTGAGACTATGTCTCCTCAGTCGCCAGATGCTGCTGTGCCGCTCCCGTGTACAGGGCCTGCCCCTGTCGTCGATCAGAGGACAAATCCTGTAGAGGCGCCAAGGGCTGTTGCTTCTGCAAAGCCGAAACCGGCGGCTGTTCTTATCAACGCATCGGTGACGATCTCTTCTGGGTCTGATGAGGTTCTAGCCAGGAGCGACGATGATGACGACTGGTCGAATTTCGACCCTGAGGCGTGGGAAGAGGGCCAACCTTATCCAGAGCGCCTTTATCGTATGGTCGCAGATCAGGACCGAAACTATTATCTCGTCCCGCAGACAGATATGGACGAGCCCGTCGAACCAAAAGTCACCCCCGAGATCCAGGCGCTGCGAGATCGCCGTCGGGAACTCGAAAAGGCGGAAGACGATTTGTTAGAGCGGTATGGCCGGAATCGTATGTTGTGGAGTGCTGAGGTTATCGCAGAGGCTGGCCGGCTTGATCGAGAAGTGACCGAGGTCGCGAGCCAGCTTCAAAGCGCACTGGCCGCTCGATAGGCGGGGTTTGGATACGCGAGCATGGAAAAGGCCCCTTTGTAGGGGCCTTCTTTCGTTCTCTCGGATCAGGCTTTCTTCCGGCGGTAAAAGCTCTCGCTCCACCAGGTGCTGAGGTCACGGTAGCAGTCCCGCTTGAGCAGCATGCCTTTCCAGAGGAAGCGCTTTCTCGGACGTTTCACGGTGATCGACATTGAACCAATCCTTTCTGTTGTGATGAGTGGATCGAGGGGGGAGGTTCTCAGGCGGCCAGGGCCAATTGGCTGTCCTTCCAGATATCGCAGTGAGGACCGCAGGCCCGGCAGGGCTGTTTTGGCTGGGCGGTAACCCGGGCGACCTCGGCCTCAGCCGCTTCGACCGCGGCCCAGAGGGTCGGATGGTACCGGTTCTCGGGAACCCGACGCGGATAGCAGCCGGTGTTCCAAGAGACCTCCCAACGCTCCTGCGTGCCCTTGTCCAGGATGAGATCGCTGCGCAGGACGTAGACGATCTGCTCGCCTGGCGTCCGGCCGCCGAAGTAGGTGTGATGGCTCATGCCGGTGGACATGCGGTCGGTCCAGATGAGCGGGGCCGGCTTGTTGAGCGATGCGGCGGTCATGCTGTTTCTCCGAAGCTCTAAACCAAAAGCGATGGGAGAGGAACGTCTCCCATCGCATGCGCTTCGTCCGAGAACCCTTGGGTCGATGATGTGAAGGCCCCCTCTCCTGCCTATCCTACGTTTCGATGGAGCGACGGCAGTCTGGTCTTGAGGGCACCTGTTGGTTCAGCTGACCTCTTAGGGGAGAAGGAGCTTCCTTCAGTTGAGGCCTTGCGTCGTCACGAGACACTCAGACGCTCCCGGGTGTCTTCCAGGGCACGAGTGAGATGTAGTTGAAGGTGATGAACAGCACGGTCAGGGACTTCTGCACGGCGATGCGCATCTCCTGCGGCTCCCTGGTACGAACGTCATAGATCAGCGAGCAACTCTGACCTGTTCGGTCTGCCCGGGTCTCGGACCACATCAGCTCAATGTCCAGGTGCCCGGGCGTGTGGGTGACCACATAGCCGCCGATCCGGTGCGAGGCAGGGACGTTGAGGGTGAAGGTTGTCTGCTTGTCCTCCCCTTGCAGGTTGGTATCGCCGATGCCGGCGGCATGCCCCCTGGCTCCTGGTCCGCGTCTTCTGAAGACACCGGTAAAGGAGATGCGCGAGCTGGGTGCCACCGGGATGAGGTCGATGAGGCGGCGGGCATCCTCCGTGGGAAAGGTGGGCCCGTCGGCCACCAGGCGGTCCAGGATGGCATGCGCCTCCAGCCTGGCGTTCAGGTCGATGTGATGTTTGTTCATGATGATAGGGCAGGTCCGTGGTCAGGCCGTACTTCATCGGAGTGTGCTGAAGCAGCCTGATGCTGAGAGGATCCGATCCTGAGAGCTTGTGTTCAGGTCAGATGGTTCTTTCAGGGGATTGTTTGTGTACTTCCCTCAGAGGAGACATTCGTCTCCTAACTCCCATCGTGCACGTCCCTGCATAGACGCTGGTCAGAGGAAGCTCAGGTGCTTTGGCATGGGAACGGTGTCGCTGATTGCCACCGAGCCTTTATTGGTGAGCAAGAGTGGGTGTTCCACATCGGAGTTCGACCATGTCGATCAAGGGCGTCCAACATACAAGGTGCGCGCTTCCTCAAGGTCTGCGCTAGAATTCCAGGCCCGCGACCGTGCCAGTGCGGGCCACAAGAGCAATCCTGATGCCTGCTTTTTTGACAAGCGGGCGTTCTCGCCATGCCTCTGCAAGCCTACGAAACGCTGGGGTGTGAGGAACCGCTGCGACCACGATGTCATCGGCAGAGACGTCGAACAACAGGGCCTGTCCGAGTGCGGCGGTGAGCACGGCGCACTCCGGACTTCCAGGCTTTTGGACCAGGGTACCTTTCTTGCATCGAGCGACGATGCGGCGGCCATCGATTGTGGCGACTACGTCCCCCTCACCTGGCCGCGAGTGCACCCGGATGGTCTTGTCGTTGCACCGGTAAGCGCCAGTTCGCGCGTTCCGTCCGAACTGCGGCTCCCTGATCTGCTCCCATCCGATCCCAGCCATGAAGCGGCCGATGTCGAAGATGAGCGCATCGCCGATCTTGATGCTAGCTCCATCGATCGCGACGCTTGCCATCGCTCCTGAATGACGAAGCGACAGGATGAACGCGGCCAGGCGCAGCGCCACTTCAGCCTCCGACATACGGTCGGCTTGAATGCCGAGTTCCAGCGAAACCTCATCCCTCACAATGTTGAGCCAAGTGTTGTTTGCGCATTCGTCACGTGAGCCGTCACCGTCTGTGTCTACATCCGCGTAGCTGTTGAGTGCTGGCTCACGCCTGTATAGGACCCTCGCGAGAGCTGCTTCCCATGGTATTGGCTAAGCTTACTCAGCACTGTTGTCGAAATATGACATGGCCGATGTTTCTACTATGTCGGCCTAGTGTTGACACTTGGTTTATGTCTAGTGCCCATTCTCGATGAGAGCTCTGCAAGAGCCTGGATATATTGAGGGGTGCACCATGAGCGACAAGCAAGCCAGCAAACGGAGATCGGTGGCCAAGCTCCGTCCCGTCCACACACCGCCCGTCGACGAGAATACAGCTTCGATGATCGACCTCCTGCAGGAGCATCTGCGGCTCGCCCGCGAGGGCAAGCTGCGCTCGCTTGCCGTCGTGTCCGTATCCTCCGATGGAGCGGCGATCGGCACCCAGTGGTCATGCGATCCAAGCGATATGGCATCGCTGATCGGCAAGCTCACTGTGCTGACTCATGACCTCATGGCGGCTCGGAAGTAAGCCGCCGGTCCATGGGAGTTGGCATTGTCGCGTATGGCTCCCCCTCAGCCGCCTCGGCAGTTTTCGGGGGCTTGTCCGCCTTCTGTTGTTCGCGAGGATGCTGAACCTGGCTCGCTGCAGCCTGCTTCCGAAGCCTGCGATCCTGCCATGCCTGCAGCATCTCCTGCCTCAGCCCTGGTCTAGGCTTCGGAAGGGTCCGCCAGATCGTCAGCGTGAATGCCTTTCCCACAGCCAGCACGAGAGCCATGCCATAGAGGAAAATGGTCGGCGAGAAGCTCTCGTCCATTCGGTGTCATCCTCTCAGTGCCCGCTTGATCCGATCAAACGCGTGCGCTGCTGAAGCTATGATCCCGCTATAGCATAGATCGACGTGCAGATTCCCCGCACCCGTTGACGAGTTGCTGAAGATCCTGCGCTGAGGCCAATTCAGGCTCTCCTGTGCCCCTGCTCTACCCGCCTTGGAGCAGGTAGCCACGTTGCCGCTTGCGCTGGAGTCAGGTCTCGAGAGCTTCCACGGCGCATGACCGGTTTTCATAGAGCTCAATCTTGCGCTGGCCGGACCGACCAAGGCGGCCCCACTCACGGATCAGGGTGGCATCCCCAAACAGGCTGGGCTCGATCGACAGGACATAATAGCGAGCCATGTTGCAGGTCGGATCGCACCGGTGCAGGACGAGGTATTGGATCGTGTCTTGAGCCATGCGCCAGTGTCGCGCAAGCGCATGGACGAGGTCCAATCAATGTCCTGAATCCTTTGCGCAGGAACGATTCACAGCCGTGATGCACTCTGCTGGTTCACGTGGCGAGTCGCCACACGATAGTCATGGTGTCCTGAGGCTCAGACCAGGTCTC
>KI912061.1:56055-56269 GCA_000517005.1 Microvirga lupini
AGCGCGATGATTGCCCAGTCGTTGCGGACGATATTGCGCGGGCTCGCTCAACTTTGCTCTCCCTGAGAGCAAAGATCGACTCAAAAGGGCACAGTAAAGACAGTAAAGTTTATGCGTACGGCCAGGCGCTTCGGCATGTGGGACGCCTGATTTCCAGCGCCCAGGGAGTGACAGAAGCCGACGCACTCAAAGCGCGTGGGATGACTGCTGAGGG
>KI912061.1:56369-57642 GCA_000517005.1 Microvirga lupini
GACATTACGATCCTTTTGGGCAAACATGGCCTCGAGGGCATGGGTGATGACGGCCTCACGGGACTTGAAGCGACCACTTTCGACAGCTTGGTCGATCGCAGCGTTCAGAAGCCCAGGAATCCAGACGTTGACTTCCTTGTCTCCCCGTTCCCGGCGAGACTTACGGAAGCGCTGAACTCTCTCGGCTCGTTTAGCGTCAGGCATGGCATCCACCCATTACACTCGTGCCGTTTCGAGAGATGACCGATTCTGAGTTGGCTGTGGAGTCGCGCGTCAAGAATCCATTCACAATAGATCGATTCAGCGGTGGGAAACTTCTCTGGCTGGAATCATTTAGCCCAAAAGGCGGAGTCAATTCGCATGTAAAGGCCCGGTTCCGGGTGATTCCAAGTTACACACTTGATTCGATGTTGCGCAGTATTCGCGCCGAAGTTGGACTCGCCATCCCGCATTATGATTCGGGCGAGCGGAAGGCGGAGTGCTTAAGAACTATTAACGGAACCACCGAGGGTGCTGGATATTTGAACTAGATTCTAGCCTGTCGTTACCGGATCCGTCCTGGTCGGCCGAGGCAAGCCTTTATCCATCCTCCGCCGGATTTCCTGGCGGTTTGAGTGGGATCCGCACGGGAAGACGTAGGCATGATTGCCGTTGTGGCGCATCCTGCGGAACGGACCTTCCTGCAGGGCCCGGCGGATGTAGTCAGCTTCCTTCTCACCTGGCGCGATAGCAGGGGCTCCATGGGACCGGAGAAAATCATAGGCGTAGGAGGCCCCTCGTTCCCCATTCCGGAGCTTCGATAGGGCCCGCGGCGACACGATAGAGCCGTCCTGGGTCAGCCAGTGGGTCGGGCTTCCCACGCCCGAGATAGGCGCTGGAGCCGCCGTACGCCTGATAAATGCGCCCTACATGACCGACGTGGATGAGTTCACCCGCAGCGTTCGTCCGAGGAACTGGATCACTGTAGGACAAGCAGAGATCGTAATATGGCCGGCGATCAGGGCGTTGTTTGTCCTTTGCGAGCATTCCCAGGGCACGCCGGAGGAGCCAAGTCTCCCCGTTCCCACCGACGTGATCCTTCAACACAAAGCGTCCGAGCTCGCAGAATTTTGCGTCGCTGGGCGCGCCATAGGCCGCGGCTGCCTTTGGCTGCATTGGTACCGAGAACACAGCTACCCCGACGAGTTCCTCCTGAAAGGGAGCGATACGTTCGAACATGCCATAGGCGGCGATGGCGGCCGGGTAAGAGCCCGAATAATGGTGTCTGATGACG
>KI912061.1:57742-58717 GCA_000517005.1 Microvirga lupini
TTTGGGAATGCTCCTCAATTGCGATTGGGGGCAGTCGAGCATCCTGCCGTTCTCATATGTCGTAGTGCCGACGATATTCGGCGCCATGCCGCTGGATAGGCCGAAGGGGGATGTCACATTAACCTGGAGAGCCGGCAAAAAGCCCCGCCTCGTTGCTTTAGACAAGAACGCCCGCCGCGGCTTTCCATGCAGTCATGGCTTGGAGGCGGCAAAGGTGGGTAGCGAGGGCAGACTGGTGCGAGCGGGGTGGAATGAATAGGTTTCTGACGGCCGAAAAGACAGATGTAAACCGCTGTAGGCCGCCCCCGGATCGAAAGCCCTGCATCATCCACTCTCGCTTTCGCAGCGGCACGTGCGAGTTCTCGGCCCTGTTATTTAAACCTTTGTGTGACCGATGCTCGACCCTTGGCATAATCTGGCACCTCGCTGCTCTGTAAGAGGCGAGCTTATCGGTGAGGATGCGCTTGGGCACCATAGCCTGCTTTCTCATCACCCGGGTCAGCAAGTGTTGGGCCGCTTTGGTATCGCGCCGGGTCTGGACGATTTCGTCGAGGACATATCCGTCCTGATCGACGGCGCGCCAGAGCCACTGCTTCTTACCAGCGATGCTGATGACCACCTCATCCAGATGCCAGACGTCATGTGGGCTCGGCTGCGTGCGGCGGAGGCGCCGCGCATCCTCTGGTCCGAACTTCCTGCCCCATCGGCGGATCGTTTCATAGGATACGGCGATGCCGCGCTCCAGCAGCATTTCCTCGACGAGGCGCAGGCTTAGAGGGAACCTGAAATACAACCAGACCGCATGGGCGATAATCTGAGGTGGAAAGCGGTGGCGCTTGTAGCTGACGGGCTTGGTCATGCCGCCGTTCTTACTCCGGAGGCCCTGACCCAGAGTTACCGTAACATCACCCGTGACCGGAGTGATGGTGAAAGCACGCCGTTACCGGCGTGCCTCATTCCGCAGCAGGGGCGTAA
>KI912061.1:58817-59903 GCA_000517005.1 Microvirga lupini
CTGCATTTTGCGAGCCGCGGAATGTTTGGGATTGGTAAAATCGGACTATCGGGGCCTCTGCTGGCCTTGTTCCCGATAGGGCATGTCGGCACCGGATAGGGAGTATGAGGCTCCCGTGCGATTGCAATCGGCGAACCGGAGATTTGCAGCGAGCCGATCACGGTCGCTAATCGCGGTACTTGTCAGCCAAGCTTGACCGATTCCTCCCATAAGGAAAAGATTTCCGTTATGTGAGGTATGGCAAATATGTTTGATGAGAGGCCGACAGAGCCGAGATTAATCAAAGGTCAATTGTCCAGATGGAGAGCCTTTCGACAGGCAATGAGCGAGCCGAGCTGATCCTGATCCCGGGATTGCTCAACGATGCTGACCTTTGGCACGATCAGGTTCTAGGGCTTTCCGGGATTGCTACGTGTCAAGTTGCGGATATCACAAAGGGCACGACCTTGAGGGAACTCGCCGAGGGTGTGCTGGCCAATGCGCCAGAGCGCTTTGCTCTTGCTGGGTTCTCGCTGGGCGGATACGTGGCTCAGGAGGTCACTCGAATTGCTCCTGAGCGGATCACACGGTTGGCTCTTCTTGACACTTCGATCCGCCCTGACACGCCAGAGCGCCTGGCTGGCCGGCGTGCGCTCAGTCAAGCAGCCCGCGCGCCGGGCAAGTTTCATGGATTCGGCGACCGCCTCTTGGTCACCTATCTCGATGCATCCCATGTTGAGGATGAGCGAATCGTAACCAGGATCAAGGCCATGACGGAGCGGCTTGGTGCAGAAACGTTCGTTCGCCAAAATAACGTCGAGCGCAAGGATGGCACGGAAGTGCTCCGTTCCCTCAGATGCCCAGTGCTGATCCTCTGCGGCGAGAACGATCGGGTGACTCCCCTTGCAGATCACTATGAGATGGCCCGCTTGGCCCCGCAGGCAAAGGTGGTCGTCGTTGCCCGCAGCGGGCACTTGACGCCAATCGAAAACCCTGAAGCTGTTACCCATGCACTTCGTGAGTGGCTGCTTGATTGACGAAGAGACCCTATCAAGTTGTGGACCGCCCTTAGGCGTCAATGTGTGAGGGTCCGCTAAATCCGCATCT
>KI912061.1:60003-62639 GCA_000517005.1 Microvirga lupini
CTGAGAAAATCCTTGTCCGTTCAGAGTGTCCGGTATGCCCTACTTAAGCGGACATGCGGCACGATTGATCTGCCGTGGTAGCTCTCATAGAGGAGCTTCGGCACGGACAGCCAATCTGCCTGCAATCGTGTCGAAGCAACCAAAGGCATTTGCATAGGACCGTCTCATGAAGAAGATTGGCTTTCTCTCGTTCGGGCACTGGTCGCCCTCACCGCAGTCACAGACGCGCTCAGCCCGTGATGCCCTCCTCCAATCTATCGACCTTGCCGTGGCGGCCGAGGAACTCGGCGCGGACGGCGCTTACTTCCGCGTCCATCACTTCGCGCGCCAGCTCGCCTCGCCTTTCCCACTGCTGGCGGCCGTCGGTGCGAAGACGAGCCGCATCGAGATCGGCACCGCCGTTATCGACATGCGCTACGAGAACCCACTCTACATGGCCGAAGATGCGGGTGCGGCCGATCTGATCAGTGGCGGGCGTCTCCAGCTCGGCATCAGCCGCGGCTCGCCTGAACAGGTGATCGATGGCTGGCGCTATTTCTGCTACGAGCCCGAAGAGGGCCAAAGCGATGCCGACATGGGCCGCCGCCACGCGAAAGTGCTTCTCAACGTCCTCAAGGGCGAGGGCTTTGCCGAGCCGAACCCACGCCCGATGTTTCCCAACCCGCCAGGCTTGCTTCGCCTCGAGCCGCATTCGGAAGGCCTGCGCGAGCGCATCTGGTGGGGATCCGCCTCCAACGCGACTGCGGTGTGGGCCGCGCAGCAGGGCATGAACCTCCAGAGTTCGACCCTGAAGGAGGACGAGACGGGCGAGCCCTTCCACGTCCAGCAGGCCAAGCAGATCCGGCGTTATAGGGAGGCGTGGAAGGAGGCGGGGCATGCCCGCGAGCCCCGCGTCTCGGTCTCGCGCTCGATCTTCGCGCTCGTGGACGACCGCGACCGCGCCTATTTCGGGCACGGCAAGGACAGCGACCAGATCGGCATCATCGACAACATGCGCGCGATCTTCGGCCGCTCCTACGCGGCCGAGCCGGACAGGCTCGTGGAGGAACTCAAGGCGGACGAGGCGATTGCAGAGGCCGATACGCTGCTTCTGACCGTGCCGAACCAGCTCGGCGTCGATTACAACGCCCATGTCATCGAGGCCATCCTGAAGCATGTTGCTCCAGCGCTGGGCTGGCGATGACGATTGAGCCGTGGAACACGCCCGCAAACTGATCGCCGCGATTCTGGGGCCGACGCTGGATGTCTTGAAGCACGGCAGGCATTTCTCTCCTGAGGAATCTGCGCGCGAGAGGATTGGCCGTTTCGATCATGAACGTTGGACGTCCCGAGAAGCCCGATGTTCTGGAGCCTCGCACGATCGTACCCCCGGACGTAGGTCCGTCGACTGTGCCGACGGCGCTCGCCCCGTAAGGGGTTCCAGTCGGATAGGACCATGCGTTGCCTTCGGAGCGAACGCAGGCCTCTCCGAGGCGTGCGATTGCCAAGCCTGCTGCATGAAAGCCGGGATCTCGCCTACGGGTCAACGTATGCAATTTCTGAAGGGAAACTGACGTCTGGTTCGCCCCAGTAAACTGCCGAAGATCTTAGGGCTTAGGCCAAACCAGGTTTTCCGGCCGGCAGGCACGGCCAAGCTCCATTGTGGGGCTTCATTTGCGGAAGACAGGTCGCCCTGTTCAGTTCGAGATCACGGAGCAGACCCGCAAGGCTGTGGGACGCTGGCTGGAGAAGAAGGACCTCCATAAGGGCGAGCCGCTCTTTCTGAGCAGAGTCAATCGAGCGAGGCCCATGACGCGCGCCAGTACGCCCGCCTGCTCGGGTCCTGGCTTCGTGCAATCGGGCTCGATCCATTGGCCTACGGCACGCACTCCCTGCGGCGTACCAAAGCCTCGATGATCTACCGAAGAATAGGCAATCTTCGGGCGGTCCAGCTCCTGCTGGGCCACACCAAGATCGAGAGCACAGCCCGGTATCTCGGATTGACGTCGACGATGCACTTGTGATTGCGGAGCAGGTTGAAATCTAAACGCAGGGGCGGCTTGCCGACGAGCTGCCTCATCACAGCCTCCTGACCGTCACGAATCAAGGTCCGGATTTGAGGCTCAAGCCGCCGCAAGACAAACGTCTGGCGAGTGCCACTAGCTGACCTTAGCCGGTGCCTGCCCCCTTCACGGTAGGAGGCTTAGGGAGCCTTCATTTTTCGCGTCGGAGGAGAGCGAACACCGGCGCGGCTCCCAGCATGACGATGAACACTCGGACGATGTGATGGGCGGCCACAAAGGCCACTTCGATGCCAAGGGACAATGCGACAAGGCTCATCTCCGCCAGACCGCCGGGCGAGTAGGCCAACAGCAGCGGGACCTGGCCATAAGATGACACGTGGCTCACGCCAGCCGCGAAGACGGCCGTAATGGTGAGCAGGATCGCCGTGGAACCGAGTGACAGCACAAGGATACGGATGATCTCCCGCGGGGCCGTGCCGGCGAAGCGGCATCCGATGCTTGTGCCCAGCACCAACTGCGCGACATTGACTATCTAGATGGCGGGAGCAAAGCGCGTCCAGCCGAGAGCGTGGACCGCCGCGCTGACCAGCATGGGACCGAGGAGCAGCCGGGCGGGCAGACGGAGGAAGTGTC
>KI912061.1:62739-79325 GCA_000517005.1 Microvirga lupini
CTAACACCGATACCCCAAATTGTGGTCTCTCGCCCACGGGGGCTCCGCTGATCAGGCGCACGAGAAAAGGCAGGGTGAGCACGACCAGGAGAACACGGGCCGAATGGATAAGCGCGATGGTGCGGGCATCGCCGCCCTTGTCCTCACCGGCGATCACCATCTCGACCAGGCCGCCCGGCATGCCGGCAAAGTAGGCGGTCGGACGATCAAATCCTGCAACCCGGCGGAAGTAGGTGACGCAGGCCGCGCCGCTGACCAGGATAAAGCCTGCCAGACCGAGTACGGTCGGAACCCAGTTCGCCACGCTCTCGATGATCTGTGGTGTGAACCCCGCCCCCAGCATCACGCCGATGATCATTGTCATTGGCGGCCGCACGGCCCCGGGCGCGGCTATCGGCGCCCGCACGAGCGAGGCCAGCGTACAGGCTGTCATGGACCCGAGCATCCACGGCAGAGGTAGGCCCACTTGTGCGAAGAGCCATCCTCCCAGCGCGCCGACCAGCAGGGCGGCGGTGAACCGGACGTACGGAAACGACGCCGGCGCGAAGGTTCGCAGCCAGCCCTTCAATGCCATCCGGATCCCAAACACCTCAACTCACCCCTTCGATCTTGCTGCCCTCAATCAACGCTGTGGCCCCGGCGGATCCGCCGGACCAGCCAGGCCACGCCGATCAGCGCGAACGGGACCGTGAACGCGGTCGCCACATTGGGATCGACGTGGACGCCAGCGGCATGGGCGCCTTCGAACAGCAGGTGGGCGAGGCTGGCGAAGTAGTACGTGATCGCGGCCACCGAGAGCCCCTCGACCGTCTGCTGCAGCCGCAGCTGGGTCCGGGCCCGTTCGTTCATGGTCTCCAAGAGGCTGCGGTTCTGCTGCTCCAGGGCCACGTCGACGCGCGCCCGCAGGAGCTGCGCCGCCCTTGCGAGCTTCCGCGATAGGTTCGCTTGGCGCTCCTCCGTCGAGGCGCAGGTGCGCATGGCAGGGTTCAGGCGGCGGGACAGGAACCCCGACCAGCTCTGCATCCCCGGCACCGGCCGCTCGCCGATGGCGTTCAGGCGCAGGCGAACGAGCTCGTCATAGGCGCGTGTGGCGCCGAAGCGGTAGAGGCTGGCGGCCGCGCCGGCCTCCAACTCCGCCGCCAAGGCCGTGATGCGGTTGAGAAGGCGATGGTTGGCCTCGAAGTCGTCGCTCTCCTGCATCTGCCGCAACAGATCCGGCAGTTCCATCTCGATCCGACGGATCGTCGGCGCCAGCGCTTGGGCTTCAGGCAACCCAAGAAGGGCAAATGTTCGGTAGGTCTCGATTTCGAGCACCCTCTGCACCAATGCCCCGGCTTGGTCCGGTGTCAGGCCGCGGTTGACGATCAGAACCCGCACCCAGCCATCGAGATCGGGCCTGAAATCCGTTGCAATCAGAGCTCTGCCTTCTTCTGCTTCTGAGGCCGCGATCTGCGTCTGGCCGAAGACCTCCTGCAACCCAGTTCGGATGGCGCCGTCCGGAACGAGATGCAGGTCGACGGCAACGAGAAGCCGACCCGGTGGTGGCAGTTGCCGCACCTGGTCCAGGAAGGAATTGACGCACGGGTTGAACGGCTCCGTGGCAGCATGGCTAGGCCTCACCAACTCCCAGGTGCAGGTGGTAAACTCCGAATGGCTCTCCCAGACCAGGGCGCCTTCCGGCGTGTCGATGCGCGTGTGCTTCTTCGCGTCGGTTGCAGGATTTGGCAAGCCGCAGCGTGCACAGAGGTCGATGAGGGCGTCACGATGGGCAGCCGCCGCCTCCGCGCTGTTCACATAGGCGAGATGAAGAAGCCGCGTCGGGGTTTCAACAGGAGAGAATGGGCGGGCATGAACTTCTGCCAGGACGCGCGCCCGCAGCGGGTGGACCTCCGAACTTTGGATCACGCGGCTCCCCCTTCAGACATGATGCAGCCGTCCGGCTGCACCACGGCAACAAGGCCTTGAGATGGCGGTTGCTCAGAATCCGGTGAGCACTTCGGACGTATGCTCCACCACGGGCGGAGCCTCGAAGCAGTGCGAGACCAGCTTGCGCCACTCGGCAAACCCATCCGAGTTGCGGAAATGAACCATGTGGTCCTCCACCGTGTCCCAGCCAACGACGAGGCGGTAGTTGCTCGGGTTCTCAATCGAGCGGTGAAGCTTCAGGCTCCTGCAACCCTTGGCCTTCTGGAACACGGGAGCCGCCTTCGCCACACCCGCCTCGAACTCACTTTCCATTCCCGCCTTGACGGTGATCGCCGCCACTTCCCAGATCACGTTGAAATCTCCTTATGTGGTCAGGTATTGCGATGCGTCCCTTCGGACGACAGCCATGCTTGCATTGTCACGGGAAGCGGCTCCTCCAGCCGAGCCCCGCCTCCGTGGTGGTTGCCGGCACATATTCGAGCCCAATCGATCCCGTGTAGTTTGCCCCATTGAGCTCCTCGAACAAAAGGGAGAAGTCGATGGTGCCGGTCCCGGGCTCATGCCGGCCAGGATGGTCGGCAATGTGAACGTGGGCGATGCGGCCGTGGTGTTCCTGGACGAAGGCAACCGGATCAATCCCGGCGTTCGCCGCGTGAAACACGTCAAACAGCATGGAAAGATTGGGCGCTCCGATCTCCTGGATCGCCCGCAAAGCCAGAAACGGATCGTCCATCATGTAGTTGGCGAGGGTCGCCGCGCCGATGGGCTCGATCAACACCGGCATCTGGGCTGCCTCGGCAGCCTTGCAGGCCGTCTCCACGTTCCTGAGATAGGTCGGCCAGACCTCCTCCCGGGTCATGTCGTTGGGCAGGACACCGGAAATCACGTGAACGAATCGGCTGCCGATCTGCATAGCGTAGTCGAGGCCCGTCCTGACACTGGCCTCGAAATCCAAACTCCCGGCCCGGAAGGCAGGCGATGCCCTTCTCTCCACGGCTGGCATCCCCTGCCGGAAGCGCCAGTTGAGCAAAGGTCAACCCATGCTCCTCGCAGAGCCCCCTCACCCGCTCCGTCGGCAGGCCATAGGGACTTGGATGCTCCACCTCGATGAAACCGGCCTGCCGCGCCGCAGCGAAACGCTTCTCTAGGGGCATCTCTGTAAACAGGTAGCCCAGGTGTGCAGTGTATCGAACCATCGAAGGATCCCTATCCTTTAGCCTGTAACGGATTGGTCCGCCTCGGTGATCGCCTTGTCGAACGGCAGCACGGACTCGGTGCCAGTCTTTCGTGCGAGAACGACAAGATCAGTGACCGTGTCGTCAGGAAGGCGGAGCCCCTCGCGACGGTTCTTGGCATCGTTCCGGGCTTCCAGTTCGCCCGGATAGACCACCTCCTCGAAGCCCTTGGCCAGGGGCACGGACTTCAACTCCGCAATGAGGTCCTCCATCCGGCCGTTGAACTCCTGCAGCGGCTGGAAGGCCTCGATGTTCATGACGATCATGAGGTGTCCGGCGCCGCCGGGATGCTCGGCCTGGTAGGGACCAGTCACCCCTTTGCCGAATTGGCTTCCGCTCAAGATGCCCGAGAGCATGTCCATCATGACCGAGATGGCATATCCCTTGTGCTCGGCCATCGGGAGCGTGATGCCGCGCAGAGCCTCGACCGGATCGGTGGTCGGCTCGCCGTCCGCGTTGATGGCCCAGCCGGTCGGAATGGGGAGGCCCTTCTGCCGGGCGAGATAGATCTTGCCCCGAGCCACGGCGGTGTTGGCGATATCCAGAACCATCGGCGCGTGCCGGCCGGCGGGAGCAGCCCACGACCAGGGATTGGTCCCGACGGTCTTCTCGCGCCCGCCCCAAGGCGCCATGGCGGGGCTGGCGTTGGTGGAGAGGAACGCCACGCAGCCCTCGGCGGCCGCCATCAACGTGAAATACATCGCCGTGCCGAAATGGTTGGAGTTGCGGAGTGCCACAACGCCAACCCCATGAGCCTTCGCCCGGCGAATGGCATCGCGCATGGCGAGCGCCGTCAGAACCTGGCCCATGCCGTCCCGCCCGTCCATCACCGCCACGGCGCCGGCGTCCGTGACGAACTCAGGCTCAGCGACAGGTTTGACGACACCCGCCTTGAGACGGGCCGTGTACCACGACAGGCGCATCACCCCGTGGGACTGGTGCCCCCAAAGATCGGCTTGGACGAGGGTGTCGGCGGCCAAGCGGGCGTCGGCCTCCGGCATGCCCGTGGATGCATAGACGGCTGTCGCGAAATCGCGGAGACGGTCGGCTGAAACCAGGTTGTTGCTCGTCATATCTCTGCTCTCAAACATGTGTTCGGTACGAATGGTCTTCTGGCCCGCCGCAGCACAGGCGGCTTGAGCAGGCAGGGACTGTCAGTGCGATGTCGCCGTGCCTGCGGGATCGGCGACCCGGCGGCTGCGCAGGAGCACGGGGATCATCACCAGCAGGGCGGCGATCACGAGCAGGGACAGGGCAATCGGATGAGTGACGAACACGCTGGGGTCACCCTGGCTGATGGTCAGCGCGCGGCGGAACTGTTGCTCCGCCAGGGGCCCGAGGATCAGGCCGACGACGCATGGCGTAACCGGCACGTCGAGCACGCGCATCCCGAAGCCGAGGAGGCCGATCACCCACAGGATCACGAGGTCGACTAGGTTGTTGTTGAGGGTGTAGGCGCCCATGGTCGCGAAGATCAGGATGCCTGCATAAAGCCACGGCCTTGGGATTTCGAGGAGCTTCACCCACACACCGGCCATCGGCAGGTTCAGTACCAGCAGCAGCACGTTGCCAATGTAGAGGCTGGCGATCAGGCCCCAGACGAGCGTGGGATTGCTGTCGAACAGCAGCGGTCCGGGCTGGATGCCGTATTGCTGGAAGGCAGCCAGCATGATGGCGGCCGTGGCGGAGGTCGGCAGGCCGAGCGCCAGCAGCGGGGCCAGGACCCCTGCGGCCGAAGCGTTGTTGGCCGCTTCCGGACCCGCAACGGCCTCGATGGCACCATGCCCGAATTCCTCCGGATGCTTCGACAGCCTCTTTTCCGTCAGGTAAGACAGGAAGGTCGGGATCTCGCTTCCGCCGGCCGGCAACGCACCAATCGGGAAGCCCAGCAAGGTGCCGCGAAGCCACGGCTTCCAGGAGCGGCTCCAATCCTCGCGGCTCATCCACTTGGAGCCCTTGAGGGCGTACATCTCTTCTGTCTCGAAGCGATGGCGCGAAACCGCAAACAGGGTTTCACCGACGGCGAACAGCCCCACGGCGACGACCACGACGTCGATGCCGTCCAGCAACTCGGCAATGCCCAGTGTGAAGCGTGCCTGGCCGGTCTGCAGATCGATGCCCACGAGACCCAACGCGAGGCCGATGAACAGACTTGCAAGACCCCGGGGAAGCGAGTCGCCCAGAACCGCGGTGACGGTGGTCAGCGCCAGGACCATGAGGGCAAAGTATTCGGCCGGCCCGAACATCAACGCGAGTTTGACCATCAGGGGTGCGACAAACGTCAAGGCGAACGTGGCGATGGTCCCGGCCACGAATGACCCGATGGCGGCCGTGGCAAGCGCCTGCGCCCCGCGTCCTTTTTTGGCCATGGCGTGCCCGTCGAGCGCGGTGACAATCGAACCTGACTCGCCTGGCGTGTTGAGGAGGATGGAGGTCGTCGATCCGCCATACATCGCGCCGTAGTAGATGCCGGCGAACATGATGAAGGCACTGGTCGGCTCAAGATTGTAGGTGACGGGCAGGAGCAGGGCGACCGTCAGGGCAGGTCCAATTCCCGGCAGCACGCCGATGGCCGTCCCGACCGTCACGCCGACGGCGGACCACAACAGGTTGTAGGGTGTCAGGGCGACGGAGAAGCCATGGCCCAAGGCTGCGAGCGTTTCCATAGGTAATGCCCTTGAATGCGTTTTGCGGCTTCGGACCGGCGAGACGGTCCGCCCGAATGGATCAACAAAATGTCACTCGGCGGCCTCGCCCGAACCCAGCACCCGCTCGAATAGCGAGCCCGTGGGGAGGTTCAGATCAAGGCCATAATCAAAGACGGCAAAGGTCAGCACGGTGAGCGCAAGCCCGAACACCGCATTGAGAACATGCCGCCGGCTTCCAAAGGCGCGGGCTACCAGCATGAAGAGCAAAGTGCCTGCGGGGATCCATCCGACGACTTCCAGAAGCAGGATCTGAAGGACCAAGGCTCCGGCAACGAGAGCCACCGCCGGCCAGTCGAGCTCCAGGCCTCCTTCGTGGGCGATATGGCCGGCCAGCGCCTCCCGAAGGAGGCTCAGCCCGACCACGATCAGCCCGGTCGCCACGAGCCCCGGGAAGAGCTTGGGACCAACCGCGGCCGATGCCACCGTCTCCGGCATCAGCCACGTCTGGATCGCGACGAACAATCCGAGGGCGAGCACCCCCAGCCCCAGCACGATCTCACCCTGACGAAGGCTTCGTTCCGTTGTCATCGCTCTCATCTCCCCATGGGCTCGCGGCGGTTTGGCATCACTTCAGAATGCCTGCATCCTTCAGGGCGCCCTCGATTTGCTGCTGCTGCTGCTTGAGGAACGGACCGAACTCCGAGGCAGGCTGGTAGGTGTCGATCCACCCGCGCTTCTCCAGCGCCGCCTTCCACGCCGGGCTCTTGACCATGGTGGCGAGCATCTCCGAGATAGCCTTCTTGTCCGCTTCACGGGTTTCCGGGTGGGTCATGATCCCACGCCAGTTGACCAGCGAGACATTGACGCCGGCCTCCTTGAGCGTGGGCACGTCGAGACCTGGAATGCGCGTGTCCGCCGAGATGGCGAGCGCACGCACCTGGCCGGCCTGGATCTGAGGACGGAACTCCTCGACACCGCTGACGCCGACCGTGGCATGCCCGCCCAAGGTGGAGGCCATCACCTCACCGCCGCCGGCGTGCACGACGTAGTTGACCTTCGTGGGGTCGACGCCAGCAGCCTTCGCGATGAGGCCCACCAGCACGTGGTCGAACCCGCCGATGGAGCCGCCGGCCCAAGACACGCCGCCTGGGTTCGCCTTCAGTTTCGCGACGAGGTCCGCCATCGTCTTGATGTCGGAGTTCGCGGGCACGACGATCACATCGGACTCGCCCATGAGCCGGGCCACCGGAGTCGTCTGGTCCAGCGTGATGGCGGACTTCGTGGTGAGCACACCGCCGACGAGGGCGAAGCCGACGATCATGATGGTGGGATTGCGCTTCTTGCCCGTGACGTACTGCGACAGGCCGACGGTGCCGCCGCCCCCGGCGACATTCTGCACCTGAATTCCCGAAGCGAGCTTCTCGTCCTGAAGGACGGTCTGGATGGTGCGGGCGAGCTGGTCATAGCCGCTGCCGGGTCCGCTCGGCGCCATGATCTCAAGGCCCTTGACTTCCGCTTGGGCAGCCCCGGCCCCAAGCATGATGGCGGCTGCCGTGACGGCCATGAACTTTGAGAACGAACGGCGGTGGATCGAAGTCATTTCAGTGTTTCCTCTCTGAACATTTCACAAGTTTGCTGATCATGTGCCCGGCGGTTGTCATCCCCGGGTCGTTGGTTTTGGATGGTTTTGGCGGCACGCATTCTGCTGCCGCGCCGCCGTCGAGCAGGACCTACTTGGCGCCGTGTTCGGCATCGATGGTGCGTGTGTCGCCGGTCGCGATGATGGTGCGGGTCGCGTCGACCGATGCGTACGTCCAGAAGATGCGCATCGGCTCGGTGTCCGAGGCGTTCTTGAAGAAGTGCGGGACGTCGGCCGGGATCCAGGTGGTGTCCAGCGGACCAAGGGCATGCTCCACCCCGTCGATCACGGCGATGGCGTGCCCTTCGAGGATCATGACGCTTTCCTCGCAGTTGTGCTTGTGCAGCGGGATCTGGGCGCCGCCCTCAAAGGCGGTGATGCCGTTGATGAGGCTGGTCGACCCGACCCTGCGGGTGACCAGCGGCGTCGTGCGGGCGCCGCCGCCGCGCTCGCGCGGGGTGATCTCGGAGGGACGCAGGACGGCGCCGGTCGGTTGTGCATTGCTCATGGTGGATGTTCCTTGGCAGCCGGTTATTCGGATTGGGTGACTTTGGTAGCGACCTTCGCAGGGCCGATCCAAAGCGTCTTGGTGTTGGTGAATTCACGGATGCCGTGGCCGCCGAGCTCACGGCCGTAGCCGGAGCGCTTGATGCCGCCGAACGGCAGCGCCGGCTGGGAGGCCACCATGCCGTTGATGAAGACGGCGCCGGCCTCAATGTCCCGTGCAAGATCACGGGCCTTTGCGACATCCCTCGTCCAAAGAGCGGCGCCCAGACCAAACTCGGTGTCATTGGCAAGCCGGATCGCCTCGTTAGCATCCTTTACGCGAATGACGGCGGCCACTGGCCCAAACGTCTCTTCGCGGAAGGCGGCCATGTCAGGCGTGACGTGGTCGATGACTGTCGGGGGATAGTAGAAGCCGTTCCCGTCCAGGATCTCGCCACCCATCTTCAGCGTCGCGCCAGCGTCCAGGGTTCGCCTGACCTGGTCGTGCAGGCCGGCGCGCAGGTTGGCGCGGGCCATGGGGCCGATGGCTGTGTCAGCTTCCATCGGATCGCCGACCTTCAGCTTCCCGACGCCTTCACAGAAGGCGGCGACGAACCGGTCCGCGACAGCCTCCTCGACAATGAAGCGCTTGGCGTTGACGCAGCTCTGGCCGACGTTGATGTAGCGCGCCTTGACTGCGACAGCCGCGGCCTCTTCGATATCCGCGTCGGCGAGCACGATGAACGGGTCGGAGCCTCCAAGTTCGAGCACCTGCTTCTTGAGCGCCTTGCCAGCTTGGGAGGCGACGATGGCGCCGACCTCGGTCGAGCCCGTCAGGGTCACGGCAGCAATTCTGTCGTCGGTGATAATGCTCGCGACCTGATCAGGCTGGATCAGAAGGGTGCGGAACAGCCCATCTGGGCAGCCCGCCTCTCGCACGACCTCCTCGATGGCCAGGGCGCATTGCGGCACGTTGTTGGCATGCTTGAGGATCGCGCCATTACCGGCCGCCAGTGCCGGAGCGAGGAACCGGAACAGCTGCCAGAACGGGTAGTTCCATGGCATGATCGCCAGAACGATGCCGAGCGGGTCATAGACAATTGCGCTTTCCGTAGCATTCGTTGCGACGAGCTCGTCCGCCAAATAGCGCGGTGCGTGCTCGGCATAAAAATCGCAGTTCCAGGCGCACTTCTCAATCTCGGCCTCGGATTCGACGAGCGGCTTGCCCATCTCTTCCGTGATCATGCGGGCATACTTGTCCTTGCCGGCCCGCAGAGCCGCTGCCATGCGGTTCAGCAAGGTGACGCGTTCGCTGATCGGAACCTTGCGCCAGGCAGCCTGCGCCTTTGCGGCCGCCGTCAATGCCGCGTCGATTTCGGACGGCGTGTGCTCCTCGTAGCGGGCGATTTCCTTGCCGTTCGTTGGGTTGATCGAAACAATCATCTAAACACCTATGGCTTATGAACTGACCCTGGCGGCTTCGCTGAAGCCGCGGTTTACGCCGACCTGTCACACCGTCCGGAAGACGATGCAGACAGGGCTGCCCGTCCGAACGCTTTGACCCGAATGGGCCAGAACGCCGGTGTCTTGATCGATTTGGAAGACCTCGATGGTGTCCGTCGCCTCGTTCGCGGCGTAGAGATGCAGGCCACCGGGAGCGATGCTGAAGAAGCGCGGCATCCGTCCGCGGGTGGGCTCCCACGCCACCGGCCGCAAGCGCCCGGTCTCGGCATGGACGGAAAAGACCCCAATGCTGTCATGTCCACGATTGGAGACGTACACGAACCGGCCGCTGGGAGAGATCTCGATCTCGGCAGCGCGGTTGTTGGCCGTGAAATCCTCCGGAACCGACGGCACGACCTGCAACGGCTTTAACTCCCCCGACGTGTTCTCAAAGTGGTAGGTGGTCACGGTGGAGTCGAGTTCGTTCACCACGTAAGCCCAGGGACTGGACGGGTGAAAGGTGATGTGACGCGGCCCGGCTCCCTCACGGGTTTCGACCTGAGACACAAGCGCCACGCCACCCGTTGGCTCAAGTCGGAAGGCAAACACCCGATCCAGCGCTTTATCGGGGACCACGATGAAGCGGCGGCTGGGATCAAACGCGACTTGATGGGGATGCGACGAGGTCTGCTCGACCTTGTGCGGCCCCGGCTTGCCCGGCAGCTCGTAACGGGACTTCACAGGGCTGAGCGCCCCGTCGGGACCGATGCCGAGAACGGCGACTGTGCCGGTCGCGTAGTTCGCCACGACCATTGCGGTGTTGGTTGCGTCCACGCTGAGATGAACCGGGTTCTTGCCCTCGGTCGACTGCCGGTTGATCTGGCTCAGGAGACCGTCCGATCCGATCCTGAAGGCCGTGATCTCGCTAAAGTCGCCATGCACCGCATAAAGAAACTGCTGGGTTTGGTCGAAGGCGAGGAACGAGGGGTTGACCAGGTCTTTGACCACCTGGACCTGGGACAGCGCCCCCGTTGCCGGATCGACGGAGTAGACGGAAATCCCCTCGCCTCGCGCGTTGCGCTCTCGGGTTGTGCGCGATCCAACATATGCGAACGTCGGCCGCGCCGCGGGAGCAGGCTGTTGCGCCTGCGCGTCAATCCTGGGCAGCAGTGACGCGCTGGCCGACAGCCCGGCGAAAAGCAGTAGCAAACGGCGGGAGGTGACAAGCCTCGTTTCTGTGGAGTCTGTCTCTTGCCACATGGTGCGGTTCCGATCTCTGGTCCGTGTCCTGGTCTCGTGAGAAGGCAGCATTCCGCCTCTAGGCAGCCTTGTTGGAGCCGCTCTCGGCAGCGATGGCCGCACACACCGCCTCCGCAAAGGCATCGGTGTTGAGAGTGCCTCCGATGTCGCGCGTGCGGGTCGCCGGATTGTCCAGGACCCTCTCGACGGCAGCTTCAAGGAGGGCAGCTGCCTTCGTCAGCTTCTCGTTGGCATCGCGGCGCCCACGCCAATCGAGGAGCATCGCAGTCGACAGAATGAGCGACGTTGGATTGGCGACATTCTTCCCGGCGATGTCAGGGGCGGAACCATGCTGAGCCTGGGCGACGCAGACGGACTCGCCTGCGTTGATGGATCCTCCCAAGCCAAGGCTTCCCGACAACTCCGAAGCCTCGTCGGACAGGATGTCGCCAAACATGTTGGTGGTGACGATCACGTCAAACCGGTCAGGGGTGCGGATGAGATGGGCGGCCGCCGCATCGACAATCAGCTCCTCCAGCTGAACGTCCGGATAGTCCTGGGCCACCTTGCGGACCTCGCGTAGGAAGAGGCCGTCCGAGAGTTTGACCACGTTGGCTTTATGGACGGCGGTGACCTTCTTCCGCCGGCCCTGGGCCAATTCGAAGGCTGCCTGAGCCACCCGCGACGAGGCCTTGGCGGTGATCTTGCGGATCGAAAAGGCCATGTCGGGATCCGGCATGAATTCGCCGCTGCCCGCGAACATGTTGCGGTCCGAGTAAAATCCTTCCGTGTTTTCCCGGACGATCACCAAGTCCATGGGCTTTCGCAGGATCGTCAGCCCCTCGCGAGAGCGACAGGGGCGCACGTTCGCATTGAGCTCGAACTTGACCCGAAGCTCGCCCGAAGGGTTGATGCCGCCTTCCTGCCGTGACGGATAGTCGTAGTGCGACACCGGTCCAAGGATGACGCCATCCACCTGCGGGATGCGCTCCATGACAATGTCCGGCAGCGTCGTGCCCTGTGATCTCAACGTGGCCAGGCCGATGTCCTGCTGTTCGAAGCTGAGTCCAAGGCCCACCTGCGCGTCGACGATCTGGAGGACTTTGATCGTGGCGGCGGTGATTTCAGGGCCAATTCCGTCACCGGGGAGAACAAGGATTTTCATTTCAGCAACCTTCCGAGAATGGTTTCGGTCAATGGGGCAGTCGTTCGCGTCGCCGCTCTTCTGTTCAAGGTGAAGAGGAGACGGTGCGGACTATCGCGTCACTCCGCCTTCAGTCCGGTCTGCTTTGCGACCTGGGCGTACTTCTCGCTTTCAGTTTTCACGAAGGCGGAGAACTGATCGACGGACATCGGCGTCACGTCCGCACCTTCCGAGAGAAGCCGTTCCTTGATGTTGGGTTGGACGAGGATTTTGTTGATCTCCTCGTTGAGACGCGTGACGATCTCCTTAGGCGTGCCGCGCGGCGCGAAGAAGCCGATCCACAGCGTGATGTCGAACTCTGGAGCGTTGATCGCTTCGGCCACGGTCGGCACATCGGGCGCGCTCGCGCTGCGCTTCTCGGATGAGACCGCCAGGAGCTTCATGTTGCCCGATCTGACGTTCGGCATCGCGGCCGGAAGTCCCGGGAAATACATGTCGACGTGGCCACCCAGGATGTCGTTCAGCGCCGGACCAGCCCCCTTGTAGGGGACATGCGTCATGTTGCTTTGCGTCTTCAGCTTGAGGAGTTCGCCGGCAAAGTGGCTCGGCGTGCCCGCGCCGGCCGAAGCATAAGAGAGCCCCTTCTGGGAGGACTTTGTCCCGGCGACCAGTTCCGCCAAGGTTGAGTAAGGCGACTTGGCCGGCACGACCAACCCAAGCGGCACGACGGCCCCGAGGGAGATCGGCATCAGGTCCTTGTCGGGATTGTAGCTGAGTCCCTTGAGGAGATGCGGGTTGATCGCGATCTCAGCGCTCTGTCCGACGAGGATGGTATGTCCGTCCGGCTCGGCGCGCGCCACGCCACTGGCGGCGATGCCGCCGCTGGCGCCGGCGCGGTTTTCAACCACGACCGACTTGCCAAGAGACTCGGAAAGCTTCTGCGCAACCAGACGCGCGATCACATCGCCGGTTCCGCCCGCGGCATAGCCGACCACGAAGGTGATGTTGCGGGTGGGATAGGTCTGGGCCGCTCCCGGTGTAGCGAGCCCGACGAGCCCTGCCGTCAGCAATGCCGCCCCTCCGAATATCCGAAGGGGGCCCAGGCCGAGTGAAATGTTGCCGATCATGTCGTCCTCCCATAGACCACTGTTGTCAGGCCCCCGGCCCAGCTGTGATCATCCGAAGTCAAAGAGCTCGGCCGCGTTGTCGACCAAGATGCGGTGGTGTCGGGCAGGGTCTCCCGCCCACTCGGCGAGCAGATCGAGCACGTGCGCATCATCGATTTGCTGGAACGGCTCGATGTCGGTGGGTCGGCGGGAAGCCCTTTCAGCCAGACCGCCGGTGTGGGGCCAGTCGGATGCCCAAACGAGGCGCGCGGGGTTCGCCTCGATCAGCGCCTCGGCGATAGGGCGAATGTCGCTGAACGTAGGCTTGACCTGGGAGGCGCGGTAAATGCCGGACAGCTTTTACCCATACGGCGCCAGCATGCAGCAGTTCCGTCAGGGCTCGGAAGCCGGACTGCTCGACGCGCAGGGCGGCCTTAGCCCCGCCGAAGTGATCCAGGATGAGGGGAACCCGCAACTGGGCGATGTCATCGGCCATGTCGGCGATGAGCCTCAGGTCGGTGTAGACTTGTACGGCGAACCCAAAAGGCATCACCCGCTCAGCCGTCGCGGAGATGGCGCTGAGAGCCAGTCCCGAGCTCCGCTCGCCCTTGGATTCAAGATTGACCCGGACGCCGCGCACACCGGCGTTGTGGAGATCCTGGAGCGTCACATCGCTCACGGTCTCGGGATCGATGACAGCCACACCGCGGGCCACGTCAGGCCCCAGGGCTGCGAGGGCGGAGAGAAGGCACCGGTTGTCGGTGCCGTAGACGCTCGGCTGGACGAGCACAACGCGGCTAATGCCAAGGCTACTCCGGACGAGATCGAGTCCCTCAACGGGTGCTGCACCCGGCGTGTACGTCCTGTCCACTGCATACGGGAAGCGTTCGGGGTTGAAGACGTGGACGTGGCAATCGCATGCGCCCGGCGGAACAGCAAAGCGGGGCTGGCCGATCCTCCAAGACACGTCGCCGGGCTGAGCCGAACCAGGAGCGGCGGCAGTGGCGGTGTGCGTCTCTAAAGCGTTGCGATGGACGCTCTCAGGCATGTTTTCCTCTCCCGGACGCAACTCTTGCATGGTTTTTGACCTTACAAAATACCCACTAACGGAAGTTTTGGTATTATGCAAGCATGAAAAACCATGTAAGGTTGGATTTGTCAGTTGAACTGTGGCAGAAGGGGACGGTCACTTGAGCAGCCAGTGGACCATGCAGCCGACACCACTCATCACCCAGCTTGCCAACCAGATCGTCGAGCACATGCGGTCCGAAGGGCTTGGAGAGAGCGAGCGCTTGACCGAGCGGAAGCTGGCGGAGTTGTTCCGGGTTTCGCGATCACCTGTCAGGGGCGCCCTGCGCCTGCTCGAAGAGGCGGGCATCGTTCGTCCAACCGAGCGTGGCGGCTTCGTGATCGCAAAGCCTGAGGGTATGCTTCCTGCGGCCCTTGAGGCGTCGTCGACGGATGATGACGAGCAGGTCTATTTCCAGATCGCGGACGACAGGCTCAACGGCCGGCTCCCGGAGAGGATCACCGAGAACGAACTGCTGCGCCGCTACGGTCTCACCCGAGGACGCCTGACGCGAATTCTTCGGCGTGTCGCAAACGAGGGCTGGATTGAGCGTCTCCCCGGACACGGTTGGGCCTTTCTCCCCGTGCTGACCTCCCTGCAGGCCTATGAGGACAGCTACCGCTTTCGTCTCCTGATTGAACCGGCGGCAATCCTGGAGCCCCGCTTCACCCTGAACCGCCCTGCCATAGAGCGTTGCAGGGAGCAGCAGCAGTGGCTCATCGACGGGGGGATCTGGGAAGTCTCGGATGCAAAGCTCTTCGAGCTGAACAGCGGCATGCACGAAACCATCATCGAATGCAGCCAGAACAGCTTCTTCATCGACGCCCTGAAGCGGATCGACCGCGTCAGGCGATTGATCGACTACCGGCAAATGCTCGACCGCGAGAGCGCCATTGGCCGCTGCCGGGAGCACGTCCATCTGCTGGATCTTTTGCTCGCGGATAAAAGGGTCGAAGCGTCAGAGTTCATGAGGCAGCACCTCACTGAGCTCAGCACGCTGAAGACAGCCGTCCGGACCAAGCGCCAAGAAAAGGCGCCTCAAGATCTTCAGAACAAGCGAGCGGCGGCAGAATAACAGCCTGCGGCTGTCACACGCCCCTTGAGATATGTGGCCGGCAGCTCCGCGCGAGTTCCACCCGGCAGGATCGTCGGGACCATTCATTCTTCCGGTAGAAATTGAAGAGACTTTCATGACCGATGTATTCTCGCTTCCCAAGGATAGGATCCGTGTTCTCCTGCTGGAGGGCGTCAACGACAGTGCCGTCGATCTGATGCGAGCGGCAGGCTACACAAACCTGACCTATCTCAAGACAGCGCTTGATGAGGGCGCCCTGCGCGAGGCCCTGCAGGGTGTTCATCTCCTGGGCATTCGCTCCAGGACGCAGCTGACCAGGGAAACCTTTGCGGCAGCCGACCGCCTCATCGCGGTCGGCTGCTTCAGCGTCGGCACGAACCAGGTGGACCTCGATGCGGCACGCTTGGCCGGCATCCCGGTCTTCAACGCGCCCTTCTCGAACACCCGCAGTGTGGCCGAACTCACATTGGGTGAGATCATCATGCTGTTCCGGCGTGTCTTCCCGAAATCGACGGCGGCCCATGCTGGCGGCTGGGACAAGTCGGCAATCGACAGCCATGAGGTGCGCGGCAAGACACTCGGCATCGTCGGCTACGGGAACATCGGCTCGCAGCTGTCGTACCTCGCCGAGGCCATGGGCATGCGGGTCATCTTCTACGATCACACCGACAAGCTCCGGCACGGCAACACGGAACCGACGGAGAGCCTGCAGGCCCTCCTGAGCCAGAGCGATGTGGTGAGCCTCCATGTGCCTGAGACGCCCGCCACCCATGGCATGATCGGCGCCGCGGAAATCGCGGCGATGAAGAAGGGTGCATTTCTGATCAACAACAGCCGGGGCACCGTGGTCGATCTCGACGCTCTCGCGGAAGCACTGAAGGATGGTCACCTGCGCGGAGCCGCCATCGACGTGTTTCCGGTGGAGCCCGCCTCCAACAAGGAGCCGTTCCACTCGCCTCTTCAAGCGCTCGATAACGTGATCCTGACCCCGCACATCGGTGCTTCGACTCAGGAAGCCCAGGAGAGGATTGGGGAGGAAGTCGCCAAGAAGCTCGTCGATTTCTCGGATGTCGGATCAACAGTTGGGGCCGTGAATTTTCCGCAGGTTCAGCTGCCTCGCCGCCCTGCGGGCACGAGGTACATACATATCCACCAGAACGTGCCCGGCATGCTCGGACGACTCAACCAGGCATTCTCAAACCGTGGCCTCAACATCACGGCTCAGCACCTGCAGACCGACGGGGAACTCGGCTACGTGGTGATTGAGGCCGAAGGGGATCCGAGGCAGAGCCAAGGTGCTCTTGAGGAGATCCGCTCTATGGAGGGGACGATCCGAGCCCGGCTCCTGTATTAGCGCGAGACAAAGCCCGTCTTGTAGCGAAGCTCTCCTCAGAGAGATTGTTGTCGAGAGACCCCTCCGGGCAGATACAGCGCGTGTGCTCTGGGCTAAGGTCTGCTCAGGGTCAAACTTTAACGTTCCGACCACTCAACGAATGTCAGCTCTTAAGCGCCGAAGCGGACGAAGCTGTCAGCTGACATCTTGGAATGAGAAAATCGAGTTTCTGGTCAGTTTGAA
>KI912061.1:79425-79601 GCA_000517005.1 Microvirga lupini
TCCAAGCGGTGCGGTCTCTGGTATCGCTCGCTCCACCCGTTAGATCGGCAGCCAACGTTGAGCGGCAATTGTCTCAAAAGAAGTGTCCAAAGCACCTCATATTCTCAATTTAAATGCACATTCTCAAATTTGATGCTCAAAGCTAAATGCTTGAAAACGCTCACCACGACGTCTCA
>KI912061.1:79701-99612 GCA_000517005.1 Microvirga lupini
CCAAAATGTCAACGGACACGACTCGATGCCCGCCCGGATGATCTCGGTCGCGTAGGCCCCGACATTGATCACCATCGCCAGCAGCGCCGCGGCATTCGGCGACAATCTCAAGCCGGCCGCCGGAAGCCCGAAGAAGATGAAGAAGATCTGCACCAAGAACGGCGTGTTCCGGATGACCTCAATGTAGCAGTCGATTACCCACCGCAGCGGCTTAGGGCCCGACGTCTTGACCCATGCGCAGATGATCGCGAGGACGAGCCCAACCAGCATCGCCGACGCGGAGAGCTGCAAGGTGAGCCAAGCCCCTGCCAGGAGATCCCCGTAGGCCTCCAGCACGGGACCGAACCTGAATGTGTACGTCACGGCCACTCCCTATGATGCGAGTGTTGTGGGCATGGCGGGCCGGTCCGATGCCGGCGGCAGCAGCATCCTGCCCAGGATGTGGTCCGCCGCCTTCTCGCCGATCATGATCGTCGGCGCATTGGTGTTGGATGACGTCACGAAGGGCATGATCGAGGCATCGCAGACCCGCAAGCCCTCGAGACCGTGCACCTTCAGGTCAGGATCAACGACGGCCATCTCGTCGGTCCCCATCTTGCAGGTGCCGCAGGGATGGTGGTCGGTCTTGCACGTAGCGAAGGCGTACTGCACGAGATCCTCCTCGGAGGTCTTGTCCGGCCCCGGCATCCGCTCCGCCAGGATGAACGGCTTGAGGGCGGGCTGGCGCATGATCTCCCGGGCGGTGCGCAGGCCCTCGAGCGACATGGCCCGATCGTACGGGTCCGCCCAGTAGTTGGGATCGATCAGGGGCGTCGCCGTGAAGTCGGCTGTCCCGAGGCGGACGGTTCCCCGCGACCGCGGCCGCAGGAAGGCGGAGTTCAGCGTCACGCCGGCATTGCGCAGCTTCTCCACTCCTGCCTCGATCCCGGATCCCAGTCCGAGGTGGAACTGGATGTCCGGTGACGGGGCGGTCTTGTCCGCATACCAGAAGCCACCGGTCTCGAACAGCGTTGATGCTACCGGCCCGCGACCGAAGAGGATGTATTGCAGGCCCGCCCACACTGTCTTGTGCAACTTCGCATAGGAGTCGTACGTGTAATCCCCCGTGCACTCGCAGATCGCATAGAGGTCCAGATGATCCTGGAGGTTGGATCCGACGCCCGGCAGATCATGAAGCACCTTGATGCCGACCGACTTCAGGTGATCGGCTGGCCCGATGCCGGACAGCATCAGGAGCCGGGGCGACCCAATGGCACCCGAGGACAACACGAGTTCGCGGTCGCAGCGGACCTCGGCGCTGGCGCCATTCGCCAAGGCCAACTCCACCCCGACGGCACGTCGTCCCTCCAGAATGATCCGTTTGACGGCCACACCGGTCCGGACCGTGAGGTTCGCCCGATCCCGAATGGGCTTGAGGTACGCGGACGCAGCGGAGGATCGCCGGGCGTTTCGGACGGTCACTTGGTAATGTCCGATACCGTCCTGCGTGGCTCCGTTGAAATCCGGATTGTATGGGATCCCGTACTCCTGCGCCGCTCGGATGAACGCCTCGCTGATCGGGAGCGGGTTCACGGGAACGGAGACCCCGAGCGGTCCCCCGGTCCCGTGATACTCATCGGAATAGCGCTGGTTGTCCTCGGCCCGCTTGAAGTACGGCAGGACGTCCGCGTAGCCCCAGCCCGCGCAGTTGCCTTGCTGGGCCCAGCGGTCGTAATCGAGCCGGTTGCCCCGGGTGTAGACCTGGGCGTTGATAGACGACCCGCCGCCGATCACCTTGGCCTGCGTATACCGCAGCACGCGTCCGCCGAGATGGCGTTGCGGGACCGTCGACCAACCCCAACTGGCGATGCCCTTCGTCATCTTCGCGAAACCGGCCGGTATGTGGAACAATGGGTTCCAGTCCTTGCTGCCGGCCTCGATCAAGAGCACCTTGACGCCTGGGTCGGCCGAGAGCCGGTTGGCGAGCACGCATCCCGCCGGTCCCCCGCCAACGATGATGTAATCATATGTCATTGCGATCTTCCACTATCCCAACGGTGGCGCTGGCCGCCTGCACATCCTCCGTCGCACCAAGAAGGATTCGCGCGGTCAGCCTGGTCAAAGGCGTGCGATGCTCAAGCCGCCATCCACGTCGATGACGCTCCCGGTGGCAAAGGCGAAGGCGCCCGATGCGAGCGACGCCACCACGCTCGCCACGTCCTCGCCCTCGCCCCACCGGCGTGCGGGCACGAGCCCATCGGCAATCAGCCGGTCGTATTTCTCGGTAACGCCAGCCGTCATATCGGTTCGGATGATGCCCGGGCGAACATCGAAGACTCCAATGCCTTCGGCAGCGAGCCTGAGTGCGAGTCCCTGACTCCACATCGCGAGCCCGGCCTTCGAGACGCAGTAATCAAGGCGTTCCGGCGAGGCATGGGAGGCGCTGACGGAGGTCACGTTGACGACCGACCGGGGACCGTCCTCGCGCAGTTGCCTCAACATCACCTTGAGCACCGCCTGGGTCAGGAACATGGTGCCGCGGAGATTGACCCCGATGACGCGGTCGAAGTTCTCCGGCAGCAACTCCAGGAAGTCGCCGCGGACAACGGCTCCCATGCCGGCATTGTTCACTAGGCAGTCGATCCGCCCCGTGTCGTCCTGGATCCGGTTGACCCATTTGTCGTGAACCCGAAGGTCACTGATGTCGCCAGCAAGATAGGTGGCCTTGCCACCGTACTGCCGGAGTTCCTCGAGGGTGTGCTCCGGGCCATGAGCGGCGGTGCCCGTGACGAAGAGATCGAATCCATTCATAGCGAGCTTGCGCGCGATGGCGAGGCCGATGCCTCGGCTGGAGCCGGTGACCAGGGCAACGGGGCGAGTGTTCATGCTGCGAACCTTGTGGTTTGGATATGGTCGGCAACCCTCAAGGCCTGTGCCGCCACGGTCAGGGAGGGATTCACGGCCGCCGACGAAGGCATGAAGCTCGCATCGACGACGAACAGGTTGGGATGATCGTGGGCGCGGCAGTAAGGATCGAGCGCGGATGTCGCGGGATCATGCCCGAACCGGACGGTCCCGCATTGGTGCGAGGGCGTCCGTTTGTCGAAGGCCCTGGCGAGAACGATCGGATACCCGGCGGCGCGGAAGACCTCCCTCATGCGGCGGATGAGGCCGCGGTGGGCCGTCATGTTCGTCCGCTTCCATGCGAGGACGATCGACTTGCCGTCGACCCAGACCTGGCTCTCGGGATCAGGCAGGTCCTCGCTCATCAGGTACCAGTCCACGCTGTGACGGGCGAGACGCTCAAGCACGAAGTCCGGTGCCCATCGCAGGCTCGCCTTGAGGACGGGAGCCGAGATCCTGCCCAAGAGCTGGACATTTCCGAGAGGCGGTCCGCCGCGACCGTCGTCGAAGTAGAAATCGTTGAGACCGATGGTCTTCTGGTAGACCGAGTCGTTCCTCTTCCGCGGATCGATCGTCAGCATTGCGGTCGCGTTGTGGTTCATGAAATGGCGACCGACAACACCGGATCGATTGGCGAGGCCGCCCGGGTGGCTTTCCGTCGCCGACCTGAGGAGGATCGCGGCGGAGTTGATTGCACCAGCCGAGAGAACCACGGTGTCGGCGCGGATCACGAACCGCTCGCCATCCTTGATATACTCCGCTCCGGCAACGCGACGGCCGTCTCTGTCCAGGATCAGGCGCTCAACCGTTGCACCCGTTACCAGGTTGACAGACGGTTGCTCGAGCGCGACCGCCAGCGCGGCCGTCTCGGCATCGAACTTGCCCGTCCGCGTGTCAGGGTAGGCATCCCAAGGTGTCTTGGCATGGGAGAGCCATCGCTCGATATCGATGGCGAGCGGAAGAGAAAACGGATGCAGCCCCACCTTGCGCAGCCGCTCACGGGCAGCGGCGATCGCCGGCTCGTCGGGAACAGGCGGGTGCGGATACGGGGCGGAGTGGGTAGGCTCCGTCGGATCCTGTCCCAAGGCACCCCGAACCTGGAACAGCCGCTCTGCGGCGCAGTACCAAGACTCCATGTCCTGGTAGCCGATCGGCCACGCGGGCGAGACCCCATCGGCATGCTCGAGAGCCTCGAAATCCCGCGCCCGGTACCGGAGCATCACGGCTCCGTAGAACTTCGAGTTCCCACCGACGTAGTAGTAGTTGCCGGGGTTGAACTCCAGTCCTGCCGCATCCCGCCACATTTCCTTAGGACGGTAGTGCTCCTCGACGAAGATTGATCGCGGGTTCCGCGCATGCGGAGACAGCGGTAGCTGCTCGCCGCGCTCGAGGATGACCACGGACGCGCCGCTCGTGCCGAGACCCGCGGCCATGCAGGCGCCGCCGATCCCCGACCCGATGATCAAGATGTCCGTGGTACTCTCACGCATCATGCCACCTGATTTCCGAGGCTGGCGCAAAGCGAACCGCTCTGCCATCAACACCAACGGCGCGCGGTGGTGCGTCCTTGATCGAGTGGACAGGCGCCGAGCGATCCATGCTTATCCTGAAGGCGACGCTGTTCAGGCCGGACCTCATGTCAGGGCCCTCCCACTGGCGGGATCGAACAGGACAGCCTTGTCCAAGTTGAACGCGAAGGGCGTGATCTGGCCGGGCTGGATGCTAGCATCGGCACGCATGCGGGCGACAACCTCCTTGCCGCCGAGATTGGTGACCACGTAGGTGTCCGCACCGGCAGGCTCCACCACGTCGACGAAGCAGTCGAGCATCTCGACAGTGGCTGCGGCACGGTCGGCGCCGTCCGGGTCGGTGATCGCCTCGGGCCGAACTCCAAGGATCACCTCGCGTCCTTCCTGGCCCGCGACAGCGCCCAGCGTCCCCGAGAGCGGCAGCACGATGGGATCGCTGCCCGGCCGTGATAGCGCCAGGCCCCTCTTGTTGCCGCCATTGACCACCTTCGCCTTGATCAGGTTCATGGCCGGGGAGCCCATGAAATCGGCCACGAAGAGATTGGCCGGGCGGTTATAGATTTCAGCCGGTGTTCCAACCTGTTGCAACTCACCATCCTTCAGAACGGCAATCTTGGTCGCAAGGGTCATGGCCTCGATCTGATCGTGGGTCACGTATACAATCGTCGCGCCGGTCTTCTGGTGCAGACGCTTGATCTCGGTGCGCATGTCCACGCGCAGCTTGGCGTCGAGATTGGACAAGGGTTCGTCGAACAGGAAGACCCTGGGGTTGCGCACGAGGGCGCGCCCCATGGCGACGCGCTGGCGCTGGCCGCCCGAGAGTTGGCCAGGCTTTCGGTTCAGCAGATGCTCGATCTGCAGCATCTTGGCGACATCCGCCACGGCCTTGTCGCGCTCGGGCTTCGGAACGCCCTTCATCTCCAGCCCGAAAGCAATGTTCTGCGCCACGCTCATGTTGGGGTAGAGCGCATAGGACTGGAACACCATGGCGATGTCGCGCTTCGAAGGATGACGATCATTCACCACCTCGCCCGCGATGCTGATCGTGCCCTCCGAGATGGTCTCGAGCCCGGCGATGGTGTTGAGGAGCGTCGACTTTCCGCAGCCGGAGGGACCGACGAGAACCAGGAAGCCGCCACAATCGAGGGTAAGGTCGATACCCTTGAGGATTTCGAGAGCACCAAATCGTTTCCGAAGCCCGGCGATTTCAAGAAAAGCCATGAGATTATCCTTTCACGGCGCCGGCCATCAGGCCGCGCACGAAATACCGTCCAGCAAGAACATAGACGAGGAGTGTCGGAAGGGCCGCGATCATGGCAGCGGCCATGTGCACGTTGTACTCACGTACACCTGTCGAGGTGTTGACGAGGTTGTTCAGTGCCACCGTCATTGGAGCGTTGGCACCGGACGTGAAGGAAGCACCGAACAGGAAGTCGTTCCAGACGTTGGTGAACTGGAAGATCACCGTCACGACGATGATCGGTCCCGACGACGGCAGAAGAATGCGGCGGAAAATCTGGAAGAAACTGGCGCCGTCCATCTGCGCGGCCCGAATCAGCTCGTTCGGGAACGCCTCGTAGTAGTTGCGGAAGAACAGCGTCGTGAAGCCCAGACCATAGACCACGTGCACAAGGACAAGCCCCGGTACGGAATCCGCAAGGCCGATGAGCCCGAGGATGCGGGCCATGGGGATCAGCACCGCCTGGAATGGGATGAAGCAGGCGAACAGCATCAGCCCGAAGACCCACTTGTGACCCGGAAAGCGCCACTTGGTGAGCACATAACCGTTGAGCGCGCCAAGAAGGGTCGAGATCGCCACCGCGGGAACAACCATCGAGATGGAGTTCCAGAAGTACCCCTTGATACCCGCACAAGTGAGCCCGACGCAGGCGCTGCCCCAGGCCGCGAGCCATGGCTCGACCGTCGGGTCTTGCGGCAGCGCGAGCATGTTCCCTTCACGGATCTCGTCGAGAGTCTTGAACGACGTCACCACCATGACGAACAGCGGCAGCAGATAGAAGGCAGCGAACAGAGCCAACAGACCGTAGATAACCACCTTCGTGGTGACGGAGGATCCAGCCGGGCCGGAGGTTGCAGCAGCGGCGCTCATTGATTCTTCTCCCTCAGCTCGGAGTAGAGATACGGCACGATGATCGCGCAGATCGTCATGAGCATGATGACCGCGCTGGCTGCGCCCACGGCCATCTGGTTGCGGGTGAACGTGTAGGAGTACATGAAGGTCGAGGGCAGCTCGGTGGCGTTGCCGGGACCTCCGCCCGTGAGCGCGATCACAAGGTCGTAGGACTTGATCGCCATGTGAGCGAGCACGATGAAAGCGGACAGGAACACAGGTCGCAGCAGTGGGATGACGATGCGTCGGTAGAGAGCGACCGTGCTGGCCCCGTCGATCTGCGCGGCCTTCAGGATCTCGCTGTCAATGCCGCGCAGGCCAGCGAGAAACATGGCCATGCAGAAGCCGGAGGCCTGCCAGACGCCTGCAATGACCACGGTGTAGATGGCCATGTCCGGGTTGACGAGCCAATCCAGCTTGAACCATGCATAGCCCCAGTCATGCATGGTCTTCTCAAGTCCAAGTCCCGGATTGAGAAACCACTTCCAGGCGGTCCCCGTGACGATGAACGAGAGCGCCATCGGATAGAGATAGATCGGCCGCAGCATACCCTCGCCCCTGATCTTCTGGTCAAGCAGGATGGCGAGCAGCAGGCCGAGAGTGATACAGATCCCGATGTAGAGCCCGCCGAAGATCGCGAGGTTCTCGATGGCCACCCACCAGTTCGGCTGCGACCACAGCCGCTGATAGGCATCGAAGCCAGCGAGTTCGTAGACGGGAAGAAGCCGAGAGCGCGTGAACGAAAGGTAAATCGTGAAAAGAATGAAACCGTAGACAAAGATCAGAGTGGCCACGAAGGATGGCGCGAGCACCAGCTTCGGAAGCGCTGCCTGAAGGCGCAGCATGGCGCCTTCCTTGGGGCGTGGATGCGCCGCGACCGGCGCCGCAATCGTGCTCATGGACGTCTTCCTCGTTCTGTTTGTTGGAAGACAGGCGGGGCACAGGGCCCCGCCTGTTCGTCGCTTACGACGCGCTCTTGACGGCGGCGGCGAGCTCCTTCGGCGCCTGATCCGTCTGAAGCTGTCCGTTGAAATGGCGGGTGATCACGTCATACATCGCGTTCTTCACCGCCGCGCGATTGGCATGGCCATGGGCCATGGAACCCATGAGCGTGCCCTTCTGGGCCGCTTCCTTGGCATCCGCGATTGCCTTCTTGCCGCAGGCATCGAAGGCCGTGTCAGGCACGTCCGTGCGCGCGGGCACCGAGCCCTTCACCACATTGAAGGCGGACTGGAAGGCGGGATCCATCGTCGCGCTGGCGAGGGCGTTCTGCGCCTGCTGACGCTCCTTGCTCACCTCGAACATGACAAACTGGTCGGAGTTGAAGGTCACGTTGCCCTGCGTGCCGGGGAAGCGGAAGCAGACGAAGTCCTGCTCGGGCTTCTTACCGGCATTGATGAACTCGCCCTTCGCCCAGTCCCCCATGATCTGCATAGCGGCGTCGCCCTTGATCACCATCGCCGAGGCGAGGTTCCAGTCACGGCCGGAGAAGTTCGGGTCCAGGTAAGTCCGCAGTTTGGCCATGCGCTCAAACACCGTCTTCATGGTGTCGGAGGACAGAGCCGCCTGATCGAGGTCGATCATGGTCTTCTTGTAGAATTCCGGTCCACCGGTCGTGAGGACGACCGAGTCAAAGATTGTTGCATCCTGCCAAGGCTGGCCGCCATGAGCGAGCGGGGTCACGCCAGCGGCCTTGGCCTTGTCGAGGACAGCTATCAGCTCATCCCAGGTCGTGGGCTGCTTGGCACTGATCTTGTCGAGCACGGCCTTGTTGGCCCAGATCCAGTTGGTGGAGTGCATGTTCACCGGTGCAGCGATCCACTTACCCTCGAACTTGGAGAACTTTTGCAGTGCCTCCGGAATGACCTTGTCCCAGCCCTCCTTGGTGGCGACCGGCGTCAGGTCGCCGAGCACGCCCTGCTCGGCCCAGTCCTGGATGTCGAAGCCGAGCATCTGCACGGCGGTGGGGATGTTGCCCGCGGTCACGCGGGCACGCAGCACGGTCATTGCCTGGGTGCCGCCTCCGCCCGCGATCGGATTGTCCTTCCAGACATAGCCCTGCTTTTGCAAGTTGTCCTTGAGCACGTTGAGGGCCGCCGCCTCACCTCCCGAGGTCCACCAGTGGACCATCTCGATTTCCTTGTTCTGCGCCTGGGCGCCGGTGGCGCCGATGGCGAAAACGCTCGCGAGTAAGATCTTCTTCAGCCTCATGTTCTCCTCCCAGAGAAACTTGGCTCGGGACCATCCCGGCCAAATCTTGTTATCAGGCCTGGCCGGTGGGATTGGTGACCCACCACGCCGTCCGCGGGCCTGAGTGGAAGTGCAATGTCTTCTCCTCCGTGTAGTCATCAACTGCCCTGCGGCCCAATTCGCGACCCAGACCCGATTGCTTGTACCCGCCGAAGGGGAGCTCGCTGGCACCGTTCATGAACGTATTCATCCATACGGTTCCGGCATGAATGCCTCGGCTGACGTTCAGGCAGGTGTCGAAGTCGCGGCTCCAGACACCGGCCGAAAGCCCGTAGTCAGTGCCGTTGGCAATTGCGATGGCCTCATTCGCGGTGTCGAACGTGAGGACCGACAGCACCGGGCCGAAGACCTCCTCCCGGGCGATGGTCATCTGGGGCTTCACGCCATCCACGATGGTCGGAGCCATGAACTGTCCACTCTCGTGATTCAGCCGGGTTCCACCGACCTTGACCTCAGCGCCTGCGTCCTTTGCCTCGGCGACATATCCCTCGATCTTCGCGAGATGGTCCGGCGTCACGATGGCGCCGACCCGCACATCCTCGTCCAGCGGATCACCGACCTTAACGTCCCGAACCTTCCGCTGGAGGTCTGCGACGAAGCTTTCAGCAATCGGCCGCTGGATGATCAGCCGGCTTCCGGCATTGCAGCATTCGCCGGCGTTGAAGTAGGCGCCGAACGCGGCAGCATCGAGGGCAGCCTCAAGGTCGGCATCAGCGAAGATGATCTGGGGATTCTTTCCGCCCAGCTCCATTGAGACCTTCTTCAGCGTCTGCGCCGCCGTGGCCATCGCGCTCTTTCCCACGCGGGTCGATCCCGTAAACGAGATCATATCAACACGGGGGTCGGACGTCATCGCAGCGCCCACGTCGGCACCGGTACCAGCGAGGATGTTCACGACACCTGCCGGGAGCCCTGCCTCGAGAAGGAGCTTTCCCAAATGAAGCGTCGATGCCGATGTCAGTTCGCTTGGCTTGACCACCGCCGTGCAACCCGCGGCCAACGCAAACGGCAGCTTCTGGCTGACGATCAGGAACGGAAAATTCCACGGAGTGATGATGGAAACGACGCCAATCGGATCCCGGACCACGACGCCGAGCTTATGCGGCCCAAGAGTGGAAAAGCTCTCACCATGGAGGTCCCGCGCCAGGGCAGCGGCATAGCGCCAGATGTCAGCAGCGCCCGCGATCTCCCCACGAGCCTGCGCAATTGGCTTGCCGGACTCCAAGGTATCGAGCATAGCGATCAATTCGGCATCACGCTCGATCAGGGACGCAACGTCGAGGAGGATTTTGGACCGTTCGGCAGCGGTCATGCGCGTCCAGGGCCCGTCGTCAAATGCCTTCCGGGCGGCCGAAATCGCAAGATCCGCCTCGTGTTCTGACGCCCTGGCGTAGGTCGAGACCGTGACGCCATGCGCGGGACTCACGCGCTCGATCGTCTCCTCCCCGCGTGCCCTGATCCAACGTCCGCCGATCAGCAGCTCGTAAGAGCGAGGGGTCTTTGCCAAGGCAGCGTCCAGTCGCGAGCGGTCGAGTTTGATGGATGCATTCATGGGTCAGCCCTCAGGTGTTCGTGTAGGACGGGGGACGCTTCTCCCTGAAGCTTGTAACCCCCTCTTCCAGGTCAGACGTGTAGGAGACGAGAGCACCGGCAATGCCCTCCACGGCAGCGGCAGTCTCTTCGCCTTCCGCGGCGTTGATGAGTTCCTTGCCGATCGAGACAGCGATCGGTCCGCGTTCCGCGACGAGTCTCGCGATCTCACGGGCCCGTGCGAGGGCGCTGCCCTGAGGCACCACCTCGTCGACGATTCCCCGGCGTTCGGCCTCCTCGCCGGACAGGAGCACGCCCGTGAGCGAAAGGCGTCGTACGTTCTGCGAGCCGAAGCGACGCACCAGACGTTGCGTTCCGGACCAGCCAGGCACCATTCCGAGACCTGTCTCCGGAAGGCCGATCTTGATCTGCGGCTCCGCCACCCGGATGTCGGCGGTGGCAGCCAGTTCCAGGCCTCCGCCCAGGGCGTGACCGCCGAGCGCAGCAATCAGCGGGACCCTCAGGCGGGCCAAACGATCGAAGGCTCGATGTCCCTGCCGGGTCCACACCCGCCACATGTCGAGAGGCTCGAGGGCACCCCAACCGGCAATGTCCCCGCCGGCGCAGAAGGCTTTGCCCTCGCCCGTGATGATCGCGCAGCGGATCTCGCGGCTTTCCTCGATGGCGTTCGCACTTTCCACCAGCGCCTCGATCATGGGCATATCGAGGGCATTCAGCTTTTCGGCGCGGGCCAGGGTGATGGTCGCCACCGCGCCGTCAACCTGGAAGCGGACATACGGTGTCGTCATGCCGCCCTCCTCCTGGTTTTCGCGGTGATCTCCCTGGTCGGGATCCGCAGCCCGAGCGGCTCCGGCCGGAAAAGGGCGGTGTCCATCAGTTTTGGAGTGGACGGCACGAGCAGCGGGAACGCGGCATGGGCGAGGACATCCCTATCGAGATCGATGCCCGGCGCGATCTCGACGACCGCGATGCCGTCCGGCGTCAGCTTGAGGACGCAGCGTTCCGTCACGTAGGTGATGTCCTGGCCCTGCTCAATGGCGCGCCGGCCCGAGAAAGAGACGTGCTCGACGGCCTCGACGAGCTTGTCGACCTTGCCCTCCTTCAGGATCCTGAGTTCCCCGTCGACAATCTCGAACTTGGCTCCGGCCGTATAGAAACCCGAGAAGACGATCCGTTTGGCGTGGCTCGAGATGTCGACGAACCCGCCGGCACCTGCCGTGACATGCGGTCGGGCGCTCAACTTGGAGACGTTCACCGATCCGGTTCGGTCAATCTGAAGGAACGACAGAAGCGAGAGATTGAACCCGCCACCCTGGAAGTAGGTGAAATTGTACGGCGACGGCATGATGGCTTCGGCGTTCGACGAGCAGCCGAACTTGAAGTCGAGCAGCGGAATGCCGCCGACGGCGCCATGCTCGATCATCCAGGTGACGTCGCCGTGGCATCCCTCCTCGATGAGGATCCTGGGGACGTTGGCCGAGATGCCGAAACCGATGTTGACGGCATCGCCGTAGTTCAACTCCTGCGCAACCCGGCGGGCGATGACTTTCGAGATGTCGAATTCCGGGATGGTAAAACTATCGAGCGGTCGGAAAATCTCGCCGGAGATCGCAGGATCGTAGACGGTCTGGGTCGTCTGCATCTGGTCTGGCGCGACGACAATCACGTCGACGAGAATCCCAGGCACCAGCACGTCGTGAGGCTTGAGCGTTCCGCTCTTGGCCAGGCGCTTCACCTGCGCGATGACGAGGCCGCCGTTGTTGCGAACACTGAGGGCCTGCTCGATGGGGCCGAGATAGGCACCCTCGTGTTCATACGAGAGGTTCCCGCGTTCATCGGCCGTCGTCGCGCGAATGATGGCGACGTTCGGAACGATGCTCTTGAAGTAGAGCCAGTCGTCACCGTCGAAACTGACGGTATTCACGATCGGAGCCGCGGCCGCCCGCTCGTTCATCGCGCAGCCTTCGCGGGAGGGATCGACGAAGGTGTCCTTCCCCACCTTCGTGAGCACGCCCGGGCGCTTCGCCGCGGCCTCGCGGTGCATGTCGAACAGGATGCCCGAGGGAATGTTGTAGGCCGGGATTTCGTTGCCGGTGATCATCTTCCAGATGGCGGGGGGTTCCGCCGAGGATGGACCCGACGGATACGAGCCGGCGATGATGCGCGCCAGCAATCCCGGCTTTGCGAGATGGTCGACACCCTTGATCCCGGACATGTCGCCGGCGGCGATCGGATGGACCGTGGTCAGCGTGCGCGGATGACCCGTCTCGTCGAACCTCTTGCCGATGGCCGCAAGAACGGCATCGGGACAGCCGAGCCCCGATGCGGAAGACACCGTGACGGTGGCGCCGTCCGGGATGAGGGCTGCCGCTTCGTCGGCCTGGAGTATGCGAGGGAAGCTCATTGCGAAACCTTCGGGCTGGCTGATTGAACGGGATCGACGGTGATGACCCGGGACGTCCTGGCGGACTTGAGGGCGGCCTCCGCAACGGCTAGGGACCAGACGCCGTCCTCTCCGGTCGCGGCTGGATCGCCATCCCCGGCGACGGCCGCGGTGAAGCGCGCGACACTGCGCTCGTAGAGGTTGGTGCGATCGATCGGCAGGAGCTCTTCGCCGGACGCGGTCCGCAGCAGGACATCCCCGACCGCCCTCTGCGTCATGCAATCGGTGCCAATGAGGGAGCCCTCCGTGCCGTGGACCTCAAATCCTGTCTTGGCGTGAGCGGTCGTGAAGGCGTCGTGGAATTGGGCCAACAGGCCGGACTTGAACCGGATCGCTCCCATGGCACCGTCCTCCACATCGCCCTGGGACAGGCCAGCGGATTGGGTCAGCGCCGTGACCTCGACGGGATCATCGGCCAGGACGAAGCGGAGGGTGTCCGCATCGTGCACGGTGATGTCCAGGACCACCCCTGCGCCGGCGCCAGGGTTCGTGAGGCGCCAGCCTTGCAGGTGGGCTGGGAGGCAGACGGCATGAAATACCCGGGCGAAGAGCGGGCATCCGATCCGACCCGCCGCGATGGCCTCGCGCATCGCGCGATGCGTTCCGGCGTTGCGAAGATGATGGTTGGTTCCCAGCACGACGCCCGCGGCGCGACAGACATCGACCATCTCCCGCGCCTCACCGACCGTGAGGGCGAGCGGCTTTTCGCACAGGACGTGCCGGCCGGCGCGGGCAGAGCGCAAGACCTGGTCATAGTGGAGCTCGTTGGTGGTCGAGATGTAGACCGCATCGACCTCACCGAGCAGCGCATCCAAACTGGTTGTGGCATGCGGGATCCGGTTGGCTTCCGCGTAGGCGGCGCCGCGTTCCTGGTCACCGCTCATCACCGAGACGACGTCGCCTCCCGCTGAGCGGATCGCGCCGATCATCCACTCCCGTGCGATCGTGCTCGCCCCGATCAGTCCCCAGCGAAGTGTCGAAGTCATGAGATCTTCCTTTCCCTCGGCGGCGGGCAGCAGCTCTCGCGAACGACCAGGCGAGCCTCGCCGATGTACGTTTCCGGTGTCCGGCTGCCGGATGCGATCTGGCGCAGGAGCATCTGCGCGGCCCGCTCGCCGAGGTCTCCCGCGTCAACCGCGATCGTGGTGAGCGGCGGAGAGACCTGCCGGGCTTCTGTCGTGTCGTCGAATCCGGTGATGGCCATGTCCCGGCCCACCACGACCCCCTTGCGGCCGAGGGCGAGCATGGCCCCGATCGCCACGACGTCGTTGAAGCAAACGACCGCGGTGGGCCACTCCGGCCGGGCCAGCAGGTTGGACATCGCGGTGAACCCGCCATCCTTGCTCGGCATCGACTCCAGCATGAGCGCGGGATCGGCACGCAGTCCTGCCTCCTCGAGAGCACGGGTGAAGCCGGTGACCCGGTCCTTGCGCACGGCCATAGGCTCCATGCCGCCCAGGAAGGCGATCCTGCGGTGCCCAAGGGAAATCAGGTGCGCCGTGACGCGGGCGGCTCCCGCCGTGTTGTCGGACGCCACAAGAGATGCACGGGCGCCCGGCACGCGCCGGATGGCCAGGATGAGCGGCATGCCGAGATCGAGCAGGTCGTTGACCTCCCGCCCCTCGGTCTCGAGCGCCGGACAGAGGATGATTCCCGACGCCCCGTGCTCACGCATCGATCGCACGACTTCGGCCTGCCGTACGACGCTCTCGGCCGTGTTGGCAATGAACGGAATGTATCCCGACGTGCGCAGAACCCGTTCGATCCCGATGGCGAGCTCGGCGAAGAACGGATTCGCAAGGTCATTGATGACCATGCCGACGATGCTCGACTGCGCACCCCGAAGGTTGGCCGCGCCGCGGTTGTAGACGTAGCCAAGCTTGGACATCGCCTTTGACACGCGGTCGCGGGTTTCGTCCGCCACAAGGGAACTGCCCTTGAGCACCAGAGATACCGTCGATTTGGAGACACCCGCCTCGCGAGCGATGTCGATGATCGTGACATTCGCCGGGGTCCGCCGCTTCTCGGACATTGGGTCGCCTTTCTATCCCTGAATATATTGGAACGTTCCATATCATGGTGATTGATGCTCTGTAAATATCCATTTTGCCACCGGGAAAACGCCGCTATATCGGCGAGAGCGGCAATCTGGCACTTGCATGTTCTTATTGGAACGTTCTAAAAGCCACACCATGGAGGGGCCCGCGACGGTAGCCCGATCGGGAGGTTGAAACGCTATGAGTCAAATCGATTTGCTTCGTCTGGATGGCTCAATCGAGGCGTATCGGGTAAGCGAAGCTTCGCCTTACCCGCGCGGCTATACGGGCGATCTGCCCCGAACGGTTTACGCAGCCGCCCACGTCGTGGCCGACCCCATTGCCCTGAGGAACCCGTGGCAATCGTCGGAGGTGGATTGGGACGCCACCCTGAAGTTCCGCCACCACCTGTGGGGATTGGGCCTGAAGATCGCGGAGGCAATGGACACCTCCCAGCGCGGAATGGGCCTCGACTGGCCCGGCGCGAAGGAACTCATCAAGCGCTCACTGCTGGAAGCCAAGACGGTCCCGGGGGCCGATCTGGCCTGCGGCGCGGGAACGGACCACCTGAGCCCTGCCGACGTCCGATCCCTGGACGACGTGGTCGCGGCGTACAAGGAACAGTTGGCTCATATCGAAGCCTACGGGGGACGCGCGATCCTCATGGCGAGCCGCGCCCTCTGCAAGGTAGCACGATCGAAGGACGATTATCTCTACGTCTACGACCGGATCATCCGCCAAGCTTCCGATAAGGTCATCCTTCACTGGCTCGGGGAGATGTTCGACCCGCAACTCTCGGGCTACTGGGCGAGCAGCGAGGTCGATACCGCGATGGCCAACTGCCTCGAACTCATCAATGCCCACTCCGGGAAGATCGAGGGGATCAAGATCTCCCTGCTCGAACGCTCCTACGAGGAGAAGATGCGCGCTCTTCTCCCGGCCGGAGTGAAGATGTACACGGGCGACGACTTCAATTACGCCGATCTGATCGAGGGTGACGGCACGCACCACTCGCACGCGCTGCTCGGCATCTTCGACCCGATCGCGCCGGCCGCGGCGGCCGCAATGGACTGCCTAGCGAAGGGTGACGGCGCAGGCTACCATGCCATCCTGGATCCGACCGTGGCGCTCTCGCGCTGCATCTTCGAGGCGCCGACCCAGTATTACAAGGCAGGGGTCGTGTTCCTCGCCTGGCTGAACGGCTTCCAGGATCATTTCCGGATGGTCGGCGGCATGGAATCAGCCCGAGGCATTCTCCACTACTCGGAGATCTTCCGACTAGCCGATCGCGCCCGCCTCCTCGTCGACCCTGATCTCGCGATCACGCGGATGCGCCAGTTCAATGCCCTTAACGGCATCTAGCGTGCTGCCTGACCTTCAAGGATGCAATGACAAGCTTGCTGCCGTTCGCGGGGTGTGAGGCCACCCTCCTCACCGCGACGGCGTAGGGGACGGAAGAGGCTGTGTCGATGGCTGAGGATATCAGGATACTTCACTCCCTGTTCGAGGCTGCCTTGGCCGCGGCATTGCCCGACGGCAAGTTCACCTCCGATCTGCCGGATCCTCCCAGGGGCCGCACGATCGTGCTGGGCGCGGGCAAGGCGTCCGCCAGGATGGCTCAAGCCTTCGGGGCTGCCTGGGCACACCCGTGCGAGGGCCTAGTGGTGACCCGCTACGGTCACGCCGCGCCCACACAGCGGATCGAGATCGTCGAAGCCTCGCATCCCGTGCCAGATCAGGCAGGTGTGGATGCAGCGGAAAGAATCCTGAAGCTTGCATCCGGCGCGGGTCCTGACGACCTGGTCGTCTGCCTGATCTCGGGGGGTGCATCCGCCCTCCTTTCCTTGCCGGCGAAGGGCGTGACCTTGGCCGACAAGCAGGATGTCACGAAGGCGCTCCTCAAGTCAGGGGCGCCCATTCACGAGATGAACCAGGTGCGCAAGTCGCTCTCCCGCATCAAGGGGGGCCGATTGGCCCTGACGGCCGCGTCGGCTCAGGGCGTGACGTACGTCATCTCCGACGTGCCCGGGGACAATCCGGCCAGTATCGGCTCGGGCCCCAGCATTCCCGAGCCACAGAATCCCGAAGTGGTCTTCTCCATCCTTGACCGCTACGGAATCGAGATCTCCTCCTCGCTGAAGAACGCAATCCTTGAGAATTGCCAAGTGACCCGCGAGACCGCGGCAATCGACGTGCGGGTCCTGGCAACGCCGATGATGGCCCTCAAGGCGGCGGAATTGAAAGCCCGGGAGTTGGGGCTCAACCCGTTGATCCTTGGCGATGCGATCGAAGGCGAGTCCCGCGAGGTGGCCAAAGTGCTCGCGGGACTCGCGCGATCGGTGAGTGATTACGACATACCAGCGGTAAAGCCGTGTGTCCTTCTCTCGGGCGGAGAAACTACGGTCACGGTTCGTGGGAATGGTCGTGGTGGCCGGAATGCCGAGTTTCTCCTGGCCCTGCACCTCGCGCTGTCGGACTTCTCCAACGTTGCCGCCATCGCCTGCGATACCGATGGCATTGACGGGATCGAGGACAACGCGGGCGCTTGGTTCGACCATGGCAGGCCATCTCCCGCCGTCCCGACCCTGGACGCCTCCGCGTTCCTGGCGAACAATGATGCCTACGGGTACTTTTCAGGACTGAATCAGCTTGTCATGACCGGACCTACGTTGACCAACGTCAACGACTTCCGCGCCATTCTGATCAGGTAATTGAACTGAAGGGCGAGTACGATCGGCCTCAGGGGCTTGGAGACTTACGATGAACGACAGCAATAGTCTTGATGCGCTCCTGGCAGAGGAACAGGAGTTGCAGTTTCCGTCTTTCAGCGCCGATGTCGCCTGGACACTCGGCAGCCACATCTACCAGCGTGCGAAGGCCGACTCCCTTCCGATCGCAATCGAGGTTTCCAGGAATGGCCAGCAACTGTTCTTTGCAGCATTGCCCGGGGCAACGCCAGACAATGCAGAGTGGATTCGCCGGAAACGAGCGGTCGTACAACGCTTCCACCACAGTTCCCTCTACATGTCCGTCGAGGCAGAGGTGAAGGGGCGCCCGTTCTTGCAGCGTTACGGGCTTTCCGAACAGGACTATGCGGCAGCCGGAGGCGGGTTTCCCATATTCGTCAAGGATACAGGGTGTGTCGGTGCGGTTGTCGTGAGTGGTCTTCCTCAACTTGAGGACCATCGCCTGGTGACGGAATCAGTACGAGCGATCATCGCTCAGTCGACAATGTAGTATCTCAAGGGGATGAAGGTTTGTTCCATAAGGCCCAACCCGTTGGACTGACGCATGTCCCTTGGTCGGCCAGCAACCTTCTCCTGTCCCCTGTGTCCAGACATGGGCAGCTTCGAAATTCGGGGGTGTGTGCATGGATCTGAACCGGCTGGTTGCGGATGCGATCCTTGCCTCCGCTGCTGACGCTGTGGTGGCGACGGACCGCAACGGGATCATCGAGGTGTGGAACCCGGGTGCCGAGCGGATCTTCGGCCATCGCGCCGACGAGGCTCTCGGCCAGTCGCTCGACCTCATCATTCCGGAGCGCCTGCGTGCCCACCACTGGAAAGGATTCCGACATGTCCTGGCGACGGGCGAGAGCCATTACGGCGAGGGCGACCTCCTGTCGGTACCGGGCCTGCGCCGGGATGGGCAGCGGATCTCGCTGGAATTCACCATCGTGCCGCTCAAGGACGAACAGGGACAGATGCAGGGCATTGCCGCCGTCATGCGCGACGTGACCAGCCGGTTCGAGGAAATTAGAAGCCTCAAGCAGAAGCTGGCAGAGGCCGTCACGTGCTCTAACAGCCGGTGAAGGATCAAACTACTGGAGCTATGAGCATGGGCTGACCGGACTGAAATCACGGAAGGTCTGGAACGGGTCAAAGAGTAACGAACAGCAAATGAAATGAAGGTCCGCTCACCGCCTCACGAGCAGACCAAAGCGCTTCTTCCGAGAAGTGCCAGGAGCGGTCCTTAGAGACCTGCGCATTACGGGTTTCTCTCAGGTGCGGCGTACGGCCGTGCCCGATTGGATGACACTGGGTGATTGGGTCAGAACGGATTGACGTAGTTCAGGATGGCTGTCTGGCGCAGCACGACCTTGCGGATCATGTGAGCCGCTTGCACGTGATCTGTATAGATCGCCGCCAGTCCCGTACTCCCGGCCGGCAGGCGCCGCGCCACCTCCTGGTCGTCGAGCCGGATCCGGACCACGAACGGTGCCGACTGGATCTCCGATGGCGCAACGGCCAGGCCGCTGACCTGTGTCTGCCCGGTCGCGATGGCCTGCAACACCGTCTCGACCCGTCCGGGAAAGACTTCGCCCGGCAGGATCTTGAAGGTGATCTCCACCGGCTGACCGGCCTCGATGTAACGGGCATAGATCTGCGGGATCTCCACGCCGAAGATCGTCTCGGACGTATCGATGAAGGCCATCACCGGGGATTGGGCGGTCACCCGTGCCCCCTTGCGCAGGGCGAGGTTGGTCACATAGCCATCCGCCGGCGCCCGCACCGTCGTCCTGTCGAGGTTCCACTTGGCGCCATCGAGCTGCGACCGCAATTGCTCGACCTCGGACTCGCGCTCCTGCACGTCGAAGCCACGGCCGGTGTCGCGGCGTTGCAGTTCGGAGAATTGCCCGAGGCGCAATTCGGCCAGCTTGAGCTGTGCTGCTATGGCATCGACCTGGGCCTGATAGGTGGTCGGGTCGATCCGGAACAGGACGTCACCTGTCTTGACTGGGGTGTTTGCCACGACCGGCACGTCGATGACCTCGCCGGCGACCGAGGGAATGATCTGGACCGAATTGCGCCCCACCACTGCCGGACCGGAGGGGGCTTCCCACCCCATCGGGATGAACAGGCCGACGAGGAGGACGAGCAGCACGAGGACGGGTGACAGCTTCCAGAACAGGTTGAGCGGAATGAACCGAAGCCAGACGAACAGGGCCAGGATGGCAATGTAGGAATTGAGCAGGACGACGATCATTTAGGCGTCTCCCGCTTGGCCGAGGCATCGACGTAGGCCCATATCAGCACCAGCGGCCAGAACACGAAGCCGAAGACCAGCGTGGCCCAACTTCCAACGGTG
>KI912061.1:99712-101260 GCA_000517005.1 Microvirga lupini
CATCGATCAACGACATGGTCCCAAGTCCTCAGGTCACGATCAGCGCGCCGCCACCTTCTCGATATCCGGCAGCCGCCATGACTTGTCGAACCAGGGCTGCAACGGCCCATACAGGCGGAAGATCGTGAACCAGCTTTTGCCCGGAATCGTTTGAACCCAGTTCGCCCCGTCGGCCGGGCGCGTCGGGCTGAAGTAGACATCGACACTGCCGTCGGCATTGGCCTTGGGCTTCGTCTCGCTCGACAGGCTCGGGAACTGCTGATCGGTTTGCAGCATGGAGCGCGTCTGCGTGTCGTAGAGCACGACCGACCAGAAATCCTTCACCGGCACGTTCGCAGGCACCCGCAGCCGATAGGTCTTCGCGCCCTCGAAGGCTTCACCGTTGGCGTCCAGGTTCGCCGAGGCATACTGCGACCCGACCCCTGGCATCGCCACGGCCATCGCGGGCGTGTTCACCGTCGCGGCATAGAAGAACATGGTCCGCGCATCGAAATTGCGCGCCCCGCCCTTGGTCAGCCATTGATAGCTGCCGCCGATGAAGGGTGTGTTCCAATGGCCGTCGGGATAGATGCGTGCCTCGGGCGCCCGGCTGCGGAAGTCGATCGCGCGGGCCGCCGCATTGCCGACCGCCACCGCGTCCGTTAGGATCCTCTTCATCCTGTCGTCGGGGGCGAAAGGCTGACCCTTGACGAGGCCGATCGCGTTGAACAGTCCCATCATGTCGGGACCGTAGGAGTCCTCTGGTTCCTCCTGGATGATCTGGTTGAGTTCATCGTAGAAGGTGAAGTCGTTTGCGTGCACGGTGTTCATCTCGCGTCCCGAGAGCTCGACGAACTTGGCCTCGTGCGGCCTGCCGGCCTCGGACAGTGGGTAGACGCGCATGTGCTGCTTGATGGCATCAACGGCAGGCTTGGTTGATCCGTTCTCCATGAAGCCGCGCCCGAGCACCAGGTTGCCGTACGTCGGTGACTTGAAGACGAAGTAGCCCTCCGGGACAGGACCGCTGTGGTTGGGCGGCAGGATCAGGTACTTCCCGCCCTTGCCCCGGTCGGGACCGGCATTGCCGAGATCGGCCACGTAGCGGAACCAGAAATCGTTGACGACGCCGAGGACGTTGGGCGGGCTCTCGACGACGATCGGGCCGATCTTGAGGTCGATCCAGGTGGCGTAGTAGATGCTCTCGGTGTTGGCGGTCAGGTACAGCGACTTCGAATCCATCAGGTTCTGGAAGAGGCCGATGGTGCCGTCGACCGCGCCGACCGAACGGCTACCGGTCCGGAGCGCCACCATCGAGGCTCCAGGGATGCCGTTGAGGAACACCTCGATGCCGCGGCTGAAATCCAACTGGTCGTAGACCCTGGCGGCCGTCTCCTCAGTGGGGACGCCATCGAAGAACTTCAGGATGCCGATGCGGGTATCGACATGGCACCGTCAGGTTAACCGGTGGGTGACCGTGATGAGGTATATGTGAGGGATGAAGAAGACCCGTCATCCCCGCTATACCCGTCACCGTTTTCCGGCTGAGGTGATCAGCCATGCCGTCTGGTT
>KI912061.1:101360-103349 GCA_000517005.1 Microvirga lupini
TGACACAGCGGTTATAGGTGTGAATAATGTCACGGAGATCCTCCGGATCGAGGTGTGCTGCAAGCTCGGTTGAGCCAACGATGTCGCAGAACATGATGGTGAGCTGACGCCGCTCGGCCTCGTGTCGCAATAGAGTGTCATGAGGGGCGGTGACCGGCTCTGAGGAGATTTCAATCGGAGGACGATCTGTGGCGGACCGGCCGTCTCGCAAAGCAGCGATTGCGGCAAGGAGCTTCCGACGATGCCCGACCGAAGTGATGCCGATTGCTGTAAGATCTTCGGCGGTTAGCTCCGGCAGAACGTCGGCATCAATGTCATTTTGCTGAAACGCAGGTGCATAGCGCTCCAGGTCGAGCTTCTTTAGCCAGATCGCGACGTCCACGATCCTCTCCGCGCTCGAGCATGTGCTGCCACTATAGCACTGATCTTGTCCTGATCAGTCACTCTCCTGATCAACGATGCTCCTACAAGCACAGGTTGGCGATCCGCCACGTCATCTGACAGGTGAGGAAGCGTGGCTTTGTGTTTGGTATCTTGGACTGAGGGGTTGCAGATGTGCGAACTGGCCGTCAACGCACGCCCAGAAGGCACAGAACTTTGTCCGTCACATACTGTCGACCTCAGTCATGTCGAAGGCCCGTTTGGGTCAAGCACAGCCATTCAGCGCGACCGTGAGAAGGTCCGCTCTTCACCCCTGCCCCTCTCCCGCTGCTGTGAATGCCTGTCGCGCAGCCACCTGTCTCCCGCCCCACCCGGATCATCACGGAGAGCATGAGGTTTCGTGGGGCAGCTCCGGAGTCCTTGAGGGCAGCCCGCATTGATAGGCTGATTTTGGAAACTGATTCATCACTGGTGCCCCACATATCCTTATGCTCCCCTAGTTGCTCGATAAACGAAAACCTGCTTTCCACGATTCGAGATCGAGAGCATTTGGATTCATGGAAGCATCAGCAGAACAACTCCATCCGCACCAAACCCGTCGTCTGGCAATCATCCGCGGCTGTCAGTGGGCCGCTGATCTTTTCCTGCTGACACTCCAAGGGACGGAGATCCATCCCGAGTTGGTCGATGAGTTGATCCGACAACATCAGGAAATGATTGAGTTCGGCTTGATCGATCCCCAAATGGATCTGAGGGCCTATGCTACGGGGCGAGTGTCCGCTGCGATCCAGCAGGCTAGAGTTCTGGGGGACCTCCCGCGGACGAAGTCTCGTATCAAGCTCCAACTCGATGACGATGGTGCAATCGACGTCATTCCGGTTGATCAGGCTGAAACGACGAGCCGCTCGTTCCGATAAGAAGATCTCCAATTGGCAACTGTCCTGAGTTGCAAGGCTTCGGCTGGAATTATGAGGAGCCGCTTCTGCCTATCGCTGCCCTCGATGCTGCCTGTCCTATGGGCTGTCACGGCCCATAAGTCTTCATGAACTCTGCCGTGAGAGTTCGCTCGAGTTCCCATGTCAGGGGGATCGGGTTGGCTCGGTTCCATGCTCGCTGATGCCGCTGAATGAAGCGCTGCCGACTGCGCTTGACCTCGCTGGGAAGGTGAACTGCCAGGGGCACGAAGCTTCGACGCAGTTGAGCCTCCGTCCTCTTCCCGGACGGGAGGGCGGCCTCCGCAGCGGCCGCAGCGGCTATGTCGTCCAGGGTTGGATCCGGATGACGGGCCAGCGCATCCTCCTCAATCTGGATGAAGGCTCTGTGCCGGGCGGCATAGTGTTCTTTTAAGTCAGGGGCATGGTCGAGCAGGTATGCCTCGCGGGCCTCATCCCAGTCTACGCGCCTGCGCTTGGCCAAAGGAGCCTGTTTGCCCGGATTGTTCGTCATTGAGTGATGGCCTTTCTGACGTCTGTCCTTCCAGGGGAAAGCAAGCTGCGACGGGATGGTACTGCCCTCCACGCCCGAAGCAGGGAGGTATCCACGCGCAAGTCGTCCCAGCTCAGTGCTGACGAGCCTGCACAAAGTGGGCCGGAACGGTTGTCTCTCCGA
>KI912062.1:0-858 GCA_000517005.1 Microvirga lupini
CGCTTCCAGTGCTTGCCAATGAAGGGGGCCTTTCGCGCTATCTCGACGAGATCCGTCGTTTCCCCATGCTTGAGCCGCATGAGGAGTACATGCTCGCCAAACGCTGGCGTGAGCATGGAGATCGCGAAGCAGCCCATAAGCTCGTGACGTCCCACCTGCGTCTGGTCGCCAAGATCGCCATGGGCTATCGCGGCTATGGCCTGCCGATCAGCGAGGTGGTGTCGGAAGGCAATGTCGGCTTGATGCAGGCTGTCAAACGCTTCGAGCCCGACAAGGGCTTCCGCCTCGCCACCTATGCTATGTGGTGGATCAAGGCGGCGATTCAAGAATACATCCTGCGTTCCTGGTCCCTCGTGAAGATGGGCACCACGGCAAACCAGAAGAAACTGTTCTTCAACCTGCGCAAGGCGAAGGGCCGCATCTCCGCGTTCGAGGAAGGCGATCTTCGTCCCGATCACGTGAAGCAGATCGCCACCCAGCTCGGCGTGACCGAGCAGGACGTGGTGGACATGAACCGCCGGCTCGGCGGCGATGCCTCCCTCAACGCGCCCTTGCGCGACGAAGGCGAAGGCGGCGGCGAATGGCAGGATTGGCTGGTCGACACCAGCCAGAGCCAGGAGCAGGCGCTCGTCGAGGAGGAGGAAGGCCAGAACCGGCTCGCCGCTCTGCGCTCCGCGCTCTCCGTGCTCAATCCGCGCGAGCGCCGCATCTTCGAAGCGCGCCGCCTGTCGGACGATCCGATCACGCTCGAAGAGCTCTCCACCGAGTTCGGGGTCTCCCGCGAACGCGTCCGCCAGATCGAGGTGCGAGCCTTCGAGAAGGTGCAGGAAGCGGTCAAGAAGAACCTGACCCAGATCG
>KI912062.1:958-1543 GCA_000517005.1 Microvirga lupini
AGCGCGATAGGTCGAAGATTCAGGGAAGTCATGGATCCCGCATTTTGAGATAGGATCTGCCAATTCATGAAGCTCTATCATGGGCCTATGCGATCGAACTTTCGGTGGCGGCGTCAGGCAGGCAAGTGGCACCCTGCCGGAACGAGCTTGTTGCTACCTGTTCATACAGGGGCTAGGTCCGGTTCCACTCGTATTCACTTTATCACACGAGAGAGTAAGGCCGAGGAAGCGGGCACCGCCCTATCAGATCTTGCAGGCGGAAGCAGGTTTGAATGCACGGCACAATCCTTTCCACACCTGGCGAGTGCAAAGGCGCACCTAGCACCGATCGCAGCCCTGGACCTATATGAGCGGAGACAGAGCTTATCACCGACGCAACCCGTTTATCGATCACAGTCACCGATCGGCCAAAGCGCAATGGGCCAGGATCGGCCGACCTCGCTTGGAGGGGCACAATGACAGCGCCCTGGTTCATGTTCGCCACGGGGATCGAGAACAGCTATCCGACCATCAGGAACGGCAGCGTCCGCATCGACGAGATGGAGAAGTGTGGACATTATAAGTATTGGCGAGAGGACTTCGAGA
>KI912062.1:1643-4182 GCA_000517005.1 Microvirga lupini
CAACGTGGGAGGCGCCTTGAGTGATTATGGCATCAATGATGACGTCGTGAGCACGATTGGTGACGTGCTGCAACTTGGTCAGGCAGTTCTGTTCATCATGGCATAGCGCGACCAGCGATCATGTCATCGACAAGTTGGTATCCCACCCCGGCCGTTTGCTGAGGACCAGTCTCGACGTGCCCAGGAATACCGGTTGCATCAAGCCTTCGAGCAGGCGAGACGCAGAGCCAATGACGCCGCAGCGTCGTCTGCCAATTGAGATTAGAGGCATCACATGGTGGATCTCCGGGTGCCTCTCCCCTTCGGAGGAGCTCTGAGCGGTTGGCCCACTGGGCTTAGGAGGCAACATGACAGAGCCATACTGTGATCGCCCTGTGGGCAGAAGTCCCAAACAGTCCCGGTCAAGCATGCTCCGGATGATCTACGGTGTCATTGCGACCCTCGCGGGGTGCATTCAGGTTTACATGCATCTGTCCCCTGAAACGCCTGCAGAGCAGCTTGCACCTGCCGTCGATGCTCTGGGCTCCGGCCAGGATTCTGGTCGCCCGTCGTCTATTAGAGAGGCTTGCTGCGAATGACAATCCGGCAGCCGTGTATTGGCTCGCCGACCTATACCAGTATGGGCTGGGCACCGCAAAGAACCTCCCAGAGGCGGTTGCCTTCCTCCGGGCCTCCGCGGCCAAGGGCTTTGTGCCGGCGCAGCTACGACTAGGAAAACTCTATCTCGCCAGAACCGAAGTCGATCCCGATTACGCCCAGGCGAGCGACCTGCTGAGCAAGGCTGCCGCAGTCTCGCAAAGTTGGAGGCGGATCTCACAGCCGGCCCATGCAGCCGACTTCCAGCATCTGATCCGGTGGGGGATCGAATCGACCGGCCGCGCGTTCGGCACTCCGCGCCAAACCAGAAACAGCATCAGAGGCAGATCATGCAGGCGGCGTGGCGCTGGACAAGGGCCGCCGCTTGCGAGCAATCCATCAAGAGCAAGATGTCATGATGAGACGACCGCGCCGCCAGCACCCGCGGTGTGCATAGGATCCCGGCACTGCTACGAGCCACAATCGCGAGAACCCAGACCAGCATAATCAGACCGAACACGGCTAAGTTGCGGTACGTGCTGAGGCGCTGTCTGGCAAAAAGCGCGAACAGGATGAGGAGGGCCGCTAGAGTCATATAGGACCTTAAGGGTGGGGGCACAATCTCTGCGCGTTCGACGACACCCGGCGCCGAGATCGCCGGCGACAGCATACTTTTGCCAAAGATCAGCGCCCCGCTGCCGAGACTCACCCACAGTAACGCTGGCGCAGTGCGTGTTTGTCATCTGGGGAGCTTGGCGCATGCAACCGACCAGGATACTGCCCTCGTCTTAATGGCTTGGACGCAGCATGTAGCCAACATACTTGATCGTGACGATCAGAGGCTCCTCAGGATGAGGAAGATGACGCCGAGCGCCGTTGGTTCTAGATCTCCGGGTCGCGCCAAAGTCGCCGAACACATGGGTGAGTGTGGCAATCTCCGGCGGCCATCGTCTGATGGCCATGCTCAGCTGACATCCGGTAGGTATCCTGAGTGACAGTGATGTGGGGCAGGCGGCCGTCGGCTGCGCTGGAGAGGTCTGGAGAGGAAGACCACCATTTAAGCCTAACATCATGGACCTACAGCCGGGATTTGGCCTCGATGCTGTTTCCCTCAGGTTCGAGCCAAGGCATCCGGGGACATGCCTCGCAGGTCAACGGCACGCGCTTCCCGCCCGAACATCGTCAAGGCCGCGACGACAATGGCCGCCAGCCCGGCTGTCCAGGCCAGCGCGAGGGCGTAGTTGCCGCCATGAGCGGCAGCCACCGAGGCTTGCACGGTCGCGTTACTGGCAGCAAGAAAGTTACCAAGCTGATAGACGAGACCCGGAAATGTCCCCCGGGCGTCCGGAGGCGAGAGCTCGTTCAGGTGCGCCGGCACGACACCCCAGGCGCCTTGCACCGCGATCTGCATCAGAAAGGCTCCCAAGGCCAGCATTAGAGGTGTGGTCGACGAGGCCCACAGGGGGATCACCGAGAGCACGCACAAGGCTGCGATGGTAATGACATATCGGCGCCCGAAGCGCTCGGAGAGCATGCCACAGACAATGCCGCCGATGATGGCCCCGATATTGTAGATGATGGCGACCCATCCGACAGTCGGCGCATCAAGCCCGCGCTGAACCGAAAGGAAGGTGGGATAGAGATCCTGCGTTCCATGGCTCAGGAAGTTGAACGCCGTCATCAGAATCAGTGCGTACGCCACAAGTCCGCCGTTCTGGCGCAGCACGTCGAGGAAGGGGCGCCTCGCTTTGGACGCTTCGGCGGAAAAGAGTGGCGATTCGGGGACGTTCCGGCGGATGAAGAGGATCAGGAGCGCCGGAACAGCACCGAGCATCAGCATTCCGCGCCAGCCGATGTGAGGATAAAGGGTCGCATAGGCGAGCGCTGCCAGCAGATACCCGGTCGGGTAGCCGGCCTGGAGAAGCCCCGATACCGTCCCACGTGCCCGTGCCGGGATCGACTC
>KI912063.1:0-101 GCA_000517005.1 Microvirga lupini
TGTGAAGAGCCGCATTTGAGGCCGCACACATGTCAGCCCTGACCACGCGCTGCACCAACCCGAAGATTCTTCTTGCGTCACCAGGGGCGTCTACACATGTT
>KI912063.1:201-2258 GCA_000517005.1 Microvirga lupini
TCGGCAGAGGCGGGCACGCAGCTTGCCACGACCTTCATCGCGGCCCCGTCCATCTACGGGGTGGTGGCGGAGCTGGACGGACGGGTAGTCGGCAGCAACTTCATGGCGGAGGGCGATCCGATCCGTGGCATCGGGCCGATCACCGTTGACCCGGCTGTGCAGGGCAGCGGCGTCGGGCGCCGCCTCATGGAAGCTGCGCTGGCCCGGGCGGGCAACGCCCTGGGCGTGCGCCTGGTCCAGGATGCCTTCAATACCCGTTCGATGTCGCTCTACGCCTCGCTCGGGTTCGATGCTCGCGAGCCGCTCCTGCTGATCCAGGGGACGCCCCGCAGCGGACCGGATCTGAGCTATGCCGTCCGGCCGATGACCGCCGCGGACGTGGAGGCATGCAGGGCGCTGTGCACCGCCGTCCACGGCGGCGCGCGCACGCACGAACTCCGGGAGGCGCTACAGGTGTTCGCACCGTTCGTGGTCGAGCGGGAGGGTCGCATCACGGGCTATCTCTCGGCGGCGACGTTCTGGCTGATGAACCACGGCGTTGCCGAGACCGAGCTGGACATGCGGGCACTCCTGGCCGGCGCGGGGGCCATGAGCCCGGAGCCGCTCTCTCTGCTCCTGCCAACGCGGCAGGCGAACCTGTTCCGCTGGTGCCTGCACCAGGGGATGAGGGCCATCAAGCCGATGACGCTGATGACCATGGGCCGTTACCAGGAGCCGGAGGGCTGCTACTTCCCCTCCGTCCTCTACTGACCGTGCTCCTGGATTCTTGCGTTCCTACTCGGCCGCCTTGACCTCGTGCCTCATGGCTTCCACGGCGAGGCGCCTGGCCTCTTTCTCGGTTGCTCCCGGAACGAAGCCAACAAGGGGAACCTCTGAGTGGACCGTCAGCTTGCCGCTCGGCAACGACGGGCTATCCTGCTGTCCCTTCCTGCTTTGAGTTTCGATGACTTCATTTCCTTTCGATCCCGATGACGAAGCCCTCCGCTGCCTCGTGGAGGCCCTCACGGAGAGCGGGCAGGCCGTGTCCATCTTCGATGCCGATGACAATCTCCGGTACGCCAACAAAACCTACCGGGGCATGTTTCTGGGGAACTACGACGGTCCGTTCACCTTCACCGCCATCCTGCGCCATGCGCACAGGAACGGGCTCGGGGTGAGGATCGATGGCAATGACGTGGAAGCCTTCATTGCCAGAACCCTGCCGCGGCGCCGCAGCGTGCCGCGCAAGTCCTTCGAGACCGATCTTGTGGATGGCCGCTGGTTCTGGATCGACCACACGGTGCTCCCGAACGGCTGGGTGCTGTCCGTCGGTGCCGACATCACGGCCTTGAAGCACAACGAGAAGTCCCTGCGGCAGGCCCACGAGGAGGCCCTTCTCGCGTCCCAGACCGATCAGCTCACGGGCCTGCCGAACCGCCGCCACATCCTGGGTCTGCTCGACGAGGCGCTCGCCGCGAACGAGAATACGGTGGCTGGCCTTTGCATTGCCGTGATCGACATCGATCACTTCAAGGCCATCAACGATGCGCACGGGCACGAGGCGGGCGATGCCGTCCTCGCGCATTTCGCGCGGTCGTGCCGGGAGAGGGTCCGGGCACAGGATCATCTGGGCCGGACGGGCGGGGAGGAATTCCTGCTGCTGTTGCCCGACGTCAGCCTCGACCATGCCGTGCGCATCATCGATCGCATCCGGGACGGCTTCCCTCCGGCGGTGGTGGAGCACAGCGGGCTCGAACTGCCTTGCACCTTCAGCGCGGGCGTCACCAAGGCCCTGCCGGACGACGACCGCAGCGCCATTCTTCGCCGGGCGGACCGGGCGCTGTACGCCGCCAAGGAGGGAGGGCGGAACCGCACCAGAGTCGGCTCCGAAGGAAGACGCTGAGGACACCAATCACCTCATGGCTTGCATTCGTTCAGCGCCGTTGATCGGTCCAATGTCCGAAATCGGCCAGAACTTCGATGATCAGGTACTCTGGATCGAAGGTGTGAGATGCCGAGATTGAAAGGTCCGGCTGCCGACTTCATCCAACCGCGCCATGGCAGGAAGGTCTGTTCAT
>KI912063.1:2358-2866 GCA_000517005.1 Microvirga lupini
CCTAGACGTCAGCCATTTCAAGCGGTCACCCACGGCCGGCCCGCGAGGACAACGCGCGCTTCGACTTGGGAGGAGCCAACCGGCACCCCGAGGGCGACCGCCCCCGTGAGCTCCATCTGCGATGGGTGCGAGCTCGGCAACGGATGTGTCGCCTGACACATCCCCGCCGTTGCCCCCGCTGTACGTTGAGGCAGGTGGAATCGAGCGCCTTGGATGTCCTTTGCGGCAGCAAGGTCGGCACACGAAGCGAGGGGGCTACCATGGTCCTAAACAATTCATCAGCGTCATCCGCGGGCAGGCTGACGGCATCGGAGTGGGCCGCCATTGCCAGCTCCCTTGCCTTCATCACGATCTGGTTCGGGATCTCATTTGCCTGAGGCCCGCTTTTGCGAGAATCTAGCTGGCGTTGCAGCACGGGCGCCGACACCGGCGCGATGGGAGGGGCTGCCTGACAGGGAGGCGGCGATGACCCCAGAGATCCGCCCCGCCACACCCGCCGATGCGGAGG
>KI912063.1:2966-3440 GCA_000517005.1 Microvirga lupini
ATTATCAACCAAACACAGCTACCTTTGAGAGAAGGTCGATCCCACCGGCCTTCGTTCGGCGCATCTCGCGTCCAACCGCGGAGCGGAAAACGGCTGGAAGTTGGAGTGCAGGCGGTATTCGCGCCCACAAGGTCTTAGTCACCTGTCGCCCCTTGCGCGTGCGGCGCGCCGCTTGGCCTGTGACGACCCGCTGCGACCAGCGAAAGCCGATCTCGTTGAAGTAGAGATCCGCGTGATGCGAGCTGATGTGATGGAACACGCCTGAGACGGTCCGGCGGATACGATCATTGAAGCCTTCCGCTGAGTTGATGTGAACCGGACCGCGGGCATACTCACGAGCCTTGTGATGGACGGTATCATGGGCCGCAAAGGCACTGCCCAAGGACAGGAAGGCTTTCCATTCATCGCTCATCAGGTGCGCGCTGGGCTCGACTGCCTCACTGAGAACCCGATCCGCTTCGGACTCGGACAGAT
>KI912063.1:3540-11149 GCA_000517005.1 Microvirga lupini
GGTGCGGACCATCCGCTGGTTGGAGCATATGCCTGGACGGAGGGTGTAATGTCATTGGCGCTGATTTCCATTGCGCCCGGACGGTGGATCCCCTTGAAAGTGATTCAAGTCATGGCCAACTGGCTGAGGCTCTTGTCAAAGCGAGTTAGACTGGATGTTTACAGGAGCAGAGTGGGCATCCGGAAAATCATCTTCCGAAGACGCCGAATTGCAATCCTATCCGGCTCCATAAAGGGAATTATCGGAACTGCGGCGTTTATTTTTCATATGCGAGAGCCGGGTCCGAACGTCCGCTATCCAACCTGGCGCACCAGTCGACCACCCCATGATCGGTAAAAGCTGATCGCGCTTGAACTGTTCTGCGCGCTCATGCTCCTTCGCCTCAACCTCCTCGGCCGACGGCCCTCAGTCGTCCTCGCAATCCTTGAACCTGAATGCGCCATCGTCCGTAGCCTCTGGCGGTTGAGGGATCGTTTCGCGACGGGCAAGGAAGTCCAAGACCGGCAAGTGCATGATCTGGTCCCAGAGCCTCCGGAAAGGTGCGTTCATGGCAAACTCCCTCTCGTCCGAGAGTATGCTCTTGGCAACCGGAACTACGCGTCCCACGAAGAAAGCTGCCCCTCACTGGATGTTTGCTCTCCGGATCCCACTACACGGTTGAGCTCCAGTCTGATTACTTGCGCCGTTTTGGGTCCGATGCCGTCGAACCGCTCAAGCTGACCAGCGACAGCCCTGAGCTCATCGATCGTCCGGATGTTCTCTCGATGGAGCACGTCCCAGGCGAGCCGAGGTAAAAAGAGACCCTCAATGGTTCCTTCGCAGGTTTCATAATGTTCGCAGGTTTCATAATGACGGGTCATCTGCCACTCCTGACCCTTGCAAGCGGGAGCGCGCGTATCTCTCAGCCGTCGGTGCCTGGATCACTTATACCGACAATGCTTTATTATACGCCCGTCCCGAACCCACTACCAGCACGGTTCCATAAAGTCTTATCGGAACAACGCGTGCGGCCTTCTTCGGGCTCGCGAACGGGACTTTCATCGCCAGTCCACATTGCCCCGAAACCGATCTCTAGCCCGGGCCGTCTGATCCGGAGCCGCTCTTGGCGGAAGCAGCATTCGCGCTGACGCCTTTACTGATGTCGCTAGGGCTTCCTTCGCCCTTCAGCTCACGCTCGGCCTGGTACCAAAACTCCGTCTCGTAGCCTTCCGGGCAACCGCGTTGCTTCCAAATCTCGAAGGCGCGTTGTCTTACCCGTTCCTCGATATCATTGGTGTTCGGTTCCATTTGCGGTTCCTTCATTCGTTTTCTTCCTAGAAGTATACGAGCCAGGCTGTGCTGCGGATCCTCAGCCATAGACATTTGCATGAGCTCAGCCACTAACCAGTGGACGTGTTGGTGCTCATGGCCGTCTGTGTGAGAGTTCAATCGACGATGCCGTTCACCACAAAGGCGGTTGATCGCCGCCTCAGGCGGGCGGCTCGTCGTGAGCTGCCGTCAATTCCCGAGGATCGACCCTGACCGCCTGCACCGAGCCGTGGTTCCCCTGATGGAGTGGCAGGTAAATGGTCGTCGCAACACGCCGGTAGGCGAGGAACGACAGCCCCTCAATCAGTTCCTCGTCAATGTCGACCATGTATGTGCCGGCGGGTTGTACGTCGTCAACAGCCATCAGTGAGAACGGGTGATCGAAGGTAACGGTCTCTCGTGTCGTGCGCATGACCTGCTCCTAAGCCGCGCTCTTGTCGGCGCAATCTTTGGCAACCTGGCTGGTGCCTTCTGTGATGCCTGGCATCGTCGCCCACCCGTTTTTCATGACGAGATCGCCCCTGTTCCAGGATGAGGCGGCCTTGATGGCAGCCATGCGCTCGGCAAGCTGTGGGTCGCGCTTCGATTGATCAACGCAGATCAGGGATAAAGCCGTGACGACATCGGCTCTCGACTGATCAGCGGCCATCGTGCGGGCGGTTCCGCCGGTGACCCAACCGCCCCAGGAAAACCCGCCGATGACGGCAAGCGCGGCAGCGCCGCAGGCGGCGCCATAGAGGCCAGGTTTTAGCCACGCAGGGGTTTTCATAATGTTGTCCTCAAGATTACGGAAGCAAAATACTCGAATCGCCAAATATCAATATAACACAAGCGAGCGGAGTATTTAATTTTTATTTCGATTTATGGTTCTTTTTATTGAAATATCGAGCTTCCATATCTTACACATGATCAATGCGCATTTCTGTTTACGGCAGGCACTCGCCGCCATTCGGGTTGCTCAACATGTTTTTACCTAGGCCTGAGGCGTTCATTGAAGAAGCTCTACATTGAGGAGATTGCCATGACATTCCTGATCCAATTCAAGCGGTTTCGACGCGGTGTTCCCGAGGTCATCGGAACACTGCCCATCGCTGCTGCCGACGGTGCCTCAGCCTTGGCATTTGCCCGGAGCCTCGCGGGGATGAGACGCTGGCCAGCCAGGACCGACGCCCTGCGTGTGATGGACGATGGTGGTCGCACGCTGCTCGATTGGTCAGTGCCGGTAGCGACCGCGCAGCCGGTCACCTACTCACCTGGCCCTGTTCCGACTGAGCCCGCCGGCAAGGAACCGCGCCCAGCGCCTCTGATGAGGGCGGAGCAGCCAGAAGAGAGCCCATCAACGCCCGCCTTGAGCCAGCACCATTTTGCGGTGGGACAGGCCGTCTCCTACGCGGAGGACGGTCAGCCCGAGATCTGGAAAGGCGGCTATGAGATCGTCAGGCTCGATGACCCACGTGGCGAGCCGCAATACGCGATCAGAAGCGCCGATCAGTCGTATGACCGGATCGTGCATGAGCACGAACTCCGCGAGGACCTGGGCGCCCGCATCCGTGGCTGTTGAGGCTCCATCTCCGGTTCTCGTCCCGACGGTTTAAGAATCGGTACCAAGCTGCCGCGGGAGCACGGCGAATCCGAGTCGTTGGCTGCACGAAGGAAAGCGAGTGAGGCATGGCCCAGGGCGTCCTCGGTTTGGCGAAATCGATCATGCTCAAGGTTTGGGATGCGTTGACGCCTGCCCCAGCTCCCGCCGTGAAACCACGACCGCAGCTCAATGGACGGCGAGGTTACGGAGACGATAGCATCAAACCGCTCGACTGAGGTCTGAGGGCGCGGCCGCCCAGGCGGAAGGGGTTCTCACAAGCGTCTCTCGGCGCTGGGCGACACTCCCAACGAGGCCGAAGTGTCAGTGAGAGTTGCCGCGCCTGCGCAGTCCGCGACTCTGTGCCAGGTCGATCTGTCCCGGCACAGCCCAGCTCGAAGAGGTACAGGCCGTCCTACGGCGCTCGGGGCTGCCTTGTTTCGCGACGGATGTTTTCTAGCTCATTGCGGGTATGTTCCATGTCCCGCCGGACTGCGCCGATATCCCGGCGCAGGTCGTCGATCGAGCGCGTAATCTGCTGCGTCAGCTCCCGCAGGTCACCGCGAGTAATCGATGCGTCAGTGCTATCCTGCTGAACGCTCGCGCAATCCGGTGTGCCGTCACGACGGTAGCGGAGGCTCAGGGTATCTCCCACCTTGAGATACACACACCGTGTGTCCGGGTCGCGCCATGTCGATGGCGGGGTCTCTTGTGCCGTGGCTGGGGTCGCGAGGGCAAACAGCCCAGCCATGATTGCGATTTTGATCATCAATCCTCCCTGTGAGGATCTGGGGCCTTGTGCCGGAAAGTCCATGTTGGTTCGGTAGACACCGCCTCGATGAAAGAGCCTGCGTCTGCTGTGGACATGAGCCTCCCGCTGCCTGAATGGCGGGCCGGATGACCGACCCATCCCTGACCGTTGCTGAGGCTTCAGCCGTTTTGGTCTGGAAGGTAGTGGTTTACGGAACAGGGCAAGACTGCTGGTGTTACTCTCAGGGCAGCCTCGGAGGTTGATATGAAGGAGCAAGAGATGGTGCTCTCGATCATCGTCAACGCCATCCAATTCACCCTCCAGCACGCGCAGAAGGCTTCCGGTCATCCCGGATCTGTCATATCGCCGGAGGAGCGAGAGGATATCGCAAGAGCAATCTTAACTGCCCTTTCTGAACAAGGTTTCCAGGTCACACGGGCACCATCGGAGCCCCGCTAATCTAGCATCCGATGAAGATGGTTCGGCAAAGAACTCTCCTTGAGAAGGTGAAATTCCAATGACCACGAAAACTCGCCCAAGCCCGCCCAAGGGCAAGCCCAAGAACGGCATCGCACGGTGGGATAACGAGGGAGGCGCTCCTTCGTCTGGCGATCGGTCGCGGAAGCAGGGTGGCAGGACCCAAAAACTCGGCAAGCCCGCCAAGAAGGCGTCCTGACCTCGCACGAGAACCGACAAGGATCCCAAGCCTGCTGATCCAGCACCAGGAACTCAACATCGCTGGTGGCCTGCTCATGGGAGGGACCGCACCTCTCCTCGACTGTTCCGATGGGCTCTGACGTGGTTCGAAGCCCCGATAATTCCGCCGTCATCAGCCGTAATCAGGTCGCCGACGCCATCTGCACCGATTGGGGCGTGAGACCGATCATCATGATCCTGATAGCGCAGGTGGCACCCTCCCCAGCCTCAACCCGGGTACGGCCCTCCTGCGGCGTTTGCGGGTCCTGCGGATGAGCGTTATCTCCGGACGCGCTGTCAGGGCGACCTGGTCAGGCGTGCGACGCGCCGACGTGATCCGCCATGTTGGCGCCGCGAGATCCAAGCGGCTTGGGTGGGCCTTCCGTGCTGTCTTTGGCGGTCTGGTGCTCCATCTCGGCATTGAGCGCGGCGCCGAGCAGGACAATCACCACCGACAGCCAGATCCACATCATGAAGCCGACGCCGGCACCGAGTGAACCATAGGTCTTGTTGTAGCTGTCGAAGTTGGCCACGTACCAGGAAAACAGCATCGACGCCGCCAGCCAGAGCACGGCCGCCATGGCGCTGCCCCAGGTCACCCAGCGCCACTTGGCATCTTGGCGGCTCGGGCCGTAGCGGTAGATGACGGCAAGCCAGGCAAAGACGATAACGAACAGGGCGGGCCAGCGGAGAACGCTCAGGAGCCGTCCGGCCGGGGTCACGAAGCCCATGAAGGTGAAAACGACAGGCGCCACCACCACCGCGCCGATGGCCAGGATAACGACGCCAACCATGCCGAGCGTGAGCAGGAACGTCGTGGCGTAGAAGCGCAGCAGGCTGCGCTTCTCCTTCTCGCCATAGACCACATTGAGTGCATCGAAGAGGGCCGCAACCCCGGAGTTCGCACTCCACAGCGCCACCAGAAAACCCACCACGAAGGCAAGGCTGAGCGTGTCGTTGTCTTGGGCGATGATCAGGCTGATCTGCTCTCCGATGAGCTCCAGCACGCCGGCGGGCAGAATCCCGGCGAGAAGCGACAGGTGACCCCGGATGGTGCTGACATCGGCAAAGAGCCCGTACAGCGACACGATGGTGGCAATCGCCGGAAAGACCGCCAGCAGGGCGAAGAATGCAACTCCGCCCGAGGTCGACAGGATACGATCTTCCGAGATCCCCCAGAGCATGCGCCAGAAGATGTCCTTCCAGCCGCGGGCCGGGATGTCTCCGGGGGTATTCGCCTCCCGTCCCCGGCCGGGCTGCCGGGCGTGGGCGAGATCGTCCGGCAGCACGCCGGGAGCGGCCTCTTCTTCAAGTTTGGAGCGCCAATCTTCGCCATGTTCGTTCATGGGGCACCGTTGAGGTCCAGAAGGATATCAGGTCGACAGGTTCTTGCTGTGTGAAGGGGACATTTCCAGGCCTTTCCACACTAACCCCGAGACTGGTCTCCCGGCTCCTTTGAGGCCCGTGCTCCCAATCCGGATGCCTGTCCTGTGACATAGACGCGAAGCAGCAGGCTGAAATCAGGGAAAGACGAGACGGGGGCTTGAACTCGCGACGCCCGCCATCCAGATACCATCCAGACAGATGGTGAAAGGAGGGCGGCTATGGTGGCCAGCGTGCACGAACTTCGGTCCAAGGCTTCCGATAGCGAGAAGATTACGATCAATCTGGGTTATGTCGACCTGGGCCACATCGATCTCCTCGTGCAGGAGGGCTTCTATTCCAACCGGACCGACTTCATCCGGACAGCCATTCGAAACCAGCTTGATCGACACAACGACGCCGTCAGGAAATCGGTCGACCGGCACCAACTCGACCTCGGCCTGCGCCACTACGGTCGCCAGGACCTCGAGGCCGTGCAAGCCGCCGGAGAAATGCTGCACATCCAGGTTCTGGGTCTCGCCAGCATCGCCAACGATGTCACGCCCGAGCTGGCGCGGCAGACAATCGCCTCCCTTCATGTCCTTGGTGCCTTGCACGCTAGCCCCGCTGTCAAAGAGGCGCTGAAGGACCGCATTCGCTGACCACCGAGTAGCACCCGTCTCCCCGTCTTGAGAGCCTGCCCGACCCTTTCCGACTCGGTAAGGGGTAGGTCCCGCTTTGCCCCACATCACCCCACAACAGGATCGAGCTCATGAGCCTGAAACCGAACATCGACATACTCGAGGCAACCCGTCTCACCCGTGAAGGACGACTTGCAGAAGCCCTGGCAATCCTACAAGGAGGGCTTCCGAGTAGCCATTCCTCACCTGCTTCAAGCAACGCAGGCGGGAATGAAGGCCAGCGTCGAAAGAGACCTGCTGCACGGATCATTGATATGGTGCCACCATCGTCCAGAGGAGCGGCGTGGACTTCGCCGAAGTTCAACTTCCCAAACATGGCTCCTGATGGCTCTGCCGGAGGTTTGGGCCAGTCCCAGATGGCGGAGGCGCTGCGCGACTTCCTCGACCGCATGGGGCAACCCGGCTCCCTAGCTGGCTTTGATGGGTTGGTTGGACCTGTTCCAGCCCGTGCGCCTGCCCCGCTGCCGGCGGGAGCCCGCTTCGAAGAGCGCACCTTTGCCAACGAGGCAGGAAGCCGGACGTATAAGCTTTACATCCCAAGCGGCTACACGGGTGAGCCAGTGCCGCTCGTGGTGATGCTGCACGGCTGCACGCAATCGCCGGACGATTTTGCCGCCGGCACGCGGATGAACGAGTTGGCTGAAGAGCAGACGTTTCTTGTTGCGTTCCCCGCTCAGACCCAATCCGCCAATGTCTCGAAGTGTTGGAACTGGTTCAACGCAGCCGATCAGCAGCGGGATCGCGGTGAGCCCTCGCTGATCGCTGGGATTACGCGGCAGATCATGCGCGACTTCTCTGTCGAGCCGGGGCGCGTGTATGTTGCCGGACTCTCAGCCGGCGGCGCAGCAGCGGCGATCATGGGCTCGGCTTATCCGGACCTCTATGCAGCCGTGGGGGTCCACTCTGGCCTGGCGTGTGGGGCTGCGCGTGACATGCAGTCCGCGTTTGCCGCCATGCGGCAGGGCGGGGCGCCTCAGAACGGTGGATCAAAGCAGTCGGTGCCGACCATCGTGTTCCATGGTGATCGCGACGCGACCGTCAGTCCCATCAATGGGGAGCAGGTCATTGCTCAGTCGAAGGCGGGCTCGGATCTCCAGACGACGGTCAGCCGCGGACAGGCTCTGGGCGGGATCAGCTATACCCGCACGGTGGCGTGTGATGACAGCGGACACCCGATGCTCGAGCATTGGGTTCTTCACGGGGCGGGTCATG
>KI912063.1:11249-15326 GCA_000517005.1 Microvirga lupini
GAAGCCGAGAGCCGCATCCCCCAGCTAAACACAAGGAGCCCGCTGGACTACGGCGAGGACTGGCGGGCTACGATTGAATATCTCCATACGGGTAGGTCTGGAGTGCACTGATCGAGATCTCTTCGCCTCGTTCCAAGGGCCAGAGCATTCCAGAGTGCATCAAGGCGGAAGGTCGGCTCCTGGCACTCCTGAGACCAAAGCCGGAGGGCAGCAATCCTCACGTAACCAGACGTTCCTCAAGGTTGGCGAATTTCAATGCCTGACCCAAAACGGCCCATCGATCACACCCTCCAGCTATCAATCACCGTGCGGCCGAGGATGTGCGTGTGTTGGCTCGTGCCATATCAGCGGCAAGTGCCGACCAGCCGCGCAGATCGCGTTGGGTGCTCTTGTAGCTCTCGACGATACGAGCGGCGAGAGAGGACGTGGAAGCAATCTCGGTGAGGAGTTCCACTGAAGCGATGTAGGCCATATCCATGATGGAGCGGGGAAAAGCCTCAAGGCTCACCGGATACTTGCCGAGGATCTCGGTCAGGGCCGCAGCATTGGTCTGGTAAGCATCGGCGAGGCCCAGAGCGTGCTCGGCCCTGCAGGCCTCCATCACCACGTTGCGCAGGTCGGGTGAGAGCCGGTCCCATGCGGGCAGAGAAATCAGAAACTCGCTGGCGCCGTTCGGTTTATTGAACCCAGGCGCGTAGTAGAAGGGTGCATACGTCGGCAGCCCAGTCTCCAGATCTGTCGCCGGCGCCAGGAATTCCGCGGCATCGATGGAGCCCTTCTCGAGCGCCGGCAGCAGGTCGCCGGCGGAAACCGTCATCGGCACGGCACCGAGCTTGGCGTAGATTTCGGCTCCCAGGCCCTGCACGCGCAACCGCATACCTTTCAGATCATCGATGCCGTTCAACTTGCGCCGGAACCATCCGCCCATTGAGGGGCCCGTGTTCCCCGCCAGGAATGCCCGCACACCGTGAGGCTTGTAGAGCTCGTCCCAGAACGCCTGCCCATCCCGCAGTTCGATCCAGGCCTGATGCTCAATCGGGCCGAGCCCGAACGGCACGCTTGTGAAGAACCCCGCCGCGGGTATGCGGCCCTGCCAATAGAGCGATGCCGTGTGACCTGTTTCGACAGTGCCGTTCGAGACCGCATCGAGCACCGCGAAAGGGGGCACGATCTCACCGGCGGCAAAGAGATCCACCTGTAACCGCCCGCCGCTCATAGCATTGATTCGCTCGATGATCCGCTGCGCCGAGATGCCGGGGCCGGTGCGCCCCTTTGGCCAGGACGTGACCATACGCCAACGCAGGGTTTGGGCGCGAAGGACGGTCGGAGCAGCGAGAGCCGCTGCCCCGACACTGAGCGCTGCACGACGTGAGAGTTTAGGGCCAATACGCATAGAAGTGATGCACGGGTCCGTGCCCGCGTCCGATCTGGAGTTGGCTGGAGGCGCCGATGGCGGCGCTGATAAAGCTCTTGCCTGCCGCGACGGCATCCGCCAGCGGCAGGCCCTTGGCAAGTCCGGCGGCAATGGCCGACGACAGAGTGCAGCCGGTACCGTGGGTGTTGCGTGTGTCGACGCGAGGAGCCGTAAAACGTCGCACGCCCCGAGCATCCAGGAGGAGATCAGTGCTTTCCGTTCCGGCGCCGTGTCCGCCCTTCACCAGGACGGCCTTCGGGCCGAGAGCAAGGATTCGCTCCGCTTGCCGGCGCATCGCACGTTCGTCGGAAGCCATCGGCTCGTCGAGGAGAGCTGCGGCTTCCGGAAGGTTCGGCGTGACGAGCAGCGCCTTCGATAGGAGAGCGTTGCGCAAGGCATCCACCGCCTCTGGCGCGAGCAGACGGTCGCCGCTGGCCGCCACCATCACGGGATCGAGCACGACCTGTGTCGCACGGTGGCGCTCGAGGCCCTCGGCCACGGCTTCGATGATGGCGGGCCGGGACAGCATGCCGATCTTCACGGCATCGACGGCCAGATCGGAGAAGATGCTGTCGATCTGCTGCGCCACGAAGCCTGGCGGAACGTCGTGGATGCCCTGAACGCCGAGTGTATTTTGCGCCGTCAGCGCCGTGATGACGCTGGCGCCATAGACACCGAGAGCTGAGAAGGTCTTCAGGTCGGCTTGGATCCCGGCTCCGCCGCCTGAGTCCGACCCTGCGATGGTGACGGCAATGGCGGTCACGCCAGAACTCCTTGCAAGGCCATGGTTCGATCCACGATGTGCCGCAACCGACGGGCCTCGGCTCGCGGATCGGTCGCCATGAAGAGTGCCGAGATAACGGCAATCCCGTCAGCGCCTGCGGCGATAACCGCTTCCGCATTCGAGGCGTCGATACCAGCGATGGCTCCCACCGGCCCGCGGCTTGCAAGCTTGGCGCGCGTCAGGACCTTGCGAAGACCGTCGAGCCCGATAGGCGGAGCCGGATTGTTCTTGCTCACAGTGGCGAAGATCCCGCCGATGCAGCCGTAATCGACAGGCATGGTCGCCATCGCATCGGAATGCTCCGGCGTCTTGAGTGTCAATCCGATAATCGCGCGAGGACCCAGCAGATCGCGCGCGTCGCTTGGATGCATGTCCTCCTGCCCGAGATGGACGCCATCGGCTTTCGCAGCCAGTGCGACATCGACGCGGTCATTGATCAGGAGCGGCACGCCGGTGCCGTTAAGCGCCGTCTTCAGGGCACGAGCCTGCTCCACAAAACGGCGCCCCTCGGCGTGCTTGTCCCTGTACTGGATGAGCGTCGCACCGCCGGCCACTGCCTCCCGAACGAGTGCGACAAGATCTCGGCCGCCGGCCCGGTCCGGATCGATGATGCCGTAGAGCCTGAGATCGACTGGGTTCATGACGCCCTCCCACGGTCGATGAGGGTTGAAGTATCGAGGTTGAAGAGTGCGTCGAGAAAAGCCGACTGGAACGAGCCCGGCCCCTTTCGAGTCACGCGCAGCGATCTCGCCGGCAACTCCGATCGCGAGGAGAGCTGTTGCGGCGGCTTCGATGGTGCTGTCATGCAGGGCTGTGAAGGCCGCCACGAGGGCCGTTGCGGCGCATCCCATGGCGGTCACGCGAGTCATCAGCGGATGACCGTTCTCGATACGTATAAGGCGCACGCCATCCGCGATCAGATCCACCGCGCCGGTGAGGGCAACGACCGTGCCATGAGTCGTCGCGAAGGCCTGGGTCGTCTCAGGCGTTGCTTCGTCGCCCGCGAGAGCCGCGAACTCGCCAGCGTTGCAGCGCACAATTCTGGGGTGACCTGCGAGGCAGGCGCGGGCAAATTCCAGGCGGGGAGGGGAGGATTCGACGAAAACAGGATCGAGCACCCACGGCTTACCATGAGAGCGCGCCATCGCAATCGCTCGCGGGATTGCGGCGCGTCGGTCCTTGTCCAGTGTGCCGAGATTGACGAGGAGCGCGGCGGAGCGGTTCGTAAAAGCAGGGACTTCCTCGGGTGCTATGGTCAGCGATGGGATGCCGCCAGCGGCGAGCAGAAGATTGGCCGTGAGGGTCTGCGCCGCCGCGTTCGTGATCGCATGGACACGCGTGCGCTCGCCGCGAAGACGCTCAAGCAGAAGCCCGGTCAAGTTCGGAAGGTTGAGTGCGTCCCCTGTGGACGCCGGTGCGCTCGTCATCTCGCAATCCCTCCGCCGGCATGATCCGGATCAGGTTCGATGGGTTGGTCTTAGCGAGACCTCTCAGCCCGAATGGGCACCCCAAGGAGATGGCGCTGAAGTAAGCACCCTCTGCCGCGTTTGGCAAGACGCATTTTCTTTGCATCCTGCATGGCTGCTTGACACGAAGGGATACCTCACGGACTATCCCGGCTGTTCCGAGGGGAGCCCTGTGAGGGGCTGAGAGTCGGCTGATCCGCCGTGACCCTTGAACCTGATCCGGGTCATACCGGCGGAGGGACAGGAACTATCGAGCACGTCAAGAATCCCTCAGCTCGCTTTACCCGGATCTCCCTTTGCCCAGGAGGAGAGATCCAGTGACCGTTTACGTCGACAAGCCCAAAGGCGCACCATATTCCGTCACCGCCGGCCCGATCCAGGGATCGCGCAAGGTCTATGCCACGCCGGCAGAT
>KI912063.1:15426-17197 GCA_000517005.1 Microvirga lupini
CCGCGAGAACCTCTGCCGCGAGGCGATGCTGGCGGACGCGGAGACCAAGATCGCCGACGGTGAGAGCTTCGGAGCCGCCGTCCCGCCCTTCATCACACCCGAGTTCGTGCGCCAGGAGGTGGCCCGAGGCCGCGCCATCATACCGGCCAACATCAACCACCCGGAACTGGAACCGATGGCAATCGGGCGCAACTTCCTGGTCAAGGTCAATGCCAATATCGGCAACTCCGCGGTCGTCTCCACGGCAGCCGACGAGGTGGAAAAGCTCGTCTGGGCCATCCGCTGGGGTGCCGATACGGTGATGGACCTCTCCACGGGTCGCAACATCCACAACATCCGCTCCTGGATCCTGCGCAACGCGCCGGTGCCCATCGGTACCGTGCCGATCTATCAGGCACTGGAAAAGGTCGGCGGCGACCCGGTGAAGCTCGATTGGGAGGTCTTCAAGGACACGCTCATCGAGCAGGCCGAGCAGGGGGTCGACTACTTCACCATCCATGCCGGCGTACGTCTGCCCTATGTGCCGCTCACAGCCAACCGCGTGACAGGCATCGTCTCCCGCGGCGGCTCGATCATGGCGCGCTGGTGTCTGGCGCATCACAAGGAGAGCTTCCTCTATGAACGATTCGACGAGATCTGCGCCATCATGCGGGCCTATGACGTTTCATTCTCATTGGGCGATGGATTGCGTCCTGGCTCCATTGCCGATGCGAACGACGCCGCTCAGTTTGCGGAACTTGAGACCCTCGGAGAACTCACGAAGGTTGCCTGGGATAAGGGCTGCCAAGTGATGATCGAGGGGCCTGGCCATGTGCCGATGCACAAGATCAAGGTAAACATGGACAAGCAACTCCGAGAATGTGGAGAAGCTCCGTTCTACACCCTTGGCCCGCTGACGACCGACATCGCCCCGGGATACGACCACATCACGTCCGGCATCGGGGCTGCCATGATCGGTTGGTTCGGCACGGCAATGCTCTGCTACGTGACACCCAAGGAGCATCTGGGGCTGCCGAACCGGGACGATGTGAAGACAGGCGTGATTACGTACAAGATCGCGGCTCACGCCGCCGACCTCGCAAAAGGGCACCCAGCAGCGCAGGTGCGGGACGATGCCTTGTCTCGTGCACGCTTCGACTTCCGCTGGGAGGATCAATTCAATCTCTCGCTCGATCCGGACACCGCACGGTCCTACCACGACGAGACCCTGCCGAAGGATGCACACAAGGTGGCGCATTTCTGCTCGATGTGCGGACCGAAATTCTGTTCGATGAAGATCACGCAGGATCTGCGGGCGGAAGTGGCAGCAATGAGCCCCGAGGCCCAGGCGCAATTGGCCGGCATGCGCGCCAAAAGCTGGGAGTTCCTCGCCGGCGGCGGCAGGCTTTACGTCGACCAGCCTTGAAGTCGCTAGTATGAGGGACACGGATACGATACCAAAGGTTCGTGCCCCTCACAGAAATATACACGCTCACCCAATTTTCAGAAATTTATCTTTATCCGCTGCCTCACAGATATAAGCAGGGGGAGCGCCAGCCTAATGTCGGCTGCTATTGGCAAGGAGAAAGCGAGCTCTCGACTGAACCGAGTTACCATCATTGTGTTATCCAAGTCAGTGTGAGAAGTCCCGCCAGACCGCTCTCATCTTCTGCGCGTTCTTCGCATCGGGCTCGTCCGCGATCAATGCGGCGGCCTCTGATCGAGCGGTTCCGTCACCGGTTTCATCGAACAGCCGGCGGAGGCAGTACACGACGTCGTAGCGGACCAACGT
>KI912063.1:17297-30451 GCA_000517005.1 Microvirga lupini
CGCAGATCGGTCCTGAGCAGTTGGTCCAGATGTTCGGGGTGATGGCGGAACTGGAGGCCATGGCCGGACGACTGGCTGCGTGTCGATGCACGGCTATCGACAAGAAGACCATCCAGGCGGCACATGATGAGTGTCGGTCCGCCGCAGAACGCGGCGATACGGACGCGTACTATTACGAGAACGAGCGCTTCCACCAAGCGATCTACGCGGCCAGCCGAAACGGCTTCCTGGTTGAGCAATGTCTGCCCTTGCAGCGACGATTGCGCTCTTACCGTCGACTGCAATTGCGGGCCGTCAACAGGATGAAGACCTCACTCGCGGAACACGAGATGATCGTTGAAGCCATCTTCAACGGGGACGGTGCGCAGGCCGAACAAGCTCTCAAGTTGCACATCATCATCCAAGGCGAGCGTTTCGAGGATCTCATAGCGGCCTTGGCTGACCAGTCCGCAGCATAGATGCGTGCATGTGAAGGAGTCGTTGCTGCTTTGCATTGCAATCGCTTCCCGACTCAACCAATCGGCACTCTGGTTGGTTTCAACGGAGGCTTTGCTGCGAGAAGGAACCCAAGGGAGCAGAGAAAGATCACCGTTCCAAAAGTGGCTGCTACGCTCAGGACAAGGGTGAACCCGCTCATCCCGTGTAGGAGCGCGATGAGTGGCACGGCCAGACCGCTCGTCGTGAACCCAAGGAAGTAGCGGACACTGAAGGCCCGGGCCCTAAACTGAGCTGGGACGTAACGGGCGACCATTGCGTCGTTCACGACAACCTGCCCGTAAATCGCCGCCATAGCGAGGACCAGGCCAGCAAGCATGGGGATCCCGCTCGTCAGGGCAGCAAGGCCAAGCCCGAGCGGCTGCAGGACCGAGAGGCCGACGAAGATCCTCGGCAACGTGTATCGATCGACGAGGCGCCCCATCAGGAGCTGAGTCAATGCCCCGAAGACAAACACGAGCGTAGCCAGGGATCCGATCAGGATCAGTGGCAAGGCGGCACCGGCACGCTCGTCGATGATTTTGGGAAGTGCAATTGTCGTGATGTTGAAGGTCATGCCGCCTGCCACGATCGCCGTCGCAAACAGCAGGAAGAGCGTCATCGGGCGGGTAACCGGGATAATGGCATGAGCGCTGCCGGGTTTGCCGTGACTGTCTCTGTCATCGGGCACAAGGCTGATGAAGGCGATACCGGCAACGAGGCAAACAAGTCCGGGAAGAATGAAGGCCGCGCGCCAGCCAAGGCTCGCGGCCAATAGAGCGGTGATCCCTGAGGCGAAGGCCGCACCGAGATTGCCCCACACTCCGTTAATCCCGAGATCACGTCCAAGATGATTTGTATGGCTTACCAGCATCGTCGAGCCGATCGGATGATAAATCGCAGAGAACACCCCGAGCACAAAAAGCCAGATGCCGAACATCACCGAGGAGTTCGCCATCGACAGCCCTAGACACGCGATCCCACACCCGCCGAAGAAGATCCCCAGCAGGTTGCGGCGTCCGATACGATCCGCGATCCAACCCATCGGAAGTGAGAACAGGCCGAAGGCCACGAAGGCACCGGTCGAGAGGCCGATGAGGCTGGCATAAGACAGTTGCCGCTCTGCCGCGATTGCGATCACAGCTGTCGGGTAGATCAGAAGGACAAAGTGGTCGAGCGCATGTGCGATGTTGACGAAGGCTATGGTGCGGCGGGAGAGTAGGTCAGGAGACATCCTTCGTATCCTCGTCAGTTATTTGCGCAATGCCCCGCAGCGGCTCGCCCCGCCAGAATGCTAAATGGTCTCCTTGGTGGCTAAGCCGCGTGATCGAAACTCGCGATGAAGTCGGCCAGGCGCTCTCCTTGGATCAGGATGTGCTCCCGGAGGAGGCGCTCCGCCCGCTCGCTGTCCCCGGCACGGATGGCCTCCACGATGCCTTGGTGCTCCGCCAGTGAATTCGCCACCCGGCTGCGGGCCCGCAGCTGGAGCCGCCGATAGGGCTTGAGGCGAGCATGAAGGTGTTGCGCCTGCTCCGTCAGAAAGGCGTTCTGGCAAGCTTCATAGATGACGTGGTGGAAGCGCTCGTTGGCATAGTAGTAGGCATCTGCGTTCTCCTGCGATGCCACTCGAACGCAATCCTCGTGCGCCTTCTCGAGTTCCTTTTGCATGGGCTCGGTGATCCGGCGTGCCGCCAACGCTCCGCACATGCCCTCAAGCGCAGCCATGACCTCGAACCGTTCAACGACATCCTTGAAGCTGAGAGAAGCAACAAAGGCGCCCCGCCGCGCCTGCAACTGCACCAGTCCGGTCGAGGCAAGCTGCATCAAGGCTTCCCTGATCGGGGTCCGCGAGACCTCGAAGCGAGCTGCCAAGCTTTGCTCGTCCAGCCGATCGCCAGGGCGAAACTTGCCCGTAACAATGTCTTGTTCGAGGGCATCCCTCAGGGCTTGAGCGCGTCTCATCTCACATGTCCTGCTCACGAGCATCCTAGAGCAGACGCATATAATCTTACAAGTCATTTCTTGTATACAAAGTAGTTGACACCTAATGCAAATGCAGCGCAGTCTCTCATGCAAGGGCAATGAGGGATCCGCCTGCGCAGTCCCCGCGAGCTGGCTACCACCGCTCGTCCGCCCGACGCAGAGGAGGAAACGGAGGAGCGGGTGCCATGTCACCACAGCTGATCTCAATCTACGCTCTCGTGGCGATGTTCGTGGTCGCCACGATCCTGCCGATCAACATGGGAGTGCTGGCCTTCGTCGGCGCTTTCCTGGTCGGAACCCTGGTGGCCGGTCAAACTACCAGCGCCATCATCGCCGGCTTTCCCGGCGGCCTGTTCCTGACCCTGGTCGGGATCACCTTTCTGTTCGCCATTGCTCAGAACAACGGCACCATCGATTGGCTCGTCCGACTAGCAGTTCGTGCCGTCCGGGGCCGGATTGCCGCGATCCCTTGGATCATGTTTGGAATCTCGGCCGTTCTGACAGCTGTCGGCGCGGTCAGCCCCGGTGCAGTTGCGATTATCGCACCGATCGCGCTCGGCTTCGCGCTGAAATACAGCATCAATCCACTGCTCATGGGCTTGATGGTCATCCATGGCGCACAGGCCGGCGGCTTTTCGCCCATCAGCATCTATGGCGGCATCACCAACCGGGTTGTGGCCAAAGCCGGTTTGCCGCTCAATGAGATCGTGACCTTCCTGGCAAGCTTCGGCGTCAACCTGGCCGTTGCCGTTCTGCTTTTCTTTGCTCTTGGCGGCCGCAGGCTCCTTCAGGCTCGCGCGGATGTGTCGGCAGGCCAAACCAGCGCGAGCGCCACGGGTGCTACGCCGGCACCTGCGTCCATGGGCCCTGCGGCAGTTCCGGTCACGGCTGGAAGCCTGGCGCTAGCCGTTCCGCATGTTGCTGTGACGGTCCCGCAGTCCGGCCCCCAAGTCTATGGCGACGCCGAGTCGGAGGCTCTGACCGAAGAAAGGATGCTGAGCGACCGGCGCGACGATGCGCTGGCCGGCGGCGATGAGGGCACCGATCGATCGGCTGAAAGCCCGCATTGGTATCGGGTGTTGACCCTCGGGGGCATCATTCTGCTGGCGGTGCTCACCCTGGCCTTCAATCTCGATATCGGCTTCACGGCGATCACGATCGGCCTGGGGCTCTCCCTGATTGCGCCGAACCTGCAGAAGCGCGCCATGGGCCAGGTCTCGTGGCCGGAGATCATGCTGATCACCGGCGTGAGCACGTACGTGGTCGTGCTTGAGAAGATGGGCACCATCTCCTTCGTCGGCGACAGCGTGGCCGGCTTGGCGTCTCCAATGCTCGCCGCACTCCTGTTGTGTTTCATCGGCGCGGTCGTCTCCGCCTTTGCCTCCTCGACGGCGGTGCTTGGATCTCTCATTCCGCTAGCCGTTCCGTTCCTGCAATCGGGAACCGGCGTCAATCCGATCGGCTTCATTGCCGCCATGGCTGTCGCGTCGACCATTGTTGATGTGAGCCCGTTCTCGACCAACGGCGCTCTCGTGCTGGCCAATGCCCAGGGTGTCGACCGGGAGGCATTCTTCCGCAAGCTCATGGCTTATGGCGCCATTGTCACCGTGGTTGCGCCGATTGTCGTCTGGGCTCTGTTCGTCGTGCTGTGAAGCTCATCGTCTGGTGTGGATTAAGGAGATGAACGTGAAGCTCTCTCGATCAATGGCAGGGTTGGAGGCGGCGCCGGCCTTCCTCAGTGACCTGATAGATACCCTGACCGAGCGGGGGCGTTCCCTGCTCGGGCAGAAGACTGGGCGGGAGATCGTCGCCAAGGACGCTCTCCCGACGATCGGCGAGTTGCTGCTCTCGCGCCGGGGCGAGGCCTCGGGCGTAGCGCTCGCGCAAACTCTGTTGGCGAGTTACAACGCCGCACCGGGCGAGGATCGTCTTGTGTTCCTCCAAGCGCTGGCGGATCGCTTCGGACCCGATCGCCGCCGGATCGAACTCGCGATCGAAGCGGTGCGACAGGATCAGGGTACGGAGGCACTCGAGGGGCTGCACGCTGCGGCGGAACCCAGAAGGCAGGAACTGATCCGGCGCCTCAATCTGGCTCCTGGCGGCACCTCCGCCTTGGTGCGGATGCGCGAGGAATTGCTCGAATACCTGCCCAAGCACCCGGAGCTGAAGTGCGTCGACGCGGACTTCACCCATCTGTTCTCATCCTGGTTCAATCGGGGGTTTTTGGTGCTGCGGCCGATCGACTGGACCACGCCGGCCAATATCCTGGAGAAGATCATCCGCTATGAGGCGGTGCATGCGATCCAGAACTGGGATGATCTGCGCAACCGCCTCCAGCCTGAGGATCGCCGCTGCTATGGCTTCTTCCATCCGCAACTCGTCGACGAGCCGCTGATCTTCGTCGAGGTCGCGCTGACCAAGGAGATCCCCGGTGCGATCGGTCCGCTGCTCGACTTAGGCCGCACTCCCATTGCCGCGACCGAGGCGACGACGGCCGTGTTCTACTCGATTTCGAACACGCAGAAGGGCCTGGGTGGGGTGTCGTTCGGCAACTTCCTGATCAAGCAGGTGGTGGAGAACCTCAAGCGCGAGCTGCCGAACCTGAAGACCTTCGTGACACTCTCGCCGGTCCCGGGCTTTGCCCGCTGGCTCGAGCGCGAGCGCAAGACGGAGGAGTCAGCCTGTCTCGATGGTGCATCAAAAGAGACTCTCGAAATCCTTGATGAACCAGCCTGGAGCAATGACCCAGGGAAGGTGGAGAAGGTTCGCGATGTGCTTCTGTCGGCTGCAGCCCACTACTTCCTGAGGGCCAAGGATCTTAAAGGCCGTCCCGTCGATCCTGTGGCCCGGTTCCATCTCGGCAACGGAGCTCGGCTCGAGCGTTTGAACTTCCTCGGCGATGTCTCCGCGAAGGGCCTGAAGCAATCCTATGGTCTGATGGTGAACTACCTCTATGCCCTCGATGAGATCGAGAAGAACCATGAGGCCTTCGCTGAGAAGGGCGTGGTGGCCGCCTCGCCTGGAGTTCGCAAAGCCCTGCCGACCGATCCGCCCTCCCGCGATCTGGTGTCCACCCCATGACCGCAACGTTTCCAAATCCCTTGACCGGGTCCATCATCGACCCCCGCTTCGGAGCCCATGCCATGAACGCGAACCTGTTCGACCGGCTCGAACGTTCGATTGCCGATCTCAGCAAGACAGCCATCACCACACCGGCCAACGAGACGGTTAGCTACGCCGATCTAATCTCCCTATCAGGCCGCTTGGCCAACGTGCTCGTCGCCCGCGGGGTCAAGCCCGGCGACCGTGTTGCAGTCCAGGTCGAGAAGTCGGTTGCGGCCTTGGTCCTGTATCTGGCCACCGTCAGGGCCGGAGCGGTCTATCTGCCACTGAATACAGCGTACACGCTGGCAGAGCTGGAATACTTCATCAGCGATGCCGAGCCGTCGCTCGTCGTCTGCGATCCTTCCAAACGCGAAGGGATCGAGCAACTGGCTGCGAAGGTGGGAGCTGCGGTCGAAACGCTCGATGCCAAAGGGCAGGGCACGCTGATGGATGCCACGGCCAATGCCCCAAATGCGTTCGAGACGGTGGAGCGCGCTGGCGACGACCTCGCGGCGATCCTCTACACGTCAGGCACGACCGGCCGCTCTAAAGGCGCCATGCTCACCCACGACAACCTCGTCTCGAATGCCCTGACCCTGAAGGAGGTCTGGCGCTTCACCGCAGACGATGTGCTGATCCACGCCCTGCCGATCTACCACACCCATGGGCTGTTCGTAGCCAGCAACGTGACCCTATTCTCCGGCGCGTCGATGATCTTCCTGCCGAAGTTTGATGCCGACGAGATCCTGGGGCTGATGTCGCGCGCCACGGCTCTGATGGGCGTGCCCACCTTCTACGTGCGCCTGCTGCAGCATCCTGGCCTCACCAAGGAGGCGACCTCCGGCATGCGCCTGTTCGTGTCGGGCTCGGCACCTCTGCTGGCCGAGACCCACCGCGAGTGGAGCACCCGCACCGGTCACGCCATCCTCGAGCGCTACGGCATGACCGAGACGAACATGAACACCTCCAACCCGTATGATGGCGACAGGGTACCAGGTGCCGTCGGCCTGCCGCTGCCCGGCGTGTCGGCCCGCATCAGCAACCCGGATACCGGCGAAGAGCTGGCGACGAACGAGATCGGCATGATCGAGGTGAAGGGCCCGAATGTGTTCAAGGGCTACTGGCGCATGCCGGAGAAGACGGCCTCCGAGTTCCGCCCGGACGGCTTCTTCATCACAGGTGACCTCGGCAAGATCGATGAGCGGGGCTACGTTCACATCCTCGGGCGCGGCAAGGACCTGGTGATCACCGGCGGCTTCAACGTCTATCCGAAGGAGATTGAGGACGAGATCGATGCCATCCCGGGAGTGTTCGAGAGTGCCGTGATTGGCGTGCCGCACAAGGATTTTGGTGAAGGAGTGACGGCTGTCGTAGTCCGCTCGAAGGAGGCGGAGGTTGACGAGAATGCGATCCTCGCCGCTCTCGACGGCCGTCTGGCGAAGTTCAAGCTGCCCAAGCGCGTCGTCTTTGTCGATGATCTCCCGCGCAACACCATGGGCAAGGTCCAAAAGAACGTCCTGCGGCAGCAGTTCGCCGATCTCTACACGGCTAAGGCTTCATAAGCCTTAATCGGGAGCCACGCACGAGTCATATGGGGGTCGTAGCCTCAGGTCTACGGTCCCCACTCGTTTTGGCGCCACGGAGGGTAGCGATACCCGACTGTGAAAGCTGGCGAACAGTAACAGAGCAAAAAGGACTGCCAAAAGGCTATGTGCCTATGTACAGATTGCATGACGAGCATGCAGCTTTGACTATTTTGAACGATTAAGTGAACAGCCATATAAATCGAAGGAAACGCTCAAGGACCTTTAGAATTCCAGTAAGGAGTTTGTTCCTTGACGATCATCGCTCTACTTCGCCATTCGCTGGCTAATCTTCACCGTAAGTCTGCTCAAATCCAACAGCAAAAGGCTCTTCGCTCCAGCGAAGTAAGCTACGGATTTTGGTCAACCTTGATTGCGGCACGGCTGCAGGAGGCGGAACTTCTCGCCGGCGGATACGTACCGCAGCCGGATAATGCAGCCGCCGGGGAGCCCGTCCGCCAGTTCAAAGGCTGGGCATATCATCGCTGATGATGACAAAATCTGTTCGTAAATCTGCTATTGGGCCTGAGATGTTTGGCCGAGTTCCCGAAAGAAAGCCAACGCTTCGGATGGTTTGCAGTGGTCATGCATGAGTTCTAGAAAACCAGTAAGACCAGCGATCATAGAGTTAGGTGATAGCTCGCTTCTCAAGCGAGGCGAGCCATCTCTCCAGTTAGTACGTCGGGCTATACAGCGTTGATAAGAGGCCAGACCTCCAGGGTACCTCGGTAAATCATCTCGATCGACACGTAGAGGATGATGGCAAGGCCCACATAGGCAATCCAGCGATGCTTCTGGAGCAGGCGGGCGATAAAGCTCGCCGCCACGCCCATGAGGGCAATGGACAGGATCAGGCCGAAGATCAGCACGTTGGGGTGCTCTCTTGCGGCGCCTGCCACTGCCAGTACGTTGTCGAGCGACATCGACACATCGGCAATGACAATTTGCCAGGCCGCCTGCGCGAATGTTTTGTGCGGTGCGGCTCCCGCAATCTTGCCGTCTTGGTCAAGATCGCGTCCTTCCAAGGCTTCCTCGCCCTGTATCTCCTCCGCATGGCTAGTGCGCAGCTCACGCCACATCTTCCAGCAGACCCAGAGCAGCAGGATTCCGCCGGCGAGCAGCAGTCCCACGATTTGCAGGAGTTGGGTCGTTGCAGCGGCAAATCCAATACGCAGGACGGTAGCCGCGATGATGCCGATCAGGATCGCTTTGGTCCGTTGCTCCTTAGACAGGCCAGCGGCGGCCAAGCCGATGACAATGGCGTTGTCCCCGGCCAGCACCAGGTCGATCATGATGACCTGGAGGAGGGCAGAGAGAGCATCTGTGGTGAAAAATTCGCTCATGTGGCTCCCAATTTCATGAACAGGGGTAGCCGCTATGCCGTCTGGTACGATCTCACCGTGGTCTACGCAGTATCAACACCGCTGGAGGGTGGAGCACGTTGCGAAGCAAGTTACGGTCGGCAGAACGCCATAGCCGGGCACCCGATTGGACATCCAGTCCGACATCGCAGTTCATTGGAACTGCCAGAGGGGCCCGGTCTGGTGCTCACCCTGTACAGGCGAGTCGACATCAGCTCAAGAGGAAGGTGAGCAACCTACCGGACTAGAGGTTGTCCGCAGACCCTTCAAAGCGAAAAGGGGTTTCCAGAGGTGGTTCAGTTCCTTTTGCTTTGCAAGGCTAAGGAAGGTACGAAACTGGCAAGCGTGAGACCTAAGCCCAATGGCTGCAATCCTCGCGTAACCAGACATTCCGGAATGGCACGCGAACTTCACAGGCTGACCCGAAGGAGACCTTCCCCCCTGGTGCTGCATCGGAACGGCATTCGGTAGCAAGGACCGCCATGTGTCAGGCAAGCGGCTGACCGGAATAGGTTTTGCCGCATGGTAGCCGTGGGCAGCCCTTACTACCGTCCGCTCACCTCAGTCGAGGGGCCGCGCCTCATGCAGCCGAGAGAGTTTATCGGGATTGCGCATGATGTAGATGTTTGTGACGGTGCCACCCTCGTCATAGGCAAAGGCAATCGAAGCCGTTGTCACGCCGTCCTTCTGCAGGATGATGCCCCGACTGCCGTTGATCTCCGAGGTGATCCATTCATAGGCGTTCCACCATTGGCGGGCCTGGGCGAGGAAGGCGAGCACTGCGGCCTTGCCGTGCAGGATCTGCTGGAGGGTGGGAACCTTGCCGCCGCTGTCGGCACTGAGCTCGATCTCGTCGGAAAGCAGGGCCGCGAGAGGATCGGTGCTGCCGCTGGTGAGGGCGTCCTCGAAGGCGGCGAGAAGCTGCTCCTGCCGAGCGACCGGGGTGATATGCCTGACCTTGCCCTGGGCAATGCTCTCGCGGGCTCGCGAGACGAGCTTGCGGCAGGTGCTTTCCTGTATGCAGAGAGTCTGCGCGATCTCGGCATACGGCATCTCGAAGATATCATGGAGCAGGTAGGCGGCCCGCTCCTTGGGCGTGAGCCGCTCCAGCATCAGCAGGAAGGCGGTCGAGAGCGAGGAGGCGAGCGACAGGCTCTCCTCCGGCACCCCGGCCGTCGCGGTCTGAATTGGCTCCGGCAGCCAAGGGCCAACATAGTCGACCCTGGCCTTGTTGGGGGCTCTCAACATGTCGATGCAGCGCCGGGTGCAGGCGGTTGTCAGCCAGGCTGCCGGGTTCGCGATCAGGGCTCGGTCAGCCCTTTGCCATTTCAGGAAGGTGTCCTGAACGGCATCCTCGGCATCGGCCCAGGAGCCGAAGATGCGATAGGCCAGTCCCAAGAGCCTGGACCTCGATTCCTCGAAGGCGAGAATGTCATTGCGATCCAGCATCGCGGGGCCTCACAGCGTTAATTCGACCCGCCCTTCACCCAAACCGGGGTGACGGCCCGGACCTCCGTCCCCCCGGCAATGAGGGGCGTCACCTCCTTGATGTAGGCGGCATACCACGGCGCCTTGACGAAGTCCTGCGGCGACACGCGATCGGTATACTGCTGGAAGGCGCAGATCACATCGGGATCCTTGTCATCGTAACAGTAGAAGTAAGCTTCGTGTGCCGGGTTGCTGGCAATGTGGGGCTTGAGATGCTTCTCCCAGACCTGACGAACCTCGTCCCGTTTTCCCGGAAGGGTTCTGTGCGTAATGAGAAGGGCGGCCTTGTTCATCAAAATCTCCGAATTGTCCTGATCGATAGCGAGATGCTCCGCGGCCCGGCCGCAGCCATCTGCCCCTATGACGAGCGAGCTTGCAGGGTTGTGACGCTGCTCGAGAAATTTCGCGCTGTCTTGGATTGAGTCGTCGCAGGCCGGTTGAACTCGCCGGGCGGATTCAATCGGCAGCAGTTGGTGGCATTCGCTGCCGAATGCCGGGCATTTCTATGGAGCGACCGCTCCTGGTACCGGGCTGACCTTATCCGGATTTTCGGATCGGTGGCACGAGCGAACCTTCATTCGGGGAACTCAACATTGCACTGTGACCCGGTTCGGACCTTCGCTCCGATGCCGCATCGGAACGGCGATTGGCGCGCTGCCCAAGCCAGATGCTGCCGATGACGAAAATGCCACCGGCGATCTGAAGCGCGGTCAGCGTCTGGTCCAGGAACAGCCAACCGAGCAGCACGGCGGTGACGGGGCTGAGCAAGAGCAGCGGTGAGACCACCGACGAGTCCAGGCGCGTGACGCCTCGCAGCCAGAGAAGATAGGTCAGGGCCATGCCAATCAGGCCGAGCCACGTCAGCGCGAGCACGTTGGTCATGGTCAGGACCGGAATGGCCGGCTCGAGAAGGAGGGCGACTGGAACCAGAAGGAGACCACCGGCGGTCAGTTGCCATGCGGTGAATGTCAGCAGGGAGACCGGCGGCTGCCACTTACGGCTCAGCACCATCCCGCACGCCATGGAAGCGGCTCCGGCAAGTCCCGCCATGACGCCGATCGGGTCGAGGGCGGCACGCGGGGTCAACACCAGCAGCGCGACACCTGCGGCTCCAGTAAGGGCGGCAAGAATGGATACGAGGCGGATCGGGCTGGCGAGCACGAAATAGGCCAGGAAAACCACCAGCAGCGGCTGTACGGCTCCGACCGTGGCGGCGACGCCGCCAGGAAGTCGGTAGGCCGCGATGAACAGCATGCTCAGGAAGATCGAGAAGTTCAGGGCGCCGAGCATGAAGATACGCGCCCACCAGATGCCGGTCGGCAGTTGCCGTACGATCAGAAGCAGCAGCAGCCCTGCCGGCAGGGCGCGAAGCATTGCGACCGTCATCGGGGGGAAGTTCGGCAGGAACTCGGTGGTGACGACATAGGTGCTGCCCCAGATAGCGGGCGCGATGGCCGTCAGCAGCAAGTCGGAAGCGTTCGTTCTCATGCGATCTCCAGAACCTCGGCCAGCGGGCGGCGGGGCTTCTGCGGCCAGTTTCCCGGGGCGGCACGGCCGACTGCGACCAGCATCACAGGCATCTCGTTCGGCCCGAGGCCGAACTCACGCATCACGCCTTCAGCATCGAACCCAACCATTGGACCCGAGGCGAGGCCCAGTGCCTCGGCGGCATAGATCAGCGTTGCAGCACCAAGGGAGGCCGAGCGCATGGCTTCGTCGCGGGCTCTCTGAGGATCGGCGTATTGCGCGCGAGCACCTTCCTGCCAGGCCAAGACCGTGGAGGTCGGCATGTATCCGGCCTTCGCGAAAGGAAGCAGCCGTTGCGGGATGGCAGCGTGGTCGGGCAGCACCCCGCAGATGATGAAGGTGACGGCAGCCTCCGACACCTTGGCCTGGCCATAGGCGAGGCTGCGCAAGCGCGCCTTGGCCGCGGGTGACCGCAGCGCGATGAAACGCCAGTTCTGAAGGTTGTAGGCGGTCGGCGCCCGCGTCGCGAGGCGCACCAGTTCCTCGATCTCCGCATCCGTCAACGCATGGCCGGCATCGAACCGGTTGGCCGACACACGCCGCTCGATGAGGGCGATGGCAGGGCTGGTCATCATTCCATCTCCGAAGTGAAAGGGCATTCGAAGAAGAGGGTAGGAACTTCGCCACCGGTTGATAATGCATTATATCTGAAAGACATTATTTACTGGAAGAGAATGATCCGATGGACCGCTTCACCGCCTTGCAGGTTTTCCGCCACGTGGCCGAGCTGAACGGCTTCGCCGAGGCCGGACGGCGGCTCGGCCTGTCGCCAGCGGCGGTCAGCAAGAACATCGCGGAGCTTGAGGCGCATGTGGGCGCACGGCTCATCAACCGGACGACACGGCGCATGGCGCTGACCGAAGAGGGCCGGATCTACCTGGAGCACGTCGTGCGCGGGTTGGACGCGTTTTCCGAGGCGGACGAGGCCCTGTCCCCGCTCAGGAAGAGACCGAGCGGCACCTTGCGGGTCAGCGCACCGATGACCGTCATTCTCACACGGCTCTCCGCGGCGATCCCCCGCTTCCTGTCGCGCTATCCGCAGATAACCTTGGACCTTCATCTCGACGACAGGCGGGCCGACCTCATCAGGGAGGGGTTCGATCTTGCCATCCGTGGCAGCGACAGCCTGGAGGACTCCAACCTGATCGCCAGAAAGCTCGCAGTCATGCCGCACGTACTCTGTGCGGCGCCGTCCTATTTCGAGGCCCACGGCAAGCCGAAAGCGCCGTCCGACCTGAGGTCGCACAACTGCGTTCGTTTCAGCCTCTCGGGACATGCGGACGTGTGGGAGTTCAGCAAGGATGGGCGCACCGAACGGATCCCGGTCAACGCCCGATACTCGGTCACGTCGAGCCTCGCGGTGCGCGATGCGCTGCGCGAAGGCTTCGGCCTCAGCCTGATGCCCTATCCCTACGTCGAGAACGACTTGAGGGACGGACGGCTGCAATGTGCACTGGAGGACTGGAGCACGGTTGAAACCACACTCTATGCCGTCTACCTGTCCCGGCAGCACCTCGCTCCGAAGATCCACGCCTTCCTCGATTTCCTCGCAGAGGAGTTCAGTCGGTCGTAAAGGCGGTCACGTCGCCTTAGATACCGGCTTCCGTGGTTCACCGCGAGCGAGAAATGCCAA
>KI912063.1:30551-31310 GCA_000517005.1 Microvirga lupini
GCCGCGATCTTAGTAGGTGCCGAACTTGAAGTTCAGCTTGGCCCGGGCGACGAAGAAGTCCTGCTCGTCATCATCCCGCGGCAGGAACACATCGACCGGCGCCCCGCCCACCGGCGTGAAGGTGCCGATGCGGCCGTCGTCATCATCGTCCTGATCGATGCTGACCCACAGACCTTCCAGGCCAAAGGTCACGGCTGAGGAGCCGAACCAGTTCACCGGCAGGGCCCACTCGACACCACCGCCGGCCGTCCAGCCGGTGTTGTTGTCCGTGTAGGCCAGACCACCGGTGGCGTAGACCAGGAAGCGGTCGAAGGCGACACCGGCGCGCAGGCGCACCGTGCCCCACCAATCCGAAGCATCCTCGAACTCGCCGGGCACGAAGGTGCCGGCAAAGCCCGGGCCCGGCACGAACACCGCGTCGTTGTCGTCGGTGTCAATCCACTGGATGTCGGCCTCGGCACCGATCACGAACGCGCCGATCTGGTAGTTGTAGCCGATCTGGCCGCCGCCGGTGAAGTTGCCGTCGTTGCCATTGCCGAAGTTCAGCGTGCCGACCAGGCCGGCCGGAATGCCAGGGCCGGTCAGCACCACGGTTTCGTCATCGTCATCGCGCCAGCCCCAGCCGAGGTTGCCACCGACATAGAACCCGGTCCAGGTGAAGATCGGCGCCGTGACAATCGGAGCGGGAGGCGGTGCCTGACTGGGAAGATCGGCCGCGGAAACAGTCGACACCGCCGCCGTTGCGAGAGCGGTTGCAGC
>KI912063.1:31410-42642 GCA_000517005.1 Microvirga lupini
CAGCCCTGCCCCGATATCGGGGCAGGGTTTTTGTTGGCACGCTCACTACGACCATCCAGTTCCATGAATGGCCTTCCGCGCAATTCGCGCCCGGGCACGGCGGAGGCCCCGGATGCCCGATATGGTGGCTACGGTCATCCGAGGCCTTGCCGGTGACAGGGCCGACTAGGGGGCGGTCGACCCTTCACAAGCTGCGGACCATTCTTCACGAGTAGCGGTCGTGATCTCCCAGAGGAGAGATGGATTGATCCGCATCGAAGCATCGGTGCGGGTTGCTTAAGTCAGGTCACAGAAGCTCCGATTGGCTCCGCGAAGTCTCCATGCCCCGACACCCCGAACGTTTGCAACAAGCCGCCTCACCCCATGAAGTTGGCAGCCCTCGGCTCGGGACGGGCGTCACGGCCGAGAGCCGTGACGCCCTTACGCTGTAACCCAGGCGACTAGTGGATCGAGAAATAGTCGCCTGGGTTGCTGTTCACGTCCTCAGCATCGACATTGACGAGCGTGATCGTGTCGCCGTGACCCAAGTCGATGACTGTGTTGTCGCCGACCTGCTGAACCCGATCGGCCAGATCGTCGGCCGTCGCGATATCGGTGCCGTTGATCCCTTTGGAGATCTGCAACAGATCCTGGCCCGGCTTGAAGTCCAGCACGACATCATTGCCGCCGCCGCCGGTGAAGACGAACGTGTCGCCGCCCGCCCCGCCGGTGAGAAGGTCATCGCCCGCTCCGCCTTCAATGAGATCGGCTCCGGCGCCGCCGCGGAGAATGTCGTCCCCCGCGCCGCCCTGCAACAGGTCAGCGCCAGCACCGCCGTCAAGCGCGTCGTTGCCGACCCCTCCGAGCACAATGTCAGCGCCAGCGCCGCCATCGAGATCATCATCCCCATCGTCGCCAAGCAGATGATCGGATCCGGAGCCGCCGAGCAGGTGGTCGCTGCCCGCACCGCCCGAGAGCCAGTCCTCTCCGGCGTCGCCATCGAGCAGGTCCGCACCGGCCTCGCCGTAGAGATCATCGTCGCCGCTGCGGCCGAAGATCAGATCGTCTCCGCCATGGCCGAAGATTGCGTCCACCCCGGATGCTCCCTGCAAGTGATCGATGTTCTCGCTACCGCCGATTGTTGCCATGTCTTTCTCCTGTGGTGAGTCTGCCCAATGAGCGGGTGCGTGCCGATGCGCCTGCTCGTGAGGGTCAAACGGATTGAACAGTGAGAGCGCTCTGAGCGCGCTTGAGGAGCTGGGTGCGATGTTCACTGCATTTCGCATTGGCCAGCGGATGCTGGATAGAAGAGATTCGGATCAGTGTAAACCCTCAGACAGTACTTCTTAATACTGCTCTCTAATCTCCGTGAACTTGCCACACAAAAAGCTCGAAGAGTACAGGAGTAATCCATGCATAATAGAACGACTTTCGACATAAATAGTTTACTATGCTCACTGTTTTAACGATAAATGCTTACGGATCACTGGGTTAGCATCATTGATGAGTTGCGCCCCAGATGGCAAAGACAGCCAGAAGGGTGTGGGACAGCGGGTGAATGCCTCCGCGGTAAAGAGGCCTGCTCCCATGGGGGTGATCCCCTTGTCGCCTTGGACAGGCAGATCCGCGGGTGGCGACCGCTTCTCCGCGAGCACTGGCAGGCCTTCGAGATCCGTGGAGGTCCTGTGCCAGCGGCAGGGTGTGAGTGTCCTTCAACCAACCACTTACGTGGTGTCCGGCAGTCCTTGGGGACGATCACTGAGGCGGTGAACGACTTCGGTCGCATTTGACTGCTATCAAGCAACGGCCCGAACCAAATCGGCAGGCTGACATGGATGACGATCTCACCGATCTTTCGCGGGATGATCTCGTCGCGGAGGTGATCCGGCTCCGGAATGGCATCCGCGCACACCGCGACAGCAGCGGCCACGAACTCTGTTGGCATCACCCGCAATTATGGGGACTATTGCCCGAACCGATCCCCGATGACATCAAGGTGCCGGCCTGGCCGCAGTTCCTCCGCGGCTGCCTCCGCTACCGGGAGTCTCTCGACCGCCAGCTTCCCCAGGCTCCCCGCGTCAACGTTGAGTTCGACCGCTAGAGGTCCCCACGCTGCGTCCGCGAGAGCCACGGCGTCTGCGCCCATCCTCGTAAACTGCGGTGACCATCACCCTGGTGGAGCCGACCATCGTTCCATGTGATCCGCCGCTCTCGACCTCGTGCCGAAGTCTTGAACGGCACTTGGACATTCCCGGAGGTGCAACCGGTGTATTGATGATGACGCGTGGCGGCGAAAGGTCCTGGTCGTGTAAAAACGCTTTGGCAGAAGTCGGATTGTGATTTTCCATGCTCCAAAACCCTTCAACATCATCAGTAAGCGCGACTTGGTTGATTATCGGCGGAATGAGGCTCTCGTTGCCTGTGAGCGGTGTGTCTGGCGCCTTACTCGCCCAATGAGCGGGCAAAGCCCGGCCTCTACGCTCTCAAGGCGGCCATCAGCGGCTGGATCCCCAGAATGTTCAGCACCCGAGTGAGATTGTCGGCGAGCACATGCAGCGCCATCTCGCCGATGACCTTTGGCAAGGTCTTCATCAGGAAGTGCGTCGCCCCCATGCGCAGCTTGATCGTGCCAAAGGGATGCTCGACCACCTCCCGTCTCTGGAGCATCGCCCCGGGGTTCAGATCGAGCCTGCGCTGCACTGCTTCCAGTACCTCCTCGTGCTCCCAGCGCACAATTCGGCGCTCCTTGGCGGTCGTGCAGCGGCTCTTGATTGCGCAATGCTGACAGGCATTAGTCCAGTAGCGGCGCAGCGTCAGCCCGTTCTCCACATTCGTGTAGTGGTAGGCCAGGATCTCACCGGCCGGACAGCGATAGGCGTCCTCCTCCGGCAGAGAGAGGAAGGGCTCTGTCGCGAAATTTCGATGATGACAGAAATACGGTTATTCCGCTTGCAGGCCTCACGCAGCCAGTCTGTCGAATTGCTCGGCGAGAGATAATGGCCGATGACAGGCATACTTCGCCTGCTGTTTGCGCATCATGTGCACCATCTCGACTCCGCCCAGGATCACACGGGCTGTAGTCGTAGATTTGAACCCGAGCATGGGCCGGATCCGCCGCTTAATGGCCCGATGATCCTGCTCGATCCGATTATTGAGATAGGCGCTTTGGCGGATGCGAATGGGCTTCAGATCACACCGTGTTCTGTCTTGGAGCCGGTCTGTTGTGTCGCACGACAGGATTGCCTCCCGGTTCGTCTGGATGCCGTCGATGACGATCCGCTCAGGCCGGCCATGCCGCTGGAGGGCCTTGCGCAGGAACCGTTGGGCGGCCGTGAGATTGCGCCGCTCGCTGAACCAGAACTCGACTGTGTCGCCATTGCTGTCGATGGCGCGATAGAGATACCGCCACTGTCCACGAACTTTGATGTGTGTTTCGTCGACGCGCCATTTGCCCGTCACTGGACGGTTGCGTCGATTAAACTGCACCAGCAGGAGCGGAGCATAATGCACAGTCCAACGGTGCACAGTTGCATAGTCGACCGAGATGCCGCGCTCGGCCATCATCTCCTCTAGGTTTCTCAGACTCCGATTGTTAGCCAGATACCACCGAATGCAGAGCAGGATCACGGGTCGATCAAAATGCCTGCCCTTGAACACTGCGTCCTCCCCCATTGTGGCCTCGACGCAGTAGTTGAAATTCTGAAACAAACCGTTTGCGACAAAAACCCGCTGGAAAGCAGGTTGTTCAGGAGGTTGGTAAGGCAGGTCTCGGGAAATGCTTGATCCGCCAACGGGACCATTTATTGTGCTCGTAGAGCGCCTTGGCTCAGATGGCCTTCTGGCCAGCCGATTCCATAGGCACAGCCATCGTGCAGCGTACCCCTTCCCGCTCAAACCGAATGTCAAGCTGTCCAGCAAGTTCCCGGGTGATGATCTGCCGTAGCAGGCGCGAGCCGAATCCTGGGGTTGGCTTCGTCTCGATCAAGGGTCCGCTCAATTCCCTCCAGACGATGGTCAGCAGAGCGCCGTCACCTTCCACGTTCCAGTCAACCTGCACCTGACCCGCGGCCGACGACAGGGCTCCATACTTGGCGGCATTGGTGGCGAGTTCATGGAAGGCCATTCCCAGGACCACCGCTGGCTTGGGCGGAAGCTGCACCTCTGGTCCGGTCAGCCGGACGCGCGAGGGAGCGGCCATATAAGGTCCGAGTTCCGTTTCCAGGATTGTCCCGAGGGAGGCTCCCTCCCAATGGGTCTCGTTGAGAAGGTTGTGCGTACGTGAGAGCGCCAGCAGACGCTCCTGGAACCGTTCCTGCGCCACCTGCGGAGGCACTCCCGAACGGCTAGATTGCCATGCCAGCGATTGCACCGTCGCAAGCGTGTTCTTCACCCGGTGGTTCAACTCGTCGATGAGCAGCCTTTGGCGCCGGTCCGCCTCCCGCCGCTCGGTGATGTCCTCGACCACCCGCACCGCATAGAGGAAGGCACCGGCCGCATCCTGCACCGCCGTGCTCGTTACACGCGCCCAGCCGCGACTGCCGTCCTTGCGCCGGAACTTGCTGTCGGTCGTGTAGGCGGCCAGTTCGCCTGCGACTTGGCGCCCGAACAGATCGAGGTCCTGACCCAGAGCTGCCGGGTCTGTCGCATGGCTGAAGTGGAGACCGATCAGCTCCTCGCGGGTGTGGCCGGTAAGCCGACAGCGGGCCTCATTCACTGAAATGAAGCACCCGTCCCGGCCGACCTCCGCGATGCCTACAGCGGCGTTGTCCTGGGTCGCGCGCAGACGGGCCTCGCTCCGGCCCAGCGCGGCCTCCCGCTCCCGAAGTTCCGTCGATGCGGAGGCGAGCGCGCTGCTGACCCGATCTATCTCGACGAGGCCCGTATCTGGGACCGCCAAGAACTCACCCCGGCCGACACGCTGCGCCTGATCGACCAATCCTTGTACCGGGATGGCAATGCGACGTCCGAACACCCGGGCGAGAAGGACTGAAAGCAGGAGCAAGCCAACGCCCAATCCAAGCAGGGTCAACAGCGACTGACGCAACGGGGCTTGGACAATGTCGGCCGGAACGCCGACGAACGTCGTCCAGCCTGATACGCCCGAGCGAGCATAGGCACCGAGCACGTCCGTCCGCTCGAGATTGCGTCCTTCCCAGATACCGTCAGCCTCGCGGGGGGCTCTCAGGAAGTCGTCAGGGACACGCGTTCCGACGAACGCATCATGCCGCCGCGTCCGAGCCACGACGCGATCTGCCCGGTCGATCACGGTGGCAACCCAAGAGGCGGGAAGGTTTTGGGTGAGCAGAGTATCTGCGATCCGCCGCGGCTCGACGGCAATGGACAGCACGTGCGTGACTATACCGTCCTTGAGGACTGGAACCCGGATGCTGATGATCGGGCGTTCTGCCGTGGACCCAGTGAAGAGGTCTTGGATGACCGGGCGCTTGGTCGCGATCACCTGCTGGTCTATCGGCAGATTGGCGCTCCTCGGCAGGGGACTGCCCCAAGGCAGACGGGTGTTGGCCACCTGCTGGCCCGTGATGTCGCGCACCACGACGGCGTAGTCGCCCGATCTTTGCCGAGACCAGGATTGCAAGGTCATCAGAGCTTGGCGTTGGAAGGCCTCAAAGTTGTCCTCGAGCAGCGAAGACGAGGCCGCGAGCGCCTGTGCGGCCGCTTGGATACCGACGAGCTCACGGTCGACCGCAGCCATGATGCGTTGTGCGGTGCCGAGCGCCTCTTCCTCGTAGCGGCTTCGCTCAGCACTGGCGAAGCGCCACAGCAGGATCGCCGCGAATATCAGGCTGGGCAGCACGAGGGCCGCGCCGAACGCCATCAGGCACTGGCGGATGGTGTAACCACGCGATGAGAACATGCGGATTAAATACTGCTGCTGAGGTGCAAGTCGAGGGTTCAAGCCCGGGACTTCATCCCGGAATTGGCATACCCGCTAAAAGGAGCAAGGCCGTCGATGCCTGTGCCCCCGGCTGCCTGGGATCCGTCGCAAATTTTGCTGAGTATCAAGGTAGCGGCCGGACTGGGTACATCGCTCAGGCGGCGAGGATTTTAAACTGCTCTGTGAGCGAGGGATGCGGCATGCGGGCATACTTCGCCTGCTGTTTACGCATCATGTCGATTATCTCGATCTCGTCCAGGATTGCACGGGCACTAGCGACGGACTGGAAGCCGAGCATCGGGCGCACTCGTTTCTTTATAGCCCGATGGTCCTGCTCAATCCGGTTATTATCGGGCATGCTTTTCCTCGGCACCACTGGCCGGGTGGAGGCATCAGCTCGCCGGCTGTATCCTGGGCTGACCGGAACAGGGGTGTCGGGAGCACGTAATGTGGGCAGGCCGAGCTACTTGATGAGCTGCGAGCTCGTGTTGTTATCTGGCCGCCCCTGCGACCAGCCCGGTTGCGCCGTGAGCGCGGATCCGTAAGTGTCGTGTGGCCCGCAGGCTCCCTGACGTGATGCAAGCACACAGGAGGTCCCATGCGTGTGATCGGACTGGATGTGCACCGCACGTTTGCCGCCGTGGCGGTGCTGGACAACACCCAACTCTCTCATCCTGGTCGGATTGACCTGTCTCGCGAGGCCGTTCTGGCCTTCGGCCGTAAACTGCGACCGGACGACGAAGTCGTGATCGAGGCGACCGTCAACACAGCTATGATCGCCCGTCTCCTGCGCCCCTTCGTTGGCAAGGTGGTCATTGCCAACCCCCTGCAGGTGCGGGCGATCGCTCATGCCAAAATCAAGACCGATAAGATCGATGCGACGGTCTTGGCCAAGCTGCACGCCAGCGGCTTTCTGCGGTTCTGTCGCAAACTCGAAGTATAGGCACTTTTCGGTGCCATTTTGCGACATGGCAGCGGCGCTAAGCCGTTGATTCTACAGCATCCAGTCAGCGCGTGGCTACTAGTATAGGCAAGTAAAAAACGAGTTTGCGACAGAACCGGCGATGAAGGAGGGGGCGGAGCGGCCGCGCGATCTGCTGCTCCGGTCCCAGCCGGATGTATCCGAGGCCGTGCTAGTGGCGGTGCAGGACACCGGCATCGGGCTGGACCCGCAGCATGTGGAGCAAATGTTTGAGGCGTTCTACACGACCAAGGCGGAGGGGTTGGGCATGGGGCTGGCGATCTGCCGCTCGATCATCGAGGCGCATGGCGGCCGGCTGTGGGCATCTGCAAATGAGCCGCAGGGGGCCGTGTTTCAGTTCACCCTGCCGGCAGGGCGAGACGAGACCGCGCCCGTCGAGCCCGCCGGCCAAACGCCGGTGGTGTGAGGGTGCCGGTCCGGGGAGCGACCATCAGCCGGCTTAAACGGATGATTGGAAATGCGCTGCGCTCGCGAACAGAGCTCCGTCGTGCGACCGAGGTCTCCGGCGCCGTTCAGGCGCTGAACCATATGCTTGAGCTTGGACGTCCGAAGTCCATCCGCATCGCTTAAGTAAAGACGTGGGGCGGGCTTGAGTGCGTTTACCAACCGATCCATGCAACACTGTCACTTTCTCTGATCCCGGAGCCTGCGTACCTCGCTGGCACCGACACAAATTGGAAGTATAGATTATCCTAAACCAAGGCATTACGCCCTCCACCGCTCCTGATCAGCATTGCACCCATGCAGACAATCGAATGTCCGGCATGAGATCTGCTAGCCTCAAAACATCGAAATTCTCTCGAGATCGGCTTCGCCGATGGATGTCGCCGAGTGATGTCATGCAGGAGGAAGTTATGAACTCAGTCCCGCACGACTGCATACTGATTGTGGATAGCAACCCAGATTTCCGTGAGAGGCTCGCGCAAGAGTTCCGATCTGCGAGCTACAACGTATTTACAGCTGGTACCGGTGAAGAAGCCTTCCTCATCTTGAGACGTCGGCCACATCAAATCGGCTGGCTCTTCAGCCGTGCCGCTCTTTCCGGCTTGATCGATGGCTGGGTCCTTGCAGATGAGTATCACGAAACCCATCCCAGCCGCCCGGTGGTCATCTCCGCTCACGATACACGGTTCACCGCTCGTGGTGACATCGTTCTGAGAGAACCTGCAGTGGATGTCGTGTCCGAAGCAATTTGGGATGTCATCGGGTCGATACAGCCGGATCATGAAATCGCTGCCATCGACTTGAGCGAGCGTCGACGCGCTGCGTAAGGAATGCAGACGCCACGCGTCTGCCCATCGGTGAGACTGAGAACCCGCCGCAACTGCTACGGAGCCATTCAATGTCATGGTTGATCAACAGGGATGCATGCAGAAAACCCTCGCCGGCACTCTCCTTTGACGAGATGGAGCAGCTTCTAATCCGAGCTTACGTTAAGCTCGTTTTTATGTCCAAGGATAGGGACGGGTTGCGGACAGCAATCGTCGCGCAGTTCGGCTCGCTTGAAGTGCGGCTCACCGAGTTCTGTGATGCGTACATTTTCCAGGACAAACCACCGCTTTGGGTTGAGATTTACTCCCATGCTACTTACTCGATGATTGATAGTCGTGGGTTCCTTGAATTCAGCGAAGAGGAATTGTCAGAAGCTGTAGGGCTGATAATGCAGGCGAAGCAGCATCGCGAAATCTACCATTAGAGTACCGAAAGTCAGGTGACGTTTGCGCGTTCCGGCCCTGAGGCGCGGCTCCGTCGCAAATGCGGAGCAGGAATGAGAATGTAGCTGGTTCTTCCTGAAGCTCTCATGTGGCGAGCACGTGAAACTGCTCCGCGAGTGACGATCGCAGATTGCGAGCATACCCTGCCTGGTGATTGCGCATCCTGTGAATCATCTCAATGCCACCTAGGATCACACGGGCAGTGACAATGGACTGGAACCGAGCACGGGATGATACCGTTTGATCGCGCGTTGGTCCTGCTCGATGCGGTTGTTGTCAGGCATGAATAGGCGCGACGCTCTCATTAGGTATTCAGTATGCTGACGGATCGGTTATCATCAACGCACCGGGATAGGGGCGTCGGGAGCACGTAATGTGGGCAGGTCGACTGCACAGCGGCCTGTGCGGAGGCATCTCTCAATCCAAATTTCATCACTGGATCGACCGTGTCGGAAGATTCCCTTTAGCCAAGGCTGCTTTCTTGCGTAAGAGGCTCTGCGGGTCTGCATGCAGCTTGAACAGGTTTGCCATTTTGTAGCCTGGGTCGTCCGTGACCTCTGGCCCAACCCATTCAGGCATGGTGAAAGCCTGATCCTCATGCTCCAGTTCGATCTCGGTTAGGATCAAGCCTTCCAAAGCCCCTTCGTAGACATCGACCTCCCACGTGAAGCCGCCGTATGGAACAAAGTACCGGGTCTTTTCGATCAGTGGCTCAGGGCAGAGGGTGCGCAGCATCTCCTCGGCCTCGGAATACGCTACTTGGTACTCGAACTCCAACCGGCGCAGACCGATGCGCGGCCCCTTAACTGTAAGCCACGCCTGATCATCGGCAATCCGCACCCGAACCTTGCCATCACCAAAGCGGGCCAGCATCCCGTCCCGCAGCCTCTGGCTGCCTGTAGCGGCCCTTCGCCACTCGTCGCTCAACACGAGAAATTTGCGCTCGATCTCAACCGGCATGAAGGATGTCCAAACGATGGGGAATTTCGCCTCGGGCAGAGAGTGCGACGGGAAGGCGGGAGGGGGCGTGGTGCCGTCGCCTAAACATGGTGATCATCTCGGGCGTCGAGCGGAGTATCGAGATCCGGCTCGGGGCCGCCGAGGGCTGTGCCAAAGTTTGTCGCCGCTCGCAGGAGAAGCTCGCGCAACCGCTTGTTCTCCTTCGGATCGAATCCCGCGACCATGTCACTTTCCACTTCATCCCAGAGCGCCTGAATGCGAGCGGCAGCGGTCTTGCCTTTCCGGGTCAGCTTGACCCGCACCGTGCGTCTGTCCGCGGCATCCGCTTCGCGCTCGACCAGGCCCAGCGCCGCCAGGCGCGTGACAGCCTTGGAGGCGGTTGGCACGCGGACCCGCAGGACTGCGGCAAGGTCGCTCATCATGATCGCATCCTGCTGACCGAGCACCTGGAGCAACTGCTCCTGACCGGCGCACAGACCCATCTCAGTCAGCTTCTCATTGAGATAAAAGCGATGCAGCCTCGCCGCCTGGGCCAGAACCCAGCCAATCGTCTCTTCATTCGGATGCTTCATGCAAGCGTTCCACTCCGCCGCTGGGCAGGACTTCGAGCCGCTTCGTACGTCTGGTGATACGCGCATAGGGCGTGCTACTGGTCGCCAGCCGATCTGCGATAGAGACCATCCCATCGCTCTTCGTCGGGTGAGTGACGATGACGTATGGGGCATTCGCCTACATTCGAGTGAGGCCAAGCTCTTCGAGATGCTGGTTTAGGGCGGACCAGTCCTCGGCTCCTTCGACCTTCGCCACGATGCGTCTCCTCTGGAAAGGGTGTGCGCGTCTCTGCGACAAAGAGTCCAGAGGCACGACAAAGCAGCGAATGCGCCGCGTTCGGATCGGCTGTTCCAATCGGTTGCCTTGGCAAACAGAGGATCATGTTTGCCCGTTGGGATCGGACCTTTCGAGCAACGCCGGTCATCTCATCCTAAATCTCCCTCAAGGCTCGGTGCCGACCTGCCTTTGATCCCGCGACAAGGAGGACTCAAGAAAAAGGCCACTGTCACCAGCGGCCCTGAGTCTGAGGAGGAAACGTTCAAGACTGCAGCAATGCTGCGACCTCTTCGCCCTATCGCAGGACAGGATCTAAGCGGCATCCCTATGCGACAGCAATCACATCAAAGTATAGGTGCCCTCATCCACGAGGCAGAATGCTGTCGCACCTTGGTAGATCTCAGCTGGGTTCTGGCGCAACCAGCTTGTTTCAGAGTTTTTGCTACTGTGATTGAAATCCCGACAGCGAAGGACGTAGTGTTCAAGGGCAGGCATTTTGATTGTTCGGCGATTCTGATTTGCGTCCGGTAACGCCATGCTTATGCGCGGATCCCTTTGCAGAAGACCGAACCCATGCGGCGCTAAGGTCCGGTCTCAGGCCCCCCGAAGTCAGGCTCTGGCACTTCTCGGAAGGGCGTTGTCACATCAACGAGTGTTACTTACCCATACTGCCCCTCGCGCGGATGCCCGCTGGTGCGTTTTCAAGGACTTATACCGCTGCGCGGTTGAAGTGACTCTGGCCGCGCTTTTCTCTCGGGTAAGATCGTGATCCCATCCAGGTTGGTAGGATGGAGGCGGCCATGGGCCAGATGCTTGCGGTCCGAACCGATGTAGAGAGCCCTGCAGGCCTGCGCCGCCGGGCCAAGAAGGAA
>KI912063.1:42742-43361 GCA_000517005.1 Microvirga lupini
CCGCAGCCCACGTCGGCTGATCGACCGGATCAAGCCAACCTCCTCATAGTAGCGGAGCGTCGAGGGCGGCACGCCTGAGCGTTCGGCAACCTCTCCAATATCCATTAATCCCATGCTTGACCTCAAGTCAGCTTGAAGTCGTATCGTGACTCGAATCGACAGTTCGAGCAAGAGGCACGCTATGGCCATCACCGCAGTCCCGAGGCAGACACAGATATGGCAAGACCCGCGAGCGATCGCGCTGCTGATGGCAGCGTCCCTCACGACCATGGCGAATGCCACGATCAGTCCTGCGCTCCCCGGGCTCGAGCGCCTGTTCGGGGAAGACCCCAATGCTGGAATGCTGGTTCGACTGCTCGTACCCGCACCCTCAATCAGCGTCGCCATCTTCGCGCCGTTCGCCGGTCTTGTCGCGGATCGCTACGGTCGGCGCCGGATGCTGCTTGCTGGGGTCATCCTCTTCGTAATCGCGGGCTGCGCGGGGTTGTTCCTTCCCGACCTCCCAACTATCTTTACCAGCCGTCTCGTCCTGGGACTGGCCATCGCCCTCATCATGACGGCGCAGACCGCCCTCATCGGCGACTACTTCACCGATGACGACCGGAGCGCGATGTCAGGG
>KI912063.1:43461-44473 GCA_000517005.1 Microvirga lupini
CCTAGGCGCACCGGTATTAGGCAGGCGAGGCCCGCGTCGGAAAGGCCTTTACGTGGATGATGCGACATCCCCCGCTTAGACCGCGCGTATCGCCAGCCCATACCAAGGTGTAATCGAGCCAACCACGTGGACAATTGGCATGGAGTGCGGCCGCGATCATCATCACCTTATGGTGGCGCAATGCTGTGCGGCTACGCGAGACGGTGCTCATGATCGCTGAGGGCGCGACGCCAGCCGAGCCGAATTTCGGTCCTGGTGAAGAGGAGGCTTCGATGCGGCGTGCCGAAATCTGGGCGACCTTCAACAACGCCTTGGCTGTCGTGATGACGATCGTTGTCATCGCAGCCCTCTTCTACTCCCTCCCTGCTAGGGCCGAGGAGGGACACTCTCATGAGCATCAGAGGGCGCACGGCACCTATCATCACCTCTATAACGGCATCATGCGCCCGGACGTGAAGAACTCGAGCTGTTGCAGTGAGCAGGATTGCGCTCCCACTGAAGCGCGGTGGGACAGCGTCAGGAAGCGCTGGATCGCGCTCAAATACGGTGAGTGGGTGGACATTCCTCCCAGCAAGATCGTCCCACGGGACCAGGTGCCCGACGGACTCGGCGCTGAACCTCACCTGTGCGCTCCACCTCCGTCACGGTCCACATTCGGCAAGGATGAGGTGTTCTGTTTCATCGAGCCCGACGGCGGGACTTGAGAACCCGGTGAGGTTTCAATGAGAATCCTTGGCATCCTGATGGACCCGTCGAAGGTGCCGAACCCGCGGCTCGATCAGCGGGGCCGATGTGCGCACTGCAGGAGGTCCTACGTGTTCCGGCGCGGCATCCTCGCCAGAATCGAGCACAGGACGAAGGAGATCGAGCGTGATGAGGACGGCGGTCGGTATCTGAAGCGAGATGTCGGGGTGTACGCCTGCCATTCGCTCGCGTGCCTTCTTGCGATGATCGCGCCAGACGGACACGCATAAGGATTCTGTCGCAACCGCCTTGTTTCAGACTCGTGCCC
>KI912063.1:44573-46123 GCA_000517005.1 Microvirga lupini
TAAGTCGTGCTCGAACGCCTCAATGAAGCTCTGAAGCGGCATGGCGGCGGCATGGTGGGATAGCCCTGCGAACCTTGGGCGAACGAGTCAGCAATCGCATCGCAGAGTTGCCAGGGCGATGTCACGTTAACCTGAGAAGGCGGCAATAAGCCCTGCATGGCTGATATCAGGCAAGAACGCCCGCCGCGGCTTTCCACTCCGTAATAGCCTGAAGGCGATGAATGTGGGTGGCGAGGGCAGACCGACAGGTGCGGGATGGAACGAACAGGTTTCTGACGGCCGAAAAGATTGAGGTGAATCGCTGTAGACCTCCTGCTGATCGGAAGCCCTGCATCATTTGCTCGCGCTTCCGCAATGGAACATGCGAGTTCTCGGCCCTGTTGTTCAATCCCTTGTGCGAGCGATGGTCGACCTTTGGCATGATTTGTCGCCTGGCCGCTCCGTACGAGGGCAGCTTATCGGTGAGGATACGCTTCGGCGCCACGCCTTGCTTTCTCAACAGCCGGGTCAGCAATCGCTTGGCTGCCTTGGTATTGCGACGGCTTTGCACGATCTCATCAAGCACATATCCGTCTTGGTCCACAGCCCGCCACAACCAGTGTTTCTGGCCGGCGATGGTGACCGCGACCTCGTCGAGGGGCCAGATATCATTGTGGCTCGGTCTCTTGCGCTTGAGGCGGCAAGCGTAATCCGGACCGAACTTCCGGGCCCACCGCCGGACGGTTTCGTACGAGACGAGAATACCGCGCTCGAACAGCATCTCCTCGACAAGCCGCAAGCTCAGGGGAAACCTGAAATAGAGCCACACCGCATGAGCGATAATCTGAGGTGGGAACCGATGGCGCTTATAACTGATGGCGGGAAGGGTCATATTGCTGGGCCTACCCCAGACCGTCCTGACACCAAGTTACCGTGACATCGCCCGTCCGGCAGTGCCTTCCCGCGCCACACCCACAGCGGTGGCGAGGAGATCGTCATGCTCGAAGGCACGTTCCAGGATGAGCATGGCGAGCACCCGGCCGGAAGCTCTTTCCGCAACCCACCCGGCACCTCGCACATTCCTGCGTCGGAGGACGGCTGCACCATCTTCGTGCGCCTCTGGCAGTTCCGTGCCGGCGATCAGGCGCAGATCGTGCGTCAGCCCGGCGAAGGCGACGAGGCCAACCCTCGGAAAGGTGCAACGAGCGCGAGCGTGCTGTTCGACGACGGCCACGAGAGGGTGTGCCTCAAGGAGTGGGCCGCTGGCGAGACCGTGACGGTCGGGAACGAGCGGGGACTGGAATTCCTCGTGCTCTCCGGCGAGCTCACCGTCGGCGGGGAGAAGCTGGAAGCACAGAGTTGGGGGCGCCTGCCTGCCGGCATGGAACTGACCGCGACGGCCGGCCCGCAAGGCGCGCGGATCTGGATCAAGGACGCACCGCTGCTGCATCCGGACGTCCTCCAGATGCCCACATAGCTCATCGATCGGTGAAGAAGTCTTCGATGCAAGACCGGAGTCGGCCATGCGCTGGCGCGGCTGCTTCTATCCGCCGAGCCGTCGGCCGCCCCGG
>KI912063.1:46223-46657 GCA_000517005.1 Microvirga lupini
TTATCGCCGATCCAAAACGGACCTCGCCAACTCCTGGGGCTAGGCTAGAGGGCAACGCCCCACAGCGTTCATCATGGGGCTTGATCTTCGCGCTGCTCGTGCTTCTCCAGGCCGTGACGAACATGATCTTTTTCGTCATGCCAACCCAGTTGGCGTTTTCCTTCGCAGCGGCAGGGTACGAGAGTCCGATGATGGCCGGCTCGGCGCTCGGAGTCCTGATGCTCTCGGGCGGCAGCCTTGCGCTGCTGTACGGCCGGGTCCAGCAGGCCATCGGTTACGTCGGCATCTTCGCTCTGGGCTATGGTGCGCTGTCGCTTGGCTTCCTATTGCTGGCCCTGGCAGCGACGCCTCTGGCTTGGTTCTTAGGAGCCGCAGCCATTGGTGCAGGTTATGCTTTGGTCTCGCCGAGCTTCGTGACCCTTGCCTTGGGACTT
>KI912063.1:46757-63277 GCA_000517005.1 Microvirga lupini
CCGTTGCGGCGGTCTTAAAAGCCTGCGAGAAGGGACTTCAGGCATTCAACCGCGGGATTCTAACGATAGAGTGCCGTCATACGGCGGAACAAGAGCCCGCTCCCGGACGAAATTGTAGGGAATGACGCCTTCTGGCACATCTGCGAAGTAGACCGAGCTTCCAGAATGTGCCGACCAGTGGACCTTCCTATTGGTTTATAGCAATGGTTAGTTTGGTCCTGGCGATTTGTTGAGGCCTCTCCGTGTCGAGAAAGCCTCTTGTAATCAGCGCATCACCCGTCGGATAGCAAGGACGAACGCTAGTAACAGCCCAATCTTGAGAGCCTCACCAGTTAAGAAGGGTGTGAGCCCGAACGCAATGCTCTTTGCAGGACCGAAGAGAATACCCAGCCACGCGACTCCAAGGATGTGAATGGCTGCCTCGGCCAGGAGGAGGGCTGCAATTGTTGTCGGCAGGCGGTTCAGCATGCCGCGCTCTGTACAATAGCCAATTACGACAGCCGCAAGAAAAAACCCGAGGAGGAAACCGCCAGTTGGACCCACCATATAGGCTATGCCGGAACCGCTCTGGAACACGGGCAAGCCCAGCGCGCCTTCAAAGAGGTACGCCAGGATCGTCGCTCCGCCAAGAAGGCTGCCATAGTAAATTCCAATGGCCAGCACCAAAGGTTTGCAGGGAAAGTTTAACAAGCCAGAACGGGACTTGGATGCGCGCGGACAGTGCCAGCAGCGCAGTCCCGAGTAACATGAGTGCTGCGGTTCGCAGGCCGTTGCTTCCTGTCTTTCGTGGCCATAGCCTGTCCAGGAGTTATTGCAGCGGATATCGCTGTCATCCATTGGCTCCTAACGATAGTTGCCTTCTTTACATGAAGAAATTTTCAGAAAACAAATCTTGGGATTGATCCATTTTGCGCTTCCGATAGGTCCTATCTATCTGCATCGGGTTCTGGCCGCGAGAATCAGGCCTGACTGTAGGGAGCCTCTGGACAGATGCACTTTGCAATGTCCAAGACAGACAGCCTTCCTCCGTTCCATGAACGAGCGCGTGCCTAATCTGCTCAGAGCAAGAATGCCATTCGAACTCGCCCGGGATAAGCTCCCAATTTAGCGTAATCCGTCGCAGAAACGCGAGATGCGTCGACAACCTTCGATCAATGTTTCTGTGTCAGTGGCATACGAAACCCTGAAGTAGGGGCTCATCCCATATGCGCTACCCTGCACAGCGGCGACGTGCTGCTCCTCCAAGAGTGCGGAGACAAAGTCGGCGTCGGACTCGATAAAACGCCCCCGTTCCGTCGTCTTGCCAATACAACCAGCGATGTTTGGAAAGACGTAGAATGCGCCCTCGGGCGTATGACATGTGATACCCGGAATCTCATTGAGGAGTCTAACGACTAGGTCACGCCTTTCGCGGTAGACGTTCGCGCGCTCCTTCAGGAGGTCCTGAGGCCCGTCAAGGACCGCAACCGCTGCGGCTTGACTTAAGGTGCAGATTCCACCCGTTACTTGCCCATGAACATTGTTCATTGCTGCAATCAGTTCCTTCGGGCCGCCGCAGTAACCAACGCGCCAGCCAGTCATTGCATAGGCCTTCGAGGCTCCGTTCACAGTCAGCACGCGATCCTTAAGCTTCGGTTCGACCTCGGCAATCGTGCAGAACTCGAAGCCGTCATAGGTGAGATGCTCGTAAATATCGTCGGTCAGGATCCAGACATCAGGATGCATTAACATGACATCGGCGATCGCTCGCATCTCGGAGCGAGTGCATGCCGCACCAGTGGGATTGTTCGGAAAATTCAGGATGAGCCACTTGGTCTTCGGCGAAATCGCAGCATCGAGATCATCAGCGCGAAGCTTGAAATGATTGTTCTCAGGGCAGGGTACAGGAATGGGTGTTGCCTCGGCAAGGAGCGCAATATCAGCATAGGTGATCCAACCTGGGGCTGGAATGACAACCTCGTCGCGCGGGTTGCACGTCGCGAGAAGGGCATTGAAAATGAGCTGCTTTCCGCCGTTGGCGACCAGGATCTCGTCAAGCCCGTAGTCCAGATTGTTTTCGCGCTTGAACTTGCGCTGAACGGCGGCCCTCAATGCTGCGGTACCTGGTTGAGCAGGATACTTGGTGTCTCCTGCAAGCGCCGCTTGGTGGGCCGCCTCGATTGCATGCGGCGGCGTCGGGAAATCAGGCTCACCCGATGAAAGGCTGATGATCTGAATACCTTGAGCGCGAAGCTCACGTGCTTTGTCCGTCATGGCTGCGGACGCGGATACCTTCACATTGTCAAGACGGCTTGCGAGTTGAGGCATCATCGTAGTCCTTGAATTGAAATCTCGCTTTCCGGCAAAATCTGCGGCAACGGTCACGCGGACGTTCGTCGTCAGCTTCTTGCCGGATCTGCCCTCGGCCTTCCCACTGCGGGCTGAGAGATCACACATTGATGCTTCGCGCTTCCAGCGTACCGACGAATGAGCGGTCCCATCTGCCCTCTCTGATCGCCTGCATGGTCTCTTCCTCCTTCTGTTGCTGAAGAAGAGCCTTTTGGATCACGGTCGGTGCCTCGTCGCGCGACAGCACGACAAGCCCGTCCTGATCGCCAACGACGATGTCGCCGGGACATACCGCCATTCCGCCCACAGAGACCGGAACGTTGATCGCACCAGGGCCGTCCTTGTAAGGCCCGCGATGATTGACGCCCCGGGCGTAGACGGGGAAAGGACGCTCGCGGATCTCGGCAACGTCGCGGATGGCGCCGTCAAGAACCATTCCGGCAACGCCCACGCTTGCGGCATAGAAGGTCATGATCCCGCCGACGAGTGCATTGGCGATGTCGCCATCGGCGTCGATCACAAGCACATCTCCAGGCCTGCAGATGTCGAAAGCGCGAAGGATGGCCAAGTTATCGCCAGCGCGTGTCCGCACCGTCACCGCGGTGCCTGCCAGCGGAGCAGGGTGATGATAGGGCTGGAGGCCGGTGCTGCCCCGGTTGCGCTGCAGCTGGTCACTGAGAAGAGCGACCGGAATCTGTTTCAAGGTTGCAATGAGCTCAGGATCGGCCGATGGAGCCGAGGGGTGTTTCCTAATGCTGCTTGTCATTGTTCAGCTCACGGATCTCTGATCGATCCCTGAGTGCTAACGGGACGCCTGGAGACTAGCCAAGACAAGTTCGGTCTGCCAACATAGGAAAATCTTATGGCTCGCGTGTGGGAGGAGCCCAGCTCATGTCCGGTGCCGGGAGCAGTGATCGGATAATGAACCTCAAACGCCTCCAGTACTTCGTGAAGATTGTCGATATCGGCAATCTGACCCAGGCGGCAGATATCCTTCACGTGGCTCAACCGGCTTTGAGCCAGCAGTTGGCAACGCTGGAGTCCGAAGTCCGCCAACAGCTCCTGGTTCGCACGCCGCGAGGGGTGACGCCAACGGAGGCCGGCAAGGTTCTGTATCGCCACGCTCAGCTCATTCTTCGGCAGTGCGATCAGGCCCGCGTTGACATGCGGGCCGCCGGACAGGGCATCTCCGGTGCTGTCTCCGTCGGCCTTGCCCCCGGCACCGCTGCCGCTGGCCTTGCCATGCCTCTGCTGGTGGCCACCAGGAGCCGCCATCCGGGGGTCGTGCTCTACCTCAACGAGACCTATGGAACCACACTTTCGGAACTCGTGATGAACGGCAGAATGGATCTCGCCGTGCTGTACGGTGGGGGGCAGTCGGTGCACGGGCTCACGTTCCAGCCGCTCCTGCGCGAAAGCCTCTACCTGGTGGGCCCCAGCAGTATCCCGGCTCTGGCGGATCCCGTGGCTCTCGAGCGCATTGGCGAAATGGATCTGTTCCTACCTCGGCCTTACAATGTGGTCCGCAAAGTCGTGGACGCGGCATGCGCCGGCATAGGGCTTGTCCCTCGCGTCGTCGCCGAGATTGAGTCGGCGAGCACGTTGGCCTCCGTGATCGCGGCAGGGATGGGCGTGACGATCCTGCCTGGCTCAATGGCGAAGCAGGTCGTGGAGTCGACGTCGGCGTGGCACGCCCGGATTGTCGATCCCGCCATAGAGGTGCCCCTGGCGCTATGCCAATCGGACCACCTTCCGCTTTCCGAGCCGGCCGCGGCGATCCGGCAGATCCTGCTTGAACTTGTTCGGGAGCTGCCCGGCAATCTGCTGTCAGCTCAAGATGAGAGCGTTCTGAAGAGAGCATAAGCTGCTCTTATGGGCACAGAGACAATCTGTCTTGGCCACCCTTTTGGGTGACTGCTAGCGTCATGGACATAGGCTCGTCGCGGTGACGAACCGGTGATCCTCATGACACTTGACGAGATCAAAGCGTTAATCGATGCGATGAGCACCTCCGACCTTGTTGAAGTGGAGATCAACAAGGATGGTTGGACCCTGCGACTCACGCGCGATGCAGACAATTCGGCGTTCACGCCTTCGACTCGCGAGGCAGGGGCGATGCCGCCCGCGGCGCCCACTCGCCGGGAAACTTCCCGCCGAGAATCCGCATCTTTCGTCGAGCCGGCAGTATCCACGACCGATGTGAGCGCTCCCTTATCTGGGATTGTCTATCTTGGTCCCTCGCCCAATGCGCCCCCCTTTGTGGCCGTGGGTCAGAAAGTCACGAGCGGTACGACTCTTTGCACCGTCGAAGCGATGAAAATGTTCAATCCTGTCACTGCTGAACGGGATGGCGTGGTCGAGGCCGTGTTCGTCTCAACGGGTGATGAAGTCGCAGCCGGCCAACCTCTTTTGCGGATTGTCTGAACCCCATGTTCGACACGGTCCTCATAGCCAATCGCGGCGAAATTGCTCTTCGGATACAGCGGGCCTGCCGAACCCTTGGATTGCGGACGGTCGCCGTCTATTCGCAGGCCGATCGAGATGCGCCTCACGTGAAGTACGCGGACACTGCCGTGTGTATCGGCCCAGCTCCGGCAGGAAAGAGCTATCTCGATAGCGCTGCCATTCTGCTGGCTGCAGAGGTGACGGGCGCCCAGGCCATTCATCCCGGATATGGATTCCTGTCCGAGAATGCCGCTTTTGCCGAAGACGTCGCCCGTTCGGGTCTAACGTTCATCGGGCCGAGCCCAGCGTGCATTCGCACGATGGGCGACAAGGTTGCCGCCAAGCGGGCCATGCGCGAGGCGAACGTGCCGTGCGTTCCAGGCTCGGAGGGAGCTCTGCCCGAGGATCCGGAAGCCCTGCAGGCTGTTGCCACCGAGATTGGTTTTCCGTTGATCCTCAAGGCGGCCGGCGGCGGAGGCGGTCGCGGCATGCGGGTCGTCAGGGCGCGTTCGGAGCTTGCCGATGCGTTTGCACTCGTCCGCGAGGAAGCGCGCCGCGCCTTCGGCAACCCGGAGATCTATGCTGAAAAGTTCCTCGAGCATCCGCGCCATGTAGAGATTCAGGTGTTGGCCGATGCCTATGGTACGGCCCTTTGGCTCGGCAGCCGCGATTGCTCGCTCCAGCGTCGTCATCAGAAGGTCTTGGAGGAAGCGCCAGCTCCGGGTCTGCCCGTTGATCTCATCGCGAGGATTGGTGAACGCTGCGTCGAGGCCTGCCGGCGGATCGGCTACCAGGGCGTGGGCACCTTCGAGTTTCTGGTCGAGGACGAGCAGTTTTTCTTCATCGAGATGAATACGCGAGTGCAGGTCGAGCATCCTGTCACCGAGGCAACAACCGGAATCGACATTGTGGCCGAAGGTATTCGGGTTGCGCGCGGTGAAGCTCTCACACTGACCCAGGCTGACATAGGCTGCCACGGTCACGCTTTCGAATGCCGGATCAATGCAGAAGATCCCGACAGCTTCGCCCCCTCGCCAGGCCTGATCACGGGGTTCGAGGTGCCCGGCGGTCCGGGCGTCAGAGTCGACAGTCACATCGCCGCCGGAGCGACCGTGTCGCCCTATTACGACTCGATGATCGCCAAGCTCATTGTCCATGGACAGACCCGGCAGGAGGCAATCGCGCGGTTGAAGGTGGCGCTGTCTGAGATGAGGGTTGAGGGTGTTGCCACGAATCTTGCTTTGCACAGACGGATCGTGGACGAGCCTGGCTTCATCGAGGGCGGGTTCGATATCCATTATCTCGAGCAATTGCTGAAAGCCGGGGCCTCTGCATGATCATCAAGGAGCCTCGGATCAGTCTGCTGGGCACAAGAGCGCTTCTCTTCGAAGCGCCCGGCGAGACCAGCCTGACGACGCAACGGCGGATTTGGTCGCTCGCCCGTGAGGTGGATACTTGGCCGGAGGTGAGCGAAGCGGTACCGGGCGTCAACAATCTCCTCGTGAGTTTTTTGGTGCCGCCGCGGACGCTGGCGCCACTCGAGACACGTCTGCACGCCGCTTGGGACGCCGCGACGCCGATGATCCTGCAGGGGCGCACGATCGAGTTGCCGGTCGTCTATGGTGGGGAAGGGGGGCCGCATATGGCGGATGTCGTCGCCCATACCGGCTTGTGTCCGGAGGAAATAGCCGAGATTCATGCCAGCCCACTCTATCCGGTGTATGCGATCGGAAGCCATCCAGGCTACTGCTATCTTGGCGGGATGGACGCACGCATCGCAACGCCGCGCAGAAAGGTGCCGGTGCTGAAGCTTCCGGGCGGCGCGGTATCGATTGGAGGGTCGCAGACCGGCGTGTCCGCCTCGGCCGGTCCCAGCGGCTGGAACACGATCGGCACGACGTCGACAACGTTCTTTGACGCAACCCGCGATCCCCCTGTCCTGCTGCAGCCCGGCGACAGCATCCGCTTCCGCATCGTCGAGGTGGTCCGATGATGGAAATTCTATCAAAGAGCGCTCTCACGACTATACAGGATCGGGGACGCTTCGGCGCTTTGAAATGGGGTGTCGGCACAGCCGGTGCGATGGACGGTCTCGCGCTTGCCTGCGGCAATCTTTTGCTCGGCAACAGTGACGATGCTGCCGCAATCGAGATCCAGGTCTTTCCGTTCGAAGCCCGGTTTGACGGTGGCGCGGAGATCGCATTGACCGGCGCAACGTGCGAGGCGACCGTCGATGGGCGGGCCATCCTTCCCTGGTCGAGCGTCCGAGTGACCGCCGGCTCGGTGCTGCGTCTCGGGTTGACGCGATCGGCACGATGGCGGGGATTACGTGCGTATGTCTGCGTAGCAGGCGGGATCGACGTTCCCATCGTCCTGGGGTCCCGGTCCACGCAATTGCGGGGCGCCATCGGCGGTCTCGAGGGTCGAGCGCTGCAACAGGGAGACAAGCTTCGTTTCGGTCGGCCGAATGACGCGCGCCGCGCTCCGGAGGGAATCAGCATTGTACCGCCGGCATTCGCTTTGCCGCTGATGTCGGACGGACTGCCGGCGGTCCGGGTTCTGCCAGCTGCCGAATACGGATGCTTCAAGCCCGAGTCCCAAAGCGATCTGTGGCTGAAGCCGTGGAAGGTAACGCCTCAGAGCGACCGCTACGGATATCGCCTGTCCGGCCCCATTTTGGAGCCCGTTGCTCCCATGGAGTTGCGATCGCACGGCATCGTACCCGGCGTCATTCAGGTGCCGCACGGCGGTCAACCGATCGTGCAGATGTGCGATGCTCAGCCCTCTGGCGGGTACCCGAAGATCGGAACCGTCATCGAGGCGGATCTCTGGAGGCTCGGGCAAGCGCCGATCGGAAGTTCCATTCGCTTCATCGAAACTGACTGGGACGGGGCACTGCACGCCAGCGATGAAGTCTCCCGATGGCTGTCCGATGTGGCACGTTGTCTTGATCTGGCGGGAGCCCGGAGAGTGAGCTCATGAAGATCTCAGACATTCCAAAAGTTGCGTCCTGGCTTTCGGCCGCGGGGATCGCGACTTACGAGCTGGCAGGCCCAGACTATCGCATCTGCCTGCGGCGCAGTGTTAAGGCTCGGTCCAGGCGTGGTCTCTCGGCGGGTCCGGGACCGGATTCAGCCGGTCCAGCACGAGGCCAATCCAATGCGGTCGTGTCGTCGCCGAGTGTGGGGGTTTTTCTCCGTGCCCACCCTGTCCAGGAGGCCGCGCTGGTGGAGCCGAATGATCCTGTCGCGGCCGGTCAGCCGCTGGGGCTTCTGCAGGTCGGTCCCATTCTCCTTCCTGTCCTTTCTCCACGCGACGGAACTGTTGCCTCGATCATTGCGCCCGACCGCTCGCTCGTCGGCTATGGCGATCCGCTCGTCGCGCTGATGTCGTAAAGGAGCCAACCTGTGCAAATCGATCTCAATGCAGACCTAGCCGAGGGCTACGGCCAGTGGCGTATCGGTGATGACGATGCACTGTTGGATGTGTTGTCCTCTGCGAACCTCGCTTGCGGCTTTCACGCGGGCGATCCCCTGATCATGGAGAGGACCGTCAAGGCAGCCCTGGAACGCGGCGTCGATATCGGGGCACATGTCGGTTTCCCCGATAAGCAGGGGTTCGGGCGGCGGCCGATGCAGATCGATTCGGAAGAGTTGGCTGCCATGGTGATCTATCAGCTCGGAGCGCTGGAGGGCATCGCACGCGCGGCAGGGCACAGGATGACCCACATGAGCTTCCATGGTGCCCTCGGAAACATGGCGGCCGCAGATCCCGCTGTCGCCACACCGGTCGTCGCTGCGGTCGCACGCTTCAATCCTGAGCTGATCATCGTCTCCTCAACGAGCCGGGCCATCGAGGATGCAGCGTCGTCCTGCGGCCTTCGCGTCGCGACAACCTTCCTCGCGGACCGCGCCTACGACAGGGCAGGCCTCCTTGTCCCGCGCCGTCTGCCGGACTCCGTCATCCACGAAGAGGCCAAGGTTCTGCAACGGGTGCGACAAATCCTTCGACAGGGAACCGTTACAACGTACGAGGGAGAGGATCTTCCGATGCGCCCTCACAGCATCCTGCTGCATGGTGATACACTTGGCGCCTTATCGCTGGCTCGCAAGATCCGCATGGAAATCGAGCAGGCTGGTGGGAAGATCGTGCCCGTGTCCCTGATGGCGTAGTCCGGTTCCGACGCCACAAGATAAGAACAGCTTATCGCCACAAACACAAACGGTCTTGGCATCTGCCGGCTAACTTCTCCTAAGCTCTATCAACCAGCGAGGACACTCATGCCCTTCTCTGATTACAAGACAGCTCTCGTGACCGGCGCTTCTTCGGGGATCGGCGCCGCCGTGGTCGAGCGGTTCCGCCGCGAAGGCTTGGAGGTCCATGCGATCGCCCGCAGTCGAGAGCCGCTGGAGCGACTTGCCGAAAGGACCGGATGCATCGCGCATGTCATCGACGTGGTGGATCGCGAAAAGCTCGCAAATCTCGCAGAGGCAGTCCAGTTCGACATCCTGGTCAACAATGCGGGTGTCGACCGTCCCAAGAAGTTCCTTGAGGCGGATCCCGAGGACATCGACCTGCTCGTCGATGTGAACACACGGGCCGTGCTCCATCTCTGCCGCCTCATCGTTCCCGGCATGGTGGCGCGGGATCGCGGTCACGTCATCAACATCTCGTCGATCGCCGGCGCTTATAACTTCGGCGGAAACTCGACTTATCATGCGACCAAGGCGGCGGTCAGCATGCTGTCCCGCCAGCTGCGCATTGACGCCTTCGGACACCGCGTCCGGGTTACAGAGATCTGCCCTGGACGTGTCGCCACCGATATCTTTGCACATGTCCATGGCGACACGCCTGAGATCCGGGAGCGTTTCATCGAAGGCTTTGAACTGCCGGAGGCGGCTGACATTGCTGAGGCCATCGCCTTTGCCGTTGCGGCGCCCGTATCCATGAATGTGGGTCACATGGAGATCACACCGACCCTTCAGGTTCTCGGCGGTCTCCAAACGGCTCGTCCAGCTGCCAGAGATGGCCAGCCGCCCAAGGCGAGTTAAGCTGCTATGACCGGGTTCGATCTTATCACGATTTTAACGAACCCGAACTTCGGGCTCATGCTCCTCTACGGCATGGAGATGACCTTTGTGATTGCAGTCGGGTCGTGGCTTCTCGCCATGAGCCTTGCAATCCTGCTTCTGATCATTCGGCTGACCCCGAGCCGCCTCGCTGATCGCGCCGTTGGGGCTTACGTCTCGTACCACCGCAATGTTCCGACTCTGGTGCAGCTGATGCTGTGGTACTTCGGAATTTCGAGCCTCCTCCCTGAAGTGCTGCAATACTGGCTCTCCGATCATGGTGCGGAGGCCATTTTTGCCATTGTCGCACTGGGGCTGTGCCAGGCGGCTTATTTCAGTGAGGATCTGCGCTCGGGTATCCGCTCTGTGCCGGCCGGCCAATCCGAGGCTGCCCGCGCGCTTGGACACAGCTTCGTGGGCACGATGCGCTATGTTCTCATGCCGCAGGCGTTTAGCAACGCTTTGCCCGCTCTCGTCAACCACAGCGTCTCCCTGTTCAAGAACAGCAGTCTTGCGATGGCGATCGGGGTTGCCGAGCTCACACACGCTGTCAAGGAAATCGAGAGCCAGAGCTTCAGAACCTTCGAAGTCTACCTGATCGCAACCATCGCGTACCTGATCTGCTCTCTGCTGATCATGTCGGTCGGAGCTGCACTCGGTCGGCAGGCCGCTTTGAAAGGAGGGCGCTGACCGATGCTCTGGGACATCCTCTCCATTATTCAAGATAACTGGCTTCTTCTGCTGATCGGCCAATACCCCAACGGGCCGCTTGGAGGTTTCGCTGCGACTCTGATCCTATCTGTTCTGAGCATCGCTCTCGCGTTCCCGCTTAGCGTGCTGCTTGCCCTTGCCAGGTTGTCGCCTTCGCCATTTCTGCTCTGGCCGTCGACCGCGCTTGTCTATATCGCGCGGGGCGTGCCGCTTCTGATGCTGATCCTGTGGGTCTACTTCATGGTCCCACTGCTTGTCGGCACGAATATACCTGGATTCGTGACGATGCTCGTGACGCTGGTCCTCTATGAGGCGGCGTTTCTGAGCGAAGTCGTACGAGCCGGGATTGTTGCCCTTGGCCGCGGTCAGATGGATGCGGCGCGTGCCTTGGGCCACAGCTACCTCGGAGCCATGTGGTACGTCATCCTGCCACAGGCTCTCTACAACATGCTGCCCAGCATCCTCAGCCAGTTCGTCTCGACGATCAAGGAGACGACCTTGGGATACGTGATCAACGTTCCGGAACTCACATTCGCGGCTAATCAGATCAACAATCGCCTCCTCACAAAGCCATTCGAGGTCTTCTTCATCCTGGCGATCGTATACTATCTCGTCTGCTGGACACTCTCCTATGCGGCGACTGTTTTGGAGCGACGCATCGCGCGTAAGCGAGCCGGAACGGCTACAGGTCCAGTACCCGTCACATTGCAACCTCAAACACTTACGGCTGAGCCATGAGCACTGTGCGTCCGTCCGCGGGAGGCCCACCAATGATCCGCTTTTCGAACGTCCGCAAGAATTACGGAACCTTTCAAGCGCTTGACGACATCAACGCTGAGGTGGCTCGCAGCGAAGTTGTGGTGGTGTGCGGGCCATCAGGCTCGGGAAAGTCGACGTTGATCAGAACCGTCAACCGGCTTGAAGAGATTCAGTCCGGCTCAATCGTCTTCGACGGCCAGGACGTGCATGCCAAGATGCGCAGCAAGGAGCTCAACCACCTTCGAAGCCGCATCGGATTTGTGTTTCAGAGCTTCAACCTCTTCCCGCATCTTTCGGCACTCGAAAACGTCACTCTGTCGCCCGTGACGGTCAATGGCGTCAAGCGGGAGGTAGCTCGCGAGAAAGCAATGCAGCTTCTTGACCGCGTGGGCCTCGCTGCAAAGGCCGGCTCCTATCCGGGTCAGCTGTCCGGCGGCCAACAGCAGCGCGTTGCAATCGCCCGGGCGCTCGCCATGGAGCCGCCCGCGATGCTGTTCGATGAGCCGACCAGTGCCCTCGATCCGGAGATGGTGGGCGAGGTGCTCGCCGTGATGAAGGCTCTAGCCGCGGATGGCATGACAATGATGTGCGTCACTCACGAGATGGGGTTCGCACGGGAAGTTGCGGATCGCGTCTGGTTCATGGACGGAGGCCGCATCCTTGAGGAGGCCGATCCCGAAAGTTTCTTTTCGCGGCCTCAGCACCCTCGAGCGCAGCGCTTTCTTTCGGATCTGCGCCATTGATCGACTAGCAAAAACAAACAACCAGAGGAGAAGGACATGTCACTGAAATCGCTTAAACTCAGCCTCGCAGCCACTGCTCTCGGCATCGCAGCAGTTGTCCCCGCGAGCGCCGATCAACTTGCCGACATCATGGCTCGCAAGGAGCTTCGCTGCGGCGTCTACGCCGACGTGCCGCCGTTCTCGGCGCCGGATCCTAAGACACGCGAGCTGGTAGGCTTCGATGTCGATCTGTGCAAAGGCATCGCCAAGCGGTGGGGCGTTGAGGCAAAGCTTACGCCGCTGTCCGTCGAGGCCCGCGTGCCAGAGGTGAAGCTCGGCCGCGTCGATCTGACGATTGCGAACCTCGCCTATACCCTAAGCCGCGCTGAGCAGATCCAGTATAGTGACCCTTACTATATGGCCAAGGAAATGCTGGCCGTGAAGGCGAGCGATCCGGCAACGTCCAAGGCCGATTTCAAGGGTAAGCGACTTGCTTCAACCAAGGGATCAACCTCCGAGCTCGCCATCAAGATGAATGGATCGGAACCGCTGACCTTCCAAGACACGGGCTCGGCGTTCATGGCGGTTCAACAGAACAAAGCGCTCGGCATGGTCGCTAATACCATGACGATCACGAAGCTCGTGAACGAGTCAAAGACGAGGGGCGTTGAACTGAAGATGATCCCCGAGCCCATGGTATTGCAACCAACAGGCATCGGCATGAAGAAGGACGAGCCTGCACTGTTGGCGAAGGTCAACGAGACCCTCAGAGAGATGGATGCGGCCGGTGAAATCAATGCAGCCTGGGATAAGTGGCTCGGGCCAAACACTGAGTTCAAGATGACGCGGACCGATAAGGTCACGCCCCTGGCTGAACTGAAGTTCGAGCCAATTCCGTAAAAACTGGCACTTCCGTTCGCTCCGGCGAACCTTCCCGCCGGCTTGCGTCAAGCGAGCCGGCGTCTGCTTATGTAATGACGCTCCCGCCTTTGAGCCCCCATACCCTCCTTTGCAAAGGCGCAGGCACTGCTTCAGGCAGCGTACGATCACAGTGTCATAAGGAAAAGCTATGGCTACAGATTGTAGTTGTCTTTGTCGAACCGGTTTTCTGAGCCTATCGTTGCAAGCCAATCGGCCGTGACGGAATGGTCAGGATAAACGACAATCTACATCTGAATTCCATCGTGTGCGATGGTTGAGAAGGTTTCTATGGTGTCATCGTTGTTCTCGCTTGCAGGTCGACGTGCTCTCGTGACGGGCTCGTCACAAGGTATCGGTTTCGCTCTGGCCAGAGGCTTGGCGGAGCACGGGGCCACCGTCGTCCTCAACGGACGCAACCCGGGCAAGATCGAAGTGGCTGCAACTAAACTGTCAGCGGCAGGACACAAAGTCTCGTCGGCGATCTTCGACGTGACATCGGCGGAAGCGGTCCGGACCGGGATCGGAGCCATCGAAGGCAATGAAGGCCCGATCGACATCCTGATCAACAATGCGGGAATGCAGTTCCGCACGCCACTCGAGGACTTCCCCATCGACCGCTGGGAGCAACTGCTGACCACCAACATCTCCAGCGTGTTCTATGTCGGGCAGGCGGTTGCCCGGCACATGATCGCCCGTGGACGCGGCAAGATCATCAACATCGCCTCGGTGCAGAGTGAGCTCGCCCGCCCCGGGATTGCGCCCTACACGGCGACCAAGGGTGCGGTGAAGAACCTGACCCGGGGCATGTGTGCGGACTGGGCCAAGCACGGCCTGCAGGTCAACGCTATTGCGCCCGGCTACTTTAAGACGCCTCTCAATCAGGCTCTCGTCGACAGCCCGGAGTTCTCGGGCTGGCTGGAGAAGCGCACACCTGCAGCTCGCTGGGGCAATGTCGAGGAACTGGTCGGCGCAGCCGTCTTCCTGGCGAGCGAGGCATCCTCGTTCGTGAACGGGCATACGCTCTACGTCGATGGCGGCATCACCACCAGCCTTTGAGGCAGGCGGCCGCTCCACGCTCATCGTCATGACGGAGCAGCAGACTCCTGTCCGATGAACAAACGCGGCCCTGCATAGCACACCGCAGCCCCGCAAAAAGCCGACCTGGGAGGAGACCACAATGACCAAGCCAGAGATCCTGATGATGGGTCCTTATCCAGCCTGGGACCTTGAGGACCTGGAATGCAACTACAAGGTTCACAAACTATGGGAGGCCACCGACCGGGCAGCCTTTCTAACCGAAGTGGGTGGCAACGTTCGCGCCGTTGCGACACGCGGTGAGATCGGCGCCTCGGCTGAGCTCATGAAGGCCCTTCCTCGACTCGAGATCGTCTCCTGCTATGGCGTCGGAACCGACGCCATCGACCTCTCCCACGCCAAGGTGAACGGGATCCAGGTCACCAATACGCCCAACGTCCTGACCGCAGATGTGGCCGACATCGGTGTCGGGCTGTTGCTGGCGGTGGCCCGCCAGATCCCGCAAGCGGACCAGTATGTCCGGGGTGGACGTTGGCGCAGCGCCAACATGCATCTTGTGACCCGCGTTCACGGCAAGAAAGTCGGCATCGTCGGCATGGGGCGCATCGGCATCGAGGTGGCCAAGCGTCTCGCCGCGTTCGACTGCCCGATCGCCTACTTCGACATCACCCAGCGATCCGACCTGCCCTATACCTTCGTGCCCGACCTGATGGCACTGGCTGAGCAGTCCGAGTTCCTCATCGTCACCCTGGCCGGCGGCGCTAGCACCAAGGACATCATCAATGCGGATGTCCTTGGTGCCTTGGGACGTGATGGCATCCTGATCAACATCTCGCGCGGGTCCACCGTCGATGAGGCAGCCCTGCTCGACGCGCTCCAGCACAACGTCATCAAAGGCGCCGGCCTCGATGTGTTCAGGAACGAGCCGAACATCGACGAGCGCTTCCTGACGCTGGAGAACGTCGTCCTCCAGCCGCATCATGCATCCGGAACCGTGGAAACCCGGCAGGCAATGGGCAAGCTGGTGCGCGACAACCTCGCGGCGCATTTTGCCCGCCAGCCCCTTCTCACACCCGTCATCTGAGGATTGCCCCATGAAAGCCGTTGTCATTCATGCCGCCAAGGACCTGCGCATCGAGGAGCGTGAGCCGGAGGCTCCCGGGCCGGGACAGGTCGAGGTCGCCATTGAGGCGGGGGGCATCTGCGGCTCCGATCTGCATTACTACCATCATGGCGGCTTCGGCACGGTCCGCGTGCGCGAGCCGATGATCCTCGGGCATGAGGTGGCCGGCACCATCCGTTCGCTGGGTGAGGGCGTCTCGGGTCTGGCCGTAGGTGATCGGGTCGCGGTCTCGCCAAGCCGGCCCTGCCAGCACTGCGAGTATTGCCTCAAGGGTCAGCAGAACCAATGCCTGAACATGCGCTTTTATGGCAGCGCCATGCCGATGCCGCACATCCAGGGCGCGTTCCGGCAGAGCCTGGTGGCCGAGCACTGGCAATGCCACAAGGTGGCCGAGGACGTCTCGATCAATGAGGCGGCCTTCGCCGAGCCGCTGGCGGTGACGCTGCACGCAGTCAACCGGGCCGGGTCGCTGCTGGGCAAGCGGGTGCTGGTGACGGGCTGCGGCCCGATCGGGGCTCTCGCCATCATCGCGGCTCGGGCGCATGGGGCACGGGAGATCGTTGCCACAGACGTCATGGATGCCGTGCTTGAGAAGGCACGGGCTGTCGGGGCTGACCGGACCATCAATGTGGCGAGCGAGCCGGAAGCACTGTCGGCCTATGCGGCCAACAAGGGCTATTTCGATGTCCAGTTTGAGGCCTCGGGCAATGAGAGCGCCGTGCGCTCCGGCCTGGAGGTGCTGAAGCCGCGCTCCGTGCTGGTTCAGCTCGGGCTTGGCGGCGACGTGTCGATCCCGCAGAACCTGGTGGTGGCGAAAGAGATCGAGATGAAGGGGACGTTCCGCTTTCACGCGGAGTTCGCCCTTGCTGTTGACCTCATCAACGCGCGGCGCGTCGACCTTAAGCCCCTGATGAGCGGGACCTTTCCCATCGCCGATGCGGTGGCGGCCTTCGAGGCTGCCGGCGATCGCAACCGGTCGATGAAGATCCAGCTGAGCTTCACCTGACACGACACCAGAGCAGGACATCGACGATGAAGATCGGAGCACCGAAGGAAGCCTTTCCAGGCGAAGCACGTGTGGCGCTGACACCCGAGTCCGCCCTCCAGCTGCAGAAGCTGGGGCACACGTGCTTTGTCGAGGCCGGGGCAGGGGAGAAGGCGGGCTTCTCGGACGCCGCCTATGCTGCTGCTGGTGTCACCATCGTACCGGATGCGGCAGCCTTGTTCGCTGCCACCGACGTGCTCACGAAGGTGCGGCCGCCGACGGAGGCCGAGGTCCAACAGCTCCGCCAAGGCCAGACGCTGATCTCGTTCTTCTGGCCGGCGCAGAACGGCGACCTGTTGGAGCAGGCGCGGGCGCAGGGTGCCACCGTCATCGCCATGGACATGGTGCCGCGCATCTCGCGT
>KI912063.1:63377-63839 GCA_000517005.1 Microvirga lupini
TCTGCGGCCGATGGGTTAGCTGTGCTAGCCTTGGTCGCATCCGAAGCTTTGTCTCCATAGATGACCAGCGGCCGCTCGTCGTCGGAGATGACATCCACCGAAACGGCCCCTGCGCGAAGGCTAGCGTCGAAGACGAAGTGCCGGAGCACGCCGCCGAACGCTTTTTCCAGGTTCGCCCGCGTGAACACCTCGTCCGTCGGCCCAGCGGCCAGCACGGTCCGGTTCAGCAGCACTGCGCGATCACAGAATTCAGGCACGCTGCCGAGATTGTGCGTCGAGACCAGGATCACGCGGCCTTCGTCGCGAAGGCCGCGCAGGAGCACGATGATGGCCTCCTCCGTCGTCACGTCGACGCCGGTGAAGGGTTCGTCCAGGAGAATGACATGGGCGTCCTGGGCCAGGGCACGGGCCAAGAAGACCCGCTTCTTCTGGCCGCCGGAGAGTTCACCGATCTGCCGTCTG
>KI912063.1:63939-64848 GCA_000517005.1 Microvirga lupini
ATCGTGATCGTGCCGGGCTACGGCATGGCCGTGGCCCAGGCGCAGCAGTCCGTCTCGGAGCTCACGCGCCGCCTGCGCGCCAAGGGCAAGGACGTGCGCTTTGCCATCCATCCCGTCGCCGGGCGCCTGCCGGGGCACATGAATGTGCTGCTGGCGGAAGCCAAGGTGCCGTACGACATTGTGCTGGAGATGGACGAGATCAACGAGGACTTTGCCGACACCGACGTGGTGATCGTGATCGGCTCGAATGACATCGTCAACCCGGCCGCCCAGGAGGATCCGAACAGCCCGATTGCCGGCATGCCGGTGCTCGAGGTGTGGAAGGCCAAGCAGGTGTTCGTCTCGAAGCGCGGGCAGGGCACCGGCTACTCCGGCATTGAGAACCCGCTGTTCTACAAGGACAACACCCGCATGTTCTACGGCGATGCCAAGGCCAGCATCGATCAGCTCGTCCAAGCCATCTGACTCCGTGCACAGGAAGCTGACGAGGAAGCCTTCCTGTTGGTTGCACCTTGTATGCCTCTGACGAAGCATATTCCTCTACTTGCCGGATGCAATCTTGGATGCATGCAGTCAACGCAGCCCTTTTATGAGGCATGCTGCATTGCAAATAAGCGCCATGAGGCCGATATCACCAGTGGCTGATTTCAACGCGGCACCGCTTTCTTCCTCCCGGCGCTGCCGTGTCGGCCGTTCCCTCTGGAAGGTTTTGACTTTTTTGTCGGACCTCACCTTTTGCCGGGCCTTTGGCCCGGCTTTTTTCTGGTCCGGTCGTTCCCTGTCGAGGAAGCCTCCTAACAAACAACTGAGGGCCAAGCTTTTACACTGGATCTGTCGCAACTCTTTCTTTCCTAGCGCTGGGCTATGGCCTGCGCTGACGGAAGAGGGTTAGGCACGATGTTCAAGGGC
>KI912063.1:64948-66726 GCA_000517005.1 Microvirga lupini
CCCAGAAGATGGACGCGCTCTCCTCCATGGCCAACATCGCCGGCTACCGCGCCGTGATCGAGGCCGGCAACCACTTCGGCCGCTTCTTCACCGGCCAGGTCACCGCTGCCGGCAAGGTGCCGCCCGCCAAAGTGCTGGTCGTCGGCGCCGGCGTGGCCGGTCTGGCTGCCATCGGCACGGCCACCTCGCTTGGTGCCATCACCTATGCCTTCGATGTGCGTCCGGAAGTGGCCGAGCAGATCGAGTCCATGGGAGCCGAGTTCGTCTTCCTCGAGTTCGAGGCGGCGCAGGACGGTGCCGCCACCGGCGGCTATGCCGCGCCGTCCAGTCCCGAGTTCCGCGAGAAGCAGCTCGCCAAGTTCCGTGAGCTTGCACCCGAGATCGACATCGTCATCACCACCGCCCTGATCCCCGGAAGACCGGCGCCGAAGCTGTGGACCGCCGACATGGTGGCAGTGATGAAGCCGGGCTCCGTGATCGTGGACCTGGCGGCGGAACGCGGCGGCAACTGCGACCTGACGCTGCCGGACGAGAAGACCGTCACCAGCAATGGCGTCACCATCATCGGTTATACCGACTTCCCCAGCCGCATGGCCGCCCAGGCCTCGACCCTGTACGCCAACAACATCCGCCACATGCTCACCGACCTGACGCCGAACAGGGACGGGATCATCCACCACAACATGGACGATGACGTGATCCGGGGTGCTACGGTCACGCACCAGGGCACGATCACCTATCCGCCACCGCCACCCAAGGTGCAGGCGATCGCCGCCGCCAAGCCAAAGGAGAAGATGAGGGAGCTCACTCCAGAGGAGAAGCGGGCCCAGGAGAAGGCCGCCTTCCGGGCGCAGACCCGCACCCAGGTGGGACTGCTCGTGGCCGGCGGCCTGCTGATCGCACTGGTGGGCGCCTATGCACCGGCCAGCTTCATGGCCCACTTCATCGTCTTTGCCCTGGCGTGCTTTGTCGGCTTCCAGGTGATCTGGAGCGTCAGCCACGCCCTGCACACGCCGCTGATGGCGGTGACTAACGCCATCTCCGGCATCGTGGTGCTCGGCGCCCTGCTGCAGGTCGGCTCCAACCACTGGCTGGTGGTGAGCCTAGCCTCGCTCTCCTTCCTGATCGCCACCATCAACATCGTCGGCGGCTTCCTGGTCACCCGCCGGATGCTGGCCATGTTCCAGAAGTCGTGAGGAGCCTCCGATGAGCTTTGGTCTTGTCTCCGCCGCCTATGTGGCGGCCGCCATCCTGTTCATCCTGTCGCTGGGAGGCCTCTCAGGCCAGGAGAGCGCCAAGCGCGCCGTGTGGTACGGCATTGCCGGCATGGCGCTCGCTGTCAGTGCGACCGTGTTCGGGCCCGGGGTGGGCAACTACGCCGTCATTGCCGCCATGCTGGTGATCGGGTCTGTCATCGGCTGGTATGTGGCCAAGACGGTCGCGATGACCGAGATGCCGCAGCTGGTGGCGGCGCTGCACTCGTTCGTGGGATTGGCGGCTGTGTTCATCGGCTTCAACGCCGATCTCGAGCTCACCCGCGTGCTCGCCCTGGACGAGGCCTCACGGCAGGCGCTGACCGGCTTTGCCGGGGTGCTGGCGCACAAGACCGGCGTGGAGATCGCGATCCTGAAGGTCGAGGTCTTTCTCGGCGTGTTCATCGGGGCGGTGACGTTCACCGGCTCGGTGATTGCCTTTGGCAAGCTCGCCGGCAAGGTCGACGGCAAGGCCAGGAAGCTGCCCGGCGGGCATGGGCTCAATGCGGCAGCCGCCTTGGCTTC
>KI912063.1:66826-67669 GCA_000517005.1 Microvirga lupini
GTTCGAGATTGAGACCGTTCCACAGGACCAGATTGGCATCCTGTGCCCGCAGGATGTCGCCCGGCGTCGGCTGATAGTTGTGGATCTCCGCCCCGGGCTTGGTGATCGATTCCACGAGGGCGGCATCGCCAGCCACGTTCTGCGCTATGTCAGCGATGACGGTGAAGGTCGTGACGACCTTGAACTTGCCGTCTGCGGCCTGAGCAGACGGTGCAGCGGAGAAGAGCAGCATTGCGAGGCCGAGCAGCAGGGGGGCAAGCTTCATCATCATCTCCTTAGTGATCGCACAGTTATTTTATGCAATTGCAAATTATTTGCAACAAGGACTTGCTTGGCTACAGATTGGCTGCACGATAGGACAGACGCAGGCGCGTACGGTCCTGCATGCGACCCGTCCCCGCCGGGGCCGCTAAGTCGCACCAAGCCAAGCTTTTCTCCTGATGGCTTACAGTTAAACACTGTGTCCGCGAGATTGGACCATCTGCCAAACCCGACAACCCACCTATGCCATCCCGAGTTTGAAATGAATTCTGCAATACCGCCCACGCAACCACACGGGGATCATGACCACGACGACATTGTCTATCCGCAGGTGATCCCCTTTCTCCTGGTCCATGGAGCGTGCGTTGCCGCGATCTGGACTGGAGTGACATGGGAGGCGATCACCGTCAGCATCGTCCTCTACTGGCTACGGATGTTCGGGATCACGGCTGGCTATCATCGCTATTTCTCGCACCGCTCCTATGCAACGAGCCGCGTGTTCCAGTTCATTCTCGCCTGCCTTGCCCAGAGCAGCGCCCAAAAGAGTGTGTTGTGGTGGGCAGCCAAACATAGGCACCACCA
>KI912063.1:67769-68265 GCA_000517005.1 Microvirga lupini
GTTCTCGGATACCGAGCACGACGTGCATTCACCTCGACACACCGGCTTCCTCTTCGCCCATGTGGGCTGGACCTTCGCCCGCAAGCACGACACGGTCGATCTCGTGAAAGTCGGCGATTTCACCAAGTATCCGGAGCTGAGGTGGCTGCACAGGTACGAGCTTGTGCCTGCCGCTGTGCTGGCCTTGGTCACCTTCCTGCTCGCGGGCTGGTCGGGCCTCATCGTCGGCTTCTTCTGGAGCACGGTGGCAGTCTATCACGCCACCTTCTGCATCAACTCGCTCGCTCATGTGCACGGCTCGAAACGCTATGTCACCGGCGACGACTCCCGCAACAACTGGCTGCTGGCTTCTTCACCATGGGCGAGGGCTGGCACAACAACCACCATGCCTATCAGGCCAGCGTGCGCCAGGGCTTCCGCTGGTGGGAGATCGACCCGACCTTCTACATCATCAAGGTGCTCTCTTGGATCGGCGTGGTGTGGGATCTCAAGAGCC
>KI912063.1:68365-72411 GCA_000517005.1 Microvirga lupini
CGGCTGGTTCAGGCACGCCGGCTATGCTCTACCCTGATCCGCAATTCGCTTTAGCGTCAGTGTGCCAGATCAGGCTCAGCATCCTGTATGCTGGCCTCGCGAAAACGGTAGTTGCGGACTTTTTCAACAGTATCCGCCGGAAGCGGTCATTGTTTTGACGGCCTAAAGCCTCTTCAGGGCGCTTTTGAGGGTCTTGAAGCGCCCAGGCGGTATCGGGCCAGAAGTCTCACTGTCCTGCCTTGATTTGTTCGATGGCTTCATTCATCAGGCCGGACAGAACACCGGCCAGCTCGGCATCGCTGGCAGTCTTGCCGGCGGCCTCGAAATCCTGGCGCACCTTGCGGATGACATCGGCATCACCGGCTTCCTGGAAATCCGCCACGACAACAGCCTTCGCATAGGACTCGGCATCCGGGCCGGTCTTGCCGAGCTGCTGGGCGGCCCAAAGGCCGAACAGCTTGTTGCGGCGTGCCGTCGCCTTGAACAGCAGCTCCTCGTCGCGAGCGAACTTCCTTTCGAATGTATCCCGGCGATCATCAAAACTGGCCATATCCGTCCTTCTCCTCAGGTTCTTGGCTTCTGCGATAGGGGCGCCTCGCATTGACGCTCGTAGCCCACCAGGTTTGGAGCTGCCCTAAACCGCCGTAGAAGCTTCGGGAATCACTGCTGCGTCAGGTTAATCTGCTGGGTATCGTCGAGCTAACGAAAGGCGTTATTGTCGTTGGTGAACTCCGTCATCCCATCGAGCTGCGCTACGTCCATGTTGTGCAAGGTCACCTTTTCGCCTTGCACTGCAACGTTCTCCAGCGGGATCGTGATCTCCTTGGCGCCAAAGCCCAGGAAGCCGCCGCGCTCGACGAGCACGAACTGCTCCTTGTCGGCGTTGTTCTCCACCACGCCTTCAATGTCGCCAATCTCATTCCCGTCCGCACCAACGAAATCCATGTCCCCCAGAGCGTCGACCGTGAGGGTCCGCGCGGTTGAACCCAGCGTCGCCGTTGCCGTCGTGGAGCCGGTGGTCGTCCCCGGCGCCAGTGCGGCTGAAGGAGGAGTGATAGTAGTCGGGCTTGAAGCGGCTGGTGGTGCTGCCGGAGTCGGATCGGACGTGGACGTTTGCGCCACAGCGGGAGCAAGCATGGTGATCGTCATGGCAGCCGCAAGGCCAAGGGCAGGTTTGGTCACGGGTATCTCTTTCATCAATGTTTAGGCGGAAATCTCGTCGAGGCAAAACTGCCGTCCGGACCGCAGTCGTCAAAATACCGCTATGCAATAAGAGCGGCGGAACTCAGCCTTGAGCCCCGCCGCTTGGTTCGCGGTCAAGGCTTAGGTCTCATCGAAGCCGAAGTCGTCGCCGGCATCACCAATGTCTTCGGCCGCGGCCTGCTGCGGCTCGGCCTGACCGGCATCTGCGGCTTTCGCCTCGTCTCCGCCGGAGAAGGCGCCTGCAAGCATGTTGCCGAGAAGCACACCGCCGGCGACGCCCATCGCAGTCTGGGCTGCACCAGCCAGGAAGCCGCCGCCACGACCGGGAGCCATCCCGCCCGTGCCGGATGCCATATGCGGAGGCATGCCCTGCATTGGCTGCGGCTGGTAAGACTGATGCGGCTGGGGACGGGTCTGGCCACCACCGAAGAGGCCGGACAGGAAGCCACCTCCGCCGGCCGGACGGCTGGCGAGCTCCTGCTCCAACTGCTGGATGCGGCCGTGGGCGGCGCTCAGCGCCTGCTCCTGCACGACAATGGTCTGGGCCATGTAGTAGGGCGCATTCGGCTGCTGCGCAATCCGGGAGCGAATGAACTCCGCCGCCTGTGCATCCGGAGGCGTGGACTGGCCCTCGACCTGGACCAGCTTGCCGAAGAGCTGCTCAATCGCCTGACGATCCTGATGGTCCATGAATGACAATCCTTTCTATTAAATGAGGTTGTGGTTCGGGGGTTACTCGTCCCGCTGCCCGGTGAGGCTCAGCAGCAGCTGGAAGATGTTGACGAAGTTCAGGTAGAGCGAGAGCGCGCCGAACACGGCCATCTTGTTGTTCGCCTCATGACCGAAGCCTTCCGCGTACTGTTCCTTGATCGACTGGGTGTCGTAGGCGGTTAGACCCGTGAACACGAGCACGCCGATGATCGAGATCGCGAACTGCAGCAGGCTTGATCCAAGGAAGATGTTCACCAGCGAGGCGATGATGACGCCGATCAGGCCCATAACCAGGAACGAGCCGAACTTCGACAGGTCACGCTTGGTGGTGTAGCCGTAGAGGCTGGTCGCACCGAACATGGTGGCGGTGATGAAGAAGGTGCGGGCGATGCTCGCGCCGGTGAACACCAGGAACACTGAGGCGAGCGACAGGCCCATCACCGCCGAGAAGGCGAAGAACGCGGTGCGCGCAGACGCTGCCGTCATCCGCTCCATACGAAACGAGAAGAAGAAGATGAAGGCGAGAGGCGCCAGCATCACCACCCACTTCAGGGGCGTCTGGAAGATCGGCACGTAAAGGGCAGGCGTCGAGGCGACGAAAAAGGCGACTAGTCCTGTGAGGACGAGGCCGACGCCCATATAGTTGTAGACCCGCAGCATGTGCTGGCGCAGGCCCTCGTCGAAGATGGCGCCGCTCGGACGAGCAGTCGTTGTCTGCCAGGCATAGGGAGTGTTCATGGATGCTTTCTCCTGAGGTTTACGGAAGCTTGTGGGACAGCTGTGTGGCTGCCCGCTCAAGGGCGCTGTCGCTGCCGGTTCCTGTCAGCGCGTAGGCGAGCGGGCCGGTCTGCCAGTACACGGCCTTGGCCTTGTCGAAACGCGCCAGGGTTGGGGCGATCACGTCGAAGGCCGGAGCCTGCGCGGCAAAAAGGGACAGCCGACCCAGATCACTGGCATCGATGACAAGTTCGATGCTGTGGCCGTATCGGGAGGGGAAGACCTGGGCATCCCGAACCTGCCAATCCTTTGGCAAGGCTGGGAGTTGGATTCCGGTCTCGGCCAGGATCTCGGCGGAGTCATAGGCCTCGACTTCCGGCTGTGAGGCCATCCGAGCGCGCAGAAGGCCCGTCTCGTGCGAATGCAGGGCATCCTCGACGAATGCCGGCGGCTTGGGCGATGCCTCGCTGTCGGTGACGCCAAGCCCGACCTGCCCGTGGGCAACCCAGCCGAACCCGATGAGCATCGCCACGGCGGCAACTCGGCGCAGCTTCAGGCCGAATTCCTGCCAGGCAAGAACGCGCTCAAGCCGGGTAGCCGCGCCAAGCATGGAGTCCGCAGGGCGGGGCAGGGGAGCAGCGTGGAGCAGCCGGAGGGAATCGCGATCCTTCAGGTCTGCCATGACCCGGATGGCGGCTTCAGGATTGTGGGCGAGATGCTCCTCGACCTCAATCCGCCTCGCGGCGTCAAGCTGGTCATCCACATATGCCAGAAGGTCCGCTTCGGTGATGGGGTCAGGCATCGGATCCTCCCACGATGCGCAGGCTTGGACGCTTGCTCTGCGATGGCTGCGCAAGATCGGCTCCCGCCTCGAAACCACGCAGGGCGGCACGGGCGCGGCCGAGGCGGGACATGAGGGTGCCGACCGGGATATTCAGGGCGTTCGCGGCCTCCTGGTAGGACAGGCCCTCGATGGCCACGAGGTGCAGGGCAGCGCGCTGCTCATCCGGAAGGCTCATGAAGGCGGCCTGGACCTGCTGCAGCCTGACGCGACTTTCTTGCTCGGGCGGAGCGGCTGTGTCGACGAAGGAGGCGGCATGCTCTAGTCGGCGAAGCTCCGCCACGTGGCGGCGTCGGCTGTTGATGAAGGTATTGTGCAGGATCGAGAACAGCCAACTACGCAGGTTTCCGCCCGGGCGGAAGGAGCTTCGCCGCTCGTAGGCGCGAACAAGGGTATCCTGTACCAGATCCTCAGCCCGGGTTTCGTCGCGCGTCAGCGATCTCGCATAGCGCCGCAAGGCCCCGAGCAGTCCGACAACATCCGTGCGCTTGGCGTCGTTCATGTCAGGTATACGGAGCTGATCGCTGAAGTAATCCGGACAATCGGCAGAATTTTTGCCCGTACCGCTCAACGG
>KI912063.1:72511-77771 GCA_000517005.1 Microvirga lupini
TTAGGTCCCGAGTGACCTATGAGCGACACGACGGTCCTCTATTCCGGCTAAGGCAACTCCGCACAGATGAGAAGCGCGACGCTGGCTGCTGTGATGGTGATCGTCACAAGCCCAAGATCGACCGCTGCAGATGGCCTTGCTGCAAAGAGGAATAAGTGCTTGAACAAGGCTTGCCCCTGAAACCAAACCAACTCGCGACAACGCGGTTGTAGGTGTCTGGTTCCATCCGCCTCAACGCCGACTCTTGGGTGCTAGTGACCCTAGGGCCAAAGCCACTCCAGTGGCGCCGAGAACAGTCAGAGGGCGGCAGCGATCGGAGTGGCCGGCCTCGGTCACGAGGGCCTTGATGGCCGTCATATCGGTGCTGTCACGGACCGGTACAAGCTTTGGCGTCGGATTGGACTTGACGCTCGTGTCGGGCAGGCTCGCTTCGATGGCCTTCTTGAGGCTGCCACGCAGTTGCCGCAAGTTATGTCCTTAACCCGCAGGGTCAGGGCGGCAGATCGTTGGTTAGCTTGGGGCGTCACGCGCTCGCGTCGCAGAGGGCAACGCCTGTCACCAGTGTGATGAGGCTGACCGCCGCGAGCACGGCTCGGAGGACGTGTGAGTACTCCCACCGGTCGCGATAGCTTGTCCAGCTATCCTCGTGCGGGGCTGTCGGCGCAGACCGCGTCAGGGGATCGAAGGCAAAGAAGCCCGCACTGAAGCCTCGCAAATCGTGGTCCCGAAGCCAGAATTTGTTCACGGGATGGGTGAGAACCCAATAAGCGGCATGCATCGCCACGAGGGCGACAAATGCCGCAAGGGTCCACCAGAATGCCGCAGTTTGGGCAGGGGTCAGAACCAGGAGAAGGAGCGTGGCGATCATGCCGCCGCCCTCACCAAACCCGGCAGCCGTGGTGAAGCCCGGATAGTAGATCGGCTGCACCGTGAGGTAGGCTTCCTTTGCGAGCCGCATTTTCCCGGGCAGCTCAAGTGCATGTGCTAGGGCGAGTGCCATTGCAATAGAAACGAGAAAGACGCTGAGGACCTGCAGGATCAGGAACATGGGACCCATGCCTCCTTGGCTGTGTGCCCCTGGCCGGCGAGTTATATACATCGTATATATACGATGTATATATAGGGGTCAAGATCCAGAGGCCGAGACCGTCTGATGCCACCCAAGCCGACACGCAGAGCTAGAACGCGCAGGCCCCACCAACCGACGTTGACCCGCGATCGCGTGTTGAGCGAGGCGCTGGCCCTGCTCGACCGGGACGGCCTGGAGGCTCTCAACATGCGTGGCTTGGCCAAGCATCTCGGGGTGACCCCTATGGCGCTCTACAACCATGTGACCAACAAGGAGGACTTGCTGCACGGGATCGCCGCGATCGTGATCGAGCAGCTGCCCTTTGAGTACGACGACAAAGACTGGCGGGAGCAGATCCGCGCCTGCTTCCGGGATCTTAGACAAGCGTGCCTTGCTCATCCCGGACTTGTCCGGCTCGTGGAAACAGCCGAAGTGTTGCCGGCGTCTGTCTTTCGGCCGATGGAGCTCACCCTGACGACGCTGCAACGGGCAGGCATAGATCCGGAAGATGCCTTGCGGGCTTATTTTCTGCTGACCAATTTCACCATCGGCCAGGTCTCCTATCAGATTAGGGGGCCGTTTCGGGGCGTGGATCCGACCGAGGCGACTCGCCAAGGGAGGCTTCCAGCCGTTACCTTTCCAGCCTCCGCTGCTGCCGTGGAGCCCGCGGCAGTCCGTGGTTGGGACTTTGAGGCGGCGTTCGAGTTCGGCCTTACAGTCATCCTTTCTGGCCTCACATGCGTTGCCCGGTCAAGTGGGACCGGCGAGCAGCGCCCCGAATGATGCCAACCGGACATTGGCGTTGGTCGATGACAATGCTGAGTAAAGGGTTGCCGCTGGTGTGGGGCAATGATGGATCAGCGCGTGGGAGTGGTCTCTTGAGGGTACTACGTCGGCAGCGCAATGAAGTGGCTGGGGGAGATGATAACCCAGCGCAACGCCTGCTCCACCAGGCTGAGGTCGCGGCGGAGCGGCAGACCGGCATCCTGCGTGTTGCAATCGGTGCAGGATTGCTTGTGACGGTGGAGCTGGTTGCCCTCCATGTCCCTCAGGGGGCGAGTGCCATCCTCCGCGAGATCGACGCGGCGCGGATCACCGTGGTCGGCTTGGCGCTGGTCGGCATCTTAACCTTGGTGGGGCTTCGTCGTGGATACCCGGTCCAGCGGCTGTCCTACGTGACGGCAACCGCAGATGCCGTTCTGATCCTGGGAAATCTCAGCTTCAGTCTGTTTGCATTCGGGATCCCAGGAAATTTCTTCTCGCTCTTCCCGGGTGTTTGGATTGTTCCAATCGCTCTTGCCGCCACCGCGCTGCGCTACCGGCCGGCATTGCAGATCTATGTCGCGACCTTGTACGTCGTCGGCCTGACCGCGCTCATGCTGGTAGCCGGCATCATCCCGCCCGATCAGCGTGCTCCGGTCCTGGCGCAGTTGTCCATGGGGTTCGGCCTTCCCCCCAACGCAATCCGATTGGTCATGATTGCGATAGCGGCCACCGTGCTTGTTGTCGTGGCGAGCCGCGGACGCCGGTTGCTCCACGAGGTTGTCCGGGAAACGACGGTACGCCTCGATCTCACGCGGTTTCTGCCACAGGAACTCGCCCCGATCCTGACCGACCCGGCGTTCTCGGAGTTGCGGACAGGGCGGCGCCAGACGATCGCGCTCCTCTTTGTGGATGTGCGAGGCTCGACTGCCATGGCTGAACATCTGGATTCGGCCCGCTTCGCCGCCTTCATGAGCGCCTTTCGTCGACGCGTCATGGATGCCGCCGTCCACCATGGCGGCGTTGTCGACAAATTCATTGGTGACGGGGCGCTGATTGTCTTTGGCCTGCCTTATCCATCTCCCGATGATGCCGCCCGGGCACTGGCATGCGCCCGAACGCTCGATGATCTCATTGCCCGCTGGAATGCGAAGCGGCAATTCGATCCACCTGTGACGGTCGGGATAGGGGTGCATGTTGGCGAGGTCTTCTGTGGCGTGGTCGGGGACGCCAGGCGTTTTGAGTTCACCGTTATGGGCGACCCGGTCAATGTGGCAGCACGCCTGCAGGAGGCCACAAAGGAGCACGGCGTGGCGATTCTTGCCTCTGATGCAGTCGTACGAGCCGGAGGCGAGGAGGGACACTGGCGTGAAGTGGAACGAACTCCGCTGCGAGGTCGTCGCGAGGTGTTGGGTTTGATGGCTCCCATAGCAGCCTAAGCGCTCAGGATGGGGAACCGTCGCATCATGCGGGCACGTCGGCTGTTCCAGATTGTGAGGAGGCTACCCCGGGCTCGCGCCTTAGCCGGTCGTTTTCGGCACGCAGAACCGCAAGCTCGTTGTGCACTGGCGCGAGCGCCTCCCTGATCTCGAGCTCTGTGAACGGATCTGTTGCAAACTTTTCGGTAACACAGTTCGGCCTATGCCTCCGGCCAGCTCCGGAGGTGCATAGTGTTCAAGGGCAGGCATTTTGATCGATCCGTTATCCTGCTCTGCGTCCGGTGGTATCTCGCCTACAGCCTCAGCCTCCGGGATCTCGAGGAGATGATGGCCGAGCGCGGCATCTCTGTTGACCATGCCACCATCCATCGCTGGACCGTCTACTATGCTCCGCTTCTGCTGGAGCAACTCAATCTTCGCAAGCGCCCCGTCAGCCGGAAATGGCATATCGACGAGACATATATCAAGGTTCGTGGACGTTGGATGTATCTGTACCGGGCCATCGAAAGCAACGGCGACACTGTTGAGTTCTGGTTCAGTTCGCGGCGAAATCTGGCTGCGGCCAAACGCTTTCTGTTCAAGGCACTCAAGCGGCATGGCCGGCCCGAGCGGATTGTCATCGATGGTAGCCAGACCAATCGTGAGGCCATCTTAGGCTGCGACACGGCAGACCGGCTCCGGGACCGATCCCGACGGAAGCTCGAGCCGATCCGGATCCGGCAGAGTCGTTGTCTCAACAACCGAATCGAACAGGATCACCGGGCTATCAAGCGGCGGGTTCGCTCGATGATGGGGTTCAAGTCCGTGAATAGCGCCCGTGCTGTGCTGGGTGGCATCGAGATGATCCACATGATGCGCAAGAGGCAGGCGAGATACGCCTGCACTCATCAACCGTCGCTCGCTGAACAGTTCGAGCGCCTTGCCGCATAGACAAATACAAACTGCCCCGGGAGTTTTCTGCCAGCAGTCAAAAATTGCGACAGAGCCCCCCATGTGAGGCCGCACACATGGCAGCCCTGACCACGCGCTGGATCAACCGAAGATTCTTCTTGCGTCACCAGAGGCGTCTACACATGGTTGATAATGCCGTAAAACAAAGAGCCTTCTTCTCAGATGATTCAGAACAGAGCGAGGCTCTGGCAGCGCCGGTTACAGGATGTGGAACCATGGGATTCCTGATGTCGATGAAAGCTTAACCGCGAACAGTGCTCATAATTTATTTTAGTTCCTGCTTTGTTCTAGTGTTTGGAATTGATATCAGCTAGAGTCTTTACTCAGAAATTACAGAAGCGGAGCCGTGATGAGCATGGATAAGAACAAGGCTATCGAGACAGCAGTAGCCCAGATCGAGCGTGCCTTTGGCAAGGGCTCGATCATGCGCCTTGGCGGCAGCCAGGTTGTTGAGGTGGAGACGATTTCGACCGGCTCCCTGGGGCTCGATATCGCTCTGGGCGTGGGTGGCCTTCCGAGAGGTCGCGTTGTCGAGGTTTACGGACCGGAGTCGTCTGGCAAGACGACGTTGGCCCTCCAGACCGTTGCCGAGGCCCAGAGGGCGGGCGGCGTCTGCGGTTTTATCGATGCAGAGCATGCGCTCGATCCAGCCTATGCGCGAAAGCTGGGCGTCAACCTCGATGATCTTCTGATCTCTCAGCCGGACAACGGCGAGCAGGCGCTTGAGATCGCCGATACGTTGATCCGCTCGGGTTCTGTCGATGTGTTGGTCATCGATTCGGTGGCCGCACTGACTCCGAAAGCTGAGATTGAAGGCGAGATGGGCGAGAGCCGTCCAGGGCTTCAGGCCCGCCTGATGAGCCAGGCGCTGCGCAAGCTCACCGGTTCGATCAGCCGCACGAAGACGATGGTGATCTTCATCAACCAGATCCGCATGAAGATCGGCGTTATGTACGGAAGCCCTGAGACGACCACCGGTGGCAACGCGCTGAAGTTCTACGCCTCCGTACGTCTCGACATCCGCCGCACGTCCACTCTG
>KI912063.1:77871-101167 GCA_000517005.1 Microvirga lupini
CGCCGGCGCGAATTCGCATGGTTATTCCCTCAAGTGTCGAGCAAAGGCGGAGTTCCAGCCGCCAGGGATCATGGTTGATCCTCGCCTGAATAGAGCCGGCAGACGCCTCGCGTGTGCTTCTCGAGTGCAGCCAGGGCCGCATCGAGCGAAAGAGAAGGCCCATGCCCCATGCCGGCCACAGTCTCCAAAGCATGGCCGTCCAGATGAAGCGTAAGCTGCTGATCAGATATCTCTGCAATGCGCCCCATCGAGCGGCCGAGCAGATCGGTCAGGTTCCATGCCTTGCCATCGTCTGTTGGGGTCACGATTACATCCAAGCTTTCCTCCAGTCCTGGTGCGTACAAAAGCATGGCAGCTATCGAGTGAACCACGAAGACCGTGAGCCGCTTATGTTGATGGCAGGTCGGATCGGCTTCCAGCAGTCTGCGAGCCATGAGGGTGGCGTCGATCCTTATGTGACACGCTTTTAGAACTATCCAACAACTACACTGAAGTCCCCCGAGCCGGCTCCATCAAGGCTTACTTGCGTTCGGTTTACTTAAGCAGGCTATGTCTTCACGAGACCAATCACCGGAGCCATCCTGTAGGATGTACGGCATTGCGGCGTCACACACTCACTAGCGGCTGCTACCGGTCAGCACTGTCTTTCTTGGCCAGCATCATTCTGCTGCGGGCCCTGGTTGCCTTGCTGGCAGCCAGATCCTTAATAAATGCCGCCGCCCACCGTGAGACATCGGAATTCCAAAGAATCTTCAGCATCGCCTGCCAGCGTGCGTCCCGCTCCTCTCGGCTCATGTGCAGCGCGTGCTGAATCGCCTCTGCGACTTCGACCTTGTCGTTCGGGTTAACAATGAGTGCATCCGTGAGCTCCTCAGCAGCCCCGGCAAACTTCGACAGTATGAGCACACCGGGATCCCGCGGGTCCTGAGCTGCCACATATTCTTTGGCCACGAGGTTCATCCCATCCCGCATGGGGGTCACGAGCCCAACCCGGGCCAAGCGATAAAGGCGAGCAAGGACCGCGCGAGAATAGGTGCTGGTCACGTAGTGGATCGGCACCCAGCCAGGCTCACCCAAGGAGCCGTTGATCCGCCCCAGCGTCTCATTCACGTCTCGGCTGAGGGTTGCGTACTCAGGCACTTCGCTGCGGCTTGTTGGGGCAATCTGCAAATAGGTCACCCGTCCCCGCTGATCCGGATGGCTGACCAGAAAGCGCTCAAAAGCCTCCATGCGCTCAGGAATGCCTTTTGAGTAATCCAGCCGATCAACCCCGATGATCAGCTTGCGGGACCCCAGACCAGCAATCGTCTGCTTCAGAAGGCGGGTTGAGTCAGAACGTTGGGCTGCTTGCTGAAACCCGTTCACGTCAATGCCGATCGGGATGTTTTTGATGCGGACGCGCCGGCTTCCGACGTCGAGAAGATCTACCCTGCGATGGGCGGCGCCAAGTTCCTGGACAAGGCTGCGTCTGAGGTTGTCGGCATCCCGCTCCGTTTGCACACCCACAAGATCATAGTCCGGGATGACGCGCAGGAGCTCGGTGCTTCCCGGAAGAGCTCCAAACACTTCAGGAGCGGGCCAGGGAATATGATGAAAGTACCCGATCGGGTTGGTGATCCCGATAGCCCGCAGCTCGCTCGCGAGGGGGATGAGGTGATAATCGTGAACCCAGACCAGATCATCAGGCTGGATCAGATGGGCCAGTGCACTGGCGAAACTGCGATTGACCCGCAGGTACCCTGCGTAGTCAGCCCGCGAGAACTCGGACAGACCGATCCGATAGTGCATGATGGGCCAGAGCGCCCGGTTGGCGAAGCCGTTATAGTACTCCTGCCGATCAAGCGACGTCAGGTCCATGACAGCATACTGCACCTGTCCCTTGTCGATGATCTTGGGATGGACCGCCGGATGGGCTGAAACCTTGCCGCTCCAGCCGAACCACAGCCCCTGGTAAGCTTGAAAGGCCGCGTGCAGGGCCACGGCTAGGCCTCCCGCAGCGGCTTTTCCGGCGTCCGGGATAGCCACGCGATTGGAGATGACAACGAGCCGTCGCAAATGCATCTCCCCCTGTAGCAGGGTAGAGGGTAGCCCAAGGACGAACAGAGTGGCAAATCGCGCGCACTAGTTTAGTCGCATCAAGCAAGGAGGGGCTATTGTGGGCCGCGCCCCGGCGGGCCAAACCATCCCTCAAGATCCCGCGCTTGGAGCGGTGCCAGACCGCTCATCCCGTGACGTCTGTCTCTGGCCGATCCGTCCCCCGAGAGACTTCTTCGTGCCAGTCACCCGCTTCGTCCTGGAACTCGATATCTTCGGTCGTGCCCGGTAGTCTCTGTTCGGCGGCAGCCCGCTCCGCAGCCTCGCGGGCTTCGTCATGGGTGGCGTAGCGTTCCGAGAAGACATCCCCGACCTTGTAGGCCCACCCGCCTTCGTGCTCGACGATCCTGTAATGAACACTGGCCATAACTATTCTCCTGAAAGCCTCAATGCGGGCGAACAACCTGTGATGAGAGGCAGTTCCGGATTAGGCGCTGGGGCGCTCGGGACCCCAGACAAACAGCTCATCTCCATTGTGATCCAGGATCCGCACGGCATCCGGCATCTGCGGCATAACCAACGTCTCGAAGAGGGACATGGCTCTCACTTTCGCGTCCTCCAGTTCCATTGCGTCATCTTCAACCTGTTCCAGGATCGCATGAGCTTCGTCTGTGCCACGCACCCGAAAGAACTCGATGATAAACATTATAGAGGCTCCGTTTCGCACAGAACTGCGACATCAGCATCGTTTCGCGCGAGAAGTGCCTGCAGGACCGCCAATGTGGCTTCATCTGCTGCTGCGGCCGCAAGCTCGAAGACGGCAATGGCATAGGCTTCCGCATCATCGGCGCGGGCTTCCAGCAGATGAGCCTTGTGGCGTTCGGTCCACAGAGCCTCGCCTGTAACCGAACCAGCCTTCTTTTCCGCCAGCCATGCCTTGACCCTGACATTGGCCGCTTCAACGGTAACACGGTTGTCGTAGATGCGCTGCTCAACCCGGTCGAGCTGGCTCTCAAGAACATCCTGCGAGCGGTCAAAGGTGGCCACGCCGTTCGATTTGAGCGCCTCGAGCCGGCGGTCCATCCCGTGAAGCTTGATGCGCAGCTCATCACAAAGGCGGCTAATCCGCTCACTCATTCATATCTCCTGCCGGATCGTGCCATTGATGATCAAGGCAGGAGTGAGTTGGGACCATCTTTCGACGGCCACTCCTGGCTGAATTGACTGACAATCCCCGTGCTGAAGACCTTGGCCCCTGGCCCGGCAGCTTGGGCCTCCGTCACGGCGGCGTTTATGGCCAAGAGGCGAGAGTCATACTCCCCATGATGTTTGCCATTCACCCGGATGCGCCAGGCGCCATGATGTCGAACGACGTGAAACTCAATTGTCATAAACTGATCTCCATGGGCTGTCTGCGCGGATTGAAAGGCATTGCCAGTCGGTTCAAATTGGTCGGCGAGTTTAGAACTGCTTGCCTGCCATCCAGCCCTGGACCTCGGCCCTGGCAGTCTCATAGGGCAGGCTGTATCGAACCTTCACCAGCGCAATCAGCTGCTCCTCGTTCTTGATCTGTGACAGATCCAAGGTGGTCAGACAGCTCCATTGTCGTTTCGCATCGCTGCAATACCCGGTCTTGCGGATTACGGTCTCATTGCTTTCGCCGCCTCTAACGCCAAACATCGTAGCCTCCAGTGTTGGGGCTGGTCTCAGAGTGCAGCGACCGGCTCAAAGCTGCTTATCCAACGCCCAGTATTCGACATCCCTGGTCGCCTGCTCATGTAGGAGGCTGTAGCTCTCTTCGACATAGTCGATGAGTTCTGATGTGGTTCGGACCCCCAATAGTTCAGGCACCGTCAAGCGCGGCCATTTCGCCTGTGCCGCGCTCGCGAATGGAGGTGCAAGGCCGGGGCCATCGCGACGCCGATAGTGCGGAAGGTCAAACATGAAGCGGCTGCTCAGACACATAAAAGCCTCCTCATAAGGCCTTTAAAGCATCAACCTTGGCCAAGAAGCAGAACCCAAGCATCAGCAAATAATCTTAATCTAATATGGGGCATGAATTTCGTTTTGCATCGGGCAAGCAAAATAATTATATCGATCTTTAAATAATAAATATGCCAGTCAATGCATAAAGAGTATGATGAATTCAGATGATCATTTAAGTTTCAGGAGAATTTCCTTAAGAACGTTACTATGAATCTCAGACGGAGAACCTGAACATGCTAAGCCAAGCTCTTTTCCCGGTTCTAGTGCTTGCAGGATGTTTTCTCGTCGACGAGGCCGGCATCGAGAGAGCCCGATCAAGCGCTCTCATTCACCAGGATGATGGAGGGAAAAATGTTGGATGACTCCCGCCAACCTTGGACTAAATGATCCGCGGAACCTAACGCTCATCGTCATTGTGATAGCAGTCTTAACCGCCCTGTATATCATAGCCGCGCAGGGATGGTCATGGTGACGACGGGCAGAATGAGCGACTTTAAAGAACACCCGCGAGGATCATGCCATGAGAACACATCGCTACGCCGTAGGACAATCGTGAGCTACGCCGAGGCCTATCCACCTCAAGACATATGGAGGGGTGAGTACGAAACGGCATCGTTAACTTAAGCAAGTTGGCACAATTTGAGTGCATCACGCTCGCCTCTAAACCATTGAGAGTGCGTAACCCGGGTCGGCCAGAAACCGGCACAAAGCATGCAAATGCCGTTAAGTTGACGATGCCCGTTGGGAGCCGCGATGCACTGTCCTGCCAAAGCGTTTTGACACAACCAAGACCTAAACCGGACCCTCGCAAGAGGGGCAAGTGCGTGCTTGGACTGACGGGTGCTCGATGATCGGGAAGAATTTTCCCGCTGCTCCTATAGCTGTCGAAAGCCTTGGGAGTAGGGCCGGCTTCGTCAGGATCGCCGCAGAGGCACGACTCAGATGTTGCGGGACTGGCAGGAAACTCTGATCCTGAGAGGGGGTCCTATCGAATGCCGATCCTGAGCCCAAGGATTTTCGGGAGTTTGGCAATGGCCCGAGCCAAGGCAGAAGCGCGAAGGTTCTGCTCGTCGGCCTCTTCGCAAACGAGAATGGCGGAGCGGATGGCGCTGGCGCCGGTAAAACGGAACGGCTCAGGCGGCAGCCGCGGCAGTGCTCGCGTGCAAAACGGCAGCGTCGACCAGCGATCCTTCTCGTTGAGGACCAGCGATGCGAGGCATTGCCCGGCGATATAGGTGGCGTTCACGCCATGTCCCGAGAAGCCGCAGGCATAGTGGATTCGCGTATCGGATATGGTTTTGAAGAAAGGAAGGCGGTCGGCGGAAACGTCAATCGCACCGCCCCAGGCGCGGGCCAGCGGGACCTCCCGCAATTCGGGAAGCAGCCGGCGAAGCCCTGCCTCCGCCCGTCCGATGCTGGCCCTATCATGGGTCAGATGCCGCGCCTGCGCATCGTCGCCGTAGCCGACCGGTCCGGATCCGGATCCCATCAGGACGCGGCCGTCCGGTGTCTTGCGGAAGTAGTGCAGGAACATGCGCAGATCCGCGAGGCCTTCTTCACCCGTCCAGTTCATGGAAGCCAGCTGTTCCGGCGCAGGTTCGGTCATGACGACATAGCTGGAAAAGATGCTGACATGCGGCCTGACATCACGTCGCTCGCTCAGTGCTGCATTGGTCGCGAGCACGACCTCGCGAGCGACGATGAGGCCGCGGGGGGTCTTGATCCGGCATGGATGCCCCGGATCGACGCTCAGCATCGGCGTATTCTCGAAAAGAGCAACGCCGCGGTCGATGACGGCCTGCCGAAGGGCGCGTGCCAAGCGGGCAGGATGCACCGTCGCTGCATCGGGATAGAAGAGGCCTCGCCGGAACACCGGTGACGCGCAGCGCGCCTGAACCTCTTCTGCAGACAAGGCCGTCACATGGTCTTCTGCGCCCAGTTCGCGGGCTTGCTGCACGACGCCTGCGATTTTCTCCTCCTGCTGTGAAGTGGTGGCGACCACGAGATTGCCTCCCTCCCGCCACCAAATGTCGCGACCGCATTCGGAGGCGAAGGTCCGGATTCCGTCCTGCGCCCAGTCACCGGCTCTGGCGATGGCAAGAGCGCCGTCCCGTCCGAGAGCCTGAACGGCGGTACCCAGGGAGGACCAGTAGCCGTGAACTTTCCCGCCGTTCTTGCCGCTCGCACCGGAGCCGCAGATCGACGCCTCGATCAGAACGATGGAAAGATCGGGGCGGCGGCTCGTGAGAGCGAGCGCGGTCCAAAGCCCGGCGAACCCGCCGCCGACGATGGCGACATCGGCTGTGCATTCTCCTTCGAGAGGCGCGGCGGCAGGCGCGTTGCCCTCTTTCCTCAAAGCTTCATCAAGCCACCAGGAGCAATCGGACGGATCGATGGAGGGCAGGGATGATCTCATGATGACAGTGCCATAACGAAAGTGTCGTGCCGAACCTTTGAACGCTGTGGCGCGACGCTGGGCCGCGCGGCAGCGGGGAGGCTGGAGTCAGCCTTGTTGCTGTAGCTTCGTGCGCAACTCCTGCATCGAACGGTGGACCTCTTCGAGGTCTGCCACGTCGAAGCCCTCCGCTAGGGCGGGGGAGTGCTGAGCCAGGCGCTCGCGCAGGACGCCCGTATAGCGTGCCCGCCTATCCGGGCCGACGACGAGGCCATTCTCTTCCTCGAAGCGTGCGTTCCATGCCACGGCTTCTTCCTGCGACACGGATGATGGCAGGTTCAGCGATAGAACGCCGTCGGCGAGTTGCACCGGATAGCCTCCGGGCAGACCGTCAGGGCCTGGAACATGGCCGGTCCAGGGTTGCCCGCCCGCAAGGGCGAGGATCATTGGCACGCCGCTCGCCCCGGAGATGTCGATCACCGGCTCTGGCGTCAGCTTCACATTGCGAAACGTGCCGAACACATCGCCGATCTCTTTATTATCGATCCAGACCCTCGGCTCCGGGCCGGAACGCGTTTCAGCCAAGCGGCGCCATGCTCCAAGATTCTGATAATGAGCAAGAACCTTGATGCGGCTTCTGTCCATCAAATTGCGGTCGGCCGCGAAGACACTGGACAGGATCGCGACATTGCCCATGCCGCAGGTGACCTGGTAACCGAGCGCCTTGATCAATCCGTTCACCACGTCCGGGAAGCTACAATTGATCAGGGAAGCGGTGCTTCCGAGACGCGTCATGGCTGCCGCCACGCGAGAGCTGAGAAGCGCCTGGAAGACCGCTGTCGCGCTCAACCCGCCCTCTGCGACGAGCCTGCTCCAGGCATCGCCCGATCCCGCGATCACGGACGACGTCTGCACGGAAGCCGCCTGCACGACCACATTCAGCGTCGTCTCTTCGAGCATCTCGGAGACTGCGCCCTCGGCAAGAAGATCGGTCTCACGCGCAACGACGGTCACAGGCGTGTTGAAGATTGCGGCTCGCGCGCCTGCTGCGACTTTCAGCCATTGCAGGCGCTCGCGGTTGCGGCCTGCGAGAACCACGCGGGTGGGGGCGGTTGCCGTGGCTGCGATGTCGAACAGGATGCGAGCGGCGAAAGCGCCGGTTCCGGTCAGGAGGATGGTCGATTCCGTCGTCATCTCAGATTCCTTTCGCGAGCCTGTCCCAGCAATCGTCGAGACGCTTGGAAAGTTTGTGCTTCATGATGCGCTGGCTCGGCGTGCGCTCGAACTCGTCGACCAGGGCAATGTAGCGGGGATTCTGGTAGCTCGCGAGGCGAGTAGAAAGCCAAGTGGATATCACCGCAGGCTCCACGTTGGTCCCTACCTTCGGTTTGATGAAGAGCTTGATGTCCTGCTCGCCGACATCCGCCGCCACACCAATCATGGCGCAATCCTCGACGGAGGGATGATCGGCGGCCACACGTTCGACTTCCCAGGCGGAGACGTTCTCGCCGCGGCAGCGAACGCTATCAGTCATGCGGCCGTGAAAGATTAGGTTGCCTTCCTGATCGTAGGAGCCGAGATCACCTGTGTACAGAGCACCATTCCGAAGAGCCTTCTCGGTCGCGGACGGATTGTCGAAATAGCCCGGAAAGATTGCGCCCGGCATCGAGGTGCGCACCACGATTTCCCCGCGCTCGCCCTGAGGCACCGGATTGCTGCCGGCGTCGAGCAGTTCCACCGTGAACCACGGCACGGCATTTCCGACCGAGCCGACGACGCCTTTGTTGTTGAAGGTCGTGATGCTTGAGGCTTCGGTCATGCCGTAGCACTCCCGGATCTGAACGCCGAAGCGGTTCTGGAACGCTTCCCAGATATCGCCCGGGCAACCTCCGCCCCAGACGATCCTCACGGCATGGTCGCGGTCCGTCGGCGATTCAGGCTGCTTGAGGAGAATCTGCAGGATGCCGCCGAGATAGTGGATATGCGTTGCATTGTATTCGCGCACCTGACTCCAGAAGCGGCTTGCGCTGAAGCGATCCACCATCGCAAGAACCACGCCGTGGGTCATCGGCAGGCCCAGAAGCTGAGCGCCACCGATATGATAGAGCGGCTCCCACACGAACATCACGTCGCCTGCCCGGGAGGCCGCGACGAGGCTGACGCCTTCTCCCGCCAGCCGGATCATCCGGTTGGAGACGATCACACCTTTCGGCTGTCCGGTCGTGCCGGAGGTGTACATGATGGCGAAGGGCGCATCCAAAGTGGGTGCCGGTTCCGTGAAGTGGGTTCCGGTGCTCAGGACATCAGCCAGGCGTGGATGATCTTCGGCTTCCCCATGAATGAGGAACCCCTCCCGGGGCTGCTCCGCGCCGCATTCGGCAATCGTTGGCAGGAGATCCGCGTCGGCAATCACGAGAGTCGGCTTCGAATGGTTGATGATGTATTGCAGGCCTTGGCCGCGCTGCTGGGCATTGAGTGGCACCCAGACCAGACCGGCTTTGGCGAGCCCGAAGACCACTGCCAGCGTTTCCACGCTGTTGCGCATCATCACCGCAACATGCTCGCCCGTCTGCAGGCCACAGGAGCGCAGCCAGGCCGCCAAAGCTGAAGACTGGGAGTTCAGCATGGCGAAGGTGATGGGGTCGCCATTGAAGCGGGCGAAGATTCCTTCAGGATTCTTCTCAGCGTGCAGACTCAATAGGTCGGCCAGATTAGTATCGTCGAGTGACATTGAGATTTCTCAGATCGTTAGTTTAAGTCGTCCGGCGGAAGCGTTCGGCGATGAGGAGGAGGACGGTCACGATTACGAAGACCACGACAGACACCGCCGCAAGCGTTGGATTGAGTTGCAGTATCATGTCGTCCCACATCTGCTTGGGCAGCGTTGTCTTGATGCCTCCGCTGACGAAGATCGCAATCGTGAGCTCGTCGAAGGACGTGATGAAGGCGAAAAGGAAGGCCGCGACCAGTCCACCCTTTACGAGGGGAACCGTGACGAGAAGCAGAGTCTTGATCCGGTTCGCTCCAAGCACCGCCGCCGCCTGATCGAGACGCCAATCATAATTCTTCAGGATCGCCGTGATGGTCACGAAGGCGAAGGGGAGCGCCAAGACGGTGTGACCGATCACGAGGCCAAGATCCGTCGCGACGAGACCGATCTGTGCGAAGAGATAGAACAGGCCAACTGCGATGATGATGCGCGGGACGATCAAGGGAGCGAGGAATGTCGCGAAGACAAGTCCGCCCCAGCGGGTTTTGGAGCGCGCCAGCGCCAGTGCCGCCAGGCCTCCGATGAGGGTTGCGCAGATTGCGGTTGCTATAGCCACGCCGAAGGAGCGCAACGTTGCGGCGAGCCAGACCGGCGAGGAGAAGTACGTCTCAAACCATTGCAGGCTGTATCCCGGGGGCGGGAATTCCAGGAACTGTGAACTCGTGAACCCAATAGGGACTACGAGCAGGGTCGGCAGCACCAGGAACACGAGGGCAAGCGTGCAGTAGATTGGCAGCAGGCGGCTTGTCCCGCGGGCTCCGATTACCTTCCGCACGGCGTCGGCCAGCATGGCGCTTGTCTTGGCGACAACTCCCAAGATCGCAAGCCCGGCGACGCGCAGGCGCCCCGATCCACCGTCCTGCGCCGAGGTCTCGCCCGAGAGCGACGAGAGGCCGAAGAGACGGTCATAGACCCAGACGGTGACAAGTGCGGCCACCAGCATCATGGCCGCAAGCGCGCCCGCGAACGCCCAATTGAGGAGTTCCTGCACCTGCGTGATGATGAGCTGCGCCAGCATCGTCTCGCGCCGTCCGCCCAGGAGAGCGGGCACGATGAAGAAGCCGAGAGACGAGATGAAGACAAGCAGGCCACCGGCGGTCACGCCGGGCAGAGAGAGCTTGAAATAGACGAGCCAGAAGGATTGAGCCGGTGCAGCCCCCAGAGCTTGTGCAGCCTGGATCAGACGCCGGTCGATTCCGATCATGACAGGCAGCATGGTCAGCACGGCGAGCGGGACCATGGCATGAACCATGCCGACCATCACGCCAAACTCGTTGTACGCGAGGGGGAGTGGTTGCGAGGCGAGGCCGCTTCCCGTAAGCATGCTATTGATCACTCCGGTGCGTCCGAGAATGACCATCCAGGCGAAGGTCTTCACAAGATAGCTCGTCCAGAACGGCACCATCACGAGAAGCACCATACGTTCCCGAAATCCCTCTCTCAGTCCGGCCAGCCAATAAGCGAGGGGATAGCCGAGCAGGATCGAGAACAGTGCCGTATTGGCAGCGATTTTAAAGGTGATGCCCAGCACTTGCAGATACACGTCCGTGTTCGCAATACGGGCGTAAGTTGCGACGCTGAGGGCGCCGCTTGCCGGATCTTGCACACTCAGAGCGAGAAGACGCAGAACCGGATACACGAAGAAGATTGCCAGAAACGCGATGCCCGGTGCAGCAAGCCAGAGCGCATTGGGGCGAAGGAGGCGCTGTCGGAGCGGGAGACCGGGAGCGGTAATGGCTGTCATGCTTGCTGTTCCCTTACCATTCATGGCACCAGAACCGCTGCGTCCGGATTCCAGCCCAAGGTTGCACGCTCTCCATACGCTGGAGCCAACTGGCCCGGCGGCAGGCGCACGATCACTGTTGCGCCCTCTTCGAGATCGACGATAAGGCGGGTCTCGGAGCCGGCGTAGACTGCGTCGACGACACGTCCCATAACGGTGTTCCCGTTGTCGGCTCCAAGGCTGATCTGCTCAGGGCGGACCACAATAGCTGCCTCCGCACCGGGGTTCACGGCACCTGCGGGCAGGCGGAACTTTCCGTGCCGCGTGGAGAGACGGATCTCCCCATTGGATGCCGTGTCGACCTGTCCACGGAAGATGTTCGAGATCCCGATGAAGTCGGCTGCGAAGGCCGTGGCTGGACGCGCATAGATCTCATGGGGAGTGCCGAGCTGCTCGATGCGCGCGTGATTCATCAGACAGATCCGGTCGGAGAGGGCAAGCGCCTCCTCTTGGTCATGGGTCACGTAGATGATGGTTGCACCCGTCTCGCGATGCAGCTGCTTGATCTCGATCTGCATGTGTTCACGCAGCTTCTTGTCGAGAGCGCCGAGCGGCTCGTCCATGAGAATGATCGACGGCTGATAGACAAAGGAACGGGCGAGTGCGACACGCTGCTGCTGGCCGCCGGAGAGCTCACGCGGAAAGCGCGCAGCAAGATGGTCAAGCTGCACCATCGTCAAGGCGTCCTTGACACGTTGCTTAATCGCGGCGCCGGACAGGGCCCGCATGCGCAGGGGAAATTCGATGTTCTCGGCGACAGTCAGGTGGGGGAAGAGAGCATAGTGCTGGAACACGAGGCCGATATCGCGCTGATGGACCGGCGTCTGGGTTTGGTCGCGGCCGTCGATGAAAATGCGTCCCGAACTCGGCTCGACGAGGCCGCAGATCATCTGCAGCAGCGTGGTCTTGCCCGAGCCCGACGGCCCGAGCAGGGTCAGGAACTCTCCTGTCGGAACGGTCAGGTAGGTCGGCTCCAGGGCTGTCACGGCACTGTATTGCTTCGACAGGCCCTCAATGATCAGCTTCGGCGCGGTCACGCCATTGTTGGCTACCGTCGTCATCGTAGCGTCTTCCTTCCTTCGTCTTAGAGCCGTGTGCGGGCGCGGGGTTGAAGGGTTGCGCGACATCCGCCCAGCCGAAAAGTGCGATAAAAATTTGACACTGCAGGGCTCAAGTGCGGCAGCCGGGCCGGCGGCCTCAGCAAAGGCTCACGCGCATCCGGTTCGTAAATGCCAACCCATTGTTGCCGAAATACGCCGCCGCTTTCCTCGCCATTGCGGATCGAAGCGGCGGCGCGCCGTCAGGTCAGGAGCCAGCTGTTGAACCGCTCGGTCACTGCGGCACGGTTCTCGCTCCACCAATTCTCGTTCGCCACGCGCATCTTCTTGAGGTTCTCGGGCGACGTCGGCAGCACCTTCGCCCGCTCCGGCGCAATGCTCTTGTAGGCTTCGAGATTGGTGGGCCCATAGGCCAGGGTGTCCGTGTAAGCGGCCTGACGGTCCGCGGTGGAGCAGAACTTGATGAACTGCTTCGCAGCGTCGGCGCGCGGGCAGCCTTTCGGAATGGCCCAGCCCTCGATCGAATAGAGACCTTGCTCCCAGACGATCGTCGCCGGGGCCCCGCCGTCGATCGCCGATTGGAGGCGGGCGTTCCAGCCGCTGATAAGATCAACCTCACCGCTCTGCAGAAGCTGCGTCGACTGTGCGCCGCCCGTCCACCACACGTCGACGTGCTGCTTGATCTTGTCCAGGCTCTTGAATGCGCGGTCGACGTCGAGCGGATAGAGCTGATCGATGCTCACGCCGTCGGCCATCAGAGCTTGCTCGAGCGAATCGATTGGGTTCTTGCGCAGGGAGCGGCGGCCGGGGAACTTCCCCACGTTCCAGAAATCGACCCAGGTCTTGGGCGGATTGTTCTTGAAGCGCTCGTTCCTGTAGGCAAAGACCGTGGAATAAACGTCAGTTCCCATCCAATGCTCGGAGATTGCTTCCGGCATCAGGCCCGGGGCTGCGTCCCGCGTGAAGCCGATAGGCTCAAGAAGGTTCTGCTTTGCCAGGATGTCGCGCGCCGAGACAGTCAGCGTGCAGACGTCCCAGGTATAGGACTTCGTCTCGACAATGGCTTTGAACTGGGCGGTAGGCTCGGCCTCTCGCGCCACATTGACAACCTTGATGCCGGTTGCTTTCTCGAATGGATCGTAGAAGGCCTTCCGGAAGGCCGGACCGAAGGGGCCGCCGGGATCGGCGACGGTGATTGTCGTCGCCGCCAGAGCCCGGCCGGTGAGACCCGGCATGCCAAGGGCCAGGGCTGCGCCTCCCGCCGTCTTGAGCAGGTTCCTTCGATTCATCGTTGGAATGATATCGCTCATGTTCGTCCTCCTGTTTCGCAGGTCTTAGACCTGCTTTCCCTCGTGGTGTGGCTGGGGCTTCAGCCCTTCTTCGCCGCGGCCTTGCGAGCCAAGAACTCTTCCATCATGCGCGCCGGCTCTCCGGACGCGTAAGCTTCGCGCTGAATGCGGATGCCGGCTGAAAGACAGTCACGGAAACCTTCCTCCGTCATTTCACGGAAGCGCTGACGATCGAGGCGCATGGCGACAGGTGGCTTGCTCGCGAGGAGTTCTGCAAGTGCAAGCGATTCACTCATCACCTTGTCCTGCGAGACCAAGCGGTTGATGACGCCGATGCGGTAGCACTCATCCGCATCCATCATGCGCCCAGTGAGCGTGAGATCAATGGTTCTTGCGAGACCAATGTGCTCGCGCATGATCCAGGGACCCGTGGTGCTAGCAATTCCGGAGTTGATCTCCGGCTGGCCCATGGTCACGCCGGAGTGACCGACCCGGAGGTCGCAGAGGAGCGCCACCTGAAAGGCCGAGCCGGCTGCGACGCCGTTCAATGCCGCGATAATCGGCTTCGAGAGGGACCGGATGCGGTCATAGAGGCGCTCCCACTCGCCGATCCACTGCTCCGCCCGGTCAGGGTCGAAAGTCTTGGTCTCGTTGAGATCCTGCCCGGCCCCAAAAGCGCGGTCACCTGCACCAGTGAGGATAATAGCGCGGACTCCCGCATCCTCCTCCATGGCCGTCAGGGTGGCGGTCAATTCGTCCCGCATGGCCGCGTTCCAGGCATTGAGAACCTGGGGACGATTCAAGGTGATGATGCCAACAGCACCCCGCCGCTCACTCAAGACAAAGTCGGCCATAGCTCGGATCCTCCTGCTTAGTTTATTGTAATGCAATACTTCTTATTGTATGTTCCGCTCAATCCGGCGCTATTGTCAACTCTCTTCGAGATTTTTATCGAAGCCGTTCCAATGAGAGAGAATTCAAGAATGGCGATCAGCAAAACGAAGAAGATCGAAGATGAGGCACCGGCGAAGCGCGGCCGTGCCACAGATCCGCTGATGGTGATGTCGGTCGAAAAGGCGTTTCGTGTGCTTTCAGTGTTCGATCAGCAGAGCGCGAACCTGAGCCTTTCCCAGATCGCCACCGCGACCGAGATGGACGTCAGCGCGGCACAGCGCTTCACACACACGCTGACCCGGTTGGGCTATCTGCGAAAGGATCCTGGGACGAAGCGGTTCGAGTTGACAGCCAAGACGCTCCAGCTGGGCTATTACTACCTGCGCAGCAATCGTCTTGTGGAACGGGCGATGCCCTATCTCATGCATCTCTCCAAGGAGACGGAGGAGACGATCAATCTCACCGTGCTCGACGACACGGAGATCATCTTCATCTCCCGCTTCATGAGCCGGCATATGCTGAACACGAATGTCATCATCGGCTCCCGCATGCCGGCCTATTGTACCGCTCCCGGCATGGCGATCCTGTCGCGTCTACCGGAAGATGAGGCCGTTGCGATCCTCGAGCGCTCCGACCGGAAGCCGATCACTCCCTCAACAACGTGGAAGCTCGACGAACTCGTGAAGAAGCTGCGCGTTTCGCGCGAGCAGGGATACGCCACCGCCTTCGATGAGTTCTATCGCGGTGATGCATCCATCGCCGCAGCGGTCATCGCGGCAAACGATCGTCCGGAAGGCGCAGTCAACATCGCGGTTCCACTCTCGCGTTTCTCGCGCGAGGAAGTCGTGGAACGCTTTGCAATGCACATCATTTCCGCAGCGCATTCCGTCTCGTCCACCTGAGATGCAATTGCCTGACATCTAGCGAGCCGTATGATTTCGGAGCCCAGCGTCTTTTCCTTGACAGCGGTTTTCCGGCAATCTTACCATCCCACAAAACTTATTGCATTGCGATAAAATGTGGTGAGCAAGGATGCCGGACGAGACAAAGCAGACGGCGCACAAGGGACAGTTCGTGAGGGTTGTCCCCCGTCACGGCGCATTGCTGCGTCTTACGATTGACGGAGACGCGGTCGAGGCTGTCGAGGGCGACAGCCTGCTTGCGGTGCTCCTGCTGAACGGAAGAGTTGTCCGGCATCTTGAATTCGGTGGCGAACCCCGCGCCGGCTTCTGCCTCATGGGAGCCTGTCAGGATTGCTGGGTCTCGCTCGGAGGCGGCGAGCGCGTGCGGGCATGCACGACCCTCGCAGCTGACGGCATGGTCATATGGACCGATCCAGAGAAGGCTCACGCCAATGCCTAATGTGGTGATCGTCGGTGGCGGCCCGGCCGGAATACGGGCAGCATCCATCCTGGTTGAGGCAGGCCTGAGGCCGGTTCTCGTGAATGAGGCAAGTCAAGTGGGAGGCCAGGGCTACCGCACGCCGGCCAAAAGCCTTCCCCTCGATATCAAGGCGCTGATGGGCTCGGAGGCAGGGAAATACCAGCGCCTGCATTCACTGTTCGCTTCCCTCCGGGAGCGGATCGATTATCGACCCGGCACCCTCGTCTGGGGCATTCATGAGAAAACGCTCCACACACTGTCTGATGGTATGGCGGATACGATTCCCTACGATGCGTTGATCCTCGCAACCGGCGCTACGGATCGCATCATGCCGTTGCCGGGATGGACACTGCCCGGCGTCTTCACCTTGGGCGGCGCGCAGGTGATCCTCAAGGACCAGGGTTGCCTGATCGGCAGCCGCATCGTCTTCCTCGGCAGTTCGCCGCTGCTGTTTCTGGCGGCGCTGCAAAATCACAGGTCCGGTGCATCGATTGCGGCCGTCATCGATACGACTCCGTTCGCAGCAAAATGGGCTGCCATGCGAGACCTTGCCGCGAGTCCGCGCACGCTGTCACGGGGAATCAAGTACCGTGCGGCACTCTATATGGCGGGTATTCCCATCATTGATGGTGCGACGCCGCTTGGGATCGACGGTCAGGACTACGTCGAGGGAGTTCGGATCAAGGATAGCCGGGGGCGCGAACGGCTCATTTCTTGTGACGCTGTCGCGTATGGCCACGGCCTCAAGCCGGAGACGCAACTGGCCGAGCTGGCCGGGGCTCGTTTCCGGTTGGATCCTGACTTCCGGCTCTGGTTGCCCGAGACGGATCTCGACGGACGAGCCGGGGCCGACCTCTACCTGGCCGGCGATGGAGCCGCTATTGGCGGAGCGGATGCCGCAGAGGCCAGCGGTGCGCTCGCCGCTCACGCGCTGCTCGCAGACATGGGCCGGCCGCAGTCGGAGACCGAGCCGGTGCGCCTGCGGCGGCAGGTCGAACGCTTGCGGCGGTTCCAGAAGGGACTGGCCCGGGCTTTCGCATGGCCGATCGCGCAGGCAGCTGCACTTCCCGACGAGACCATCGCCTGCCGATGCGAGGCGGTGACAGTGGGCGAAATTCGAACCGCCGTTCAGGCCCCGCTCGGCCCGCGCGAGGTCACTCGCGTCAAGGCGATCACGCGCTGCGGCATGGGCCGGTGCCAAGGGCGCTTCTGTGGTCCGGCCCTGCAGGAGATCGTGGCGGGAGCGTGCGGCGCGCCGATTGCGGAAGTCGGGCGGTTACGCATGCAGGCGCCGGTCAAGCCTATTCCTCTTCATGCAGCTGCGGAGATGGAGCCATGACGACAAAGACACGGGTTGTCGTTGTCGGTGGCGGGCTCATCGGCACCTGGACAACGCTCTTTCTCGCCAAGCGCGGAGTGGATGTGACCCTGATCGAGAAAGGCATTGTCGGTGCCCAATCGAGCGGCGTGAATTTCGGCAACCTGCGTCTGCAAGGACGCCATCCGGGGCAGTATCCCTTGTCTCTCAGGTCGCAGGCGATCTGGGAGGACATCGAAGAACTGACCGGCGACAAATGCGAGTTCGAGAAGACGGGCCACCTCTACGTTGCGATGAACGATACCGAGCAGGAGAAGCTGGAGCAGCACGCACGTGTGGCCGAGAGCCATGGACTCGTGATCGAGCGGATCGGCCGCGACGAACTTCGCCGCCGTTGGCCGTGGTTGGGAGAGGGGCCTCAGGCGGCGACTTATTCGGCACGGGATGCCACGGCCAATCCTCGCCTCGTATCTGTCGCTGTCGCGAGAGCCGCGCAGCGCCTTGGCGCTGAGATCGTCGAGCATACACGCGTGACGGAGGTGCGTCGGAACGGCGTCGGCTTCACTGTGGAGACCGATACCGGGCTCGTGGTGGACTGCAACGCAGTGGTGAACTCTGCTGGAGCTTGGGCCCTGGCCATTGCCGAAGCCTTCGGCGAGACGGCACCCATGTTCGCAGCCGGGCCTCCGCAATTCGTGACCGAGCCTATTCCCTATCAGGTCGTGCCTTCCGTGCAGGCCGTGGATGGTTCCGCCATCTTTCGACAGATTCCGCGTGGCAATGTGATTTTCGCAGGCTATCCCCGCACTGCGGCAGACCCAGTGCTCAACCGAGCCCCCGTGCCGCCGATCAAGACCCTCAACGGCATGCGCAATCTCGTGAGGATTGCCCCGTTTCTGAAATCGGCGCAGGTCATCCGAGTCTGGTCGGGCATCGAGGGCTATCTGCCCGACATGTTGCCGGTCATCGGCGAGAGCGAGACGACTCCCGGTCTGTTTCATGCCTTCGGGTTCTGCGGGCATGGCTTCCAGGTAGGGCCTGGAGTCGGCGCGGTGCTTGCCGATCTCATCGTGAATGGCAGAACCGATACTCCAATCGATCTTTTCTACATCAATCGCTTCAAGAACGCAGTTCAGGTCTCGGAAAAGCTCGCGCGTGAATTCGATGTTCCGGCTGCTTCCGGGGGGCGGGTAGGGTGAAGACAATGAGCAACCTGCTGTATCTGTCCAGCGAGGACATTGCCGCACTCGACATAAAGCCTCGGGCTGCGCGAGAGGCGCTTGCACATGCGTTCCGTCTGCATGCCGAGGGAAGGACCCACGTTCAGCCGAAGCTCACCGTGTCGGTCGGCCCAGGGCACTTTTTTCAGTCGCTCTGCGCTGCCATGCCCGATCCTCCCTTCGCGACGACGAAATGGGTCGGCGTTGCCGCCAACAACAGCGAACGTGGACTGCCGAACGTCAATGGTCTTATCGTGGTGAGCGATTTCACCACCGGCGTTCCGGTGGCGGTCATGGACGGAACGGGTCTCACGGTGCTGCGCACGGCTGCCATGTCGGCGCTGGCGGCTTCCTATCTTGCTCGTCCCGACAGTTCCACCATCGGCTTCATCGGATGCGGCGCTCAGGCCTATGGGCATCTCGCATCCCTCCGCGATGTGCTGCCTGGGCTTCGCAGGGTCGTCTGCAACTCGCGCGGCCGCGCATCCGCCGAAAAGCTCGCGGCATCGGCCCGTGACGGCGGCCTTGACGCCAAGGTCGTGGATCGTCCCGACGAGGTGCTCGCCTGCGACGTCGTCGTCTCGACGGTCCCGGCGCAGCCCGGCCTTGAGCCGTTCCTGGATGCCTCGCTCCTGCCGCCCGGCTGCTTCGTCGCCGCGGTCGATCTCGGCCGTCCTTGGCGCGGCGAGATGCTGCGCTCTCTCGATATCCTGGCGACCGACGATCATGCTCAGGCGGCCGAGCCGTCCAATCGCGCTAAGCTCCGTTATCCGGGTCCCTTCGACGCTGATCTGGCATCCCTCGTTGCCAGGACTGCTCCCGGTCGTATGGATGAGAAGCAGCGCGCCATGTTCCTTTTCCCCGGCTTTGCTCTTGGCGATCTCGCCATCGCCGCCGAGGTCATCGCGGAGGCCGGGCGAGCCCGCCGCGGATTGTATCTTCCATTGTGAGGGAGGGGGCTTTGGCCAACATCGCCATTATCGGAGCAGGCGTCATTGGTGTCTCGTGCGCGGCCTTCCTTCAGCGCGACGGGCACTCAGTAACGATCTACGATCCCTTGTTACCGGGGGAGGGATGTTCCTTCGGCAATGCTGGAAGCATCGGCCCCGGATCCGTTGTGCCGCTGTCCACCCCAGGCATCGTGAGGCAGGCCGCATCGTGGATCACCGATCCCGACAGTCCGTTGTGGATCGACTGGCGCTATCTGCCTCGCGCCCTGCCTTGGCTTGCCAAGTTCATTGCGGCGGGAGCAAGCCCGCGCATCAATGGCATCGCACAGGCGCTCCGTCTTCTCCACATCGATAGCTTCACGCATTATCGAACGCTTCTCGGTGTCGATGCCCGAAGTCTGCTTCATGTTTCCGGCCAGCTTTATCTTTATGAAAGTGATGCGGCCTTCGCCAAGGATACCCTCGGCCGTGAGCTCAGATCAGCGCTCGGGGTCCGTTCGGAGATTCTGAGCCCCGACGCGATTCGTCAACTGGAGCCTTCGCTAGGCCCCCGCTTTGCCAAAGCGATCTACCTTCCCGATTCTGGACATTGCAGCAATCCGCATCGCCTCGTAGCGACCATTGCCGAAGATATTGCGCGAAACGGGGGGCACTTCATTCGCGCATCGGCCAAGGATTTTGAGCTGGATGCCGAACAGGTTTGCGCCGTCATAACTGATGCCGGGCGCATGCCGTGCGATATGGTGGTGATCGCAGCCGGCGTGTGGTCTCAGCGGCTGGCGGGGCGGCTCGGTCTCAGGATCCCGCTTGAAAGCCTGCGGGGCTACCATGTGATGCTGCCCATGCCGGAGACGGCTCCAAAGCGCCCACTCTATCCGCTGGCCGCAAAGATCATGATGACGCCGATGGAGCATGGCCTCCGGATAGCAGGAACGGCTGAAATTGCTGGCCTCGACGCACCGATGAACGAGCGGCGTGCCGCCACCCTCGGAACTATCGCGAAGCGCTACATTCCTGGCACGACCGGCGAACCGATCTCCGTTTGGATGGGGCACCGCCCCACGACACCTGACTCCTTACCGATTATCGGACCGTCACCTCGGCATAGGAACGTCATGCTCGCGTTCGGCCACGGCCAGACAGGACTGATTGGCGGTTCAACAACAGGTCTGCTGGTCTCTGACTTAGTTGCAGGCAGGAAACCAACAATCGATCCTTACCCTTATCGGGAAGGCCGCTTCTAAGCACGCCTGATCTATGCATAGACCTAATCGAAAGGCCGATCGTCTGTGTGGAACTGGCCGCACAGCCCGAGGCGCACGCTTGAGGGACTGAGTTCTCTAGTAGCTCATGAGTAGAAGGTAAGGTTTGCAACTGGCACATCCCGGAAGCTGGTCGACTGTCCGCAATGGGACCGAGAACGGACAAAGTTACTTAGACCGACAAAAGAAAAGGCCGCCTGATTGGACGGCCTCTTGTTTCGATCAGTTAGCCGAAGCTTCGATGCGATTGCAGAAGGACCTCATCTCACGTTTCAGGAGGTGAGGCGGGCCGATGCGCACATTGAGGAAGTACTTTGCCGAATTATGGCTATCCTCTGCGGCTGTCCACAGTCGTCATTCTAAGCCTCTGGATCTGGTGGTGTTTTCGCTGTCGCGTCCGTTGGTGACGGTGCCGCTCGCGGCCACGCTGCTTAAGGTTACACCGGGGGCCGCCGACCTGATGCTGCTGCAACTGGGTGGAACGCTGCCGAGAGAACTCACCGGCCGGATCCGGCACCGGGCCTGGGGCATCGTTTAGATCGTTGCAAGGCAACAGTGCTTTGGCCCCCGCAACATCATTGGGGCGTCGGTTGAGAATTTCCTTAATCTTGACGCGATGTCGTCATTGGCGGTTCATCTTCGTCACTCTATGACTTTGTCCCGTTCAAAGGGACGATTGCGCATGTTGGTGTGGGGTACAGTCGTTGCTCTTCTTCTATCCCTCGCAGCTGTAGGCCCGCTGCGGGACATCTCGCCATCCTGGCTTCAAACAGGGGCTGAGCTGATGGGCGTCATCAGCCTCTTTGCCCTCGTGTGTTTTGTCGAATCCAGCAGCAGTAACCCCGATCGCGGCAATCCGGCCTCCTGAGAAATTTGGTAAGGACCTGCGGGCTACGGTACTGACCCGTCACTGTCCGTGACTGGAGACAGCATCGTGCAAAGACTTCTGCTCGCTGTGATCGGGATTGTCCTGGTGGCACCCGCCGCTGTTGCCGATGGCATGAGCCTTGCAGGCTCGCTCTGGCAATGCACCCGCTCCACCGACCAGTCTCAGTTCGTGATCACCTTTTATCCGGGAGGAGAGGTCGGAGGCGGGGAGTTGCAGAACAACGAGGTGAGCCCTACATCTTCGACGCCTCCCGGACGAAGCCGGGGGAGTGGCCCGGGATATGGGAACAGACAGGTGAACGTTTCACATGGATGTTTCCGGATCAGAGCATTCGGATCGAAGGCAGGCTCGCAAGATTTGGTCAGCCGACTGCGCGGCTCACCGGCACCGGAACTGCCGCTGGCGATAAATTTGCAGTGACGTGCAGAAGCTTGGTGAAACTGCCCAGGATCGGGGACGGGCTCGTCATCCCAAGGGATAGCCGCTTCATCGACCTAGATGGAGATGAGGGAGAGCTGAAGGTGCACGCTGGTGTCTCCCTTCAAGAACCAGGATCGCATTAGGGCATCGGACGCTTAGTCAGCCGTATAACCTGAGGCCTTGAGGTCGTTCCGGCACCCTTGCGGCTCGAAGAGCTCATAGACGGCACCCCAGTGCGCCCGACGCCGGCTACCGTGATGACGCTCCGCTTGCGATGTCGGGTCGAAAGAAGTGGACATTCCTTCTTCCGTTGGCGTTCGCCCGAAGTACTTTCAGTTCAGACGTCAAGTTCCTCGAGCAGGCGGGAGAGCGTGTTTCGACCAAGGGCGCTCATACCGGGATTGGTGCGCTCGTAGTACCAGACCAGTCCCATCGCCTGCTGGAACGCCCATGCTGCGCCACGCTTCCACTCGACTTTCCCCGATCCGAGATGACTCCGCACAATTTCCCTTTGGTCCCGGGCAAGAAGATGCCACGCAGCCACAAGATCCAACGCCGGATCGGCCGGCCCAAAGCTGCCAGCATCGAGCACACCCACAAGACGCTCGCCATGTATAAGAAGGTTCGCTGGAATGAGATCCCGATGGCACATGAGGTCGGGCCCGGATGGTGGCAGCTCCCGCAGCCGATCCCACAGGCGACGCAGCCGAGCAACGTCGAGGAGACCCTCGCTGTTCTTGAAACAAACGTCCATCCAGTCATCGTGATCGGGAAGGTTGCCGCCCCGACCGTGCCCATCGAAGTGGCGACCATGAGTGTCTGCTGCACGTAACGACGCGATTAGGTTAGCAATGTCGAGTGCAAACGCCGTGGAAGTCGCAAGACCGTTTGGCGTTACGACATCGCCTTCTATCCAGCTCTGCACCGCCCAAGGCATCGGATAGAGCGCGCTGGGTTGACCAAGCCCCAACGGTCGCGGAGTCGCAAACGGAGAATGCTCCGCGAACTCGCTCATGGCGGCCGCTTCCCTGCGAAGCATACCAGCGCATTCGACCGGCTTCATTTTGCGCAAAGGGAACCTTGCCGCGACACCTGATCCAATCCGGAAGACTGCATTGACAGTGCCGATCGTCTCAAGTTGCTCGATCCGTTCATGACGATACTCTGGGAACTGATCGATGATCGTCCCACGAATGATATCCGCATCAATATGAACCTGATCGTCGTGCATCATGCTGCCAATGTCTCCGGCCAACCTCGCTCCTAAAGGATGGCTACAGGCTCGAGCTGCAACGCTCACTGCCGCCAGGTCTTAGAATCAGCACCGGATGTCCGCTTCGGAGGGCCAGGGAACAAGAGCTGCTTGCCCCAGGTATTTGGCATGGGGATTGTGGCTCCAGCAACCTTAAAGCCAGCGGGCCTGCGCCCGTTCAATCGTCCGATGCTCTAGATTTCGCTTCGCGGCGTGCCAATCAAAGAGATTGTCCGCGAGCTGAAGGTCTCGCGCAACACGCAGGTTGAGCAGGGCATGACGCGACAGGAATGGATCAAAGTCCCTGCGTTCCATCCGGCGCTAGAGAAGGGACAGGGCCCATTCCAGCGAGGGAAAAGGCCCTGAGTGACACGAAGTCACCATCTGTTTTGA
>KI912063.1:101267-119449 GCA_000517005.1 Microvirga lupini
GCTTCAGCCCTGGGGGTTGCACTATCCTAGCCTCCCTGATGTCAGAGCCGAGGCGGGTGCGGGGCTCGCGGGCAGTCTGGATTTGGCTGCTGTTTAAGAACCCACGAGAGCAGTCGGCAAATCCCGTGTTTGATGGCGTACTAACGCAATCCAGTTGAGTAGCCGTCGAAGGACCAAGGCGTGGGAACTGCAATGGTTCCAGCGCAACTGAAAAGAAACGAGCGTCCAGCTTCCTAAGCTCACGCTGGAACCGGCTCCGTCGGCGTGAGTTGCCGGATCACATAGGTTCATCAGGGGCAATGCAGGGCACAGCCATGAGTACTATGCCATGCAGCAGAGTAACACTCGGGATTGGTCGCGTGACATCCCCAACCGCTTGACCTTTTCGCAGGAGCAGGTGGTCTTCGTCATCGGGCACTCCTTGAGGTGTCTGTACGATGATGTCCTCGCGGCCGACATGCCAGAGCCCCTGAAAGCGCTTGTGTTCCAGCTTGAGGAGAAATATCCCCCTTAGGGCACGCCCCTGGAGAGGGTATCCTTAAGATAGTGGGATGAGCGGATGACCAGCAGGAACGTGACTCGAGCCGATCTGGCCTAAGCAGTGGTCCAGGCTGTCGGACTGCCCAAGCATGAGGCGGTCGGATTAGCCGAGCAGGTACTCACCGAGATCTGCGATACATTGGAGTGCGGCGAGAACGTGAAACTCTCCGGCTTTGGGAATTTCACAGTTCGGGAGGAAGGCGAGAGGGTGGGCCGCAATCCAAAAACCGGGGCGGAGGTGCCAATTGAGCCTCGTCGTGTCGCCACATTCACTCCGTCCAACACGCTGAAGGATCATGTGAACGGCCCCACGAACGGTGTCTGATCCGAGAGGTGATTAGATGTTCGGGATGACGTGGGCGAATTTGGTTCGCCCCATGTTCAGACCTGCCGACACAAGTGAGATGCGATCAACAGGTTTCGGGAGTGCGAGGATGCCATCAGCCCAAATCGATGTAGTTCCAATGCTGAGCACATATCGGTTTTTCGACCATCGGCTTCATAAAAATGAGCTCGGGAATTCCTGAACCTCTGGGCTCCGGGACCCTAGTTAAGACCAGAACAGCGCAGGGTATCCTTACGTGTGGTCACGTTGCGAAGGAAGTCGCCAAAGAAACCGAATTGGGATTTCCGATTACCGGCCTAATCCCGAAAGCGATCTGTTGGTATGATCACCTGGGACAACCGGGTAGGGACCTGGCGTTTCTTCCCGTTCCCGAAGAGTACATGGCAGGATTTGGGGCGAAAGGTTCAATCCTCGATCCTGATCTTCAAGCGAAAAGGGCTGGAAATCCTTATCCTGCGAACGTCTTATCAGTCGAGGCCGCGGCGGGGTTGTAGCCGAGTTGACCCCTCCGGCATCTCAACGGGAGAACCGGATCGCCTTATCGGTAGAAGGCCTGATCAACGTCGGCCAATTTATTTCGACAAGTCTAGGAACTGGCGGTCTGGATCTGATTGCACTGGAGCCTCGTCCCGGCAGCCAACTTACCCTTCCCACCAGTTACGGCGGCATGAGGCGCATCTTCATCCGGCAAAATCAAGATGGCAGATATGACCTAGTGGAACGCCGCCTAGTTGGCGTGTCGTTCTGTCAAACCGCACTACCGAACCGCCACATTATCGGGCATGGATCCGATAGCCTGTTCAATCATCTGTATTTGGATATCGTGCAGCAGTGGCCGTGAGATCAGGTCTCCGGAGACACCTCTCTGGTTGCTTAACCAATAGACCGATACCCAAAAAGTTGGGTTTATCACCACCTACAAGTTGAGACGGTAGACCAGTATTCTTTCTGCATGAGATCAAAGCTGATTTTTGTTCACGCCGCACATTGCTGGTCTTTGGAGCGTGGTCCGGGCGACAGAGAGTGCATTAGAACAAATCAACAACCAAGTTGCATTCCCGATCTTGAAAAACGCGAATCATGGACTCTATTCTGTTTGGGGTCGGCTTAAATCGGCTAGCCCATCCGGGGCATGGAGATCGTCTTACCACCTCTTCGTCTTTCGAAAGTCAGTCTGAACCGGTGTGAGTCCATCGGGGCAGGAGTTCAGGAGTCTCTCTTTTGGCTACGCTGAAGCAATTCGAGGAAGCCCTGCGCGCCCAAGGTATGCATATGGCTTTGGCCATTCTCGATAGGATGCGCAAGGAGGAGAAGAAGACGCGGTCGATTGCACCGGCTCGTCGGATCTCCGGACGAAAAATGACCCCAGAGCTTGCCCGCAAGGTCCTCGAGCTTCACAACACCACTGACATGACCCAGCAGGAGATCGCCTTCCAGCTTGGGATCAATCAAGGTCGGGTGAATGAGGTCATTCGCCGAGGGAAATGGCTCATTGAGAGTTCGAATTCCGAGGAAGCTCAGGCGCGGGACAAGGCGAAAGCGCGGATGAAGCGGACACAATCCGAGGATACGCCTATTCCTCGCAAGCAGCCTGTTGCGACGGGGGTTGAGGAAGGGCCAAAGAAGCCGAAGGCGAAGGCAGCCAATCCGGCGCAGTTGTCGATCGACGACTTCCTCAAGGCATCAGGGGACTGAATGGAATATTGTATCAGAGGGAGCCAGCCCCGCTGCTAACAATCAGCTCAAGCCGCGGGAGATCTGTGTGGTGCATCAGCAGCACGCCGTTCTTGTGGGCGAGTTGGTGTGCCGACTTGGTGAACACCGAATTTGTGACCACGACTGCATAAGGCGCATCCTGGAAGGCAGCGGCGGCATAGGCTTCTTGCACTGCCTTATTGCCGACAGTGCCATTGTAGAACTTGCACTGAATCACAACTCGCCGGCCCTCCTTCTCCGCAATGATGTCAGCGCCCTGGTCTCCTGATCCGGGGGTCAGGGCGGCCTGCCAGCCAGCATCATGCAGGATTTCGCGGCAGTAGAGTTCAAACTCCCTGCCGGTCATCGTATTGTCGAATTCGATCGCCGGCTCCGCTGGTTGGTGGCGATCGATGATCCGATTGATCCGCGTCCTGAGACGGGTGGCGTACCACTTCGAGTCCTTCGCCAGCAGGTGATCGATCTTCCTTCGCTGGAATTCAGGCAGGAGGGTCTTCTTGATGAAAGTGTTGAGGTGCTTGTCCCAAGTCTCCTCGGACACATTCCCATATTCGTCCGGAGCGATCATATGGGCCCGTTTGGTGGCCAGGGTCCGGACGTGCTTCAACGCGGCCCTGTCTGTCAGATTAAAGATCAGCAGAAGCGAGTGAACCTTCGTCAGACGTAGGAACAGCAGGACCGCAAGCCCGGACCAGGCGGCAACGGGTTGGAGATACACTCCAATGATGAAGGCTGCGATCAGTGCGAGGCTGAAGCTCTTATGTCTCCAGAGGTAGCGAAACATTCCCTTATCCGGCAGTCGCGGTGGCTTTCGGTGTAATTCCAAGCCTCCTCGATAGCCGATTGGCGTTACCATCGGCTGCGCAAAGAATTAAGTTACCGGGAACTCACAGGATTATTTCGACTGCTACTGCCTGGTGCTCCTGGTTCGGTCGATGACTTGACCGGCGAAGTCTCGCAACTCTTCGGCAGAGCTGGTCGCATCTCGCTGGATGACGAAGAGCGCCGTATGAAGCAAAATCATTAACTCGCGAGCTTGCTGTGCTTCACCGACGGCGGTCGGCATGATTTCAGCCATCTTGGCTCTCATGATAGCGGCATCGCGGTCCAGGATTTCCACAAGTCGGGTGGTCACTGCGTCTCCTTCCAGAGGTGGGCCTTGAGGGGCTGTTGCCCTGAAATAGTTCACCTCTAAGGAGTGATAATAGGAATTATCACCCCAAGATCCGCTTCGGCAGCCCGAGTGTTGGTTAGGTTCGGAGCATTAAAGATGCGGCAACGACAAGGCGTGTCCTGCATGGCACAGGCGCCGGCGCACGGCCGACGGGGGTCTCAGACAAATCGCGGGCAACTTGGCTGCCCGCAGCGTCCGTTTCCTACAAGGCCGCTCCCGACGACAAACGATTCTTCAGGAGAGCCATGGGATGGGGTAGCCCCCACGGCGACACGACAGCGGCTCGGGACTGATAGGGAAACGAGGTGTCCTCAAGCCGCGCAATCCGCATGACCTGCTGCCGTTCCCTGCCCTGCAGACGCGGACCAGGACTCTGGATGGCTCGCAGCGTACCGCATTCGAGCAATGGTATCCCGGCCTGATGAACGACAATGTTAGCCGCGCTAGCCAGTCAGCCGCCTAACTGTCCCACAAAACCTCATGCTCTCCAAGGAGGTCTATGCGCTCCTGGCGGCTGGTCCGGGAATAGGACGCGAACGCGCGCTGCGCCGACGGCCTGGTCGACATCCTCCGCCGTGCCGAGCGAGATCCTGGCGAAGACCTCCTCGTCGGCGGGGTTGATGACGTCGAGAGTCGAGCGGCCTGCCGGCCGGACCCAGCGACCGTCGATATAGAAGGACAAGTATTCTTACATGGATCTGGTGCCTCCGCGCTGGCCTTCATGATGAGCTCTGGCTCCATCATGCTCAAAATTCTATCCAGCACCAGCCCCAGATGGCGGCATTTAGAGGTAAGGCGGCGTGCAGGCGCTGACCACTTCGCAGATCTCAGTGCCGATGTTGCGGAAGCGGTGGGGGATCCGGCTGTCGAAGAGATAGGCGTCGCCCGCCCGCAGGACCTGGATTTGGTCGCCGACGGTGACCTCAAGCTCGCCCGAGATGACGATGCCGCCCTCGTGGGAGGTGTGTTCCAGCATCGTCGGACCCGTATCGGCGCCGGGCTCATAGCGCTCGTGAAGGATCTGGAGCCCGTGCTCCCGCGCATTCCCGACCTGGCGGAGGGTCATGCGCTTGTTCGTCTTGCCGTAGATGCTGCCGAGCTTGGACGTGAGATCGATCAGCTCGTCGGGCGCGTAGAAGACCTTGTGCTTCTCCCGCGTCGTCTCCTGGAAAAAGTCGGCCATGGTCATCGAGACGCCGCCGAGAATCTTTCTCAAGGAGGCCACGGAGGGGCTGTTCCGGTTCTGCTCGATCATCGAGATCAGGCCATGGGTCACGCCGGCGCGGATCGCCAGATCGCGCTGGGACAGACCGGCGGCAAGCCTGATTTCTTTCAGCCTCGCTCCAACATCAAATTCCATTGACCCTCCGTGTCACTTCGGGAGCATCTTGCCATGCTCAAAATTTTAAGCAAAGCTGCGATTGTCCAACAATGATCTATTCAGTGAATACCGGGAGTCTCCTGATGAGCGCAACATCCACCCTCGGGGCCCGCCACAAAGCCGCCGTGCCCCGCGGCGTCGCGACGAAGGACCTCTACGTCGCGAGGGCCGAGAATGCAGAGCTCTGGGACGTGAACGGCAAGCGCTACATCGACTTCGCGGCCGGCATCGCGGTTCTGAACACCGGCCATCGCCATCCCGACGTGATGGCGGCCGTCCGGGCCCAGACGGGGGCCTTCACCCATACCTGCTTCCATGTGGCTCCCTACGAGAGCTATATCGGCCTCGCCGAGCGGCTGAACGGGCTGACGCCCGGCAGCTTTGACAAGAAGACGATGCTGGTCACGACCGGCGCGGAGGCTGTGGAGAACGCGGTCAAGATCGCCCGCGCCGCCACCGGCCGCTCCGCCATCGTCGCGTTCAGCGGGGGCTTCCATGGCCGCACCATGATGGGCATGGCACTCACCGGCAAGGTCGCCCCCTACAAGAAAGGCTTCGGGCCGTTCCCGGCGGAGGTGTATCACGCGCCCTATCCGAAGACCTATCACGGCATCGACGTCGAGCGCGCTCTGTCCGGCGTGCGGGACCTCTTCCTGTCCGACGTGGATCCGTCCCGCGTCGCCGCTTTCATCGTCGAGCCGGTGCAGGGGGAGGGCGGCTTCTACATCGCGCCTCCGGAGTTCCTGCGCGGCCTGCGCGCGATCTGCGACCAGCACGGCATCCTCCTGATCGCCGACGAGATCCAGACCGGAATCGCCCGTACCGGCAAGATGTTCGCCATCGAGCATGCCGGAGTCGTGCCGGACCTCGTCACCATGGCGAAGGGGTTGGGCGGCGGCTTCCCGCTCGCCGCCGTGACCGGACGGGCGGAGCTGATGGATGCGGCCGGGCCAGGCGGCCTCGGCGGGACTTATGGCGGCTCGCCGATCGGCGTCGCTGCGTCCCGCGCGGTGCTCGATGTGATCGAGCGCGACAAGCTCTGCGATCGCGCGCTCGAGCTCGGCAACCTCTTCCGCGAGCGGTTAGAGGCTCTTGCCCAGCGCAACGAATTCTCCTGTATCGGCGACGTGCGCAACCTCGGCGCCATGATCGCGATCGAGCTGGTGAAGGACCGCCACACCCGGGAGCCGGATGCCGCGCTGACCTCCGCGCTCGTGGTGAAGGCGCAGGAGAAGGGATTGATCCTCCTCTCCTGCGGCGTGGACGCGAACATCATCCGCATCCTCACGCCGCTCACGATCCCGTTCGAGCAGGCCCGCGAAGGACTCGACATCCTGGAGGAGGCGCTCGGCGAGGTCGTCGGCTCCGCCCTCACCACCGCAGCCTAAGACCTACCGCACATCATTGGCGGGCTCCCCGCCAGGGAGGCCGCCAATGACCTTTACTCCGGATGCGGGGATCAACCTGGACCGCCTCCTCGCCGATTTCAACCGGCCCGCCGGAATCGGAGTCGGACGGGAAGGCGGATTGTCTAGGCTTGCTCTGAGCGATGCCGACCGGGAGATGCGCGATCTCTTCGTCGGCTGGTGCCGCGAGGCCGGTCTTACGGTGTCTATCGACGAGGTCGGCAACATCTTCGGGCGGCGCGCCGGGTGGGAAGACGACCTACCGCCGGTGCTGGTGGGCAGTCATCTCGACACGCAGGCCAACGGCGGGCGCTTCGACGGCATTCTCGGCGTGCTCGGCGGACTTGAGGTGGTCCGCACGCTCAACGATCTGGGGCATGTCACCCGGTGCCCGATCGAGATCGTGAACTGGACGAACGAGGAGGGCGCGCTTCTCGCCCCCATGCTCGCCTCAGGCTGCTTCGCCGGGGAATATGCCGTGGAGTGGGTGGACGAGCGGCCTTCCGACGACGGGGCGACCTTCGGCAGCGAGCTCCAGCGCATCGGCTATCGTGGATCCGCGCCCGCGAGCGGGCTCGTTCCCGATGCCTATTTCGAGCTCCATATCGAGCAGGGTCCTATCCTCGATGCGGAGAAGGTCCAGGTCGGGATCGTCACCCACGCCTATCGCTCGCACGGGTTCCTTGTCGAGTTCCACGGCGAAACCGCCCATCCCGGGCCGTGGTCGATGGAGAAGCGGCGCAACGCCCTGGTCGCCGCCGCGCGGCTGCTCGTCGGCGTCGATGACATCGGCTGGGAGTTCGCGTCGAGCGGCGGAGAGGCGGCCGCCGCCCGACTGGTCGCAGGCCGTCTGCGATGTGCGTCACGACGATCCGCCCAAGGCGGACAGCATGGCCGACAAGGTCGTCGCGACAATCGAAGCCGCCTCCGGGCGTGCGGACTGCGAGGCGAAGATCCTGGACCGCTGGACCTGGGGCGGCCAAATCTTCGGCGACGCAATCGTCCGCTCGATCAGGGCCCGTGCCGGCGCCCTCGGATATTCCCATCGCGATCTGCCCAGCCAGGCGGGCCACGACGCATATTTCCTCGCCAGGATCTGCCCGACCGCGATGATCTTCACGCCGTGCCGCAATGGCATCACCCACAACAATGCCGAATACGCCGCTTCGGAGGACATAGAGCCCGGCGCCAATGTCCTGCTGCATGCTCTGGTTGAGCGTGCGGATCGCTGAAACCGGAGCTGCAGCCGACGAAAGAACCATCCAGAAAGGGAGAGGGAGATCATGAGCTTCAAGTGCACCGTTCCGGCTGTTCCAACAGTCCAGCAGGATGACGCCGACGTCCGGATCACGCGGTGGGAGTTCGCTCCCGGCGCCGTGACCGGGTGGCACCGTCACGAATGGCCGTACTTCGTCGTGATGCTGGTCGACGGGACGCTTCGCATTCACAACGGTGAGGACGCCACCGACGTGCCGCTCGTGGCGGGACAGGCCTATTCCCGCAAACCCGGGATCGAGCACGACGTCATGAACGGCTCCGACCACCCGATCGCGTTCATCGAGATCGAGATCAAGCGCCCTGAGGCTTTCTCAATTTCGGCATGAAATGCATCATGCCGATGCGAGGATTCGGCCCGGATTGAGGATTCCCTTCGGGTCGAGCGCGTGCTTGAGCGTTCTCATCAGGTCGAGCTCCGCCTCGGTGCGGCTCATCCCGAGATAGGGACGCTTAATGACCCCGATGCCGTGCTCGGCAGAGATGGTGCCGCCCACCTCTGCGACGACGCCATAGACGACCTCGTTCATCGCCCGGCCCACGGCGTCGTCGTAGCTCTCGTCGCACAGCGACAGATGAATGTTGCTGTCCGCCACGTGACCGAAGACGATGAGCGCCGCGTTCGGCCAGCGAGCGGCGCAGCGCTGCCGCAGCAGATCGACGGCCTCCGCCATGCGGGAGAGGGGAATGCTCACGTCGAAATGCGATCCCTCGGGAAGGACACGACCGAACTCGTAGTTGGCCTCGCGATAGGCCCAGAACTTCTTACGGTCGCTGCCCGATTGCGCAATCAGGGCGTCCTTGATCAAGCCCTCGTCGATAAATTCGGCGAGGGCTTCGGCAAAAGCATCCTCCGCTCCGGGATCATCGCCCATCGCGGCCTCGATCAGCAGCGTGATCTCGTGCCGGTCGGCGAAAGGCTGAGCGAGACGCGAGCGGTCGATCGCGACGTCCATGTATTCCCGCCACATCGCTTCGAAGACAAGAAGCCGGCCGGGAAAGCGGCTGTCGAATCGGCGCAGCACCGCAAGCGCGTCCCCGAAGCTGTCGACGGCGCAGAGCGCGGACGCGAGACCTTTCGGGCGCGGGTGCAACGGGAGCACGACGCGGGTGACGATGCCGAGCGTTCCTTCGCTGCCGATGAACAGTTGCGTCCAGTCGTAACCGGCATTGTTCTTCATCATCTTGTTGAGCGATCGCAGAACGCGGCCGTCCGCCAGAACGACTTCGAGACCTAGCACGTTGCGGCGGGTCATGCCGTAGCGGAGAACCTGGTTGCCACCGGCATTGGTCGCAACATTCCCGCCGATGGTGCACGTGCCGCGTGCGCCGAGATCGATGCCGCACAGAAAGCCCGCTTCCTCTGCAGCGGATTGGATGACCGTGAGAGGCGTGCCCGCGAGTGCCGTCAGCGTGGCGCTGTCGCGGTCGATCTCCTCCACGCCGGCCATCCGCTCGAGCGAAAGAGCGATCTCATTCTCCTGGGGATTCGCACCGCCTGCCAGACCAGTCATGCCGCCCTGCGGAACGACCCTGTAGCCGTGCGCGTGACAGATTGCCAGGCAACGTGACACCTCCTCGGTCGAGCGCGGAAGGAGTAGGGCGAGGGGCGAATGCTGTCTGGCGCCGCTCGCGTCGCCGAAATTCCTGTCGGGAATGTCGCGCCCGGTCCTGACGCATTCCGTTCCGAGTTCCGTGAGCAAGGCGTCGAGAACCGTGGTCATGAATGTCTGCTCCTCGGCACGTGAAGTGAGGCGCGATCCGCCACCAGGTCCGATCCGCTCAAAATTCTATACATCGGTGAGAGAAAGCGCCGCCAGAGGGCGCATGCCTCCTCACAGGCATTTCGCCGGCTTTATGCATTGCCTCTGGGCAAAAAATCGTCACCGAGGTGAGTGCTTGCTACTAGGAGTTGATTGCCATGCTCAGAATCTTGAGCAACTCTTACGTTAGGGAACACAATAATCCGAATATGGCGGGAAGATTTCAATGGGCTTCATGATCGGGCGAGACCCTGAACTTGCGACGGACATGCCAACTCTGGCGTTTCGTGCGGCTCCCCACGCATCTGCCTCGCCGGGACATCGCATTCGGACGATCTGACGGATTCCGGGCTCGGCGCCTGCCGCTCTCGCGAGCCGCACCCACACGCCAGCTCTTCGCTTCACCGGAAACGGAACACGATTACTGCGCAGACGCTCCGCTCAAGGAAGCTCTGCCGACACGGGAGAGGGAAAATGCAGAAGGCTGATACGATCATCTCCGGAGGCAGAATCTTTTCGGGCCTCGCGGAGGGATTCGTCGAGGCGCTCGCAATCGGAGGCGACCGCATTCTGGCGGCCGGCAGCGCGGCCGATGTGGAGGCCCTGCGCGGTCCCTCGACCCGCATGATCGATCTCGCTGGACGCGTGGCCATCCCCGGTCTGAACGACGCACACATGCATCTCCTTCCGCTCGGGCTCGGGATGCAGGAGGTGAACCTGCGTCCGGAGGAGGGCGTCACCACCATGGACGAGCTCCTGCGCCGCATCGGCGAGGCCGCGAAGTCGAAGCCCGCAGGCGCATGGATCACCGGCCGTGGATACGATCACAACGAACTTGCGGAGGGACGCCATCCCACTGCCGAGGAGCTCGATCGCGTGGCTCCGAACAATCCCGTCTACATCAAGCGCACCTGCGGCCATGTGGGCGTCATCAACACCCTGGCGATGCGCGAAGCCGGAATCGGCCACAACACCCCGAGCCCCGACGGAGGCCTGATCGAGCGTCGCGACAACAAGCTCACCGGTCTCGTGGCCGAACTCGCCATGCGCCTCATCGTGAACGCGATGCCGAAGCCGTCGAAGGACGAGCTCGTCGCGGCGATTGAGCGGGCGGGAGATTACATGCTCTCGCAGGGCTTCACGAGCGTTATGGACGCCGCCGTGGGCATGCAGGCAGGCATGGACGAAATCGCTGCCTATGAGGAGGCAGCTCGCACCAATCGGCTGCCCGTGCGCACCTGGGTCTGCATCTACGGCAACGCCGACGGGATCGGCGACGAGGCTCACGCGGCTGGCTACCGCTTCGGCCGTGAGGTCGGCTTCCTGCGCTACGGCGCCATGAAGGTTTTCGGCGACGGCAGCGCTGGCGGGCTGACCGCCGCCATGAGTGAGCCGTACATCGTGGGCGACCCGGAGAACCGCGGCATCTTCTGCTACACAGATGCGGAGATGCACGGCTACCTCGCGCATTACCACAAGCTCGGGTACCAGCTCGCAATCCATGCGATCGGCGACGCGGCGATCGAGCAGGTGCTCTACGGAATCGAGAAGGCCGGAACGCCGGAGCAGCCCATCACCGGCCGCCGTCACCGGATCGAGCATTGCGGCTTCCTCACGGACGGACATATGGCCCGCATGGCGGCGGCGGGAATCGAGCCTGTGCCGCAGCCCCTCTTCATGTATGAGTTCGGCGACCTCTACGTGCACAATCTCGGCGAGAATCGTGCGAGCGCCGCCTATCCGATGAAGAAGTGGCTCGACGCTGGCCTCCACCCGGCTGCGAGCTCAGACGCTCCAGTCTGCGCCACCAATCCGTTCCAGAACCTCTTCACCATGGTGACACGGCAGACCAAGCGCCACACGGAGATTGGCGGAGGCGAGAAGCTCACGATGGAGGAGGCGGTCCACGCCTACACCTACTGCGGCGCTTACACGCAGTTCGCCGAGGCCGATCTGGGCCGCCTGGTCCCCGGACAACTCGCCGACATCGCGATCCTGTCGCACGACGTCTTCGCCGTCACGCCGGAGACTGTCGAGAAGGATGCCCGCTGCGACATGACGATCCTTAACGGCAAGGTGGTCTACGACCGAGAGGGCCAACTCGCCACCGCGGCGGAATAGGACGGTCTGTGATGCTGCGTCACACGCTCGAGCGACTGCTCCTCGCGGTTCCCGTTCTCTTCGGTGTTCTCCTCCTCGGCTTCTTCCTCATGCAGGTCGTGCCGACGGATCCGGCCATCGTGCGCGCGGGCCCGACCGCCAGCATGGAGGTGATCGAGGCGATCCGTCAGGAACTCGGCCTCAACGAGCCGCTCTGGAAGCAGTTCTTTATCTATATCGGACGGCTGCTCCAGGGGGATCTCGGGGTTTCGATCATCAACAACGTTCCGGTCACGCAGGAACTCGGAACAACCATCGGCCCGACGCTCGAGCTGATGCTCGCCTCGCTCGTCTGGGCCATTCCGCTCGGCATCGCGATGGGAACTGTCGGGGCCTATTACCGCGGCACCTTTCTCGACCGCATCATCATGGCGGCGTCCGTAGCGGGCGTGTCGATCCCGGTCTTCTTCCTCGGCCTGACCCTGATCTGGTTCCTCGGCTTCCAGTATCAGATCCTGCCCTTTACCGGGCGCCCCGGACCGATCTGGACCTGGGAAGGATTCAAGGCCGTCATCATGCCGGCGATCACGCTCGGCGGCGTCTTCGTCGGCCCGGTTGCCCGCATGACCCGATCGTCGGTCCTCGACGTCCTGGGAGCCGATCACGTCCGCACCGCGCGCGCGAAAGGCCTGCCGGAGCGCACGGTGGTGTCGCGGCATGCCCTGCGCAACGCTCTGGTGCCGGTGGTGACGCTCATCGGCCTTCAGATCGGCTTCCTGCTCGGCGGTGCGGTGGTGACGGAGACCGTGTTCAGCTGGCCGGGCATCGGCCGGCTTGCGGTCGGCGCGATTCTCTCCAGCGACTTGCCCATGGCGCAGGGAACCATCATCGTCCTCTCGCTCGGCTTCATCCTCGTGAACTTGGCCGTGGACGTCCTTTACGCAGTGCTTGATCCGAGAGTGAGGGGCGCATGAGCGACGGCGTCGTGATCCCACAAAATTCCGCAAGCGTGCAGCAGTCCGAGGCCGAGCGGATCGTCCGTCGCCCGTCGGTCCTCCTTCTCCTGCTGCGGGAGCCAAGCGCCTGCGTGGCCCTGCTCACGGTGGTCCTTATCCTGCTTGCGGCCTTGTTCGCGCCGTGGCTGGCGCCGGGAGATCCTTATGGCGGCGACCTCGCCCTCACGCTGCAGCCGCCGGGGGAGCTCGCCCTTCTCGGAACCGACGGCCAGGGACGCGACATGATCACCCGCCTGCTCTACGGCCTGAGGACCACGCTCCTGATCGGCTTCGCGGCAGTGGCCTTCGGCTGCGGCATCGGAGCCGTCGTCGGATTCGCGGCCGCCTATTATCCGCGCCTGTCCGGCCTTCTGATGCGGCTGATGGACGTGCTCCTGTCCTTCCCGGCCATTCTCTTCGGGCTCGCTATCGCGGCGATCTTCGGGCCGGGGCTGATGGCCGTGATCATCGCCCTGTCAATCGCCACCGTGCCGCTCATGGCCCGCGTCGTCCGTGGCGCCGCGATCGTTGTCATGCAGCAGGATTATGTGGAGAGCGCCCGCTCTCTCGGCATGAGCGACAGTCGCCTCATCCTGAAGCACCTCCTGCCGAACTGCCTCTCGTCGATCTTCGTGTTCGTCACACTGCGCTTCGGTCAAGTCATCCTTCTCGGAGCCGCGTTGTCCTTCATCGGCCTGGGCGCCCAGCCGCCAACCGCGGAACTCGGCGCCATGGCGGCGGACGGGCGCAACTTCCTATTCTTCGCGCCGCATGTCTCGGTTCTGCCGAGCCTGCTCATCTTCATCATCGTGCTTGCGTTCAATGTTCTTGGTGACGCGCTCCGGGACGCGCTTGACCCGAAGCTCAACAAATAAACTGCCAGAGGAGAACCAGAGAATGTCTAAAGCCTTGAAATCCCTGCTCATCGCCGGCGCGGCTGCGCTCACGGTCGGATCCTTCCCGGCCGTCGCGCAACAGGGCAATGCGCTCATTATCCTGCGCGTCATCGACGCCGACAAGTACGACCCGATCCGCTCCACCGCGACCGCCGCTGCGGAGATCATCTACATGCTCGCCGACACGCTGGTGAGCATCGACTTCGACATGAAGACCATCAAGCCGCTGCTCGCGGAATCCTGGACGATCTCCGAGGACGGCAAGACCTATACCTTCAAGCTCCGCGAGGACGTGAAGTTCTGCGATGGTCGTCCGATGAAGGCGGAGGACGTGGTCTATTCCCTCAAGCGCTGGACCGATCCCGCCTCCAAATCGCCCGTCTCCTTCCGCGGCGGGCCGGTCAAGGACATCAGGGCAGAAGACGATTACACGGTCGTCTATGAGCTGAAGGAGCCCTATGCCGACCTGATGTTCCAACTCGGCCTGTCGTTTGCGTCCATCATCGACAAGGAGAGCGTCGAGAAGCTCGGCGAGAACTTCGGCGTGCAGGGCTTCAACGCCACCGGCCCCTATTGCTGGGTGAGCTGGACGCCGCGCCAAGATTTCGTGATGAGGAAGAACCCCCACTATGCCTGGGGGCCAGAGATCTACAAGAATCCGAAGCCGCAGGTCGAGCAGATCGTGTGGCGGGTCATCCCGGAGCAGAACACCCTGATGGCTGCCATGCAGGCCAAGCAGGCGGACGCGACCTACTACATGCCCTACATCGCCATCGACACGATCTCCCGCGTGCCCGGCATGAAGGTGCAGCAGCAGAAAAACTACATCTATGACGCCTTCATGGGTTTCAAGGTGGACAAGCCGGTGGTGAAGGACGAGGCCATCCGCCGGGCTGTCAACATGGCGACGAACAAGGACGCCATCGCCAAGGCCGTGTATTTCGGCAAGGGCACGCCCATGCAGTCGCTCCTGAACCCAAACGTTCTGGACTATGATGCGAAGTCGGCCGACCTAATGCCGAAGTTCGATTCCGCGGCGGCCGCTAAGCTCCTCGACGAGGCGGGCTGGAAGGTCGGATCCGACGGCATCCGCGAGAAGGACGGGCAGAAAGCGACGTTCACCGTCTATGGACTGCGCAACGCCGTCAACCCGCGCATTTCCGAGGCCATGCAGGCAGACCTGCGCAAGATCGGTATCGACATGAAGATCCAACTCTGGGACGCCACGGTAGGCTGGGGCAAGCTCGCGACGCAGGAATTCGACGCCTTCTACATGTCGTATCCGTACGTGACGGCGAATGAGGCTCTTAACCTCTACTTCCGCAGCACCCAGACACCGACGCCGAACCGGATGAACTGGAAGAACGAGAAGACCGACCAGCTTCTCGCCACCGCCACGACCGCGACAGACGACGCGACACGCAAGGGCGCCAATGCGGCCGTCCAGCAGCAGCTCATCGATGCGAGCGTCTGGGTGCCGCTGGTGTCCGAGCCGATGTGGCTGGTCACGGGGGACCGAGTCGAGGGGGCTCGTCCGCACGGCGTTTACGGGGCCGGCCTCTACAAGGGCCTCGACATCACACTGAAGCGCTGAACGCAAGGGACGGAGCGACATCCATGACCATCACCGTGATCAAAAATGCGTTCTTCGTCGTCGGATGGGACGCTGATCGCAACAAGCATACCTACATCCAGGGCGGCGACGTCGCATTCGGGAGCGGTGAGATCATCTTTGTCGGGCGGGGCTATCAAGGCCCCGCCGACGAAATCATCGATGGGGCGGGACGCATGGTCATGCCCGGTCTCGTCAATATTCACTCCCATCCCTCGAGCGAGCCCCTGAACAAGGGCCTCCTCGACGAACTCGGCTCGCCCGCCCTCTACAACTCGTCGCTCTACGAGTACATGACGATCCTAAGGCCCGAACCTGAGGCGGTGGCCGATTGCATGCGCGTCGCCTATTCGGAGCTTCTCCTCTCCGGGGTGACCACGCTCACCGATATGTCCGGCGCTCATCCGGACTGGCTCGACCTGGCGGCGCAAAGCGGCCTGCGCATCTACATGGCGCCCATGTTCCGTTCCGCCGCCTGGGGCACCCGCAACGGTTACCTCGTGGAGTATCAGTGGGACGAAAAGGCCGGCGAGAGGGCCATGGAACAGGCCTTTGACCTGATCGATAAGGCCCAAGCTCATCCGAGCGGCCGCCTCTTCGGGATGGTCAGCCCGTCCCAGATCGATACCTGCACGCCTAACCTGATCCGCGACAGCCACGTGGAGGCGGAACGGCGCGGGCTGCCTTGGCAGATCCATGCGGCGCAGTCCACGGTCGAGTTCCACGAGATCACCCGCCGCCACGGACTAAGCCCGATCCAGTGGCTCAAAAGCCTGGGTGTACTGGGCAATTCCAGCATCATCGGCCACGGCATCTTCCTGGACGATTATCCACGCACCGGCTGGCACAGCCGCGATGATCTCGCCATTCTGGCCGAGACCGGGACGTCCGTGGCCCATTGCCCCACGGTCTTCATGCGACGAGGCATAGCCTTGAAGGATTTCGGCCGCTATCGCCGGGCCAGCGTGAATATCGGGCTCGGCACCGACACCTATCCGCACAACATGCTCGAAGAGATGCGCCATGTGGCTTATGTGGCGAGGCTGATGGCGGAGAACCCCAGGACCCTCACGACCACCGATCTCTTCGAAGCAGCGACAGTCGGCGGAGCCCGTGCCCTGCTGCGCAACGACATCGGCCGCCTTGCGCCGGGCTGCAAGGCGGATCTCGTGCTCGTCGACGTCACGCATCCCATGATGCAGCCGGTCCGTGACCCGGTCCGAAGCCTCATCTACGCTGCGGCCGAACGCGCAGTCGACATGGTGTTCATCGATGGCCGCCGGGTGGTGGACGGAGGCAGGGTGCTGACCCTGGATTATGAAGAGGCTGCCCTGCGGTTGTCCGAAGCCCAAAGACGGACGGAGGAAATTGCTCCCTCCCGCGATTACGCCAACCGCCCGGTCAGCGCCTATTCGCCCCTGACCTTCCCGCTCGCGTAACGGAGACGGCATGTCTGAACCCATTCTCGACATCCGCGGGCTCGTCACGGCCTTCAACACCCGCAACGGGGTAATCCACGCCGTGGACGGCATTTCGCTCTCCGTCGAAAGAGGAGCGACGCTTGGGATCGTCGGCGAGAGCGGCAGCGGTAAGAGCATGCTGTCCCTCTCCGTTATGGGCCTCGTGCCGCCGCCTGGTCGGATCGCGGAGGGACAGGTCCTGTTCCGCGGAACCGACCTGACGAAGCTGCCGCCGGCGAGCCTGCGGGACCTGCGCGGGAACCGCATCTCGATGATCTTCCAGGAGCCGATGACGAGCCTCAACCCAGTTCATACGGTCGGTTTCCAGATCGTCGAAGCGCTGCGCGCGCACCGCAAGGAGACGCCTGCGCACCTGAAGGAGGAGGCGATCGAGGCCTTGCGCAAGGTCCGCATCCCGTCACCTGAGCGTCGCTTCGACGAGTATCCGCACCAGCTCTCCGGCGGCATGCGCCAGCGCGTGATGATTGCGATGGCGCTCGTCTGCAAGCCTGATCTCCTGATTGCGGACGAGCCGACGACGGCGCTCGACGTCACGATCCAGGCGCAGATCCTGGAACTGCTGCGGGAGTTGCAGACCGAGACCGGCATGGCGATCATCCTGATCACCCACGATCTCGGCGTGGTCGCGCAGGTCGCCGACGAGGTCGCCGTAATGTATGCCGGAAAAGTGGTGGAGCGGGCGCCGGTCAGCCGGATCTTTCAGGACCCGCAGCACCCCTACACGATCGGCCTCATGGGCTCCATGCCGCGGATGGAGGAGGAGGTGGATCGCCTCGTCGCCATCTCGGGCGTCGTCCCGCCGCCCTTCCGTCTGCCACCCGGCTGCCGGTTCAACCCGCGCTGCCCCTTTGTTGGGAACGAATGCCGCGTCGAGCAGCCCGCTCTCGCAGCCCTGACGGATGCGCATGCCGTCGCCTGCTGGAAAGCCCCGCTGGAGGAACACGTATGACCAAGCCGCTCCTCGAGCTGGACGACATCCGCAAGCTCTACCCGATCAAGAAGGGCCTGATCATCCCGAAGGAGGTCGGCACCGTGCGCGCGGTGGACGGAGTCAGCTTCCAGCTGATGCCCGGCGAGACACTCTCCGTCGTCGGCGAGAGCGGCTGCGGGAAGTCCACGACGGCGCGCCTTGCCATGCGCCTGATCGAGCCGACTTCCGGGACGGTCCGCTACGACGGCCAGGACATCACCAAGGCCACGCGCCAGGATATGCGGCGCCTGCGTCGCGACATGCAGATTATCTTCCAGGACCCGTATTCGAGCCTCAATCCGCGCATGACGGTCGAGGAGATCATCGCGGAGCCGATGGTAGTTCACAATGTGGGCGACAAGGTCTCGCGGCGGGACCGGGTGCGCGAGCTTCTGCGCCTCGTCGATCTGGCGCCCTATCATGCGGACCGCTATCCGCACGAGTTCTCCGGCGGTCAGCGGCAGCGCATCGGCATTGCCCGGGCGCTGTCCGTCTCGCCCCGGCTCGTCGTCTGCGACGAGCCGGTC
>KI912063.1:119549-141729 GCA_000517005.1 Microvirga lupini
AGATCGTGAACCTGCTGAAGGATCTCCAGGAGGAGTTGGGCCTCACCTACCTCTTCATCTCCCACGGCCTTGCGGTCGTGAAGCACGTGTCGGACCGGGTTGCCGTGATGTACCTCGGGCAGGTGGTCGAGATCGCCGACAAGAAGAGCCTCTACGACAATCCGCGCCATCCCTATACACAGGCCCTGCTGGCGGCGGCCCCCGAGCCGGACCCGTCCCGCCGCACGGCCATGAAGAGCCTCGGAGGCGACCTTCCGAGCCCGCTCAATCCGCCCTCCGGATGCCGGTTCCATACCCGGTGCCCGCTGGCTGAAGAGCGCTGCCGCTCCGAGGTTCCGTCGCTCCGGGAAATCGAACCCGGTCATCGGGCGGCCTGTCATTTCGCCGAGAGCGTGCCTGCCTTCACGCGCTTCCGGAACGGGGAAGGGATCCATCCGCGCCTTCAGGAGCGGCTGGCGCTTTATGCCCGCCACAAGGCAGCGCTGGCGTCCGCCAACGCATAACAGACAGATTTCAGGGAACGCCACAGATCATGAATGGTGCCGACCGCCTTTGCGACGAGTTGCTCGCAAACGATATCGACGTGTGCTTCGCCAATCCCGGCACATCCGAGATGCATTTCGTTGCCGCGCTGGATCGCAAGCCGCGCATGCGCTGCGTGCTCGGTCTTTTTGAAGGCGTCGTGACGGCGGCGGCTGATGGCTATGCCCGAATGGCCGACAAGCCCGCGGCGACGCTTCTCCATCTCGGTCCGGGACTCGCCAACGGGCTCGCCAATCTCCACAATGCGCGGCGCGCCTCGACGCCGATGATCAACGTGGTCGGCGACCATGCGACCTATCACCTCCGGCATGATGCACCCCTGACCAGCGACATCGAGAGCCTCGCGCGGCCTATGTCGCAATGGGTCCATCGCATCGAGAGGGCCGAGGATGTGGGCCGCGACACCGCGGCCGCCTACACGGCGGCGATATCGCTGCCCGGCGTGGCGACCCTCATCCTTCCCGCCGATGCGGCCTGGGGCAAGATCCCGGAGACGCCCGTGGAGCGGACGACGCTGCCTCCCCCGGCTCCTGTCGACGAAGGCGCCATGCGCAAGAGCGTGGAGGCGATCCGATCGAGTCGCCGCACGGCGCTGCTCCTGACTGGAAAGGCCCTGCGAGCCGATGCACTGGAGACGGCGGCCCGCATTGCGGACGCGACAGGCGTGCGTCCCATTGCCCAGATGTCGAACGGGCGCATCGAACGCGGTGCAGGACGCGTGCCGATCGGCACGGTGCCCTATCCGGTCGACGTGGCGCTGGACGCCCTCAAGGATATCGATTGCCTCATCCTGGTCGGCGCGCAGGTTCCAGTCGCGTTCTTCGCCTATCCGGGCAAGCCGGGCCGCCTCGTTCCGGACCAGTGCGAGGTGATCCACCTGGCGACGCGGACGAGCGATCTGAAGGAGGTGCTGTCGCGGCTCGCCTTCGAGCTCGGCGTGAAGCGGGACGCGCCCGTCACGGTCTCGCAGCCCTGCACCGACTGGGAGACCCTGCCGGACGGGGATCTGACGGAGGATGCGATCTCGGTTGCGGTCGCGCAGCTAATGCCGGAAGGCGCCATCATCTGCAATGAGTCGCTCACCTCGGCCAGGAGATTCTTCGGGCTCTCGCATCGTTCGCCGCCGCATGACTTCCTATCCCTGACGGGTGGTGCTATCGGCATCGGCATTCCTCTGGCCGTGGGGGCCGCGGTCGCCTGCCCCGACCGCAAGGTGATCGGCCTTCAGGCCGACGGCAGCGGCATGTATACGGTGCAGGCGCTGTGGACCCAGGCGCGAGAGAAGCTCGACGTCGTCACCATCATCTTCGCTAACCGGAAATACGCCATTCTCCAGGGCGAGATGCAGGCCGTTGGCGCGACGGAGTTCGGGCGCAACGCCCAGCGGATGCTCAATATCGAGGAGCCGGCGCTGGATTGGGTCAGCATCGCGAAGGGCATGGGCGTCGAGGCCGCTCGCGCCACGACGGTTAGGGAGTTCGTCGATCTGCTGAAGGGCGCGATGTCGCGACGGGGGCCGTTCCTGATAGAGGGCGTCATCTGATCGGGACATTGCAACAATGAAGGTCTTCATCAGCGCCGACATCGACGGCTGCCTAGCCGCTCTTATGCACGAGGCGGCTGGAGAGGGCTGGCGGATGTAGCTTAAGCACCTGAAGCAGCGTAGGATTTGGTTGCTGAAGCCGATCCTGCTCCACGTTCGAGGCTGCCACACCCGCCATGCCGGATGATGCAACCGCAACGTTCCCGTTTCCAGCCGTTGGTCGCAAGAAAATCACCGATTATGCGAACGAGCCGATGCGGGTTGTGCGGCGAGCCTATATCGGCTCTACGCCACACCATTCCGCAATGAACAGGGCCATCGTCGTGGTGATGCGCTTGATGGACGAAATACTGGCACGTTCATCAAACCCGTGGATGTTCTGTGAGATCGGACCATAGCACAAGGCAGGGATCTCGTCGTAGAGCGCGTAGACGCGGGTGTCGAGATAACCTGCTGTCATGAAGCTCTCCAAGGGAGAGCCGGTTGCGCACTGATGTGCCGCGGCAAGAACTGCTTCGGCGTCTGAACCGGGAGCGAGTTCGTAGCCTTCAGTGTGGAAACCGTTGAAAGTGACCTGCGGTGGACTATTAGCAAAGTAGACGTCGGACCGCGCGAAGGCCGCGATCCGCTCCCGGATTTCGCGGGCGGCATCCTCCGCTGAAGTGCCGGGGTAGATAGCGATCCGGCAGTCCAGCCGGCACCAGCACGGTACCGACGACGCCCAGTCTCCTCCTTCGATCTTGCCGACATTCAGATTGATAGGGTGAGCCTCGTTCTCGAAGTTCGGGCGCCCTTTCTTGCGCTTGTTCCAGTTGGCCTCGAGGCGGCGCAGTTCGCCGATCACCCGATAGGCTGCATCGATCGCATTGGCTCCCGCGCCCATTTCGCGCACATGTACTGGATGACCACGGACCTCAATCTGGAACCAAAGAACGCCCACATTGGCGCGTACGAGCTTCTCATCCTCCGGCTCCGGAATGAGAACGGCATCGGCCTTATAGCCGCGAAGATGCGTCATCAGCGCACCGTTGCCCGTGGACTCCTCCTCCACGACTGACTGGACATAGACGGTCCCCGCCGGCTGCATTGCGATCCTGCGCAGAGCGTCCATCGCGAAAATGTTGGCCGCATGCCCGGCCTTCATGTCGGCACCGCCGCGACCGTAGATCCAGTCGCCCTCGATAACCGGATCGAAGGGAGCACGGGACCACATTTCCGCGGGCCCGGTCGGAACGACATCGACATGCGCCTGCAGGATGAGCGATCGGCCTTTTTCCTCGCGCGGCCGATGAATGCCAACGACAATCGGCGCACGCGAATGTTCGTGCGACCAGGGCGAGCCGCCCGGGTGGCTCTCGATCGCCTGGCGGTCCATCTCGAAACGATCCATGGCGTAGCCACGATCAGAGAGGGCTCTGAAGACGAAATCCTGCACCGTATGCTCGGCGCCTCGCGTCGAAGGGAAGCGAATCAGTGCTTGAGTGAATGCAATCTGTTCGCTGAAACCGTGCTCAACGGAGGCAATGATTTGGTCGCGCAGTCGCGTGTCGAGAGGCATAAGGGCGGTTCTCCCAGCGGAAGCAGGACTAAGTACTTTCAATTAGGCCGAGCTGTGTCAATCTATGACTTATCGTGTCACAGAATGATCCGGAGCAAACCATTTGGCTGGATCTCTTGCAGCGCAGAACCGGACTTCGGCAAAGCCGGGTGTACCTTTGGTACGCGCCGTTGCGCGCGCCCTCACACTTCTCAGGGCCTTCACATCGAACCGGCCACGGCTGACGCTGACCGAGCTTGCCCAGATCGCCAATCTCGACAAGGGAACGACCCGCCGTCTGCTTCACACTTTGGCAGTATCCGGCTTCATTCGTTTCGATGAGGCCACGCAACACTACATGCTCGACGCCGGCGTGTTCGAAATGGCCTCGGCCGTTCAGATCGGTCGCGACTTGCGCGAGATCGCATCACCCATCCTCGCGGAGGTGACCGCCCAGACTTCGGCCGCAGCCTTTCTCTGGGTTCCTCACGATGGTGCTGCACTCTGTCTCGATCGCGTTCGCGCGCCGATGTTGCAGATCGACGCGGCATGGTTTGCGGTCGGGGCGCTTGCGCCTCTCAATTGCGGCGCCGGTCCCCGGATCGTGTTGGCCCATGTTTCCGATGAGGAGCGGGAGCAGGGTCTTTCCCGTGAGTTGCCGCAGCGCACACCGTTCAGCGAAACGTCGGTCATCAAGCTGCGCAAGGCTGTAGAGGCTATCCGGCGACGCGGGTGGGAGTTGGCTAAGGACGTTTTTTCGTTGGGCTCGCCGCGCTCGGCGTTCCGGTTTTCGACCGTGACGGCGGTTTCGTGGCGGCCTTGAGCACCACGGGCCTTACGGCCGATATTGTCGCGGACGGGAAACCCCGCCACCTCGAGACCCTGCAATGCGCTGCCGAGCGGATTGGCGCTCGTCTCCGCCTTTAATCGAAAAGACGAAGATGGAACAGGCAAGGAGCAATCGATACTACTACGCCGTAGTGCCAGTTCTAGCTCTGCTTTGGGGTTTGAATTGGCCGGCGGTGAAGCTCGTGCTCGGGGAGATCAAGCCGTGGACCCTGCGTGCGAGTGGCATGGCGCTCGGCGGAGCCTGTCTCATTCTGATCGCAATGGTGAGTGGCCAGTCCTTGGTGGTGAAGAGACGGCAATGGCTGAGGCTAGCGGCAGCAGGGCTGCTGTCGATTGCGGCGTTCAATATCCTTCTGACCTTCGCGCAACTGTCTGGACCGACATCGCGGGCCGCCATTATTACCTTCACCATGCCGATCTGGACTGTGGTGTTTGCAAAAGTCCTGCTCAGGGAGCCCCTTGACGGCCGAAGGTGGCTCGGCCTCGCACTTGGGATCGCAGGGCTCGCGGCCCTGGGCTGGCCGCTCATGCGGGATGGTGAGATTTCGATCGGATTGGTTTATGCGCTTATGGCTGGGATCCTGCTGGGCGCTCGGGACGATTGTCAGCAAGCGCTTCCCTGTCGCTGCGCCGCCACTCACGATTGCCGCTTGGCAATTGCTGCTCGGCGCCGCTTGCGCGGCGGCGGGAATGCTTATCTTCGAGCCGATTGCGCTGCCGCAGGCGTTCCAGCCTATTACGATCGCGGCATTCCTTTATCACGTGCTGTTTGCTCAGGCGCTCGCTTACGTGCTTTGGTTCGCGGCGCTCGCCCGTCTGCCTGCGGGAACGGCGAGCCTCGGCACGCTGATGGTTCCGGCCATCGGAGTCGCCGGCGCCATTCTCCTGCTGGGAGAAAAGCCGACGCTGACAGATTTCTCCGGCCTCATGCTGGTCATTGGTGCCGCATCGGCTGTCATCATGCCGTTGCGACGGGTCTGAAGTGCCTTACTCGCCTTTTGGGGCTCCACTAAGAGAGGATGAAATGGCCTCCCAATGTAATGTTTCGGCAGTTTCAACCATGCAGCAGGACGATACGACCATCCGCATCACACACTGGGACTTCGCTCCTGGTGCCGTACCCGGCTGGCATCGGCACGAATGGGCGTACTTTGTCATTATGCTGACGGATGGCATTCCGCGGATCCATGACGGCACGGTAGCGAAGGACATTCCGCTCAAGGCTGGACAATCCTATATGCGCCAGCCGGGTATCGAACACGACGTCATGAACGGCTCGGATCACCCGATTGCATTTGTGGAGATCGAGATCAAGCAGCCGATAGCGTTGGTCGCAGGGACACGATGTGCAAGACTTAAGGAGGGCTAACTTCGGCCAGCGTCTCATCCAAGGCGGTGAGAAAAAGGTCCGCGTTCGCCTTCGAGAATACCAGCGGCGGTCGGATCTTGAGGATATTCGCTGATGGGCCGGCTGCACTGATGAGAACCCGACGCTCGCGAAGTCCGTTGACGACGCGGGCTGCTTTGTTACCTGCGGGTTCCATGGATTTGCGATCATGGACGAGTTCCACGCCTACGAAGAGCCCTGCGCTGCGGATATCGCCGATGACTGGATAGCAGCGCGCGAGGCTCTCCAGTCCGGCGCGCAGATACTCACCGATCATGCGGGCATTGTCCTGAAGTTTTTCATTCTCAAGGACATCAAGCACGGCCATGCCGACGGCGGCCGAGACAGGATTGCCGCCAAAGGTGTTGAAGTAACGCAAGCTCTGTCCAAACCTTGCGAGGACTTCCGGACGAGCTGCCATTCCGGCAATTGGATGACCATTGCCCATTGGCTTTCCCATTGTGACGAGATCAGGTACGACGCCGTGACGCTGGAAGCCCCACATTCTGTCGCCAGTCCGGCCGAACCCAGGCTGCACCTCGTCCACGATGAACAAGCCACCCGCTTCGTGAATTGCATCGACCGCCTCGGCTAGGAAGCCTTGCGGAGCTGTGAAAACACCATCACTTGAGAAGATCGTATCCACAAGAAGGGCCGCCGGCTTGATACCCCTCGCGTGCATATTGCCAATAGCGTCGCGGACACGTTGGGCGAACACTGCTCCGATGTTCTGTCCCTGGCACCGATAGCCATCGGGTGCGGGTACCGTGCACACGTTCTCGCCGAGAGTCATGGCAGAGCCTAGTGACGGCGACATTCCGGCGGTGATTTCGGTGACGCCATGATAGGCGAAATCCGTGACGATGATGCCGGTGCCGCCGGTATGGGTCTTAGCGACCCGCAACGCGAGATCGTTAGCTTCGCTGCCGGTACAGGTGAACATCACATGCGCGATTTCGGCCGGGAAGTAGCGGAGCAGTCGCTCGGCATAATCGAGAATCGCTTCATGGAGATAGCGCGTGTGGGTGTTCAGCATGGACGCCTGCTTCGCGAGAGCGGCAACCACGTGCGGGTGGCAATGTCCGGCGCACGCGACGTTGTTGTAGACGTCGAGGTAGGCGTTACCCTCTGGATCATAGAGCCAGACGCCTTCGCCTCTCACCACGTGGACCGGATTGGCGTAGAAGAGCCGATAGGCGGGGCCGAGCAGCTTTTGCCGGCGCGCCACCATGTCGCGCTCGCGGCGCGCCAAGTGTGCCTCGTGGGCAGGATTGTAGGCATTGATTATCGTCATTTCAGCAGCCCCTTTTGCACGCATGATGAAAGTAGGCCTGGGCTTCGCTGCGTGAGAACTGGCCGAAGCGCTGGAGCCCAGCCCAAGCTCTTGGATTGTTGCGCATGATGTAGTCGCGGTTCTCCGGATAGCGGGCGGCACGCCATCCCGAGATGCCGACGGTTAGCACCATGCGGGTGGCGATCAGATCGAACAGAATGTCAATTTCCGCCGGCTCCAGCGGAACAACCGCATTGTAGGCTGCGGCAAGATCGGCCGCCCCGGCCAGCGGATGGGCGTACGAGGTCGGTTGGTAAGCGGCTGCCACAGCCAGATTGTTCACGAGTGGAGCGTGGACCATATCACCGAAATCGATGATGCCGGCGACCCGATTCAAATCATCACCAGAAACAAGGACGTTGTGGGGATTCAGATCGTTATGGATGACCTGGGCTCGCAGCCGCGGTAGCACCGGCAGGGCGTGCGCCTCAAAGTTGTCAAGGAAACGTTCCGCCAAACCGCGCTGCTTCGCATCAGGAATATGGATCAATAGGCTGCGAATGCGGCTCGCATGCTTGAGATCCCATATCAACTCGTGATTGGCAGCAGGGTGAAAGAAGCCTCTCAGGGCGAGATCGAGACGTGCAAGATGATGGCCGAGATCGCGGCGCAGCGCGGCACTTGATGTAACCCGATGGAGTGGCTCGCCCTGAAGGAAAGTGAGCACGCGCACAATGCGCGGCACCTCACCCGGGCGTTCGAGCACCCACGCGGTTTCGCCATCGCAGGTCCTCAGCACGCGAGGCACTGGTAGGGACGCATCGACCGAAGCGATATGCAGCAAGGCCTCGGTTTGGAAGTTGGTCACCTGCGGATCCTCGGCAGGATTGCTGACCTTGAGGACATAGTGCTCCGTCTCATTGACAAGCAGACGAAAATTACGGTCACGTTCGCCACTCAGTTCGCTCACGACAGGATCCATCCCGAAGACACTGCGGGCAACCGCACGAGCGTCTTCGACAGTAAATGTCGGCACAGCCGTTGCCAGCGGCGATCCTATGTTCTGTTGCGTGGTCATTGGCATGCTCTTTTCCTCAAGATTTTCTACTGCCTTTTGTCGCCATATGATGTATGATGCATCATATGGCGACAAGGCTTTCTACCTGATTTCAAATTGCCTAACTTGATGCCTTTGCGCTGGGAGCTAAGCGGGACGAAAGGTGTGATCCTCCTGCCCGCAGCTTCTCAGCGGTCCGCCCGTGCGACGACGCTGTGGAGCAGCACGTTCAAGCCTGGCTCAAGATCCTCGCGCGTCGCGAGTTCGTTGTTGTTGTGAGTGATGCCATCACGGCAGGGGGAAAAGATCATAACTGTCGGGCAGACACGCGCTAAGAAATAGGCGTCATGACCCGCTTGGCTCGGCAGATCGCGTTGGGTATAGCCGAGAGCCGAGGTTTGGCAGCGAATTTCGCCCACCATCCCAGGGTCGAAGATCATGCCACCCCAGTCCCAGCGATCGAGAATCTCCGCTGTGCAGCCTGCACGCGCCGCGGCCTCGCCCACCGCGCGCTGGACCCGCTCCGCCATCACGGCTGCAGCGCCGGGATCATTGTGACGAACGTCGCACACGGCTTGCGCCCAATCGGACAGGATACCTGCCTTGTTGGGCCAGGCTGCAAGCCGCGCACCAGTGCCCTTGCCGCCGGTGGCAGCATATTCCCAGCCGAGATCGTCAACCGAGACAAGCAGCCGGGCGGCGGCGATCAGCGCGTTGCGGCGGCGCTCCATCGCGCAGGGGCCCGTGTGGGCGGTCTCGCCTTTGAACTCTACTAAGAAGCCGTGCGAACTATAAGCATGCGTGACGACACCGACCTGCACGTTCGCCGCGTCAAGCACAGGGCCCTGCTCAATATGGAGTTCGAAGTAAGCATCAAGCTCGCGGCCGCCGACGGCGGCTTCTCCCAGATAGCCGATCCGGCGCAACTCCGCTCCAAATATTGTTCCATCGTCGCCCGTCCGCTGATGAACCCAGTCGACCGGATATGTGCCGGCAAAGCAGCCCGAAGCGGTCATCGGCGGAGAGAAGCGCGCGCCTTCCTCATTAGTCCAATTGACGATCTCGATCGGCCTGCGGGTCACGTGGCCGAGGTCGTTCAAGCTCCGGATCACTTCAAGGGCGCCCAGGACGCCGACGATACCATCGAAGCGTCCCCCATTCGCCTGTGTGTCTAGATGACTTCCCACCAGCACTGGCGGCAAAGAATTGTCCTGCCCTTTGCGTTGGCCGAAGATGTTGCCGACCTGATCGACCGTGACCGTCAGTCCAGCTTCTCGGCACCAAGCGACAAAGACGTCGCGCATCTCCTTGTCCTCGTCGCTCAAGGCGAGGCGTGACAACCCGCCTTCGCGTCCTCTGCCGATCTCGGATGAGCGCTCGATAGTGCGCCAGAAGCGCTCGACATTGATGCGGGAAGATAGGGAAAAAGTCATAGTCACCTCAGAGACGGCAGCATATCGTGGACGGGTACGTTTCGTGAGCATCACGCTTCATTGGAAAGGACGTTGCTGCTCAGGATGACGTCGCCACCGCTCAAGATGTCCTCGCGGATCGCTTGCTTGGCGGCTTGAGCATCATGTTTGCGGATGGCATCGAGCACATCGTAGTGGTGCTCAATCATGGTTCTGCCGCCTTCCCCGTAAGCCGCGGAGATAACTGGTCCCATCTGAAGCCAGAGATTGTGTAGGATGCCGCGCAGGATCGGCATCGCCGCGACGTTGGCGAGTTCGAAGTGAAAGACTTGGTTGATCTCCGTGGCGCGGGCGAAGTCGCGCGCGGAAAGGGCCCTTTCGTTATTACTGATTAGCATTTCCAATCGCTCGATGTCGGCGGCATCTGCCATTGCCGCGGCGCGCTCGGCGGCGAGACCTTCGAGCTTCAGTCGAATGGCGCGGATCTCGAGATAGCGGTCCGGATGGAGAACCGGAACGCGGATATCGCGCGGGCTTTTCAGGAGCAGCGCCCCTTCGTGAACGAGACGTAGAATGGCGTCGCGCACCGGGGTGACACTGGTGCCCATCTCCTGCGCGAGGTCGCGGATCTTCAGCCGCGCACCCGGCCGCAATGCCCCCTTGATGAGGGCCTCGGCGATGTTCTGGTAGACAACTTCGCCGAGATTGTTGTGGTCGATGGTTTTGAATTCATAGTCCACTCAGGCACCTCTTGACGAAGGATGCTTCTCGCCATCAGGGTTATCGACCGCCTAGATCATCGTCCGGTGCGGAAAACCGGCCCACTTTTCCGCACGATGCGCTAGATGGAGGGGATAGTACAACATGATATAACGGCGATGAACTGATGGCAGGGGGCGAAAAACCGGGGTCGCCTCTCAGCGGGCCCCGGTGCCGTTTTCGTCAGGCAGCCTGATAGCCGAACATAGACTTGACCTCGAGGAAGTCCTCCAGGCCGAACTTGCCCCACTCGCGGCCATTGCCCGACTGCTTGTAGCCGCCGAACGCCGCCGCCAGGTCGCCTGGAGCGCCATTAATATGCACCATACCGGCGCGGATGCGCCGCGCCACGTCGCGGGCGCGCTCGATGGTTCCGGCTGTGACATAGCTCGACAGGCCGTAGACCGTGTCGTTGGCGATCGCGATTGCTTCCTCTTCACTCGTATAAGGCAGTATCGACAGAACCGGACCGAAGATCTCCTCGCGGGCGATGGTCATGTCGTTGCGTACGTCGGCGAAGACGGTCGGGCGGATGTAATAGCCGCGATTGAGATGCTCGGGACGGCCTGGCCCACCAGTGACGAGGCGCGCGCCTTCCGCGATGCCCGCCTCGATCAGCTGCTGAATCTTATCGTACTGGAGTTTGCTCACTACCGGGCCGATGGTCGTCGTGGCGGAGCGCGGATCGCCTACGACGGTCTGCTCGGCGATCTTCTTCGCGATGGCGATGACTTCCTCCTGACGGTCCGCTGGGACCAGCATGCGGGTTGGCGCATTGCAGGACTGGCCACTGTTGCTGAAGCACGAGCGTGCACCGTGAGTGACCGCCTTGGAGAAGTCGGCATCGGCGAGGATGATGTTGGGCGACTTGCCGCCGAGTTCCTGCGAGACGCGCTTGACCGTGTCGGCCGCCGCCTTCGCGACAGCTATGCCGGCGCGTGTCGAGCCGGTGAAGGAGACCATGTCGATATCAGGATGGGTGGACAGCGCCTGCCCGACGGTCGGACCGTCGCCATTGACCATGTTGTAGATGCCCGCCGGAACACCAGCTTCGTGCATGATCTCCGTGAACAGGATGCCAGACATCGGCGCCACTTCACTCGGCTTCAACACCATCGTGCAGCCAGCAGCGAGTGCCGGGCCGACCTTGCAGGCGATCTGGTTCATCGGCCAGTTCCACGGCGTAATGAAGCCGCACACTCCAACCGGCTCCCGTGTCACCAGCGTATTGTTGATCACCTCGTCGAACTCGTAGGTCTTCAGCACTTCGAGAACCTGCGTCAGGTGACCGAGACCGGCCGCCGCCTGGGCATCGCGAGAGAAGGCGAGCGGTGCACCCATTTCATCTGAGATCGCCTCCGCCATTTCATCATACCGCTTCTTGTAGACCCCGATCACGCTCTCCAGAAGCTGAACGCGTTCCTTGCGGCTCGTGTGTGAGAAGGCAGAAAAAGCCTGTTTCGCCGCAGCCACCGCCCGATCTACATCCGCCTTTGTGCCCAACGCAATGCGGGCATAGGCCTCCTCGGTGGCTGGGTTGATTACATCGAGCGTTTCCCTGCCGATGGGATCCACCCACGCACCGTTCACATAATACTGAAGAGCCTGCTTCATTGCTTCATCCCTCCCGAAGAGAAACCTAGTCACCCATGAGACCGGCGAGGAACTGCTCAAGGCAGTCGCCGATCACCGAAATCTGGTACCCGCCTTCCTGCACGACGACCGTCGGAAGGCCGATAGCTTGGATCCGCTCCCCGATGCCGCGGAAGCCTGCTGTCGATACCTTGAGCAGACCGATCGGGTCGTCCCGATGGCTGTCATAGCCGAGCGCGACGACCAGGGCCTGCGCCCCGAACGCACGGATTTTTTCCACCCCCTGTTCGACAGCCCGATGGTAGACCTCGTCGCCCGACTTCGGCGGAACCGGAATGTTCAGGTTGTAGCCTTCCCCCTCGCCATGACCGCGCTCGTCGACGTAGCCGATATAGTATGGATAGTAGACGTCCGGATCGACATGGGTCGAGACCGTCAGCACATCCGGCCGACGATAGAAGATTTCCTGCGTGCCGTCGCCATGATGGGCATCGACATCGAGCACCGCGACGCGGCCAAACCGCGAGCGCAGGCGCTGGGCGGCAATCGCCGAGTTGTTGAGGTAGCAGAAGCCACTCGCACGATCGACACGGGCGTGATGGCCGGAGGGACGGCAGAGCGCGTAGGCGACCTTGGCGCCATCGAACACGGCATCCACCGCGGCAGTTGCGGTATGGCTTGAGCGCAGAGCGGATGTCCAGGTATGTTCGCTGATCGGAACGGCGAGGTCGCCGAGATAGTAGCCCGCCTGCGCCACGACCGAACTCGACCGGCATGCCGGGCGCTGATGCTGCGCCGGGCTACCGTTCCAGTAGGGGGAGACGTTAGGCAGAACCTCCGGACCGGCCTCTGGGATCACCCGCCAGCGCTCATAGGCGGTCTGGAGGAAGTCCACGTACGGCTTGGAATGGATGGTCAGCGCGGGGTCGATGCCGTAATCGGACGGCTGCTCCGCCGTAACACCGCGCCGCGCCAGAGCGCCGAGCAGGACCTCTGTCCGGCTTGGCAGGTCCTTGGGGTCGCGGATAACCCCGACCCTCATGAATTGCTGAGGATCGTGGAGGCTCTGGTCCGGGTGAAAGAATGCTCGCATCGAGCGGGGCTCCTCTTCGTAAACTCAGGCGGTCACGCGCGCCAGGGCGGCATCGCGGACGGCGGTCAGGGTTGTGTTGGGGGTGATCCCGTTTGGATCGTACTGAACCTCGATCAGCGCCGGCATCGATTCCCGTTCGGCGAAGGCCATGGCCCGCTCGAACGCGGCGGAGAAATCCGCCGTGTGGGAGACGGTCTCGCCATGGCCGCCATAGGCGCGCACCAGCGCCGCGAAATCCGGATTGGTCAGCGACAGGCCGTAGACGCGGGCCGGATATTCCCGCTCCTGATGCTGACGGATCGTTCCCCACATGCCGTTGTTGAAGACCAGCACCACAATGCCGAGACGGTTCTGCGCAGCGGTCCCCAATTCCTGCATGGTCATCTGGAAGCAACCGTCGCCGGCGTAGCAGACGACGATCCGTTCCGGAAAAGCGAGTTTTGCCGCGATTGCCGCGGGCAAGCCATAGCCCATCGACCCATTGATCGGCGAGGCCTGTGTGCCGGGGCCCGAGTATTGCAGGAAGCGATGCGGAAAGAGTGCGAAATTGCCGGCGCCAACCGTTACGCACGCATCCTTCGGCAGACGATCCCGGAGGGAGGCTGAGATTTCGGATAGGTTCATCTCGCCCGGCATTGGGCCAGGCTGCAGCGTCGCCTGATACTCCGCATTGGCGGCTCTCGCGGCGCCGGACCAACGGACCTTCGATCTAGGAGAAAGAGTCGACGCGGCGGCGGCGAAGCCCACAGGATCAGCCACAATGGCGAGTTCGGGCCGGTAAACGCGACCGAGTTCATTCGGGTCCGCGTGGATATGCACCAACCGCTGACGAGGGAGGGGACTGGTCACGTGGACGTAGCCTTCGGTCGTCGGTTCATCCAGGCGCGTACAGACCGCGATCAGAAGATCAGCCTCCTCTATGCGGTGCGCAAGCTTACCATCCATGCCATAGCCGACATGTCCAGCATAGTTGGGGTGACGGTTGTCGAAGCATTCGAGCCGCCGCCAGGACACGCCGACCGGAAGATCGTAACGCTCTGCAAAGCCGCGCATCTGGGCCAGCGACTCCTCCGTCCAACCCGCGCCGCCGACGATCATGAAGGGACGCTGGGCGGTTTCCAGCAGAGCGGCGAGCCTCTCGATCTCCGCGGGGGCGGGATGTGGGTGCGCGCGAGGCGCAGGCGGCACGTCGGCAACGGCCGCCTTGCCCCATAGGGTGTCCTCCGGCAGCGCCAGTACGACTGGGCCGGGGCGGCCGCTGCGGGCAACTTGAAAGGCGCGGGCGACGAATTCCGGGATGCGGTCGGTACGATCAATGCTCGCCACCCACTTCGCCATGGGACCGAACATGCGCCGGTAGTCGACTTCCTGGAAGCAGTCGCGCTCTGTCGTGTCAGATCCGATCTGCCCGATGAACAGGATCATCGGCGTACCGTCCTGATAGGCGGTGTGCAAGCCGATACTGGCATTGGTGGCGCCGGGACCGCGCGTCACGAAGCAGATGCCGGGCTCGCCGGTAAGCTTTCCATGTGCCTCCGCCGCATAGGCGGCACCGCCTTCCTGTCGGAAGGCGACGGTCGCGATCTCGTCCCGATGCTCATAGAGGGAGTCGATGCACGGCAGGAAACTTTCCCCCGGCACCATGAAGATGCGGCGCACGCCGTTCAGGATAAGATGGCGGACGAGGATTTCGCCACCCGGGCGTACCAGCGAAGCGGTCATTTTATGTTTCTCCTTGAGGTCACATTACGACCGCGCGTGGGTTCCATTCACGGCCCGGAATGGCGGCGATCAGGCGCTGGGTATAGGCATGGCGCGGGGCGTCGAAGACCTGTTCCGGCGGCCCACTCTCGACGATTTCGCCACGATACATTACGGCGATGCGGTCGCATATCTGCGCCGCCACGCGCAGGTCGTGCGTGATGAAGATGATGGCGAGATCAAACTTGCGCTGCAGGTCCTGCAGCAGTTCCAGGACCTGCGCTTGCACCGAGACGTCGAGAGCGGACACGCTCTCGTCGGCCACGAGCAGCTCCGGCTCCAGCGCCAGCGCACGGGCGATGCCCACACGCTGGCGCTGGCCGCCCGAGAACTCGTGCGGATACCGATCGAAGGCTGAGGCATCGAGCCCGACGAGGCCGAGTAGCTCCCGCGCCTTGGCTTCCGCCTGCTCGTACGGCACGCCGTTCGCGACCGGTCCGTCGGTCAGAATGCGGCCGATGGTCTGGCGTGGATTGAGGGAGGCAAAGGGATCCTGGAAGATCATCTGCATGTGCCTTCGCATCGGCCGGAACGCGCCAGCCGGGAGCGGCACCACATCTTTGCCGCGGAAAAGCACCTGGCCGCCATCCACGTCCGTGAGCTTCAAGATGCAGCGCCCGAGGGTCGACTTGCCTGAGCCCGACTCGCCGACGATCCCGAGGGTTTCGCCGCGCCGCAGGGTGAAGCTGATATTGTTGACGGCATTCACCACCCGCGGCTTCGAGAAGAAGCCTCCGCCGCTGCGATAGGTCTTGCGCAGTTCCTTCACCTCGAGCAGCGGCTCCTTGCCGACCGCCTCCCTCGCCGCATGCGCCTCGCGGTGAGGGACGGCGGTGATCAGGCGGCGGGTATAGGGATGCTTCGGCCGGTTGAGAACCTCATCCGCCGTGCCCTGCTCCACCACAAGACCGCGCTCCATGACGACGACTCGATCGGCGATGTCGGCAACCACGCCAAAATCGTGGGTGACGAACATGACACCCATGCCTTTGGCGCGCTGGATGCGCTGGATCAGCTCAAGGATCTGGGCTTGGGTGGTGACGTCGAGCGCGGTCGTCGGCTCATCGGCGATCAGCATGGCAGGCTCGAGCGCCAGTGCCATGGCGATCATCACGCGCTGGCGTTGGCCGCCCGACAGGCGAAAGGGATAGGCGTCGCGCAGGGTCTGCGGGTCTGGCAGGCCTACATAGGTGAGGAGGTCGAGCACGCGCTGGTCGCGCTCTGCCGCGTTGCCCTCGCCGTGCACCTCCATCACTTCAACAATTTGGTCGCGTACCGTCATCAGCGGATTGAGAGCGGATAACGGCTCCTGGAATACCATCGTGACAGACCGGCCACGCTCGCGCTCCAGTTCCGCCTCGGACATGGCGAGCAGATCCTTGCCGCGAAACAGGATGCGTCCGCTCGAAGGCTTCAGATAGCCCGGGAGAAGTCCCATGATGGCGTTCGCCGTTATCGACTTGCCGGAACCGGACTCGCCGACCACGCAAAGAATTTCGCCTGCATGGAGATCGTAGGAGATGGTCTCGACAGCGTATCGGCGGTCAAGGCCCTCGGGCAAGGGGATTGAGAGGTTTTGAACGCTCAGTAGGGGGGTGCGGACCATTTGCATCTCAGCCCTTCCTTCCGCGCAGATGCGGATTCATCGCGTCGTTGAGGCCTTCACCGATCAGGTTGATGGCGAGCACGGTCAGCAGAATCGCAACGCCTGGAAACACGCTCATCCACCAGGCTTCGCGCAGCATCGTCCGAGCGGCGCCGATCATAAAACCCCAGCTCATCATGTTGCGGTCGCCGAGACCAAGGAAGGACAGCGAGCTCTCAGTGAGAATCGCGGTCGCCACCATCAACGAGGCGGTAACGATGATCGGGGAGATCGCGTTCGGCAGGATCTGCGTGAGAATGATGCGCGGCCCGGTCTGCCCGACCACGATCGCAGCCTGAACAAACTCACGCGAGCGCAGGCTCAGGAACTCGCCTCGCACCAGCCGTGCTACCGGCGGCCACGACACCACCGCAATCGCAAGGGTGATCGAAACGATGTTCGGGCTGAAGATCGCTACCAGAACCACAGCCATGGCGAAAGCCGGAATGGTCTGGAAGAATTCGGTGAAGCGCATCAGGAGATCATCAATCCTGCCGCCATAGAAGCCAGCGAGCGCGCCAAGCGTCACGCCGATGAAGACCGCCACGGCCGTGGAGACGATACCGACGAGAAGCGATACGCGGGCGCCATAGGCAAGGCCCGCGGCGATGTCGCGCCCGAGCATGTCGGTGCCGAAGGGATAGGCCGGGTCCTCCGACGGCGCGAGGAAGGGATCACCCACGCTCTGCCACGGACTTACTGGGAACAAGAGCGGCGCGAGGAGCGCCACGGCCACCACGAAGGTCAGGATGGCGAGGCCGAGAAGGGCGCCGTGATTGCGTGCGAAGCGAAGAAAAAAGGGCATGATGGAATCCTAACCTGCCGCCTCAATGCGCGGATCGACGACCCGGTAGAGCAGATCGGTCACGAGGTTGACGATCACCACGACGATGGCGGTGACGAGGAAGACGCCAAGCAGCACTGGGTAATCGCGCTGCAGCAGGGCGTCGAACATCAGGCGGCCGATGCCGGGCCAAGCGAACACGGTCTCGGTGAGTACAGCCCCGCCGACGAGCTGTCCGGCCTGCATGCTGGCGAAGGTGAAGATAGGCAGGATGGCGTTGCGTAGCACGTGCCGGCGGATGATCCGCGCTTTCGGAACGCCCTTCGCGCGGGCGGTCTTGACGAAGTCGAGCCCCATCACCTCGAGCATGGAGGCGCGAGTGAGGCGCGTATAGATGGCCGTGAAGAATAGGCCGAGTGTCACCGTCGGCAGAATGAGGTGATGCGCGATATCGAGGACGCGCGCCCATCCGGTTAGTCCAGCGCCAATGGTTTCCATGTCGAAAGGCGGCAGCCAATCGAGCTGGATCGAGAAAACGAGCACCGCCATCAGCGCAACCCAGAACAGGGGCGTGGCGTAAAAAACGAGGGCGCCCGTCATCACAGCGCTGTCGGTGATGCTGCCGCGCCGATAGGCCGCCAGCACGCCGAGCGCGATGCCGAGGACGAGAGAGAATATGAAGGCGCAGCCCGTCAGAAGGATCGTTGCGGGCAGCCGCTCAAGGATCAGGGTCGCGACTGGAACCTGATTGCGGTATGAATAGCCGAGATCGCCCGTGAAGACGCCCTTAAGATACGTCCAGAGCTGCCAGTAAAGCGGCTGATCGAGACCAAACTGGGCGCGTAGCTGTGCGATGAATTTTTCATCACCTGCTCCTGCCTCACCCGCAAGCACGGAGGCCGGATCACCTGGTGCGAGGTGGATGAGCAGGAAGTTGAGGATGACGACACCAACCACTACCAGAACCGCCTTGGACAGGCGCTGAATTGCAAAATCGAGAATTTTCAAAGCAAATCTCCGGATTTCCAGCCCAATGGCAGAGCAGCCGGCGCGTTCTTGATGCCGACTGCCTCCGTCTCAAGTGGCTACTTAGAAATCCAAACCTCATCCATATACTGGTTAAGGCCGATGCCGGTGGTGACGAGGTTCTTCACCTTCTTACGGTTAACCGTGACATTGTGCATTTCGAACAACCAGCCGAGCGCCACATCTTCGACGATGATCTTCTGGGCTTCCGTATAGGCCTTTGCCGCGTCTTCCTTAGTGACGGCACCGGCTGCAGCGGCGAGGAGTTCGTCCACCTTCGGATTGATGTAGTTCTGGTTGTTGCCGTAGGGCGTGCCCTTAATGACGTTGCTCGACAGATAGTGACGGGCCACGCCCAGCGCTGGATCACCGTACTGGTAGGTGAAGTTAAAGGTCAGGTCGAAGTTGAAATCGGCCGTATTCTGTGACCAGCCACCGGCATCAGTGCCCTGGATCGTCACCTTGAAGCCAAGCTGCTCGAGCTGCTGCTTCACGTACTCCGACATGCGGTCCCACATCGCGCCGTAGGGCAGGGGCATCAGGCGAATCGGATGTTCGGCGGGGTTGATGCCTGACTCGGCCACCAGCTTCTTTGCTTTAGCCATGTCGAATGGATAGCTGGGAACATCCTTGCTGTAATAAAGTGTGGTCGAGGCGATCGGGCCGGTGGCGACCTTGCCGAGACCGAAAAAGATGTTCTTGACGATGAACTCGCGATCGAGCGCGTGCATCACTGCTTGGCGCACGCGCTTGTCGGAGAAGGGTTTGTTGCGCAGGTTCATCTGCATGAACACGAGCGGTGCGTAGGATTCCCAGCCACTGGTGGTGCTCTCGACATCCTTCAGCTTGGTCAGACGGCGAACCTCGAACCCCTCCACGTCACCGCCGCGCAGGACATCGACGGTGCCCTTCTCGAAGGCTACGGCACGCGAGGCAGAGTCCGGAATGATGCGGAAATACAGCTCGTCGAGATAAGGCTTTCCCGGTTTCCAGTAATCCTCATTGCGCACGAGATGAATGTAAGAGCCGCGCTTCCATTCCTTCAGCTTGAACGGGCCGGTGCCGATGGGCGTCTGATTGGCTGGATTGGTGCGGTAGTCGGTACCGTCATAGAGGTGCTTCGGAATGATCGGGAAGGAGCTGAGCTCAAAGGCATGGAGGAAAGCCGAGAACGGCTTCTTGAGCTTGAAGACGACCTGGTTTGGCGCGGGCGAGGTGATGCTCTCCACATAGGTCGTGGCGATGTGGCGCCAGCGCGGATGGGCCTCGCGGAGGAACTTGTCGGCGGTGAAGACGACATCATCGGCGGAGAACGGCTTGCCGTCGTGCCATTTCACATTGTCCTGTAACGTGAAGGTATAGGTCAGGTCATCCGGCGAGACGGTCCAGGACTTGGCAAGAGAGGGGAGGGGCTTCAGATCGGTACCGTAAGTCAACAGGCTCTGATAGATCTGTCCTGCAACGTAGAGGGTCGGTCCTTGAGTGTTCAACCCCACCATCAGCATCGGGGGTTCAGGCTGCGCGATCATGTTGAGCGTACCGCCTTTGACAGGAGTTTCCTGCGCATGGGCAGTTCCCATTACGCTGGCATACAGCAGAACCGCTGCGGCAGCTAACAGACTTACACGTCGTCTCATGATGATATCCTCTGATAGACCCGCTTGTTGGTTTCGCTTGTTGTTATACTTTGACTAACGTCGTCAGCGCTTGCGTCGAAGAGCAGACTTGCTCCCCTTACGAAGAAGTGCTCCCGCATTGCGGTGTAAAGCAGCAACGGCACAGGTGAAGACAGATTGCAAACCCTACTATTGAACGCGCCAAAGGAGGCGCACTAGTTGGGGCGCGTATGGATCTTCTTTTGTTACGTGCTACTATTCAACCCAACAACTCTATAACGATGAACGACAGCTAGGTAAGTCGCTCAGCGTATTTTTTCCCTCTAAATCAAGGCGATTATGATGCATCAAATTTTTCCGTCAAGTGACCTTGTTCGGGCTAAAGAGGCAATAGGCGCAGAATGAGGCACTGCCGACCCTCGAAATTGGCACAGCCAACGGGAGCATTCTTAAGTGCTCCGAGATCTCCGCTATGATGAAAGCTGCAGTTTTTCAAACACTTGCGCGGGAGCATTGATCCTAAGACAGTTCGTTGCGTTCGAGATGCGCCTGCAGTGCGTCATGGTCATAAAATGAAACGAGACGCTCTTCATTTGTGCACGGTGATATCGCCAACAAACATAAGCAGAGGCCAGCACGCTGCAAACTCAGGCTTGAAAAGTTACGGCGGTGAGAGGGGGTGATGTCACGTTAACTGACGCGAGCGCGTTGAGGTCAATCGGCTCTGTCGCACATCCTGATTGAAGTTGAAGAGACGGAAGCAAGTTGCTCCGCGTCATGAAGCGAATCGCTCGAATTGCTCTGCGAGCGTGAGGTTTGAATGACAGGCGTACTTCGCCTGTCCTTTGCGCATCATATGAACCATTTCGATCCCGCACAGGATCACGCGAGCGCTGCTCATTGCTTTGAACCCCAACATTGAGCGAACGCGCCGCTTGATGGCGCGATGGTCCTGCTCGATGCGATTATTGAGGTAGGCGCTCTGCCGAATCCGGATCGGTTTCAGCGTGCGCCTTTCTTGGAGCCGATCTGTCGTATCGCAGGATAGGATGGCCTCCCGGTTCGTCGGGCTGCCGTCGATGACGATCCGCTCCGGCCGGCCGTGCCGCTTGAGAGCCTTGCGTAAAAACCGGTTGGCCGCAGTGAGATTGCGCCGTTCGCTGAACCAGAACTCAACGGTATCGCCGTTGCTATCAATGGCGCGGTACAAGTACATCCACCGTCCGCGAACCTTGATATATGTCTCGTCGATGTGCCATTTCCGACTGACGGGGCGCTTGCGCTGGTTGAAGCGCTCAAGTAGCTCGAGTGAGTAGCGGATGACCCAGCGATGCACCGTCGCATGGTCGACGGAGATGCCGCGCTCGGCCATCATCTCTTCCAGGTTCCGGAGGCTGAGATTGTAAGCCAGATACCACCGAACGCAGAGCAGGATGACGGATCTATCGAAATGCCTGCCCTTGAACATCTGCTCCTCCGCCCCGAGACCTTAGGCACAGTAGCTGAAACTCTGAAACAAAGGGTTTGCGACAGAGCCACGAGAACACGCTCGAGCAACTGTGTGATCGTTGCCCGAACCTGATCGGATACAAGGACGGGGTAGGGGACATCGAGCTGATGACCCGGATCTATTCCAGAATGGGTGATCGCCTGACCTATATTGGCGGCCTTCCTACTGCTGAGACGTTCGCGTTGCCTTATTTGGAGATGGGCGTGACCACTTACTCGTCGGCAATGTTTAACTTCATTCCCGAGTTTGCGGCCCGTTTCTATGCTGCCGTCCGACGTCGGGACCGCACTGCGATCTATACTGGTCTGCGCGAATTCGTGCTGCCCTATATCGAGATCCGCAACCGCAAGAAAGGCTATGCCGTCTCCATCGTCAAGGCAGGCATGAAGGTGGTCGGCCGCGATTCTGGACCGGTGCGTGCCCCATTGACCGACTTGACGGAAGCCGAGTTGCGTGAGCTTGCCGTCCTTATTCAGAAGGTTTCAGGTGAGCAGTCAGCGAGCCTACTGGGATCAATTGCAGCATAAAATTCAAGCTAAGGGCAGCTCATGAGTTGCGAGCCGTGGAATTCACCATGGCTCCCAATGTATTGGCGCTACTGATCGGATGGGTGCAGTCAAGTTAACCGGCAGGTGACCGGACCAAGGCATGTATGAGGAGTGAGCTCGCCCCGTCATCTTTGCTATGCCCGACACCACTTTCCGGCAGAAGTGATCAGCCATGCCGTATGGTTGTACTTCCGGTTTCCGTTGAGCCTGCGCATGGTCGAGGAGATGCTCGCTGTCCGAGGAA
>KI912063.1:141829-146513 GCA_000517005.1 Microvirga lupini
TGGTCAGCCACGAGACGGTGCGGCAGTGGGCGCTGAAGTTCGGGCAAGGTTTTGCCAACCAGATCCGCCGCCGTCTGCCGGCCCCTGGAGACAAATGGCATCTTGATGAAGTTGTGATCAGCATCGCTGGCCGGAAGCATTGGCTCTGGCGAGCCGTGGATCAACATGGGGTCGTGCTCGACATCCTGGTTCAGAGCCGCCGTAACGCGAAGGCGGCCAAGCGGTTATTGCGGAAGTTGCTCAAGAAGCAAGGCATCGCGCCTCGCGTGATGATCACAGACAAGCTGGCCAGCTACGCCGCCGCGAAGAGAGTATTGATGCCCAGCGTGGAGCATCGGCAGCATCGAGGCTTGAACAATCGAGCAGAGAACAGTCATCAGCCGACCCGACGACGCGAACGCATCATGAAGCGCTTCAAATCAGCCGCGCAGGCGCAACGATTTCTCTCGGTGCATGATCAAGTCGCGAACCTCTTCCACCGTCCTGCGAACACCAACTCCGCTGATCACCGAAAGGCTCAGGCCCAGGCCTTCACGACCTGGGTCAACGTCACCGGCGTTGCAGCGGCTTGCTGATCCGATAGTCCAGGGCGGGCCTTATCTCAGCTCTTTAAGTTGACGATGCCGCCTCAAGTCAGATCGATGCACTCATTTGCCAGATCGGGCTCGCCGAGCTGGGCCAGGATTCCGGCGCGAGCAGCATTCCGCAGCCGAATGACTGCCGCGAAGTCGCGTCCCGTTGGGGCAAGCGGCTCCCCGATGTGAACCGAGATTGCGCCGCGTCGCGGAAGCCACTGGCCCGAGCGCAGGATCGAGCGAGTTCCCCGAATGGTGATTGGAACAATGGGAATTCCCGCTTGGCAGGCAACCTCGAAGGCCCCCAAGTGAAAACCGAGCAGTCCCGGCATGCGAGTGAACGTGCCCTCCGGGAACCAGGCGAGACGCTCATGGGCGCGGACTGCATCGAGCGCGTGCATCGTATCCGCAATGCCTCCCTCTGGATCGGTCCGGCGGACGAACACTGTCCCCAGGCGACGCAGGAAAAGCCCGGCAAGGGCTTGCTCGGCAAGCTCCTGCTTCGCCACGAACGCAAGGCCGCGCGGGCCAACCGCCGACAGCACGGCGCCGTCAAGATAGCTCGCATGATTGGCAATCAATACGAACGGTCCGCTTGGCAGGGGAGCCGAGGCCTGGACCGAAAGCCGGCTCCCAGTCAGGCGGAAGAACAAGCGGACGCCAGCCTGCAAAGCAGCCTGCCGCCAGGATCGGCGCGGCAGCAGAACAACTGTTGGCCACAAGACCGAGGCCGTAGCGGCCAACAGGACCCACCACCACAGCGCATAAGCCCAGCCGCCAATTGCCCTCTTGGTGCGGCGCAGCCGTGGCAGGATGCCGGCAAGCACCAGTCGAACAACCTGCCATGACGGGCCGTGCAGCCCATCTCGCAGTCCGCCGCTCTCGTAGAGTGCGCGTGCCGCCGCGCGGCGGATCTTCCCGCTTGAGGTCTTGGGAACCGTGTGCGGCCGCGTGAGAACGATATCATCCGGCGGGAGATCGAGGATGCTTAGCGAGGCCTCAACGATCGCGCGGCGCAGGCGATCGAGTTGCGGCGGATCCACCAGTCGGGTTTCCGCCATGACGATGAGACGCTCGGTGCCGGCGTGCGGGTGCGGACTGGCAAAGACCGCAACACAGCCCTTGCGGACTCCATCAAGGCTGCCGACGAAGTTCTCCAGCTCCTGCGGATAAATGTTGCGGCCGGCCCGCTTGATCATGTCCTTGATCCGGCCGGTGACGAAGATATCACCGCCTGCGATGTAGGCACGGTCTCCGCTTTCGAGCCACTCGCCGTCGAAGAGGGCGCGTGTCTTCTCGGGGTTCCTGAAATATCCCGATGTCGTGGAGGGGCCCTTGAACTGCAGCCGTCCCTCCTGCCGCTCCGGGAGCTCGCGTCCATCCTCACCGATGATGCGGATCTGATGCCCGGGCAACGGCTGCCCACAGGCGACAAACTCGAACGCCGTGGCATCGTCGGATGGCGCTGAACGGGCTACGCCGTCGTGCGTGAGGGCATAGCGGTTGACCCGATCCACGACTGACGGACGCCCCATCGGCGGAAAGGCGAGACCGACGGAGCACTCGGCAAGGCCATAGACCGGCTTCATCGCTTCGGACCGGAAACCGGAGGGAGCAAACCGTTCCTGAAACCGCCGGATCGTGCTAGGTCCCACGGGCTCGGCTCCGTTCATAACCGCCCTGAGGGATTGGAGATCCAGGTTCTCGAGGGGGCTGTCGCAAGCCGCCTTGAGACAGAGTTCAAGGGCAAAGTTGGGTCCCGCCGTGATCGTGGCCCGGTGTCGATGAACCGTCCACAACCACACCATCGGATCGGCCAGGAACGACTGCGGCGGCATCAAGATGGCAACCGCCCCATAGTAGAGGCTGCCGAGCCAACAGCCGATCAGTCCCATGTCGTGATAGAGCGGAAGCCAGCTCACCACCACATCTGACGAGGACGCCTCCAGGGCTGTTCCGATCGCCCGGATATTGGCCAGGAGGTTGGCATGCGAGAGAACGACGCCCTTCGGATCTCCCGTGCTGCCGGACGTGTACTGGATCAGCGCAGTCGTGTCGGCATCAGCCGGCATTGGAGCCGGAAGAGGAACCGCCTTGCCGAGATCACGGGTTGTGGCGATGTGATTGAGGCTTGAAACAAGCCCCTGGAGAAGCCCCGCGGCGGCGTGGATCTCCTCATTCGTGATGAGAATGGCCGCTTCGGCGTTGCGAAGAATGCTGGCCTGCCGCCGGAGGTGGTCCTCCAGCATGGCCCGACGGAAGGGCGGGTAAATGGGAACCGGAATCGCTCCCGCGAAAAGAATGCCGAAGAAACAGGTGAAGAAAGCTCTCGCGGTCGGCAGCATGATCCCGACGCGCGCGCCTGGACTCACGCCGAGTTCCAGGAGACCGCCGGCCACGGCCCGCGCCTCGCGGTCGAGATCGGCATAGCTCAGCGGCTCCTCTGTACCATCGCTGTGCCGGAGATACAGGTGGACCCGATCTTGATGCATTCGGACATGGGCCCCCAGAGCCTCGATCAGGGTGGCGGCGTGAAGGGGTTCGGTGACGGGTGGGCGGGCAGGAGCAGGGAGGCTGGTGGTGTCCAGGTCGGCCTCGGCGCGAGGAGCCGCACGGATGATCGCGGCGACCAGATCCGCTGGGGTCTCGGCCTCGCCGAGGAGCCTGTCAGGCAATTGGATCTTGAACGCCCGGTTGAGACGAAGCAGCAGTTCGGTTCGCGCCAGACTGTCCAGCGCGAGGTCGTGGTCGAGGCTGCTGTGCAGTGTTGCGGTGGAAGCCGTGCCGAACGAGGAATGTACCTCGCTGACAAGCTGGGCGATGATCTTGAGAACCTGACCCTTGATCTCGTCTTCGCGAAGCCTGGGGGCACTCTTCATTGCTCTGACGGAACCGCCGTTCGAAGTTGCGTTCTGTACCCTACGGTCGGTCATGCCTACCTGTCGACTTTGTTGAGGGACTGCCACAACGCGGTTTTTACTGTCGCCTGTTCGCAGCGGCGGAGGGAGCATCACAGGATCGGCAGCTTGGTATGCCGCGTCCGATGGACGGGACTGCAGGCGCTCCTTGTGAGGAACAGGAAGATTCTGAGCCGGATCAGGAGATCGGTGCCTGTTCGAGCGCTGCGTTCGTTTCGCTGGCCGCGTGCTGCTCTCGCGCCCCGTCCCTGGGCAGCCGATACACCAGCACCGGAACCGACGAATGGGTCAGGACACTGACGGTCTGGCTTCCCAGCATCGCCGCGGATAGCCCACGTCGGCCGTGTGATGACATCACGACGAGGTCGCAGCCCTTCGCCTCCGCAGCCTGGATGATCGCCTGATAAGGGTGATCATGCTCGACATGCATCGTATCGTGACTGACGCCTGCCTCCTGCGCATACTCGGCTCCTTTGGAGAGGATGTGAGTGGCGTGCTGCGCCGCATGTTTGTGGTACTCGTCAGGGGTGTCCTCGACCTGATCCACCTTGAGCGAGATCGTGTGGAACGGCTCCGTGACAGTGAGGAAGGAGATCCTGGCGCCGATATGTTTCGCGAACTCGACCCCATAACGGATCGCCCTCTCCGACAGCTCCGATCCGTCCGTAGGAATGAGAAGATGCTTGAACACGACATGCCTCCCTTGGCTGCGCATCAAGTCACGGCCACCAAGCGACAGGCACCTCCAGATCTCATGGCTGCTGCGGCCGTGATCCAGTGCCCCATCATTGTACGCCAACAGCATCAAAATGTGCGCAAAAATCAGAGTGGGGCTGGTCGCGATCAACGCTTCGCCGTCGAGCCTGACGATCCTGTCGGGCGTGTGCCCCGGTTCCGATCTCGATGCACCAGTAGGTTCTTTCGGGCGGCATGATCCGGGCGACGCTGCCGCTTGGCACCAGCGACACCTCGTCATGGGCCGCCAGTCCTTCACAAGAGGCGTTCCTCAAAAAAGGCCAGCTTGGCCGTTCAAAGGATGAGGAGAGGCTGTTCCTGGCCCGCTGAAAGGAGACACGTGCATAAGCCATCTCGCAGCCCTAATGGGTTTCCTTGTCCTGGCGATGTCGCCTGCATGGGAGCAAACCCCTCCGAGCACTCCTGGTTCGCCGCCAGCCGGGGATGTGGCGCCTT
>KI912063.1:146613-147814 GCA_000517005.1 Microvirga lupini
CTAGTCCCGGGCCACAGGGGAGCTGCGGGATTGGTCGAGCGGGTATAGACGGAGCCGATCTGAGGGAGGGCTGCTCCCATGCTGAAGCTCTCTCACGTCGACCTCACCCGCCGCGAGCGCACCGAACTGCTGGGCCTGCTCAACAAGGGCCTTGCCCCGGCCCGCACACGCACCCGCGCCCGCATCCTGCTGGCTGCCGACGAGCGCAAGACCGATGCCGAGATCGCCGCCAGCCTGCATGTGCCTCCCGTCACGGTCGAGCGCACGCGGCGCCGCTTCGTCGAGGGCCGGGCCGCCCGTGCGCTGCACGAGAAGCCCCGGCCCGGCGGCCGGCCCAAGCTCGATCGCAAGCAGGAGGCGTTCCTGGTGGCGCTGGCCTGCAGCACCGCGCCGCCAGGGCGGGGACATTGGACGCTGCAGCTGCTGGCCGCCCGCCTGGTGGAGCTCGGGATGGTGGAGACCATCAGCGATGAGACGGTGCGGCGGGCACACGCACTGAAGCCCTGGCACCGCAAGCAGGGGGGCATCGCGTCGGTCGGAGCGGACTTTGTCTGGCGCATGGAGGACGGGCTCGACTTGTACGCCGAGCCCGACAGGGCGGACCGGCCGGTGGTCTGCTTTGACGTGGTCTGCTTTGACGAGTTGCCGTTTCAGCTCCTCGCTGACAAGCGCGCTCCGCAACCGGTGGCTCCCGGCCGTCCCGCCCGCGTGGATGACGAGTACCGGCGCCCGGGCACGGCCACCCTGTTCGTGTGCTTTGAGCCGCTGGCCGGCTGGCGCCCTGGGGCGGTGACGGCCCGTCGGACACACAAGGACTTTGCCGAGCAGATGCGGGCTCTGGCGGACGTGCATTATCCGATGGCATCACGAATTGCGGTGGTGCTCGACAATCTCAGCACCCACTCTCCGGCGGCCTTGGACCCGACCTTCCCGCCCGCCGAGGCGCGCCGCCTCGTGACGCGGCTAGAATTTCACTATACGCCCAAACACGGCAGCTGGCTCAACATGGCGGAACTGGCGTTTGCCATCCTCAGCCGACCGTGCCTGCATCGGCGCCTCCCGGACCAGACGATCCTCCGAGAGGAAATCGCTGCCTGGGAGACTGAACGCAACAGGGCCGGAGCCACAGCACCTGGCGCTTCACGACCGCACAGGTGCGAGCCAAACTGCAGCGCCTCTATCCCGCTTAATCCCTGTGGCC
>KI912063.1:147914-148703 GCA_000517005.1 Microvirga lupini
CGGGATCATGGACTACTGATGGGTGATCCTGCTGGTTGTCATCATTGCCGCGGCCCTTTGGTAGTTTTCCTGCCGCAGCAGCCGCGTTTAGACGCCCTGATCATCCAGCCCGGCCAAGCCGAAACGGGGCTGAGGCCAAGCGTTGATCGGCAGGGCGGTTGATGGTCGTGGCCTTTCGTCAAGTGAGGGGCCCCAGCCTTGAGCCGGGTTCTTTATGGGGTCCGGCTGCATCTATTTCGGATTCGGCGGCGCTCCTCTGCATCCGCGACTTGGGGTTGACAGGTGCCCTGTTGCAAGAGCGGATCGACCGCACCGGCTGCAGTGCAACTCACGACAAGGTTTCCTCCGTGAGTAGAGGGATCGGCCTATTCATGGGAGCTGCAGAACAGTCTGCAGAGGCAGCCGTGGCAACCCTCTTCCGGCTTGTTATCGTTCTGGCCGTTCTCACCGGGATCGGCTTTGCGGCCATGTATGCGCCTGCGACTCTTGTTCAGCCTGACATTCGAGAAATCGTCGTCCCAATTCCCGCCGACCGCTTGCCTCGTCCCACGCGTTGAGGGGACTATCGCGCATGCCGAATATCGTGGTGGCCAGGCCCGGTGGGAGCCAGCCTTTGACGAAGCATCCCATGCACTTCATCACTTCAAGGCTAGATTGCACAGTCGAGCTTCGGTGGACGAGCCGTATAGTCGCTCAATGCCCCCTGCCGACCAAATCCCGAAAACCATCAAAGGATAGCACTGCCGTAGAGCAGGGCTCACAACCGGCACAGTGGATCTCTAAGGCACC
>KI912063.1:148803-155016 GCA_000517005.1 Microvirga lupini
GCAAGCCGCCGGCGAAGGCGCCGCAACCGTCAAGGAAGCGGTGACCAATGTGGCCGGCACGGTCGGAGCGACGGTGCACGGCATGTTCCAGGACGAGACGCTCAAGAATCTGTATGCCGGCTATGCCTACCAGTACGAGCAGATTGCGGCCTACCGCTCGCTGATTGCGATTGCCGAGGCTGCCGGCGAGACGGCTCACGCCTCGGCCTTTCGCCAGTCGATCCAGGAAGAAGAGCTGGCAGCACAACAGGCCGCTGATCTGATCGAGCCGGTGACCCGCCGCTATGTCGAGCTCACCACCAGCGGCGAGAAGGCGGACCGCTAGGGAAGGTGCCGCCGTCGACACATGATGCCGCGGTGTCGTGCGAGAGGGTGTCGGTGTCCGCGGTGGGTGGGGCTTCCCAAACGCCGGCGCGACAGGAGCGCTGAGTTGACGGCCCAGACTGGGATCGCTGGCGCATCAGTGCTCTTGACAGGCATTTGGGGCCTCAGCCGGCGCGGGTTCGGATCTGAACCCGGAGGGGCAGGACGATAGCATGGCATCACGACTTTCCTGGGGTGGTAACCTGCTTCGCCTGATCCGGTATCTCGTCATCGTTGCAGCCTCTGCCGTCATGAACTCATCTGCCCAAGCCCGCCCAACCTTCGATCGGATCGTGGTCTTCGGAGACAGCCTGTCCGACAACGGCAATGTGGGGCGCGCCTCGAATGGACCGGTCTGGGTCGAGCATCTGGCCGCCCGGTTCGGGGTCGCGCTCACGCCAAGCCGAGCGGGCGGGTCCAACTTTGCGATTGGTGGGGCCCGCCTCGATCCCCACTCCGGCACCACCAGCCTGCGGGCGCAGGCGAGCGCTTACCTCCGTGCCGCCCGCTCTCGCCGGCGCACCCTTCACATTGTCTATGGCGGAGGCAACGATCTGCTGGCAGCCCTCGGGCAGCCTCACGCCCTCGCGATGGTGGATGCCGCCGTCGCTTCGGTGAGGAGCATCGTGGCCGATCTGGTCCACCACGGCGCGACCGACATTCTCGTGCCCAATCTTCCGGCGCTCGGCATCACGCCGGCGGTGCGGGCCCAGGGGCGCCAGGCTGTTGAGGCGGCGAGCAGGCTCGCCGCGCGCTTCAACCGCGCTCTCGATCAGGCTCTCTCCGATTTGGCAGGGCGACGTGGCCTGCGGCTGTATCGTCTCGACGTCTGGCAACTGGCGGAGCGGGTACGTGCCAATCCAGCCGCAGCGGGATTCACCGACATCACCACTCCCTGTGGTCAGCGCCGGCGCTGCGACGGGCACCTGTTCTGGGATGACGTTCATCCAACCACGCAGGCGCATCGGCGGCTCGCCGAGGCCGCGGCCCAAGTGCTGGAGACGCGATAGACGAGATCCTGGAACAGGAAGTCGGACACTGGAGCCCTTCGGCCGATCATCAGAGGGATCGCGATCCTTCGCGCGCCGGGCACGACTCTCTGCGGTGTGGGAGGAAACATGTTCCCGCAGCACCGCATTGATTTGCGAACCGCAGGACAGAAGCCATTATGACCCGGGAAAAATCCGGTCCGGATGCAACGCCATGCATTGGCCTCGATCTCGGTTATCCGATCGTTGACCAGCCGAGCGGCAGCCACCTGCAGACTAACCCGTCCAAGGAGAGGATCCGCCAGCGTGCCCACGAGATTGGGAGAGCGAGGGCCGCTCAGGCGATCCTCAGGAGCACTGGTACAGAGCGGAGCATGAGCTGGCTGCAGCACAGCGGGGGCAACCCGAGCCGAAGCGGCGGAGTAATGGCAGACTGCGACTGCAGCCGCATGAATGAGGCGGATCTTCAGCCCTTTGCTACGGCGCTACAGTTCCCGTGACAGCGCCCGCCGAACTGCGACCCGACGCCCCATCCGCCGAAAGGGGAATCGCCAACGATGAACGGCCCAATCTAGCGTCGGCCAAGTATGATTATCTCAGAGGACGCTATGAAGACCATCAACCTGTCTGCTGTCCGGGAGGCGCAACAATCGCGCGATCCTTACGATTTTCTTCTCGCATCCCGGTTCTTGAAGGAGGATGCTCTCGAGGAACTCCGGCGGGACTTTCCTGAGATCAACAAGCCCGGGTACCTGACCGTCGACGAGGTGAAGCTGCAAGGCCGCTTCAAGCAGCTCATCGACGAGCTTGAAGGTCCGGAACTGACCGAGGAGCTGTCGAAGAAGTTCGGCCTGGACCTGCACCCCTATCCGCGTCTGACCACCATCATGAAGAAGTCGCAGCCCAAGTATGGCGCCATCCACACGGATGGCCCGTCCAAGGTCATGACCATGCTCGTCTACATGAATGACGCGTGGCAGCCGGATCAGGGCGGCCGCCTGCGGGTGCTCTACAACGAGAAGAACTACGACCGTTACAAGCTCGAAGTGCCGCCCACCATGGGCACCATGTTCGCCTTCCTGCGTTCTGACAACTCCTGGCACGGCCATCTGCCCTTCGCCGGCGAGCGCCGGGTGGTCCAGATCGCCTGGGTGAAGAGCCAGGCGGATGTGGACCGCAAGAAGAAGCACAACAAGCTGGCCCAAGTCTTCAAGGGCATCTTCGGGCGCTGATGGGCGATCTGGTCGTGGTCGGTTCTAGGTCGAGGGCTGGACCGCAGGTCGCTGCAGAGAAACTGGCACCCGGGTCATTGTCAACAGATCGTCAGCCTTCGCTCCGAAAGCGTTCGCGGATGAGCCGTGCTGGTACGATCAGCCCATCCCGCTCATGGACCTTCTGGAGCTGCCACCACATCTCCAAAAATGCTGTTTAGGCTTGCGCGCCAACAGTTGAAAGGGCTGTGTCAGACAGCTCGGCCAAGTCAAGGACGATGTCTCACCTGGACCAGATGACGGAGCGGGAGCTGATCGCCGAACTCCACAGCGTTGCGGCCGAATGCGAGCGGCTCAACTTCGAGGTCGCACGCGTCACCCAACAGCAGCGGTTCTGCCATGATCGCCCTGACACCGCGATGGCCGCCCAGGATGAGCGGGCGCTCCTGGGCGAGATGAGCCGGCTGATGGATCGCCGGCGTGCGATCGAAGGCCACCTGATGCGGGTCCGGGGGCAGCTCCGTCCCCTGAGGCAGCAGGAGTAAGCGTGACAGCTCTCCTGTGGAGGCTGAACTCAAGCAGACGCCACTAAGGCGGCCCGCATGGCCGCTGTGATCCGATCCTGCATCGCCTCGGTCAGGTAAGGGTGCATCGGCAGGCTGATGACCTCCGCGGCAAGGCGATCAGAGACGGGCAGGCCGCCTGGGGCCGTGGGATAGTGCCTGTAGGCCGCCTGCCGGTGCAGGGGCACAGGATAATAGACGGCCGTTGGAACCCCAGCCACGGTCAGGAAAGCCTGAACAGCATTGCGATCATGGCCCGGCAAGCGCAGCGTGTATTGCGCCCAGACCGAGGTCGCGCCCTCCAGGATCCTGGGCGCGATGGCAAAATCACCAAGTTGCTCGTTGTAACGTGTGGCGATACGGCTGCGGGCCCTGATCTCACCGGGGAAGATCTTGAGCTTCTCAAGCAGAACGGCGGCCTGTATGGTGTCCAGCCGGCTGTTCATGCCAACCCGGGCATTGTCGTACTTGTCTGTCCCCTGACCATGAATGCGCAGCGAGCGGATGATGCCCGCCAGTTCGGCGTCATCCGTGAATACCGCGCCGCCATCGCCATAGCACCCGAGCGGTTTGGCCGGGAAGAAGCTCGTTGCGGTGGCCTGCCCGATCGTTCCAACCGGGCGCTCCTTATAGCTTGCGCCAAAGCTTTGCGCCGCATCGCACAGAAGCCATAGGCCCTCGTTGGCCGTAGTGGCCTCGATGAGATCGTAATTGGCTGGCTGCCCGAAGAGGTCGACTGCGATGACGCCGACTGGCTTGAGGCCCCGATCCCTTGCTGCCGCGATGGAGGCCACGAGGCTCATCGGATCGAGGTTGAAGGTGTCCTCGCAGACATCGACGAACATGGGCGTCGCACCGAGCCATGCGATGACCTCGGCTGTCGCCGCGAACGTAAGGGCTGGGCAGAAGACAGCGTCTCCGGCCTTCACCCCCTTGGCCATCAGGATCAGGGCCAAGGCATCGGTGCCATTGCCACAGGAGATGCTGTACCTAGCACCGCAGAACGCGGAGAGATCCGCCTCAAGCTGGGCGACCTCCGGGCCCATGACATACAGGCCGTGCTCGAGAACCCTGAGAATCGCCTCATCGACCACTGGGCCGAGGTGCCGGCGCTGAGCGGCAAGGTCAATGAAGGCAATCTGGCTCGACATGCTCGTCTAGAGATGAAGCCACGGAGCGACACGATCCGCACGCTCGGGATCTGTCCAGCACTTCTGCGCCGGGTTCATCATCGCGCTCGCCTGGGCCAGGACCTGCATCACCCGGAGCCCTTCCGCGCCGTCTGTTCTGGGTTCGCGCCTTTGGGCAATGCAGTCGAGAAAATGCTGGCATTCCAGTTTGAGCGGCTCGTGCTCCTCCACCGGAATGGGAAGCGGCTCGGCTCGCAGCGCTGCCGGTCTATCGCCTGTCATATCCACAACGTGCGGGTACAGCAGCAACTTGCGCTGCCAAGGGGCACCGTCATCGAACTCAATCATGGCGTCTGATCCAATGACAGTGAGCCGGTGCTCTTTGACAGGATGAAGCCAGGACAGGTTGACCTGGGCCTGTTCGCCCTCTGGGAAGGACAAGTGCAGCGTCACGGCATCGGCAACCGTCTGCCGCAGGTGGTAGCCGCCGAGCGCGTGGATCTCGCTTGGCGCTGCGCCGACGAGGGCCAGGATGACGGAGACATCATGCGGCCCCAGGCACCAGAGCACGTCCTCCTCGCGGCGGATCGCCCCTAGGTTCATCCGAGTGGCGTGAAGGCGCAGGATACGGCCAATGGCGCCGGTCGCGATGAGGTTCTGGAGCCTCGTAATGGCAGGATGGTATCGGAGAATATGGCCGACCATGAGCCGTCGGTCCAAGCGCCGTGCCAAGGCGGTCAGTTCCTCGGCATGGTTGAGTTCGAGCGCGAGCGGCTTTTCGACAAAGACATGCTTGCCGGCCAACAGGGCGCGCTTGGCGAGGTGGCAATGAGTTGAGGGTTGGGTGGCGATCGCCACCGCTTGGATCGAAGGTTCGGCCAGGATCTGCTCAAACGATAGGGCTCGGCTGCCGTGCCGGGCGGCAACCATCTCAACCGTTGCCACGTGGTGATCGGCGACGGCCCCGAGGCAACTCAGTTCAGCAAAGCAGCGGACCAGGTTCTGTCCCCAGGCTCCACAGCCGATTACCGCAACCCGAAGATCCGCTGGTTTGCCTGGAAACTTGATTGAGTCGGATGTTCCTTCGAACTGCCCGGAATTGGCCCTACCATTATTCGACATGGACTTCCTTCATCTGGCGGTCAGGCTGGTATCCTTAATGCTGGTGAGCAGACGAGCGCCACGAGGTCCAAGCCATGTTGCGCCGCGCCTGCAACTATCCCGATGGAGTCGATAAAGCTTGTCGATATTAGGGCGGTGAGCCCCTTCTGAGTCAAGGTGGCCGATCTATCTGCCACGTTGGTGTTGCCGCCTTGAACCGTCCCCCTATGATGGTTCTGGATCAATGAAGCCGCATTAGATCTTACGGTGTGAACGAAGCTGTCGGATTGGAGCGGTTCTCTCGGCGTCCGAACGATCAAGTCTGTCTTTGATTCCTTGGACTCGTGCTCGCCCCCAAATGGCCAGAGAAATGTTTGGCCTCGCCGGGCTCAAGGTAGTCAGTATTTGAACCCGGCCAAGTCCAGCGATGAGAGGGCTCTTGGGCTCGGCCAGGAGTACGGTTGGGCGACCGGTCACTAAACATGGAGTTATCCGGGTGAATTATCGGTGAACATCAAGTGCCGGAAAATTCGAGCCCCTTCGAGCGTTACCCCAAATCGCTGGGGTGGGCGCACCGTGGATCCACACGACATCAAGTCTCTTGTGATCCCGCTCATGGCAGCCCTTGGTCTGACCATCCTGGTGGTGTTGGTGGCAGTCTCTCTGGGCTTTGCTTGGGATTGAGATGCTCAAAGTTTTTCCGTTCCTGAACACGGTAGTGCATGGCGGAGTTATCGAGCCGAGCAGTGCCACTCTTTAGATCGGTTCATCCGATATGGACGAAAATTGGAACTTCATTCGCCTGCCGTGGCTCGGGCTGATCATGGCTGCTACGATCCTGCGGGCGCGGCGGCTG
>KI912063.1:155116-155735 GCA_000517005.1 Microvirga lupini
AGGATCAGATGCGCTTTTAAGGGAGTATGCTGATGGCCACAGATGCTCGCTCAATCTACATCTCGGCACTGCGCAAGGCCCTGTTATAGGAATACCGGACGGGTCAGGTCGAGGTGCGGTAGGGTAGGGGAATGCAGCCCATCTCCTATGCTCGCCACCAATTTCCACCCGAGGTCATCCGGCATGCGGTCGGGCTGTATCTGCGGTTCACCCTCAGCTTTCGGGATGTGGAGGAACTCCTGGCGGAGCGCGGGTTGGGCGTTTCCTACGAGACGATCCGTCGGTGGGTTCTTAAGTTCGGGCCTACATTTGCCCGCAACTTACGCCGCCTGCGGCCCCGACCCACGGACACGTGGCGCTTGGACGAGATGGTGGTCTCGATCCAGGGGCGACGCATGTATCTGTGGCGAGCCGTCGACAGCGAGAGCGAAATCCTCGACATCCTCCTGCAGCCCAGACGGGACAAAGCAGCCGCTCTGAAGCTCATGGGCAGATTGCTGAAGAAGCAGGGCTATGCTCCGAGCGTGCTTGTGACAGACAAGCTGCTCTCCTATGGAGCAGCGCGCCGGGAGCTGGGCCTCTCGGCGCGCCATGAGCAGGGCTTACGCAAGAACAATCA
>KI912063.1:155835-163318 GCA_000517005.1 Microvirga lupini
TGTTCACTCCGCCGTTTACGACACCTATAACCTCCAGCGCCATCTGATCTCCCGCCGGACGTGGCGCCTGTTCAGGGCAGGGGCGGCGGAGCTATGGCAAGCTGCGACCATCGCTGCCTGAATGAGGCTGGCCATCAGCCCTTTTGCTGCTCCGCTCCAGTTCCTGTGACAACGCCTTTACACGACCAAGACCCACAACAGACCTTCATTAGCTTTTGATAAACCGCCTTCGACTGGGACGTTGCAGCGGTGGACCTGTCCGGCAGCCAAAGGACTGGCGGGGGGCGACCACGCTGCAACGTCCCGGTCAGGATAAGTCAGCCTCTCGCGAGGTGACGCTCGATCAGGTGGTCGATCGACAGTGCACCCGGCCCGCGGGTGAGCAGAAAAGCCAGAATGGACGCCCACAGCAGGTGCTCGGTCCAGGCCTGCGGATAGACGAACGCCTGGATGACGATCACTATCCCGAGCAGAGGTAGCGTCGCGAGCCGCGTCGCCAGCCCGAGGAACAGGAACACCGGAATCGTGAGCTCGACGGAAGCGGTGAGCTGCGCCGCGAGCACTGGGTCCAGCAGTGGGACCTTGTACTCGTCCTGGAACAGTTTCACAGCGAACTCCCATGAGCGGATCTTCAGGAGCCCCGAGTTGAAGAACACCGCGCCGATCCCAATCCGCAGGCCGAGCTGGAGAATCGACAACGGAAATCGCTCCAGCCAGGCACGGGCGGAGACGAAGGGCGCCCGAACGCTCGCGATGAATCCAGGACGACTCTGCGCCAAGGCAGTCATGATGGCTCTCCCTCGGATGCTCGTGTGACGGAGACGGCGAGATCGTCGGCAAACAGCGACGTTAGGGCCCCGCCGGGATCGAACGCGGGATCGATGTCGAGCGCCTGCTCGGTGGCGGCGCCGAGGGGGAGACTATGCGCAATGGCGCTTCGGAAAGCAAACGTCGCTCGGTCCAGCCGGTCGATCCGGATGCTTCCGCGAACTCCACGGACCTGCAACCAAACCGGTGCGGGTTCCAAGACGAAACGGTCCGGTGCCGCCCCGGCGAGATGAAGCCTTGTCAAGTCATCGACGGGCCACGGTGCCTCGAGGAGGCGAAGGCCGCTTTGGAGGCCAAGGACAAGATCGGGGAGAGCGGTAGGTTCGAATGCGGCGAGTTCTTCCACGCGCAGCGGGGGTTCGTCGACGGCCAATGCCACTTGTCCCAGATGCCATTCGAGACGGGCAAACCACCGGAGGTAGGGCAGGCGCTCAGCGTCGGGGCGGCAGGCGAGAAAGTCCGGAAAGCCCTCGGCATATTCGGCGATGCAGGGAGCTGCGGGCGGAAACCAGCGAACGAAGTCCGTGGCGGCGGCTCTCATGCACGTCTCGCCCAGCAGCCAGACCACGCCAGGGAACCGGCGCAGAATGGCCTGTACGAGGCTCGCCTGATAATTGCGATGATGGACCGCCAGGCGGGTGATCGGATCGCGCCCGCCGACCAGCAGCGGAGCAACGTCCGCCATAGCCCCGAGGACGATGGCATCGCGGATGCGGGCCTGGACCTCAGCCAGCAACGGCACGGCGGCTCTCCGGATGACAGACATCGCGCGCAACGGCATCGGCCTTCCCTGCCTCTGCTAGGAGGGTCGCAACCGGCGGCAGGTCGTTGTCCCACTCGATCATCGTCGGCACCGGCCCGAAGCGGCGCACGGCATGGGCATACAGGTCCCAGACCGGAGCGGTGATCGGGGAGGCATGGCTGTCGATCAGGAACGTGCCGCCCGGATCGCCTTCGTCCGCCTCCGGCGTGAAGCCGCCGAGGTGAAGCTCGCCGATGGCGTCGGCGGGCAGGCCGTCGAGATAGACATAGGCGTCGTAGCCCATGTTGTGAGCGCTCAAGTAGACGTTGCTCACATCACACAGGAGTCGGCATCCGGTCCGGCGCACGAGTTCTGCCAGGAATTCCACCTCGGTCATCGTCGACGTCCCGAACCCGACATAGGACGACGGATTCTCCACGAGGTAAGGGCGCCCGAGCCCCTCCTGGACCTCGGTGACGTGCTGCACGAGCAGGGCGAGGGTTTCCTCGTCGTAGGGCAGCGGCAAGGGTCGTTCAGGTACTCGCCCTCGTGCGTCGACCAGGCGAGATGGCCGGAGACGAGAATCGGATCGACAAGATCGATCAGGCGGCGCACCCGTGCGAGGTGATGGCGATCGAGCCCTGTGGCGCTGCCGATGGACACCCCGACCGTGTGGACCGAGATCGGATAGAAACTGGCGATCTCGGTGAGAAGTTCGGTCGCGTGCGGGTTGGCGAGGAAGTTTTCCGGGTGGATCTCCAGCCACGCCGCCGGCGGGCGGGTGGCCACGACCTCAGCGAGATGCGGCAGCCTGAGACCGACGCCGGCTCCGGTCGGAGTGCGGTTTCCCGATGTCATGGCCACTCCTCCAGTTGCGTGATCAGGCCTTCGGCGACTTGCTGGCGTTGACGATCCGGTCGCAGTAGCCGGCCGGAACATAGACCCACGCCTTCGGGTCGGCATTGACCCGTGAGGTGCCGGCGCAGGAGTTATTGCCCGTCGAGGCGCAGTCGTTTTGGCCGGCCTTGGCGATGCCGTAGCACTTCTCGGCCTGGAAGCTCGGCGTGGGAGCAGGTCCCGCTTGGGCGGACGTGATCCCCGGCGCGGCCACGGCGGCGGCGAGCGCCGAGGCAATCAGGACACGGTTGCTCATGGTCAATCCTCCGTTGGATAGCGGTGGCCGCGATGGCCACCGTAGCAAGCCCATCCGGCTCACCTGAGAGTGATTTCGCCGGGACGAGCCAAAAGGTTACATCTCGATTTGCGAATGTTTTTCGGATGGCACCACCTGCCATCCCCGGCTTGCCGCTTTCGGAATGGGAGCCCTGACGGTGTGGGCATGAAGCAGCATGAGGAAATAGAACGACGGTTCGCTGCCCTGATGCGCTCGGCTCAGAACGGCGATAGGGCCGCGTATGCCGCGTTGCTGCGCGAACTCACGCCATTGCTGCGGCAGCGCATCCAACGGCGGCTCCGGTTCCTGAAGCCGCAGGACGTCGAGGATCTCGCGCAGGACATTCTTTTGTCCTTGCACGCGGTACGCGCGACCTACGATCCGCAGCGGCCATTCCTGCCCTGGCTGTTCGGCATCGTGCACAACCGCATCGCAGATGGTGCCAGACGATATGCGCGTCGTGCGGCGCATGAGGTTGCCGTCGAGCAGGTGCCTGTAACCTTTTCCGATGAAGCGGCGAATACGGATGAGAGCTATGGCGATCCGGAGGCGCTGGCTCAGGCAATCCGCATGCTTCCGCCCGGACAGCGCGAGGCCGTCGAGATGGTGAAGTTGCGTGAGTTGAGTCTGAAGGAGGCGGCCGACGCCAGCGGGATGAACGTCAGCGCGCTCAAGGTGGCGGTGCACCGGGCGATCAAAGCCCTGCGCCGTGCTTTGGCCGCGGAGACTTAGACCATGGAGACGGATTGCCTGATCCATCAGCTCGCGGCGAATGCGACGCCGGTGCGCCCGCTGGCCAGCCCGTGGATGCGGACAGGCCTCTGGCTCGCCATGGCACTGCCGTATGTTGTGCTCGTCGTCATCGTGATGTCGCCGCGCCCGGATCTCGCGCTGCAGTTGGCCGATCACCGCTTCCAGGTGGAGCAGGTTGCCGCCTTGGCCACGGCGATCCTGGCCGCCGCAGCGGCCTTCTCATCCACGGTCTCCGGACGAAGCCGCACGATCGGCCTCCTGCCCCTGGCGCCGCTCGCGATTTGGATTGCGAGTCTCGGTTATGGCTGCATCCAGGATTGGCGTGCGCTCGGTCCGGAGGGGCTGCGGCTGCGCATCGACTGGGACTGCCTGCCGGCAGCAGCCCTCGTCGGCATCGTGCCGGCAATCGCGATGGTGGTCATGCTGCGCCGCGGGGCGCCGCTCTTCCCCCGGGTGACGTTGGCCCTGGGAGCCCTGGCGGTGGGAGCGCTGGCGCAGGCCGGGATGCAGATCTATCACGTCGGCGACATCAGCCTCATGGTGCTGGTCTGGCATCTCGGCAGCGTCGCTGTGCTGGTCGCTACCGCAGGGTGGATCGGTCGCCGGATTCTCCGCTGGCCTTCACCGGCTGGTCTCCTGCGACCGCCTGTGACCCATTGATCGGGTGCAACCGATCCCACGCTCTGGCAGCTTCCCGCCGGATTGCCCTGAGCACTCACCTGAAAGGAAACACAAGCCATGGTCATCACGAGACGCACGCTTCTGCCGGGAGCCATCGCGGCATCGGCCGTGTCACTCTCGCTGACAGTCCAAGCCGCCGAGTCGAAGCCTTTCGACCAGACGGCCTTCGAGGCCGCTCAGAAAGCCGGCAAGTCCATCCTGGTCGAGATTACCGCCCCCTGGTGCCCAACCTGCAAGGCGCAGAAGCCGATCCTGAGCGAACTCCTGAACCAATCGAAGTTCAAAGACCTTCAGGTGTTCGAGGTCGATTTCGACAGTCGAAAGGACGTGGTGCGAAGCCTCAAGGCGCAGATGCAGAGCACACGCATCACCTTCAGGGGCGAGCAGGAGGTCGGCCGCTCGATCGGCGACACGAGACGTGACTCGATCGAGGCCCTCCTCGACAAGGCGCTCTGGGGTTCCCCATGGTCGGCAGTCTCGGTCTCGCTCTTCTCGCGGGCATGCTCTCCATCCTCTCGCCCTGCGTGCTGCCGCTTCTGCCGATCGTGCTCGGAACGGCGGCATCCGCACATCGCCTCGGGCCGGCGGCGCTCGCCACCGGGCTTACCCTCTCGTTCATGGCGATCGGCCTGTTCGTCGCCACGGTCGGGTTTTCGATCGGCCTTGACGGCGGAGCGTTTCGCTCTGCCGCGGCGGTTCTCCTGCTTCTGGTCGGCGTCGTTCTCGTCGTGCCGCGGTTCCAGACCCGCCTAGCCGCGGCGGCTGGTCCGGTCAGCGACTGGACCGGGCGCCGCTTCGGTAGCTTCTCACCGTCAGGATCCGGAGGGCAGTTCGGAGTTGGCCTCCTGCTCGGCGCGGTCTGGGCTCCCTGCGTCGGCCCGACCCTCGGCGCCGCCTCCGTCCCGGCCGCGCAGGGCCAAAACCTCGGGCAGGTCGGGCTGACGATGCTGCTGTTCGGGCTCGGCGCAGCCCTGCCGCTCCTGGTTCTTGGGCTGCTGTCGCGGGAGGCTTTGCTGCGTTGGCGCGCGCGTCTGCTCTTGGCCGGCAAGGGAGCCAGGATGGCCCTCGGCGCAATCCTTCTCTTGACCGGAGTCCTGATCCTGACCGGGATCGACAAGGGGATCGAGGCGGCGCTCGTGGCGGCGTCCCCTGCTTGGCTGACCAAGCTGACTACGCGGTTCTGACCTTGCTGACATAACTTGCGATGAACCCGCACGGCGCTGGCAGAAGATAACCTGGAGGCGACAACGGCTCGACCGCATCTCATCTACTTTGCCGGCCCGATGTGCTCCTGGTGCTGGGGCTTCTCGCCGGTGATCGATGCCATACAGGAGCGGTTCGGATCCGACCTCCCCATCCGCCTGATCATGGGCGGGCTTCGTCCGGGCACCACCAAGCCGACGGATGAAGCGGCCAAGCGCACGACCCGCGCGCACTGGGAACATGTTCACGGCGCATCCGGTCAGCCGTTCGATGATGGTTGCTTCGAGCGTGAGGGATTCGTCTACGACACCGAGCCGGCCGCCAGGGCCATAGTCGTGGTGCGCCGCAGCGGCATGGAACAGGCACTGGATTTGCTCAAGCAGCTCCATCTCGCCTTCTACACCCAAAACCGGGACGTCACAGATGAAGTCATCCTGGCTGAGTTGGCGTCCGAGAGCGGTGTGGAGCGTCGCGCGTTTCTCGAGGCGTTCCGCAGCGACGAGGCCAGCAGGCGGGGATCAGAGGGTTTCCGAGCCTGATCGCCGGCGCGGGCGAGGGAGCTGAGTACACCACCGTGACATTGGGCTACCAACTTGCGGCGCGCCTTATCCCGCTTCTTGAACGGTGGCTCGAGTTCATTCGGACATCGGCCAATCGAGGCGATCCAGGGGAGCAGGAGGTTTCATGTTGGGGTGATCGATCGACAAGCTAAGATCTGTAACGGGCAGACCACGGCCGCCAATCGCTGTTTGCTCTGAACCGACCCGCTCACCACGGGGCAGCTACCAAGCCGCCCCACATTTCCTCATGCTCCCGTTGGTGTCGATCATCATCTTCGCGTTCGGACCAATCACCTCACGACAGATGCGCAGGCGGCTACCTCTTAATGACGCTGAATGGGAAATGGCGGCCACCTGCGCCGCCCTCCTATGAAAGTTTAGGTGTCCGCTCCCGACTTGCGGCGCCCGCCGGACGGGCTGGCGGCGCCGCCCTGCGGGCCGACCTCAACCCCGCCGAGCCCTGTTCCTTGCACTCCTGTGCCGGCTGTCCGGGTCGATGTTCCAGCACCGACGGAGCCTGCCGTCGCGGCAGCGGAAGCCACCGTGCCGGAGGTTTGCTGCTGAACCCGAAGGCCATGAGCAACCCTCACCTCGATCACGCACGCAGTTGAGCGACATCGAAGCCCGCCTTGCCCGGTTCGAACGATGGGTCAGTGCAGCCTCGGCCCTCGGCTTTGTGCTCGCTTTATCCAGCTATGGGATGTTGGGGGCACCTTGATAGAGATGTTATGTATGCCGTACCTAGCGATGAGGCTCACGGCCCGTGAGCCTCATCGCTCATCGGGGAGCGCCTTCAACCGACAGGGGTGATGGACGGCCCTCAGCGTATTCGACCTGATCACAGACCTTGGGGTGTCAGCATGCCGACCGTTTTAGCGCTGGATTCCTAGAAGTACTTGGTCATCAACGAGAAAAGAGCCTGAGGGGAGTTAGCCTCAGGCTCATTCCGTCAGTAGTCGCTTTGAAGGTCAAGGAGTGGAAGGGACCCGGCACCGTCAACTTAACGCTTTTACTTGATCTTGCGGGTGTTTAGGTCCGGAGCGCGCCACGCATTTTCAATGGCTTAGATCTGTCTCAGAATAGCTGAGAACAGCGGAAAACGATCTTTACTAAGTTAAGTTGACGGTGCCGCCCGCAGTCCTGTTGATGGCAGTGAAGGGCGTCGGACCGGAGTTCGCCGGCATTCTTTGGTCAGAGGGCTTGTTTCGGTCCTTTACCAATCGCCGGCAGGTGGCGGCCTATGCGGGTCTGGCACCAACCCCGTGGCGCAGCGGCTCGATTGATCGTGAGCAGGGGGTGTCGAAAGCCGGCAACCCGCGGCTGCGCACCACGATGATCCAGCTGGCCTGGCTCTGGTTGCGCCACCAGCCAGGCTCAGCCCTCAGCCGCTGGTTCCATGAGCGGGTTGAGCGCCATGGCGGGCGCGTGCGCAAGACGGCGATCACGGCGCTTGCGCGCAAGCTCCTGGTGGCATTCTGGAAGTACGTGACCGCCGGCATGGTGATCGAGGGGGCTGCGATGACCGCCTGATCCCTGACCTAT
>KI912063.1:163418-173108 GCA_000517005.1 Microvirga lupini
TTCTTGCGCGGACCCCATGTTGGTTGCCCGCAAGAGCCAAACGCAGGTCCTCAGCCGTCACACTGCGCATAGACTTTGCCAACCGCACGCGTTGCCAGCGGCCAGGTTGCTCTTCCACACCCGGTCGAGCAAACATGATCTTTGTCTCGACCTCACCGCAATTCGGGACCGGACAGCCACAGCTCATCTGCATGATCGAGACGCTCGCTTCAGGCCCGAGGTTCAAGGTTGCTCGAACGAGTTCCGCGAGTTCCCGGCTTGGGTCGACCGTCGAACCATCTCTGCGTCGGTATGTAAAGGCCACGGATCTAAGTCCTTCATCTGGCCCATTGGCATGGAATGTGGCCGGGGGTGGGGATCCTGCCCCACCTCACCATATTTGCTTCCATCAGGGCCACGTATTTGATCAACTGGACAGAGCTCCTTGGAGGGCCTGCACATTGTTGCGGATCATGTCAATGTAGGTGCCCGCCGGTCCGCTTTGGTCCGAGAGGGCATCGGAGTAGAGGCGCCCGCCGATCTTCGCTCCTGACTCCCGGGCGATCTGCTCGATCAGCTGCGAGTTGGAAACGTTTTCCAGAAACACCGCTGGAATGCGCTCAGCCTTGATCTGTTTCACGATCTTGGCCACATCCGCTGCCGAGGCCTCCGCATCTGTGGAGACACCCTGGGGCGCCAGGAACTCCATACCGTAAGCCTTGGCGAAATACCCAAAGGCATCATGGGTCGTGATAACCTTGCGCCGGTTCTTCGGAATGGCTCCGACAGCAGCCTTCACCTCAACGTCGAGGGCTTCGAGTTTGGCCAGATAGCTCCTGGCGTTGGCCTCATAGGTTTTCTTACCGGCAGGATCGGCTTTGATCAGCCCATCACGGATGTTGGCAACGTAGATCTTGGCGTTTGCGACATCCTGCCAGGCATGAGGATCAAGATCACCGTGGTTGTGGCCGGCATGACTGTGACCATGCCCGTGGCCTTCCTCGTTCTTGAGAGCTTTGACGCCGCTGCTGGCGGTTACAATGAAGGCCTTGCTGCCGGACGACTTGACGAGGCGGTTGGTCCAGCCTTCGAATCCAAGCCCGTTGACGAAGACGATCTTGGCGTTTGACACCTTTGTCGCGTCTGCCGGGGTCGGGGAGAAGACGTGGGCATCTCCGTTGGGGCCAACCAGGGTCGTCATCTCCACGCGATCACCACCAACCTGCCTCACGAGATCACCGAGGATCGAGAACGAGGCGACTGCCTGAACCTTTGGCTCCTGAGCTGAGGCAGGTGCGGACAGGCCAGAGAGAGCAAAGGCGGCAGAGGCCAGAGCGGTAAGGATAGAGCGACGACTGATCATGAGAGTTCCTTTCGAAGGCCGCTGATCAAAGTGAGAGGACGTCAAGTGGCGCAGGCGGCACAAAGGCCCTTCAGTTCGACGGCTGTGTCCTGAAGCCGGAAAGAATGAGATCGGCTCCATGCCCGCAATCGATCGCCGATCCGTGAATCGACGAATTCTTCGACGGAGCCACAATTGCTGCAGATGGCGAAGGCAGTCACGCCCGGGTGGGAGTGACCGGGGCACGTCACATAGGCATTGAGGCTCTCAATCCGATGCACGAGCCCGCAGGCGATGAGCTTGCTGAGCGCCCGATAAACCGTCGGCGGCGTGGCTTTGGTGTGCCCGCGGAGCTGGTCCAGGATGGCATAAGCGGTGAGAGGGCGGCGGGCATCTTGCAGGATCCGGTGGACCCGCTCCTGCGTGGAGTTCAGGGTTACGGGGACAGCTTGGCAACCTGTTTCTAGCAAATCCATGCGCGAGCACCTTGACGTACATTATATGGTACGTGTTAAGTACAGTATACTATACGTACATGAGCCGCAATATCCAAAGTTCGGAGATCGCCGTGATGTCTGCTCCCGACCGCCGCCTGCCCGTTACCGTGCTTTCCGGCTTCCTCGGAGCCGGCAAGACCACGCTTCTCAATCACGTTCTCAATAACCGCGAGGGGCGCAGGGTCGCCGTGATCGTGAATGATATGAGCGAGGTCAACATCGATGCCGATCTCGTGCGCGAGGGTGGGGGCAACCTTTCCCGCACAGACGAGAAGCTGGTGGAGATGACCAACGGCTGCATCTGCTGCACGCTTCGCGACGATCTCCTGGCGAAGGTACGGCGTCTGAGCGAGGAGGGCCGTTTCGACTACCTCCTCATCGAGGGAACCGGGATCGCCGAGCCGCTGCCCGTGGCGAGCACGTTTTCCTTTCGTGACGAGGATGGAAACAGCCTCTCGGACGTGGCGCGGCTCGATACGATGGTGACCGTCGTCGACGCCGCACACCTGCTCAAGGATTACGGCTCGAACGACTTCCTGCGCGATCGCGGCGAGACGGCAGGGGAGGGCGACGAACGAACCTTGGTCGACCTGCTCGTGGAGCAGATCGAGTTCGCCGATGTCGTCGTCCTCAACAAGGTATCGGAGGTGTCACCTGAGACGCTCTCATTGGTGCGCAAGATCGTGGTGGCGCTCAACCCCGATGCCCGTCTGATTGAGGCCGACTTCGGCAAGGTGGCGCTCTCAGAGATCCTCGACACGAAGCTGTTCGACGAGGAAATGGCCCAACGGCATCCGCTCTGGTACAAGGAACTCTACAGCCATGCCGAGCACGTACCGGAGACCGAGGAGTACGGCATCCAGAGCTTCGTCTATCGGGCCAGACGACCATTCCATCCTGATAAGTTCAACGCCTTCATCAACCGAACCTGGCCGGGGCTGATCCGCGCCAAGGGGCACTTCTGGATCGCGACACGACCGAAATGGGTTGGGGAGTTCTCCCTGGCCGGCGCTATCGCCCGGGTCACGGCCATGGGGCATTGGTGGAGTGCAATCCCCAAGCAGCACTGGCCCGATCATCCCGAGTGGAAGCGCCTGATGGAGCGGCACTGGAGCCCGGTCTGGGGCGACCGGCGGCAGGAACTCGTGTTTATTGGAACGAGCATGGACGAGGCTGCCATTCGTGCGGCGCTCGATGAATGCTTGACTGGGTCACCCACAGCTACGCGCTTTGATCCCAATGCCTATCGGCACCTGCGCGATCCCTTCCCGTTCTGGGCGCGCGCCGATGCGGCATGAACGGGATTTTCGCTCCGATCGCCTTGAGGGCACTGCCACGCCGAACAAGGAGAGGCTGACACGCCAGACGCTCAGGACCGGCCCCATTGGCATTCTGCCGCGGACGCTTGATCCGGCTGTGGCCGCTGAGCTCGATGCGTTGCCGGTGCATCATCTCCCCCAGTTGCGACTTGAGGGCGATCTCAAGACCTTGCGGCGCGAGGCGCAGTTGCACCTCGCCGAATCCAAATTCGGACCTGACTGGCTGGCAGAGTGGCTCGTCAATGACTTGAGCTTCCTCGGGCTGATGTTCGAGCAGCTCACAGGAGCCCAGCGTCTGTGCCTGCGCCTCGACATCATTGAAGATGACGCCTGCCGCAAGTTCCACGTTGACAACGTGCTCCACCGGCTCGTCACGACCTATCGCGGTCCCGGCACCCAGTGGTTGCCGCCCCATGCTCTTGCCAACCTCCCGCACGATTCCCCGATCTCAATTGACCACATCAGACAGCTCGAGCGTGGCTGGATCGCCATCATGCGCGGCTCTCGTGGCGCGACGGCGGACCATCCCGGTCTCCTGCATCGCTCACCTCCAATCGAGCGGCAAGGCATCGCCCGTCTCTTCCTGGCGATCAATGAAACCCCTCGTCATTCCTGATCCACAACCTGCAAGGAGAACCTCATGAACAGACCTCTCAAGCTTCGACTGGCTCTAGGCTCATCTCTCATGGTCATGAGCGGCGTCGCGTTGGCGCATGATCATGCCGTGTCCCGTGGCCGGCTCGTGTTTGCTCACCATGACCAGCCGAAGGTCAGCATCCTCGATCTCGACAGCGGCGAGGTGACCCACAGTTTCGATGTGCCTAAGCCGAACCCGGTGCTCGCGACGACCGAGGACGGCCGCTACACCGTCATCAAGACGGGCGATGAAGCCGGCACGGTTCGCTTCCTCGATACGGGCCTGATCTACGAGTCGCATGGCGACCACACGGACGTGGAGAAGGGGGAGGTGAAGCTGCTCGACTATACCCTCACTGGGGATGTGCCGGCTCACGTTGTCTCCGAGAACGGCTGGATTGCCGTCTTCTTCGACGGACAACGGCCGTGGGTGCGTTCGAGTGAACCCAAGGCCACGTTCATCAAGGTTGAGACGTTGAGCGAGGCAAATCCGACGACACTGACCTGGAAGAGTCCGGCTCCGCAGCACGGGATCGCGTTCGCGCTCGGCAATGATCAGTGGCTCGTCTCCACACACAATGAGCCCTACGCCAAGGGCGACCAGAAGGCGAGCTCTCGTTCGAACGGCTTCAGGATTGTCCAAGGCAAGGATTGGAAGGTTGAGGCTGCCTTCGATGATCTGTCGGACCCACAGAAATCATGCAAGGAGTTTCATGGGCACGCATCGTTGAACAAGGTTCACGTCTTCGGGTGCGCTCAGGGTCCGGAAGATGACGCCAAGTCCGGAGGCATTCTTGTCGTTGGCAAGGATAAAGGCCAATGGTCATCGCGCCGCGTCGCGTACCCAGACAACCGCCGCTCCTCCACCATCAAGGCTAGCGAGGGCGGCCAGTACATGATTGCGAACTACGGCAACAAGGGTCCCTATGACGCGCTAATCCGCATCGACCTCAAAGCCGCCGCTCTGACGACGGAGGAGATCTTCCAAGTTCCTGATGGGCAGGCTGTGTGCCAGTTCGAGGTCTCGTCTAACGGCAAGCGCGTGGTCAATCTCACAGCCGATGGTAAACTGCGGATCTACGACATTGCGCCGGCGTGGAAGCAGGTGGCGCAGTTCGATGCAGTTCCGGCCTTTGATTGCGCGTATGGTGCCAAGACACCGACGCCATCACTCGCGATTGTCGGTGACAACGCCTTCGTCAGCGACCCGGTGAACAAGCGCATTCGGGAGTACAGCCTCGGCAGCCTCCAGCAGGGACTGGATCTCCCGGTCGACGGCATGCCGGCCAACCTCGCCAACGGTGGCGGTGGCTAGTCCTCTTCCTGACGGTTTCAGGGGCACCCCGGAGCCGTTCCCAAGGTGCAAATATCAGAGAACGGGTTGACCAGCCGTCATCACGTCACCTCAACAAGGAAGAATGCAATGCGCACCATACAAGCGCTTTTCCTCACGCTGGCGCTCGCAGCGCCCCTGTCGGTCAGTTCCGCCTATGCCAAGGCGCTCAAAGTAGCCGGACCATGGGAAATCACCGGCATCGAGCCGGCACAGACTGGCTATGTCTTCAGCCGACTTCAGGTCGCCGAGACCCTCGTGACAACCGACAAACAGGGGGCGCTCGTTCCTGGCCTTGCAGAGAAGTGGGCCGTTTCGGATGACGGCCTCACCTGGACTTTCAAGCTTCGCGGCAACGCTGTTTTCCATGATGGAACCGCGGTCACCGCCGAGACTGCCGCCGCCAGCCTCCAGCGGGCGCTGGCGGGAGTCGGTGTCCTGTCTCAGGCTCCGATCGCCGAGATCGCGAGCGACGGCAGCGACGTCAGGATACGCCTGACCAAGCCGTTTTCCGCATTGCCCGCCTATCTCGTGCATTTCAGTACGATCATCCTGGCACCGTCATCCTTCGATGCCGCAGGGAAGGTTACGCAAATCGTAGGCACCGGTCCCTACAAGGTCAAAGCCTTCACGCCGCCTGCAAGGCTCGAGTTGCAGGACACGGGATCATGGTGGGGCGGCAAGCCCGGTATCGGGGAGGTCAGCTACCTTGCTGTCGGGCAAGGGGAAACGCGCGCGTTGATGGCGGAAAGCGGCGAGGCCGACCTCGTGTTCTCCATGCTCCCGGTTTCGGTTGATCGGCTGAAGGCCAATCCGAAGCTGGACGTGCGGATCGCCACCATTCCCCGGACGCGGATCCTGAAGGTCAATGCAGCCTCGCCCTTTTTCGACCAGGTCGAAGAGCGGCAGGCGATCAGCGTCGCCATCGACCGCGTCGGCATCAGCAAAGTCATCCTGCGCAATCCCGACTTGGCCGCGACCCAGCTTTTCCCACCGGCCATGAAGGGATGGAATGTCGCCACCGTCCGGCCTCTGGAGCGGAATGTCGAGAAGGCAAAAGAGCTCTTGGCAGCCGCTGGTTGGCGGCCAGGGAGGGACGGCATTCTGGAGAAGGATGGAAAGCGCTTCGCCGTGACGATGCTCACCTATTCCAGCTGGCCTGAGCTGCCTCCGATCGCCACCGCTCTACAGGCGCAGCTTCGGCAGGTTGGCATTGAAGCCAAGGTGTCCGTCGGCAACAGCTCGGAAATCCCAGCCCGCCACAACGATGGAACGTTGGAGATGGGGCTGATCTCACGCCTTTATTCGATCGTCCCCGACCCGGTCGGCACGTTGCTTCAGGATTATGGCCCGGGCGGCAGTGACTGGGGTTCCATGGGATGGGACAACAAGGAGATGCAGGGCATCGTCGAAAACCTTGCAGCAACGAGTGACCCGAACGCTCGCGCACCGCTTCAGACCCGCGCGGTCGAAATCCTGCAACAGGAAATGCCGAGCGTTCCCGTCACCTGGTCCGAACTCGCCATCGTTTCCAGCAAGCGCATCGCCGGCGTTGAAGTGGATCCGCTTGAAGTGAACTACGGCCTTTCAGGGATCCGATGGGCAGAATGACCGGAGCGGTGATCAAGAACTTTCTCGTCGCACGCCTGCTGCAAGCTGGCCTCGTTGCGATCGTCGTCGGGGCCTTGTGCTTCGTCCTGATGCGCGTGCTGCCGGGCGACCCGGCCATGCGAATTGCGGCGGGCCGTTACGGCCCGGATGCACGGATCGCCGATGCGGCAGAAAAGGTTCGGCTTGAGCTCGGGCTCGACCGGCCGATCGCTGTGCAGTTCATTGAATGGCTCGGAAATCTTGTACAATTCGATCTCGGCCATTCTCTGGTCACGGGAAGCTCCGTGGCCCATGAACTGCAGGTGCAACTCGGTGCCTCGGTTTGGCTTGCGGCTGCAGCTCTTATGCTGTCGCTGCTGATCGGTCCGACTATCGGCCTGTTCGGAGGCCTAAAGCCCGGCGGAGCGGCAGATCGGATCGGTCTCATGGGCGCCGTCGTTTTCCGCGCCGTGCCGCCCTTCGTACTCGGTCTCATCCTCATGCTCGTCTTTTCCCGGCAGCTCGGCTGGTTACCGCCGGCCGGCTTCGGGTCGCCGCGGGAAATCCTGCTTCCGGCGCTGACGCTGGCGCTCGGGCTTGGTGCCATGTCGAGCCGTGTGACGCGCAATGCCATGGCAGCGGTTGCCAAAGCACCATATTTTGCCTTCGCTCGGTACAAGGGGCTTCCCGAAGCCGTCGTCGTCAGGCGGCACGGACTGAGAAACGCGGCGCTTCCCGTTGTCTCCTATCTTGGCCTTCAGGCGATCTATTTGATTGAAGGGGTCGTGGTGGTGGAATCGCTCTTCGCCTATCCAGGCATCGGCCACGCTTTGGTGCACGCGATCGTCGAAAGGGATATTCCAATGGTGCAGGGAACGGCGCTGGTGATGGGGCTGATGTTCGTCGCCATTGGCGCGATCGTGGATGGTCTCACCCTCTGGCTTGATCCGCGTGTGGGGAGAACAGCATGAGCACGATCGACCATGCTTTAGACACGAGACGAACGACGGGCATCGGAGCCGCGCGTATAGCCGGAGGCGGCCTCGTCGTATTGCTCGCCTGTTTTGCCATTATAGGACCCATTCTCATTCCCGTGGACTCTGCTGCGCAGGATTTCGGTGCGAGTCTCGCGCCGATTGGCGGCGAATACCTGCTGGGCTCCGATCATTATGGGCGCAGCTTGCTGGCGCGGTTAGCCCACGGCGCGCGACTCTCCTTCGGCATGGCCTTCCTGACCATGCTTGCGGCCGCCATACCCGGCGTCCTGCTCGGTCTTCTCGCCGCATGGCGAGGCGGGTGGGCGGAGCGCGCGCTAGAGTTCGTGGCGACCGTTGTCCTTGCCTTGCCTGGGCTCATGCTGGTGCTTCTGTTGCTCGCTTTCTCACCGAGTAACTATGGTCCTCTGTTCCTCGGCCTTTCGCTCACCTTGTGGGTGGAGTTTTACCGATTAACCAAGGCGATCACGAGAACGGTGTTGGCACAGCCGCATATCGAGGCTGCCCGCATGCTCGGATTCGGCTCGCCCTATATCCTTGTGCATTACGTCCTGCCGGTTATCGGGCCAACGATTGCCACGCTTTCGGCGTTTGCCATGGCGACCGCGATCATCGCCGTATCCACGCTGAGTGCGATCAGCGTCGGTCTTCAGCCGCCGACGCCGGAGCTCGGAAGCATGATCGTCGAGCTTCTGCCCTACTACGCCGAGGCACCCATGCATGTCTTGCTTCCAGCCGTGCTGATTTTTCTGCTCGTTCTCGGCCTTCAACTGCTCGCGCAAGGAGATCGGGCATGAACGTTCACGTTTCTTCCGATCTCTCGGTCTCGAACCTGTCCATCCTGTCGCGAGAGGGCAGCATTGTTTCTGGCGTTTCGTTTGATCTGGGTCGGGGGCGGCCATTGACCCTTCTCGGCGAGAGCGGATCCGGAAAGTCTCTGGTTGCCCAGGCGATCATGGGCAATCTGCCGCCGGAACTGCATACCATAGGCAGCGTGATCTTCAAGGGTGTAGATCTTCTGGGCGAAACGCTCCCCGGGCGGCGCCTTCGTTGGGGCCGAAGTATTTGCCTCCTGCCGCAGGAGCCGTGGCTCGCGCTTGATCCGACCATGCGCGTGGCGCCGCAAGTGGCGGAAGTCCATCGTTATGTGAAAGGAAAGCCGGCTGCCGAGAGCGTGAAAGCCGCAATGGACAATCTTTCCGAAGTTTCGCTGTCGTCAGCAGCGGCGCTCTATCCGTTCCAGATGTCCGGCGGCATGGGACAACGGGCTGCCATCGCCATAGCCCATGCCGCAAACGCCGAATTGCTGATCGCCGACGAACCGACTAAGGGTCTCGATGCCGCGCTCAAGGACTCCGTGATAGCCCGCTTAAGACAGGAAGTGGAGATGGGACGGTTGCTCTTCACCATCACCCACGATGTGGGGGTGGCAAGAGCCCTCGAAGGGACAATTGGCGTCATGCTGGACGGTCGGCTGGTCGAATATGGTTCGACCCATAAGCTGCTGGGAGCGCCGGAGCATGACTATACGAAGGCGCTCCTTGCTGCCGAGCCTTCCCATTGGGAGCAGCGTGCACCGACGATATCTGGCGAGCCCGTGATTGTTGGCTGCGGACTGGAAAAGAGATACGGTGACAAGGTCCTGTTCTCCGGTCTCGATATTGAGATTGCAGCCGGCGAGATCGTTTCAATCGTTGGTCCAAGCGGCTGTGGCAAGACCACGGTCGGCAACATTCTGCTCGGCCTGGTCGCGCCTGACGTGGGTACAGTGGAACGTGCGAGAGAGCTCTCATCGCTTCGCTTCCAGAAGCTCTACCAGGATCCGCCTGCAGCTTTCGCGCCGCATCAGACGATCCGCAAGGGACTGCGAGATCTGGTCCGTCTGCACGGCAAGGACTGGACAATCGTCGACTCTCTGCGCAGGCGCCTGCGTCTGCCAGACGCATTGCTCGATCGTCTGCCGAACCAGATTTCCGGCGGTGAATTGCAGCGCTTCGCA
>KI912063.1:173208-173511 GCA_000517005.1 Microvirga lupini
CTCGGCATCACACGACAGGATGGCTTCCCGATTGGTCTGGCTGCCGTCGATGACGATCCGCTCGGGCCGGCCGTGCCGCTTGAGCGCCTTGCGCAGAAAGCGCTTGGCGGCAATGAGGTCCCGTCGTTCGCTGAACCAGAACTCGACCGTGTCGCCGTTGCTGTCGATCGCCCGGGAAAGGTACATCCAGCGACCTCTCACCTTGATGTATGTTTCGTCGCCGTGCCACTTTCCGGTAACGGCTCGCTTGCGTGCGATTGAACCGATCGAGCAACTCGGGCGAGTACCGGACAACCCATCTGT
>KI912063.1:173611-174178 GCA_000517005.1 Microvirga lupini
CCTGCTGCGAGCTCTGCTGCTCGACCCGGCGTTCCTGTTTGCGGACGAGGCTACCTCCCGGCTGGACCCCGTCAGCCAGAAGGACGTGATCACGTTCCTGCAGGAGATCGTTGCCGAAACCAGCCTCGCGGTTTTACTGGTAACCCACGACCGGGATGTTGCCCATAGGGTGTCGACACGAACGATAGGCCTGAGAGAGTGAGCGGTCTCAATCCGGGGAGGGGTCAGTAGGTTTGGGTCTGTCGGGTCGTGGTCCTTCCCTGAGCCGATCAAGTGCGGGGTTTGCAGCGGCGCGGCGGGAGCGTGGGGTGCGTCTAGTTTAATTGGGGTCGAGAGCGCCTACGAGACCGGGGTGGCGCCACGGTTCTGTCGCAACTCCGGAACGGTGACGAGAAAGCAGCAGGTTCATCGTGCTGTGCTCATGCGGCGAGCAGGTGAAACTGCTCAGCGAGTGATAGCTGCTGATTACAGGCATACTTCGCCTGTCCTTTCCGCATCATGTGGATCATCTCGATGCCGCTCAGGATTACCCGTGCGCTGCAAGCGGACTTGAAGCCGAGCATCGAT
>KI912063.1:174278-176260 GCA_000517005.1 Microvirga lupini
TCTTCGTGTTTACGCAGGTTCCCATCGCAAAACCCTCCTCAGATCCGCCGTCAAAGGCGAACGGAACCTTGCGGCCGGGTTTCAGCATGGGATGGCCAAGATGAGGCACGATCTCCAGGCACCCTCGAAGGTTGTCAAAATTGTGCGGTCTGCGGGTCATCCAGCCTCCTGGTTAGGTTTGCATTCTTGAATCATGCGAGCCGGCGGAGGTGTCGGCAGGGTTTGTTTCGCATATGGGGTTTCGCAACAAGGGTAGGGTGCTGCCGATCTGATCCTGTCTTCTTCCTCCAGGCCGTTATAGACATCTTGCAAGATGTCTATAACGTCCCACTTATAGACAAATCGTAGACTGTCTATAACGGAGGGTGTGATGCGGGAGATCGACCTAGTTTACCGAACAATGTTCGCGGAGCTCGGCCAGCGGTGCATGGATGCCCAATTCGTCCGTGACTTCCGGATCGACAAGGTAGACGGCACCTTTTCCACGGAGGGGGTCTTCTTCAAGATGAAGGTCAAGGACAGGGAATACTGGTACCACAAGGGCCCCACGGCTGACGGCCGCAAGCAGACCTATGTCGGCCCTGTTTCCGATCCTGAGATCACCCAGAGGGTGGAGGAGTTCGAGCGCATCAAAGATGACCAGAAGGCCCGGCGGAAGCTAGTCTCGACCCTCGTCCGCGAGTCGGGCCTTCCGGCTCCCGATCGCTTCACCGGGGACGTGGTGGAGGCACTGGCCGAAGCCGGATTGTTCCGGCTCCGAGGCGTTCTCGTCGGCACCGTGGCCTTCCAGTGCTACGCCGGACTGCTTGGTGTCAGGCTTGGCGGTTCCGCGATCCAGACGGGCGATGCCGATTTCGCGCAATTCCATGCGATCTCAGCCTCCGTGGAGGACACCCTGCCTCCGATGCTCGAGATCCTCCGCAAGATTGATCCCACGTTCCGGGAGATCCCCAGCCAGACGGACTCGCGCAAGTCCTTCGCCTACGAGAACAGGGACCGCTACCGGATCGAATTCCTTACACCCAACACCGGGTCCGCAGACCATGACGGCAAACCCGCGCCCATGCCCGCTCTTGGGGGAGCCTACGCCCAGCCGCTCCGTTTCCTTGACTTCCTCCTGACCGATCCTGTCCGCTCGGTGATGCTCCACCGCAGCGGCATCTCGGTCACGGTGCCGGCCCCGGAACGCTACGCGGTCCATAAGCTGATCGTGGCCTCGCGCCGCCAGGATGATGACAACGGCCACCTCAAGCGCACGAAGGACGTGAAACAGGCCGAGATCCTGATGGGAGCTCTGGTTGGGACCCGGCGGCACACCGAACTGGCGGAAGCCTATGCAGAAGCGTGGAAGCGCGGCCCATCCTGGCAGGAAGGCATCGCCAAAGGGCTGTCATTCATCCCTGATCGTCGCCTTTTCGAAATCATGGACGGCTTGGCCTCTGGTCTCGCAGAAATCGGGGAGGCTCCGGGCGAGTATGGGCTGGAGGCGACCGCCGCGCCGGGGCCGAAGTAGGGGAGAGGGGAAGATTGATCATGAATCTTCCATCGGCTCCAGCACCCGCACACCAAGGCTCAAGCAAGCTCCGATCGATATCATAAAGCCAACATCGGCTTGCCTGTGACCCACAATGCATATCGCCATCCTCTTCGCCGTCATCTTCATTGTCGCCCAATGGTTCTGGAATACGATCACCAGCACGTCGTGGCTCATGTGGACTCTGATTGGAATAACCGCCCTGATCGGGCTCTTCTTCATCTGGGCTCTCAACGAAAGGCGGAAGTGGGCGAAAAGCCCGGAGGGAAAGCGCGCGACCGTGTTGCATGGATCAGTTGGTGAACACACTCCGCCTACCCCATGCCCTTAGCTTAGGCGATGCGAACGTTCTTCGGGCCTCCAAGCTCAAGCATGCGGTTCAGCGCATGAACGGCGATGGCGATCTCAGTCGTACGGCGCCGGTCGGTCCGCGAGCGTAGCGCATCGC
>KI912063.1:176360-178920 GCA_000517005.1 Microvirga lupini
GCCTGGAACAGGACGTGTCACTGTTGAATTAAAGTGGATTAATACCACTAAGAATCGGTCGCTCGACGAGCGGCCGAACTTTCGCGACACGCGCTCTAGAAGACCAGTAGCAAGTGGTGTGAGACGAAGCGGTCGACGGCGGCACGCCGGTGCCGTTTATGCCAGCGTGGTGTGTCATGCGTTTGGGTCAAGCGACATCCCGGTGTCACAGCCCATGGTCCAAGCAACAGAGCTTGAGACCTTCTCTTCAACAGCTTGCGAGGGACAATGACAACGACCAGACGATTCAGCCAAGCTCCGCCGGACAAGGCGAATGAGCTCTTCGATAAGCTGCTCGCGACGTCCGACGCCGCGGGCAAGACCCGTGAACGACTATTCCAAGACCTGAAGCAAGAGCTGGAGCTTCTCGCCACCCTTCAGGAGGAACACCTCGTTTCCTGTGCTGACCCGGCACGGGATGCAGGACCTCGTGCGTGAGGCCACCAACGACAACCAGGAAACCAGTGCGCTCCTGGCCGAGCTGGAGCGCATGCCGAAGAACAGTGCCGCGTTCATCGGCAAGGTGACGGAGCTGAGGCGGGCGTTCCAGCAGCACATCCGCGACGACAAGAAGGAGTTGCTTCCGGCCGTGCTCAAGGTCTTGAGCGACGAGGAAGCCAATGCCGTCGTTGAGACAGTGGAGGATGAGATGGCAACCATCGACGAGACCAAACGGGCCGAGACGCGGCGCACCCGCGAGCAGGACGAAACGACCCGGCGCGTGACGGAAGACGTGGCCGACACGATGAAGGCCGGAGTGGAAGGCGCCCAGACGGTGGTCCGGGCCATGCAGGAGGCCGTGGAGAACAGTTTTGGCGCCGCGTCAGAGCTGGCCCGCCGCTCGACTGGCCAGGCGTTGCAGATGTTTGGCCGGCCCGAGGGCGACGCCCGGGGACTGACAGAGGAGGCCGCGCACAACCTGCGGGCGGTGGCACAATCCAGCACCGCCTTGGCCCGCGGTCTCCAAGACGTCTCGCGCGAAGTGTTCGAGCGCAGTCAGCAGCGCCTGCAACGGAACCTTGACGGCTTGCAGGCGCTGCCCGCTGCCGGTCGATGACCGACTTCGTCGAGGTGCAAAGTTCGCTGCTGCGCGACAACCTGGAGCAGACGGTCGAGAACAGTCGGCGCTTGGCCGAGCTCACGCTCCAGATGGCCGACGAGGCGACCAAAACCGTAACGGTCCAGGCTGAGAAATCCGCCCAGCGCTTCAATCGCGTGGCCTGAGTATCGCCTCAGTCGCAACAAGCACATGCTCTTGGCCGACGAGGCGGGAGCGTGTGCCCAGCTGAACGCCTGATGTGAGGCTGTGCCGCGAAGGATTTCCTGCGCGCGGATGAGAACGGCAACCTGTCCTTTATCGAGACCGACGACACCACCTGGGCAATGCTGATGACGCCTTCATCTTCGAGGAGCTCCAGGATTGGCCTGCCGGCCGACTGTTCCAGATCCACGGCCTTGAGCTGAAGCTTGGTGAGGGTTGAAGACACGTCGTTCGAGGTGTCAGCGCGCAACAGTCGGACTAACCCTCCGGCTGTGATGAGTTGTGCACGAGGGTCAGCCCGCAGATTGAGGCTCATCGCAGATGTTAAAGAGCGCTGCTCGCGGCGGATGGCACTTCCGTAAGCGCATCGCCATCCAGGATGATATCCCTATCTCCATGGCACGTACCAGCACGACGCGTACGAGATCGCTCAGGGATAAGTTCGATGCCCTCCACCTGAGGGTGCACCGTATCTCCGCTCTTACCGGAGCGCGGAAGGTCAGCGCCTGAGAGAGGTCAACATAGGCGGTCAAGCTTCATTGCCGCGTAGCGATGCGCAAATGGCGCAGGGCTTGGCGGTATGGCCGAGCCCACAACGATTGATCATTGGGCCGGAATGAACTCGCTCGGACACTGCCCGTTTAACTTAGCTTATTATTTTACAACAGGATTGGTGGTATTATTGATTAGGATCTCGTCCTGCGGTGGGCAGTGACAGCCAGTGACTTGAGGCCAGAATGGGCCAGGAACACTTTGAGGCGGCACGAAGCCTGGGCTTCGAAATCAGGAACCCGCAGCGTTTCGCGCAGAACATGGCACGGCTCATCGAGGAAGCAGGCAAGGCATCCGCAGTCTTGCTGCGGCCTCATGCAACCAATCCAACGCATTTCACCCTGCACGATGAGTTCGCCCCAGTCCTCAGAACACTGACACAACTCCAACGCGCCTGGATGCAGCAGCCCCACAGAGTCTTAGAAGCCCAGGTTGCGCTCTGGAACAACAGTTTGGAGTTGTGGCATTCCTCAATGCGCCGGTTCATGGGGTTGGACAACGGGGAAGCAAAGCCGATAGCTATCTCACTCTCCCCGGACGCCCGGTTTCAGCATCCGGCCTGGTCAGAAAACCCCTATTTCGATCTGCTACGACAATCGTACCTGATCACCTCGCACTGGGCCGAATCCCTGGTTGATGGGATCGAAGATCTCGATCCCCACACCCGGAACAAGGCTCGGTTTTACCTGACGCAGATCATGAATGCGC
>KI912063.1:179020-179394 GCA_000517005.1 Microvirga lupini
AAGGCAACATCAATGATTCCGCACTGACGCTTGCGCAGAGAGATACTCATCTCCGATGCTGGTGAACACTGATGAACAGACTCTGTCGCAATTACTGACGGCGAAGTAGAGGCGTTTCGATCTCGGCACGTGGGGAACGTCGCTCTATGCATCCAGTTGCTCCTTGGGTACGTAAAAACTCGCAGTCCGTGGTCCTCAGCTTGCTCAGGTCGCAATTCCCGGAGAGAAGCATCATATGCGGATAGTCTCGGTTCCAACATGGAAAGACCAGACGACAACCTCGACATCCAGGTTGCCCTAAACCAAGGTGAGTTCGGGCCCCTCATACCAGCTCCCCTCAATCAGGACATGATACTTGTCCCGCTCCATCTTCC
>KI912063.1:179494-180159 GCA_000517005.1 Microvirga lupini
CCGGTGGATCGTGCCACCATCCAGCGCTGGACGGATCACTAGGCCCCGCCCTTGTTGGAGTAGTTCAACCTCCGCAAGCGCCCGGTCACTGGCGAGTGGCATGTCGATGACGCATATATCAAGGTCCGTGGCCAGTGGCAGTATTTTTACCGCGCCAGCGATAGCACCGGTGACACTGTTGATCTCTGGTTTAGCGAGTGGCGAAATTTCACCGCTGCACAACGATTTCTTCGCAACGCTCTCAAGCGACGTGGCCGACCAGCGCGGATTATCATTGATGGTAGCCAGACCAACCATGAAGCGATCCTGTTCTGCGATATGGCAGACAGGCTGCAAGAAAGGCGCAAGCCGAAACCAATCCACATCCGGCAGAGCATCGATCTCAATAATCGCGTTGAGCATGACTATTGGGCCATCAAGGGGCGCGTCCGCTCAATGTTGGGTCTGAAGTCAATCAGTAGTGCCCGCGTAATCCTGAGCGGGATCGAACTGGTTCACATGATGCGCAAAGGACAGGCGACGTACGCCTGTCATTCGAACGTCTCGCTTGTAGAGCAGTTCGACCTGATTGCCGCATGAGGTGGAGCGAAGTTCGGTTCTATCCCTTCAACGCCAGCGAGGAGTTGCGATAGGGTCTTACCCGATGTCCAGACATGCCAAGCCAA
>KI912064.1:0-1651 GCA_000517005.1 Microvirga lupini
TCTAGGCCGGCATTTCAGCCATGGCGACCCGCAGGCGCTTGTCATAGGCACTGGCCAGCTCGTGCAGAGCCGCGACCGTGTCACCAGCGTAGGAGGAGCCGTGCATCAGGGCCAGGGTGCGCGGGGCAAGATCCGCCAGCCGGCGCACCGTCGGCGCAATGCTCGGACCCAGGCTCGTGTCATAGAAGATGTCCTCGGCGGCGAGCGCCGGGCCCACGATATCGCTCTCGGTGATCGCGGGGCCGTTGCCCAGATGCGTGAAGAGATCGCCACAGAACAGCGTCCTGGTAGTCTCCTCGTAGATCACGCCCGCGTCCCAGCCGTGCGGCACGTGGGGCGTGTCGATGTAGCGGATCCGCTTGCCGCCGATGTCGACCACCTCACCGTTCGCCAGCACCCGCGGCGGCCGGTCGGCCATGTCGTTCAGCGACACCATGCACCCTGTCATGCCATGTGCGACCTGCGCGTTCGGAGCCACAGCAAGCCATTCGTTCATGGCGCCGCACTCGTCGGCCTCGAAGTGGCCGAAGGTGATCCAGCGCAGGTTCGAGACGGGCATGATCCGGGACACCGCTTCGGACACGAGCGGGAACATTCTCCGCAAACCGGTGTGAAACAGGAGCGGCTCGTCGCCAAGCACGAGGAACTGGTTGAAGGTGAAGCCGGCTGGCGGGGCGATGTCCGGCACGAAGATCGAGACCCGATAGATGCCGTCGGCGATTTCGCTGATGCTGGTTCCCATGACTTTCTCCACGCGATCATCGGGGTGGTCGCCACCGGCCGGACTGGGCGGCGGTGGACAGCAGTCACATTTGAACGTACAATACTGTGCAGTGAAACTAGCGAATGGTCAATATGGCGGCCCAGTGCCGTGTGCCGAAACACACATGACCCGGACCTACACCCTCAAGCGGCGTGCGGAGCAGCAGGCGGAGACCCGGCGGCGGATCGTCGAGGCCGCCGTGGACCTGCACGGTAGCGTCGGTCCAGCGCTCACGTCTCTCAGCATGGTGGCCGAGCGGGCCGGCGTTCAGCGGCATACGCTCTACGCCCACTTCCCCAATGAGCGCGGCCTTTTCCTGGCCTGCTCGGAGCTGTCCCTGGAGCGAGATCCCCTGCCCGACGCTTCGGCGTGGCGAACCATCGAGGATCGGGACGAGCAGCTTCGGGTAGGCCTTCTTGCGGTTTATGGCTGGTACGCACGCAACGCAGACTTGGTCGCATGCGTGCTGCGCGACGCCGAATACCATCCGCTGACGAAGGAGATCGCCGAGCTGCGGTTCGAGCCATCGATGGCGGCCTACCATGAGGTGCTCGGCGAGAACCTGACCGAGAAGCAGCGCGCGGTGCTGCGGCTCGCCCTCAGCTACTTCACGTGGCGGACCCTGGTGCGCGAGAGCGGCCTCGAGAGGGAGGCTGCCGTCAGGGCGATGATCCAAGCCATCAACTGCGCCAAAGAAACCTGAAGAAGTACAATGCTGCCGCAGCAAACGCATCGATGGCCGAGCGTGGGCACCATCGCTTTGCAGTTACCGTTGGACGGGACGGGCACGATCTCCGGTGATGCCGCTCGCCCTGTTGCTGTTCGGAACGACCGTCACAGGTTGGGGTGGGGACAAGAACTCACATGGGGCTGGTAGGGTCAAGGCTG
>KI912064.1:1751-2435 GCA_000517005.1 Microvirga lupini
GCCCGCAGATAATCCAGCGCGGCCTCGTTGGGGCCAGCGCAAGATGTGTTCCTGATTGAGCGCCGGCATTATCAACCAAAAGCAGCCTTTCCTTGGAAACCAAGGCCTCACGTGAGACTCTGATTGCTAAATCAGTACTGGGAGCGGGAGGTCACAATGGAAGGGTCTGCGCGCGAGGTGCTGGCGGGCGTCACCACGGTGCCGGACATGGTCAAAGCCTTCCAGGATGAGGACCATTGCCGGCACTTGCTTGAGGCGATGGTCTGGCCCAACCGGCGGATATGCCCGGCCTGTGGCTATCGCCGCTCCATCGCGCTGACCGGCCGGGAGAACGGGAAGGGATCACGTCCTGGGCTTTATCAATGCTCGAGCGGCACCTGCCGGTTTCAGTTCACCGTCACAACCCGCATGCCCCTGCACGCGACGAAGCTTCCGCTTCGGGTGTGGCTCTCCGGCTTGTGGTTGATTCTGCAATCCGACAAGGGCATCTCGTCGATCCGCTTGGCAGACGCGCTCGGCGTCAGCCAGCCAACAGCCTGGCGTATGGGTCATGCCTTGCGTCTGATGGTCGGACGCGAGCAGGCCCTGGATGGCGCGGTCGAAATCGACGGACTTTATCTGGGCGGCAAGCCACGGCGGGATGCGAACTATTCTCCACCAGGCCGCGGACGCAAGGGCCAGCCC
>KI912064.1:2535-2699 GCA_000517005.1 Microvirga lupini
TTTCCGGCGGACGAACATGAGGACGATCTCCAAGGCATTTCGGATCCAAGGTCTGAGCCTGATGCGTGAACCAGGAGCCTGTCCGGTTCCAACTCACATGCGATCGCCGCTCAGGGCGGCTGCACCATGATCCCGCTTGCGGCGGTTGGGCTCAGGAGGACGGA
>KI912064.1:2799-13215 GCA_000517005.1 Microvirga lupini
GTAGGTACAGTCAGAGGGCGTGCCGGATGATCTCGGGTGGGGATCGAAGGCGCTTGTAGCTGATGGGCTTGGTCATGCAGCCGGTTCATATCCCAAAGGCTCTGACTAGGAGTTACTGTGATATTCCCTCAGGAGCGCCAGAACGCGACATTCTGCTGGACAAAAGCCCTGATCCATCCAAGCGGGCAAGTCCCAGGGCGCGGCTGCGACGATCAAGCGTCGCCAGTAGGGTGTTGACCGCGCACTTGCTTCGCGGCGGCGAATGTTGATCGCACAAACTCCCATGCCGCAACGAGGTGGCGACGCAACGCCTCTTCCGCGCTGTCCGGATCGCGTGCTGCGATGGCATCGAAGATGGCTTCGTGCCCTGCATAGTTCATTTGGTCGATATCGGCACCGCGCTTCATGGAGCGCCAGTGCTGGATGAGCCACTCCACATAGGCCTTGTGAACGGCCGGATAAATTGGGTTACCGGGTATCCGATAGAGGACCGCATGGAAGGCGGCATCGGTTTCGTCGAACTCCGACGAATTGCCGATGGCCTGCCGATTGGCTTCCAGCGCGACTCGAAATTCTTCGATGTGATCACGCCGTGCATGGCTGGCAGCCCAGCGCGCCAGTGCCGCCTCGAGGAAGATGCGGGAGTCGAACAGATTCCAGACTCCGTTCCGCTCCACCACGAGGTGCCCGACAAGATTTCCGACCTTATCGATTGCGATCGCATAATCGAGCTTGCGCACAACGGGACGATGTCCCAGGCGGGTCATGACAAGGCCACGGTTGGCCAGCGAGACAATGGCTTCTCTGACCGCCGACCGGCTCACGCCATAGCGCTGCATCAACTCCCGTTCGGCGGGAAGACGATCACCCTCCTGAAGATCGCCGGACTGGATCATCCGCACGAGCTCCTCCGCGACGACATCCGATCGGCGCCCGAGCGGATCCTTGCCGAGCAGCTCTACCCCATGACTCATGCCCTCTCCTCACCAGATCGTTCGCACCGATAGAGCCATCAAATGAAAAGGACTCTTCTTTGCATCGGCTAACATATGGTCGGACCAAAAGCCAGCCTCCGGGCCATCGAAACTTACCTCCGAGACGATCAAAGGCTTCCAGAGGCTTATGACATATTCAGTCCCTTGACAGCCAACATTCCGCTGCGCCATCCTAGTTTCGGTCATACCAAATAGATCCATACCCGACGTTTGGTTTGACGTTGCTCAGCTTGAGCAAGCTCGGAGGAAACACGAGTGACGCCATCAGCAGGCACGACTGGGTCAAGCCCCGCCTCTCCTTTTCAGGGAGACTCTCGTGTCGGGAGTTTACGATGACCGCTCCCGCCGCAACCCGTCACGCAGATAACGTGACCCATTATCAAATGTATATCGATGGCGCCTGGACAGACGGTCAGGCGCCAGATCGACTGGAAGTCGAGAATCCGGCTAACGAGCTGGTTTTCGCAACCGTTCCTGCCGGCTCGATGAACGATGCGGTGGCTGCCCTGGAGGCCGCCAAGCGCGCCCAGCCGGCCTGGGCGGCTCTCCCGCCCATCGTGCGCGCAGGCTATGTCTCCGATCTCGCAGCCGCCGTCCGCCGCGAGAAGGCGCACCTTGCCCGCATCGTGGTGCTCGAACAGGGAAAGCCCCTGAGTCAGGCCGAAGGCGAGATCGACGCTGTCGTGACGTTTCTCACCTTTGCGGCCGAAAGTGCGCGGCGCATCGAAGGCGATATCATGCCTTCGGATTTCCAGAATGAAGAAGTCTGGATTCGACGCGTTCCCTTCGGAGTCGTCGTCGGCCTAACGGCCTGGAACTACCCGGCGGCGCTGGCGGCCCGCAAGATTGGCCCGGCCCTTGTCGCCGGCAACACCATTGTCGTGAAGGGCCATGAATCCACTCCCCTGTCCGCTATCGAGATCGCCAGGCTCGCCCATGAGGTCGGGCTGCCGAAAGGCGTGCTCAACGTGGTCACCGGCGACGGGCGCACCATCGGCGATGCCCTCGTGCGCTCGCCTTTGAGCGATCTCATCACCATGACGGGTAGCGTGCGCGCGGGACGGGAAATCTATGCCGCGGGCGCGCAGGATCTGAAGGTCGTCCGGTTGGAACTGGGCGGCAAGGCGCCCTTCATCGTCCTCGAGGATGCCGATGTCGACGCGGCCGTCGAAGCCGCGATCATCTCGCGCTTCACGAATTGCGGGCAGATCTGCACCTGCAATGAGCGCATGTATCTGCACAAGGCCATCGCCGAGCCTTTCCTCGACAAATTCGTCTCACGGGTGAAGGCGCTCAGACTCGCCGATCCCATGACGAATCCCGACATGGGGCCGAAGGTGAACCGGCCCGAGGTCGACAAGGTGGAGGAGATCGTCAACGAGGCGATGGCGGCAGGCGCCGAGGTGCTCGCCGGCGGGCACCGGCTGACAGACGGCGATTTTGCCCGGGGGTACTGGTTCGAGCCGACCGTGCTGCGGGTCGACAGCAACCGGGCACCGGTGATGCATCGGGAGATCTTCGGCCCCGTAGCGCCGGTGATGACGGTCGACAGCTTCGAGCAGGCCCTGGCCTTCGCCAACGACACGAGCTACGGCCTATCGGCCTATGTCTACACGAACGACCTGCGTCGGGTCATGCGCCTGTCCCGGGAGCTCTCTTTCGGCGAGCTCTACGTCAACCGCCCCTGCGGAGAACTCGTCCAGGGCTTCCACACCGGTTGGAAGCATTCGGGCCTCGGCGGAGAGGACGGCAAGTACGGTTTCGACGGTTACCTGCGGAAGCAGACCACGTATGTCCGCTGGTGACAACCCGCGGCCCTGAGGGGCCGCGGCAACACGCAAAGAACCCCGGCAAGGGGCGAAAAACTTCATGGAGGAAGAGAATGCTCAGAAGAACTTTCCTGGCCCTTGCGACAGGTGTGGCCGCCATCGGCCTGGGACTCGGCGGCGCATCGGCGCAGGAGCTGCCGAGACTGAAGCAGAAGGACAAGTACAAGGTCGGCTTCGCGCAGACGGAGTCGAACAATCCATGGCGCATCGCACAGACGGAGAGCATGAAAGCCGAGGCCGCGAAGCTCGGGCACCAGCTCGTCTATACGGACGCTGCCGGTTCCGCCGCTAAGCAGGTCGCCGACGTGAACTCGATGATCGCCCAGGGCGTCGACCTGATCTTCCTAGCCCCGCGCGAGGAAAAGCCGCTCATCCCTGCCGTGATGGCGGCCAAGAAGGCGGGCATTCCGGTCATCCTGCTCGATCGCAACGTGGATCAGAGCCTCGCCAAGGCCGGCAAGGATTACGTTACCTTCATCGGTTCGGACTTCGTGGATGAAGGCAAGCGTGCGGCCGAGGCCCTGACCAAGGCGATGAACGGCAACGCCAAGATCATCCAGCTCGAAGGCACCACGGGCTCTTCGCCGGCCAATGACCGGCGCAAGGGCTTCGAGAACTACATCAAGGCCCATCCCGGCATGAAGATCGTGGCATCCCAGTCGGGCGACTTCGCCCGCGACAAGGGCCGCCAGGTCGCCGAGACCCTGCTGCAGGCGCATCCCGATGCGACGGCGATCTATGCCCATAACGACGAGATGGCGATCGGCGCCATCGCGGCCCTCGAAGCGGCCGGCAAGAAGCCCGGCAAGGACGTGATCGTCGTCTCCGTCGACGGCACGCGCGATGCGTTGCAGGCCATCATCGACGGCAAGATGCTCGCGACCGTCGAGTGCAATCCGAAGTTCGGGCCGAAGGCCTTCGAGACGATGATGCGCTATGCCAAGGGCGAGCAGATCCAGCCCTGGGTGGTGAACACCGACCGCTTCTTCGACAAGTCCAACGCCGCCCAGCTCATCGCTGACGCGTACTGAACGCTAGGGCGCTGCCTGCGAATGGCAGGCAGCGCCATTCCAACCTGGCTGAACACATCCTCGGAGCTTTCATGGCGCCGCTTCTCACCATGCACGGCATCGACAAACGCTTCGCCGGCATACCAGCTCTGCGCGCAGCCGAGCTCGTGGTCGAGAGAGGCGAGGTTCATGCGCTCATCGGCCAGAACGGCGCCGGCAAATCGACCATGATCAAGATCCTGACCGGCTACTACAGAAAGGATGCCGGCGAGATCCTGTTCGATGGGAAGCCCGTCGCGTTCTCCTCCCCACAGGAAGCGCAACGTGCCGGCATCAGCACGATCTACCAGGAGATCAACCTGGTGCCCTATCGGTCCGTGACCGAGAACATCTGCCTCGGCCGTGAGAAGCGGCGCTTCGGCCTTCTCGACTGGCCCGCCATGCACGCGGAGGCGCGCGCGCTCCTCGTGCGCTTCAACATCGATATCGACGTGCGTCGCCCGCTCATGGTGTACCCGACCGCCGTGCAGCAGATGGTCGCCATCGCCCGCGCGATCGGTTTCGAGGCCAAGCTCGTCATCATGGACGAGCCCACGTCCTCCCTCGACGAACGCGAGGTCGGGGTGCTGTTCGGCGTGATCCGCCAGCTCAAAGCTGCCGGCGTCTCCGTGATCTTCGTGAGCCATAAGCTCGACGAGCTCTACGCCGTCTGCGACCGCGTCACCATCATGCGCGACGGCCGCACCGTGCAGGCCGCCCCCATGACCCAGCTATCGCGGCTCGATCTCGTCACCTCCATGCTGGGGCGCGAACTCACTCAGATCCTGCAGGAATCGCACGACGCGAACCCATCCGAAGGCGATGGCCGCAAGCCGGTTCTGACGATTGAGCATCTCGCCGTCGGACGCAAAGTCCGCGATGTCAGCTTTGAGGTCCGCTCCGGTGAAATCGTCGGCCTCGCCGGACTGCTCGGGGCGGGCCGGACAGAGTCCGTTCGGGCCGTTTTCGGAGCCGACAAGCCCGAATCCGGCACGATCACCTTCGACGGACGGGAGAACGCCATCGCGGCCCCTTCGGATGCGATCCAGGCTGGCATGGGCTTCTGCTCGGAGGACCGCAAGCACGACGGCATCATTCCCGACATGTCGGTGCGCGAGAACCTCACGCTGGCGCTCATGCCGCATCTGGCTCGGCGCGGCATCGTCGACGAGAGCCGCAGCTGCGATATCGTCGACCGATTCATCAAGCGCTTGGGAATTCGCTGCTCCGGGCCGGAACAGCGCATCTGCGAACTCTCGGGCGGCAACCAGCAGAAGGTGCTGCTGGCGCGCTGGCTCTGCATGAATCCCAGGCTTCTCATTCTCGACGAGCCGACCCGCGGCATCGATGTGGGCGCCAAGGCCGAGATCCTCAGCCTGATTCGGGAACTGGCCGGCCAGGGTCTCGGCGTGCTGATGATCTCCTCGGAACTGGAAGAGGTGGTGGAGGCGGCAAGCCGCATCTTCGTTCTCCGCGACGGCCACACGGCCGCGGAGCTGAGAGGCGATGCCGTCAACGAGCAGAGCGTCATGGCCGCCATAGCCCATGGGCATGAGAGCGCCCGGGAGGCCGCGCATGGCTGAAACCGCCACAACGATTCCACCGGCGCAAAGAGCTCCCCGGCTCGACCTCAAGACCGTGCTGACGCGCCATGGGGCATGGATCGCCCTGGCGCTCCTGATCCTGGTCAACCTCGCCATCACGCCCAACTTTGCAACCTGGCAGACGCTCAACGTCAATCTCACCCAGGTCTGCGCAATCGTGATCGTCGGCGTCGGCATGACTCTCGTGATCGCCACCGGCGGGATCGATCTCTCCGTCGGATCTCTCATGGCGATTGCTGGAGCGCTGGCGCCGCTGATCTTTCTCGGCAAGCTTTTTCCCCTCGCTCACCCGGCTATCGGCATCGCGCTCGCCTTCGTCGTCCCGGTTCTGGTGACGGGAGCGCTCGGCTGGTTCAACGGCTGGCTGGTGACGCGCCTGCGCATCCAGCCGATCATCGCAACCCTCGTGCTCTTCATCGCCGGGCGCGGCATCGCCCAGGTCTTCACCAACGGCAATCTGCAGGTCTTCAACCTGCCGAGCTTCCAGTTCATCGGCCTTGGGCGCGTGTTCGGCATCCCCTTTCAGGCCATCCTGATGATCGTCATCGTGGCGGGTGCGGCGTGGATGCTCCGGCGGACCGTGTTCGGCCGGCAGATCCTGGCGATCGGCGGCAACGAGCGTGCGGCCCGGCTCGCCGGCATTCCCGTCACTTCCGTGAAGCAGCGGGTCTACCTCATCAGCGGGCTTTTGTCGGGCATCGCAGGGCTCATCGTGATCGCCCGCAACTCCGCCGCCGATGCCAATCTCGTCGGCCTCGGCATGGAGCTCGATGCCATCGCGGCCGTGGCCGTCGGCGGAACGCTGCTCACCGGCGGGCGGGCCACCGTGCTCGGGACCCTGGTCGGCGCGCTCATCATCCAGCTCGTGCGCTACACGCTTCTCGCCAACGGCGTCCCCGATGCGGCAGCCCTGGTGGCAAAGGCCGCCATCATCGTTCTGGCCGTCTGGCTGCAGCGTCAGAGCTATCGCTGAGGTCGCCGATGAACACCACCTCGCTCAAACTGTTTCAGGGCATCGGCCGCTACGGCGTGCTTCTCGCGCTTATCGCTCTCATCGTGTTCGGCTGGCTTCGCTACGAGAACTTCCTCGGCGCCTTCAACGTGCTGTCGGTCCTGCGCTACAACAGCATGTTCGCGCTGGTTGCGCTCGGCATGTGCTTCGTCATCATCACCGGCGGCATCGACCTCTCTGTCGGCTCCACGGCGGCTCTCGGCAGCGTCGTGGCCGCCCTGCTCTCTCCCTATGGCGTCCTGCCCGGATTGCTCGGCGGACTGGCCGCGGGGCTGGCCGTCGGCGCGTGCAACGCCTTCATCATCACGCGGCTCAACATCCTTCCTTTCATCACGACGCTCGCGACTATGCTGGCGGCGAGCGGATGCGCGCTGCTCCTGGCGGAGAATCAATCTGTCTCGGTGTCCTATGAATCGGGCTTCACGGAACTCGGCCAGGGTGATTTCCTCGGCTTTCCCATTCCGGCCTGGATTGCCCTCGTCGCCTATCTCCTCGGCTCGCTCATCCTCAATCTCACGTCCTTCGGGCGCACCGTCCTCGCCATCGGCGGGAACGAGGATGCGGCGCGTCTCATGGGATTACCCGCGAACCGGGTGAAGGCGCTCGTGTATCTGGCGAGCGGCGGCCTCGCGGGCCTTGCGGGGGTGATCCTCGCGGCCCAGTTCGGCGCAGGCCAGCCCATCGAGGGTGTCGGCTGGGAGCTCTTCGCTATCGCGGCGGTCGTGGTGGGCGGCACGCTGCTGACGGGCGGCATCGGGTCCGTCGGCTCTACCCTGGCCGGCGTGCTCCTGCTGGGGCTCATCTTCAACATCCTGAACTTCGAGAACGGCCTCGGCTGGATCAGCCTCTCCGCCTATTGGCAGTCGGTCATCCGCGGCGCGTTCCTGCTGCTCGTCGTCGCCATCCAGGCGCGTCTGAGCATGCGCACCGAAGAGGCCGCCTGAGCGCTGCACTCCAATCGACACCTAAGCGAACGAAGGACAACCATGCCCCGGATCACTTCCATCGAACCCGGCTTCTACCGCATCCCGCTGCCGACCGTTCTGACCGACTCCATGCATGGCGAGATGCGCGCCTTCGAGCTCAACACCGTGCGCATTCGCGACACCGATGGAGCGGAAGGTGTCGGCTACACCTTTACGATCGGGCGCAACGGCGCCGCCATCGACACGATCCTCGCCCGCGAACTGCCCGAGATCATGGACGGCGAAGAGGCCGACGAGATCGAGCGCCTCTGGCACAAGGCCTGGTGGGCACTCCATTACGGCGGCCGCGGCGGCCCGACGGTCCTGGCGCTGTCGGCCTTCGACATGGCCCTGTGGGACCTCAAAGCGAGACGCGCCAACCTTCCGCTCTGGAAGGCGCTGGGCGGCTATGACGCCAAAGTGCCCTGCTATGCGGGCGGCATCGATCTCGAACTGCCCCTCGACAAGCTCCTGCGCCAGACGGACGACAATCTCGGCAAGGGCTTCCGCGCCATCAAGATGAAGGTCGGCCGCGCCAATCTGTTCGAGGACGTGGAACGCGTCAGGGCGATGCGCGAGCATTTGGGCGCCGGCTTCCCGCTGATGGCCGACGCCAACATGAAGTGGAACGTCGACGGCGCCATTCGCGCGGCGCGAGCCCTCCAGCCCTTCGACCTTACCTGGCTCGAGGAGCCGACCATCCCCGACGATCCGGCGGGCCACGTCCGCATCGTGCGCGAGGGTGGGCTGCCCATCGCCGCAGGCGAAAACCTGCGCACGCTCTGGGAGTTCAAGCTCTACGTGGCTGACGGGGGCGTGACCTATCCGGAGCCGGACGTCACCAATTGCGGCGGCATCACCCCGTTCATGAAGATCGCCCATCTGGCGGAAGCCTTCAATCTGCCGGTAACCAGCCATGGTGCGCATGACGTGACCGTGCACCTCCTCGCGGCCTGCCCGAACCGCTCCTACCTCGAAGCGCATGGCTTCGGGCTCGAACGCTACATCGCCGAGCCGCTCACGATCCAGGAAGGATTTGCCCTGGCGCCGAACCGACCCGGCCACGGCATCGCCTTCGACTGGAAGGGTCTCGAGACGATCAAGGCGTGAGCCACGGATCAGCCGAAGTGCATCGGCTCACAGAGAACCAGGTGAAGCACAATGAAAGAGCGTTTTGACTACATCATCGTCGGCGGCGGCTCCTCCGGCTCCGTGGCTGCCGCACGCCTGGTCAATGAAGGCAGGCGCGTGCTGCTGCTCGAAGGAGGCTATTCACACCGTCATCCGCTCCTCGACATGCCGCCCGGCATCTTCAAGATGATCAACGGCAGCAAATACATGCGGTATCACCACACGGTCCCGCAGGAGCATCTGGACGGACGGGTCCACGATATTCCGCAGGCCAACGTCCTCGGCGGCGGCTCGTCGGTCAACGCCCAGGTCTATATGCGCGGCCGGCCGTCCGACTATGACGAGTGGCACGACATGCTGCACGGGGAGAACGACTATCCCGGCTGGAGTTGGGCCGACGTTCTGCCGCATTTCCGCACCATGGAAGGCAACAACAGGCTCTATAACGAGCTGCATGGCGCCGACGGGCCGCTTCTCGTCTCCGATCCCGGCCACATCAACGACATGTCCCGCTGGTTCGTTCAGGCTATCCAGGCCCTGGGCGAGCCGTTCAACCCGGACTTCAACGGGCCGACGCAGCGGGGCGTCGGGTTCTATCAGTTCATGAACCGGCGCGGCCGGCGCAGCAGCGCGGCCTATGCTTTCCTGGCGCCGCTCGCTGACCACCCGAACCTCGTCATCCGCCTTCAGTCGCGGGTGCGCAAGATCGAGATCGAGAACGGCCGTGCCGTAGGCGTCACCTACCGGGATGCGAAAGGCGCGGATCACAAAGTCTATGCGGATGGCGAGGTGATCGTCGCGTCCGGCGCGCTCGTCACGCCGCAACTCCTCATGCTGTCCGGTATCGGCCCTGCCGATCAGCTGCGGGAGCACGGAATTACCTGCATCGCCGACCTGCCCGGTATCGGCGAGAATTTGATTGACCACCCGGAGGTTCCGCTCATTGCGAAGGCAAACGGCCCCTATGGCTACTACAAGCAGGGCGTGGGCTGGCGGATGCTCCTCAACGGCATCCATTTCCGGCTCTTTGGATCAGGCCCGATCCTTTCGGCCGGTGTCGAGGCTGGCGCCTTTATCAATCCGGCCGACCCGAATGCGGAACCCACGATCCAGGCCTTTTGCGTGCCGATCATCTATCTCGACCGCGACACGCTCGGGCTGGTCGATGACACCTATGGCCTGACGATCACGACCGTGGTGGTGAAGCCGAAATCCCGCGGCTATGTCCGCCTGCGTTCGGCTGATCCGGACGACATGCCCCTCGTTTCGCCCAATCTGCTGATCCATCCTGACGATGCCCGGACGATGATCGACGGTCAGCGCTTCTTCATTCGTGCCTTCCAGACCAGCCCGCTCAAGGAGCGGATCGAGCGGATCTCGATCCCCGATCCGAACGACCTCAGCGACGAGGCGATCATGAAGCATTGCCGCCGCTTCGTGAAAACGAACTATCACCCATCCGGCACCTGCCGGATGGGCACAGCCAGCGATCCAATGGCGGTCCTCGATTCCAGGCTCCGTGTCCGCGGTATCGCGAACCTGCGCGTGTGCGACCTCTCGGCTATGCCCAACATCAATGCTGGTAACACGAACGCCCCCGCCATGATGCTGGGAAGCCGTTGCGCCGAACTCATCACGGGCCGCGCCACAGTCAGCACCTCCCAATTCGGCCCACGACTTTCCGAGCAAGGAGACATGAGCGTCGCTACTTTGAACTGAATTTTTTCTCGAGAGGAGCGTGCACGGCGGAAGATCCGGATCGGGTCAATGCTGTTCCCTTATGGGTCAAGGGGCAGCTCTCCTATCCTGAGCGGTTTTGCGATGCCTAAGG
>KI912064.1:13315-13610 GCA_000517005.1 Microvirga lupini
GACGGCTTGCGCCAGATCAGCACGGGTTACGTTCTTGCTGGTCATCAGCTGATCCCATCATCCTGAGGGGCCCACGTGCAGGGGGCATGGATTACGGGGGATATTTCTCCTCAAGCTGGAGCACAAGCGCTTTCAGGGGCTCCGGCATGTCGGCCGCGAGGACATCGTCGTACAGGCTCCTCAGGGAGTGTCCGATGACGAAGACCACCTGCTCCTGGGAGAAGTTCAAGCGGCTGGGGATCTCACGCGACCAATTCCGAGTGTTATTCTGCTGCATGACATAGTACTCATGGCC
>KI912064.1:13710-14364 GCA_000517005.1 Microvirga lupini
GACGCTCCGCTTGGGAGCTCGTCTCGACCTTGTTTCTGCTGCTCCTCCTAGGCGGCTTGGAATGATGTGCCGTGCCGGAGCATGGCATGCATGATGATTGCCAGCCGGCGGGCCAGCGCCACACGCGCCTTCCTCAACGTCGAGCGTCGGGCAAGGCCCAATGCCCACTCCTTAAGAGCCAAGGCGCCGCGATGAGCCGTTTATAGCCAGCGTCCCGGGCCCGCCGATGTCCAAGGACCCGCAGGGCTAAGGACAGCACGGTTGGTCCGTCAGATCCTCTAACCGGGCAGAGCGCTCCCAAATTGTCTCATTTACTTCGCCATGTCTCATTTGCTTGGCAATCGCCCAGGCGTGTCGAGGATCCCGCACGAGAGAAGAAAATCGAGCCGCTCGGCTTCGTTGGCCGGCGGCGGAGGCACAACAAACACGTCAAAACTCCTGCTGCAAGCAAATGGCTTCTGTGATCGGTCAGCAATGTCAGAGACGAGTGAACCCCTCTTCGATCAGAGGCCTGCAGGCTTGCCGTTCACATGGTCTTTCAGCTTGTGTGATGGAGCGAAGGTCACGACCCGGCGAGGCTCGATCGGAACCTCTTCGCCGGTCTTGGGGTTGCGCCCCATGCGCTCGGCTTTCTCCCGAACCACGAAGTTGCCG
>KI912064.1:14464-17338 GCA_000517005.1 Microvirga lupini
GTGCCCTGCATTGCCCCTGGTTCACACATGTGGAGAGGCAACTCGCGCTGACGGGGTCGGTTTCAGCGCGACTCTACATTCAAGCGCATAATATGTTATAAAATAGATAAACGGGTAACATCTCTTGCGGAGTCAAAACTTCGCCTGGGTAATGAACCGGAAGCATCGCCATTCCAGCCATCAACACATACTTGACAATGTTCTGGCATGATCCATCGAAACAGGATCGGCATATAATCTCCTAAGGATGGGTCTGTGTCGCTGCGCACGCTCAAAGTGATTTTCGGGGCCGTTGCCGTCTGCTTCCTCTTGGCCAGCGCCTATATCGCGGTGCTGGTGGCAGAACGTCAGAGAGTGCTGGGAGATCTTACGCACTATAACCCGGCCTGGCAGGCCAGCCAGGCGGTTGCAGAGTTTATGCGCCTCGAGCGCCGGTTGGATGCTCTCAATGTCCCCGGCCGTGGTGTCGATAAGGAGGAAGTTGAACTCCGCTTCGAGATCCTTCTCAGCCGGGCAAAGCTCCTCATCGAGGGCCGTTTCCAAAGCATCATTCAGGACGATGCCGATCAGCTGGCCGCTCTCCGTCGTCTCGCTGAGGTACTGGTTTTAATCCAGCCTCTCATCGCAGAACTCGAGCATCCTGGCGCCGTTCAGCAGGCGCTTCAGCTCTTGGAGCCGCTGGAGCCAAAGTTGCTGCAACTCGCATCCTACGCGCAAATCCGGGGAGGCGAGAGGATCGCCCAGGATCAGCACGAGCTCAATCGCCTGTACTGGATCTTCTCGGGGCTATCTGTCGGTCTGATCCTGCTTGGGCTGATCCTGATCGGCCTCTTCAGCCGGCATAATCAATTGCTGGAACGAGCCCATGGGGATCTCCATGCTCTCACCGGTCGTCTCGCCCATGCTGCCAGCCACGATGCCTTGACGGGACTGGCGAACCGTACCCTCTTCCATGAGCAATTGGAGGCGCATCTCACCAGGTGGCGCCAAAAGGGCATCCGGTTTGCTGCCCTGTGCCTGGATCTTGATCGGTTCAAGAGCGTCAACGATACATTAGGGCACGAGATTGGCGATGCGCTTTTGAAAGTTGCCGCGGATCGCCTGCGGAACTGCCTCCGCGATGGCGACACCGTCGCTCGTCTTGGTGGCGACGAGTTCGCCATCCTCCAGGAGGTTTCAGGCGGGCTCGAACCCTGCACGGCTCTTGCGAGACATCTTGTGGAGCAGCTGAGTGCCCCCTACTCTGTTGACGGGCGTGAGATCGTCATTGGCGCCAGCATCGGCATCGCCCCGGTTGAAGCAGCCATTGTCTCGGCCGACCAGATGCTGAAGCGGGCAGACCTCGCCCTCTACGAGGCGAAATCCCAGGGGCGCGGCATGTTTTGCTATTTCGAGCCGGGCATGGAAGCGCGATTGGATGCCCGCCGGTCGCTTGAGATCGATTTGCGCAAGGCTCTGGCGAATGACGAGTTCGAGCTGTTCTTCCAGCCCCAGGTCAATCTCAAGCTCAATCAAATCAACGGCTTTGAGGCGCTTCTGCGCTGGCGCCATCCCACATGGGGCAAGATTTCGCCCGCAGAGTACATTCCGATCGCCGAGGAGATTGGCCTGATTTCACCGCTGGGCGAGTGGGTCATCCGGACGGCTTGCGCTGAAGCGGTCAAATGGCCGCGCGAGATCAAAGTTGCCGTCAATCTTTCGCCTGTTCAGTTCCGCAGCGGAACCCTTGTGCACAGTGTGCGCCATGCGCTGGAGAGGACGGGACTTCCCCCACGGCGGCTCGAATTGGAGCTCACCGAAACGTCCCTGCTCGATGAGACCGAAGCGACGATGGCGGCTCTGCATGAGCTGCGCCGGCTCGGGGTGCGGATTGCCATTGATGATTTTGGCACAGGCTATTCCTCTCTCAGCTATCTCCGCAGTTTCCCCTTTGACCGGATCAAACTCGACCGGTCTTTTGTGCGGGATCTCGCATCACGGCGTGATGCCATGACGATCGTCCAATCGATCGCCAGCCTTGGGGCTGGCTTGGGCATGGCCACCGTCGCTGAGGGCATTGAGACGAAGGAGCAATTGCTCCAGGTTCAGACGGCAGGCTTCACGGAGGCCCAGGGCTACTACTTCGGGCGTCCCAAGCCGGCCCGTGAGCTGGTCTATTCACTGGACGCGGCGCGATCGGCCCCGTCAGCCTAGAGCAAGGTTAGTTAGTTGGAGAGCCTCGAGGCTCTGTCACAGGAACTCGAACGATGCCGGATCGTGCTTGCGTACAAAGTGGATCACGCGGTGGTCGTCGCCCGCTTACCATTGCTGCGCCGGCTTGGCCCTGAAAGGGCGCAGCGCCCGGCAGTCGATACCGATGGTCCTGCTCGCCATCATGGGACATATCATTCCCTACCAGCGGTTAGCGCCAATTGCAGCCCTTAGGTACAGCCGGGTCTCATTACAAGCAGCCGAGTTCCAATTGTGGTATTGTTGAGCGGTGAGATCCTTTGAGACTGTCTCGGGATATCGGAGGAGGGGATCATGGCACACCGCGAGCAGCATGGGAATCGCGAAGCCAAGAAGCCGAAGAAAGACAAACCCAAAGGAGCCGGGACAGCTCAGTCCACAAAGTGGGCTGTGAGCGAGATCGTCGAAGCCCGGACGGACTCCAAGCAGTAGGTTGGCACCTGAGCGGAGAAGCTCTGCTTCCTCCATAATCAGAGGAACGATGCGGCACGGCTGCGGGCGGGCCTGCACTGGAGAGCAGAACTTAACCTAGGTTAAGGGTGGCCACCCATGCGCCTCAAGTTAAGAGAACTTCTGCTGACCGCAATCATCATGGCTTTATGAAGCCGCCTCAGTCGAATCCAGGTTAGGTTGCCAAGGCAATGC
>KI912064.1:17438-31290 GCA_000517005.1 Microvirga lupini
CTGACTCCAAGATCCTGTTCTCTTCCTCAGGTTCGGTTGTGGGCTGAGGTCCTCGCAGCTTGTGCCTATGGGAAACGCCAGCTGGCAAACTTTTCTATTCAGAACTCATGCAATCCGGCGTGGCGCATTCCTGCAGGAGGCGGCCCTGATCTCGCTGACCTCTGCCAAGCAGGCAGAGGGAAGATACGATCGTAAGCCCAATTGAACACGAACGTATAGAAGACGTAGAACAGGGCGAACGCCACATCCATGAGGAAGGCTTGGAGAAGGCTGAGGCCGAGATACCACGCCATCAGGGGTGTCAGAATGGCCAAGAGCCCAGCCTCAAACAAGACAGCCTGCAGAACGCGCATGGGAATGCTCTTGTGAGTCCCGCCGGTCATCCGCTGGTTGATGGTATCGAAAACCAAGTTATAGAGGTACGTCCACAAGGTTGCGATGAGGGCACTGGCCATCCTGACCACGGTGACATCGGACATGGGCATGCTGAAGGCCCACGCGCCGAGCGGCGACATCAGAGCAAGGCCACCGAACTCAAAGCTGATGGCGTGACGGGTGCGATCCCAAGGCGAGCGCATGATCGAAAGGCCTCAAGACAAAGGGTGGACTGAGCCACTCAGGTGCGGCAGGCCTACCCTGATCATGCCCGATCGAGGGCGGTGCATTCCTGCAGGAACTCGCGCTTGAGCTCCGCATTCTCCGCCATCTCGCCCCAGTAATAGGTGTTGATCATGCGGCTGCGGTGACTGGCGCGCACGCCGCGCTGGGTCTTGCACATGTGCACGGCGCTGATGCGCACCGCCAACCCGCGGGGTGTGGTCATGCCCATGATGTGCTGGCCGATCTGCTTGACCAGCTCCTCCTGGATCTGCAGGCGCGCAGCAAAGTATGCGACGATGCGGTCGTACTTGGACAACCCGATGATCTTGCCGTCGGCGGAAGGCAGGATGCCGATGTAAGCCGCGCCATAGATCGGCATCATGTGATGCGCGCACATCGAGCGCACTTCAAGTGGCCCCGTGACGATGAGCTGATCATAGGCCTGCGCATTGTCGAACTCGGTGATCTTGGGCGGCGCGGTGTAGCGGCCCTCGAGGATCTCCTCGACATACATCTTGGCCACCCGCTGCGGCGTCTCGCGGGTGTTGTGATCGTTCTGATGATCGATGCGCAGGATGTCGAACAACTCCTCCAGCTTGCGGGCGGCGGCGGCGATCATTCCCTCGCGCTCGGCCTCGGTCAGCGGCTGGCCGAGCGCCTCGTTGCACAGGCGAGCGAGGTTAGGCTGGTGAGCATGGAAGTTCATCATAGGCCCCGGTGAAGTCATTTTGTGGTTTGTGCCGCGTTGTCGAAGAGAAAGCTGGCTAACAGAATAAGAGCCAGCCCAGCGAAGAGAACAACCACCATGACGGAAATGTGGATCACTGTCTTGTGGCGGGCCACGCGCGCCTCGATGCTCTGCAGCTTTCGCTGCTTCTCAAGCTCGTACTTTTTCATTGGTCCGCTCCCGTCAGCAGCCTTATCACCAAGGGAGCAGCATGAGAAGATTGTCCGACTAGGCCAAATTGTCCTAGGGGGCCAAACCTTAATCAGCTTGCCCTGATGATCGCCCGCTTGCGGCGCGAGCCACCACTGTTTCAGGGGTTCGGCCTCATGCGTCCGGGTGGTAGTCTTAGATCGTGGGCACTCCCAAGCTGAGCCGGCGCCGCCGCGCCCGCACGACTGGGTTCCCGGGCACTCACCGCCTCCGGCGCGGAGGCAGCCTGGACGCTTCCCGACAGCATGGCCATCCCGGTTCATCACTTCCAGCCACGGGCGGGCGCAATGTTCAGGATTTCGCGCACCAATGACGGCGGATTTGGCATCGGGACGACATCCGGTCGCACGGACATGGCCGGTTCGTGGAGCTGGTGCGCAATGAGCGGGTGGCGGAAGCGCTTGAGTTCGAGATGTCGGATCGCACCTTGCAAGCGGGATGACGATCACGGTCATGCTGGCCGACGTCGACGGTGGGACAGAGCTTCTTGCTCAGCACGAGGATGTCCCGCCGCGAATTTCTCGCCGACAACAAGACAGGCTGGCGCATGGGCCTGGCGAGGCGGCAAGCGCTCGTTATACGAACTCGGGCTTAGGTCTGCCTTCAACCTGTAGTGCCCTGTACAACCGAGCCTCTCATCGGGCCCTGCCGTCTCCTCCGGAACCCACGCTCGCCCTTCCTCGAAGCGGCTTAGCGTAGGATTCGGGGACGATTCTGCGATGCCCCGTGCTGGCCGATGACGGTCAATGCTGTACTCCGGTCAACAGCATTGTGAACGTTTGATTGAGCAGCAGATCCACCGGGCCAATCAAGCACCCTGTTCTCTAGGGCGCCCAGGCAAACGCTATGGCTTGACAAGCGCCATCCGCATGGGTGCGGATTCAACCCGATTTCGACCCTCCTGCTTGGCCTTGTAGAGAGCCGCGTCTGCCATCGCCAGCAGGTCGCCAGGGCTCGTTGCCGTTTGCGGAATCGACGCGACACCCAGCGACGCACTGACCGTGATCCCGTCTGCAGGGGAGAGCTCCGCGATGCGCTTGCGGATCTCCTCGGCTTTGGTCCGGGCAGCGACAAGGTCGCTGTCCGGCAGCAGGATAATCAATTCCTCACCGCCATAGCGGCAGGCGATGTCGCTCTTGCGCAGCGATGCCAGGATCGCGCCGGCCACATCGCGCAGCACGGTATCGCCCAGCGCATGACCGTGCTGATCGTTGAGCTGCTTGAAGTGGTCGAGGTCGATCATGATGGCCGATATCGACGAGTTCCGCCGCTCCGCTTGAAGCGCGAAGCTCTCGATCACTTCCTCCATGAAGCGGCGATTGTAGAGCCCGGTGAGGGGATCGCGCAGGGCTTGGTTCCGCAGGCGCTCCCGGAGTGCGATGCTCGACAGGGCGAGCGACATGCTGTCGGCCAGGGCGATCGCCAACGGTTTGACCGTTTCCAGATCGGCTCCGTCCGGGTCAGTGCTGAAAACCTGCAGAAGACCGTACACTTCGCCGCGTGCCAGCATTGGGATCTCCAGCACACTCTGTCCTTCAAGTGCGTGCCCGCATCGCAGGGCTCCATAGGTCCCCCGGTTGATGTGCGGCTTACCCCGCTTCAGAGCCCAGCATTGCGAGGGAGAGATGACCTGAGGGTGGGAGGCCTCTGCCATCTCAGCACTCCACGTGGTGGACAGGTCGAGCCGATCACGGGAGTTGTTGAAGATGTAGAGCGCGCCGCCAAAGCCGGGCAGTAGTCGTCCGGCGGTGGCCTGCAGCACGGCATTGGCATCCTCATAACCCATCGCGCTTTGCAACATGTCGGCCATCGCGAGCAGATGCTCGACCTGTTCCCGGCTCCGCACCGCCTCGGCCATCGCAAGCGCCCGGGCACGCGATTGGCTGGCCAGACCACGGAACGCCAGAAACAGCGCAGTCAGGATCGCGGCTCCACTGACGATCTGCAGCGCCAGAAGCAGCATCTGGAGTGCCGCCAGGCTGTCCTCAGCCCTGTTGGCTTGGGCCGTCTTGGTCGACAGGAACTGGCCAATGTACTGCCGTAGCATGTCCATCGTCGCCTTGGTGCTGTCCAGGTTGATGCGCTGGTCGGCGCCGCCGATACCGCCGGATTGGACCGCCGCGATCATCTTGGCAATCTCGGACCGGAAATGGGTGACGAGGGCCGAAAAGGTCTGGGTGCCCGGTGCGGTGCCCGTCGTCTCGGCTACGTAACGGTCAAGCTTATCGAGCGTCGCCTTGCTATCCTCAAGCGTCTGCAAGCCGACGCTGTAGGGCTGGAGATATTCGGGTCGGGATGACAGGGCAAAGCCACGTGCGCCGGTTTCAATGTCAAGGAGGGCCAATTGAACAGTGCGCACCTCGCGATTCTCAAGCCGGAGTCCCAGAAGGCGTTGTTGCGCGTAGTTTGTGTAGACAAACGCTCCGATAGTGGCTGCGACCGTGAGAGTGATGACACAGGCGACAAGGATCGACAGTGCCATGGCTGTCGGAAGGCGCGCGCCGTCCGGCAGCCCGATCGCCCTCAAGAGCGCCGCTTTTGTACTTGTGCGGAAGATTTTCAGGCCGTTTCGTAACATTGATTCAACGAGACAGAGGAGAATGGCTTGGGTTGGAATCGCGGCAGGTGCGTGGGAAGGGGACTGGAGAGCCTGTATATCCCGCTTTCGGGAAAACCTGAAACCCAGCCTCACGACTTCGGTGAGGATGGCATTATTCAAAAACGCCCCTGAGTGAGGATGAACTGTGGCTCAGCCACTAGCGTTCCGGCTCACGCGAAGCACTGCTTAGCATTGATGTGCGCTCAAGCCCTCGAATTGACCATGTCCCTGCCAGGCTCACTCCGCTCCAAATTCAGACAACGTTTGTGGGCCGGCGTCTCACGTTCGATGCTCAACACCAACAAGAATCTAAGGGTAAATGTCCAAATCCTTGTCTCAAGCCAGACGCTAAGCCACTGAAATTATTGGATTGGCTGTCTCACGCCAAAATGCTCAGTGATACCTGACATGGCGGCGATGGCCGCTGACGTACTCCCGCCCCGATTTACGGGATATTTCAGACGGTTCAGCGACACGGATGGCCCGCTATGGTCAAGACAATCACGCTCGTGCTCGCGCTGGCCACACCATTCGGCGCTCCGGCCATGGCGCAGAGCATCACCGTCGAGCGGGGGCCCTGCCTCGGCGAGTGTCCCATCTATCGCTTCAAGGCGACCGCCGCTGGCGCCGGCGCGTTCGAGGGCCGCCGCTTCACGACCGTTCTCGGCAAGCAAGAATTCTCGATCACGCCGCACGCCTGGGCTGCCTTCCGCGACACGCTGGCGCCGTACCGCCCCCGCGGAAGCGAGGACATCACCGCCGGCCATCCGCGCTGTAAGCGCATGGCCACTGACCATCCATCCGTGTCGGTGACGTGGGCCGATGGCGAGCGCACGGATCGCCTCATCTTCAACTTCGGCTGCAAGGACCCCGGGAACGCCGCCATGGCGCGGGCTTTAGCTGACGCGCCCGACCTCCTGCCCGTCGGAAAGCTCATCGAGGACCGGCGCCTGGAGGAAGGCGCGTGGGACCGCCACCTCCACTAGGACTCGGAGGAACTCTCGTAAGCAGCGTCGTCGCGCGACTGTCTTCTACAGCTACGTCTGCCTGCGATGCGCAGCGAGGGTGGTAGATTGTTTCGCCTAGCCGTATCGTGCGCGTCTTACAAGCTATTGGAAGAATGCGCATGGGCAATCTCGGGTACGGGTGGCGTGTCTTAGCAGGTTGCCTGATGGCGCTGACCCTGCTCCTGACTGGCGCCATTGCAGGGTTCTTCTACGCCTACACCAGTTCCGTGATGCGGGGCCTCGATGCTATCCCGGCCGCACACGCAATTGTGGCCATGCAGGGGATCAATGCCACCGTTCGCAATTGGGTCTTCGCTCCGGCGTTCTTCGGAACCCCGATCACGGCCGTCATGACAGGGGCTCTGCTGGTGGGGCTGCATCACAGGAGGGCGGCGCTTCTCATGTTTCTGGCTGCCACACTCTACATCGCAGGAGCCTTCCTCCCGACGCTGTTGGTCAACGTGCCGATGAATGAGGCCTTAGCAACGGTGACGGCGCCTACTGATCCTCAGGCGGCAGACCGTCTCTGGCGCGAGTATTCCGGTCCTTGGACCTGGTGGAATACGCTCCGTACCCTGTTCAGCTCCGTCAGCCTGCTGCTGGTGGGCTCGGCAATTTTTTTGGCAGGTAGTATCCGCCGTTGATCTGATCCAGTTTCACAGGCGCCGCTCACAGTGCTTTACGTCCCATTCGGCAGAAGTATAGACAGCTCTTGCCGATTATCGACGAGCATGCGCTGAGCTGCGCCTCTGCTGCTCGCCGTTGATCGATGCGTTGAGAACAGGCGAGGCACGGAAAGTCGGAATCCGCCGAGGCTTGACGGGCACCTCCACGTTGATCGTCGGGTTGCGACCAATGCGCTTGCCCTCCGTGCGTACCGTCAAGACGCCAAGCGAGGAGAGCTTCACCGTCTCGCCAGTGGTGAGGATGTCTGGACATCCGCCTGAGCAAGCGGAATCACAGAAGTGCGACAATGGCAGCATGATCCTCCTGCCGGATCATCGAATTTCTGCAGATAGATCATGCGGCGACCACACGGTTGCGTCCGGCCGCTTTCGCCTCATAGAGCGCCAAGTCGGCGCGCTTCACGAGGATGTCGACCGTATCCTGGTCTGTCCATTCGCTGACGCCGAAACTGCAGGTGAGTTGAATGGAATTCGGAGGTGCTGGGATCCGAAGCGCGGACAATCGAAGTCTCAGATTATTGGCGTTTTCATAGGCGGCTGAGCGCTCTGTCGACTCGCAGATGATCCCAAACTCGTCTCCGCCTAGGCGGCCAGTAGTGAGGCCTCTTGCATGACTTCGTGTGCGCCGGCCTTCAGAGTCCGATCGCCGACGTCATGGCCATAGCCGTCATTGATCGCTTTGAAGTGATCAATGTCAAACATCACGAAAGAAAGGGGATCCTGTGGCTGTCGTCGGCGAACGGTCTGATGCAGGCGTTCAAAGAAAGCGCGCCGGTTGTAGAGGCCAGTCAGAGGATCCGTCTCAGCGAGCCTGATCAATTCCGTTTGCATGAACGTCAGCCGCTCGGCGGCACGCAATCTGGCATGTAGTTCGTCAGGGACCGGCGGCTTTGAGATGAAATCATCGGCCCCACTGTCCAAGGCTTCAGACAGGTTGCGTGCATTCTGAGCCGACGACATCGCGATGATGTACAAGCTCCTATGGGCTTGGGCGAGAAGGCGGGCGGACCAACAGAGTTCGAATCCGCCGATGGGCTGAACCTTGAGACTGGTGATAAGGGCGCCGACCGTTTCGTGGCCGGCAACGAAATCGAGGGCCTGCTGGGAGTTCGTAAAGCAGGTAACGGTGTGCTCCCGCGAGGCCAGCACACCTGAGATGATTTTGAGCACCACCCGGCTTGGATCAACGACGACAATGTGCATGACAGACTTCTACGATAGGAAACGGACCCCCAGCCGAGTTCCTGTGGGAGCACAACAGCGCCCTCAGTCTGGTAAGACTGTTCTGAACAGGTTAGAAAACTATGAAAGAACACGTGTTCCGGCTTGCCGCAGGCTCCGGAAACTCAACTCAACCTTATCCGTACTTACCGCCGAGCGAATATAGTTGTTTCGATGCCCTTCGAGATTGAGGAGCAAGAAGCACACGATGCACGCTCTGTAGAGGAGGAATGACAGCTCTGATCGAAAGATGCCTCCTTGCTGGAGCCGTCAAGCCTAGTAGAGCTACCAGAGCCTGTGATCAGGCCGAAGGGCGGCAGGCAGATCTGGAACGGCAAAATCAGGTTCGTGGTAGGCTTCCCGAGCGCGAAAACCATGGATGCGGCTGACCTTGGTGGAAGCGTTCCTGTTGGATGCAGCCTTTGTGGCATGCGCCCCGGCGGGTCGTGACCTTGCCGCTCGTGGCTCTTCAGGCGGGATCAGAGGCTTCCAGCTGCGAGACGCTGCTTTTGTCGCCTCGTTCGTTGCTCCCGCGTCCGGAGACCGCCGCACCTGCTGAGCTTTCTGACGCTCTGCGCTGTGCTTATTCTCGCGAAGGTCCCGCTCCCCACCCTCTTGGGATTTGACGACCGGTGAGCCAGGGAAGGCGAACGGGTTTTGGAAAAAAACCAGAGCCGCGGGGACGAATGCCGCGCCATCTCGCATGGCTGCGATTTGACGCTCGACCGCCCGCAATTCACGCTGCGCAGACGCAGTCTTTTCGGATTCCAATCGCAGGGCTTCCTCGATGGCAGCGGTATTCCTGGCGCTTGCCTTCAGGGCGGCGATCTCAGCCACGGCAGCTTCCAGCTGTCGAAGCGTCAAAGCCCCTTGCTCCTTCGCGCGTGCGTATTCGTCTCGCAGCTTGGCCTCTCTCGCCTCGAGGCCGGAAAGCTGCTCATTGAGCGTCTCCAACTCGTGCGCGAGCAAGGATGCACGCTGCTTCTCCCGCGCCAATGCCTCCTTGAGCTCGCCCGCGTCGGCCCGATGAGCTTGTAGGACGGCCAACTGCTCCTGCGCGGAATGCAGCTGCCGCAGCATGTCATCGGCACGCCCTCTCTCCCGTTCGAGTGCTTCGTCGCTCTCGGTGCTCCTGCGTCCATTCGCGTCCGCCGCGCCATTGTTGCTGGAACTGGGGATTGGTGCCGGGTCAGGCGCAGCCTGCTTCTCGACCGCCATCGCCCGTAGCCATGTGGACAACACCGGATCGTCGACGTGATCGGACATGATCACTGCGAGTGTCCCCACCTCTATGGCCTGTTCTAGTAAGCGTTTCGTGCCAACGATGTCCCCCTGCTGCAGCAATGCACCGAGGCGCGCGACGAGCTCTCTCCTTTCGTCCGAGGTGAGAAGCATCTGAAGCGTTCGTGTCAGTTGCGGGGCTGTCTCGCCGGACGCCCGATGGCGCGCGACCGGCGGATGGTGCTCGTCAGCGATGCCTTCGCCCACAGCGCCGGGCCAAGGGAACATCACAAGGCCCGCGGCCGCCACGATCGGGATCATGCCCAGCCATCCACATCGATGTCTGAATGCCACTTTGACTTGCTTGCAGCGGAGCATCACACATGAGGCCCAAAGCTTTTGTCCGATCATGGCAAGCTCCCTTCAAGGCAGGCAGCTTTAGGATTACGATATCGCGATCGTGCGACCCCCAGCATCCAACCGACAGGTAACACGGGCCTGCCGGACCTGCACCCGGGCCCCGCGCTGGAAGACGACCCTGGCTTCGACGGGAGCCGACAGGCTTCCATCCTTGAGCCGGGTCGTGCGTCCGGCGCTGGCCACGTCGACTTGAACGGCTCCATGGTGCAAGGCCCCGGGAACGAGTGCGTTCCGGCAGGACTGGACGATGTCCAGAGGCGTCCCCGGTTTGGCCTGCAGGGGTTTGAGCAGGTGGATGCTTTGGAACCATCCGCTGTCGCCTGATCCGTTTCCAACGGGCCACAAACTCCCGGGAAGAATGCTATTTGATGATGCTGATGCGGTCAGCCGGCCGGGAACCGCACGGGCCGTCAATCCCGTCGTGCGTTCCTCGCGAGACGCATCCTGATGGGCATGCCGGTCGGTCCCAGCACGGGATGAGCCAGGACCAGTCGAGATCCCTCCGGAGTGACTACCCCCGGTGTGGGACGAGCCTATAGAATTCGAGCTGCCATTGGCGGGCGCTGCATTCGCTCCGCTACTCTGGCCTGGTCCACCACTGAGACCCGGAGCCCCACCTCCGCCGTTGCCGGAACTCAGGCCAGCCCCCGCGCCGACACCGCTGGGTCCCAGGGCTCCCGTCGCTGATGCCCCTATCGCACCGACATTGGCTCCCAGACCGCCACTGACGCCGCTCGAACCAACGCTCGCACCTGCTGAGGCCCTGCTGCTATTTCCAGCTATGTCCGCTCCCGCACTGAGCCCTTTGGACCCGATGTCGGCGCTCACACCTGCACTCAAGCCAGCGGCAGCGCCACTCACACCGATCTCGAGCGCGGATGTCCCTCCGATGTGAGCGATTGCAAAGACCATTGGCAACAGAATCGGAAGCAGGCACGGCACGGTCTGAGCAAAGTGATATTCCCGGCTTGTCAGATCATCAGTCATAGGGACCTCGCGTGCCCGCCAAAGCAATGCCAGTTTCACAAGGTTAGTGCCTCAACAATCGCGAACAAGGCGGGGATTTGGGGAAAAGAATACCTCCTTGTGAGTAATCTCTGGCCTGAGGCGGCACCTACACTACTGCCGATGTCTTCCGCTACCGTGATGGACGATTGGAACGGCTCCATTCGATAGGACAGAAGTAGTGTGGTGAAGGTTGTGCAAATCGCCTGAGCGGGGCGGTCATGGCAGGATGGTGATGTCCAAGTCACCCTCCGAGAGGAGCCCCACCATGACCAGCACCAAGGATAAACCTGCTACCGCTGCCATCAAGGACCTTCTCAGCCACCACCCGGATGGCCTGCGCGAGATTGTCCGCGCGGTCATGCAGGAGATGCTCCAGGCCGAGAAGGGCGAGCGCACGGGGCATCGTCAACTTCACGAAGTATAGACCTCTTTCCGGCGTTTTCAGCCATTCCCCGGTGCGTCTAAGCGATTGAAAATGCGTGACCCGCTCCGGACCTAAATCTCAGAAAGAGGAAGTAAAAGCGTTAAGTTGACGGTGCCGTCCCGGCAGCCAAATCGTCTATCCGTCAACAGGGCGACGCTGATCCGGTAACTGGCAAGGCCATGAACGTGACAAACCCGAGCTCCAGATTGGCTGGCAAGCGTATCGTATGGAAAGATGGATCCGGTTTATCGCAGTCACGGGCTGCCGGGTCGCACCGCATTGCGGTGCTCTCGCAAAGTGAGCATCAGATCGATCCTAGGCGTGGCGTTCTCTTTTCGTCCGACGCCTTGACCGTGCCTTCCCTCTGTGACGCTTGGCCACATGCAGTCGGCGTCCATGGGTCTTCACGACTAACGCATTCTGATCGCTGAAGAAAAGACGATCGCATTCAGGTTATTTGAAACGGAATTGCTCTCTGCCATTGCGCCGAGCCGTTCAGAACCCATTGACTCTTGCCAGGCAAACTTCCCTTGGTGGTGAATATTTTTCCATCGGGCCCTTCCATGTCTCTTCCGTCACTCCGGTCAATCGATTTCCTCATCGGCGGGGAGCCGGGCGCTCTCGTCACCGTCACCGAGACGGTCGATGGCAGGCTCGATTTCCGTGTCCAGGTCACCGACGTGATCGCAAACGACAGCGACCGCCCGGACACGGCCGATCTCAGGGGATTGTTCTTCCACGTCTCGAACGAGAGCGTCCTTGCTGGCCTGTCGATCAGCGGTGTGAACGTTACGAACTACGCCGTGAAGGCGAATGGGGTGATGCAGGTTCAGGGCGACGTCACCATGAGCGGCGAGGTCGGCAAGGCTGTCGGTCCCTTCGACGTCGGCATCGAGTTCGGCACTTCCGGGATCGGCAAGGATGACATCAAGGAGACCACGTTCACTCTGGCTTCCTCTGTGCCGCTGAGCCTCGACCTCGTGCTGCAGCAGCACTTCGGACTGCGCCTGACCAGCGTCAGCGACAACGGCCAAGGACGGGCTCTGAGCCTCAAGCTCGCCGGCCAGCTGACCGGAACGCCAAAGATCCTCGACCCGGTGCCGACCGATCCTGCTCCCTCCGATCCGACACCGGCAAACCCGCCCCCGACGCCCGTCGACCCGACACCGGTCGTCACGATTCCCGGCGGCAGCTATGACGACCTGATCGAAGCGGGTGATGGCAACGACACCATTCATGGCGGACGCGGCAACGACGAGATGCAGGGCGAAGGCGGGGACGACGTCATCGTCGGCGGCACGGACGACGGCCATCTCAGTTGGACCGATGGCGCCCTCGGGGTCACCATCGGCGACAACCTCTACGGCAACGACGGACGGGACACGTACCTTTACCAGAAGGGCGATGGTGTCGACCTGATCTGGGATTTCCAGCCGGGTCAGGACATCATCAGGCTGACCGGCTACACGCTGGCCGACGTGGATTCCTTCACGTTCGTGCGTACGGTCGGCAACCGGATCCCAACCGATCCCCACGACAAGATTGCGATCATCCTCGATGATGGTGGCGATGCGATCGTCTTCAACGATTTTCCGGCTCCGAGCGCCAGCGATGTCGCCATCGTTTTCGCCGACGGCACGACATTGTCCTCTGCGAGGATTCTCGAGCTTGCGGCCGCTCATCCGACCGCAGGCACGCCGGCGCAAGCCTCGGGATCGGCGCCGAGGGGCAGCGCTGCCGCCTCCTCTGCCAAGCCGCTCGACCTCTACGGCGGCAATGGTGAGGACATCTTGATCGGCGGCCTCGGCCACGATCGGCTTTATGGCAACGAGGGCGTGAACGGCCTCAACGGACGCGACGGCAACGATCAGCTCTTCGGTGGCAACGTGCGCGACACACTCCTCGGGGATCAGGGCGACGACATTGGCTACGGCAATGGTGGAGATGATCTCATCATCGGCGGATCGGGAGCCGACAAGCTCTATGGCGCCGGCGGTACCGATCTCATCTATGGCGACGACGGCGAGGGCGTGGACCTGCCGGCGACACTGACCTCCTACACGCCAGCGGCTCCGGGGGAGGAGGTCCGTGCAGCAATCAGGATCACCAACAACTGGTGGGGCGGCTTCCAGGGCGAGATTACGGTCACGGCCAACGAGAGTGTCAACGACTGGGGGCTCTTTCTCAAGAGCAAGTTCAACATCGACAGCATCTGGGGCGCCAGGACCGTCGCGGAGGCGAACTGGGATGAGGGTGTGGTCTACGATCTGAACAATGTCGCGTGGAACGGTGCGCTCGCCGCCGGGCAGGCCACCACCATCGGCTTCACGGCCCGCACCGGCTTCAACGGCGTCGTGGACGTGCAGACGCTCCTCGCCGGACTGGGGGTCGAAAAGCGCATCTCCACTGACGCCCTGCCGGGCGAGAGCCTGCTCAGCGCCCTTGGCAATACGATGCGCGGCTATGCGGGGGCCGATCATTTGGTCGGCACGATGAGCAATGACACCTTCTATGTCGACGATGCCGGGGATCAGGTGAGCGAGGCCTATGCGGCCGGCGCAGCCGATAGGGTGGTCACGACGGTCGACCATACCTTGGCGCAGAATGTCGAAGTGCTTTCGGCGGAGAGCGCCGCTTCGGGCCTCAGCCTCACGGGCAACACGCTCGACAACGTGGTCACCGGCAGTGCGGGAGCCGACAACGTCAACGGCGGTGCCGGAAAGGATCTGCTCAGCGGCGGCCGAGGCAAGGACAGCTTCGTGTTCGACAAGAAGATCGGCAAGTCCAATGTCGACAGAGTCGCCGACTTCAATGTAAAGGACGACACCGTCCGGCTCGACAATGCGGTGTTCAAGAAGCTCGGCAAGGCCGGCAAGCTGAAGAAGGATTTCTTCAAGATCGGCACCAAGGCGGCCGATGCCGACGATCACGTCATCTACAACAGCAAGAAAGGTACGCTCTACTACGATGCCGACGGTAATGGGAAAGGCGCGGCGGTTCACTTCGCAACGCTTTCCAAGAACCTCAAGCTCACGCAGGCGGACGTCATCGTCATCTGAGGCTTCGGCCGTGAGCCGTCTCCCCGCGCATTCGGCTGACAGACCGCTTGCGTTAATTGAAGCGTTCGAGCAACACGGGAGAGTAGCAGACAATCCAATGGTGGATCACAGCGGGCCGCGAAGGACGCGTAAGGCTGTGTGTGAAACGGTCGCCTTCACTGTTGAGGCGGATGCTGTATTAGCAGAATTGCAAGCATGCTCGGAGCCCCCCGATCTAGGCGAGTTGAGAATTGGATGGTGCACTTAATCCAACTCCTCCAACCGGCTCGGTCGGTACGCTGCTATCAAAGCCTGCTGTCGATTTGCAGTTCATGATGGGACTGGGCGATCTGGAGGCCAATTTGTGCACTTCACTGTGTGAAAGCTGGGCTTGGACCTGTCGGACGTGATAGGAGCTGCCTTTCATCCCGGCTTAGAAAGCGGAAGGCTTGGGCCAGACAAGCAGTCAAGCGCCAGAGCCGCGCAGCAATGCGCCGGAGGTGCAGGGCTTGGCGGCATGGCCGAGCCCAAGCGATCCATCATTGGCGGGATGACCTCAGTCGGACGCTGTCCGTCAAATCAAATCCAGGATTCTACAGCGTCTGGCAGGTTTTGCCGCAAGTTGTGGCTGCGGACAGAAAGATGCCAGAGCCGCATGGAGATGCTTATGCGACGAGCCGTTCGAACTGTT
>KI912064.1:31390-33137 GCA_000517005.1 Microvirga lupini
CGGACCTTGATATAGGTTTCATCGATGTGCCACCTCCGGGTGACGGCCCGCTTGCGGAGGTTGAATTGCTCCAGCAGGAGCGGGGCATAGTAAATAGTCCAGAGGTGAACCGTGACATGATCGACGGAGATGCCATGCTCGGCCATCATCTCTTCGAGGTTGCGGAGGCTGAGACTGTAGGCCAGATACCAGCGCACGCACAGCAGGATCACCGACCGATCAAAATACCTTCCGTTGAACATCCTGCCTCCCCCTCTTCCGCCAGTGCAGGCCATAGCCCTGTGCTAGGAAAGAAAGAGTTGCGATAGATCCAGACGAAGAAGCGGAACGGCTTCAGGTTGCGGTGGTCCGGTGCCTGGGACGCGGCCCGCACCAGCGTGCGGATTTCCTCGTCCGTCGGGCCGGGTGTCGACAGGTGCCGGGGTGGCGTCGATCGCCTCGCACAGATGCGTTGCAGCAGCCTCAGGCCGTCCGCCTTCGCGTCTGGGAATTCCGACATCGCTGATCCGATGCTCACCATGTTGCGTGATCTCCTGCGTTCCGTGACAGCCGGCAACCGCCAGGTCACCGGCGCACCTGACGGGCGGAGGCTCAGGATGCCACATCTCCTGCCGACGTTCGAACGCCCTGGTTTGGGGTCGTCGCGGAGCTGCCACCGGATTATGATCGCCCCGACACGTCACAGTCCGCCAATCCACCAGGAGGAGGTCGACGATGTCCCGCCGCAAGCGCCAAAGACGCCTGGAAGAGCACTACAGGACCCGGCTCGCGCCATGGATGGCGGGTATCCTGGGAGCATGCGTCCCACGCTTCGGGCACTGGAGCATCTCAAAGAGTTCATCGCGTCAGCTCCTACGGTCATAGCCGGCGACTTCAATCACTGCGTCGCGATGGATAAGCGCAAGGGCCCTGGGCGGCGTTTCTCAGAGGTCCTGAGCGTGCTGAAATCCTACGGTCTGGAGAGTGCCTGGCATTCCTTCCAGAAGGAGGAGCACGGCGCAGAGACGACCGCGAAACTTTATTGGAGATGGAATGCGGAGCACCGCTTCCATATCGATTTCGTGTTCCACTCTGAGAGACTGAAGGTCGAAAGCGTCTCTATGGGCGCTTATGAGAAATACGTACCAACTAGGATCAGCGACCACGTTACTGTCACTGTCGACTTCGCTCTCTAAGAGTCCGTTTGAGAACGTCAGTGGCTGACTTCACTAGAGCAACGTCAGTTCTGACGGAATCGTTTGGGCTATGCGGAGTGACGGCTTCGTGATTCACTCTTCGCCCCCTCTAAGGAGATGAGCGGTGGCCAAGTCTTACTCGCTGGATCTGCGCGCTTTGTCCGGGCGAGCCAATCCTGCCATGGCAGCCAGCAACCTTGAGGTCTTGGCCGCCTTCGTGGTGCGGCTGATGGCGGCGTATCAGGGCACCGGCAGCCTGGCACCCAAGCCGTGGATAGTCGATTTCGAATGAGATGGTCTTGAACGGCACTACTGCGCCGCAGCCTCCTGGAGGCCCGATTTCTGAACGAGAGTGTAAGTCGTCCGTGTTGCGGACGGCACGAATGGGAGAAGGAGCGCATTCTCAACAAAGACCGGACGGATCGGCTCAATGGTGATAAGCATGACCTCATTCTTTGGAGCCGAGGCAGCCGCTTCCTCGCAGGCTTGGGTAGCGCTAATGGGCATAAGGCTATCCTGATGGGTCCGTTGTGATGATGCGCCACCGAGCTACGCTCTTGCTCGGGCTGGGT
>KI912064.1:33237-33650 GCA_000517005.1 Microvirga lupini
TCGCGGCTGGTGTCGTCGGTCTGGCTGCCGGAGCCATCATTGCCGGCGCTGCGTCTCAGGCCTATGCAGCTCCCTCTCCATATGGTTATGCACCTTATGGCTATGCTGCACCAGTCAGATCGTACCGCTACAGCTATGATGACGGCTATTACGCCAGACCGGTTTATCGGGAACGGCGGGTGGTTCGCTACTATGAAGAGCCCCGTCCCGTGTATCGTCCCCGCGTCGTCCGGTCGTATGACTATGGGTATGGCCGACCCTACTATGGGCCAAGCTATTATGGCGGCTGGTAAACACCCGCCCACATCGCCATGAAAAAAGGCTTTGTTCTCTTGTTCCGGGGATCTGGGTCAAGCCCTTGGAGCGGCGTGTTTGTTCGTCTGCCCGATGCCCCTTGTCGGAGCATTGTTCTC
>KI912065.1:0-1196 GCA_000517005.1 Microvirga lupini
CGTGAGCGGCAGCAGCGCCACGGCCTGCCGTGCGGGGTCGTCTCCCCCCGATGGCGTGCTGGCGCACGACGGTGAGATAGGCATGCGCCAGCATGGACAACGTGATGTGCCGGTGCCAGCCCGTCCACGCGCGTACCTCGTACTTGTCCAACCCGGTCTCACCCTTGGCTTCCTCAAAGCAGCTCTCGATCCGCCAGCGCGAGCCTGCCACCCGGACCAAGCTTGCCAGCGACGTCTCCTCCGGCGCGCGGGTGAGATAGAACGTGAACTGGTGCGGCCGGCCCTTCCGGCGCCGGATCAGCAGCCCGGTCTTCCAGCCCGGCACCGGCGGCGTGCGGTAGGGCAGATAGGCCCAGTCGTACAGGCGCGGGCCCTTGGCGCCGTCGCCGGCGCTCAGCCGCTTCCAGCCTCTGGCCGGCACGTCCTCGAGCCAATCCTCCACCGGCTTGAGCCCGAGCCGCTGGGCCGAGGTGACCGCCAGCACGTAACCGCGCCCATGCGCTTCGATCAGACGCCGGGTCTGGGAGTCGGCGCCATAGAGGCTGTCGCTGACCACCCACCGGCAGGGCACCCCGGCGGCAAACGCCAGCTTCAACATCGCCTGTCCGAGCTTCGGCTTGGTGGTGAAGCCGACCTCCTCCGGCACGCCGGCTTCCGCACGGCGGGCGGCGTCAAAAGCCCAGGTCTCGGGCAGGTACAGCGCCCGATCGATCAGCGCGTGGCCATGCCGGCTGGCATAGGCGAGAAACACTCCAACCTGGCAGTTCTCGATGCGGCCGGCCGTGCCAGAGTACTGGCGTTTGACGCCGGCCGACTTGTCGCCCTTCTTCACGAAGCCGGTCTCGTCGAGCACCAGGACCGCCTCCGGATCGCCGAGATGCTCGACCACATAGGCGCGCAGATCATCGCGCACAGCATCGGCATCCCAATGCATGCGGGCAAGAAAATCCTGCACACCATCGGGGCTGACATCGCCGGCCGCTTCGGCCAGATGCCAGCCGTTCTTGCGCTCGAGGGGTGAGAGCAGGCCCTGCAGATAGGCCCGGGCCCGTCGGCGCGGTTCGACACGGGCGAAACGGGGAGCAATCCGGGTGCAAAGGTCATCCAACTGCTCGGCCCAGCGGTGGGCCTCGTTCGTGTGCGTCATGGCGCGACACCTCCGTGTCTAAGACAACGCACAATGCCCGGCTGTAGTA
>KI912065.1:1296-2764 GCA_000517005.1 Microvirga lupini
CGTGAATAGGAACGCACTCGCACTGTCATTGGGCCTTCTTTTCGGCCCAGCCCTGGCGCAAGGGGCGATAGCTCAGGGCACAGCGCCGGCCATCACTGAGGCGGAGGCGCATGCCATCGCCGTCGATGCCTACATCTACTTCTACCCGCTGATCTCGATGGACATCACGCGCAAGCAATCCACGAACATCGAACCCGGGAAAGAGTTCGCCAAAGGCCCGATGAACACGTTCGTGAACGTCCCGTCGTTTCCCCCTGCCGATCTGAAGATCGTCGTGCGGGTCAACTTCGATACGCTCTATTCCGTTGCGTGGCTCGATCTGACCAAGGAGCCGCTGGTCGTCTCCGCGCCGGACACCAGCGGGCGCTACTACCTCCTGCCAATGCTCGACATGTGGACGGATGTGTTTGCATCCCCCGGATGGCGCACGACCGGGACGCAGGCGGGTAACTTTCTGATCACCCCGCCCGGTTGGAGCGGGACTGTTCCCGCCGAGATGACGCGCATCAGCGCGCCAACCCCCTATGTCTGGGTGATCGGCCGGACGAAAACGGACGGGCCGCCGGACTATGACGCAGTTCACAAGATCCAGGCCGGCTACAAGGTCACGGCGCTATCCGACTGGGGCAAAGCGCCGAGGCCGGTCGAGGTGAAGATCGATCCCAGCATCGACATGAAGACCGCGCCGAAGGTTCAGGCCGACACCATGTCGGCGGGCCAATACTTTGCCTATGCCGCCGAGTTGTTGAAGCTTCATCCACCGCATCTCACCGATGAGCCGATCCTCGCGCAGATGAAGCGCATCGGCATCGTGCCGGGCCAGAGCTTCGATATCGAGAAGGCTCCGCCAGCGGTGAAGAAGGGCCTCGAAAGTGCGCCGGAAGCCGGGCAGAAGCTCATGGAGTGGAAGCTCCCGACGCTGGCGCGGGTCGCGAACCATTGGTCGATGAACACTGATACGATGGGCGTCTATGGGAACTACTATCTCAAGCGCGCCATCGTTACGCAGCAAGGCCTCGGCGCGAACCTGCCGGAAGATGCGGTCTACCCGCTCAATCTCGGTGACGAAGCTGGCAGGCCGCTTGACGGCGCCAACAAATACACGCTGCACTTCGAGAAGGGCGCGACGCCGCCGGTGAACGCCTTCTGGTCGATCACGCTCTATGATCCGGACGGTTTCCAGGTGGCAAACAGCCTCGACCGCTTTGCGGTCAGCAGTTGGATGCCATTCAGGTACAATCCGGACGGATCGCTCGATCTCTACTTCCAGAACGAGAGTCCGGGCAAGGACAAAGAGGCCAACTGGCTGCCGGCGCCGAAAGGCGGCTTCAACTTGACGATGCGGCTCTATAGCCCGAAGTCTGAGGTTCTCTCTGGCAGATGGAACCCGCCGCCGGTGACGAAAGTGCAGGGGCTTCCAACCCTGGTTGCGCAATGAGTCTTCAAGCAGGGCGCCGGCGCGTTCTCA
>KI912065.1:2864-6261 GCA_000517005.1 Microvirga lupini
CGCGAGGCCAGCATACAGGATGCTGAGCCTGATCTGGCACACTGACGCTAGTAATAGACCGACGAAGCAGCGCCCAAGAGTTTTTCAACAAAATCGGCACTTCTCGGAAATAGGTCGTATTTCCGAGAAGCGATGAAGAGCAGACGTTACACAGCCGGAGAATTTGCGGAATGGATCCGAAAGACTGGCATCTGCTGATGTACCCCCTTCAGTTGGGCCATCTCTTGCTCCATGGCAAAGGGCGCCAGGATGTCCTTGACGCCCGATGCGCTCAGAACTTCGCTCGTCAGACAGATCTCTTTTGCGTCTGAGAGACTCTGAACGCGGGCTGCGATGTTGACCGTTTGACCGAAGTAGTCGAGGCGCTCGTTCAGTGTAACCGCGATGGCCGCTCCTCTGTGAATGCCGACCTTGAGAATGACCTCCCGGCTCGGCAAGCGGCTATTGAACGCTTCCATGTCCTGCAACATCGCCAATGCGGCCCGGACTGCATCCGCCGGTTCGACGAACGCAGCCATAACAGCATCGCCGATGGTCTTGATAATCGCGCCACCGTGCTGGACTGTGACCTCTCGCAGCCGCTCGAAATGTTGCTGGACCAGCGACAAAGCGTTGAGATCGCCAATCCGGTCATAGAGGTCAGTCGAGCCTTTCAAGTCGGTGAAGAGCAGCGTGATGTCCCGCACGCCGATCCCCTCGACCGCCCGGATCGCTTCCGAGCGGAACAGGTCCCGAAAGGTCTGGGTCGCCAGCAGGCGGCTGCCCGACAGATAAGACACGAAGTCGAGTTCAGGGATCGCCAGGATCGGCAGGTCCTTGGCAGGGATGGCGGAGATGCCAAGAAACCCTTGCTGACCTGTGTCATTCCCGATCTCAAACACAATCCGGCCTGGCGCCACGGTGCCCACAGCTGGCTCGCAACGGTTACCCAGGTAGCGGATGCGGACGGTTTGGGGTGACGTGGCCGGCTCGCCTTCAACCCGGAAGTCAAAACCGGCATCAGTGTCGGGCCCCCAAGCATGCAGGAGCCCTTCCTTGGCGTCGACCTCGAGCCGGGTCGTTCCCGGATGCAGGAAGCTGACGGCGGAGGTCCAGGCTTTCAGCACCTGAACGAAGGGTGTCCCGTCGGGCAGCAGCCCCTCGTCCGTCAGCTTGTAGGCGAAGGCAAAATCCCGAGCCGAAAGGGTCTCGGGCCTGTGGAATGCGATCGGCCGGATCTGCGGCGAGACCGTGAAGGTGACCGCAATGTAGTCATCGAGCGCCGCCTCCAGATCCGTCCGGCACATGGCACAGTGGAACTGATTGCGTACCCCTTTGAGGCTGCCAAACCTCTCGACCACGCAGGAGCAGGCCGAGCAGAGCAGCAGCCAGTCCATTTCGAACAGGCCTAGGAACGCTCCGTGCAGGAACAGATCGATGGTCTCGGCCTCAGCGATGTTTTTCTCGGCGGCGAACCGGATCGGGTTGATGCGGAACAAGGCAACGTCGTCGGCTGTCCGGATGTGGCTCTCCAGCTTGGAGATCACGCGCGGACTCCAGGCGCGGGCACCCTCCAGGGCAGCGAGCCGCTCGTCCAGGATCTGTTCGTGAACCACCGCCTCCATCGGGCACCTACCCTGGCCCGCCGTCGGCCGCAGCAAGCCAGGGCATCAAAGCGGCACCGCTGGCGACGGCCACCCCGAGGACGATCAGACCAACACCGACGCCCGCCGATGCCCGTTGGCCCAGCGGCAGCAGTTTCTCAATAGCAACCACAAGCGTCAGCAGCAGCATCCAGGCCACGTTCATCACGCCAGCGGCAACCAGTACGGCAAACAGGGCCCAACAACATCCAAGACAGTATACGCCGTGGCGAAGGCCCATCCGGAGAGCGCCGGTGCGACCATCGCGCCAATGAAGAGCCACAAAGGCCAAGGGGGAGCGGCAGTGGGCAAGGCACGTGCGCTTGAGCGGCGTGAGCTGATACAGCCCGGCGCCACTCAGAACGGCTCCGAGGGCGAAAGGTGCCCAGCGCTCCCGCTCGGCGCTGGACAGGTGGGTGACAACCGAGCTGCCGGCTTGGACAAGGATGTAGACGAGTAGGCCGGCAGCCAGCCAGACCAGCAGGTATCCGGCAATGAAGATCCAGGTCGGGATGGCCATGGTCCGTGTTCGCCGCGCCTGGGCAGCCGCGAAGGTCAGCACCATCGGCGTCATGGCGGGCAGCATCATCGCCGCCATCATCACGGTCCACATTGATACAAACGCAACCGCTTCCTGCAGCGACCAGCGGGCTGCTGGCAAGCCCGTCATCGCCATCCCGCTCATGCCATCCATGCTCACGCCATCCATGGCCGAGCCGCCAAGTGCCGTGATCCCCATCGGCTCGGCCATCACGAAGGCTTGGTGCAAAGTCAGCGCCCAAGCCCCTGCCGTCAGGACACCGAGCGACAGCAGGAGGGACAACCGCGCCCGTGCCGGAGAAAACGCCGGGTGCGGCCTCGCAAGGTGGCCGGTTCTGTTCGAAGTCGGCGCACGCAACGGCACACCTCTCAAGGTGAGGCAGGGTCCGGTCCGGCCCAGTCAAATGGGATATGCTTGCTCGACCGGCTCTCGCCTGACCATTGGAAGCCAAATCCCTCCGTACGCACGTCGACCGAGTGGCCCCAGGTGGCGACTTGTCCGGGGCCAACCTCAGATCCCGGCGGATTGAGCATCTGGACCCGCTGACCCGGCGGTGTTGTCGGCCCAGTCAGGGCTTCCGCTCGCCCGACGACCCGGTTTGGGATCTCGGCTCGCCAGAAGGCAAGGTCATTCGCGACTTCAAAGGTGATGGGGACGAATTCGATCCCCCGGAATTCTCCGACCAGGGCGGCAAACTGGGCGGGCCACCCGCCGGCCTCACCAGCAAAGATCTTCTGCAGGGCCGCGCGCTGCTGCCCGTCGGCTCGTTCATCGATGAAGAGGCCCATCGAGACCGTAGCCTCGCCAGCCCATACGTTGCCCTCAAAGGCGGCAAGGGCGAGCAGATTCAGATCATCGAGCTGGACCTCGCCGAAATGCCCTTGCCGAACATGCCACACCAGCATGCCCTGGCAGGCGTTGTTCGTCGGGGCTTGGGCGAACTCACAGGGGCAGGGGATATCGCAGCTGCAAATGTCGAACCAGTTGCCGGCGAGGCGCCACTCGGGGACCGTTGCCATTGGATGGCCCTCCGTGAAGATGCGAAGTCACTCTGATCTGCGGCGGTGAGCGTACCGCTCGGCACCAACGAAACTGCAAGCCATAACGCGCTGTCACAGCCGGATCGGGGCACTTCAAAATACTACCATCCGGCAAACCCAACAATGGTGATCAAGCCCGCAACCGCCTTTCTCTCAGGCCGGTTCACCGGACAGTTGCCCAGAGGGCCGAACTC
>KI912065.1:6361-6681 GCA_000517005.1 Microvirga lupini
CGTCTTGCTCGTCGCGGATCCCGACGTGCCGTCGGGGACGTTCCAGCATTGGGCGGTGTACAACATCCCGGCTGACGAAGCCGGCCTTCCTGAGGGAGCGTCCGCCCAGGATCTCCGCGGGGCGGGAGAGGGTGTGAACGGGTTCCGGAACGCCCGCTATGACGGTCCCCAGCCGCCAGGGGGCANGGTTTGCACCACTATCATTTCCGGCTCGCAGCTCTTGATGCGGAGCGGCTCGACATGCCGGCGTCGGCGAAGGCCGAGGACATCTGGACCAAGGTGCAGCCCCACATCATCGCCGAGGCGGAGTTGGTCGGCGT
>KI912065.1:6781-7306 GCA_000517005.1 Microvirga lupini
AACAGGGAGGCCATCCCATGAACGTCACCAGTCTTCGCGATCTGTACATTGCCGAGCTCCAGGAAATCCGCAGTGTTGAGGAGCTGCTTGTCGAGGCCCTGCCGAGGATGGCCGATGTGGCAGGCCATCCCGAACTCAAGCAGGGGATCCAGACCCATCTGGAGGAGACCCGCGCGCAGCAATCGCGCATCGAGGAGATCCTGCGCCGGCACAGTGCCGAGCCGCGCGAGCACGTCGACCAGGCCATGCAGGCGATGCTGCGGGAGGCCGAGAAGTGGGCCAGCATGGTCCAGGACCGCGACCTGCGCGATGCCAGCATCATCGCCTCGGCGCAGCGGGTCGAGCACTATGAGATTGCGGTGTACGGCTCGCTCGCCACCTGGGCCAAGCAGCTTGGGCTGGACGAGGATGTGCAGGCGCTGCTTGCCATCCTGGAGGAGGAGAAGCGCACGGACGAGCGGTTGAGCATGCTCGCCAAGCGCATGATCAATCCGGATGCCGCAAGCTGACGCGGGAGGAGGGGAG
>KI912065.1:7406-9558 GCA_000517005.1 Microvirga lupini
CTATGAGCGGTAAGATAGATCAGGGGGCCGATTTGCTGAGCGGAGCATGTCGGGATCAGGTAGGCCTGTCACAGCCCTGCAGGTTGATGCCGCATGGGTCACCCACGGTGCTCATCATTGCACCGCTGGGAGCGGGAGCCGATCTCCATGCTTTAGCCAGCCGACCCTGAGGTTGAGGTTCATGCGAGCCGGGCTATCGGTCATCTTCTCGACGTAGCTCAGGATCGGACGGCGAGACGCCCGCCGTCGCCACATCGAAGTGAGGAGGTGGTCAAGTCCTTCGGCACGTTCACGAAGCTGGAGCGCGCTGGCCAGCTGAAGGAGATTGCAGCAGCCTATGTATTCCTGGCCGCTGACGCATCGTTTGTCGCGGGAGCATTGCTCGAGGTCAGTGGCGGCTTTACATCCGTTGACGAGGAGGATCGCGGGATGGCGAACGAGGTTGACCAAGATGGCACCTACCCTCCTCTTGATGTCCTCAAACCGGTTGCGGAGGGTATCTGGATCGTCGACAGCGGTCCTCTTCATGTCCTCGGTCTGCCGCTCCCCATCAGGATGACCGTCCTGCGTCTGTCGAACGGTGATCTCTGGCTCCACTCCCCCACGCGCTTCACAGAAGCGCTCAAAGCACAGCTCGAGCAGCAAGGGCGCATTGCTCATCTCATCGCGCCCGCCATCGCGCATTGGTCATTCCTGAATGATTGGCAAAAGCGTTTGCCTAACGCTCTCACTTGGGCCGCTCCAGGCCTGCGCGAGCGCAAGCACGTGCAGAAGACTGGCGTTAGGATTGACCATGTCCTCTCCGATACCTCACCGCCTGAATGGGCCAGCGAGATGGAGCAGGTCACCATCCGTGGGTTAGGGTTCAGTGAGGTGGATTTCTTTCATCGTCCAAGCCGGACACTGATTATGACGGACTTGGTGCAGAACCTGGAGACGCAGCGCTTGTCCGTCGGCCCTCGGATCTTTGCGCGTTTGAACAGCGTCGCGGCACCGCATGGGCGAGCGCCCCTCTATCTGCGCCTGATTGTCAAGGCGAACAAACGCGAAGCTGCTCGGGCCGCAATTCGGCTCGTCGACTGGCACCCAGAGCGAGTCATCTTTAGCCATGGACGCTGGTTTGATCGAGATGGGACGAAGGCCCTCAAACGATCCCTCGCCTGGCTCATAGGCTAAGGTGGATGCCATCTATTGAGCTGACCAGTTCCGTTCGCGCGACATCATTCAGCAGGTGAAGGCGCGGATCCTGATGCTGCACGGTACGCATGATCGCACCATTCCCTTTGCTTTCGGCGAGCGGCTGTATGCAGCCGCTCCCGAGCCGAAGCGCTTCGTTCGCATCGAGGGCGGGAGCCACACCCGCAATCTGGAGCGGGGCGGAATGGCGGCGGTGGAGGACTTCCTCGCGGCCGTCGAGGCCTGGCGGCCAGACCGCTCCACAGATAGCGCTGGCACATCACGTCAACGGCCATGCACGTATTTGTCAGGGTCTGCCATGGTCATGGCGCAGACGTCAGCCCCTTCTACCTTCGATAGGCCGAGAGATACTCAGGCACGATGGCCTCGAGTACTTTCGGTTCAATCCCCACATCGCCCAACGTTGGCTCGGAGCCGCTGACCACCTTGTCCGTTCTCAGCAACTGAACCTGATCGCGGGTAAGCGGTGCATCGGGAAACACTTGCAGCAGCCCACCTAACAGCTCAGCCACCCAGAACGGCACGGGCACCAGCAACGGTTGGGCCCTGATCCTGGCACAGACAAACCCAATCAGCTCTTTGAAGGTATAGACCCGGGGTCCTCCGAACTCGTAGATCTTCCCATGGCTCGCCGGGTTCGCCAGAATAGCCGCGAAGCCCGCCACGACATCCTCGACGTAGACGGGCTGAAACCTCGTTTGGCCGCCGCCAATCAGGCTCTGTTGCATTAACTTGCAAAGGGCATAACGAACCCAGGCGAAGGGGTCACTCAGGCTGCAAGACCGAAGAGCTGATTGACGAGACGGAGTTCGCCTATCACGCCCGGCTGAGGCAGAACACAATGGCCGCGGCGGATCATCCGCATGACCTCAAAGCCCCTGATCGTTGCAGAAGCTGTTCTCATCCTCTGGAAGCCGCGGGTCGGCCGGATCACACGCTTGAGCGCGCCGTGATC
>KI912066.1:0-264 GCA_000517005.1 Microvirga lupini
CTAAAGCGATTTTGATCTGGGCTTGAATCCATTCAGGTGGATTGTGCGTTGATCGGCATCTGGCCCGGGAGGCAAGCCGTGCCCCAGCCCTATTCCGCTGATTTACGAGAACGCGTCCTGATCGCCTGTGAGGGCGGCGACGGCAGCCAGGTTGAGATCGCCCGCCGCTTCCAGGTCTGTCCCGCGACTGTGTCGAACTGGCGCCGCCAGGCGCGCGAGGAGGGGCGGAGGAAGGCCAAGCCGCACAGCGGCGGCGTCCCGCCC
>KI912066.1:364-5374 GCA_000517005.1 Microvirga lupini
CTAACCTGGTTTGCTTCTGCCTTTGGCCGAGATCAGGCTTTCCGACACCGTCAACGAAGACTGCACAGGTATCTGCCTCGCCCCCTTTCACACAGCGGGTTTATTGCTAGGCTTACCGTTTGACACAATAAGTGATTGGATCGCTCGCGTTCATCCTGAATATGGTACAGATAGCGCATTGTGGTGCGCACCAACGAGCAGGTCCCTGATCAATTACCTAGCCGCGCCGCAACTGATGAACCGGGTCCTTGAAACGCTGTCACGAGGTGACCATGGCACGTTGGTGGCGATATGCCCTCATCGCGGCAACAGGCACCGCCGCTGCTCTCCCACTTCAGGTTCAACTTGACCTTGGTCATGGCCCCAGTTGGCCGATCATGGATGCATCCGCGTTCGCCAAAGGCGGCGATGGGTCCGGGAACAGTGGCGGCGGGGGCCGTGGGGGAAATGGCAAGGGTGGCGGACCGGGCAGCGATGGCGGGGCTGGTGGCACGGGAAACTCAGGAGGCGGGAACGCTGGCAAGGGTGGCAATAGCAGCGGCTCAGCCGGGGGGAGTTCCGCCCCTGGAAATGGCAATGGCGGGAGCAATGGGAACTCTGATGGGGGCAGCCTTGGCGGCGGCCGAGGCGGTGGAATTGGCCGCGGCAACAGCCCAGGCGGTCCTGTCGGAAGCGGCCTAAGTGGGGCACTTGGAGGCTCCCAAGGAACGCCAAGCGGCGGGGCCAACCGTGGCAACAATGTAGGCAGCGCCGGAGGCAGCCTTGACGCCGGAGTTAGCGGCCGAGTCGGTGGCGGAAGCGGGCTCGGGGGCAGCATTGGCAATAACGTCGGTCATGGCAACAGCACGGGCAGCGCTAGTCACGGCAACGGTACAGGCAGGAGCCGTGGCGGCGGTGTCGTAGGCGGCTCCGGCGCGGGTCAGGACAGCAACAAGGCTGGAGACACAAGCGGTAAATCCAGTGCCGGCAACAGCGGCAAAAAGGCGAGTGGAAATGCGGGCGGAGGCAGCAGCATCGCTGGCAGCAACACTAATACGGACAACGCACGATCCAGTAAGGAGAAGGCTGGGGCACAGGGCGCTATCGGTGCCTCAAAGGCTGTTGGCAAGACGGCCTCTGAGAGCAACACGGGCAACCCCGGTAAGGCAGGCAACAGCAAGAGCCAACGCGCCAATGGGGCTTCAACGAGCCAAGGCACGGCCCCTGCATCGGTCCGGGAAGCGCCAAGCCAACCCCGGACGGCCTCTCCGGCGAGTTCCAGTTCGACGCAGCCGAGCCAAGCCGCCGTCCCTGCCGCCAATCGGCAAGCAACCAGCCGGACCGAAGTTGGCTCTCCGGCACCAGCGAAGGCTTCAACCCAGACCAGGGCAAGAAACCGATACCTCCCCCAAGTCCACCCCGACGCGCCAGGGCATGACCGCCCGCAGCCAGCCAACAGCGAGCCAGGCCCAAGTCCCCGCTCCAGCGAGGGCGAGTACCAACTCCACCACGGCAAGCCACACCCAAGCGGCGGCGCCGCGACAGGCGAGCACCAGCAAGGCTCCAACGAGCCCGGGTACGGCCACCGCGCCTGACCAGCCAGCATCGGGTCAGGCCCAAGCGCCAACTCCGGCCCGGGCTCCACAAGCAGACGCCGCCACGAGTTCCACCTCGACGAGCCAGGGGCCGGCTCCCGCGCGTGGCCAGTCAACATCGCCCCAGACCCCAGCGGCCTCTCCGGCGCCGGCAACATCACAGGGGTCGGTTCGGACGGAGACTGCTCAGGTAGATACCCGCACCAGTCCGACGCCGACCAGCGAGAGCACAACACCCGTACCCAACGAGCAAGCACCGGGTCAGACCCAGACCGCATCTTCGACACCGGTGACATCACAGTCCGCGACCCAGACTGAGGCTCCGCGAGCAGGCACCTCGGCCAGCCCTGCTCCGGCAAGCCAAGACACGGTCCCCGCGTCTGACCAACAAACACCAAGCCAGGTCTCGACCGCGTCTCCGGCGAACGCCAGCCCCACTACGGCGAGCGAGGCCTCAGCTCCCGCGCCTGAGCAGCAAACGGCGGGCCCGGCGCCGGAAGCCTCGGCACCGGTGAACACCAGCCCGACCTCACCGAGCCCGGATACGGCCGCCATACCCGACGAGCAAACCGCAAGCCAGACCCCAGCGGCGCCCCTAACATCGACAACGTCACAGGATCACGCCCAGACGGAGACAGCACAATCAGACGACTCCGCCGGCCCCAATCCGACAAGTCAGGACACGGTCACCGCGCCCGACCAGCAAACAGCAGGCCAAACCCAAGCACCCTCTCCAGCACCAGCGACATCAGAGGATCCAGCCCAAACGGATTCCGTACAAGCAGACACGTCCGCCAGTTCCACCCCGACGAGCCAAGGCGCGGTCACAACCGACCAGACAACATCGACCCAGGCTCCGGTGGCCTCTCCGGCGAGTGCCAGCCCAGCCATGGCCGTCGCATCTGATCAGTCAACTGCAAGCCCAACCCCGGCGGTCTCAACGGCACCGGCGAGCGCCAGCTCAACTGTGCCAGGTCAAGACGCAATCACCGCATCCAGCCAACAAACAGCGAGCCCGCTCCAGGCAGCCACACAAGCAGCCGCTTCGGCACCGTCACCGTCACAGGCTTCAACCCAGGCACAGGCTTCACAAGCAGATGTATCCAGAGCAGCCGAAGCAATAGATACCCGCCCCAAGCCGCGTCGGTCCGCAAACTCTATCGTGGCCTCGGGCCTGTCGCGCGAGGATCTGACCAAACTCACTGCTCAAGGGTTTCAGATCGAGACTCGGACGCAAGGTCGCGTCGCTCCACCGGTAGTCAGGCTGCGTGTTCCTCAAGGCGCCTCCGTGTCTCAGGCCCAACGAATGGTCCGGCTGGTCGATGCCCGAGCCTCCACGGGTTTTGACGACTATTACTATCTCGATGATGGCTATTTCGATGACGACCTGGGAGCGTGCACGGATGCTGAGTGCAGGGCAACCGCTCTCGTGAATTGGTCGGCAAAGGAAGCCGTGCAGTGTGGCCCGACGCCTTTGATTGGCCTGATCGATACAGGCATCAATCTTGAGCACGACGCCCTGAAGGATCAGGCTATCGAGGTTGTGGAGCGACCCCCATCCCACAGTGATGTCTCCTTGCAGGAGCATGGCACAGCGATTGCAGCCCTCCTGGTGGGTCGGCCGGGGAGCCAAACACCTGGTCTCCTGCCGAACGCGAGGCTTGTCGCAGTGGATGCGTTCTATCGCGATGGCGGCACCGCCGACCGGACGGATGTGACGTCCCTTGTGGCCGCCATTGAGGCGCTGGCAGAGCGCGGTGTGCGGGTCATGAATCTGAGTTTGTCCGGCCCTCCCAACGAGATCCTTCAGGCCGCCATTGAGGCCGCACAGGCCAAGGGCATCGTGATCATTGCGGCCGCGGGCAACAACGGCGCCGGGGCCGAACCTTCCTACCCGGCGGCCTATCCCGGTGTCATCGCGGTCACAGCGGTGGATCAGGACCTGAATGTGTATCGACGCGCCACACAGGGCGCCTACATCGACCTTGCGGCGCCCGGAGTGAATGTATGGACAGCCTCGGCCCAAGGCAGCGGTGCACTGAGGACGGGCACGTCCTATGCAGTTCCCTTCGTGTCCGCCATGGCAGGGCTGTTGCTCGCATCGAATCCGCACTTGGATCCCAAGGCGGCTCAGGACCGTCTGGAAGCTCACACCCGTGATCTAGGCAAGCCCGGATGGGATCCGGCATACGGGTTCGGGCTGATCCGCATGGCAGGCCTGTGCGCACGCCCCGCAGAGCCGACGCCGGTGGCCGTGCCCCAACCGCAGCTGCCTGCTTTGCCGCTTTGGGGAAAGTCTTGGCCGGCAACAGGCAGCAGCACGCAACAGGCGACGTTGCCTTCGGAGCGCGGTCCGGAAGGGGACCGTGGTTCGGATTGGTTGAGCCGATGAGGATGATCCCGGCGGGATGCGCTTCATCGGCCCTGCAGCATATGCGTGCCTCATATCGAGGCTGCGCGTGAATGCGATATCATCTGACCAGCGGACGGTCAGGCGGATGCTGCTGAAGTCCCCGTCCCCGCCCGAACCCGCGAGGAGGCCTACTGCTCAAATGTTACCGACTCCGCTGACAGCCCTTCGCCACTCGTCGCGGGATAGAAGCTACCAGCAGGAAACCGCGCCTGGAGAGGCTTCCTGCGGCTTGCGTTTAAACGCTAATGCCTCGGAGCCATTCCAGCCACCTCCGCATATCAGATCAGCAACCTGCACATTCAAAGCCTCTGGGATCGTACTTCCAGCAGCCAATGTATGGTTGCCTGGATCTCTTCGGCGGCCATTGGGTCAAGGATCATGAGGGAACAGGGGAATGCGGGTGCCACGCGCGTGCCGGTTTAAACCGGCACGCGCTGATGTAATCTCTGGGACACTTCGCGCAGATCTAAGTCATTCGACGGTGATGTTGGCGCCGCGGATAACCCCACCCCATTTCGCCACGTCGGCGGCATGGATCTGGCGCAGCGCCTGCGGTGAGCGCTGGCTCTCCGGCGGCGGCTCTGCACCAAGCTGCAGGAACTTTTCGCGAGAGGCCAGATCGGTGATGGCCTTGAGCAGGGCGAAGTTCAGCTTTTCGATGATTTCGGGTGGCGTTCCTTTCGGAGCGAAGAGCGCGTTCCAGACCATCATGTCGATGCCGCTCATGCCGGCTTCGCTCGCCGTGGGCACGTCCGGCAAAACGGGAGAGCGCATCGGTGCGAGCACAGCAAGTGGCTTCACCGTCTTAGCCTGGACCTGTGCCATCAGGCTCGTCACCTGGTCACAGAGATAGCTAACCTGACCCGAGACGACGTCCTGCAGTGCCGGCCCAGTGCCGCGATAGGGCACGAGTGTGACGGAAGCGCCAACACGATTGTTCAGCAGCAGACAGGCGAGATGCGAGGTCGAGCCGACTCCGGCATTGCCGTTGGTCAGCTTGCCGGGGTTCGCTTTCATGTAGGG
>KI912066.1:5474-8846 GCA_000517005.1 Microvirga lupini
GTTCGTCCCAGGGCGCCGTCATGCTGGCTCCTGACCCTCCCCGCCTCCGGCACTCACTCGTTGAGTGGTCAGCCCACAGATGCCGTCACTTTCGTTTCGAACCATTTCTTGATCTTCGCAAAAAGAGGTGTGTCGGGGGCTGACATGAGAATGGTCGCTCGGGCCTGGACAACTTCCATCCTGGTCCTCACCTCGTCTGGGGCGGACAAGCCCGCCTGTCGCCCGATGGCCAGTGCTCCCTCAAGAACTCTCATGCCCTCTTGGAACGGCAGCCGCCAGCGCATGCGTGCGGCGATGTACGCCTCGCGCTCCCGCTCCACCTCTGGTGTGTCGGCACAGACCAGGCGAGTCACAAACGGCAGCAGGTGCTGCCGCTCCTCATCAGAGGCCCCATCGTTCAGCTGCATCGCCAGGCGGCAGATTGGTCGCGAGAAGCATGCCGGCATATCCTCGACCGAGCGAACCGGCTGGTACGGGAAGCCGGCTGCCACAATGGCCGCTTCGTTGATGCAGGTGCCGCCCTCCTTTCCCGGGAATGCGTGCGAGCCTTGCTTCAGCTTCCAGTTCAGGATGTGATCGAAACGGTCCATGGCGGCCATCCGTGTGGCGCCCCCCATTTGGATATGCTGATCCTTCGGGATCCCGTGTGTCAACTGCAGCCCTCACGCGTTCGAGGCCAAGGCGGATCTGGTTGATCACACCCCGGGTGGCGTGGTGGTACCTTGCGATGCGTGCGGAGCTGTCACGTCAATGGGTTTGACTTGCTTCAATTTGCAGAGCTGGAGGGTCTTTGGCGGCCATAGTGGCAGTTTGGAAGTGGTATCGCGGCAGCCCTGATTCTGGCAATCCGCCTTGGGGGCATGCTGCTCCCGTCATGGCAACGACCACCGCCCTCCCCGGCCAGTTCGCTGGCTCCGCAGGCTTTAGGTCTTCCCGACGAGGTCATGATCGGCGGCATCCGGCTGCCGAATCTGGAGGCGGGCCACCTGCGCCTTGAGCGCGTGGCCCTGTCCCAGGCAGACCAGCCGCCTAGGCTTGAGGCGAGCTATGCTGCACGCTGTGCTGTACAACCTGCGCGCAGGAGAACCGTGGCATCTGCTGCCGCACTAGTTTGCGCCTCTGAATTGCCTGCGATAGTTCGCGGGCGAGATCGAATATGCCCGCGTAAAATGCTGCCGGAACGACACTGTCGAACCAAAGCCCGCCATTTCCGCCACATGCTCGATGGAGCAGTCGCCTGTCTCGAGCAGACGCTGGGCCGCTGCAAGGCGTTGGCTTAGGAGCCATTGGATGACGGTCGTCCCCGTCTTGTTCTTGAAGTGGCGAGTGAAGCTGCGCAGACTCATCCCGGTTCGTGCAGCCAAATGGGCCAGGCTCAAGGGCTCATGCAAGTTCGCTATCGCCCAATCCAAGGTGGACGAGAGCCGATCCGAACCGCCGGATTCGGGCACGGGCCTCTCGATATACTGAGCCTGACCGCCATGTCGATGCGGTGCAACGACCAACCGTCGTGCGATGCGGTTGGCTACCTCAGCCCCGTGGTCGCGACGCACCAGATGGAGACAACAGTCGATGGCAGCCGCCGTTCCGGCGGAGGTTAGGAGATCGCCCTCATCAATGTAGAGCGCGTTCCGGTGCAACGCGACGTTTCGGTAGGTCCGCTCAAACTCTTCCGCCCAGGCCCAGTGCGTCGAGGCCGCGCGGCCGTCCAGCAATCCGGCGCGAGCCAGGACGAACGTCCCGAGACACAGTCCAACCATTCGCGCCCCGCGCGCATGTGCAGCACGCAGGGCGCCCAGTAAGGCATTGGACGGTCGATCGTCAGGATCGCGCCAAGCCGGCACGATGACAGTGTCCGCACCCTCCAGAGCCGAGATATCGTGCTGCACCTCGATATGGAAGCCCGATAGTGTTGGAATCAGCCCAACTTTTTCACCGCAGATCAATAAGCGGTAGCGTGGCGCACTCAGCTTCAACAAATCATCGCCGAAGACGATGCAGGGGACAGAAAGATGAAAGGGGCTGACCCCCTCATAGGCGATGACAGCGATGGTGTGCATGAAGTGGCCAACTTCCAGTCTCAATAGGAGTTTGGCCGGATCCTATCACTTATTGTCCCTTGCGCCACTTTCGTCATGCAATCGACCTGTCAAGGTTGCACGGAACCGAAGGCAAGTGAAAGGAAGAGCTATGACACATCCGACCATTCGAGCAATGGCTGGCGCAAGCACGCCTGAAAGCCTCGATCCGACGACGACGGCCTTGTTGGTGATTGATTTTCAGAGGGAGTATTTTGACGGCCGCATGCCGATCCCGGATGGCGCGCAGGCCTTGGCTAACGCCAAGCGGTTGATCGGCAGGGCCGACGCATCCGGCATGCCCGTCTATCATATACAGCACGTGGCTCCAGCCGGGGCCCCCATCTTCGCCGAAGACGGCGCGACTGTCGCCTTCCATCCCGACATCACGCCGGCGCCACATCACAGGACTGTGCGGAAATCGTCGGTCAGCGTCTTTCCGACCACCGATATCGATGATCAGTTGAAGGCTGACGGCGTGAAGACTCTGATTGTCACTGGTCTTATGACCCATGCCTGCGTGGCAGGGGCGGCTCGCGACGCGGTGCCGCTCGGCTACGATGTCATCGTCGCAGCTGATGGGTGCGCCACGCGCGACATCACCGGCCTGGACGGCAAGATCGTACCCCATGCCGACCTGCACCGAGCCTCGCTTGTCAGCCTCGCGGATACCTTTGCCGGTATCCTTGACACCGATGCCATTCTGGCGCTGCCCGAAGCATAAGCGGTGCCAAATGCGGCTCCGCCCCGCACTGTGTGCCGGGCGGGGACCCGACTCCGATAACCAAGGAGGTTCTGAAATGAAGCACCTTGCAAAGATCGGCATCCCGTTGGCTACGACGCTGCTCTTGACATCCGCAGCATTGGGCGCCGACGCAATGCCAAAGGAGCCAAGCGTCTGCTGCGCAAGTTGCTCAAGAAGCAGGGTGCGGCTCCTCGGGTGATGATCACGGACAAACTGGCCAGCTATGCCCTCGCCAAGAGAGCTGTGATGCCCGGCGTTGAACTCCGACAGCATCGAGGCTTGAATAACCGCGCGGAGAATATTCATCAGCCCACGCGACGACGCGAGCGCATCATGAAACGCTTCAAGTCAGCCTGGCAGGCGCAGCGCTTTCTCTCCGTTCACGATCAGCTTGGCAACCTCATCCGCCGTGGACCTGTCACGTTAACTGAAGTTGGACGAATAAAGGCAAACTTCGCTTCCTAAGTGGCTCAGGCAGCAACGCAGGCTGCCGCCTTCCAAGCCGCCATGGCGTCGAGGCGGTGAAGATGGGTTGCAAGAGCAGAGCGG
>KI912066.1:8946-10651 GCA_000517005.1 Microvirga lupini
GGCTGGGTCGATACTCCGATCTGGACGCACGTCGCCGGGGACGCCAAGGCATCAACCCTGGGCGCGATGGCCAAGCGCTTGCCGGTCCGTCGGATCGGTCAACCGGATGACATCGCCGACGCGATCCGGTTCCTCATGCGCAACGGCTTCGTCACAGGGACCGTGCTGCATGTCGAAGGCGGGCATCGTCTGATCTGATTGTCGCGGTGCCTTGGCGCGCGGCATCGAGGAAGGTTCGAAGGACCGGCGGCTGGACACGCTGCCGACGCCACAGCATGGAAACTGGAACGGACCTGACATCGCCGCCCCAGGGTGATACCGCAAGGCTCCCGCCGGCCTCGGACGCGACGAGGCGGGGAACGAGCGCGTAGCCGATCCCCGTCTCGACGAGGCGACGGATAGCCGCGATGCTGCTGAACTCCCCGGCCAGGCGGGGGCGGCCGGCCCGTCCGGCGGGGAACGCGCTTTCGAACATCTGCCGGTAGACGCAGCCCGTCTCCGTGACCAGGAAAGGCTCGCCGGCAAGATCCTCAGCCTGGATCATCTCCCGTCCGGCAAGCCTGTGTCTGGACGGCGCAATGACAACGAGGTCTTCCTCGGCGACGGGCTCGTGTTGCAGGTCCGGCTCGAAGGGACCCGCGCCGAAGGCGAAGCACACGTCCATGACGCCGCTTCTCACGTCGTTGCGCAACGCGCCACTGCCTCCGACCTTCACCTGGAGGCGGACAGTTGGGTGCCCCGCTTGATACCTGACCAGGAGCGGCGGCAGCCAGGCGGCGCACAGTGTCTCCAGCGCGCCGATGGTGAGCCTACCTGTGCTGAGACTGGCCGCGTCCGCGACGGCCGCCCGCGCCTCGTCGGCGAGGCCCAGCAGATCGCCGGCATAGTCGAGCAGCCTCTGCCCGGCCTCCGTCAGTTGCAGCCTGCGCCGCGAGCGGTCGAACAGCGCTGCTCCGAGATCGGCTTCCAGCGCCTGGATCTGCTCGGTCACGCTCGATTGGGCGAGATGAACCTGCTCGGCCGCCCGTGTGACGTTGAGGGTCGAGGCCACGGCCATGAAGGTCTTGAGATGGCGGAGTTGCATGCTTCCTTATCGCCAGGATCGACAATGAAATCCAGATCCGGCGTTTCGTTCCATCGCTATAGGGAAGATCCTTCCCGGATAAGGCGCATGATAGCCAATGGGTTGAACTGTCACACCCCGGCAGCTCAATGAACATCGGCGGTCTCGTTACGCCTACAATGTACCCACGAGTTGCCAGATAGGCTGCATCCAGCCCTCTTGGTAAGGGGCTGCCCTGAAGCCGCCATGTGCCCATCAGGATTACGGGATAGCTGCCCTCGGCAACCAGGGCGTTCCATACCGCCAGCGTGCCCTTGAAAATCTTACTTTCGCCGATTGGCTCGCGAGATTCCTTCGCATGTGTCGGATACCAGACGGTAAGTTCTACCGCTCGGCCCGGTGCTGGCGTCGGTATGGTCATGGAGCGCACTCCAACACCGGCCACAAGTGCAGCATTGGCGGATCCGGCGATTGCGGGGCAGGCCCGTCATAGGCCTCATGACGAGAGCCTGCCGTAGAATCTTCGTCCCCACGGCTCGCTTCGAACCATTTCGCACCTCCCATCAGCGTGCACGGTTCTTGGGCTTGCGCTGGGGTTGCGGCTCACTCCCTTTCGGACGGAATGTCCGAGCACGCTTGAGT
>KI912066.1:10751-25745 GCA_000517005.1 Microvirga lupini
GCGTTAACTGCCCAAAGCCACCGAGAGTCTCAGGTTAAGTGCCCAAACTTCCGTCTCAGAACATAAGCTAAGTCACTGAAATTATTAGATCGCCTGTCTCACGCCAAAGTGCCCAGTGACAGGCGCACTTCGGCATGCGGCTCTGGATGGCCGGTCTAAAGCCTTGGGCTTCCGTTCTGCAGACGTGCCCAAATCGCCTCCGCGGCTTTGGTGTAGTCTCCATCGAAATGGTGGCCGCCTTCAAGGGCGATCCGCTGCGCCTGGCCGAGTTCGGGAGCTGTACACGAGGTTTCGTTGTCCTCTGCCTCCTCCTTGCCGTAGATGCACTGCGTCCGGTCGAGCGGCAGCTGACGAAGTAACGGAAGCAGAGGTCGGCTCTCGGCGGAGACCGTGCCAATGAAACCTTCTACGGTCACCTCGAAGTCCGCATTGGTCCCCAACGCAAGCAGCGAGACGACGGCCATACGGTCCTTGACGGGCTTCGGCAATTGCGGCCAGACATCCGGCATGATGTCCGAGCCGAATGAGTAGCCTATGATTGCATAGCGGTCCGTGCGGAATTCAGCGCTATAGTGATCGAACAACAAAGCAAGATCGGCGGCGACCTCCGCGGGGCTTCTCTTTGACCAGAAGTAGCGCAGCGAGTCCATTCCGACAACAGCAACCCCGTGCTCGGCTAACCATTCGCCGATTGATTTATCGATGTCGCGCCAGCCGCCGTCGCCCGACATGATAATCGCGAGGCCCTTCACCGGGCCCTCCGGCTTGATGACCGACACGGGCAGTTGCGAGTAACCGTGCTCTCCGGTCCGGCTGAGCTGGCTCGCGCTCTCGACCAGGGCTTGCCGCGTCCAGGCATCGTCCTGCGCCGGCACGAATTCTGCGTCATTCTCGGATTCCTGAAAGGCTTCTATCCGCTGACGTTCGCTTTCGGGCGCGATGACACGCCAGGGCCCCGGCAGGTTTGTCTCGCTGCGAAGGGCGAAGAGGCCGTCTCCGACAGGGTCCAGCGGCGGATCGAAGCAATAGGTTCGATCGGACCGCAGGACCGGCTTGAAGCCGATGCTGATCGCGCCGCCCAAAGTGTTCGCGGGAGCCTGAGCCAGGGCGGCGTAGGCGAAAGCTGCGCCGTCGCCCCGTCCGGCGATGACCGGGAAGAAGTAGCGCTGGAGGCCGAGCTTGCGCTGCACGGCCTGGGCGAGATCCTTCATGTCATCGGAGATGTAATGGCACTCATCCGAAGGCGGGGACTTGGCGAGCTCTGCACGGAACTTCTCGAAATCAAATGAGACCGCGATCAGCCCGCTCTTCGCGAGGGCGAGTGCATCCTGCTGGTGCGACTGCGCATGGGACGCATCCTCCGCCAGGATGATAAGACCTAGGGCTGGTCGGTCGGACTGAACCACATCGACGACGCCGAACTCGTCAACCTCGACTGAGGTGGTGGAGACGCTCGGCCCCGTCACGGCCGACCAGGCCGAGCGACCCAGCAGAACACTTCCGAGTGTGAGTGCAACCAGTGCCGCCGCGATGATGAGCCCGCGGAATGTGCTTATTGCCTTCATAATCCAGCTTCCTTGCTGACGGTCCTGATCGGGCCGCCCGAGATCAGGTTCGTGACGTCGAGCAGGATCTGCGGCAGCGCCCATCCGCCCGGGCAGGCGAGATAGCGCGGCTCCCAGACAGGACCGAACTTTTCCTTGTAGGCCCGCAGACCCTTGAAGCCATAGAAGCGCTCGCCGTTGCGGGCCACGAAGGCAGCGACCTTGTGCCAGCTCGGAGCAAGACGATGGTCCGACAGGCCCGAAAGAGGAGCCATGCCGAGATTGAACCAGCGATAGCCCCGTACCTTTCCCTCCTGCATCAGGCTGACGAATAGAAAATCCATGAGGCCGGAGATATGGGGCACGTGGCGCATGAGATCGACCGCGATCTCGCCGCCCAGCTGGCCGTACCAGATGTTGGCGAAGGCGAGGATTCGAGCCTCGCGCCGAACCACGGCGACATCGAAGCGGGACAGATACATCTCAGACCAGAAGCCGATGGAAAATCTCTTCTCCCCAGCGCCTCGCTTGGCAAGCCATGCATCCGACACAGCCTTGAGCTCGGAAAGATGCGTTGGTACCTCGGCAGCCGGAATGATGGTGAATTCAAGGTTCTCGCGCTTGGCGCGGTTGAGGGCGGCACGCCAGTCCTTGCCGGCCTTGCCCTCCGTGGTGAACGTGGTGAGATCGACACGCGCCTCTTCTCCGAGTTTGACGAGAGACAGGCCGCCATCAAGATAGAGCGGCAGATGGCTCGGGCTCACCTGATAGAACACCGGCCAGCCGTCATGTCGGTCGACCTCCTCCAGGAAACGCCACATGAGGTCGGCCGCGTGCTCGGGATTGCCGACAGGGTCGCCCATAGCAATCCAGCTCTTGCCACGTACGGCGTACATGAGAAAGGCGTCGCCGGCCCCATGAAAGAAGAAGCGCTTGTCCTCAAGCAGAGCAAGTTGGGCGTCTGCCCGCTTGGCACAGGCCAAGGCAGGCGCGAGGGCATTGAGCTTGAGCGGTTCGGCTTTTTGGGTAGAGGGAGAGCGATGGATCATCGCATAGAGCGAGAGGCCAGCGCCGACGATGACCGCGACAAGGCTGCTGCGCAGGAATCGCGATGCATCGTCATGCCAGCTGAATTGCCACCAGAGATCATGGCTGTAGTCAAGATCTTGGAATGCCGTGAGGCCGAGCCAGATAGTACAGCCGACAACGAACGCGATAGCGATGAGCCAGCGTGGCTCGAGGGGTTCCGCGAAGATGCCGGCCTTGCGGTAGAACGCCCCGCGATAGGTCAGGAGAAGGATCAACACCGAGCTTAGAACCAATGCCTCCTCCCAATCGAAGCCTTTGGCGAGTGACACGACCACCCCGGCGCTAATGACGATCAAGGCAAGGATCCAGGCGCTCGAAAGACGGCGCATCAGGCCACGAGAGAGAATGAGAAGCACCACGCCGGCCGTACTGCCGACGAGGTGAGACACCTCGGCGAAGGGCAGCGGCACGAGATGCCTCAGCGCCCGGATGCGCGAGTAGTCATTGGGCAGCGCGCCGGAGGTGAGGAGGACGAGACCACCCAGGAATGTCAAAGCGGCGAGCGCAATCGGCACGAAAGGCAGCATCAGCCGCCGGATGCGTCGGGCCGCCTGGGCTAGCTTCGTGTCTGGATATCGCAACTCGTGCGTGACGAAGAGTGCCACGGCGAACAGGAAGGGGATCAGTGTATAGGTGAGCCGCCAGGCGAGAACCGCCGAGAGAAGGTCGGCTGTGGGAACACTCGGAAACGCCAGCAGGATCGCCGCCTCGAACGCTCCAAGACCAGCCGGGACATGGCTGACGACGGCCAACAGGATGGCGCCCGCGAAGACCGTCGCAAAGACAGGAAAGCCGATGGTGACCTCATGGGGCAGGAGAACCCAGAGAGCCGTGGCAGCGGCGGACACATCGAGGAGGCCAAGGCCCATTTGCAGAAGAACGGCTTTGCCGCCTGGGAGGCGAACCCGCACATCCCCCCGGCCGATCTCCCGGCCGCCCTGGCGGTTCCACAGCAGCCAGAGAGCGAGGGCGGCAAGAAGGGCGACGCCAATGCCCTGGTTGAGCCCGGCAGGAATCCGGTCGAGCGCGGCGAGCGCCTGCGGCTCAAGCAAAGCGCTGAGGCTTACAACGGCAGCCATGCCGATCCAGAGTGTAAGCCCCGCCACAGCTGTCAGCTTTGCCACCTCGGCAAGCGACAGACCAGCCGTGCCATAGACACGCCAGCGCACGGCGCCCGCCGTCATCATGGGAAAGCCGAGGGTGTGGCCGATGGCATAGCTCGTAAAGGAGCCCATCGCGATCGTCGTGAAGTGAACCCGCTTGTCGGTTATTACTCTCAGTGCCAGGGCGTCGTAGCCGACAAGGGCAATATAGCTGATCGCACTGAAGAGAAGCGACAGGCCGATCAGCGGGAGCGGGGTCTGCGCGGCGCTCGTGGTTACGGCTGCGAAGTCGAGGCCGGAAAGGAGTTCAGCGAGCAGGGCCGCGACGGCCGCAATGACGCCCAAAGTGACCGCAGGAGGAGCCCACCGCATGAAAGGAGGATGGAGTTTATGCGGCTCTGCCGAAGTGGCCTCGGCCGGGAGGCTGGAGGACGGAGGTGTGCTGTCAACCTGATCGGGTGTCGCGGTTCGAAGGGAGTGGGACGACATGGTAGCAATCTCGCGTCCGTCTTAGAGTCGGAATAAATCGGCATGAATCTGTCGCAAATGCTTCTTAGCTATCGACAGTGGCTCAATCCCGCGTTTTTGGGGATGTAAAATCGAGGCCTTAGGCTCATGAAGGCAAGGTCCATGCGGCGTGTAGAACGCTGTACTTTAACCGCGCCACGGCTCGTCATCGCGCCATCCATGTCGTGATCCTTGGAAACTCAGTGACAGACATGCCGCGCCCCGTCATAGCCATGATAGGTTCCGGTTGCTGGATCGAAGAGTGGTAGCGCTGTGAGCAGTAGGCGAGCCGATAAGGATCTGCTGAGGGAACAGCCGGATAGACCGGCACGGCATACAAGGGTGCGGCCTCTTCGGAGGCAATCGCCCCAGAATACCAGTCGTCGTGCCACCGGCTGGCATAGGGGCGGTCGTGCAAGTCTGAGGAATGGTCAAAAGAGCGCCAACCTCCGGGGCCACCCAGGTGCATGCCGATGAATCGCACCTGAGCGGATGTCGGCCAAACGCTTGATCCCAGGGGGAGCGCAGCAAGCAGACTGGCTATGATAGGCTTGTTGCTGTACGAGATGATGGACATGCCAACCTCCTGTTCCTGGCGAGCGATGATCCTTGCCCGTCCCCTTCCCTGTCTCCTGCTCGTTGAGCCCACTGTTAAAAATTGGGTAGCGTTGTCATAGTGTCAGCCTGTGAGATCTGACAGGATCACGGCTGCGTTTATTGGGAGTCGGAACAAGAACGGCTCTCAATGGCACGTATCAATCAAGGCAGATTTTCCTTTGCAGCCAAGGTTTTGCCTGAGCCTCTAATCACAAAATCAGCAGTGGGAGCGGGAGGCGGGCATGGATGTGCCTGTGCGAGGCGATCGTGGCATCACCACAGGGTTGGATATAGTCAAAGGCTTCCAAGATGAAGATTATTGCCGGCGCCTGCTCGAGGCAACGGTCTGGCGCATTGTTGTATGGATCGGATTATGCACGCATTGCAGTCCCACGTCTCAGCACGATAATATCATACTGTATAAAGTGATTTCAGCCGCAAACCTTGGTAAAGGTCACTCAGACCAAGATAGCATTCCGCTCGCCCCATGTAGAATGGAGGTGTTCGCATCCAGCAAGATAGTCTGCCTCTGAAGCTGAGACTGCCGACAAGGAGTCCGACGACCATGTTGAGGCGCTCGCTGTCCATTATTGCTATGTCACACACTCCCTTCGACCGGAGCGCCAACAAGCCTTCGAGACCAGGTAGCCTGCTTACGCCGAATCGGTGTTCCCGACCTGCCGGGAGCCACGAGAAGCGAAGCGGCTTTGGTCGCTCTCGTCGAGCTGACGAACCCAGCTCGACCGCAGAGATCCTGGAATGGAGATTTTCCAACGAGGATGGAAAACATCACACCGGGGTCTGGAGCCGCATAGCGGCTCAGCCCATTCGATTCAAACGCCACGACAGACTCGAATACTGCCTGCGCGCCGTCCTTTGCAGGTAGAGATCGCTGATGCTGCACATTCTCATGCTGGCCGCCGCGGTCGGGTTTTTTGGCCTATGTCTGATCTACAGCTACCCGCTGACCGGTACCGTGTTCCTGGGGACACTCGTCTACTACGCCCTTGCCCGCTCGTAGCACTTCTGAAGGACGCACAGCCCTGATGTGAGTGGCCGCACCAAAAGCCAGCTCTTGTGGCAATTGCCGCCGCATTCGAGAAGATGACACGCATTGTCTCCCCGATTGAGGAAGACCTGTCGTTCCGAACGGCGGCACATCCTGCAGGCTTCTCTCAATGCGCGCTCCGCTCGGGCTCGCGATGGTCCGCGGAACCAGCGTCCCCTGCCCTACGCAAAGGCAGGAAATCATCAGTCGTGATGGTTTCCTTCGCGAGCAGCATCTCCGCACCCTGGTCAAGAACAGCCCTGCTCGCCTTGAGAATGCTGAGCGCGGTGTCATAGGCGGCCGCCACAATGTCGCGCGCAGCCAAATCAATCTCCCGGATCGTAGCGTCCGAGGCATTCGGTCGATCGATGCCTTGCATCCCGAGGAACGATTGCGGCGACGGGGCATAGGTCCGCAGGCCGGTCGCCTCTGCCATGCCGTATCGTGTCACCATCATGAGAGCGATGCTGGTCGCACGCTGCAAGTCATCCGCCGCCCCCGTCGAGGCATTCCCGAAGACGAGTGCTTCGGCTGCTCGCCCTCCCATCAACACCGCAATCCGGTTGTGCAGGTCGCTGTCGGCGAGCAGGAAGTGATCCTCTGTCGGCCGCTGCATCGTATAGCCGAGGGCGCCAACGCCACGCGGGATGATGGATACCTTGAGGACAGGATCTACACCGGGCAAGCTCGCGGCAACAAGCGCGTGCCCTATTTCGTGATAGGCGACCCGCTGGCGCTCTTCGTCGGAGAGCACGCACCTTTTCTTTTCGAGGCCAGCAACGATCCGCTCGATAGCAGTCGTGAAATCGGCGAACGTCACCTCCAGGGCATTGCGCCGGGTTGCGATGATTGCGACCTCGTTGACGAGATTGGCGAGATCGGCTCCCGTAAAGCCGATGGTCATTCCGGCAACGTCCTCGAGGTTCACTCGGGGTGCGAGTCGGATGTTGCGGGCATGGAGTTTGAGAATATCCGCTCGGCCACTTCGGTTGGGCCGGTCCACCAGAACCTGCCGGTCGAAGCGGCCCAGTCTTAGCAAAGCGGGATCAAGCACCTCAGGGCGGTTTGTCGCTGCCAGCAGGATGAATCCACTGGAAGGGTCGAATCCGTCAAGTTCCGCCAAGAGCTGGTTCAGGGTCTGCCCCTTCTCGTCATAGCCGCCAACGGTGCGGCTACGTCCCAGTGCATCGAGTTCGTCGATGAAGATGATGCAGGGCGCCGCCTTGCGGGCCTGCTCGAACAGGTCGCGCACCCGCGCTGCGCCGACGCCGACGAACATCTCGACGAACTCCGACCCTGAGATCGAAAAGAAAGGGACGCCGGCTTCCCCGGCCACGGCTCGTGCAAGCAGCGTCTTTCCAGTGCCTGGCGGGCCCGCCAGAAGGATTCCCTTCGAAGCCCGCGCACCGAGCCGACAATAGGCTCTCGGATCTCTGAGAAAGCGCACGACCTCCTGCTGCTCGAATCTTGCCTCATCGACGCCAGCCACATCCTTGAAGGTGATCTTTGTGTCGGTCTCGACATAGACTTTCGCCTTCGATTTGCCGATCTCCATCAAGCCGCCGAATCCTTGCCGCTCGGCCATTCGGCGGGACAGGAAGATACCGATAAGATAGAAGCCGACGATCGGTAGGACCCAGGCCAGGATCGTCCAAAACGGGCTTGGCGGCGGCGCCCCCGAGACGACGACCCCTTGGCGGCAAGTTTGTCCACCAGATCCGGATCGACGCGCATCACGGTAAAAAGACGCCGTCCGTCAGGAAGAGGGGCTTTCAGCGTTCCGGTGATGGTGTCCGGGTCGACCGTGACCTCGACGACCTTGCCCTCTGAGACCAGCTCATCGAACTGGCTATACGGAATCGTGTCGACCTGGGTATCGGAAGTCCAGAGATATTGAACGGTCATGACGCCCAGGAACGCCGCGAAAGCATACCAAACGATCCATCTCTGGTTGCGGGCGCTACTGTCCATCAGACTCCCTCCGAACCGGATCCGCGCTCGATCAGCCAATCGGCACCGGATTCGATGCTCCCCAAAACTTGGAGTTTCTCAACTGCCCTTCAGCCTGCGAGTTCTGACAGGTCGAGCCGGCGACCTTGAACAAAGGGGAGAACGGAGCAGACGAGCAGCTGGCATCGCAAGGCCTCGGTTTCGGCCGGCCACAACCTGAAAGCTGCCTCCCGCCTGCAAGGAGGTGACTACTTTACAAACAGGCCATTCCCGCAGGATGGGGCCAGGCTCTGCAGAACCGTGTCTCTGTCAAATCTTACAGGCTGACATCGCGACGGGATCACCCGATGTTCTTGCCGATATCATGCCGCGGTTGCGGCCGAATTCGTTCCAGGAGTGAGTGCCATGCCGAAGCAAAATTCTATCACAGCCCGTGAGCGCTCCAGACGGGCGCTCGCCTCCGTTGCGGCGATTGCCATCATCGCATCGGGTGCTATTGCCGGTGCAGTGAGTTTTGAATCCCCGACACCGGCCTTTGCGCAAAGTGCGCCGGCCGCCACTGCCGCTCCAGCCCAAGCCGGAGTGCGCAATCAGCTCCCGGCGACCTTCGCCGATGTGGCGGACAAGGTGAAACCGGCTGTTGTCGCCGTCCGAGTGAAAATCGCGAACGTCGCCTCGGACGAGGATAGCCTCCCGACGGGCGACCTGTCCCAGCTCCCGCCGCAGCTGCGCGAGCTGTTCCGCCGCTTCGGCCAGAGCAGGCAGCCGCAGGTCGGCATGGTGCTGGGCTCCGGCTTCTTCATCTCGACCGACGGCTACGTGGTGACGAACAACCATGTCGTCGAACAGAGTGGAACTGTCCAGGTCACGACCGATGATGGCCGCACCCTCGACGCAAAGGTGGTCGGCACCGACCCGAAGACGGACCTCGCGCTCCTGAAGGTGACCGAAGGTGGGAACTTTCCGTACGTGCCTCTTGCCAAGGCCACCCCGCGGGTTGGCGACTGGGTCGTGGCGATCGGCAATCCCTTCGGCCTCGGCGGCACCGTGACGGCCGGAATCGTGTCAGCCCGTGGCCGTGACATCGGCGAGAGCCAATACGACGATTTCCTGCAGATCGATGCGCCGATCAACAAGGGCAACTCGGGCGGGCCGACCTTCAACCTCAACGGCGAGGTGGTCGGGGTGAACACCGCGATCTTCTCGCCTTCGGGCGGCAGCATCGGGCTCGGGTTCGCCATCCCCGCCGACACGGTGCAGTCAGTGGTCGTGCAGCTCGAGAAGGACGGCAAGGTCACCCGCGGCTATCTTGGCATCCAGATCCAGCCGCTCTCTAAGGAATTGGCCGAGGGTCTCGGACTTGCGAGAGACAAGGGCGCTCTGGTCGACAACGCGGAGGACGGCACTCCCGCCGCCGACGCGGGTCTCAAGGCCGGCGACGTAGTCACGGCGGTCAATGGCGAGCCGGTGAGCGATGCCCGCGAGCTGTCGCGCAGGATCGCCGCGCTCCAGCCCGGCAGCAAGGCCGAGCTGACCTACTTGCGTGATGGCAAGCAGCAGACGGCGAACGTCCAGCTCGGTGCCCAGTCGGAGGAGAAAACGGCCCAGGCTGCGACGCCTCCGGACCATGGCTCGCAGCTTGGGCTGCGCCTTGCGCCAGCGTCTTCGGTTCCCGGTGTGGGCGACAAAGGTGTCGTCGTGATCGATGTCGATCCCTCGGGCGCGGCCGCCACCAAGGGCATCGAAGTCGGGGACTGATTCTTGAGGTCGGGGGACAAACCGTATCGAACCCAGCGGATGTCAAGGCCGACCTTGCCACGGCTCGCAAGGACGGAAAGAAGGTCGTCCTCCTGCGCATCAAAAGTCAGGAGGGTACACGCTACGTGGCAATTGGCTTGGGAAGCGTGGGATGAGATCTTAGATTATTAAGAAGCTTCTCTCGATGCTGATTCCCGCCGGGGGTATGGAGAGCAGAGCGTCGGGGCCGGCCGGAGCACCCTGCAATTCGAGCTGCGGCTCAAGCCGGGATTTGCAACGGACCCCAGCCGTCCCGCTCAATGAGAAGAAGGAATATTCAGACTGCCGCTGGGCGACAAACGCCCAGCAGCAGTTATTTTCAAGCCGTACCCTTTATGGGCAAATGTCAACATGCCGCCAAACGCCCTCAACCCGCTCGCGGGCCGGATGACAGGCACTCCGGACCCTGACCTTGGGGGCATAGTAATCGGTTGTCGTCTGAACCGCTGCTGGCGGGGCCGCAATCGACCCTGTCATCTGAGCGCTGGCCACATCTGCTACAGCCCCAACACCGCCCCTCCACACTAGGTACGATGATGGCGGGAGCGACCCAGATGGGCAAGGCCGAAGCAGGCGTAGTTAAGGCGATGGTCGAAGCTGCGAGAACCACGGCAGACGTAACACCTCTAAGAGGCTTGTGAGCAATTTTATTGCTCGATGCAAGTGTTTGATTCAACATAGGTTTGGTGCTGGGCCGCTGCTGGGGATGCGGGCTGTTTGACGACCCGAGAGCCCCTGCCATGGATACCTGTCTCTACGCCAGCGATCTCAATGATGCCGAATGGGCGCTGCTCGCGCCCCTTGTCCCGACAGCCATCCGGCCGGATGGCGGCAGACCTATCCGTTAAGGAGCATCGTCGATGCGATCTTCTATCTGCTGCACACCGGAGCCCAGTGGCCGCTTGCATCGGCTGTCGGGAGAATCCCCCAGGCCAGCCGCGAGCCTCTCCAATGGCATAAGTAACCGAACCCGCCAGAACAGGGACCGAGAGCAGGCCGGTACCGACCACTCCGAGTGCGAACACGATGAACGCAAAACGCCCTACAACGGGGCGCAACGCCTCGGCGGCTTGAGCGGAAGTCTGAATGTCAGTGATTCCCTTTGCATTCAGCGTCGCCGCTGTCATCACCATGATTGCAAGTGCAACGAGGTTAGCAAGGGCCATACCGATCAGAGTGTCGATTCTGATGCGATGCAGAGCAGCCTTACCCTGCGCTGGAGCATCGATTAGTTCGCGTCGGCGCGGGTGTGCGCGAATGTCCTCGGCCTCCTCCATAGACTGCCAGAAGAACAGGTATGGGCTGATGGTAGTGCCGAAGACCGCAACCACAATCATGAAATAGTCCTTCTCCCATCGCACAGTTGGAAGAAACAGGCAGGACGCGAGTTCCCTCCAGTCAATGTGGGTCGTGATCACCGCTGCGAAGTAGGCAAAGAGAGCCAGTGTCAGCCATTTCAGGGTTGCTACATACTGCCTATATTGCAAAAACACCTGCATGTAGACACGAACTGCGGCAAAGAAGAGGCTGTAGAATCCTCATGGACCTGGCAGAAGCTGGTTGGTGGCATCTGCCATAGCCCCCAGATCCGCACCGAGATTGACGGTGTTGGCGATCGGCAGCAGCACAAATACTTGAAGGAACCAGTTCGGATAGTGAAGCCGGAGAACGCCCGCAATCCCGTGGCCTGTCGTTCGCCCCAGGCGGGCGCTGATCATCTGCACTGCCGCGACGAGCAGGTAGCTGAACAATATCGTCCAGGTCAGCATATAGCCGAATTGAGCACCTACTTGACTGTAGATGGCGATTCCACTGGGATCATCATCGGTCGCTCCCGTGATCAGACCTGGGCCAAGCACACGAAGCGGACATGACCTCTTCGGTTTAACAGCCGGACTCCAGCTTTCTGGATCTTCATCTATGATCTCTGGCTCCATGACCCGACCTCTTCTCATCAACCCAGCGATACGATCGAGAAGACCTGATCCGAGAAGGCTCCTAGTTGCGTCAGCCATGAGTCCGGCGGATTGCCTGCAATCAGAGCCGCATCGATAGCCCGATGGAGATGACCGCAATTCATCCGCGCTGGAACCCTTCAGCACCCAGAGCCTCGTAGACGCAAGCCTGATAGAACTCGAACACGGACTTCGGATGCATCCTGACCCATTTTCAATGTGCGATTCTCTGCTAATCCCTTCTTGGGTCCCGGGCGGGCGCAGCCGGACCAGATCGAAGCCGGACCCGTTCGGGACAATAATCTCCAGATATCATTGAGATTGCCTCATCGCGACGCGTTCCGCTTCCCGATCATGAGTTCCAGAGGTTTATAGCATCAGATGAACATCCTAGACGCAGTGGAACTACCCCATGCACTCGGAGAGGACCGGATTAGATCGGAGGGCCCCGTGTTTGATGGCTTTCGCCAGACAACCCCAGGATCACGTCTGTGACAGAATCCACCTTGTGCTCTACGCGATCAAGCCCCCCGTCTGGAGGCGGAATTCTTGCGCGCAGGCGAAGTTCGGGCCCTTCTATGGTCCTGCGAGAATATCAATCTTCTGCCCTTGAGCCTTAGCTGCACCAACGGCAAGAACGGTCCCGGCGCCGCCGACGTCAATCGCTAAGACAAAGATAAGAAACAGCATCGTCATCTGCTTCGTCGCCCGAATATTCCAATTTCTCATGTCGATCTCCCAGTGTTCTATGTTCCAAGGTTGAGGTGCAATACACCGAGTTGCCTCAGTAGAGCACACTGCAATCCTAGAGCGACAACATCGCCAAGGCTCATGCGAAAATGGGCCACCGCTTCTATGATATATTAGGTGTCCGGGCACCAATGGCAGCCTGTGATATCTGACAGGCGATTGTGTTTAGCTTTAAGAGAGTAGTCGCTCTTCAGGAACCCGGGCGCAATCCCTCGATCGACGGGACGCTGTGAGACGTTGGAAGCTTCCAGCAGACTGGCATGAGCGGTTCACCGCTACCGCCGCATGAACTCCCGCGGCCTTTTCTCATGCCTGCGTTATCCCTGAAATAAGAAGAGGACGACTTGGGTTTCCATGGCTTGCCCGCTTCTGGCGCGACCAGTCATGGCAAAATCCTTTCCTGACGATCTTCAAAGGCTATGATGCGAGTCCCATTGTCATCAGCAAAGCCGAAGCCGTCAGAAGGATCCCCGCTTCTCCGCAAGGTTGAAGCGGGAATACTCACCCGCCCCTCCTGAAGTTCCGACTTGTTCCCGGTGTTCCTGCAACAACGACAGATCAGCGCTTGAGCTTGCCACAGTCTGCAACGCTATGAGCTTGTCGATCTGGGCCTGGAGGCGGTCTACCTTGTCGTTCAGGGCCGCGATTTCGGTTTCGCTTTTCAGATTGACTTCGTAGTCCATTGCCGCGGCAAGTCGGTCCTTGGCGGCCTGTCGGTTCTGGCTCATCATGATGACGGGCGCTTGCAAAGCGGCGAGCATTGACAGGAGCAAGTTCAGAAAAATGTAGGGATAAGGATCGAAGGCATTGTCGGTGAGCATAACGGTATTGATCAGCGCCCAGGCCCCGAGAAACAGGCTGAAGCCGATTATGAAGCCCCAGGAGCCGCCGATAGCCGCAACCCGGTCTGCCAGGTGCTGACCCAGGGTGAGGCGGTCGTCAAACTCTTGATTCAGGTTTCGAGCCGTGTGCATGCGCCGAGCCACCCGCGCGATCACGCGCCGATCCCGAGCATTGAGCGGGGAAAGACCAGCATGCAGGAGATGCTGGGCCAGGAAGCGGATTTCCGTGTTCATGGCTCACCTTCCTTTCGACCAGCCGTCGAGGGCCAGCGGCAGGTGAGCCGATCATGGAATCGGGCGTCTGCGCGGGTCCGTTACGGCTTGGTCAATCGACTGTAGCTGTCGCTTGGCATGACATTCATGATTCCTGTTGCAGGATCGCACCACACAATGCAGCACCTTGAATGAATGTGGAACTGCTCCTGCGGTTCCGGATTACGTCAAAATACCGCTGATTGTTTTCTCTGACTGATAGTCTTTCCGGGGCTTCGCCGCGAGCTTCCTTTCTCGGCCTGCTCTCGCAGGCTCGCCATGAATCTGATCAGTTGCCTTATTGATTGCGCCGCGTTGCCTCAAGGATCATTTCTACTGCGGCAGCCAGTTCGTGTTCTCCAACATCGAAACATCCACAACCGTCAATCGTGGCTCCGCTGGTGCAGGAGAATACCTCGAGCCACAAAGATGGTACGGGTGAACGCGCAGGTTTTGAGGGAACTTCCGTAAGTCGGGCCTCTACGTCACCGAACCGTCCAAGCGCCACAGTTCGGAAGCCATCCTCATCCGGTTCAATCATTGCAAGCTGAATATAGGCTCGGACTAACTGCCGCTCGATTTGGTCATAATCGTTGCCGGCAGGGGTGTTCGGGAATCGCTCATGGTGCCGTGACATCTTCTTCCTCAACTTGTCAAAAAGGTGCGGGCGGAGTACCGACAGGCATGATGGCGAGAGGTCCAATGTTCGCACTCTCAAGATAGGCTGGAGAGTGAAAACCGGCCTGCGAGATCCGCTTGTTCGATCGATCTTGCCATTGCCTCAGCGCCGGCGTTCATCCTGGAGTAACCTTCTGAACGTATTGGCGGGACATAGCACCAGATTGGCGACAAGTCAGTGAGCTGCCAAAGTGACTGCTCGTGCACCAGCTTGAACGCTCACTTTTCCTGTGCCTGCACCAAAAGGACTGGTGGAGACTGCAGTGTTTGCGTTGCCTCAGCCTTTTAGCCAAGGCGGTGAGTGGGTCGTAGAGCATAGCGCTCATCCCAATCGTTGTGAGGCCTCGTAGGGCAACCCCTGCATTTCGCGATAGTAATGCAGGTTCGGATAGCCGCCGGCTGTGCACCAGGGAGGCCCTTGCTCACAGAACGGCCACCGCTTAGAGCGAGCATAGGGCGCCATGGCCGGCATCCCGAACAGATGGTCAGCGTTTGCAGCCACAGTGTGGTTTGGCGGGATTTCGTTGATTTCTCGATGAGAGAAGGGTGCCGCCTGCGCCATCGTGGACGCAACGACGGTTGCGACAGCGGTCATGGACATTAGCCGACGCGAACGCATGGGGAAATCTCCTTGATGATTGCTGCGTCGAGCCGCACGAACAAAAGTATTCGCGCCACTACCGGAGTAGATTGCCTTTATTCAGCTGCGTGTCAGCCTGCAAGATCTGACAGTCCTTGCGGCCAACGTACAGACTGCGGTTCGATCCGACCATTCGGTGTTCTGGTGGATCTGGAGGGGAAGGCTGCCCGAACTGTTTCCAGGCTGCACGTCGGGCCTGATACGGACGTCAACCAGCAGCATGAATGTACATGACGCTCATA
>KI912066.1:25845-30279 GCA_000517005.1 Microvirga lupini
GAGCCCCGTCTGCGGGTCAGCTGCAACGCCAGGTCACCTGGTGATCAGGCCATGTGCAAGCGCCGTGGCGACTGCTTGGGTGCGGTTGGTGACGTCAAGCCGCTTCATGGCTTGGTCGCAGTGGAAGTTGACCGTACGCTCGCGGATCCCCAGGATGATCGCGATCTCGGACGAGGTCTTGCCGCGCCCGACCCAGGTCAGAATCTCCCGTTCTCGGCCGGTCAGGTGAATCTCCGGCTGCGGCCCAAAGCGCTCGAGCCGGCGCCGCAGCCGGTTCTCGATGACAGCACCGAGCATTTCGAAGTCAACCGGCTTGGTCAGGTAGTCGTCCGCGCCGAGCCGCCGCCCGACGAGTTCGCTGTCCCGATCACCAAATGCCGTCAGGAACACGAACGGGATCTCGGCAAAGGCAGGCCCGGCCGCCGCCACCTTCTCCAGGAGCTCAAAGCCGCCCATGCGCGGCATGCGCACATCGCAGATGACCAAATCAGGCCGGGCCGAAAGGATAGCAGCCAAACCCTGCTCACCATCGGGTGCGTGCTCAACCGTGTAGCCGAGCTCGCTCAGGGCCTCCACCAGAAGGCTCGCCGTCTCCTCGTCGTCCTCGACGCACAAAATCCGCTTCAAACTCACCCTCCAGCAGTGATAGGCCCGGACCGTCAATCGGCAAGGACACCGTCATCCGGGTGCCCCGGCCGACTTCACTGTCGACCCCAAGGCTGCCACCATGCTGGCGAACGATCTGGTCGACAAGATGTAGCCCCACTCCTGTACCAGGGAGCGAGCCGACATTGCTGCCGCGATAGAACCGCTCACGAACCCGATCGATCTCGTCCGGTGGTATGCCGAGGCCACGGTCCTCAACCGTGACCTCGACGTAGCCGCCGTTGGCTCTCGCCGTCAGCGTGACGATACCGCCTTCCGGCGAATATTTGAAGGCGTTCGAAAGCAAGTTGCTGAAGGCATAATGGAGGAGCTCCGGATCGCCGCTAATCTCTTTTGGGAGTTCGCCGATCCGCTCCTCAAGTACGCCATCGACACCCACTTCGCGGTAGTAGCGCGCGAGATCACGTAGCAGCGAAGAGAGATCAAAACGGCGTGTCCGAGGCTGGACCGGGCCGTTCGCTATCTCCATCGCACCGGTCAGGCTCACGACAAGGCTGGTCATCCGGAACACTGCCGCCCTGATCCTGTGCGCGCGGTCGGCAACCTGGTCTGGAGTGACCCGGTCCTTGGTCGCGATAAGGCGCTGCGCATTGCCATCGATCGCGGTCAGCGGCGTGCGGAACTCGTGCGACATAGTTGTTATAAAGTTTCGTTGCTCGACTGCGAGGGCTCGCTCCTTCTCGAGTGAGCCCACCAAAATATCGGCTTGCCTCGTAAGGCTCTTGCGCGATTCCAGAAGCTCAATCGTGTTTCGCCGGAAGACAACAAGCGCGCGCGCCACATCCCCGATCTCGTCTCCCCAACTTTCATAGGGAATGGAGAAATTCGGGTCATGGGAGGCGAGGCGCCGCATGCGCCTGGCAAGCTCGAGAAGCGGGCGCGAGACGGAGCTCCACAAGTAGAGGGTCAAGGCCCCGAATAGAAAGAGCATCGCAAGGATCAAGTCCGATACGAAGCGTTGCGCTCGTGCGATCGTTTCAGCTGCGGTCTTGCGAGCTGCATCGGCCTTGGCCTCAGTAAGATCGATCAGGTCGCGGAGCTCTTCAGTGGCACGCTGAAAGCTGGAGCGCCCACTCCCCTCGAACAAGGCCGTCGCGTCGGCTATTTGTCCCCTTTGAGCAAGCGATATAATGGCTTGCGCATGCTGGCCATGCTCCGCCCAGTCCTTCAGAAAGCCATCAAACGCCTGTGTTTCGTCCATATCATGCGGGATCGAGCGATAGCGGCCGGTGTCTTGTGCAACTTCATTGAGAGTTCGTTGCAGGTCGTCTGAACTGGTCCAGGTTCCCGATGCATCCCGGCTGAGCAGGATGTGGGCCTCGTCCGCCCGAACGGTGGCGATCTGATGATTCAACGCCCCGAGAAGCCGGACTGAATCGAGCCAGCGATTTTGAACCTCGCCCGAGACTGCATCCACATGGGCAAGACGATCAAGGCTCAGGATCCGCACCGTGACGACGGCAACCACGAATATTGCAGCCATAAGCGCAAGCTTGACCGGCAGAGAGTTGCGTAACGACAAGAAAGGACGTGACCGTCGCATGATCCACTCCGTTGGGGCCATTGCATCACGCTTTGGCTCCATGAGGCTACCCTAGCCTGACGAGCCGGAGCCGAACCCCTGTCAAATCTCACAGACTGACGCCACGAGGCACTGTCATTTGTGGATCTTGGAAGGCTCATGATGTTGAACCCGATCATGTGGTGACTCACGTCAGCGGGAGTGCCACAAATGCATTGTCGGCCTCAGCCCCGGTCTGGAAGATAGCGCGCCAACTCAACTTGAGGTTTTGACGAAGGTCTCGACAGCCGCGTTGTCGAAGCAAATCCAGAAGATTGGCTCGCCGTCGGCGATGCACATCGTGCGCCAGGCAAGCAAACTCTCGCACGCACTGATGATGATGGCGGCGCGTCTATCAGGATCGCTTGCGCCGGGTGACAGTGTAGTAGACGAGCAGCCCCAACGACGTCAGACCGGTCAGTGGGTAGCTATCGATCAAACACAGGCCGATGAGGGCCATCCCTAGTGCCACCACGAGAATGTGCAACATCGGCGATCTCCACGGGGATGGGGCAGTGCCAGCAATATTTGATCTCGCCGTGGATCATGGATCGAGCAACCGGCTCACCATGTAGTACGAGGTAACAGTGTGATGGCTTTGGAACTTGATGCGATTCCCGTCCATTCTAAGATGGATCGCATTGATTGTGTCCCGCTCGCAGGCGGCCGGCTTGGTTGCAGCTGCTTTGTTCCTTGTGGCCTTCACTAAATCGAGAGGCCGATCCATCGAGAGCAGCCTCCCTGATTGCCGAGACTGCTTAGCCCTCCTGTCGAAGCAATCGGGTGCCGCAGCATTCATGGATGGCAGGCGTCTTAACATGGCTTCTGGCTCCCTGTCGATTGTCCTGGCTTGAAGGACAGGCTACCGCGAGGAAGTCGCATGAGCCCATTCTCCATCAGTCAAGTCGAGTCCTCTGTTGGTCTGAGAGACTTATACGAAGGTGTGGTGGACTGCCTTGTACCATGAACCTGTTGTCCCTGGACTGTTACAGGCTGTCTTGGGAATCGGGTCGGAAGTCAGTCGCTGGACCTGTGGTCTCGGCCCAGATCATGAAGACCAGTATGTGAGACGTGGGATGGTCTGCGGTGCTAGTTTGGCTGGATGGCGGAAGAGGCTTGCTCCTTGATCGTGAAAAGACAGGGAGCGGTGGGCCTGCCTGAGTGACTTGAAGCACCTTATAATCCGCTCGCGTCTCGATTTGGCTGATGCCTATTCTCTGCTCTTTCCCTCAAGCCCCTGCTTCAATTGGACTTCTGGGGCGAGTGAGCAAAGCTCGCTCCTGGAGCAACATCCCAAGCGCGGCAATAGGAATGAATAGGCTCCTGACTCTCACTTCCGTTGGCGATAGCACGATTGCGACTAGGTGGAGGTAAAGATCGTGCTTGCGCTGCGCGTGTCTGCCTAGCAGATCTCACCGCTTTGGAGCTGACCCTATCCTGGCTTTGGTTCGATGTCATTTTGCCGCCAGAGCTTCTATCTAGTGCGCATAGCGGTCTAAACGGCTCCTCTTCTCGGCACCGCTCAAGAAATCGTTCTTGGCAACCACGAGGCAATAAGCCGTCACCATGTAGTTGACGATCTGAACGAAAGTGGCTTTGGGATACTTCCGCTTGAGCTCAAAGATTGTGCCTTCTGTCACGGTGCCGGTTTCATCGGCGTCCAGTGCCTTGAACGGCTGGGCAATCTGTGCGGGCGTCTCTTTGATCGCGACATTGGCCGTTACGGGTTGCGCGGCTGGACAGTCGAATGCCTATGCTGGCGAAGTTCCTAGCATTATCCCTAGTGTCATCATCCCTGGTGTCATCGCGCCCAGGCTTGGCCGCCAATCCCGGGGATGCTGTACCAGAACACTGCGCGTGAGTCGTTGAGGCTAATCTCGCCTCCGGCCAGTTGCGATTCGCTCGGCCCCAACAATGACAGCCTCGGATGATGAGCAATGGAATGGGTCAATGAGACCCTCCTGGCCCGTGCGGATCCGGACCACTCGTCGCCCCAGCTCTTTGCCATCCAAATCGCCAGCTTCAGGCTTTGTGTCAGCCTGCGAGATCTGACAGGGGATCGCCGCATCAGCTAGCTCTAGATACATATAGGTGAAGCAGCAAATCCGGCTCACCTGCGACTGCACCCGACGCTTGCACACAGGCTGAGGTGGAGGGCCGCCTCCGCAACACCAGGGAGACGCGTATGAGTGGATCAACCGTGGATA
>KI912066.1:30379-33948 GCA_000517005.1 Microvirga lupini
AGTCCAAGCGGTGCGGGGCGGTGTCCACGCGGCCATCTCCTCAGGCGTCACCCACACCGTTAGGTCGCCTCCTCTGCGCAGAGCCGCATCACAGTCCCACCAATTTTTCACGCGATAGCAGGCCTTTAAAATGTTGTGGCGGCAGCCCTCATTAACTTTATAGGGCATACGGTTCTCAGCCTGCGGGAACCGCCTCTATATGCCACTGCCAGCCGGACGCGACAGCCTAGACCGATTTATGCGCCAACGCCCCTCGGAGTCGCCATCGTCCTCGTCGCCATGACTTCCCGCGACACATTGCTGACCTGCCTTGTCTGTGGCGCGCTGACGAGCGTTTCCTCTGAGCCTGAGACGGAGGGGGCGGTGCACTAGGCGAGGGTGCACGCTCTGCTGCTGATCGTCCGTAACATCCTGTTCCTCATCGCCCAGCTGGCAGGGTTTGGATTTCTAGAGCAACCGGCGTGTTGATCTGGCCTTCGGCAGCAAAAGCCACCTGTCCAGCATCACGATCGTTGAGCCGTACTGCTTGACCCGCTCTTATGTTCGTGCGCCGCTGATATCGCGATGTGATGGGGCCTGCTCGGAACCTGGTGGCGCACCACGCGGTGTCGGATCCGGGGAACACGGTACGGGTCGCTGTACCCGGAATAGGGGTAAGTATACGTGTAATCCGGGTAGCCATAGCCGTATCCGGCGTAAGGATCATCATAGGGGTAGCACGAATAGCCGTACGCGTACCCGAAGATCGGGTCGAAGCATGCGTCGTCATCGCGCACAAAGTGATGTCTGAACAGATCAGGCCTCAAACCGCGGGTGATGATATCGCGTCGGACGATGCCACCGCGGACGTTTCCGATGGCGCCGCCAAAGCCGCGGCTGATCTCTCCAGCAGGGGCGCCAGAACCGCGGCCGAATTCTCCGATGGAGCCACCGACGCCACGGCCGCCGAAGCTGGCGCCGAACCCTCCGGCACGATCGCTCAAACCGCTGCCATGGTCTCTATCACCGCCGCGTGCGGAGGCGTCACCTGCACAGAGAACCGCGCTCACCGTTATGGCAGAGAGTGCAATAAAAACCTCCTTCATGATCGTACTCCATCTTGTTGTCCGGTCAGCTTCCCGTATCGATCTACCGTGATCGCTCCAGGCATCTGCTTTCCAGGTGAGTTTTCCTCAACTGCTTCTGGGAATTGTGCGTCCACCCTCGTGCAGTCGCTGATGAGATTGGGTTAGGCCGTGGTGAGGGCAACCTGCGAGATCTGACAGCTCCCAAACGTCAGTCCAGGCGCAGCAACGTGAACCTTACTCCGGCTGCGACGATTTCGTCCTCATCGCGACAAAACTTGTCGAGCGGCCAGTGACATCGTCGCCAGGTCGCGCAAGGCTCGCGACGGGCGCCACGTCCACCGAATCGTTCACAAGCGGTACGATAATCGGAACTCCTTGGATGGGAGCGGTGCAGCTGGCCCAGAGCAGTTCTGTTTTGCCAATGTCACCAAGTCCGCCCATGACTGGATCGCAGATCGCCAACTCCTGATCAATGGCTGCGATCTGCTTCCTGCCGGTCTCTATCCTAAGCGCCAGCCCCTCGACTTCATCGGTATGACAGCGCCGTTTCGCGAGCATTGGGATCAGCTGGGTCGCGGCGTGACGGCCAAAGGCTGAAAAGCGGATCAGGGTCCGGACTTACATCGACAGAATGACTGTCAGAATTCGCAGGCTGCGATGCGTCCGAACTAACCCAATTTATCAGTGACGGCGCAGACACTCTTGCCTGCACCGCTTAACACAGCACCTAACCCGGAGACTTCCTATGCGTGCCTTTCGACTCGTCCCAATCGCCGCTGTTGCTCTCGTCGCAGCGTCCACTCTGGCTCAGGCGGCACCCGTCTCTCATAGTGAACGCAATATAATCCCACCGAACAGGACCCAGGCTGCCAGCGCTGACCACCTGTTCGGGATGCCAGCCACGGCTCCCTACGCACGCTCTGAGCGGTGGCCTGCCTGCCTGCAGGGAACGGAGGCCTGCACGGCAGCCGGCTATCCGAATCTGCATTACTACCGTGAACTGCAGGGGCTGCCCTCCTGAGCGAGCAAACCCAACGGAATCCTTCTTCCTACGATAAGAAGAAGAGGTTCTCGGTTGCTTGATCTGCGCCCACTTTCAACAACAGGAGGTGGCGGTACCCCACGCCCGCAGCACACACAGCGCGGGCGTGGTAGCTTGAACTCGACGATGCTCGCTACGTTTTGGCTGGCTGAAACCCGTGTCAGGATATTGCTGAACGCCAGTTCAGGGGCTCAAGACCCGGGGGTCACGAGGTTGTGCCACCCTTACTCACTTGACGATATCCGCTCGGAACCGCTGGGTTACGATCGGGAAATCCGCCAGTTCTCAGAGCGGCAACGAAGCCAAGCGCAGATAGCGCCTCACGCAAAAAGTTGCCCGAGAACTTCCCGAAACTGTGGAGGCGGCAGCCGAACGAGTTCGCCCGCCTGTGGCGGGGCGCACAAGGAGCTTTCCTCGCAGACACGATCTAAGCACCGCCTTAAACACCAGTAGGCCTGCTACGCCCGGCCGGGCGACAGAACCATGGCCGTTCCCGAATCCGGCGGAGCCGTCAAGTTCATGCCGCATTGGGCAAGAGCACCACGCCGCCAGCAGCGAGTTCAGCCATACCGGAAGAGGAATGCCTTTTCCAAGCTTGGGAAAGCCGTGCCAGCTAACATAGTCTCACATAGATTCGGATGCAGACGGGTGAGAAGATGGGGAGCAGCATGGAGGCGCCTGCCTGAGGAGCCCTCGTCTTTCCTGCTCAACCTGCACGACCTGCTATTGTTTGCATGGTGGGTGTGCCCTGAGCAAGGTCGCGGGCCTTCTCCACTTGGGAAGCCGTATGCGCACTCTCGAACTGGCTCGGCCGGATGACAGGCACCGTCAGGCACACGCTCTGCGTGGGCAGGACCCGCCGCCATCTCTGGATCAGTTGTTGGTAGGCATTCCCCACTGGACGGATGCTGCGGTCGAGATCATAGAGGCCGAGCGGGTTCACGTGGCGGTTCTCTTCGCACAGAGCGGTATCCCAGTCGATCTGATCGGTAAGCGAATACCAAGTGAAGCCGACAATCGGTATACCGCTGTTGCGAATCCGAAGGACATTGACCCATTCCTTGTGCAGCCAAACGACGGCCTCGTCGCCCTTCAGACCTTGCGCAAGGTTCGTTTCCGTGTACATGATTGGGATGCGGTAGCGCTCGTAGTATTGCCGAGTGATCTCGGCGTATCCGAATATCTCTCCCGACGTCCACGTCCGACCGTCCGGCGCAATCTGATGTTCGTTCGTGAGATAGTAGTCGTTGCCCATGATGCAGTGCTGCCGCAGCTGGTAAGTGAGGAAGAAATGGTACTCCTCGCGCGTCATGCCGCTATCCATCAGAAACTCGTACATCTCCGAGTCCACGCGGCGGCCATAGTTGAGGTCGAGGGAAAGGAAGCGCCGGGAGTTCATGACCTCGGCCGGCTTGATGGCGTCAGGTTCACAGGCGTGGAAGTACTCGGTTGACTCACTC
>KI912066.1:34048-34531 GCA_000517005.1 Microvirga lupini
GTTGACAGTCTCTGGCCCATTCTTATGGAATCCGGGGTAACTGCCGGTATAGGCTGCAGTGCAAGTCCAACTGTACGCCGGTTAGGCAGATCTCGTGGGATCCGATTGGCGGTGTTCAACTCACCCACCGAGCCGACAGCGTGCTCACCTACTGAAGATGATCTTCCAGGTGCCTGCCACCTCATCACGGTCATTCTCGTGTCTTTCGTGGGCATGTGTCCCTCATTAGCATGTGAGATTTGACGATTACGTCACCCGCACATGCTGCAATCCGCCTCCACGAAGGCGAGAGGTCCCAGTTGGAGCATTCGCCATCGTCAAATCCACGTTGGTCAAGAGCGATGTATGACGTTCATCCCTGCGGCTCTCTACTAACGGCGGCCGCCGATTGACCACTCAAGTTCGACCGGACCTTCACTGTTCGTGAAGACTGACGTCTGCATTGTAGGAGGAACTAACAAATCTGATCAGCGGAACGCCTTG
>KI912066.1:34631-42525 GCA_000517005.1 Microvirga lupini
TGGCGACCTACTTAGCAGCTCCTCAGCATTCTGATTATGTCCTCTCACGCTGCATCGAGTGCGCCAATTTGTGCGAGGAACTGAGCACGTGAGATCCAGCCGGTCTGTCCGAGTTTGCCAGGCGCTGACTCGGAACTCGGGCTGCACGCGTCATGTACGACCGGCCATCCTGTACAGATTGTGATCGAATAGCATTCGAGCCTGCAATCGTTTTGGGATGCAAGTAATATGCATAACGACCATAAGCAGCGGGGTCATAGGAGTAGGTGCTGAGACCATATGGCCACGGGCATCCGTAGACTGAATAGGGATAAGCATCGGCTGTCCACTCATCATCCGACCGCCAGCCGCGGCGGCTTTGGTTCCATTCAGCCTGCGACTGCCGTTCCTGAGACCTCTCCGATCCGAATGTCTGGCCGGCGGGGGCGTTTCTCTCAGTGACATTTGCTCCCCCGAGATTTCGACCAGCGGACTCTCGTGCGGCGTCAACCCCACTACCCGTGGAACTGTCTCGGCCGCCCAAGCTGCCACCGCCGTGTGATCCTTCACCTCCTCGAGCGGCTGCAACACCTTCGATCGAGACGATCATGACAAGAGGCGTAAAAGCGACGTACATGATTGGCTTGATGCGCGACATTATGGTGATCTCCCTTCTGTCTTCTCAAACAGGTCGTGCGACCTTCCATTAAAGGACTCGCCAAGTGGTGAGTAGCCCTGCAACTTAGCTGCAATTGTGTGGCCGGTTGCTTACTATTGAAGCTATACCGCAGCGCAGTCCGGATCGATCATTGGTCTTTGCTCTGCAACAGAAGCAAGAAAAGCACATAGCAACATTAGCAGCAGGTCACAGTCGCATAACTTCGAGGCTCCTTCGTTGAAGTCACCTGGGAACAGTAGTCCACAGCGATTGCTTCGACTGAGTTACTCTTACAGGAAGGTGGTGTATTTCATATCTTCCGTCAGCCTGTAATATGTGACAGGTCTAGAGACGGATTATTCAGGATCGGGATACGGTAGCGCCGGAGTATCGCCGCCTGGTTTCAGCACGCGCGAATAACTCTACCGACGCCCAACTCCGGCCGTCCGGGGCGTAGCCACTATTGCCTGTGCTGCAGTGCTGCCGCGGTTGCTTCCGTCGTTTCAAGCGATAGGCGCGAGCTCCAAGGGGGTGGACCGCAGGCGTGTCGAGCGTCACCCACCGATTATGCGCCACACAAGATCGGAGCAAGAGCAGTTCCATCATTTTGTGAGTGGCGCGACAGCGATCCTCGGAGGCACGGCATCGCCAAGATGCGTGAGCCTAGAACTGGGACTGCGAATCTGTAGCAGCCTTTCACAAGGCTCGATGCATCGCGCGCTCTCATGATACATCGATTTTCAGCGGGAAAGACGTCGTCATCGATACTCTGGGCCGTTTCAAAGATGTCCTAAAAAGGTGCGCTGCGGTTTGTACATCTGAATGCAGGAACTGTTCCATGCGATCGTGAGTGTTCGGGTCGTCTCCTGCTAACGCTTCGCAACCTGGATCTGGAGCTTCCGGTAGAGCCTTGCATCATGACTCGTGATCGTGACGCTGAGATCGTGCGTGGCTCTCGCCGGCAGCAGCGGAGGCGTGAAGTTCCCAAAGGCGCGACATGGCGAGGAACGTAAATGATGTGGACCACCCAATGAGAAGGAGCCCATTCAGGACTTCTAGGCTCGTCATCAGGCGCAAAGCGCCCCGTGGGTACAGATCGCCCATTCCGAGCGACGTAAAAGTCTCGGCTGAGAAGTAAAAGTAGTTCGCGACCCCGTCTGTACCAAGTCCTGTAAATCCACCGATATGAGCAACGTTGTCGGCATACCAGAACATGAGGGCGTAGAAGGCGATTTCCAGAAGATGCGCCAGGACGGCGCCGAGCAGGACGAGAAGTATGCGAAGCCTCGGCCTTAATCCGGACCGCTCCACCAATCGGGAAATAATCCGCAACGCCTCGTAGTGGCAAAGGACTGTGCCGACATAGAGCAGGACGCTAAGACCCGCGGCAATCGTGAGAGATATCACTAATGTTATTCCCTGTGCGTGTCCCCGCAAATGATGGTCAGAAGGCCCGAGCGTTCCCAGCATCGGCCATGAGTCAAGAGGAGGAACCGACCGAAGTGATCCATCCCGATATCGTTAATGGGTGGCGAGATGGAATGACGACGAGCTAATCTACTCTGCTGGAGAGAAGCCTTGGCGCCGCCGCATTGGATGGAGTCGGAACCGATCCAAGGCAAGGTAAATGACGGGCGTCGAGAACAGAGTCAGGATTTGGCTTAGGGCGAGGCCGCCGACGATGGCATAGCCAAGTGGTTGGCGCAACTCCGATCCAGTCCCATGCGCCAACATGAGCGGCAATCCACCTAGAATGGCGCAGACAGTCGTCATCAGGATCGGGCGGAAGCGCAATAGGCAGGCTTTACGGATCGCATCGACTGGCGGCAGTCCCTCCTCGCGTTCTGCCTGGAGTGCGACGTCCACCATCATGATTCCATTCTTCTTCACGATGCCAATGAGGAGAATGAGACCGATCAGGCTGATGATCGTGAAGTCGATATGGAACACGAACAGCATCAGGAGTGCGCCAAGGCCCGCCGAGGGCAAAGTGGACAGGATTGTAAGCGGGTGAATGTAGCTTTCGTAGAGCATGCCCAGAAGCACGTAGATCACGAACAGGGCTGCTGCAATGAGGAGAGGCGCGCTCGCCAGAGAGTCTTGGAAGGCCTGCGCGTTGCCCTGGAAGCTTCCTACGATGGATGGTGGGAGGCCGGTAGTGGCCCGTGCAGCCTGCACAGCATCCACGGCTTCGCTGAGCGAGGCGCCGGGAGCTAAATTGAATGAGAACGTCACGGCTGGAAAGCTGCCTTGGTGTTTGAACGTCAGGGGCGCAACTGGCTTTGTGTCGAGGGACACAAGGCTCGAGATTGGCACTGGCTGACCGTTCGTGGGGGCCGGGATGTAGAGCTTGGAGAGCGTATCCAGCGTCCCTTGCATGGCCGGCGGAATCTCAAGGATCACCTTGTAGGTGTTCAGCTGAGTGAAGAATTGCGTGATCTGTTGCTGACTGAAGGCATCCGCTAGGACCGCGTCGATGGCGGCCGGCTGGATGCCAAAGCGGGCAGCGGTGTCGCGGTTGATTGTAAGGGTAACGGTCGGCCCGTTCGCCTCCTGATCGGTCGAGAGATCGGCGATCTGTGGAACACTCCGAAGGCTCGTGAATAGTCTTTGCGCCCATGTGCTCAGTTCATCGGACTGCTCACCTTGGAGCGTATATTGGAACAGTCCTTTCGACTGACGGCCGCCGACGGTAATGTCTTGAGCCGGTTGCATGATGAGTTGAGCGCCCTGTATTAGGGCAAGTCGTGGCCGCAAGCGATTCACGATATCTATGGCGCTCGCGCGACGCTGAGCGAGGGGTTTCAGGCTTGCATAGATCAGCCCTTCGTTGACTGTACGAGATCCGCCGATCATCGAGACCACCTGTGCAACATCCGAGTCCTTGGAGACAACGCCGGCCAGTGCCTGCTGCAGGCGAGCCATCTCGTCGGGGGAGACGTCCGGTGCCGCCTGCGTCTGGCCTATGATGAATCCCGTATCCTGAATCGGAAAGAAACCTTTTGGAATCGCCACGAAAAGCCATGCACTTGCTGCGAGTGTCGCAGCGAAGCCAATCAGCGTCAGGCTTCGGTGCCGTAGCACGACGTCCAGCATTCTCGCATAGCCGCGGGTAAGCGCCTCGAAGGCGCGCTCGCTCGCCTGAGAGAGACCGTTTTGCTCTGCCGAGGGGCGCTTCGGCTTCAGAAGTCGGCTCGCCAGCATGGGCGTCAAAGTCAATGAGACGACGATTGACACCAGGATCGAGACGGTGACTGTCACGGCGAACTCGCGGAGAAGACGTCCGACGAGGCCACTCATGAACAGCAGCGGGATGAAGACGGCGACGAGTGACAGGCTGATCGAGAGTACCGTGAATCCGATCTCGCCGGCGCCCTGTAGCACAGCCTGATGCGGAGGAAGACCGTCCTCCATGTGCCTTTCAATATTTTCGAGCACCACGATCGCGTCGTCGACGACGAAGCCGACTGCAATTGTCAATCCCATGAGCGAGAGATTGTCGAGGCTATAGCCCAGCGCATACATGACTGCGAAGGTGCCGATAATGGAGAGGGGAACGGCCAATCCCGGAATGATCGTCGAGCGCAGGTTGCGCAAAAATACGAAGATCACCAGGACCACGAGAATCATCGTTAGAATGAGCGTGAACTGCACGTCGCTGACCGAGGCGCGGATAGTGGTCGTGCGGTCGACGACCGGAGTGACCTCGACGCTTGGCGGAATATTGGCCCGCAGACGTGGCAACTCGGCCTTGATCCGATCGACTGTGTCGATGACGTTGGCCCCCGGCTGCTTCGAGATGATCAGTGCGATGGCGCGCTGACCATTGATCCAGGCAGCCAAAGTCGTATCTGCTGGACCATCCACGGCCTGGCCAATATCGCGGATGCGGATCGGAGCGCCGTTCCGGTAGGCGATGACCAGGTCATTGTAAGGGGCGGCTTTGGTCAGTTGGTCATTGTCGTAGATGGTGAAGCTTTGCGTCGGACCGCGCAGGGTGCCCTTGGCGGCATCGACTGTCGCCTCGGCGATTACGCCCCGAACATCGTCGAGTGTGAGGCCCTTCTCGCCCAGTTTCGCCGGATCGACCTGGACGCGCACGGCCGGTTGCTGCTGCCCGCCAATCGCGACCTGGGCGACACCCGGCACTTGCGAGATCTGCAGCGCGAGCATGTTCTCCGCATAGTCGTCGACCTGCGTAAGCGGGACGATATCGGAGCGAACGCCGAGCACGAGGATGGGCGGGTCCGCCGGATTGACCTTCCGGTACGTCGGGGGGCTCGGCAGGTTGTGCGGGAGCTGTCCCGAGGCGGCCGAGATGGCAGCCTGCACATCCTGGGCGGCTGCATCAATGTTGCGGCCCAGGTCGAACTGCACCGTGATCTGGCTGTTGCCGAGGCTGCTGGACGAGGTGAGCTGCGTCACGCCAGGAATGATGCCGAGTTGCTTTTCCAGCGGAGTTGCAACTGCCGACGCCATGACCTCCGGGCTGCCCCCCGGTAGCGAGGCTGAAACCTGGATCGTCGGGAAATCCACGGTCGGCAACGGTGCAACTGGCAGCAGTGGGTAGGCCGCCATGCCGATGACGGCGATTGCCAACATCAACAGTGACGTCGCAACTGGGCGGCGGATGAACGGAGCGGACAGGTTCATGGCTGGCCGTCTTGGGCTTGGGCGACCTGTGCGGGATCGGTCTCGCTCACGCGGGCTCCTGGGGTGAGACGATATTGCCCAGCAACGACGATCCGGTCGCCCGCCGAAAGTCCGCTCGTGATCACGGTCCGATCATCCTGGATCTGTCCGAGCTCGACCGCTTGCGGTCGCACGGTATGATCTGGAGAAACGAGCCAAACATAGGGGCCGCTCGGGCCACGCTGGACCGCCTGCGAGGGCACAGCAATGGCATCCGACACAGATCCCGTGATGACCCGAACCTGCACGAAAGTACCGGGCCAGAGCTTGTGGTCCTTGTTGTCGAAGCGCGCCTTGAGCTTGATCGTTCCGCTGGCTGAATCGACCTCGTTGTTGATGACATCGAGGCTCCCGCGCGCCAGCAGCGTCTTGCCGTTTTGATCGGAAACAAAGACCGCCGGCTTTTCTTGAGCGAATGCGGCCTGAACCTCGCTGAGGTTAGCCTGAGGAAGAGTGAATTCGACCGCGATCGGCTCGATCTGAGTGATCGTGACAATACTCGTGTTTTGCGAAACAACATTGCCGATGCTTATATTGCTCAGGCCGATGATGCCGGTGAACGGTGCCCTGATCGTCGCGAAGTCCAGGTTGAGTTGAGATGTCTCAATGGCAGCTTGATCTCCTGCGATCATGGCTTTGTCTGCTTCGACTTGCGCCTGCTCATTGTCGACGGTCTGTTGGGTTGCAAAGCCGCCTTTGGTCAGAAGCACCTGATCTCGCGAAAGATTCTTCTGTGCCGCAGCGAGATTAGCCGCATCTTGAGCTTTCTTGGCCTGGGCTTGATCGAGCGCAGCTTGGTATGGTCGCGGGTCAATGCGCACCAAGATGTCGCCGGCATGGACGAGGCTCCCCTCCAGGAACGGAAGTTCGACCACTTGACCCGATATCTGCGGCGTGACTGTCGCCGTGTTCCACGCCTGCACTGTTCCAAGGGCGGTAAGCGAAAGGTCGACCGGTTGCGCGTTGACGACCGTCGCCCGGACGGAAATGGCCGGCATCGCATGCTGCGGGGACGCCGACTTGGCCGGTTCAGCATTCAGCCAGATTGAGCACAGCTCTATTACAGCCGCCGCCACCGCCAGCGGGAGGACAATGCGGGGCACTAGAGACTGCTGTTCTGCAGAGCGATCGTTTCTGTCCACCGCCATCTCCTGATCCACGTAAATGGACTCGGAGATCGGGCGGCCCAGTCACGATGTCAGTCTGTGAGATTTGACAGGGGTACGGCTATGGTCGCCGGGTTAAGGTAGATTTATGAAGTAGATACGTAATGCAAAGGCCCATGCGGAGCGGATCATGCGACCGTCTCATCCGTTATTTTCTCTACGCAGATCTCTGCCGGCCAAGCTTGCCCTTCTGGCTGCCCTCTTCGTGCTGGCCGTCGTCACTGTGCGAGCTTTGAGTCTCGATCGGCTTGCCCATGTGCGTTCCGTGTCGGGGGAGGTCCAAAACCGCTGGTTGGATTCGGTTCGGCTTCTCGGGACCGTGAACCATCAAATTGCTACGGTCCGAGCAGAGGAGGCCGGGGTGGTGCTCCGCCGCGATGCATCCGCGGTCTCGACCGGTTCAGACGATCTGCAGCGGACTCTCAATGAGATTACGCAAAACATCGAGCGTTATCGCTCAATCCCGCATGATCGTGATGAAACTCTGGCATTTGACCGCTTCCTGAAGGACTGGACTGATCATGGCCAGCATGCGCAAGCAATCCTAGCGTTGGCTCAAGGTGGACAGGGAGACGCGGCGACTGCTCTCTTCGAGAGGGAGGCCCACTCAAGCTTTCAAGCGGCCGACGACGGTCTCCGCAGCCTAATCGATCTCACCGAGACAAAGGCCGACGCAGCACGCAAGGCAGCAGCCGAAGCTATTGGGCGAGCGCAGCGCTTCGTGTCGGACCTGATCCTTGCCATGCTCGTCCTCTTTATCGCTCTTACGGCCTATTTGTGGCACTCCTTCTCGCGCCCGCTTCTCGATCTTGCCGGATTCATGCGCCGCCTTGCTTCCCACGATACAAGTTTCTCGATCCCGTTTGAGGGCCGACGGGACGAGATCGGAGATGTGGCACGCTCACTCGCTGTCTTCCGGCGGAACACGATCGAGCTTCTGGAATCGCGCAAGAGCCTCGCAACACAGGCCGACATTCTGGCAGGGGCACTCGAGAAGGAGCGAGCCCTCGCAGTCGAAAAACGAAACTTTATAACAACTATGTCGCACGAGTTCCGCACGCCGCTGACCAGCATTGATGGCAATGCGCAGCGGCTCCTGGCAACCAAAGACCAAGCCACCCCAAGCCAGATTGCCGATCGCGCACACAGGATCAGGGCGGCAGTGTTCCGGATGACCAGCCTTGTGGTCAGCTTTACCGGTGCAATGGAGATAGCGAACGGACAGATCCAGTCTCGGACACGCCGCTTTGATCTCTACCGGATGTTGCGCGATCTCAGGGGTTATTATCGCGAGATTGATATGGGCGATATCCTCGAAGAGGGGATCGACGATATGCCTCAAGAAATCACGGGCGATCCGGAGCTCCTCCATTATGCCTTCAGCAACTTGCTTTCGAAC
>KI912066.1:42625-46065 GCA_000517005.1 Microvirga lupini
TTCTGAGTTCTGTGACGAGAAGGCACTACGAGTATCTACACTGCAGCAGGTCGAAGTGGCTTGTCCAGGCATGAGCCGGATCTGTTGCAACTTTGAGGCTTGCCCCGCCTGAGTTACGACACATGGATGTTGAACGGGGCTGGTGATGAAGCAGAATAATGAGGATCTGTTCAAGTGTGAGGGGTTCACGGTGGAGGTCATCTTATGGACCATACACGGGTGTCTACAATTTCCGACCCGCAGCGCATGTTGGCCGACAAAGGCATCTGACTAGATTGAACTGATCCGTTTCGCTGAATTCAGACTGCGGTGGCAGAACGAACGACATCTCGCCGTTGTGAATCTGGGCATTGCGCCATCCTTCTCTCGTCCGGCTGCGTATGGCCGTCCGCCACGGGCTCCCGAGGACTGCTGAGTGCCGTCGAGTGCTGCACCTTATCCCGCCGGCGAAACTGATCACGCGATCGTGCAGGCGGATCAGGCTTGATCGATGCCCCATCGAAGTCACACCCGCCCCTCCTAGCCTGCGGATCAGCAATGCGTAAAGGCTCGCCTCGGCGGCCTCATCGAGGGCCGATGTTGCCTCGTCGAGGATGAGCCAGTCCGGACGATGCAGCAGCGCGCGAGCGAACCCAACGCGCTGTTGCTCGCCACCGGAGAGCTGCCTCGACCAGTCTCCCACCTGGTCCAGGCATTCCGCGAGCGACCGAGGCCAGAGTCCGCCAGGGTCGTATACGCCGTGACCAGGTAGGAAAAGGACAATTGTACCTGACCGAATGCGGAGGCCGTCTGTATAAGGCCGCTGAGCTGCAGAGCCCCAGAGAAATAGGGGGGCTGACTACGATGAATGGGAAGAAACCAGCGGCCTGCGAGTACCCCGCCGTAAAGAAGGCCAGGCACTTCTGGCGTGACATGATCTGGAACCAGTTCGACATAATGGAGCTAAGCCTTGTGCTAAGCCGTTCCGTCTCGGCGCTCTCCCCACCCAGCGGGGCGACCTCCTCCGTGTTCTCCCGCAGCCGCACGAGGACAAATCGGAAGTCTGCTTCATAGCGCTGCTGGGCGAAGTTGAGTCGGACAAGTGGGCGGCCGATCACATGGGTGATCCAAGTGCCGGCCGCCGCGTACAGGAATGCTCCCCAGATCAGGTACCCTGGAATGACAAAGCTCGTCCCGAACAGGGACAGGAGAACCGATGCCGAGAAGCCCACAGAATGATGCCGAGTGAGATCAGCGTGACGAGCGAACGGAGGAAGTCGACACCAATTGACAATGTCTGGCTGATGAAAAAGTTGGGCGTCGTCCGCGATGCGTTGATCAGGGTTGTCTGTACGGTGGCTCTGCCCGTGAATGCGATAGTGCGTTCCCTCGGAGAGCCACGCGCAGATAGCGTTCGCTCATCCACCGCCGCCACCGGATCTGCAGCCACTGCGACAAATAAAGTTGATGGACCTGAGCACGATCGCGGCACTCGCCAGGCCGGCGAAGATCATGAGCTGATGTGCGAATACGCTCTAGTCCATATCCTGAAGAGCGTTGTAGAAGGTGTTGTTCCATTTATTCAGTGCCACAGTGAGCGCCACCTGGCCGAGTTGCACCGCCACGATACCGCCCAGAAGTACACGGGCGCTCCACCGTTTCTCGGACCGGAAGTACGGAAGAGCGAGCCTCAGCGGTGCATCCAGAGGGCCAGCGATGCGGAACATACGACACCCGTTCACCAAAGGACAAACTCTCCCGATGGGGGCTCGCGCCCGCTCACTCCGCCGGTACACCTGTCGATGTCGGCAACTACGAGAAAATGACATCAATCCGGATAGTCCATTCCAAATCGCGCGTCTGCCTGCGAGATCTGACAGGGGATCGGCGTGCTTGTCTGGTCTAGGTTGTGAGGATGACGTCAGCCAGGTTAGCGGCTTGCGGTTGCGTCCGTAAACGGGGGAATGCACGAGGTCTATGGCGCTCGAAAACGAGCGCCAAGTCAGGTCATTGGCAGGAGAGTAGGGGGAAAGCAATGGGTATCTACAACTTGTTCCGGCGCAAGGGCTGTAGTGCGCTCTGCTGTGTGGTGCCAGAAGACTCCCCGACTCCTGGCTTCCTCAGCGCGACAATCTGGGACTTCATGGGAGGGATCAATACCGAAGCGTCGCCGGTGCTAACCGGATTTAACGAAGCCGCCGCGAAGCTCGTGATCCCCCTCAACGGATTCTATTTGTTCCAGGAGGTGATCTAACGAGGTCGGACCTGTTGCAAATAGGAAGCATAGCCACTTCAGATGCTGTTTTGACGCTGCGCCATACTCGTTGAGTGCTTGATTTCCCAGCTGCGCCTGCACAGCGGAGGTGCGACAAGTAAGTAGAAGCAAGTTTGCAACAGGTCCTGATCAGGCGCAGTGCATCAGTGCACCTGTAGTGGCAATCGCAACTGCCGTGGGGACCCCGGACCACGCGCGTATCATTGACGTGGCGAGGCGATTTCGCAGGCTCCGAGGCACCACAGTGCATTTTTCCTGTAGTGCCCGCGACAGATGGGCACGACGTGGGCGAAGCGAATGACGGGGACGAAACCGTGTTTGCACCCGTGGCAGCCCACAATCGGAAAGGGAGGGGCGTGTCGACGCTTGATGTCTCATCGACCTGCCATGCGGCCATGGACCTCCACCGGAACGACGGCCAGAACAACAACGATTGCGTTGAAAGAAACTGGGGCCGTTGGGCTATCCCTGATGACCCGGAACTTGAGGAGTTTGTCATGCGTCTCGCTCTACTCTCCCCTTCCGATCTCGGCTCTCAACAGCACGCACTCTATGATGACATGCGAATTGGCATCGAGAGCCGATTCAATGACTTTTGGGCCATCAACAACGAGGGTGCGTTGATCGGTCCTTGGAACCCATGGCTGCATCTTCCGAGGTTCGGCAGCCCATTATGGCATCTCGTCAAAGCTCTCTCCACTTCGCCGGCATTGCCGCGACCGGTTTGCGAAGTCGCCACCCTCGTCACCGGGGCGCACTTTCTCTCAGCCTACGAGCTTTACGCCCACGTTCTTGTCGCAGAGGCTCGCGGGCTACCAGACGAAAAGGTCGCGACCATCGTGGCTGGGCAGCGCCCTTCCCGAGCTGGTCTATCGTCAGGCAGTGGCGACCTTTGGCCAGAATGGTGCTGCAGAACTGATCTATCTGGTCGGGCTCTACTGCCTCGTCGCAGTGACCCTGAACGGCTTCGATGTGCCCGTGCCGGAGAGCAATTGGGGAAGGAAGATCCAGACCTGTGATTGAAGCTCGTCGTCAGATACGGGGCGCCCGTGTCCACAATAGGCAACCCCGATCCTGTCACATCTCCCAGGGTGAACAGGTCCGTGCAATACACCATCTTGCAAGTCTAGCGCGCGTGTTCGTGCGGCGATATGGAGGTTTCAGTGACGCTTCATTCCAAATCTGC